>CAYJPV010000003.1:172214-224761 GCA_964372095.1 uncultured Vicinamibacterales bacterium | reverse complement strand
AACCCTCCCCGGCCCCCACACCCCGCGGGGGCCGCCCGCGGGGGGGCGCGCGGGGCCCGCCCCGGCGCGCCACGGGCGGGACCCGGCGCAGACCGAACGTTTCCTGGCGAACGCCCGCGGATATCACCTCGCCAACCTCGCCATCCACGTGTGCGTGGCCCTGCTGGTCTTCGGTATCGTCCGGCGCACGCTGCTGACCGCGACGCTGCGTCCCGTCTTCGGCGATGCCGCTGCGTGGCTCGCGGTCGCGACCGCCACGATCTGGGTCGTGCACCCGCTGACGACGGAGGCGGTGACCTATGTTGTGCAGCGGGTCGAGTCGCTCGTCGCGCTGTGGTATGCGCTGACGCTCTACGGCGCGATTCGGGCAGCCGAAGGCCCGCGTGGCCGCTGGTGGTCCGCCCTCGCCGTGACCGCCTGCGCCTGCGGGATGGCCATTAAGGAGGTCATGGTCACCGCGCCGCTGGCCGTTGCGGCGTGGGATGCGGTGTTTCATCGTGATGGCTGGGGCCGTTCGCGGGTCCGGCTGCTGGCTGCCCTCGCGGCGACGTGGGCGATCTCGGCGGTGCTGGTGTCGGGCGAATCGCGCGGTCCGTCGATCAACCTCGACCCCGGCATCGTCTGGCGTTATCTGGTCACGCAGGCGTCGATCATCCTGCACTACGTGCGGCTGACGTTCGTGCCCGCGCCGCTGGTGTTCCTCTACGACTGGCCCCTCACGCCCACCTGGGGTACCTCGGCGGTGCCGTTCGCGGTCGTGGCCGCCGCGGTGCTCGCGTCGGCCGTAGCGGTGATCACGCGCCGCACGGCGGGGTTTGCCGGAGCCGTGTTCTTCCTGGTGCTGGCGCCGACGTCCAGCGTCCTGCCGATCGTGACCGAGGTGGCAGCTGAACACCGGATGTACCTGCCGCTGGCGGCCCTCGTCGCCGTGGTCGTGTGCGGCACGTACTGGCTGGTCCGCATGTTCCCGGGTCCGCCGCGTGTGAAGGCGGTGGCGGCCGCCGTAGCGACCCTTGCGGCGGTGGCCTGGCTGGGACTCGCCACCCGCGCGCGCAACCTGGACTATGGCAGCGAAACGCGCCTCTGGCGGACCGCCGTCGACGCGCGCCCTGCCGATGCGCGGTCTCGCGTGGCGCTGGGCAGTGCCCTGGCGGCCGACGGGACGTTGGCCGAGGCGGAGACCCACCTCCTCGCCGCGGTGCAACTGGCTCCGGCGGATCCCGTGGCCCGTGTGCGTCTGGGCGGGACGCTTCTGCGTCAGGGCAAGGCCGACGAGGCCCTGGCACAATTCGAGGCCGCGTTGGCGTTGCGCCCCGACGATGTGGACGCGCTCCGGTTTGCCGCCGAAGCGTACACCGCGCGTCGCGAAGACGCCAGGGCGGCCGACTACTACACGCGTGCCCTGGATCAGGTGCCGGGGGATGTCGAAGTGGCGCTGCGCCTGGCCGCCCTGCTGGCCAGTTCGCGGGACCTGGGTGTCAGGAACGCGCCGCGGGCGCTGGATCTGGCGGAGCGGGTCGTGCAAGCGACCGGACGCCGTGACCCGCGGGCAGTCGAAGTGTGGTCCGTCGCGCTTGCGGCCAACTTCCGGTGGCGTGACGCGGCGGCCGCCGCGCGTGAAGCCGCCGGGATGGCCCGGTCGTACGGGGATACGCGCAGGGCTGCGGTCCTGGACTACCGCGCGTCCGCCTACGACCAGGCGGCCACGCAGGGCTTCCGGCCGTTGCGCTAGTCGCCCTCAGCGTTTGTAGCCGATTGTCTTCAGGAACCCGACGCGCCATTCGCGGTCGGCGTCCTGTTCGACGCCCGTCGGCGACGCGCCATCGATGACGCCCAGGATGCCGCGGCCCTGCTCGGACTCGGCGACGATGACCTGCAGCGGGTTCGCCGTGGCGCAGAAGACCCGGCACACTTCGGGGCAGTCCTTAATCCGGTTGAGTACGTTGATGGGATACGCCTTACGCAGGAACAGGACAAAGGTGTGACCGGCCCCGATTGCCGTCGCGCAGTCGGCCGCAGCCACCCGCAGGTCCGCGTCGTTGCCATCGACCCGCGTCAGGCACGCTCCTGACGCTTCGTTGAACGCCAGGCCGAACGCGGCCTGCGGCACGCTCGTCACGACGATCTCGTAAAGGTCCTCGACCGTCTTGATGAAGTGGCTCTGGCCGATGATGACATTGGCGTCGGCGGGGATCGTGACGGGTACAAGTGCGAGATTCATGGCGCCTCTCACTGGGGATTGGGGATTGGGGATTGGGGGTTGGGGGTTGGGGGTTGGGGACATCCCCTGCCTTTCCCTAGCCCCTAGCCCCTAGTCCCTCGTCCCTAGCGTTTGCCCAGCAGTTCCAGCACGCCCAGCGACATCCACGGAAGGTACGTGATCAGCAGCACGCCAACCCCGGTGATGATCAGGAACGGCAGGATGTGCCGGTACAGGCTCGTCAGCGGCTTGTTGAACCGCGACGACGACAGGAACAGGTTCAGCCCCACCGGCGGGAAGAGGAACCCGAGTTCCAGGTTGGCCAGGAAGATCACCCCGAGGTGAACGGGATCAACGCCGAACGCCGCGCCCATGGGCGCAATGAGCGGAGCCAGGATGATGATGGCCGAGTAGATCTCGAGCACGCTGCCCAGCACGAGCAGCAGGGCATTGAGCGCCAGCAGGAACACCACCTGCGAGTGAATGTGCAGCTTGACCCACGCGAGAATCGCATCGGGGATCTGCGCGTCCACCAGGTAGTTCGTCAGGCCCATCGCGATGGCGAGCAGCGTCAGGACCGACCCCATCAGGGCCGCGGCTTTCAGCAGCACTTCGGGCAACTGGCTGAAGATCTTGATGTCGCGGGTGATGAAGCACTCCACGATGACGGTGTAGGCCAGGGCCGCCGCGGCGGTCTCGAGCATCGTCGCGAAGCCACTGACGAACAGGGCGACGATGACCACCGGGAGCATCAACTCCCACTTGGCGCCCCACGCCGAGGCGAAGACTTCCTTGACTGAGAAGGGCAGTCTCTCGCGCTTGATGTGGCGGCCAACCAGGACGCCGTAGCCCGCCGTCAGGACGACCAGCAGCAAGCCGGGCAGCAGGCCCGCCAGGAAAAGCTGGTCGGCCGGCACGGACTGTTCGCGGGAACTGGCGACCACGCTGTACAGGATGACCGGGAGACTCGGCGGAAAGAGCAGGCCGAGCGACCCGGAGGCCGTGACGAGCCCCAGCGAGAACCCCTCGCTGTACCCGTCCTTGCGCAGGATCGGATACACGAGCCCGCCGAGGGCGATGATGGTGACGCCGGATCCGCCGGTGAAGGTGGTGAACAGCGCGCAGACAGCCGCCACCATCACGGCAATGCCGCCAGGCATCCAGCCGAACACCGCGCGGAAGAACCGCACGAGCCGCTCGGCCGCCGCACTTTCGGCCAGGACGTAGCCGGCCGCCGTCAGGAGCGGGATTGCCGGCAGCGTGGGTGAGGCGATGAGCCGGTAGACCTCGGCAGAGACCGCCGCGACGGGCGTGCTCTCCGAGAAGAACATCACGAGTGCGATGCCGCCCATGGCCACGAACACCGGCGCGCCGAAAAACGCGGCGCCCAGCACGACGAACGCCAGCGGCCAGATGTTGACCGCGGCCTCCGGCGACAGCAGACTCAGCGAGAACGCCGCGGGAATGGCCGCCAGGGCCACGGCCCGGCCCCACCACCGCTCGGACGCCAGCCACGCGAACTGGATCGCCATCACGCCCATGGAGACCGGCATGATGATCTCGCTGACCCACGAGGGCAGGCCGATGGGCAGGATCTTGGGCTCGATCCGGTTCGCCATCACCACCTGGGCGCTGGCGTACGCCAGGATGCCGACGACGGCGGCCGCGACCGAATAGGCCAGCAGCCGCGAGACGCGCCGGGCCGGTCCTTCGTCGAATAACTCCGCCGTCGACAACGTCAGGTGCTTGGCCTGGCTCGTGGCCGCGATCCCGCCAACGAACGCGAGCCACAGCGTGAGTTGCTGGACGTAGTCGGCGTTGGCGGGGATGTGGAACCCGCCAAGCGGTCTTCCGAAGGCGTCGATGAGGGGCAGGATGGTGGCGAGCCCGAGGGTCGCCACCAGGATAGTCTGCTCCGTGCGCTTGAAGACGATGCCGAGGATTTTCACGGCCTACTTCTTTGCGGGCGCCGCCGCGCGGGCGGGATGCTGCTTGCGGTATTCGTCGCGAAGCCTCAGGGCTTCGTCGAACGCTTCAGGCGGCACCACCTCGCCGCGCACTCGCGAGTACGTGGCTTCGGCGGCCTGCTTCCAGAGCAATCGGGCATTGGCGTCCACCGGGACCACCGTCAGGCCGGCTTTCTTCATGGCCTCCACGTCCCGCTCGCCGCTGGCCCGGATGTCCGCCTGCAGTTTCTTGCCGGCGTCCTGGGCGATCTGCAGCAACTGGGGGCGCAGGTCGGCCGGGATCCGTTCCCAGACGTCTTTCTTGATGACCGTCGCTCCCAGCAGGATGCCCCACTTGAGGTCCGTCATGAACTTCGTGGTTTCGTAGTACCGCGTGATGACCGCCACCTGCGGCGGTGCCCCCAGCAGCTCGAACAGGCCAGTCTGCAGGCCGGTCACTAGTTCCGTGGACGGTGCCGGGCGCGGGTCGAACCCGGCGCTCTTCCAGATTTCCGTCGTCTTCGGATCGCCGGCCCAGCTGAACATCTTCAGCTTCTTGGCGTCGTCCGGCGTCCGCACGGGGGACTTCGAGAAGAAGTGGACCCAGCCGCCGTCGGCCCAGTTCAGCACCACGTAACCCTTGGCGGCCATCTTCGCCTCGAGGCTCGGCCGCATCTTGTCCAGCACGCCGTACAGCTCGTCGTAGTCATCGAAGGCCATCGGGATGCTGAGGGCGTACACGGACTTGTCGATCTCGGCGACGCCGACCGACGTCAACACGCCGGCGTTGAGCGTCCCGAGATTCATCTTCCGCACCACGTCCGGATCGTCGCCCTGGCGTCCGCCAGGGTAGAGGATGACGCGCACCTTGCCGCCAGACGCCTTGTTCCACTTGTCCGCGACATCCTTCAGGACCAGAAACCAACCGGAATTCTCCGGAACCAGTGTCGCCATCTTGATGGTGACGGGCGCCTGCGCCCAGGCCGGCGCCACCGTCGTGACCGCCAGAATCAACGCCAATGTGAGCAACGAATATCTCTGTTTCATAGGTATCTCAACGTCTTCGCAAGAGCCACTGTCAGTAGACAGTAGTCAGTAGACAGTAGACGGTAGAAAGCGGCCCGTCCGCAGTCTCAAAGGGGACATCCCCGCCCCTAGCCTCTACCCTCTAGCCTCTAGCCTCTAGCCTCTAGCCTATTCGACGAACAAGTCGTCGGCCCGGCCGAGCAGCCACCGGGCGCGTCGCTGGCTGAGCACGTTCGCGAGCCGCTGGTCGGGTGCCCTGTTGAGGTCGATCGCGAGGGCTTGGTTCAGGGCCGATTCGAATTCTTTCCGGTTGTTCTCGGCAATTGCGATGGACTCGGCCTGGCTGACGTAGGGTGACAGGCGCGTGCCGCCCGACAACTCGATGGCCCGCGCGACGTGCTGCCGTGCTTTCTCCATCGACCCGCCGGCCGACGCGTGGCCGGCTTCCCACGAAATGAAGAAGTCGTGCAGGGTGCCCTTTTCCCAGGCCTCGTCCAGGGCCAGCGCCCGCCGCATCATCTTCTCGATCGCGCTCTGCCGGATCGACAACTCCGAGTCGGTGACATCGACGGCGAAGGCGGCCGCCCAGGCCGCCCCGGTCCAGTACAGCAGGGGGACGTGTTTCTTCGTGGCTTTCGCCAGGACGGCGTCCGGGTCCGTGAGCAGCCGGCTGCGGAATCCCGGGATCTCGAGGTCAAGCCCCCGCAGCCCGTACTCGACCGCGCGCAGATACAGCTTCTTGGCCCGGACCCGCATCTGCGTGGCTTTGTCCAGGTCCTGGGACTCGATGAAGTCGGCTTCCTGCTGGATGAACGCGAACCCGTACTGCGTGAACCCGCTGCTCGCCGCCAGCAGCAGCCCCTTGTGCCGGGGCGACTGATCCAGCAGGCTCTCGATGGTCTTGAGCGCAAACGGGATGGCGTCGCGCACCAGTTCGGGATCGTCGTCGCGGGCAAACGACGAACTGCTGCCCGACGACAAGGCGTCGCCGATTTTGTTGACCGCGATGGTCTTGACCGAACAGGCCGCCGAGGACGCCGCCAGACAGGCCGTCGCCAGGGCCAGGCCACAGAGTTGTCGCTGTACCGTCATATTCCTCCGAACGTGATCTCCCATTGTAGTCCACCCGAATTCCTTGACAAAAACCCTCCCCCGGACTACATCTTGCGGGCGGCCTGGGAGCGCCGAGCCAGCATGATCCTCGAGACTGTCCGCGTCGAGAACTTCAAGTGTATCGACGACTCCACCGAGTTTACCGCCCGGTCCCTGACCGCCCTGGTCGGGAAGAACGAATCGGGGAAAACGGCCCTGTTGAAGGCCTTGTACCGCGTCAACCCGATCATTCCCGCCGACGGGCGGTTCGTCGACACCGAATACCCGCGCCGGCGATGGACGGGGTACCGGGACCGCGGGAACCGGGTCAATGACCGTGTGGTCACAACCGTCTGGCAGCTGGAAGCGCCCGACCTCGAGGCCCTGGCCGGCGTGTTGGGTCCAGAGGCCCTGGCCAGCCCGCGCGTCGTCATCACCAAGGGATACGACAACCGGCTGCGCTGGCAGGTCGATATCGACGAACGCCGGATTGTGGCGAATCTGGTTCGGGGCGCCCAACTCGATGCGGCGGACCTGAAGAGCCTGTGGGCCGTGACCACGCTCGGCGAACTCGTGCGCATCCTCCAGCATCTCGAGAACCCGACGCCGGCCCAGTCCGCGTTGCTCGCCGACGTGCAGCAGCGTTTCCCCCACGGCGCGATCGACGAACGCGCCGTGGCCGTCCTGGCGCCGCGGCTGCCGACGTTCCTGTATTTCGCCGAGTACCACCGGCTGCCGTCCGAGGTGTCGATCGACGAACTGTTGCGGCGTAAGGAGACCGGGCAGTTGACGGTGATCGACAACGTGTTCCTGGCGCTCCTCGAGATGGCCAACATGAGTCCCGAGGATCTCCACGACATCGAGCAGTTCGAGTATCTCGTGGCCGAACTCGAGGCGGCATCCCAGCGCGTCAGTCGCGAGGTGCTCCAGTACTGGAGCCAGAACCGCGCCCTCGAAGTGGAATTCCGGTGCGACGCCGCCCGTCCCCACGACCCGCCGCCCCTCAACACCGGCTACGTGCTCCGCATGCGGATCCGGAACCGGCGGCACAACGTGACCCTTGGTTTCGACGAGCGGTCCAGCGGCTTTATCTGGTTCTTCTCGTTCCTCGTGTGGCTCTCGCACCTCCGTCGCGATCAGACCAGCGACTACATCATCCTGCTCGACGAGCCGGGCCTCGGCCTGCATGCCCGTGCCCAGATGGACATGATGCGGTTCATCCGCGAGCAGCTGCTCCCCGCCTATCAGGTGGTCTACACGACACACACGCCGTTCATGATCGACCCGGAGCACCTCGACGGTGTGCGAACGGTCGAAGATGCCTCGGCGGGCGAGCAGGTGCTCGGCACGAAGGTCGGCGACCGTTTCCTCAGCGCCGATCCCGACACCCTGTTTCCCATCCGTGCCGCGCTGGCCTACGACGTCGCCAAACGGGCGGTCGTCGCCTCCCAGACACTGCTCGTCGACCGCCCGAGCGACATTCTCTACCTCAAGTGGTTCTCCCGGGAACTGGAACTGCAGGGACGCGAGCACCTGGACCCCGAATGGAGCCTCGTCCCGATCGGTGGCCTCGACGCCATCGCGCCGTTTGCCACGCTCTTCGCGTCGGAGTCGCAGCGGATCGTCGTCCTGACCGACGGCCTGATGAGCCACCCGCGCCGTCTCGAGGGACTCTGGGAGCGGGGCGTCCTGCAGTTCGGGCGCATCCTCCGGCCGGCGCTCTACCTCGATGCGGTCCAGGAAGACGCCCAGATCGAAGACCTGCTCGGGCGCCCTCTGTACCGCGCGCTCGTCCGGGGGTGTTACAGCCTCGAGGAGTCCGGCGTGTTGTCGGACGACGACGACGTACTGCCGGATCAGGCTGGCAGGCTCGTGGCCAGAGTCGAAGCGCACTTCAAGGCCCTGCCACCCTGGGCGCCGCGGTTCGACAGTTTCGGACCGGCGTCGTACCTCTTCGAGCACACGGCGGATCTCCGAGGGACCCTGCCCGATCTCGACGTCGCCTTGCTGCGTTTCGAGAAGATCTTCCGTGACCTGAACAGCTTCGTGATCGACTGACCGCGCTGCGACCGTCGTGGCGCCCGGCTGCGGCGGGCGTGCCGCTCACCCGGTGCTATCATGCTCCCGGGCAGCCCCGCGGACGGAGGAGTCATGCCGATCGACTGGAGCGGTGTTCGATACCGAGGCGATGCCGATGACGTGCAGGAGTTGCTCACGTCGTACCGCGTGGCGGATTACCTCGAGGCGTTCGAGGAGAACCGCCGGCAGGTGGACCACGGGATCCGCGAGCGGCTGATCAAGGACGGCATCCGCCTCAGTGAACGCCTGTCGCCCCGGATTTATCGCCTGTTCGGCGAGGTGTGCGAGGCCCTCGAACTGAATATCCTCGCCGAGGTGTTCTGCCTGCCCTCGCAGGACATGAACGCCTTCGCCATCCTCGACGTTCGCAAGGCCGGGACGTACTCGCTCATCGGCATCACGGCCGCCGCCCTCGAACGCCTGGAGGATGCGGAACTGCGGTCCATCCTCGGACACGAACTCGGTCACATCCTGTTCGGGAACAACCGGCTGTCGGCGCTGATTTCGACTGACGCGGCCAACCCGTCCATCACCGTGCTGCCGGCCCTTGGCGAGAGCCTGTTCCTCCGGTGGCGCAAGAAGGCCGAAATCAGCGCCGACCGGGTGGCCGTGCTCGCGAGTCGCGACTTCAAGGCGGCCGCGACGGCCCTCATGCGGGTGACGTTCGGACTGAGCGAGCGCAACCTGAACATGGATATCGAGGCGCTCATCAGCCAGATGGACGAGATTCGGGGCCACCCCGAACTCATCCAGGAGACGTTTGCGTCCCACCCGCTCTTGCCCATCCGCCTCAAGGCCGCCGAGTTGTTCTCGCGGTCGGCCAAGGCGCGGCGTGCCGGATACCCGGGCGAAGGCGAGGCGCTCAGCGACGACGATCTGGAGTCGGGCGTCGACGACCTCGTCAAGCTGACCCGGCGTTACCCGTTCCTGCCCCTGCAGCAGCAGGTCATGCGGCTCGTCGCGCTGGCGGGTGCCCAGTTGCTGGGTGCTGACCGGGATGTGAGCGACGAAGAAGTGAAGATCCTGGTCCAGATCCTCCATCGCTGGTTCACCGACGAACCGGAGGCCGAGATCGTCACAGACCGGAACACCGTCGTGGCCCAGCTTCCCGACCTGGTGGCGGCTGTGCGCCAGGATGGCGGGTTCGAGGACAAAACCTTCATCCTCTCCCGGCTGGCCGACATCGCGCTGGCCGACGGGGCGCTCATGGACGCCGAGAGCGAAGTGATTCTCGACCTCGCCAAGCAACTCGACGTGCCGGCCAAAGCGGCCTACGCGATCATGGTCGGGGCCGCTCAGTCGACCGGCTTCCGGACGGATATCAAGCTGAACCGGATGGCCGAGGACATCCGAAGGTCGATGACACTCGGCCTGCATTCGTGAGTGTGACATTCCGGGGACAGCGCGGTCTAAGCAGAGTGGTAGTCGAGTGCGTTCACCCGGGAATCGAGCGGCGGCTCGGCGGCGCGCGTTTTGCTTAACGTCCCCTCAGCCATGACCCTGCAACGCCTTGCGGTACTCGTCGGCTTCCTTGCGGTCTGGATTCCCGGCACCTTTGCGGCCGGCCCACGGTCGGTGGTCGCGACGGGCGCCGTCCGCATTCAGGCTGACGCCGGGGACCGCCTGTGGACGATCGGCAACGACCAAATCACACTTTCGATTGCCCTCGATCAGAAGTCGAATTTTTCCGTCGAGGGTATCGAATTGCCGGGGTCCGGCGCTCGCATCGACCTCGGCGGCGGCAGCGACCACCTCGTGTCGCCTGGCCGACATGCCGGCCGGTTTGGTCTAACCTCCGAGGACTGGGAGTTCATCGAGGTGGTGCCGCTCGAGGCCGACGGCGGCGCTCGCCTCGGGTTTGTCTACGTCCATCGACCCAGCGGCGTGCGTGTGACACGTTGGTACGCCGCGTGTGCGAATACGCCCACAATCGAAACCTGGAACACGATTGAGGCCATGGGCAGCCCGGTGACCCTGGAGGGCCTGAACCTCTGGGAAGTGGTCCTCGCGGCCGGTGACGTGGACTGGCTGACGGGGCTGCAGGCGCCGGAAGCCGGCGGATCGTTCACGCGGCAACGTGCGCACCTCGAGCCGGGCGACCAGCTCAATCTGGGCGCCCAGGGCCGATCGTCCGAATTCACGGTGCCGTGGTTTGCGATCGACCAGGGGCCGGACAAGCTGTACGTCGGCCTGATGTGGTCGGGCGCCTGGGGGGCGTTCCTGACCCGTCAGGAGGGCCAGATCCGGGTTTCCGTCGGCCTGCCCGGGACCGTGACCACCGTCACGTCGGACGCCCCGCTCGAGACCCCGCACCTGTTTTTCGGTGTGGCGGCTGGTCCGGCACCGGATGCGGCGGAGAGCCTGCGCCCGTTCCTGCGGCAGACGCTGCGCCGCGGCCGGGACTGGGACCCGCTGGTGACCTACAACACCTGGTTCGCCCACGGCACACGCGTCGACGAAGACACCGTGCTCAATGAACTCCGGGCCAACGCCGCGCTCGGCACGGAGTTGTTCGTCATCGATGCCGGCTGGTACCCGGGCGGTCAGGATATCTGGGACTTCACGACCGGGCTGGGACTCTGGGAGGTGGATGAGAAACGGTTCCCCAAAGGACTCGCGGCGCTTGGCGACGAAGCACGCAGTCTGGGCATGAAGTTCGGCATCTGGGTCGAGCCGGAGCGCACCGACCTGTCCGTGGTTTTCGATCGCGGCGCCATCCCGGAGCGCTGGCTCGCGACGCGCGACGGTCGCTACGACCCGAACCTGAGCCCCGACGATACCTACTCCGGCCAGATCTGTCTCGCGGACGCCGAAGCGCGGCAGTGGCTGTTTGACACACTGGTCAAGTTCATCGAGCAGCACCGCCCCGACTACCTCAAGTGGGATAACAACCTGTGGGTAAACTGCAACCGGGCCGGGCACGGCCACGGTCCGGACGACGGCAACTTCAAGCACGTCCAGGGGCTCTATGCGCTGCTGGGGGCGCTGCGCGAGCGGTTCCCGGAACTGGCCATCGAGAACTGTTCCGGTGGCGGCAACCGCATGGACTTCGGCATGGCGCAGTTTACCGATGTGGCCTGGATGGATGACCAGTCGGCTCCATCCGCTCACGTGCGGCACAACCTCGAGGGTCTCTCCCAGATCTTCCCGCCGGCCTACCTCCTGTCGTTCCTGATGGCCGGCCCCGAGGAGCCCGTCGTTCACGCGCCCGACCTGCAACTCTACGCGCGGAGCCGGATGCCCGGCATGCTCGGTCTGTCCTTCCGCGCCAGAGAACTCGATGACGACACCGTCGCGCTGCTGACGCAGGAGATCGCCACCTACAAGACGCTCCGCGATGTGCTGCGCACCGGGTCGATGGCACTGTTGACGCCCCAGGCCGGGGTGCAGGGCCACGGATGGGATGCGATCCAGACGACGTCGGCGGTGTCTGACCGCTCGGTGCTCTACGCGTACCAGAAGGACAGCGGCGTCGAGGAGACCCAGATTCGCCCGGTCAGGCTCCGACCCAAGCAGCTGTATCTCGTCAGCACCGTGGACGACGGCACGATCGGCACGGCGCTCGGTGCCGACCTCATGACCTACGGGCTGGGCGTTCGCGGCGTCTCACGCTCCGCCGCGCACATCGTCCTCCTGAGCCCAGCCGTGACCGACGTTTCGGGCGTCGTGAAACGTCGTTAGGCGGATCCCGGAGCTGAGCTCCGGAGGCCGCTGCGTTCCACCCAGATCTCCAGCAGATTGACGACCGTCTCGACGGACTTCTCCATCCATTCGACGGGCACCCACTCCTTCTTGCCGTGGAAGTTCATCGAACCGTTGAAGATGTTCGGTGTGGGCAGGCCCATGAACGAGAGCCGCGATCCGTCCGTGCCCCCGCGAACCGGTGGCCGGCTGGGCGTGATGCCGGTCCGCCTGACGGCCTCTTCGGCGTACTCGACGACGTGCGGGACCTCGTCGAGCTTGTACTTCATGTTCCGGTAGGACGGCTTGATCTCGACGACGATGCGAGCGCCGGGGTACCGCTTCTCCATGAAGACGGCGGTGTCTCGCAGAAGGTCCTCCAGTTCTCGCAGGCCCTCCTCCGTGAACGCGCGCACGAGCATCGAGGTCCTGGCCTCCGAGGTATCGCCCGCCAGCGAAATGGGGTGCAGGAAACTCTCGCGGCCTTCCGTGGTCTCAGGCGTCCGGTGCTGCGGCAGCGCGTGCAGCAGCGCCGTGACCACTCGGATCGCGTTGACCATCTTGTTCTTGGCGTAACCGGGATGGACATCCGCCCCGGTGACCGTCACGACCGCCGTATCGGCGCAGAACGTCTCAGTTTCCAGGGAACCCAGGCCCGAGCCGTCGATCGTGTAGGCGACGTCCGCGGCGAACGCCTTGACGTCGAAGTGCTCGGTGCCGCGGCCGACTTCTTCGTCCGGTGTGAAACCGACACGGATCGGGCCGTGCAGGCGTTTCGGATGCTCCTTCAGGTGCCAGAGCGCCTCCAGGATGACGGCGATGCCGGCCTTGTCGTCCGCGCCGAGCAGCGTGGTGCCGTCTGTCGTCACAATCGTCAGGCCCTTGCACGCTGCCAGTTCCGGTTCGTCAGCCACCCGGATCACCTGGGACGGGTCGCCGGGCAGGGGGAGGTCCCGGCCGTCGTAGTTGCGGTGGACCTGGGGCTGGACGTTCGCGCCCGTGACGCCGAAGTAGGTATCGACGTGAGCGATAAGGCCGATGGTCGGGACCTTGCGGTACGCCGGATGCCGGTGCGGCACGTTCGACGGCAGCGTGGCCATCACGTAGCCCCACTCGTCCATCACGGCGTCTGCAAGCCCGGCGGCTTTGAGATCGTCCACGAGTACGCGCAACAGGTCCTTCTGCTTTTCGGTCGACGGGTACGTCGTGGACGAGTCGGATGATTGTGTGTCGATCTTCACGTAGCGGACAAAACGGTCGAGCAACGATTCTCTGTTGCGCATGCTGGTCCTCCAACTAGGGACTAGGGGCTAGGGGCTAGGGAAAGGCAGAAGACAGAGGATGGCCCCTTGCCCCTTGCCCCTTGCCCCTTGTCCCTTGTCCCTTGCCCCTATCCCCCAATGTACTTCGCGTACGCGCCGGCTTCGACGTTGCCGCCGCTGACGACCGCCACCACCGGTCCGTCGATGTCTCTGAATGTCCGGCCGTCGCGGGTCCACGTGGTCGGGGCGTTCGTGCGGACGGCCGCGGTGGACGCGGCGCCGCTGGGTTCGACCACCAGGTGGGCTGTCTCGAACAGCCACCGTACCTGGCCGGCGATCGCGTCGTCGTCGACCGTGACGATTTCGTCGACGCAGGCCAGCATGTGCGCCAGCGTCAGGTCGCCCGGCCGGACGGCCAGCAGGCCGTCGGCGATGCTGTGCCCGGCGCTGACCGTGACTGGGGTCCCGGCCTCGAGTGATCGTGTCATGCGCGGCGTGACGGACGGTTCGACGCCGACGACACGGATCGAGGGATTCAGGCGCTTGAGGACCGCGGCCACGCCCGAGATCAGGCCGCCGCCGCTCGTGGGCACCACGACCGCGGCGACGTTCGGGCACTGCTCGAGCAGTTCGAGCCCGATCGTTCCCTGCCCGGCGATGATCAACGGATGGTCGAACGGCGGGACGATTGTCAGGCCGCGGGCGGCCGCCTCCGCTTCGGCGCGCGCCTTGCGCTGTGTGGTGGTGGTGCCTTCGAACACGATCTCGGCGCCCATCCGGCGCGCACCGTCCACCTTGACCGCCGGGGCAGCCGCCGGCATCACGATGACGGCCGGGCAGCCGACAGTGCGGGCCGCGAGCGCCAGGGCCAGACCGTGATTGCCTGACGAGTAGGTCACCACGCCACGGGCCCGGTCGGCCTCCGGCAGCTGCAGCAGCATGTTCGCGGCGCCGCGAATCTTGAACGCGCCGCTGCGCTGCAGGTTCTCGCACTTCAGCCACAGCGGCCTGGCGGCCGATGTGCCGCCGTCCGTTTCAAGCAGCGGGGTGACACGGGCGAGGCTCCGGATACGTCCGGCGGCTTCGCGAATCATGTCGAGCGTGACCAGTTCGTGCATGCAATGTCCTGCGTCGCATCCTTCGCCGGAGTTGCCCGGCGTGTCAAGCGCGGTCTTGGGCCCCCGTTCCGGCCGGCGTCCTGAGCTAGGCGAGGCCGTGGCGCAAGAGCAGCGCCTCGTCTGCGAGGATATCCGAGACCGGTCCGTCTGCCGCGACCATCCCGCCGTCGATGACAATGCCGCGGGAACAGAGCCGTTCGACGAGCGTGAGGTCGTGGGTCGCCAGGATCTGCGTTGCGTCGAGGCGGCCCAGCAGCTCGGCGAGGCCGCGCCGCCCGCGGGGGTCGAGCCCGGACGAGGGTTCGTCGAGCAGGAGCAAGCCAGGACGGCAGACCAGGACGCCGGCCAGGCACACCCGGCGTTTTTCGCCGGTCGACAGGTGATGGGGCGAACGGTGTTCGTGTCCGCCGAGGCCGACCTCTGCCAGGGCTTCGCGCACGGCCTGCTGGATCTCGTCGGCCGGCCAGCGGCGCGCCCGGGGGCCGTACCCGACGTCTTCGCCCACGGTGAGGCCGAACAGCTGATCGTCCGGATCCTGAAACACGATGCCGACCAGATCTCGGATGCGGCCGATTGTGGCTTCGGTCAGTTCGGTGCCGTCGACCCGGATCCGGCCGGGGCCGCTGTGCCCGTGCGTCTGGGTGCCGGGGCCATGCGTGTGCAGGTACCGCCGACGTTCGGGCAGGAGTCCCGCCAGATGGAGCAGCAACGTTGACTTGCCGGCACCGTTGGGACCGAGCAGGGCCACGCGTTCGCCCGGTTCGAATGTGAGGGACACGCCGTTCAGTGCCGGCGACCCGTCCGGGTAGTGGTAGCTCAGGGACTCGACCGTGGCGCCGACAGCCTGCTGCCTCACAGCGCTCCCCCGCGGGCGCGCCGGGCCTGTTCCACCGCCTCCGCGCGCTCCAGCGATCGGAGCAGCAGCGCCGCGACCAGGCGGCCGAATCCGCGGACCGTCTCGACGGGCGACACGGCCACGGCGCTCCACGCGCCGGTACTCGGGCGTCGGGCTTCCCGGGCCCGCAGCATGCTCTGGACCTGGCGCAGGACGATCGCGAGGCTGGACAACGTGGCCTCGAAGACATCCGCCAGCCGTTCCGGGACGCCGAGTTGACGGACGGCCCGGGCCAGGCCGCTGGGGCCGAGCGCCGTCGCGATGGCCGACCCCAGTGATGCGGCGCTCCACGCGCGCAACAGAAGAGCGGCGGCAACCACGCCTCTCGAACCGTACGGGGCGAGCCAGGCAGCCGGCACCACGAACACGGCGACGACCGGAAGCAGCCACGCCAGACGCCGCAGGGTGCCCGCGAACGTGCAACCCGCCCACATCGACACGGTGATCGCGCCCGCGAGGGCCATGGCCCACACCACCCAGGCCCACGGCGGGATGGTCGCGCCGGTCAGACCGGCTGGCGACAGTGCGGCGATCAGGATGGCGGCGATGCCCGACCCGAGGACCGCGCCCGGACGGTTACTCATGCGCGTCCTGCCGCGTGGTGCGCAGGCCGCGGCTGATGGCCCAGCCGATCACCGCCGCCGCGCACGTGCCCACGATCCCGGCAGCGGCCGTCGCCGCCGCGGCCGAGTCCACGAGCGGCAGGACATAGTCCGGAAACGGGGCCGCCCAGGGCGCGGTCGCCCGGTCGGCGAAGCCGAGCGTCTCGGCGGCGTGTTCCAGGCCGTCCGGAAGGCTCGAGGCAAACGGCGAGATCAACGCGGCCCCGACCACCGCGATGCCCAGTACGCCGCCGGCCGCCGCGGCCGGGTGCGCGATGCGACCGCCGGTCGACACACCGCGGACGAGATCCGGGCGCCACCGCACGAGCGTCACGAGCACGGCCCCCGTCAGTGCGGCTTCCAGCAGGCCGATGAACACGTGCGTCACGAGCATGACCGGCAGGATGCCGCTCAGGGGATACAGGTTGGAGAGACCGAGCCAGACGGCCGTCAGGGCCGCTGCCACCAGCGTGGCCGCAAAGGCTCCCAGCACGCCGCCGATCACGTACCCCCGCGGACTCCGCGCGCCTCGCGTGACGGCCGCCGCGACCGCATAGCCGGCGAACACGCCGCCCAGGCCCATGTCGGTGATGTTCGCGCCCAGCGCGGAAAGGCCACCGTCCTGGAAGAGCAGGGCCTGCACGGCCAGGACCACGCTCATGACGATCAGGCCGCGCCACGGGCCCATGAGCACCGCCACCAGTGCGGCGCCCACCAGGTGGCCGCTCGTGGCCGGGGCGACGGGTACGTTGACCATCTGAGCGGCGAAGACGAACGCCGCCGCAGCGCCCAGGATTCCGGCGGGGATCGGCTGCGGATCCCGCCGCTCGGCCCGAAGCGCCGTGGCAAGGCCGGCTCCGGCCGCGGCCCATGTGGCGGTGACGACGCCGGCGCTCAGGAAGCCATCGGGGAGGTGCATAGAGTCAGAAGCAAGAAGTAGTCAGTAGTCAGTAGACCAAGGTGGTCAGCCTGCTGGCTACGTGCCGCAAGCCGAAAGCCGAAAGCCGAAAGCCGATTACCAATCGGGTTCCAGCCGCCTCTGGACATGCCTTCCCACGGCGCGGCCAAGCATCCGAAACCGTTCGAGCGCAGGCAGGCGCCAGAAGTTGGTGGCCACGACGCCCTTCGTGAAGTATGTCTTGTGCGAGTAGTCGATGGCCACCTCGACGAAGACCGGGCGCCCTGTCCGGCTGATCGCCAGCGCGTCGGTCAGCACCGACTCGAGACGGGCGTCCTGCGCACACGGGAGGTACGCCGCGTTGACGGCGTCCGCCAGTCCTTCCACGGAGTACGGGGGCAGCACGCTGTTTGATGCCCCGGCCAGGGCCGTGCGCTGGAACTGCGCGATCTGGGCCAGTTCACCGTCGCGCAGCACGCAGATCACGGGCGCCGCTTCGTAGGCCGCAGCCGTCAGTGTTTCGAGGCCCGTCATGAGCAGCGCGCCGTCTCCGGCGATCGCGATGACGTCCCGATCGGGGTTTGCCAGTTTCGCCCCGATGGCTGCGGGCACGGCGTAGCCCATGCACGAATAGTCCACCGGCGCCAGGAACCGGCCGGGACTGTCCAGGCGCAGGTGTTCCATGGCCAGGAACGTGCCGTTCCCGCTGTCGGTGGTGAAGATAGCGTCACGCGCCAGGCGCTGCAGCACCGCGAACAGCCAGGCGGGCGTCACGCGGCCGTCGCTGCGCGTTCGCCGCCAGGTCTCCTGCACGGCGGCGTGGCCCACCGCGATGTGTTCCGTCCTGTCGCCCCACTCCCGCGATGGTCCAAGCGCCTCGAGCAACGCGTCCACGAACGCGCCCGCATCCGACTCGATGGCCATGCGGGCGGGGAAGTTGCGGCCGAAGACATCGGGGTTGATGTCGACATGGATCAACGCCGGCGGTGGCGTGAAACCCCAACTGCCCGTGCCGACTTCACTGAAGCGACATCCGATCGCGAGCATCGCGTCACAGGTGTCACCGATTTCGCGGGCGAACGACGGAGCCGAACGGCCGAGGCCGTTCCACACCCACAGCGGATGCCGTTCCGGGAACACACCCTTGCCCTGGATGGTGGTGGCCACCGGCGCGCCGAGGCGTTCCGCCAGGGCAACCAGACGGTCGCCGGCGTACCGGGCGCCGTAGCCGGCATAGATCACCGGGCGGCTGGCGGCGCGGAGCACCGCCGCCGCCGCTGCGACAGTGGCGTGATCCGGCGGTGGGACCGGGGGAGCTGGTGCCGGTTCACGCGGGTCCGAGACGTCGTGTGTCAGGAGGTAGAAGTCCGCCGGCACCTCCACGGCCACCGGACCGGGCGTGCCGCTCAGGGCGAGGGAGAAGGCCTGCCTGACCGCGCCGTAGAGGTCGTCGGGCGAGGCGGGTGTGATCACGGCCTTCGTGACCGGGCGCAGCAGCGCCGCCTGATCGATGTCGTGCAGCTGGTACGCGCGCCCGCTGTCGCGCCGGATGCCGCACGCCAGCACGACCATGGGAATGCCGTCCAGCAGCGCCTCCGCGATGCCCGACAACGCGTGGGTCACCCCGGCCCCGGGCACGAGATTGACGACGCCGACGCTTGGGGACGACCGCGAAACGCCGTCGGCCATGAACCCCGCGCTCTGCTCGTCGGTGACGAGAATGGCCGACACGTGCCCGGACTGGGCGAGCGCGTCGTAGAGTTCGATGTTGTGGGTGCCCGGGATGCCGAACGCGAAACGCGCTCCCGCATCTTCGAGCGCCTGGACGACGAGCGCGGAACCGCGTGTGTGCATGATCAGCTCGTGAGGGCGGGCAGGACAGCCACGCGCGTATTGGACCAGAAGGCCGGAGGAAGCGCAAGGAGCCGGGGCTCGGGACATGGGCATGGGGCATCCGCCGTCGCCCTTCGGGCTATGGCGGACAAGCGGGGCATGGGTAGGGACAGGGGCAAGGGGCAGGGGGCAAGGGGCCACGTACCGAAAGCCGATGGCCGATGGCCGATCGCCGATGGCCCGGGGTAGACTGACTGTCGTGCTTCCCCACGCCCCGGCACAGGACCCGCGCGTTGACGCCTGGCTGGCCGCTCTCGAGGCCCGCCACCTCGCGGACCTCCGCCCGGCTGAGGTGGGCCGCGCGTTGCGCGCGTTGTCGTCGGCCTACGTCGAGCGGCGCGGGCGCCTGGGCCGCGGGGCCGCCCTCGACGGCGCGGGCAAGCGGGCGGCGTTCGCTTTGTTCTACGGACCCGTGCACTTCCTGCTGACGCGGCACATCGTGACGGCGCTGGGGGCCGCGAGCCCGGGACCGCGCCGCATCGTGGATCTCGGGTGCGGCACGGGAGTCGTCGGTGCAGCCTGGGCTATGGCCAGTGATGGGCCGGGCAGCGTCCTGGGACTCGATGTCCACCCCTGGGCGGTGGACGAGGCGCGCTGGACGTACCGCGAACTCGGCGTGGACGGCAGCGCCCGGCGCGCCGACATCACTCAGCTCGATCTCCGGCGTCCGCCCGACGCCATTGCGGCCGGGTACGCGCTCAACGAACTCGAGAATGCACGGCGTGAAACGGTGCTGGCCGCGCTGATGGAACGTGTGGCGGCCGGTACGGCGTTGCTGGTCGTCGAGCCGATTGCCCGGACGACGGCGCCGTGGATGGCACGCTGGGCCGAGCGGGCCGTGGCGACCGGCGGCCGGTCGGACGAGTGGCGCGTGACCCTGGAACTGCCTGCGATTGTGAAGCGCCTGGAACTCGCGTCCGGCCTGGATCGGAGCGAGGTCACGGCGCGTACGCTGTACTGGCCGGCCACGGGAACGGCCGGGCGCGTGCCGGCTGAACCGGAGCGAGGAGCATGATGAAGTCCATACGTGTGGCGATGCTGATGGCGGTGTGGATCGTGGCGGCGGCCGCAACGGGTTTCGCGGCCGACTATCCTGCTCCACAACAAGGCGACTTCACGATCAGGAACTTCGCGTTCTCGACCGGCGAGACCCTGCCGGCTGTCACGATTCACTACCGGACCATCGGCCAGCCGCGCCGCGACCCGCAGGGCCGGATCCGGAACGTCGTGCTGGTGCTGCACGGCACGACCGGGAGCGGGGCGCAGTTCATCCGCCCGGATTTCGCCGGCGAGTTGTTCGGCCCCTTACAGCTGCTCGACGCGGCGACGCATTTCATCGTCATTCCCGACAACCTCGGACACGGGCAGTCGACCCGTCCGAGTTCAGGGCTGCGCGCCGCGTTCCCGCGCTACGGATACCGCGACATGGTGCAGGCGCAGTACCGCCTGCTGACCGACGGCCTGGGCGTGTCGCACCTGCGGCTCGTGATCGGGACGTCGATGGGCGGCATGCATGCGTGGATGTGGGGGCAGATGTACCCGGACTTCATGGATGCGCTGATGCCGCTGGCGAGCCTGCCCTCCGCCATTTCGGGCCGCAACCGGATGTGGCGGAAGATCGCCATGGATGCCATCCGGGTGGATCCGGAGTGGCAGAACGGCAACTACTCGAGCCAGCCCAGGGGGCTTCGCACGGCCGCGGGTATGCTGGCGTTCGTCAGCAGCAACCCCGTCCTGCGGCAGGCCGAAGCGCCCACGATGGCCGCGGCCGACACGTGGCTGGACACGTACGTCGACAACCTCGTGAAGACGGCCGACGCCAACGACGTGCTGTACGCGATCCAGGCGTCCTGGGACTACGATCCGGAACCTGGCCTGGCCACGATCAAGGCGCCCCTGCTGGCCGTGAACTTTGCCGACGACCTCGTGAATCCGCCCGAACTCGGGATCCTCGAGCGCCTGACTCCACGCGTGCCGCGGGGCCGGGCCGTCGTGATGCCCCTGAGCGACCGGACCCGGGGACACGGCAGCCACACCGTGGCGCCGCTGTGGAAGGCGTATCTGGCGGAGTTGCTGGCGCAGGTGCCGCAGTAGGGGCGTTGCCGGCATCGGAGATAGACTGACTGCAGGTGGAGGACTCATGGTGACCCGTCGTTTCTGGCTCTTCGCGCTCCTGTCTGCCATGGTGCTGGCATCCGCCGGCCCCGCCGTCCAGGCCCAGGCACCCGCCCACGATGTGCCGCTGGTCATCCTGCACACCAACGACACGCACGGGCACCTGCTGCCGTTCAGTTATCCCACCATTGTGCCGGAGGGATCCGAACTGGCGGACCTGCCAGCCAGGCGGGACATCGGCGGCATTGCCCGACGGGCGGCGCTGGCCGCGAAGATCCGGGCCGACGTCGCGAAGCAGGGTGGCACGGTGTGGCTCGTCGATCTCGGCGACTTCACCGATGGGACGCCGTTCTCGTCGGAGTACAAGGGCGAAGCGGACCTG
The DNA here is from genome assembly GCA_964372095.1 of uncultured Vicinamibacterales bacterium. GTDB lineage: Bacteria > Acidobacteriota > Vicinamibacteria > Vicinamibacterales > JAKQTR01 > CAYJPV01. Next base: position 203,572 of record CAYJPV010000003.1, on the reverse strand, counting down.
GCCGCGATGAACGCGGCGGGGTACCAGTTCGGGACGCTCGGCAACCACGAGTTTAATGCGCCTCCCGAGTGGGTGCCGCAGTTGCTGGCGAAAGCGGGCTACCCGATGGTCCTGGCGAATGCGACGGTCAAGGCGACCGGCGCGCCGCTGCTGCCGCCGTACCGGATTGAGAAGGTGGGCGGTGTCCGTGTGGCGTTGTTTGGCCTGATCACCAGGTCGACGCAAGGGTATCCCGCTGCCCGGGATCACGTGACGATTGCCGACGAGATGCAGACGGCGCGTGCGCTCGTTCCCAAGCTCAGGGCCGAAGCCGATATCGTCGTCCTGCTCTCGCACTGCGGCGTGGATGTCGACGAGAAGCTGGCGGCCGAGGTGCCGGGCATCGACGTGATTCTCGGCGGTCATTCCCATACACGGATTCCGGTGGGCCAGTTCGTCTGGCACTCCGAAGATCTGCTCGCGGACGGCGTCAACGGGACCGTGATCGCCCAGGCGCACCAGTGGGGCGGCGAACTGGGACGCCTCGACCTGCGGCTCAGGAACACCAACGGCCAGTGGCGCGTGGTCCGCTACCGCTCGCGGTTGCTGCCGATTACGGCCGACATGCCTGAGGACCCCGCCGTCGCCGCGGTGGTCGACAAGTATTGGAAGCCGATTGCGGCGCGCTACGGAGCCGTCATCGGCACCGCGGCCGCCGACATCAGCAGCCGGGGCGACGACGACGCCCCCTACAACCTCGTGGCGGATGCCGTCCGGGAGACCTACAAGGTCGAATTCGAGTTCGAGAACGGCGGCGGCGTCAGGGCCCCGCTGGTCGCCGGCCCGATCACGGTGGGCGATATGGTGACGCTGGACCCGTTCAACAACACGGTGGTCCTTTTTGAAGCGACCGGGGCCCAGATTCGCCAGTTGATTACCCGCAACGCTCCGTATCCCTCGGGGCTGCGGTATCGGCTGGTCGATGGCGTGCTGGCCGAGGTGACGATTGGCGGGCAGCCTTTGCAGGACGACCGCGTCTACACGGGCGCGACGAATTCGTATTTCGCCATGGTGGCGCTCAAGGGATTTCCGCAGAAGGACACCGGGCGCAGCCGGCTCGACGTCGTGGTGGAGTACATCCGTAGCCATGGCACCGTGGCGCCGGCCTACGACGGCCGGCGTGTGGTGATTGGCCAGCGGCGGCGCTCCGACTAGCCGCACGGCAGCCACGGACCCCGGCTGCTCCCGCAGCCGGGGTTGCGACCTCTCCGGGCCTCCGTGTGAAGCCCGAATCCCTCCAAATTGCTCCCCCCATTGAAGAAACGACGACAGGGGCCGATTTCCAGTCGTGAGACGCGGTCCCCCGGGGTGTCCCCGAGGTGCTCGTGCCCCGGTTCATCCACGCCTGCGTGCGAGGTTCGCCATGCGGATTCTGGTCGTCGACGACAACGCCGAGTTTCTCCGGGCTGCCCGGTTCCTGCTGAAACAGCTGGGACACGAACCTGTGGGGCTGGCGCGCAGCGGCGACGAGGGGCTTGCCCTGGCCGCTGGACTCAACCCGGACGTCGTGCTGATGGACCTGGGACTGCCGGACCTCGATGGTGTGGAAACGGCCCGTCGGATGAAGAGCCAGCCTGGGGCGGTGCCGGTCATCGCCATCGCGGGCCGGAACGACATGGCCTTCAGGCACCGGAGTGCCGAAGCCGGCTGCGACGCGTTCATCCCGAAAGCCGATCTCGCCGACGACCTCCCTCGTGTGCTCGTGCGGCTGTCGGCGAAAGCCGGGTCGCCAACGGGGCATCTACATGTGTGAGACGCCGAGCGTCCTGATCGTGGACGGGGTCCAAGCTGGTCGCGAACTAGTGGAGCGGGCGACCCGCCAGGCCGTGCCCGGCGCCCTCGTGACGGAGGCCGGAGACGCGGAGGCGTTCGACTGGGCGTTGCGCACCTCGGCACCGCACCTGGTCGTGACCGACTACTGCCTGCCGTGGGGAGACGGCCTCGACGTGATACGGCGGGCCCGCTCGCGGTGGCCCGAGTGTGCGGTGCTGATGGTGACCGGAAACGGCGACGAAGGCGTGGCCGTGGAAGCGATGAAACTCGGCGCGTCCGACTACATCCTCAAGTCGCCTTCGCACGTGCTGCGGCTGCCCGGTGCGATCCGCGGAGCCCTCCAGAGCCGTGCCGACCGCCTCGCCACGCGGCAAGCGGAACTGCGGTACCGCTCGCTCTTCGAACACCTGCCGATTGCGGTCTATCGTTCGACCTTCGACGGCACCATCGTCGATGCCAACCAGGCATTCGCCGCGTTGCTCGGCTGGCCGTCCCCGGCCGCCGCCGTCGGACAGTCGGCGTCCGCGCTGTACGTGGATCCGGGCGAGCGCCAGGATCTGATCGAGGCGTTGCGCCGCACCGGCGATGTTCGCGGCCGCACCGTCCGCCTGCGCCGCGTGGACGGCGACACGATCTGGGTCGATCTGACGGTGCGCGTCCAGGAAGACGCTGCCGGCGAGTACGTCATGCAGGGCATGGCCCGCAACGTCACCGACGAACTGGCCGCCCAGCAACAACTGCGCCTGCTGGCCTCGGCGCTGGAAGCGGCGGTCGATGCCATTGTCATCACGGATCCCGGCGGCGTCATCGAGTGGGCGAACCCGTCCTTCACGACGATGACCGGGTACACGCTGGAGGAGGTCCGGGGCCGGAAGCCGAACGTCCTGAAGTCCGGCGCGCATGACGATACGTTCTACGGTGACATGTGGCGCACGATTCTCGACGGTGACGTCTGGATGGGCGAACTGGAGAACCGGCGCAAGGACGGGCGGGTGTACGCCGAGCAGATGTCCATCACGCCGGTGCGGGACCGGGACGGTGCCGTGGCCCACTTCGTTGCCGTCAAGCGGGACATCAGCGCCCAGCGGACCCTCGAGGCGCAGTTCCGCCAGGCGCAGAAGATGGAAGCCATCGGCCAGCTGGCGGGCGGCATTGCCCACGACTTCAACAACCTGATGACGGCCATCCTCGGGTACTGCGAGATTCTGCTCGAGCAGATTCCGGCGGAGGATCCCAATCACGCCGACATCCAGGAAATCCGCTCGGCCGGCGTGCGCGCGTCGTCCCTGACCAGACAGTTGCTGGCCTTCAGCCGGAAACAGATCCTGAAGCCCGCCACCTTCGACGTGCGTGGCCCCGTCGCCGGCCTCGACAAGATGTTGCGGCGGGTGATTCGTGAAGACATCGCGCTGTCCATCGTGCAGGCCGATCGCCCGATGTACGTCAGGGCCGACATCGGGCAGGTCGAGCAGGTGCTGATCAACCTGGTGATCAACGCGTCGGATGCCATGCCCGGCGGCGGTGCCCTCACGGTCTCGACCCGGACGGAGACCCTCGACGACGACTTCGTGCGGGCGCACCCGGGCGCGGCCCAGGGGCAGTTTGTCGCCGTGGAAGTGCGAGACACCGGCACCGGGATGCCGCCCGAGGTGCTGGCGCGAATCTTCGAGCCGTTCTTCACGACGAAACCCCAGGGCAAGGGGACGGGCCTCGGGCTCTCGATGGTGTACGGCATCGTCAAGCAGAGCGGGGGGTATATCGCCGCTCGCAGCGAGGTTGGTGCCGGATCGATCTTCACCGTGTACCTGCCTGAAGAGGAGGCGCCAGCCGCCGTCGAGAGCGTGATGCCGTCGCCACGGATGGAACACGCGTCGTCCTCGGCGTCGATCCTGGTCGCCGAAGACGACGCCACCATCCGGGACCTCGTCTGCCGGGTGCTGTCACGCAGCGGGTACAACGTCGTGGCGGGCGGCAGCGCCCGGGAGGCGCTCGAGTCGCTCGAGGCCTTCGGGCGGCGGCCGGACCTCCTGCTCACCGACGTCATCATGCCGGATACGAACGGCGTCGAGTTCGCGCGCGTCATGCGCGAACGGCACCCGATGCTGCCGATCATCTTCATGTCGGGGTATCACGACTTGTCGGACGTGTCGCCAGCCGACGGCCCGTCCTGCGGTCGCCTGTTGCAGAAGCCCGTCAGTCCCGAGGCGCTGCTGCAGGCCGTTCACGAATCACTGGGGTCAGTCGGAGCTCGCTGCTCCGGCCTAACGGAGTGGGTGCGACGATGAGCGCAACATCACCTTTGCTCTTGGTTGTGGATGACGAACCGTCGATCCTGGACATCCTGGGACGGTTCGCGGGCAAACATGGCTTCGAGGTCGTCCGCTGCAACGGCGGCCGGGCGGCGCTCGAGACGCTGCGACACCGGCAGGCAGACATGGCCCTGGTTGACGTACGTATGCCGGACGTCAACGGCCTCGAGGTGCTGCGCCAGGTGCGCGAGGTCGCCCCGGACTGTGCCGTCGTGCTCATGACGGGCTTCGCAGCGGTCGACACCGCGGTGGAGGCGATCAAGCTCGGCGCCATGGACTACCTGAGCAAGCCCATCGACTATGACCGGCTGACGGCGTTGTTTGCCACCGTGCGCGAGCAGACCGACCGGCGGCGCCGGCTGGCCGAGTACGAAACGGGAGTCGCGCGGCGCCTGGAATTCCACGGCATGGTCGGGCGCAGTCCTGTGATGGAGGACCTGTTCAGCCTGCTCCGGCGTCTGGCGCCTCACGCGCGCGTCGCGCTGATCACCGGCGAGACCGGTTCGGGCAAGGAACTCGTGGCCCGCGCGCTTCACGCCATGGGTCCCCGCCACACGCGCCGCTTCGTGACGGTGAACTGTTCGGCGGTCGTGCCCACGCTCTTCGAGAGCGAGCTGTTCGGCCACATGCGAGGCGCGTTCACCGGCGCCACCGACTCGAAGGCCGGGCTCTTCGAGCACGCCGACGGCGGGACGTTGTTCCTCGACGAGATTGGCGAACTGCCGATGCCCGTCCAGGCGAAGCTCCTCCGCGTCCTGGAGACGGGCGAGGTGCAGCGTGTCGGAGCGCTGGAGCCACGGCGGGTCGATGTGCACATCCTCGCCGCCACGAATCGCGACCTGCGAGCCGAGTGCGCGGCCGGCAACTTCCGGAGCGACCTGTTCTACCGGCTCAACGTGGTAGAACTCCGGGTGCCGCCGCTGCGGGACCGGCGTGAAGACGTCCCGTACCTCGTGGCGGCGTTCCGGCAGCAGTTTGCGACCAACTTCCGCAAGGCGATCGAAGGCGTGACGCCGGGCGCCGAGCGTATGCTGAGGGACGGCCGCTGGGATGGCAACGTGCGCGAGCTGAGGAATACCATTGAACGCGCCTGCATGCTGGCCGAGGGGCAGTGGATCACCGAGCGCGATCTGACCTGCGTCATGATGGACCAGCCGTCCCAGCCCTCACCGGGAGCCGTCGTCTCCGGCGCGCGGGGCACCGCGCCGGGCCCGAGACCGGCGGCGCCGGGCGGGGACGTGTCGGGCCCTGCGGGTGCGGGCGGATCAGAGTTCCTGAGCGCCGTCGAGCGTGACCACATCGTGCGTACCCTCGAGCAGTTCCACGGCAACAAGAGCCTGGCCGCCCGGGCCCTGGGTCTGAGCCGGCGGAGACTGTACCGGCTGATCGAGCGCCACAACCTCGACCACCTGATCCAGCGCCGCGATGGCGCCCCGGACGCAGACTTCGATGGCGGCGACACCCTCGACGAACAGCCGGCGGCGATGGCGGCTGCGCCGCACGGAGGCTAGAGGCTAGAGGCTAGAGGCTAGAGGCTAGGGGAGACACGCAACGGGCCCGACCGGCATCTGCCAGTCGGGCCCGTTTCAATGGCTGCCTGCCGCCCACCGTTTACCGCCTGCTGTCTGCGGTCTACTGACGAATCTGCTTCTTGCCTCCTGCTTCTGGTCTTCCCAAGAAGCACGAGGCCGCCCCGGTGTGAAACCCGGGCGGCCCCCTTTGTGTCTCTCCTAGCCTCTAGCCTCTAGCCTCTAGCCTCTAGCCTCTAGCCTCTAGCCTCTAGCCTCTAGTTCCTACCGTCCCGACACCACCGAGATGATGTCGTCGCCACCAGGGACCAGGCCGTTCGGGCCATCGACGGTGTTGACGATGCCGTCGGGGCCGGCGGAGAGAACGACGGTGGCCGAGAGGCCGCGTCCGAACCGCACCGCGTACCGGCGGCCCCACGGGTCCGCACCAATCGGGCGGTCGATGTATGGGCCATGCCAGCCCCTGACGCCGGCGGGCAGCTCGGCGCCCTGTTCGGTTCCCTGCGCCGGGTACCCGATCGCGTTCGACATCAGGTGGTCGTTCAGGAGCCCGACGCCGGATGCCGTGGTGGCCATGGTCCAGCGCGAGTCCACGCCCTGGGCCGCAGCCGGCGCATCGCCCGCGCTCACCGCGATCTGCAGCGTGGCCAGGCCGCCCTGGATGTCGGCGCGCGACAGGATGTCGCCAGACAGCCGGGACAGCGCGGTTGCGACGACGCGGACCTCATCGCGGGCGCGGGCCTGCCGGGCGTCGCTGATGTAGTCGCCCAGCGTCGGCGCGGTCGCGGCGGCGAGGATCGACACCGTCGAGAGAATGATGGTGGCTTCGGCAGCGCTGAAACCCCGGACGGACGTGAACCTGCGGAACATAGAACCCTCCACGATCTGCCCGGCCTGCCGGGCGGTCAGTTGTCGTCGTTCGTTACGCCACGGTCTCGGCCACGCGCGCCTGGGCCGACTGCGACCGGTGCCACTGCAGCGCGCGGGTGAGCGAACTGGTCAGCTGGTCGCGCGTGAACGGCTTGGGCAGATAGTCCATCGCGCCGGTCCGCATGCTGCGCGCCGCCATCCCCGTGTCCAGGCAGCCGGTCATCATCACGATGGCCGTCTCGGGGAACCGCCGGCGGATTTCGTCGGCCAGCCAGAACCCGTCGTGTCCCGGCATCTCGATGTCGCTCACCACGACCGCCGGTGCAGTCGGCCCCAGATCCTTGATGGCCTGGTCGGCATTGACCGCTGCCTGCGTGTGGTACCCGGCTGCTTCCAGCCATCGCGTAATCAGACCGCGGATGGCGGCTTCGTCATCAACAACCAGAACGTTGCACACGGCTACCGACCTCCTGCAATGACGGCCACGATGTCATCGCCACCTGGTGTCAACCCATCCGCGTCGAACGCGGTTTCCACAGTCCCGTTCGGTCCGGGCGACAGCACGATGGTGTCTGCCGCGGTCGATGTATAGCTGCGCACGTTGATCGCGTAGCGGCGTCCCCACGGGTCGGGGGTCAACGCGCTCAGGTAGGCGCCGCGCCAGCCGCCGGCCACGAAACGAGGCCCTGACCGCCGCGTGGCGTACCCGGGGGTGTTTACCATCAGATGGTCCTCGAGACGGCTCACGCGCTGCCCGTCCACCTCGGCGGTCCAGGCAACGTCGCCCCCTTCACCGGCCGTCGGCGCGTCGCCGGGTCCGACGAGCAGGTCCGCCGTGGACCAGGCGCGTTCCAGGCTGCGGTCGATGGGCACGTCGAATGTGAAGCGTGCGAAGGTCGAGGCAAGAACCTGGACGTCCTCGCTCGCTTTTACCCGTCGCGCGTCCTCGACGTAGTCGCCGATCGTCGGTGAGAGCACCGCCGTGAGCACCGAGAGCACGCTCAGCATGATGGTGACTTCCGTCAGCGAGAGGCCGCGTTGATTGTTCAGTGTGCGTCTCATAGCCTTGTGTCCTTCCAATCCGTCCACGGCCACACACAGAGCAAGGCCGTTGCCAGATCGCATGGCGACCGGGAACACGCGGAATTCCTTGGAATACCTCAGCGCTGGCGCGTGGGCGCCGCGGGCCGCACACTTGGAGGGGCGCACACTGGTGTGCGCCCGGAGCACACTGAAACAGTCGGCCGGCGCAGCACGATGACGGATTCGTGAGGCAAATGCCGTGAATGTACGAAGCCGCACGCGCGTGGCGCCCGGCACGGTTCATGCTCAGTGATGGGCCAGAGGCAGGTGCACCGTGCACCTGCTCGACAGCAGCGATGGGAGACGACATGGTGGGCGGAGGCAGGTACGAGAACAGCGCAACGGGCGGAGCGGGCGAGGCGGAGTTGCGAGCCAGCGCCGAGCGGTATCGGATGCTGTTCGACCTCGAGTCCGACGCGATCCTCCTGATTGATAACGAAAGCGGCCGCATCCTCGAGTCCAACGCGGCGGCCTCGCAGCTCTACGGGTACACGCCGGAAGAACTGCGCCAGTTGCACAACCATGACCTGTCGGCAGAGCCGGCGGATACGAAGCGGGTGACGCAGACCTCCGAGGTGGGGGCCGCGGTTGTCACCGTGCCGCTCCGCTTCCACCGCAAGAAAGACGGGACTGTATTCCCGACGGAGATCACCGGCCGCTTCTTCGAGGACAACGGGCGGCCCGTTCACATCGCGGCCATCCGTGACGTCACCGCACGCTGGCAGGCTGAGCGGGCGTTGCAGGAAAGTGAAGAACGGTTCCGAACCATCCTGGAGCACGCGCCCGACGCCGTGTATGTCCAGGTCAACGGGCTGTTCGCCTACGTGAACGCGGCTGCCGTGCGGTTGCTGGGCGCGGAGTCGCCGCTGGATGTCGTGGGGCAGCCGATCATCGACCGCGTGCACCCTGACTTTCGCGATCGTGTGCGGGACCGCATCCGCGTGACGCACGACGACCGGCAGGCTGTGCCGCCGCTGGAGCAGGAGTATCTGCGGTACGACGGGAGTGCCGTTTCGGTGGAGGTGTCGGCGACGCCCATCACGTATCTGGGCCAGCCAGCCTCGCTCGTGTTCGCCCGGGACATCTCGCGGCGGAAGCGGCTCGAAGCCGAACTGGGGCAGGCGCAGAAGCTCGATTCGATCGGGCAGATTGCGGGTGGCATCGCCCACGACTTCAACAACATGCTGAACGTCATCGGGGGATACACGGAACTGGCCCTCACGCGGCTGCGATCCGACGACCCCCTGCGGACGCAGCTGCTCGAAGTGAAGCAGGCCACGGACCGTGCGGCAGACCTGACGCGGCAGTTGCTGGCGTTTTCCCGCCGGCAGACCAGCGCCCCGAAACTCATCGACCTCAGCCAGCATGTCCTGGCGTCCGAAGGCATGATGCGCCGCCTGCTCGGCGAGGCCGTCACCTTGCGTCTGCAGACCGGAGCCGCGCCGGCGTTTGTCCGGATCGACCCGGCGCAGCTCGACCAGGTGCTCGTCAACCTCCTGTCGAACGCGCGCGACGCCACGTCTGGCGCCGGGGCGGTCCACGTGGAGACGAACACCGTCACCATCGAGCCATCGCAGGATGCGTCGTACGGGGAGTGCGAACCGGGTGCCTACGTCGAGCTGACGGTGACCGACAACGGCTGTGGGATGGACGACGCCACGCGCGGGCGGATCTTCGAGCCCTTTTTCACGACCAAGGGCGGTTCGGGCGCGGCGGGCCTCGGCCTCGCGGTCGTGTACGGCGTCGTCAGGCAGCACCAGGGGTGCCTGACCGTATCGAGTTCACCTGGCCACGGCAGCGCCTTCCGGCTGTACCTGCCGCGGCAGGAAGCGGCGCAGCTGCCGGGCCACAAGAGCGCACCGGCCTTGCCCTACAGCGGGCTGGGGTACGAAGTCGTGCTGGTAGTCGAAGACGAAGACCAGGTGCGGCGTCTGGTCGTCACCGCGCTCGAGCGCAGCGGCTACCGCGTGCTGCAGGCCGCGACGCCCGAAGCGGCCCTCGAGATCGTCGAGCGGACGGCCGGCACCATCGACCTGCTGCTCACCGACGTCATCATGCCGGGCATGGACGGCGCCGAACTGCAGCGCCGGCTCCTGCGGCTCAGGCCTGGCATCCGCACCCTGTTCATGTCCGGGTACACGGCCAGCATCATGGGCGACCACGGCATTCTCGAGGACGGGGTGTACTTCATCCAGAAGCCGTTCTCGGTCGTGGATCTCACGCGGAAGGTGCGCGAACTGCTCGATCGGCCGGCGTAACACGGGCCGCTGCCGCGAACGGCACGACGGCCGTCAGGGTCACGCCGACGCTGATGAGCAGGCCCAGGCTCAGGCTGGCCTGATCGCCGATGAGGCCGGTGATCCACGGGCCCGGACCCACGCCGAGCATGTTCATGACCAGCAAGCCGAACGCGACGGCGCTCGACCGTACGTGCGCGGGGGCGAGTTCCTGCACGGCGGCGAAGACCGGTCCGAAATACGTGACCGTTGACGCGGCCGAGAAGAACCAGCACACGTAGAACAGCGGCGACGACGGCGGCAGCACGAAGAACGCCGCGCTGAACGGCGCGAAGAACACCGCGATCACGGCCAGGCTCCAGGCGCGTCCGCCCGTCCAGCGGCGGCGGCACCAGTCCGAGAACCAGCCGCCGGCCAGGTTGCCGGCGAGGCCCGAGACGACGGCCATGGCGCCCGCCACGAACGCGGCGCGGGCGAACGGGAAGCCGCGTTCTTCGACGAGCCAGGTCACGCCGTGCATCGCGGACGCCGAGCCGTACGCGAGGGCCGCGCCGCCCAGCATGACCAGCCCGAGTGCCGGGCGCGTGCGCACCGCGGCAAGCAGATCGCGGACAATGGCGCCGAGCGAGGGGGCCGGCGCCGCCGGGGCGGGGCCCGGGCGAGCGGTGCCGCCTTGCCGCTGTGGCTCGCGGACGAGCAGCAGCAACGCCACCGAGGCCAGGCCGATCACGCCGAGCGCGTAGAAGCAGGCGCGCCACCCGAAGCGCGGCCCGGCCCAGCCGGCGATCACCAGGCTCAGGGCGGTGCCGATGGGGAGGCCCGTGTAGTACACGCTCGACGCCATGCCCAGCCGGCGCGGCGGGAACACGTCGGCGAGCATCGACAGGGCCGCCGGCGTGAGCGTGGCTTCCCCGACGCCGACCAGAACCCGCGGCACCGCCAGTCCGATGAACCCGCGGGCCGCGCCCGACGCGGCCGTCATCGCGCTCCACACCGCCAGTCCCGCGCCGATGAGCCAGCGGCGCGGCCAGCGGTCGGCGGCCACCCCCAGCCCCAGGCCGACCACGGTGTAGATCACGACGAAGGCAAAGCCGACGAGCAGGCCGATATCCGCCCGCGTCAGGCCCAGATCCGCGATGAGCAGCGGAGCCAGTCCGGCGATGAGCTGGCGATCGACGAAGTTCAGGACGTTGAACGCGGTCATGAGGCCGAGCAGCAGCCAGGCCTTCGGCGGGACGCCGGCGGTTGGGGAGGGCATCGGCTGGGTTGGGGGCGGATCGGGCATCCCGTCGATTATCGCAGGCGAACCCGCGCGGTCACCGGAAAATGATCCGATGGACTCCGCCTGCCCAGGGCGGTGTGCACGATGGCCGCGTCCAGCACCTCGGTGCCGGGCTCCACGAAGACGTAGTCGATCTTGTCCCCCGTGGTCTGATCCGGCTTGAAGCCATTGAACGTGCCGACGTCACGTGCGTCCGGGAAGCGGAGCCGGAACGTGTCCAGGAACGCCGCGCGCATCGCGGTGATTGCCGGGTTCTGCTCGCCCGCGTTGAAGTCGCCGGTCACGATGGCGGGCGCGCGCGGATCCCGCGCCGCGATCGTGGCCAGCAGCAGCGCCACGCTCCGCTCCCGTGAGGGCTGCGACTGGTGGTCCAGATGGACGTTGTAGACGAAAAACGATGGACCCCGTGAGTCTTCGACGTACGCCCACGTGCAGATCCGTTCGATCCGGTTGCCCCACGACGCGGACTTGACGACACCGGGTGTGTCAGACAGCCAGAACGTATCGCTGCGGCGCACCTGGAACCGGTCGGTCCGGTACAGCACCGCCGCGTACTCGCCGGCCTGCCGTCCGTCCGCGCGTCCCACCCCGACGTAGGCGTAGCCCGGTACGGCGGCGAGGATTTCATCGAGCTGGTCCCGCAGCGCCTCCTGCACGCCAATGATGCCGGCCCGCTGCGCGCGCAGCAGCTCGAAGAGCTGCTGCCGGCGTTTCAGCCAGTGATCGTCGCCGTCGGTGGCGGTGCCGTACCGGATGTTGAACGACATCACGGTGAGCGGCTCACCAGGCGCAGGCGGCGCCTGGGCGATGGTGAACGGCGCCGCCCAGACAACCGCGGGTCCCATGACGGCGAAAGCAGCCAGGACGCGCGACGTCACGCCGCGCATGTTACGACCTGCCCTTCGGCCTGGCCCCCAGTTCGTCACGCACGCGTTGCAGGAGTGTCAGGCTTGCGGCGATGCCCTCGCGCTCGGGCAGCCGGTTGCCTTCGTACTCGATGCCGACCCATGAATGGAACCCCGCATCCAGCACGGTCCGCATCAGGCGGCGGTAGTCCTTCGTGGTCTCGTCGCCCTTCTCGTCGAAGTCGTGGGTCTTGGCACTGACGGCCTTCGCGTACGGCATCAGGTCGGCCACGCCCTGGTAGCGGTCGTACTCGTAGAAGTTGCCGAAGTCCGGCAACGTGCCGCAACGGGGATGGTTGACACGTTTCATGACGCCTGCCAGCCAGTCGCCCCGCGACGACAGTCCGCCGTGGTTCTCGACGAGGACGTTGATGCCGTGGGGATCGGCGAACTCGCACAGCCGCCGCAGCCCGTCTGCGGCCAGCGCCATCTGTTCCTCGGGCGTGCCTTCGGCCGCGGCATTGACGCGGATGGAGGCGCAGCCGAGCGTCTTCGCTGCCGTGACCCACTTGTAGTGGTTCTCGACCGCCTGTGTCCGCTTGGCCGCGTCCGGATCGCCCAGCCGCCCTTCGCCGTCGCACATGATCAGGTGCTGGTAGACCCCGTGATCGGCCGCGCGGCGGTTCAGGTCGGCCAGGTACGCCGCGTCGGTGGCTTTGTCCTTGAAGAACTGGTTCACGTACTCGATCGCGTCGATCCTGAAGACCTCGCGCGTCACCTTGGCGAAGTCCAGATTGTCCAGCTTCTTCGACTGCAGTTCTTTGTGCAGCGACCATTGCGCGAGGGAGATCTTGAACAACGGCGCCGGCGGCGCCTGGGCCAGCAGGCCCTGCGGGCGCAGGGCGGTGGCGGACACGGCAGCGGCGGCGGAAGCCAGGAACGAACGGCGTGACAGGTGTCTGGGCATGGTCGTCAACTCCGCGGCGATTCTACCCCACTGCATGGAATCCTTGACAGGCCTTCGCTGAGGGTGACATTTTTACGCGACACGTAGTTTGCGTGACACGCAATTCGCCGTGGCGTCCGGCTTCAGCCGGACGTCCTGATCCTGGCGTCGGGCTTCAGCCGGACGCATCCCGTTCGCGCGAGGAGTACTCATGGTCCGCGTCAAGCTGACGTTTATGATGCTGGTGCAGTTCTTCATCTGGGGCGCATGGCTCCCGCTGATCTTCGGCTACTTGCCGAGCCTGGGGTTCACGCCTGGCCAGCAGGCGTGGATCCTCAACGCCTTCCCCATCGCGGCTATCGTCGGCATGTTCTTCAGCAACCAGTACGCCGACCGGCACTTCGCCGCCGAGAAGTTCATGGCGTTCAGCCACCTCGTGGGTGGCGTGGCCATCCTGTCCCTTGCGTGGGTGCATTCGTTCTGGCCGTTTTTCCTGCTGATGCTCGTGCACTGTCTCCTGTACGTGCCCACGATCTCGATTTCAAACTCGATCGCGTTCGCCAACATGAAGGACCCGCAGAAGGAGTTCGGCCCCGTGCGCATGGGCGGCACGATCGGCTGGATCCTTGCCGCGTGGCCCTTCACCTTCATTCTGGTTGACTGGGCGGCGGTGGAGCAGGCCAACCCTCAGGGCTTCGTGCAATGGCTCGGTGTCGTCCTCAGTTCGGGTCTGACCGGCGAGGCCCTCCAGGCTGGCACCCGCTGGACCTACATCGTCGCCGGTGTCGCATCACTGCTGCTGGCGGCGTACAGCCTGCTGTTGCCGCACACGCCACCGCGCAAGGCTGAAGAAGGCGCGACCGAGAAACTGGCCTGGCTCGAAGCGATGAAGCTGCTGAAGCACCCCTTCGTGCTGGTGCTCTGGCTCGTGACCCTGGTCGACAGCTTCGTGCATAACTCGTACTTCAGCTGGACCGGCGTGTTTCTGGGCGCGAGCGTCGAATCGGGCGGTGTGGGCATCCCCGGCAACTGGATCATGCCCGTCATGAGCGTGGGCCAGATCGCCGAAATCCTCACGATGGCCGCCCTGGGGGCCGTGTTGAAGCGCTTCGGCTGGCGCGCGACGATGATTGTCGGCATCCTCGGGCATGCCGCGCGGTTTGCCGTCTACGCGTTTTTCCCGCAGCACCCGACGTTCATTATCCTGGTGCAGGTGCTCCACGGCATCTGCTACGCGTTCTTCTTCGCCACCGTCTACGTGTTCGTGGACGCCTACTTCCCGAAGGACGCCCGGGCCAGCGCCCAGGGGCTGTTCAACGTGATGATTCTCGGGGTCGGGGCGCTGCTGGCCTACTCGCTGTGCCCGTACCTGATGCAGACCGTCTTCACGCAGAACGGCGTCACAGATTTCCGCGGGCTGTTCCTCGTGCCGATGACCTCGGCTATCGCCGCCGCCGTGGCGCTGCTGCTCTTCTTCCATCCGCCGAAAGAGGTGGCGGCGCACTAACTGGGGGTTGGGGATTGGGGGTTGGGGATTGGGGGTTGGGGATTGGGGACGGCAGCCTGTCCCGATCCCCGGTCGTAGGCGGTCAGTAGGAAGTAGACAGTAGACAGTAGGTGCTCGGGCTTGGGTTTCTGGCTTTCGGCTTCGGGCTCGTTGGAGGCATCTTTTCCCTAGCCTCTAGCCTCTAGCCTCTAGCCTCTAGTCCCCTAGTCCCCTAGTCCCTGGCCCCCAGCCGCAGCTCCACCACAGCCGTCCGCCCCGCTTCGATGGTGACGCGGGCGGCGTTGGGTGCCAGCTCCCGCAGTGTCTCGACGTCGGGAGGCATACGCGCATTGGTCGCGAGATCGAAGGCGACCACGCGATAGCGGCCCGGGACGAGACCCGGGCCGACGCTGAAGCTGCCAGGCGGCAGTGGGCTGACGCGCGGCGCAGGCGCATCCGGGCGCGTCGGCCCGGGCGACGGGCCGGCTGTGCGAATAAGGCGCATGAACGGCGAGCCTGGGAACAGGCGGGCCTCGTCGTCGGGGAACACCACAACCATGGCCGGCACCGGTTCGCCGGCGTGGTTGACGACGCGCCCCTGCAGCACGCCGATCTCCCTCGTCAGGACGATCTCGAGACCGTCCAGCCGTTCGGTCCCCGACAACTCCAGCGATTCCCCGGTGATGTCGCGGCCGTTGAGCAGGATCTCCTTCAGGACGCCCGGCCCTGAGGCATTGAGGCGCAGCCGGCCGCGAAGGCCGCTCAGCGTGAACGAGCCGTCCTCGGCCACCGCAGATGGCCGCGTGCCAGACGAACCGATCAACCCCAGCGGGCCTGTTGGATCCTGGCTCGCGTAGACCTGCGCGCGCTGCACGCCTCCGGCCGGACGGACCAGCCCGCCTGTCGCGGCAGCCAGCGGGTCTGATGGGGCGCTCGCGGATTCTTCGATGCGCACCCGGCCCGAAACGGTCGCGCCGTCGTTGAGTTCCAGGTTCACCGTGAGATCGTTGCCGTCGACGGTTACCTGGGTGAACGCGCCTGGGCGGGTTTGGGCGGGCCCGCCCGCGAATGGCCCTGCGGGGAACGCCGTGGCGATCAGGTAGTAGTCTCCCGGGCCGATGTCCGCCACGGCGAAGGTCCCGTCGGGGCGAATGGTGCTCGGCGAGGATACACGCTGGCCGTCAACCTGCGATGCCAGCGTCACGCTGGGACGCAGTGTCGCCGGCAGCGGCTGTCCGCCGGCCAAGACAATCGAGCCGCTGATGCTGGCGATCGGTGCGGTGAGCAGCCGGAACTCGATCCCTGCCGTGTCACGGCCCGGGCGCACCGTGACGGGCGTGGCACCAGCCATCGAAGGCACTCCCGGGAAGTAGGTCGCGACGAGACCCGTGCGGGTACCCTCGTCCACACTCGGGGAGCGGTACGAGGGAGACGCGCTCACGTAATAGTCTCCGGCTCGCAGCCCGAACAGCCGGAATTCACCGAGATCATCGGTACTGGCGCCTTGCGCCGGGACCATCCTGCGGAAGCCACCCATCGATTCCCATCTGAGGGCCCCTACCTGTGCCCGCACGACAGGTTCGCCGTCTTCGTCCAGGACCCTCCCCGCGATGACTCCCGCCCGATCGAGGCGAAGTGTCACCGTGGTCGCCTGGCCCTCATCGACCTGAATAACATCCCCGGATCGGGGTGACACGAAACCGGCGGGCGACTGCAACGAGATGCTGTAACTGCCGGCCGGCAGTTCCCGGAACTCGAACCGGCCGGCGTGGTCCGATTCGGCCTCGCGCTGGATGCGCGTCGGCATCGGCCGGCTGCTGGCGGCCGCGGTCCCTCCACTCTGCACGCTGGTCACGGCGACTACCTGCGTCACTGCTGCCGTGACCTGTCCTGACGATCCGGCCGCGGACGGCGGCGCGGGGGCCGGGAGCGAGAGGCTGAAGAGCATGACGCGCGCGCGCCGAACCGGAGCGCCCGTGTCCGCGGCGACTACGGATCCGGAGATCGTGGCCGTGCCGGTTGGCGGGGGCGGCGGCGGTGGGGTGGGCAGCCCGTCCTGGGCCGAACTGGAGAGCGCCAGTGCGCAGGCGGTGACGAAGGCGGCGACGCAGGCGACGGCAGCGGCGTGCGGTCGGTGTCCGAACGGCATGGCACGATCCTCCACTCGGAGGGCCAGGTGGCTGGCCTTGCAGGGATTAGACTCCAGTTCGGGGGGATTGGCCCGGCTGCCGGGAGACTCTCTGTGCAACGGGGGAGGAAGTAGTCAGTAGACAGTAGTCAGTAGTCAGAAGCGTCGGGCTTCAGGCTCCGGGCACCAGGCTTCGGGCGCCAGGCTCAGTGGGGACATCCTCTGTCTTCCCCAACCCCCAATCCCCAATCCCCAGTCCCTAGCGTTTCCGCAGTCGAATCTCGAACAGCTTTGGCCACCACTTGCCAGTCACGAACAAGCGGTCGCCTGCGGGGTCGTACGCGATCCCGTTGAGTACGTCGACCTGCCGCGTGAGGTCGTCGGCCGTGAGCAGGCCGCGCAGGTTGAGGCGTCCGGTCACCTGGCCGGTGTTCGGTGAGATCGAGACGATGTGGTCGGTCTGCCAGACGTTGGCGAAGATCTCGCCTCTGACCGATTCGAGTTCGTTCAGGTCGGCGAGGGGACGTCCGCCGTCCATGACCGTCAGGCGGCCGGTTTCCTGCAACGTGCCTGGATCGAGGAAGCGGAGGGTCGCCGTGCCGTCGCTCATCACGAGCCGGTTGCCCTCGCGGGCCAGTCCCCAGCCTTCGCCGGTGTACGGAAACGTGCCAGTCTGCGCCAGGGTCGAGATGTCGTAGATGAGGCCGAGTTGCGACTGCCAGGTGAGCTGGAACAACCGCCCGTCGTAGTCGGCCAGGCCTTCGGCGAAGTGCTGCGGGGGCACCTTCACTTCGCGGACGACACGCCCGGTTTCAATCTCGACCTGGCGCAAGGTGGACCGGCCCTGCAGACCGCTGCTTTCGTAGAGGTAGCCGTCGCGATAGAGCAGGCCCTGCGTGAAGGCTGCCCGGTCGTGCGGATACACGCGAACGATGTCGTAGCTCAGGTAGGGGGCTGGCGCGGACGCGGGTGCGGCAGCGGTGATGGCGGCGGGTCCGGCGGCGGAGTCGGTCTTGTGACGCGCCTGCAGCCAGACCACGAGACCGGCGAGGACGGCGACCGCCCACAGCCAGCGCCACGGGCGCCGTGAGGCGGGCGGCGCCGGCTGTGAGGCACGAGCGGATGTGCGTGAACGGGCCATTGATCCTCCGGCCTGCGGCTTGCGGCCATCGGCTATCGGCCTGCGGCTATCGGCTATCGGCTATCGGCTATCGGCTATCGGCTATCGGCTATCGGCTATCGGGGTGTGATTCGAGATTCGCTACCCACGTGACAACGCGCCAGCGCCCTAGCCCCTAGCCCCAACGCCCCTAGCCCCAACGCCCCAACGCCCCTACGCCCCTACGCCCCTACGCCCAGTACGCTTCGCCGGCCGGCTCGGTGATGACCACGTCCTTGAGGAACGCGATGGCCTTCTTGAGGCCTTCGGTCCCGGACATCAGGCTGTCCTCGTGTTCGATACTCAGGACGTGGTCGTAGCCGACGAGGCGCAGGTTGCTGACCATGGCCTTCCACACCGGCGCGCCGTTGCCGTAGCCGACGGTCCGGAAGATCCACGACCGTTCGAGTTCGCGCGTGTACGACTTGGCGTCGAGCACGCCGTTGACCGTGATATTCGCCGAATCGAGTTTGCAGTCCTTCGCGTGGACGTGAAAGATGCCGTCGCCGATGGCGCGAATGGCCGCGACAGGGTCGATACCCTGCCAGAACATGTGCGACGGATCGAAGTTGCAGCCGATGATGGCCGGGGCGATTGCGCGCAGCCGGTTCATCGTCTCCGGGTTGTAGACCACGAAGTTCGGGTGCATTTCGATGGCGACCCGTACGCCCGCCTTGCGGCACAGCGCGGCGGCCTGTTTCCAGTACGGCACCACGCGATCTTTCCACTGCCAGTCGAGCGCCTTCGAGAACTCGGGCGGCCACGGCGACACGATCCAGCTGGGGGTGGTGGCTCTCGGGTCGGATCCCGGGCAGCCGCTGAAGGTGATGACGGTTTCGACATCGAGTTTCGCCGCCAGCTCGACGGTCTGTTCGAAGATCTTGTGATGCGCCTTCGCGGTGGCGGCCTGGGGATGGAGGGGGTTGCCATGGCAGCTGAGCGCGCTGATTACCAGCCCGCGCCGCTCGATGGCTTCACGAAACGCCTTGAGCCGGCGGTCGCTGGCCAGGAGCACGGCCGGATTGGCGAGGGCGTTTCCGGGATACGCGCCCGTGCCGATCTCCAGCGCGCCCAGACCGAGTTCCACGATGTAGTCGAGCGTTTCTTCAAACGGTTTCTTGCCGAACAGGACGGCGAATACCCCAATCCTCATGAGACCCCCTCCACGCGAATCGACCGGTTCGTCGGAGGCATTTTACAGGGTTTCGGCCAGTGGGCAGTAGTCAGTGGTCAGCCGCGGGGCCGCAAGCCGCGGGTCGCGGGCCTGACGCCGATCCCCCAGTTCCGGCGTCTGACCCTTATCCTCCGGGCCGTTCGTTCCGAGATAGTGGGAGAGTGAACTGGCGGTATCTCGTCCGTGTCGTGCTGCTGGCGGCGGCGTACGCTGCAGGTGCCCACCTCGGAGTCCTGCTCGCGTCGTCGCATTCGCCGGTGACCGCCGTCTGGCTGCCGTCCGGCATCGCCGCCGCGGGACTCCTGATGTCGGGGTGGCGATACCTGCCCGCGGTGGCCCTGGGTTCAATCGCCGCCGTCGTGACGACCGGCGGCCCTCTGCGCGTCGCGGCCGTGCTGTGGCTCGGGGCCACGCTCGAAGCGGCAACTGTCCTCTACATCTGCACCCACCCACTGTTCCGGATGAGGAGGGAGTTGAACCGGGTTCGGGACGTCGCGGCTCTGCTGCTTGCGTCGACGGTGGCACCCGTCTTCTCCGCAACGGTCGGTTTTCTGACGCTGAGCTCATTCGGCCGGCTCCCGTGGACGGAGTTCTGGGGCGCGTGGACAACCTGGTGGGTTGGTGACACGCTGGGCATCCTGCTGCTGGCACCGATGCTGCTCACGTGGCACAGCGGGCGGCTGTTCAAACGGGAACGAACAAGGACCGTGGAAGCGGGGGTGTTGGTTGTGGGCGTCCTTGCGGTCGCCTGGGTGGCGTTTGTCGGCGTACCGCCCGCTGCGTTCGTGCTGGCCCCCTTGCTGACCGTCGCAGCCGTGCGATTTGGTCCACGCGGCGCGGCGACGAGCCTGTTCGTGGTCGCGGCCGTGGCCATCGCGCACACGTTTCGGGGCATCGGCCCGTTCGCGACGGTCCCGCTGGACGACGGGCTGCTGACGTTGCAGGTCTTCGTGGCAGTGGGCACCGTTACGATCCTCTCGCTTGCCGCCGCATCCAGCGAGCGCGACCGGGTTCAGCGGGCGCTCAGGCAGGCTCGCGATGAACTCGAGGACAAGGTCGCCGAGCGCACCGAGCGACTGCGGCAGGCCAACGAGCGCCTGGCCGAGGAGTTGCGGGAGCGACAGCGTGCCGAGGACGAACGGCGCCAGTTCGAGGCCCAGCTACGGCAGTCCCAGAAGCTCGAGAGCCTGGGACTGCTCGCCGGCGGAATCGCGCACGACTTCAACAACCTGCTGACGGCCATCCTCGGCCACGCCGACCTGGCGCAGGCCGGTCTTCCCGCCGACTCGCCGCTGCGCGGGCACATCGACGAAATCAACACGGCGTCTCGTCGGGCTGCCGACCTGGCCGGCCAGATGCTGGCCTACTCCGGACGCGCGCAACTGGCCATCAAGCCTGTCCGCCTGTCGAAGGTGGTGCACGAACTGGGGCAGCTGCTCGAGGCCTCCGTATCGAAGAAGGCGCCGCTGACATACCGGCTTGCAGAGAATCTGCCGGTGATCGAGGCCGACGCCACCCAGTTGCGCCAGGTCGTGATGAACCTCATCATCAACGCGTCCGAGGCCATCGGCGATGCCGTGGGCGAGGTGACCGTGACCACAAGGGTCGCGGACGTGCCAGGCTCGGCTCCCGCCGGAGCGTGGATCGGCGGCACACCGCCCCCGGGACGGTACGTGGCGTTCGAGGTGGCCGACACCGGCTGCGGCATGGACGCCGAGACGGTGGGGCGGATCTTCGACCCCTTCTTCACCACCAAGTTCACGGGGCGCGGCCTGGGCCTGGCCGTGGTGCTGGGCATCGTACGTGGCCACGGCGGGCACCTGGCCGTCGACACGGCACCGGGCCGCGGTACCGTGTTTGCCGTCCTCTTCCCGCCGACGGCTCACCCCGAGGAGGTCGCCGTCGTCGAGGACGCGGCATAGCCGGCAGCAACGTGGACCGGCCGCGGCACAGTCCTCATCGTGGATGATGAACCGGCCGTCAGGCGGCTGGCCAAGGTGATGGTTGAGCGGTGCGGGTTCGACACGCTGCTCGCCGGAGACGGCGAGGAGGCGCTGCGCGTCTTCAGCGCGAACCGGGCGCTCGTGACCGTCGTGCTTCTCGACCTCTCGATGCCCAGGATGGGCGGGCGGGAGACGCTTCGAGAACTGCGCCGCCTCGATCCCGACGTTCCCGTCCTCCTGTCGAGCGGCTACCCCGAGCAGGATCCCGTGCCCGGGGCCACCGGCTTCGTGCAGAAGCCCTATCGGCTGGCCACGCTGTCCGAGGCCCTTCGGGCGGCGATGTCGATGGCCGCCTGATCCGCAACCCTCACGACAACGCTTCGCCGAGCGCGGCGATGATCTCGTCAACCGGCTCCGTGCCGACGCAAAGCCGAAGCAGATCCGGATCCAGACCATCGGCGACCAGACGCGCGCGGCCGGCTGCGGTCGTGACGAGATCGTAGTGCGCGAGGTACATGAACGGGCACACGAGCGTCGTCTTCATGCCGAAGCTCGGCCCTTTCGGCAGGCGGAGACGGTCGTACACGCGGGCCAGGGACCCGGGTTCACGCAATGTGAACGTGATGACGCCGCTGACAGCGTCCGGTGTCCTGGCGATCCGGACGTAGTGCGTGCGGCTGGCCGGATGCCGCGCCCAGAACACGTCCCGCACCGCCGGGTGCTGCTCGAGGAAGGCCACGACGCGCGGCGTGCTCGCGCGGATGACCGCGACCACGCCCGGTGTTTCGGCGATCTCGTGTGCCAGGCGCGCCGCATCGCGCGCGTACAGAGGATCAATCCATCGGCCAATGCCCGTGCGGAGGGCGGCGGCGTCGGGGCCCTGCGGATTGACGGCAGCCAGTCCGGCCGTCAGGTCGCCCTCGTGTCCCGTGTACTTGGTCAGGCTGCTTACCACCACGTCTGCGTGGGACAGGACGTCGACGTTGTAGACCGACGACATCGACGGATCGACAAGCAGGCGAGCGCCGTGACGGCGGCACAGGGCGGCAAGGGCCGGCAGATCCGCGGTCTGCACGAGCGGATTGGTCGGAACCTCGGCGACCACGCCGGCCAGCCGGGATCCGTGCTGCGCGAAGAGGCGTGCTAGTCCGCCGGTGTCGAAGACGTCGCGCACGTAGACGTAATCGCCCTCCGCCGCCGTGAATGTCTGCAGGATCGCGATCGTGTCGAGGTAGAGCCAGCCGAGTTGCAGCCAGACCGTTCGCCCGCGTGCCGCCTGGATGTCCGACACCGCACGGAACGCGGCGTGAATGGCGTTCATGCCGTTGTTCGCGATGAAGAGATCGGCGCCCGTGGTGCCGGGGAGCACGCGGGCGAGCTGCCGCGCGGCCTCCGCCGCGCCGTCTCCGGCGAACAGGGCCTCCCGGGCCGCGTCAGTCCGCAGCCCCATCCTGAGCAGGTGATCCTCGGCCTGCCGCGACGAGACGAATCCCCCGATGTGCTGGAGGAACGTCTTCGCGCGGCCGGAGAGGACCGTGGATTCCGGATGCGAGACGCCTACGACCCCGTGCCCGTCGTACAGGCGGGCGTCAGCGGCTGGCCCGAGGTGCTCGATCAGGCGCGCCGCCATGCTCCCCGACGAAGTCAGCCAGAGTGCCCGTCCCGCCAGCGCCGGATCCCCGGCGGCCAGGTGCGACCCGAGTTCCCGCGCGAACGGGTGTACGACGAACCGCGGATACCCGGACGTGACGTGGCGCAGGACCTCGGGGTCCCGTTCCTCGTAGCCGCACACGTCGCGCATCGTCGGCAGCGAGCACGACACGGCGTGGGCGCTGGCCGGGATCCGTTCGCCCAGCGGGATGTGGCGAAAGGCCGGGACCATGTCAGGACGAAGTGGCCCTGCGCGTCAGCAGCGCCGCGACGTAGAAGCCGGCAACCAGGATCAAGAGGAACTGGAAGCCCATCAGCAGCGAGAGGTACTCGGCCACGCCCCCGACCATCGACCCCAGCAGATTGGCGCCGTAGTCCACCGTGACGTCGGGTGAGCGCTTGATGCTCGAACCGAACAGCAGGCCGGCGCAGAAGATCGGACTGAACACCAGCACGCTGTAGACGAGCGCCTCGATCATCCGGTTCTCGATCCCGAACGTCCCGACCGGGACGAAGTAGTTGAACGCCAGCAGGCCCAGCAGAACCGCGCCGATGAGGCGCGGGCGCCGGATCTCCACGTGAGACACGGTCCAGTTGGCGATGAGCGCCATCACCAGGACGGCCACAATCGTGAGGGACGGCACCACCCATGTCGATCCCCACAGGAGCGCAAACTGGATGATGGACTTCGTCTCGAGCAGCATGAAGCCCGCGCCCAGGAAGAAGAACTCCCACGACCACGTGTGGGTGGCGCCGCGCACGACGCCGAACACCGAGAGGACCGAGACCAGCAGCACGATGGCCAGCGCCGACGTGTAGTGGGCGGGCAGGTGCGGTTCGCGCATGTACAGGAACGGCCAGTTGTCCGTGGCCGGCACGATCGTCTGGTCGCGCACGTGCTTGACGGCAGGCGCCAGCGGTGCGCCCTGGTTGTAGGCGGTGACTTCCGATGGCGGCACGGGATAGGCCGCCAGGGTCTTGAGCCGCGGTCCGACAACCATCACGCCGAGCTGGTCTTTCGCCGGGTGCACGTACACCATCGGCTCCTCGCCGAAGGCCCTGGCCGCCGTATTGGCCAGGCGGTCCACCAGCCAGGGTTCGCGGAAGTAGTTGTAGACCACGAGCACGCCGTCGGGCTTCAGCACGTCCTTGACGGCGCGGAACGACTCTTCCGTGAACATGTAACTCTCGAGACGCACGCCCGAGAACGCCGACTGGAGCGTCAGCGAGTCGATCAGGGCAAACACCACGAGGTCGTACTTCTTGTCGGTCGTCCTGAGGAAATGCCGGGCGTCATCGGCCACCGTCCGGACGCGCGGGTCCGAATACGGCCGGTCCGGGTGGCCCTGCTTGCCCAGGCGCAGGATGGCGGGATCGATCTCGACGGCATCGACGTTCGCGACGTTGTGTTTCAGTGCCGCGGCGACGTCCGTGCCCGACCCGGCGCCCAGGATGAGGGCGTCCTTGAACGTATCGCCGAACACCATGTACGGCCACTGGTAGAAGTACTCTTTCGTGCCCACCGGCGCCATGGACTGGTGCCAGATGTTGTTGACTTCCACCACCGTCTCGCTGCCCTGGGTCTTGAGCGTGATCTTGTAGTACGGGGACCAAATGGTGTTGCGCTGCATGTCGGCCACCAGGGCGCCGGATGCCACCAGACACAACACCCCGGCGATCGCCGCGGTCTTCCAGCGTGGGCCACGCAACAGGGGCAACGACGCCGCGAGTGCGATCACGAACCACGTGCTCGGCCTGGTCTCGAACCAGGACGCGACCGCGAAACCCGCGACGCCCGCGAGGCTGCCGGCCAGATTGATCGTGTAGGCGCGCAGGGGAGGTAACTCGGTCATCTCCCGGGCCATCCGCTGGGCGAGGGCGATGAAGAGCATCGCAACGGCCACGAACAGCACCGGCAGCAACAGCGTCGTCTCGATCGCCGTCACCGGATCGCTCGTGCCGCTGGTGAAGTAGATGCTGCCGGGCGCGTTGATGCGTACTTCCAGACGGAAGAAGTACACGACGCCGATCACGACCAGCTGGAGCAGCGGGTACCACAGAAAGAGGGAGCGCCGCATGCGCCCCAGCAGCGCACCAATCCCGATGCCCAGGAAGGCCGCCAGCAGGATGAAGTTCGAGAAGTACGAGAGCAGGCGGATCTGCGCCGGCAGCCATCGAATGAGGGCAATCTCGAGGAAGAGGATCAGGAACGACGCCAGGAAGATGCGCAGAGGAGCCGTGAACATCCCGCTATTGTATCGGTGCGCGGCTACTTTCCGGAAAAAGGGGCCAGGCCCCTTTTGCAAATGACCTAAAACGGAGACCCCGCGGGGCGGGCCGAATTCGGCGTCCCGGGCAGGGAACCCCGAAAAAGGGGCCAGGCCCCTTTTGCATATGACCTAAAATGGCGCCGGGCGGAGGGGGCTGATGACGAGACCGAGATTGGCAGCCTGGATGACGGTGGCGGTAGCGGCAGCGGCCGTGTTGGCGTCCGGGCATGCGGTGGCGCAGGGTGGCAACCGCCCACCCAATATCATCCTCGTGCTGGCCGACGACCTCGGCTACAACGAGGTGGGCGTCTACGGCCAGACCAGGATCCGTACCCCGCACATCGACCGGCTCGCGCAGAGCGGCATCCGGATGACCGATCACTACTCCGGCAGCCCTGTGTGCGCGCCTTCCCGGGGCGTGCTGCTCACGGGCAGACATACAGGCCACGCTTACATCCGCGACAACGACGAAATGGGATTTCGCGGGGATGTGTGGCGCGATCCCGCGCTCGAGGGACAGCGCCCGCTCCCGGCCGGCACCGTGACGATCGCGTCCATGCTGAAGCAGGCGGGCTACGCCACCGCCGTCGTGGGCAAGTGGGGCCTTGGCGGGCCGGGCAGTTCCGGCGCGCCGAACACGCTGGGCTTCGATCGGTTCTTCGGCTTCCTGTGCCAGCGGATTGCCCACAACCACTATCCGGCGTTCCTGTGGCGCGATACGACGAAGGTTCCGCTCGCCAACCCCGGCATCTATCCGCACGAGAAGCTCCCGGCCGGCGCGGCCCTGCCGGATCGTGCGACCTACGCTCGGTACGGAGGCACCCAGTACGCCCTCGACATGATGGGCGACGAAGCCCGTGCGTTCATCCGTGCGAACCGCGCGGGCCCCTTCTTCCTGTACTTCGCCCCAACCGTGCCGCATGCCGCCCTGCAGGTACCCGACGACTCGCTGGCGGAGTACACGGACGCCTTCCCCGAGTCACCCTACCGGGGCGACAAAGGGTACCTGCCGCATCGAACGCCCCGCGCCGCGTACGCCGCGATGGTGACCCGGCTCGACCGCGAGGTTGGCCGGCTGACGGCGCTGGTCGACGAACTCGGACTTGGCCGCGACACGCTCTTCATCTTCACCAGCGACAACGGCCCGACGTTCAACGGGGGCACCGACTCGGCGTTCTTCGAGAGCGCCGCGCCTCTGCGAGGGCTGAAGACGATGGTCTACGAAGGGGGCATTCGCGTGCCGATGGTCGCACGCTGGACCGGGCGGATTCCCGCCGGGATCGTGAGCGGGCACGTGTCGGCGTTCGAGGACTACATGCCGACGTTCGCCGCCCTGGCGGGCATCCCCACGCCAGCCGGCAGCGACGGGCTGTCGATGGTGGCGGCCCTCGAAGGCCGCTCGTTGGCGCAACCCCCGCGGGAGTACCTCTACTGGGAGTTCCAGGGCAAGCAGGTCGTGCGTCTCGGCAACTGGAAGGGCATCCGCGCTGCGGCCACCGGTGCGTTCGAGCTCTACAACCTCGCGACGGACATCGCCGAGAACCGGAACGTCGCCGCGGCCCACGCCGACATCGTGACGCGGATCGAGACGATCATGAAGACCGCGCGGACGGAGTCGGATCTGTTTCCGTTGGTGAAGAAGTAGACAGTAGGAAGTAGACAGTAGGAAGTAGACAGTAGGAAGCAGCCGGGCGCCCGGATCTACCGTCGTCGCAATTCCACCCGCACGGGCGCTGGCGTCAGGGGCACGTCGACCCGGAACGGATAGTCGGTGTCGGGATTGGCGACAACCGGCAGCGCCCGGCCGCCCCCGCGCGCGTCCCATGACGTCCCGCGCGGCAGCGCCAGGCGGATCGTGACGGTATGCGCATCGCCGGTCCGGTTCTCCACGCTGAACGACAACGCCCTCAACCCGCGATCGATCGTGATGGGCTGGTTCGCCGCGAACCCGTCTCGCGCAAGTTCGATGCGCAAGGTACAGGGACTGTCTCCGGGACAGACGCGGCTTCGGCCGCTGCCGGGCGGCAGCACGACGCCGAGCCGCTGCCGCAGGCCATCCTTCGGGACAACGGTCATCTGCGACGCGGTCGTGCCGAGGGTGCCGCCGTACGCAATCAGCCCGAACAGCGGATCGTCCGCGACGATGGTGGCCGCCATCCGAATGGCGGCGCCGTACCCCAGGTCGATCTCGCCGTCGTAGTGCCACGGGCCGCGGGGCATGTCCTTACGAATCCACCCGCGGCCGTACTTCGCGGTCATGAACTGCCAGCCCGAGGCCCCGTCGTTCTCGGGGCCGGGAAACCAGAACCCGTAGTTCGTGTCGGCCCGTCCGGTATTCATCAACGCCCACGAGCTCAGGTACGACGCATAACCCAGCTGGAGCCAGTCCCAGGGTGCTGGCGCGAAATTCAGCGCGTAGTCGAGGATGCCCCATCCCCCCATCTTCGCCATGTAACTCAGCGCCCCCGTGTCCGACGAACCGGTGAAGTCGGCCCCGAGCAGGTAGTAGGCAGGTTCGAGCCATCCCCGCACGGCCAAGCCGGCCCGCAGCTGCCGTTCCATGAAGGTCCGGGAGTCGTCTCGCTTCACCGACGGATGCGAGTACCAGCGCTGCTTGTTCTTGTCGAACCAGAGGTTGGCATCCGGCTTCATGTCGTGCGTGGCGCCGTACTTGGCCAGGGCGTAGCTCGACTCGAATGCCGTGCGGTCGATGGCGTACTCCGAGCGGAAGGGGTACTTGTCGTCGTAGACGAAGTACTTGACCTTCTTCTCCCATTCGGCGCGCAGCCAGGCCGCGTGCTCGGGACGCCCTTCACGCTCGAGGGCGGCGATCAGCTCCAGGATCACCAGTTCGTTGTAGCAGCCCCACTTGTACGTCTCGTACCAGGGCAGGATGTCGTACGGGTACGTGAAGTACGCCCGCGCCGTCTGGTACGCCCGCTCGAGATAGCCCTTCGCATCGAGGTACTTCACCATCGACGGATACTGCGTGGCGATCTCGTACATGTGGAAGTACAACATCACCATGTGCGGATAGTCGTACGACCGCCAGATCTTCATCTTGTCCAGGTTGGCGTTCGAGCTGCGCGCCCGGAGCCTGGGATCGCGCGTCTCGATCCAGTTTGGCACCCCGTGCAGACCCCACGGGTAGGGCCGATCCTGGTCGGTGCGCTGGAGTTTGCCCCAGACGAACCGCTGCAGGTAGTACTCGATGGCGCCGATCTCGTCCTGGTTCGGAAACCGGAGATTCTTCGACGCGAGGAACGGGGCCTTACCCAGCACGGGATCGTCGGCGGCGACGACGTAGCCCCACCAGTAGTCGAAACCATCGGTGTCGTCGGGCGACCGCAGCTTCCCGGCGCGCATGTCGTAGACGGAAAACAGCCCGTCGTACCACTTGCCGGGATCGCGGTGCTGCTGCCGCTGCGTGAGGAACCGCGCACGTTTCTTGATCAATGTCTCGATCGGCTCGGTGACGAAGAACTCCAGGTGTGTCTGGCGCCGGCCGTCGTGCACGATTGTCAGGCGGTTCTCGCCGAGGGCGCCGAAACGGACGCGGTAGACGTGGTGACCGGGTCGTGGCTCGCCGAGCGGCGTGATGGTCGTCTGTGCCTGGTGCTCGGCCAGGACGGCCTCGATACGGGCTTGCGTG
Source organism: uncultured Vicinamibacterales bacterium (assembly GCA_964372095.1). Taxonomy (GTDB): domain Bacteria; phylum Acidobacteriota; class Vicinamibacteria; order Vicinamibacterales; family JAKQTR01; genus CAYJPV01. The sequence goes on along the minus strand of CAYJPV010000003.1, from coordinate 175,197 downwards.
TGCAGCGAAATGTGGACGTCAAGGTCGTCGGGTACCGTCATGCCGGGCACGACACGAATGTCGAACGCGCCCTCGTCGTACAGGATCGTCCGCATGTCGTCGTAGGACGATGCCCAGCGGAACCGGAGGCCGCAGCGGACGGACGCCTCCGGCGTGCCGGCCCCTCCGATCAGGGCGTTCGTGTGGGGCTGTCGCCAGGTTCCCCGTGTCTCGCCGCCGCCGGTCAGTGCCGAGTGGACGAAAGCCTGGAACCCGGTTCCCCGTCCGCCCGGAGACGTGACGTACTCGAGTTTCGTGCCCGGCAGGGTGGTCACCACCAGGTACGGCGGTTCGCCGTTGGGGCGCACGAAATACAGGAACGAGCCATGGCCCGAGATGAACTGGTGTTTGGTCCAGCTGCGCTCGAAGATGGCGTCGGGATCCTCGCCGCCGGGCGCGCGCCACGGCAAGGCGAACGCGAGATCGCCCACCTCGACGGGGAAGGGCATTCGATTGGCGATCTCGATGGTCCAGTCCAGCACACGGCCGTCCGTTCGGAAGGTCTGTGACGACTTGAGAACGGTCCCGTCGACGTCGACGCGGTAGGCGACCGCCGTCTCGTCGCGCTGCACGACTGGGCCGGCTTGGTAGAGGTCCAGCCAGTCGCCGCCTTCGACCCGGTACTTGAGGGCGATGCCCAGGCGGCTGCCCGGGGCGATGACTTGTGCGGCGTGGGGATCGCGCGGCGTCGAGAGGCCGGTGACGCCGCGCGTGTCGTACGTGAGCGTGAAGTCGCCGTGGCGTATCGTGTCCGGCTCGGCCGGCCCGGCCGGTACCTGCAGCGGCGCCGACCGCGCTGCGTGGAGGACCGGCGGCACGCGGCCGTGTGCCGCCGGGGCGGCCAGCACCACCGCGGCCAGGAGTATGTACGCGCGTCGTCCGGTCATCATCCAGATGCGTCAGCGAACCAGAGGCGGTGTCAGAACCCGTTCTTGCGGTCGCAGGCAGGCTGCACACGCAGGTGCTGAAACCGGTCCTGCCTACCAGGCGATCCCGTAGTCTTCGCCGTGCGTGCTGGACCCGCCCCAGAACGTCTTGTGTTTGCGGTCGACGAAGATCGCGTTGATCGGGCCCGATGTCAGGCGCTGGAAATCAAGCTTGTACCCCATCTTCGTCAGGGCGTCGCGTACGTCCTGCGGCGTCGACTGGCTCATCGTCATGCGCCCGGGTTCGGTCTTGTGCAGATCGAACGAACTGCGCATCTGGTACGAGTTGATGTTGGCCGCTTCGGTGGCCTGCTGGACGTTCATCCCGAACTCGACCATGTTGAGGAAGAACTGGAGCAGATTCTGGTCCTGGGTATCGCCGCCCTGCACGGCGAACGACAGGAACGGTGCGCCGTCTTTCAGCGCCAGCGTCGGCGTCAGCGTGACCCGCGGCCGCTTGCGCGGTTCGAGGACGTTGTAGGGGCCGTCGGCCGGGTCGGTCACGAAACTCTGCATCCGCTGGCTCATGCCAATGCCGGTCGTGCCCGCGATGGCCGCCGGGATCCAGCCGCCGCTGGGCGTGACCGACACGACCCAGCCTTCGGCGTCGGCCGCCTGAATGGACGTCGTGCCCGCCGTGAACCCTTCGTCGAACGTCCGGATGATGTCCTGGTTGTTCTGGCGCGGTCCCACGGGGAAGTTGCCCCATTTGTCGAGGATCGCCTTGAACGGGTTCGTGCCGCCCTGGAAGGGATACGGGTCGCCGGGCTTCGCGTCAGGATCGTTCTTCTCCCAGTTGATCGTCTTCGCGCGAGCGGCCGCGTATTCCTTCGACAGCAGCCCTTTCACGGGCTCTTCCGGCGCAAAGTCCGGATCCCCGTAATAGAAGTCCCGATCCGCGAAGGCGAGGTTCATCACCTGATACAGCGTGTGGATGTACTTCGGCGAGTTGTACCCCATCGCCTTGACGTCCATGCCCTCGAGCATGTTCAGCGCCTGGAGCAGCGCGGGTCCCTGGGTCCACACCGTCAGCTTGTAGACGTCGATGCCCTTGTACGACGTCATGACCGGTTCTTCGATCTTCACCTTCCAGGTGGCCAGGTCTTCGTAGGTGTGCAGACCGCCGAGTTCCTGTGACCCCTTGGCAAACTCCCGCGCGATGTCGCCCTTGTAGAAGCGGTCGTAGGCGGCGTAGATGGCGTCCTTGCGGGACTTGCCGGCCTTGAGCGCCTCCTGTTCGGCGTCCACCAGCTTCCGCAGCGTGACGGCGAGGTCGGACTGCCGGAAGATCTCGCCCGCTTCGGGTGCCTCGCGGGCTTCGCCGGGATGGGTCAGGAACACCTTTGCCGACGGCGGCCACTTCTTGGTTTCGGCCTTGGTGCGCTCGATGGCCCCGGCGGCCGACGCCTCGATCGGATACCCGTCCGCCATCTCGATGGCGGGCGCCAGGACATCTTTCAGGCTCATTGTCCCGTATTCGGCGAGCATGACCATCAGGCCGCCGGGCGTGCCGGGCGTGACGGCCGCGAGTGGGCCGTACTCGGGCGGATACGCCATGCCCTTGCTCTTGAAGTAGGTCGGCGTGGCGCCCGTGGGTGCGACGCCGAGGGCGTTGATGCCGATGACCTTCTTCGTGTTCGGGTTGTAGATCAGGGCCTGGGTTTCTCCGCCCCACCCCAGCGTGTCCCACATCGTCGAGACGGCGCCGAGCATGGCGCAGGTCGCATCGACCGCGTTGCCGCCTTTGTTGAAGATCATGGCGCCAGCCGTGGCGCCGAGCGGCTTGCCGGTGATGGCGACCCAGTGGCGGCCGTGCAGCACGGGTTTCACCGTGCGCTGTGCGTCGGCGACGATCCCGACGGCGATGACCACAAGCAGCGTGAGGAGCAAGTGCAGGCGCATCGGTTCACAACCCTCCGGAAACGGAATTCCGAGGGAACTCTACTACAGCTTGGCCGGGGGGGGGGGGGGGGGGAAAAAAAAAAAAAAATTTTGGTGTGGCGGGCGGCCCGGGGGGG
>CAYJPV010000003.1:165320-172204 GCA_964372095.1 uncultured Vicinamibacterales bacterium | reverse complement strand
GGCGGCGCGCCGCCCCCGGCGCTGTCAGATTCTATCCCCCCCCCTGACCCCCGCATTTCGAACCCCCAGGCCCCGGCACACGTCCATGATCACAGGAGGGTTCACACCGATGGCCGAGAAGACGTTCTGGGAGACCACGAAGGTACAAGGCGACAGGTTGCTGGAAACCGTGAAGAAACTCGTGCACGAAGGCAACGTGCGCCGGATCATCATCAAACAGGGAGACCGGAGCGTGGCGGAGTTCCCGATGACCGCCGGTGTGGTGGGTGCGGTGTTCGCCCCGATGCTCGCCGCCGTGGGCGCGCTGGCTGCGCTGATTACCGACTGTTCAATTGCCGTGGAGCGAGAAGTCCCGGGTGAGGCGGAGCCCGATGCGGCGGCGCCGGCCGCACCGCAGACCGAGCCGCCCCCGCCGCCTGACGTTCCCGTCGAATAACACCTGCCGGCGGGTGCCCGCCTGCAGGCTGGTTACGCGGGGTTGGGCTCGGTCGCCGGCGCCGCCGTTGGCGGCTGTGCCGCCGGCGCCTCGTGCCGCTCGAAGTCAGTCATGTGGACGCCGATGGACTGCTCAATCGACCGCAGGTTGGGCAGTTCATCCGGCGCGACCAGCGTCAGGGCCGTGCCGGTGGCTTCCGCGCGGCCCGTCCGTCCCGCCCGGTGCACGTACGCATCGGCTCCGTGCGGCACTTCGTAGTTCACGACGTGTTCGATGCCGTCGATGTCGAGCCCGCGGGCGGCGATGTCGGTGGCCACCAGCACGTTGAACCGGCCCGCCCTGAATCCTTCCACCGCTGCCGTCCGGTCCGCCTGTGTACGGTCGGCGTGCAGCGCCGCGCACCGGATCCCCCGTCCCGCCAGCATTGATGCCAGCCGGTCCGCGAACCGCTTGGTACGCACGAACACGAGCGTTGGCCGCCGGTTGCGCCGCAGAAAGTCACCGAGCCAGCCGGCCTTCTCGCCTTCGGGCAGCACGTGGATCACGTGGGCAATCGTTCGCGCGGGCCCGCCGGCGCGGCCAATCTGGATCAGTTTCGGATCCCGCATCACCTGCTCGGCCAGCTTCACGACGTCGGCCGATGTCGTGGCCGAGAACAGCAGCGTCTGGCGCGTCGGAGGCAGCGTGGAGACGATGCGGTTGACGTCGGGCCAGAACCCCATGTCGAGCATCCGGTCCGCCTCGTCGAGCACCAGCACTTCAACGTTGCTGAAGTCGACGATGTTGCCGCAGCTCATGTGGTCGAGCAGCCGGCCCGGCGTGGCCACCACCATGTCGGCCCCCGCCTTGAGGGCTCGGGCCTGGATGTCACCGTCCACGCCGCCGTAGACGGCCACGCTGGTCAGCGACGTGTGATATGCAAACCCCGTGAAATCGTCTTCAATCTGCACCGCCAGCTCGCGCGTGGGTGCGAGTACGAGGGCGCGGGTGCCGGTCGACGGCGAGGCCAGCAGGCGCTGCATGAGGGGCAGCAGGAATGCTGCCGTCTTGCCGGTCCCGGTTTCGGCGCAGGCAATCAGGTCGCCGCCCGCAAACACGATCGGAAAGACCGCGCTCTGGACGGGCGTCGTCCGCTCGAACCCCCGGTCCTCGATACCCGCACGCAGCCGCGGGTCGAGGTCCAGACCGGCGAAGTCGATGGGGGTCGGGTCGTGCGGCGCCACGTCGAACGGAACCTTCGTGGGTGCCTGAGCGGGAGTGAAAAAGCGTCGTGTGGCGCCCGAACTGGAAGATCGTCTGGGGCGGCGTGAGCGTCCGGTGGGTGCAGAAGTGTGTTTCGTAGTCACTATAGAGTCTGGAAGTTCCGGGCCGGGCGGATACGCGAGGACGGCCGGGAGGCGGAAGTGCCTGTCGCCAGTGGACGTCTCGCCTCGCGGACCACCACGGTGACGCTCTCTGGCCTTCCCGTATTATGGCACGTTTCGCGCCCGGCCTGCCCGGAGGCCCTCAGGCATCGGCGTCCGGGGCGCCGCCCAGGATGATCCGCACGACGTCGGCCGCGGTGTAGCGGGTGGCCCCGGGCGCCAGAAAGCGCCCGATTCCAACCAGGTCATCACCGGCGGTCACAATGCCCGCCTCGGTGAACCGGCCGTGGCCCCGGGTCTGCGGCAATCCCGCTGTGGCCATCAGCGCGTTGCAGATACACTTCCGGCCCTGGGCGTCAGCTTCATGGCCGCCCTTCGACGCGTACACCGACAGGGGTTCGGCCGGGCATCGGTAACCGATGGTGCCGTCTGCGGTGCGGTACGGCTCGCGCAGGTATCCCAGGTCGCAGATACGCGGCCGCGCGAAGTAGACGGTCGGGTCCGAGACGGTGCCATCGAGCTGGACGACCTTGAACGGAAACCCTGAGGGCGACGCGAGCGGGTCGGTAATGACCTGGACGGTCCCCTGGGCGACCTGTGCCAGGACGGCACGTTTGTAGTCATCGCGCATCCCGGACTCGTCGCAGTAAGCGAACGCCGTGCCGACCTGCACCCCCGTGGCTCCGGCGTCGAGGGCGTCGCGCAGGAACCCCGGCGCGCCAAACGTGCCGCCCAGCCAGAACGGCAGTCCCAACTCGCGAATGCGGTCCAGATCGACCACGTCGCGTTCGCCGTAGACGGGTTCACCCTTGAGATTCAAGGCCAGTTTGCCGCGCGGCGGCGCGTTGTGGCCGCCCGCCGTCGGCCCTTCGATGATGAAGCCGTCGACCCGGCCGTTGGCCTTCTTCAGCATCGTGGCCGCCAGCGTGTTGGACGCGATGATCGGCAGGAATCGCGGTCGTTCCAGGGCAGGCAGGTCACGTTCCATGAAGTCGCGCGGCACGAAGTGCATGGAGGTGTCGTCGCCGTCCTGCGCCCCGGCGACGTAGAGCGGATACGACGCCGGCTGGTGGTTCACATACGCCTCGAGGACGCCCGGAATCCGCAGCGGGATACCGGCCCCCATCAGGACGTAGGCGACGCCCGCCAGCATCGCCCCGTAGATCGACACCAGATGGGCGGTCTGGATCTTCTCCAGGTAGTTGATGCCCACCGGCTGGTCGTGGCCTTCGCGCGCGAGGTAGACCTCGGCGAAGTTGGCCACGATGCACAGTTCGGCAAGATCCCTGGGGCAGTCGCGCCCGTGCGTCGGCAGGACGGCGTACGGTGCGTCGGCCGCCTTCCCCCCGGCGATGAAGTACTTGTCCCAGACCCGCTTCGCCATCGCCGGGAACGGAAACGCGTTGACGGCCCGGCGCATGTGTCCGCCGACGTCACCGTCTTCAAGGCGCCGGACGAAAACCTGGTCCAGGGCCGTCCCGGAGACGACGCCGAGTTGGCCCAGGCACGACACGGCCCTGGCGAGGCACCAGTTGGAGACGGCCACACCCATGCCGCCTTGGATGATCAGGGGGAGCTTGGTCATATAGAGGCCCATCATCTCACGCCCGGGGGGCTCCGGGCGGAAGATCTGGGTGCCGCGTGCTGGCGCGCCGGCCGTCCGCCCCGGCCATGCGCCTGGGATAAAATGACTGGATTCGTGGCTCCAACGAAAGGGATTGAGGGTATGGCTCATCGACTCCGCAGGGCGGGCCTGACGGGTCTCGTGCTGCTCCTGGCCGCCGCCGCGCTGGCACAGGCGCAGCAGGTCCAGGTCCAGGAACTCGTGCTCGACAACGGCATGAAGGTGCTCCTCGTGCCGCGCAAGGGCGATCCGAACGTCGCCGCCGGCTGGGTGGCCAAGGTGGGTGCCGTCAACGAACGCCCTGGCATCACCGGGATCTCGCACCTCTTCGAACACATGATGTTCAAGGGGACGCGCACGATTGGCACGTCGAACATCGACGAAGACCTGAGACTCCAGGCGACGATGGACCAGGTGAAAGGGCATATCCAGGTCGAGGAGCAGGCCCAGTTGCGCCGGCTCCGCATCGGCGAGATCGCCGACGTCCGTGACCCCAAGACGCGCACGCCCAGGCACCAGCAGATGCTCGACGAACTGGCGGCGCTCGAGAAAGCCCAGCGCGACATCCTCGTCAAGAACGAGTTCGACCGGATCTACACCACGGCGGGGGCGAGCGGCATGAATGCCGGGACGTCCAACGATTTCACGATCTACTTCATCAACGTGCCCTCGAACAAGCTGGAGCTGTGGTTCTGGATGGAGTCGGATCGGCTGGCAAACCCGGTATTCCGGGAGTTCTACTCCGAGCGGGATGTCGTCCGTGAGGAGCGCCGGCTGCGCACCGAGAGCACGCCCACTGGCCGGTTCCAGGAGGAGTTCGAGGCGATGTTCTGGAGTGCCTCGCCCTACCACTGGCCCGTGGTCGGCTGGCCGAGCGACGTCGAGGCCATCACCCGGGAAGAAGCCCTGGCCTACTTCGACCTGAACTACGCGCCGAACAACCTGACGGCCTGCCTCGTGGGCGACTTCGACCCGGCGCAGGCGAAGACGCTGGCCCAGCGGTACTTCGGCCGGCTCAAGCGGAACCCCGTCGACCCGCCGCCCGTGCGCACGAGGGAGGTCGAGCCCCAGGCCGAGAAACGGATGCTGGCCTACGCCGACACCAATCCCCAGGCCGTCGCGCGGTACCTGACGGTGGCCGTGGGCCACAAGGACGAAGCCGCCCTGGACGTCATGGGATCGCTGCTCAGCGGCCGTACCGGGCGCCTCTACAAGTCGCTGGTGCTCGATCAGAAGATCGCCACCGCCGCCGGCGCGGTCAACAACGCCCAGAAGTGGGAAGGCTACTTCCAGCTTACCGCGACCGCTGCCCCGGGCACCGTGCCGGAGAAGGTGGAGCAGGCGCTCTACGCCGAGATCGAGAAGCTGCAGAAAGCGCCGGTGGACGCCCGCGAACTGCAGAAGATCAAGAACCAGTACGCCGCCGATACGTTCCGCCGCCTGCAGAACAACTTCGCCTTGATGCTGCAGCTGCTGCTGGCCGACAACACCCTCGGGTGGTCGAGTTTCAACGAGGAGCCGGCGAAGATTCAGGCCGTGACGCCCGATGACATCCAGCGGGTGGCGACCACCTACTTCAAACCGGAGCGGCGCGGCGTGATTCTCTACTACACCAAGGCCCCGGCGGCCGGCGCGGCCGAGGCCGATCCGTTGCTCGAAGGCCTCAGCGATGCCGAGAAAGCACAGGTGCGCCAGGCCCAGACGATGATTCAGCAACTGCCGGTGGAGCAGGCCAGGAAGATGCTCGAGCAGCTCGAACAGGCCGAAGGACAGGCTCCGCCAGAACGGCTGAAGGTACTCAAGGCGATCAAGGCCGTGTTGCAGCAGAAGATCGGGAAGGGAGAGTAACCATGCGACCGACGAAATTTCCGCTGATGGTCGCGGCTGCCGTGGTGGTGGCTCTCGCGTGGTCCGCACCGGCGTTCGCGCAGGTCCCGGCCCACCCGCGCGACATCAAGTACCCCGCGCTGACCTTCGACCCGCCAGACGGCGCGAAGTACCGGAAGGTGCTCAAGAACAAGGTCGTCACCTTCATGGTGGAGGACCACGAACTGCCGCTCGTGTCGGTGGCCGTGCTGATCCGCGCAGGGTCGTACCTCGAGCCGGCCGGCAAAGAGGGCCTGGCGGCCGCGGTCGGCGGCCAGATGCGTGCCGGTGGCGCAGGCGCGATGACGGCGGAGCAGTTTGACGAGGAGACTGACTTCCTGGCGGCCAACCTGTCGGCCGGGTTTTCCGGGACGAGCGGCACCGCGTTTGCCAACTTCCTGGCCAAGGACACCGACAAGGCGCTTGACCTGCTGTTCGCGATGCTCCAGAAGCCCGCGTTCCAGGCGGATCGCTTCGACCTCTACAAGCGGCAGGCGCTGCAGAATCTTGCGCGCCGCAACGACAGTACCGCCGGCATCGAAGCGCGCGAGTGGGCGCGGCTCACCTACGGGGATCAGCACTTCTCGACGCGCCCGACCACGAAGGCTGGCGTCGAGGGCATGACGCGTGAGGATCTGGTGGCCTTCCACGCCGCCCATGTCCATCCCGCCAACTTCATCATCGCCGTGTCCGGCGACTTCAACCCGGCGGAGATGGCCGCCAAACTCGAGCAGCGGATGGCCGGCTGGAGTGCTCCTGCCGGCTACAAAGCCGTGCCCGTGCCGGCACCCGCGTTCGAGCCGACGCCCGGCGTCTACATGGTGAACAAGCCCGAGGTGAACCAGGGGCGCGTCAGCATGGGGCATCTCGGCATCAGGCGCGACAACCCCGACGAGATCGCCGTCAGCCTGATGAACGACATCCTGGGCGGCTCGGGGTTCACCTCGCGCATCACCAATCGTGTCCGATCCGACGAGGGCCTGGCTTACAGCGCGGGGTCCGGATACGGGGCGGGTACGTACTATCCGGGAGTGTTCCGGGCAGGGTTCCAGTCCAAGAGTTCCACCGTGGCGCAGGCCGTTCAGATCATCCTGGATGAGATCGGCAAAATCCGGACTGAGAAGGTGTCTGCCGAAGAACTCGACACGGTGAAGAACTCGGCGATCGAAGTATTCCCCCGCAATTTCTCCTCCGCAGGGGCCGTGGCGGGCCTCTTCGCCAACGACGAGCTGACCGGTCACGACCCGAAGTACTGGAAGACGTACCGGGACAAGGTCCGGGCAGTGACGGTGGACGAGATCCAGCGGGTCGCGCAGAAATACCTGACGCCGGACAAGCTGGTGATTCTGGCCGTCGGCAACATCGAGGACATGCTGAAAGGCAATCCCGACAAGCCCCAGTTCTCGTTCGAGACGATACGTCAGGGCAGTCCTCTCGTCCGAATCCCGCTGCCGGATCCCAATACGATGGTGTATCCGAAGTAGAGGCTAGAGGCTAGAGGCTAGAGGCAGGCAGGTGGGGGGCCCGCGGGGGGGGGTGGGGCGGGGGCCCCCGCGGGGGGGGGGGGGGGGGGGGGGGGGGGTGTGAGTTTGGC
>CAYJPV010000003.1:135423-165310 GCA_964372095.1 uncultured Vicinamibacterales bacterium | reverse complement strand
CCCCGCTCTCGAGCCGGCCGTCGTCGCGGGGCCGCGCCGGGGGGGCCGGCGCGGCGCCCCCACCGCGTCTGGGGAAGGCGTTGGCGCCGGTCTGATAAGATGGCACCTTCACCATCACAATGGCATCACATTCCGCGCTCCAGCATCCAGCAGCGCCCACGCGCCCGCGGCGTGGGCGTGCCGACTGACGCGCATGATTCGTAACGTCCTGCTCAGGGCCTGGCTTGCGGCGTTGGGCCTGTTCGGCCTGTTCCGGCTGAACTGGGTCGAGACGCACGTCATCACTCCGTACACGAATCTGCAGGGACACGCCGCGCAATGGCTGTTTGGTCCACCGGTCCAGCCGATTTTCGTCGGCCTCTCCTGCAGCGGTACGGACGTGCTGGCATTGTGCGTGGGCGCGATCGTGGCGTATCCCGTGGCCTGGAGCCGCCGCCTGGCGGGCGTAGCTGGGGGGCTTGGTCTCATTTTTGGCCTCAACACCGTGCGCATCGGTACGCTGGGCATGGCTGCAGGGCATCCCGCGAGGTTCGAGGCGCTGCACCTGTACATCTGGCCCGGGGCACTCATCATCGTCGTGGCGGCCTACGTTTTCTGGTGGATGCGAGCGGCGGACGCCGGTGGGGCGGCCGTCGGCGAGCCGCGGGACGAACCGGCCAGTGCCCCGGCGCTCGAGGCGACCCCCCCCTTCCTGTCCACGCGGTTCATCGTCCTCGCGGCCGTGTTCCTCGTGGCGTTCGTGGCGGCGTCGCCGTACTACCTCGAGAACGGCGTGGTGCTGAGGGCCGCGATGCTGGTGGCGCAGGTGTCGGCGATGCTGTTGCGGCTGTTGGGCATCGATGCGACGGCGTCGGATGCGGTGCTTCGGATTCCCCAGGGGGCGTTCCTGGTCACCCAGGAGTGCCTGTCAACGCCCCTCATTCCGGTGTACGGCGCAGCCGTCTTTGCGTACGCCCATGGCTGGCGGCGCGTCACACTGGGGCTGGTTGCCGCGGTGCCGCTGTTCATGGCGCTCGGCGTCGCGCGGTTGCTCGTCGTGGCGCTCCCGCCGACGGCCGTCGCGCCTCCGCTCGTCCTGGTGCATGCCTTCTTCCAAGTGGCGCTGGGCGCCATTCTGGTGGTCGCGGCGGCGATCTGGCGAGCGGACGTCGCCACGCAGGCCGTGCGCGCGTCGCTGCTGGGGCTGCTGGGCGGCGTGGCCATCGCATGGCTCTTTGCCCTGACGCCGGTGGCTGCCTGGATGAGGGCGGCCTCGCCGGGGCCAGACCCGCAAGGCGCCGTCGGGTTCACACCGATGTTCCAGGCCGGCCTGTACGGGGGCTTGTGGATCGCCGCCGGCGCGCGCGCGGAGTGGCGGCGGCTGGCCCTCGGCGCCGGAGTGCTGCTGCTGGCGCAGATCGCCTTCCTCGGGATGCTGCACGTGTTAGCGCCATCCGGGATCCTGTTGGGCGTGCGTGAGGTGCGCGGGTGGGCCGTTCTGGCTTCCCTCGCGTGCTTCTTCGTGGTGGCTCGGCCGGGTCGGCCGGGCGTGGGCGCGGCGACACAGGCGGGAGACCCGGGTTACCAGCATTTCTGGTTCGACGTCGGCGCCACCTTCCCCGACCTCGGCGGAGCGCGGTCGACCGCCTACTATGCCGATAACGAGCGCCGCCTGCTGGCCGAACACCTCGCGCCGCTGGCAGGCGTGCAACTGCTCAAGACCGACCTGTGGGATGAGGCCCGGAACACCCGCATCCTGCAGTGGGCCGCCGCCCAGGGCGCCAGGGCCTTTGGTGTGGACATCTCGCTGCCGACCGTGTTCCTCGCGCGCGAAGCGTTCGGCGGCGTGCCGCTGCGCGCGGCGGCCGCCGACGTGCGGGCGTTGCCCTGCCGGACCGGCAGCCTCGACGCCGTGTACTCGATGGGGACCATCGAGCATTTCGACGAGACGGAGCAGGCGGTCTCCGAGATCTTCCGCGTGCTCAAGCCAGGCGGGCGTGCCGTCGTCGGAGTACCGAACCGGTACGATCCGTTCCTGCGGGCACCGATGGTGGCGGTGATGAGTGCGCTGGGTCTCTACGCGTACGGGTTCGAGAAGTCGTATTCGCGGCGGGCGCTACGCGAGATGCTCGAGCGTGCGGGTTTTTGCGTGCGGGAAGAAACCGCCATCCTGTTCATCCCGGGATGGCTGCGGATGCTGGATCTCGCCTGTCACGTCAGGTGCCGGCCGCTCACGTTGGTGACCGGAGCCCTGGTGCAGGTGTTCGTGCTGCTCGACCGCTACGTTCCGCCCGTGCGCCGGCACGGGTACCTGCTCGCGACGATCGTCGAGAAACCGGTTTCCCTCACCGCCGGCTGAGGGCCGAACGCGGCCGGGGCAGCCGCCCCCCGTTCCAGGACACGTCCGGAAACGGGGGGCGATGGCTGTTGCCCTACTTGTGGTACTTCGGGAACGGCGGCCGTGTCACTTTCTTCGGCGGGTTCTTCTTCAGTTCCGCCATGGCCACCTCGACGGCTTTCTCGAGCTGCGTGTCGCGGCCCTTGCGCCATTCCGCCGGGTCGAGATCCACGTCGATGTCGGGCGCGACGCCGTGGTTCTCCACCTCCCACTGACTTTCCGGGCTGTAGAAACCAAAGTGCGGCGCGGTGACGGAGCCGCCGTCCACCAGCGTCGGGTACCCGCCGATGCCGACGAGCCCACCCCACGTCCGTTTGCCAATGAGCGTCCCGACCTTCATCCGCCGGAACATCCAGGGCATCAGGTCGCCGCCCGAGCCGGCGAACTCATTGGTGATCATCACCTTGGGCCCCTGCAGCAGGCCGGCTGGTGTCGTCGCGTCCATGCCTTCGCGCGCCGCCCAGTAGTTCATCACCGGCTTCTTGAGGGCGTCGACGATGTAGTCGGCGGCCGACCCGCCGCCGTTGAACCGTTCGTCGATGACCGCGCCGCTCTTGTCGAGCTGGGCGAAGTAGTAGCGGTTGAAGTTCGTGAACCCGCCGGCTGCCGTATCCGGCAGGTGCACGTACGCCAGCGCGCCGCCGCTCAGCGTCTCCACCTTCCGGCGGTTGCCTTCGATCCAGGCCAGGTACCGCAGGTTCGATTCGGTGGCGACCGGCACCACCGTCACGTCGCGTGCGTTCGTGCCATCGGCATTCGGGCCGACCTTGAGCAGCACGGACTTCCCGGCTGTGTTCTCGAGGCGGGCGAAGACGTTTTCGGTCGCCGTCAGTTCGCGCCCGTTGACCGCCAGCAGATAGTCGCCGGGCTGCACGTTGACGCCCGGCTGCGTCAGGGGGGCTCGCTGGGTCGGGTTCCAGTTCTCGCCCGAGAAGACGCGGGCGAACCGGTACCGTCCGTTCTCGAGGGCGAAATCGCACCCGAGCAGCCCGCCCGGGACCCGCTTCACGTCGGGCGTGTCGCCGCCGCTGACGTACAGGTGCCCGACGGACAACTCGCCCAGCATCTCGCCGAACAGGTAGTTGAGGTCCGCCCGGTGCGCCACGCTCTTGAGATACGGTTCGTACTTCTTCGCCGTGGCCTGCAGGTCGAGACCGTGGTGGTTCGGGTCGTAGAAGAAGTCGCGCTCGAGGCGCCAGACCTCGCGGTACATCTGGTTCCACTCGGCCACCGGATCGACACGCACCTCCATGTCATCCGTTTTGAGCCGGCCTTCGCCCGGCTTCACCGGCTGCGCGGTGGAGGCGATGAACCAGTTCTGCTGCTGGCGGTACAGCATCTTGTCGCCGTTGGCCGATACGTCGAACCCGCTCACGCCGTCGATGACCTTGTCGAGCTTGCGTTTGTCGAGGTCGTACTTGTGGATGGTCAGGGCCATCGGGCCGCTGGCGGGCATGGCCCGCGTCGTCATGGGCGCCTCGGCGATGAACAGGGTGTTCGCCTTGCCCGCGACGAGCCCGGCGATGTTGCGCTCGGGTACCGGGAGCGCCAGAATCCGCTGGCTGATGCCGTCGATGTCGATGACGACCTTGGGCGGCTCTTTCTTGGCGGCGGGTTTGTCATCCGCCGCCGCGGGTTTGGCCGCGGGTGTGGTGTCAGCCTTCTTCTCCGGGTCCGCCGGCTTCTCCTCGGTCCCCTTCTCTTCGTCGCTCTGGGGTGCCAGCGGCGACGGGTCGGTTTTCTTCAGGACCGTGACGTAGACGCTCCGCGTGGGGAGCAGCGGGTACGCCGACATGTCGAGGCCGCTGTTGGTCGGGCCGATGTTGGTGCTGGCGGTGAAGTAGAGGTACTTGCCGCCCGCGTCGAATACCGGGTAACGCGCATCGCTCAGGCCGTCGGTCACCTGGTGGCTCTTGCTGTCGTCCACCGAGTAGACGAAGACCGCGCGCATCCACGACTTCAGCATTTTCGCGTACGCGATCCAGCAGCTGTCGGGCGACCAGGCCGGCGCCATCGTCGCGCCGCCGCCGCCGAGCGATTCGTCAATGCGGATGGGCGCGCCTTTTTCGATGTTGACGTACCAGAGGATCATCCGCTTGTCGTAGAAGGCCACCTTCGTGCTGTCGGGCGACCAGGTGGGCGCGTAGTAGAACGACGGCGGCACCGTGAGCGCGATCTTCTTCACGTCGCCCAGGCCCGTCTGGCCGCGGAGGTGCAGCGCGTATTCGCCGGACTCGTCCGAGAAGTACGCGATCCAGCGCCCGTCAGGGGACCAGGCCGGGTCACGGTCGGCCGAACCCGGCGTGTTGGTCAGGTTGCGGACATCGCCTTTCTCGGCCGGGACGCTCAGGATCTCGCCGCGCGCCTCGAAGACCGCCCGGGCGCCGGTAGGCGACAGGGCGGAGTTGGTGATGCGGGCGGCCGCCTTCTCGTAGCGTGGCCGCACGCCGGCCAGGTCGGCCGACACGCGGACGGGCACACGACGGCTGGTGCCGGCCTTCAGGTCGAACACGTGGAGCCCGCCGAACTGTTCGTACACGATGCCATCGGGGCCGGCCGAGGCCGACTTGATGTCGAGCCCCTGGTTTTCGAAGAGACGCGACACCTTCTTGGCCGCCGTGTCGTACGCGTACAGCGTGATGGGTCCCTCCCGATCGGACAGGAAGAACACGCGCCCGGGATCGGCGGCTGTCCACATCGGGTTGAAGTCGTTCGAGTCGGTGCGCGGGACGCGCTCGATGGTGGAATCGGCGAGCGTCGCAATCCAGAGCGGTGTGACTTGGCCGCCGCGATACCGCTTCCAGATGTTGAAGGCGCGGGGGAGCGGGACGTACGCGACGCGCGACCCGTCCGGCGAGAAGGCGCCTTCGTTGCCCATCGGCAGCGGGAGGGGTTCCGCGAAGACCCCGTTCACGGCGATCGTGAACAGCCGGCTGAACCGCGCGTTTTCGCTGATGCGTGACGACGCGAACAGCACTTTCGTGCCGTCCGGCGTCCATCCCGTGACGAGATCCGCTCCCGGATGGTGTGTGACCCGGCGTGGGACGCCGCCTGCCGCCGGAATCGTGTACACGTCCAGGTTGCCGTCGTACTCGGCGCTGAACGCGAGCGTCGATCCGTCGGGCGAGAAGTACGGGCGGGTTTCGGTGCCGGCGCCGGTGGTGAGCCGGACCGCGTCGCCGCCGGCGCGCGGCACCGTCCACAGGTCGCCGGCGTAGACAAAGGCGATGTGGGTGCGGCTCAGGGTCGGGTTGGTCGCGAGCAGCGGCCGGTCCTGGGCTGCCGCCGTGGACGAGACGAACAGGACGAACAATAGCAGCGGGACAGCTCTTCGCATGCGCGTGTCTCCTCGATGAGCGGGAACGAGAAGTATCGCAGAATCGGCGACGGGCGGGTAGGTGCGCCGCGCGGACCCCTATCGTCGTGTGACCGGCTCCGTCCGCGCGCCCCGGGTCCGGACCCGCGCCGTTTCGGCCCCTGCGCCGAGTCCCAGGCGCCGCGCCAGGTGATGCAGGTTGCTGCGGTGCAGCCCCAGTTCGCGCGCGGCGGCGGCCCAGTTGCCGCCGTTCCGTTCGACGGCCAGTTCGATCTGCTGGCGCTCGAAGACGCGGACACGGTCGCGAAGCGGGAGCGGCACGATTCGCAGGCGTCCCGCGGCCTGCCCGCCGGCCTCGGTGGGTGAGGCCGGTGCGGCCGGCGGACCGACGTAGCCGGCGTCGGCCGCGAGTCCCAGATGCTCAGGATCGATCTCGACGCGGGCGGAGGGATCGGCTCCAGCCGATGCCCGCAGAACCGCCCGCGACACGACGTTTTCCAGTTCGCGCACGTTCCCCGGCCACTCGGCAGCCGTCAGGGCCTCACGTGCCGCCGCGGACAGGGACACGCGTCCCAGCCCGAGGCGCCGGCGCGCCAGATCGATGAAGTGCGTCGCCAACACGGTGATGTCATCGCGTCGTTCTCGCAGGGGGGGCACGCGGAGCGGGAAGACGGCGAGCCGGTGATACAGGTCGGCGCGGAACCGGCCGCGTTCCACCTCGCGGAGCAGCTGGCGGTTGGTCGCCGCGATCACGCGGACGTCCACGCGGTGCGCCCGGTCGCTGCCAACCCGCTGGATTTCGCCCTGCTGCAGGGCCCGCAGCAGCTTGGGCTGCAACTCGAGCGGCAGTTCGCCCACCTCGTCCAGAAACAGGGTGCCGCCGTTCGCCGCCTCGAACTTTCCTGCCCGATCGCGCGTGGCGCCCGTGAAGGCGCCTGTCACGTGGCCGAACAGTTCGCTCTCCGCGATCGAGACGGGCAGTGCCGCGCAGTTCACATGGATCAGCGCTTCGTCGGCACGGGGCGAGCCTTCGTGGATCAGCGTTGCGACCAGTTCCTTGCCCACGCCCGTTTCGCCGGTCACCAGCACGGCCAGGTCCGAGCCGGCCACGAGCGCGATCTCCTCGCGCAGCTTGCGCAACGCGCGGCTCGGTCCGAGCAAGGCTCCGCCCGTCGCCGCCGCCGCCGTGCGCTGCAGCTCCCACGCCACGTGACCCCGGTGCGCCACCCGTCGCTGCAGCGTGTCGATGAGCGTCGTCGTCCGCATGGCCGCGCCGGCCAGGGCCCCAAGCGTCGCGAGGTACTCGAGGTCGAGATCGTCGAACGCGGACGGCGAGAGCGCGTCGGCCGTGAGGGCGCCGACCACGGTGTCGCCCTCGGTCAGGCGGCAGCCAAAGCAGGCGTGGATGTGGCCCAACGCGGCGGGGTCGGCCTCGAGTTCGCCTTCGAACGGGTCGGCCAGGCCGCTGTCGGGGGCGAACCGGACCGGCTGGGGCGAACGCAGGATGACATCCAGCCTCGGATGGTCGCGCCGGTCATAACGGCGGGTGAGCGCGCTCGCACGCAGGCCGTGACCCGCCATCGGCACCAGGTCACTGCCTTCGACGCGCAGGAGGCAGGCCGCATCGAACGGGATGACGCGGTGGATTGCGGCGAGGAACCTGCCGTACCGGTCGTCCGCACCGAGGGACGCGGTGAGGTCCCTTGCGATCTCGAGGAGCGCGAGAAGTTGTTGTGATTGAGACATCAGCGTTACTAGAAAGACAACGTATCGACGTTGATGATATCACAACAGAACTCGCAAATCGTTGTTACATATAGGCTTCATTCGTGGCACCCAACATGCCCTCACGTCCTCACAGAAAAAGGGGCCTGGCCCCTTTTCTCAAGGAGAGCCCCAATGAACACGACCATGACACTCGCGGAACTCGCCACGACCCATCCGGCGGCCTCGCGCGTCTTCCATCGTCACAACCTCGACTTCTGCTGCGGCGGGCGCCGGCCGCTGATCGAGGTTGCGCGCGAGCAGGGCCTCGACGCCGATCGCCTCCTGCAGGAAATCGCCACCGAAGACGCCGACGCGCCCGACGCGCCCACCTGGTCCACCCGGCCGCTGGCCGACCTGATCGCGTTCATCGTGTCGCATTACCATGCTCGCCTGCGCACCGAGATCCCTGCCCTCATCCAGATGGCTGCGACAGTCGAGGACGTGCATGCCGACAAGCCCACGTGCCCACGCGGTCTGTCGAGCCTGCTTGGTGACGTGCATGACGCGGTCCTTGAACACCTGGCCAAGGAGGAGCAGATTCTCTTCCCCCTCATCGTGAGCGGCCGCGGCCGCATGGCCGGTTCGCCCATCAACGTCATGGAGCGCGAACACGACGAGCACGGCCAGAACCTCCGCGTAATCCGCACGCTGACAGCCAATCTCACACCTCCACCGGAGGCCTGTGCCACATGGCGGGCGCTCTACGTCCGCCTTGATGCCTTCGAGGCCGAGCTGATGGAGCACATTCACCTCGAGAACAACGTCCTGTTCCCGCGCGCCCTCACGGCCTGATTTCACGGGCGCGGGAGTCAGACCCGGACTCGTTCCCGTACCCCCATCCTGACCATTAGTCCGGGTTTGTTCGTGCGGGAGCCTGTCTCATGTCATCGGATCGCCCTGTTTCGATCGCGCCGCGCCCGGCCTGGTGGCTGCTCGGCACCACGCTGTTCATCGCCTTTTTGCTGCTCGGATTCTTCGGCCGCGAGGTGTACCGCCAGGCGCCCCCGATTCCGGATCGTGTTGTTGCCCAGGATGGCCGCCTGCTGCTGACGCGCGACGACATCCTCTCCGGCCAGCAGGCGTGGCAATCCACCGGCGGCCAGCAACTCGGCTCCATCTGGGGCCACGGCGCCTATCAGGCGCCCGACTGGACGGCGGACTGGCTTCACCGCGAAGCCGTCGCACTGCTCGATACGTGGAGCCGGCGCGAGGACCACGTGCCCTACGCCTCGCTCGACGCGGAGCGCCAGGCCACGCTGCGCTTCCGGCTGGCGAACGAACTCCGCACCTCGAGCTACGACGCGGCCACCGGCGCTGTCACCGTGTCCGCCGATCGCGCCGCAGCCATCGCCGCGGTGGCGCGTCACTATGACGGTCTGTTCGGCGGTGATCCGGGCCTCAACACCCTGCGCGACCACTACGCCATGCAGGACGTCGTGCTGCCGGACGCGGAGCGGCGACGCCAGCTGACGGCGTTCTTCTTCTGGACCAGCTGGGCCGCGTCCACGAACCGGCCCGGCACGACGGTCACCTACACGAACAACTGGCCGCACGAACCGCTCATCAACAACGTCCCGACGACGGCCAACGTGCTGTGGTCCGTCATCAGCATCGTGCTGCTGCTGGTGGGCGTCGGCGCCATTGTGTGGTGGCAGGCCTTCCGGGGACCCCACGAGCCGTCTGTCGAACCACCGACGGCCGATCCGCTCGCCGCGCTCACGCTGACGCCGTCGATGCGCGCCGTCGGCAAGTACCTTGGCGTTGTGGTGTTGCTGTTCATCGTTCAGGTGGTGCTCGGCGCCGTCACGGCGCATTACACCGTGGAAGGCAACGCATTCTTCGGCTTCCCGCTTGCCGACTACCTGCCCTACAGTCTCAGCCGCACGTGGCACATCCAGACGGGCCTGTTCTGGATCGCAAGCGCGTTTCTGGCGGCGGGGCTGTTCCTGGCGCCCGCCATCGGCGGCCGCGAACCGAGATTCCAGCGTCTCGGCGTCAACGTTCTGTTCGGCGCGCTGCTCGTGGTCGTGGGCGGGTCGCTGGCCGGCGAGGCCCTGTCGATTCACCAGAAGCTGGGCCTCGACGCCGGGTTCTGGTTCGGCCACCAGGGTTATGAGTATGTCGACCTGGGACGGGCCTGGCAGATTGCCCTCTTTGCCGGCCTGCTCATCTGGCTCGCCCTGATGCTGCGCGGCCTGTGGCCCGCCCTCGGACGCCGCGACAGCTCGCGGCCCTTGGTGCTGATGTTCGCGGGCGCCAGCATCGCCGTCGGCCTGATGTACGGCGCGGGTTTCTTCTTCGGCGCGCGCACGCACCTGTCGGTGATGGAGTACTGGCGCTGGTGGGTGGTACACCTGTGGGTGGAAGGATTCTTCGAGGTATTTGCCACCGCGGCCCTGGCGTTGATCTTCTCGCGCATGGGCCTGGTGAGCCGGTCGCACGCGGGCGCGGCCGTTGTTGCGTCGAGCGCGATCTTCCTGTTCGGCGGCATCCCGGGCACGTTCCACCATCTCTACTTCAGCGGCACGCCGACGTCGATCATGGCCGTCGGCGCCACATTCAGCGCCCTCGAGGTGATCCCCCTCGTGCTCATCGGCTACGAAGCATTCCAGACGAGCCGACTGGGGCGATCCACCCCGTGGATGCGTCACTACCGATGGCCCGTGACGTTCTTCGTGGGCGTGGCGTTCTGGAACTTCCTGGGTGCCGGTGTGTTCGGGTTTCTGATCAATCCGCCCATCGCCCTCTACTACATGCAGGGGCTCAATACGACACCCGTGCATGCGCACACGGCGCTGTTCGGGGTCTACGGCCTGTTGTCGCTGGGCCTCGTGCTGGTGGTGGCGCGGGTGCTGACCGCCGGCGCCCTGTGGAAAGAACGTTGGCTGGGCATCTCGTTCTGGTGCCTGAACGTCGGCCTCGGCCTGATGGTCGGCCTCAGTCTGCTGCCGATCGGTCTCGCCCAGGCGTGGGCCAGCATCGAACACGGCCTGTGGTTCGCCCGCAGTGCCGACTTCCTGCAACAGCCCTGGCTGCAGACGCTGCGCTGGCTGCGCATGATCGGTGACACGATCTTCCTGGTTGGCGTCGGCGCCTTCGCCTACTTCATGGCCGGCCTCTGGCGAGGCTGGAGCGTCGAGCAGGCGGACGACGAGGCTGAAGACAAGGCGGCGTAGGGAGCCGGCCGGGCAGGCCCGGACGGCTACCGCCGTCGCGCGGGTTGCCGGATGAACGCCGCCCACCGATCCACCTGATCGGCCTGCGGCCCGCCAGCCGCCCGGTAACGGTGCGCCAGCGTTGTGGCGAGCGCGGCGTCGGCCGGTGCTCCGCGGACGACCCGTCCTGCGGCGTGGGTGTCGTACAGGATGCGCAGGCCCAGGACGATCGTGTCGAGGTCCTCCGGGTGGCGGCCGAGGTAGGACTCGATTGTGTCGAGGGCGCTGCCGGCCTCGCCGGTCAGGCTCCGGGCCGCCGCCAGCCTTGGCAGGAGCGTGTCATCGTCCGGCCACCGTTCCCGCGCTTCCGTGATGACGGACAGTGCTTCCTGGCCGTCTTCGAGCCGCAGCAGCGCGTCCGCCAGGACGTCGAAGATGATGCGCGCGTCGGCCTCCGATACCAGGGCGGTCTGCCACGCGCCGACCGCCTGTGCGTCGCGGCCGCCCGCGGCGTAGCAGGCCCCCAGGTAGAAGGCCGCCGGCAGGAACCCGCTCGACACCTCGGCTGACGCTCTGAACGCCGCTGCCGCCGCCTCGAGCTCCCCTCGTGCGAACAGCGCCAGGCCCGTGAGGAAGGTCACCGACAACTGCGAGCGGTCGGCGTGTGCGAGCGCGGGGAGGACCGTGCCGAACTCGCCGCGCGAGGCGGCGTCGAGCGCCGCCGCCACCGCTGGCGAGACCTCGCGCGTGTCGGTGCTGCGCAGGCGGTTCAGGAAGTACGTCAGCGTGTCGGGTCGCAGCACGTCCGCCCGGGCAAACGGGCGCGCGAGCGACCCGGTCACGCCCGGCACGAACCGCAGGCGGGGTCCGGCAGCGCCTGACGGGGTCCCACCACTCTCCGCCGCCGGCGCCGCCAGCGTAAACGGCCGGCTGACCCGTCCGAGTACGTTCCCGCGAACCAGGGCCGTCGCGGTGACGACGTAGTCGCCGGGCTTCAGCCGGATCAGGTCGAACTCCGCCGACGCCGCCACGCGCCGCTCTTGCAGGCTGGCGTCAAGCACGCTCCCGGAGGACAGCAGCGCCGGGCTGCTTTCGTCGGCGGCGATCGTGAACGAGAAGTCCAGCGCCGTGACGTCGCCATCGGGGTAGGCTTCGACGACCGCCGCGAGTGTGCGGCCCCGGATAAGCCCGTCCAGACTGGGCATGGGCTGGTTCCCTGCGGTCAGGTCGCTGTCGACCACCAGCATCTCACTGAGGCGGGCGCCGGTGCCGATGGCCAGCCTCGCGTCGAAGCGGTGGGTGACGGTGCCCATCCGCCCGTCCGCATCCGCGACCGCCATCCGCAAGGTGTAGGAGCCTTCCCGCAGATTGACGGACTCCAGGTACGACCAGGACTCTCCCGTGCCAGGGGCGGGATTCAGTCGCTTGACCCCGTACGTTGAGCCGGCCAGGCGGCCCCGGTCGTCGAAGATCGCCATGGCCACGGACATGTCGGCGGGGACGTGCGCGCCGGTTCCGACGTCTGCCCGCACGATCACCCGCATCGTGCCGATGGCCGGATCCCGGAACGTGGTGGTGGACACCCGCAGGGGCACGTCGCGGAGGACGCGTGCGGACTGCGCGATGGCGGCCAGCTGCTGCTCCATCGTCCGCGTGTCAGTACCCGCACCGTCGATCGAGAACTGCCGCCGGTGCCGCACGGTGACACCACGTCCGGGTACTTTGATCGCAATCGTATGGACCTTGCCGTCGCGGTCGCCTGGTTCGGTTTCGATGGCCAGCTCGTGGTACGCCGACATCTCCCGGGCCACGCGGTCGAAGGAGGCCTCCGCACTGCCCGTGATGCGGAACAAGGCCCCGCCGTTCATGGCTGCCAGCGTCTGGAGTCCCTGGACCATCAGGGTCGCATCCTGCGATCGTGTCTCGGACATCCGGTCGCCGCCCATGGCGTCCGCAAGGGCTCCATCGACGTACAGCACCTGGATCGCCGCTCCTGCGGCGGCCGCACGGCCGGTGGCCTGCCGCAACTCGTCAAGGAACCTGCGGTCGCTGCGGCCGTCGAGTTGGAACAGGCCGGCGCTGAGCAGGACGATCGTCTTGCGGCCGTCGAGGGCTTCCAGCCCGGACAGGACGCTGGCGAGTCCCGTGACGCTCCGGATGGCCTGTTCCTGCAGCGTTCGCACCATGCTGCCGGCCGCGCCCTGCACGGCCTGCTGGCACATCTCGCGTGTGGTCGCGTCCCTTCCCTCCGCGCACTCGCGGGCGTAGACCTGCCTGATGACGAGTTGGTTGCCGGCGGCCACCTCGACGGCTTCGCCGATGCCCAACGGCACGTTGATCCCGGGTACCGTGATGGGCGACGCGCTGCCCGTCACCTGGTCCAGCGCCCGGCTGATGTGGTCGCGGTCGGTGGTCGGCGGCACGATCGAATTCGGGTCGGGGAAGACGGCCAGCGCGACCCGTTCACCGGGGTCGAGCCGCGAGAGGAACCGCTTGGCGGCGTCCAGCGTCTGTCGGCCCCGCCCTGGCAGGAAGCTCGCCCGGTCGATGGCAATCACCGTGGTCCGTCCGGACGGGGCGGCCGCAGAACTGCGCGCGTTCGAACTGAAGGTGGCGAAGCGTGGCGGCAGGGGAGCCTCGGCGGCCGGCGTTCCCGGTGCGGCGACCTCGACGTATTGCCATCCCACGACGCGGCGCGGCTTGCCGTCCACGGTGACGCCGAAATCGGTGGGACCCAGCCCCGCCACCGGGTCGCCGCCGCGGCTCAAGACCGTGACGTCAATCGTGATCAGATCAATGCCCGAGCGGACGGCTTGGGGCCGCGGATCCTGGGCGCCGACGGTGCGGACCCAGGGCAACGGTGCGCCGACGAGCACGATGCCGGCCGCCACGAACGCCGCTCGCGTGAGACGCCTGTCTACCTGCACGGACACCCCCATATGTCTGGCTGCTACCTGGCGTCGGCCCGGTACCATTGCCGCGTGCGTCCGTCTGCGCCTGTGAACGGAATCTTGATGTGTGAGGATACCGGCATTCCGCGAGCCTTGTCGAACGCAGGCCCGGACCGGGAGTGCTGAAGCCGGGCGGCCAGCCGTGGCGGTGCCGGCCCCGTTCTGGAAGGAAAGCGGCTAGAATGCTCCGCTCGTCCACTGGGAACGTCACTCGCGGATGATGCTGCCTGAAAGGAGTGCACGTGTATCGGATCCTTGACCTCTCCAACTGGTTCGACACCCACCCCGTTGAGGGCTGGCTCATCATCGGTACGATTGCCGCCATCGTTGGCTGGGTGGCCTGGAGGTACAGCCAGCGGCAGAACGTACGGTCGAGCGAGGCCGCCGCGCTCCTGGGCTTCGGGCCGCACCCGGATCGGCCTGGCACGGCGGCGCAGGTGGACGAACGCCTGGCCTCGCTGCCGTTGTTCCAGGAAGGGGGCAACGTGGTGACCGGGCGGCGGTCGAAGACCCTTCGCTCCGTCCTCACGCGTCAGGCGCCGGGCGGCGGCGATTTCGTATTCGAACTCAATGACGACGCGCAGACGCGGGATGGGAGCGAGACGAACGTGGCCGAGGACTATCGCGTGGCGGCGTTCAGGCGCCATGGGCGGTCGTTACCGGCGTTCATGATCGCGCCGGAGGGACTGCTGAGCCGGATCGGCGGGACGCTCGGGCTGATCACGGATATCGACGTACCCGATCACGCGGAATTCTCGAAACGGTACGTCGTGCGTGGTGACGACATCGCGGCGGTGGTCGAGTTGCTGGCCGGCCCCCCGGCGTTGCACCTGGCAGGCACGCGCGGCTGGATCGTGCAGGGTTCGGGCGAATGGCTGATTGCTGCGCGCAGACTCCGCCTCGGCGAAGGCGGCCAACTGGGTGAGTTCATCACCGACGCGGTCCGCGTTGCGGAGACGTTCGGGACGACGTGAGTCCGCAGCGAACAACACCGGCCCGTCTCCCTCAGATGGGAATCTGCCAGCGATCTGTCTGAGCCGGGCTTCAGACCAGGCGAATCTCTCGTGTGCAGGGCGGTCTCAGCGCGGCGCCGGGTCGTCGTCGTTGGCGACGGTGTCCGCGATACAGCGTCCGGCGTCGTCCAGGGTGTCGGCCAGACACCCTCCCGGCCGTGAGATGGTGAGTCGCGGCCCGTTCAGTGGCTGGATCCAGCATTCGTCGTCCGAGGCGCCCGCCGGGCGACCCGGTTTTGTCTGGCTCTGGGTGCGCCGGCAGCGCCAGTCGCGTGTGTCGTGAGACATGGCAGGATTATCGCCGATCGGCGGGCCGGCAGCCCGAGCCCCGGTGTCGGTGGCCGAATGTTGGTAGAATACCAACATGAAACCTATACAGGTCATGTTCGACGAGCGGTTACTGGCTCGGCTCGACGCGGACGCCGAAGTCCAGCGGGACGGGAGGTCGGCGGTGCTGCGACGCGCGGCGGCCGAGTACCTGAGGAAGCGGCGCGCCCGGAAGCTCAAGGACGCGTACGAAGCGGCTTACGGCAGCGGAGGAGGGCTTGGAGAGGAGTTCGGCGGCTGGGTTGCGGAGGGGGCATGGCCCGAGGAGTGAACCGCGGCGAGATCTGGATGTACCAGTTCGCGGCGCCGGATAAACGGCGTCCGGTCCTCGTGATCAGCCGGGAGGATGTGATTCCTCTGCTGCATACCGTCATGGTCGCGCCGATCACGTCGGTGATTCGGGGGGCGCCGAGCGAAGTCGTCGTGGGCGTCGACGAAGGACTCAAGCGACCGTCGGCCGTGAACCTGGATCATATCCAGACTGTCGAACAGGCGCGCCTCGAGCATTTCGTCGGGACGCTCTCTCCCGTCCGGATGCGCCACGTCTGCCGGGCGATGGCGATCGCCGTGGGGTGCGACGGGTAGGAGGGTGCTGGAAACCGGAAGCACGTGGCGGAGCGCCGCCGTGAATGATATATTCGTTTGGTATATCTCATTCAGGAGGGCCGTTATGGAAACAGCGAAGGTCTTCTGGTCGGGGCGATCGCAGGCGGTGAGACTGCCTCGCGCCTTCCGCGTCGACGGCCGAGAAGTCCGGATCCAGCGACGTGGCCGGGCCATCGTCCTGGAACCCGTGCCCGAGTCCTGGGAGTGGCTCGATGCCCTCGTCGGTGAGGTCGATGAGGACTTCGTGTCGGCCGTGCGCGAGCAGACCGAGGCGACAGAACGGCCTGAGCTCGACAAGGTCTTCCGCTGATGCGGTATCTCCTCGACGCGAACGCCGTCATTGCGCTGCTCAACGACACGACCTCGCCGATCGCGCGCCGCATTCGTCGCTGCGCGCCCCGAGATGTCGGTGTGCCCGCCGTCGTCATCCACGAGCTGTACTACGGCGCGTTCAAGAGTCAGCGGGTGGAGACGAACGTGGCCCGCGTGGACGCGCTCCAGTTTACCGTGCTGGAGTTCGACCAGGAAGACGCCCGGCAGGCCGGGGAGATCCGAGCGCATCTCGCGTCGAAGGGGACGCCCATCGGTCCCTACGATGTCCTGGTCGCTGGCCAGGCCAGGGCACGCAAGCTGACGCTCGTCACGCACAACACATCGGAGTTTCAGCGCGTTGAGGGCCTGCGGGTGGAGGACTGGAAGGGAACGCCGTCGCCTGCCGCGTTGAAGCCTCAGAAGGCGTCGGCCAAGCGCCGCTCCGAATAGCTGCCCGAGCGCGCCCCTCTCCACTACGTTTCGTGACGTGACGCAGGACCGCGGGAATCGTCGTCGAGACGAGGCCGGAGGCCGGAGTCGAGACGCCTGAGGCCGTGGCGGCGAACCAGACGGAACGAATGTGAAGGATGGTGAGCCGCCACGGAATCGAACCGTGAACCCGCAGATTAAGAGTCTGCTGCTCTGCCAGTTGAGCTAGCGGCCCACATAAGGTGGTCCCACGCCGCGCCGGGGCGCTTTGTGGCCGCGGTGATGGCAACCGCGAACACCAAGTATACCAAATCCCGTTCCACTCGTGCACGTGAACATTCGAGGAGACCCCGGGGCTACGTACGCGTACAGAGAAAACGGGCGGCGGCGCCCGTTGCGCCGCCGCCCGGTGTTCAGAGGGGACCCGTTCGGTGTCACGTCCGGCTGAAGCCGGACGCCACGACTACCAGCTGAAGCGCAGGCCGAAGCTGGTGATACGCCCACCAGCGTCCTGCGACGCGTTCAGGTCCCGCGCCGCGGCGGTTACCTGCCAGCTGCTGGCCGCGCTGCCGCCAATCGGCACGCCGGTGCCGGTGTTGAAGTTTGGCTCGAAGTTGATGCTGTCGAAGACGTTGTAGAGATCCATGCGCGCTTCGACGAACCGCCGCCCGCCCAGCGTAATCCGCTTGACGATGCTGAAGTCCGTCTTGCCATACCAGGGCGCCGTGATGATGCGGGTTTCAGGTTCACCACAGTCACCGGCCAGATAGGCGACGCAGTTGGCGTCGCTGCGCCGCGTGAAGTACCGGCCCGTCGGTAACGCGCCGGAGTAGCCGGTCGCCGACGTCGCCGACGTCTGATAGAGCGCGATGATCGAGTTGGCGATCACGTCCTGCGGCCACATGTAGATGCGCTCGACGCCGTTCGAGTCCTTCTCGCGGTAGAACTTGAACATCTTCTGCACATCGTCGTCGCTCATCCCGACGAGTTTGTACCCGCCGAGGTTGAACTTCCTGCCGCTCTGGAACCGCGCCACGCCGTCGAACTCCCAGTTGCCGATGATGGCGTTCAGCCAGGTCGGCGCGCTGGAGCCCCATTTGCGGCCCCGGCCGAAGGGCAGTTCGTATACCCAGTTGAACTTGATCGCGTGATCGGGCCCGACCGTGCTCGGCGTCATGTGCCACGTGTCGTCGCGCAGCGACGGCCACGTCCACACCGACCGCGTGCCGAACGCGTAGCTGCCCTGCACGAGCAGCCCCTTGCTCATCCGGCGCCGCAGTTCGATCTGAAGCGAGTCGTATTGCGTCCGCCCGCCGTTCTGCCGCAGCCACGCCCCGCCGGAGTAGCTGTCGCGGTTGGCCATGAAGAAGTTGGCCGGCAGCCCGGCGGCCGCCGCGTTGGCGTAGAAGGATGGGTTCTGCAGCCCGCTGGTGCCCGTGCCCGCGATCGTGGTGATCGCCGGGTTGTAGAGGGTCAGCGAGTTGTACCAGGCCGAACTCCGGAAGTTCGAACTGGTGTAGCTGGCCGGATTCTGGTTCCGTGCGTCATTCAGCGGGACGCCGGCGAAGTGAGCCATGAAGATGGGCAGCGGCGCGGTGCCCGGCGCGCCGGTGAACGCGAAGGTATTGCCCCGGCCCGCAGCGATGTTCGACTGCAGATTGACCTGGGCCTGCCGGAACTCGTTGTAGAACCCGTTCTCGAGAATGTTCCAGTTCGCCGAGTTGTTCATGTTCCATTCGAACGTCTGGCCGATGTTCATGTTGCCGACGTATCGAATCTCGAGCGCCATGTTCTTGCCGAGCTCACGCTGGATGCCGAAGCTGTAGCTGTGCGTGTACGGCGTGCGCGTGTCGGGATCGAACGCGTTGATGCTGTCCGAAACGGACGGCGTGAACGGGAACTCCGCCGTCGGCGCGGCGAGCGGCGCCAGCCGGCCGGCGTCACGCAACAGCACCGGCAAGCCGTCCGTGCCCAGGTTTCCCAGCGCGATTCTGCGATTCGCAGAACGCGTGGCGCCCGGGTTGCTACCGAAGATCGACGTGAAGCCGGCAAAGCCCGGGGCTTCATACGAGATCGAGTAGCCGCCGCGGAGGACCGGCTGATCGGTCAACAGAGTCCTGAGCAGGCTGTTGCCGATCGAGGGCCGCCACACGAACCCGAGGCTCGGCGCGAAGTTGTTGTAGTCGGTGGTGTAGGCCTGCTCACCCTTCTCATACGCCACCAGGGCCGGCACCGAGCCGGTCATCGTGCCCGGCTTGAACATGTTGCCCTCGCCGGTCACGCCGTACACCATCCGATAATCCTGCAGCTTCGTGTACGAGTCGGTCACCGGTGTGAAGGGCAGCTGGAGCTGCCAGCGCAAGCCGGCCGTCAGCGTAAAGGACGGCTTCACGCGCCACGAGTCGCTCACGAAGAGCCCGATTTCGTTGTACTGCATTTGCTGCGTGCGGTCGCCGAGGTACTTGTAGTTGCCCCCGGCGTCCAGCACGAACGATCCGTTCACCTCCGACACGCGGCCCGTCAGCATCGCGTACAGGTTCCGGGCGTAGCCGGCCTGGGTCGAGTTGATCCCGCCGGGGAAGTTGCCCGACGATTCCACCAGCATCGAGTACGCCGGGTCGGTGGACCCCAGACCGAACACGATGTTCGGTACGAGCTGCGCGACGTTCCAGTTGTCGGCGTAGTAGTGCGTGTAGGACGCCCCGCCCGTCAGCGTGTGTTTGCCCTTGAGCCAGGTCAGCGAGTTCTCGAACGTGGTGGTGGGCGTGTAACGAGTACTCGGCGCGTTGGTCGAGGCCACGCTCGTGAGCGCGTTGCCACCGCCGCCGATGGTCAGCATGCCCAGGTTCCAGCCGCCCTGGCAGCCGGGGTCGCTGCAGTCGAACGAACTCCTCGTCACGTTCGTGTAGAACTCGGTCTTGCCGCCGGCAAACCCGTACCGCAGTTCGTTGACCAGGTTCGAGCCGAAAGTCGAACGCAGCTGGCCGCTCCAGGAATACCGGTGTGACCACTGGCCGGCGTAGTTCGCGAAGCCCGGGAATCGCGGCTCACGGCTGTTCAGGATGTCAGGATCGGATTCGAACCGGTTGTAGCGGCCCGTGCCCGTCAGGCGGTGGCTGGACGTCAGGTTCCAGTCCACGCGCAGCGTCGGGAAGTAGCGGAACTGTTCGCCGCCAGGGCTGTAGTCGAACTTGTCGGTGTTCAGGTCCCAGCTCGACACGCTGCCGCCGACCGTTGAACCGGTCGCTGCTGACCGGATATCCGCGAACAGCTTGGCGACGGTCGGGTCGACCGTCGAGGTCTGCCCGCGCGATGCCGCCAGCGCCAGCAGATTCAGCGTGCGCGTGCTGCCGTCCAGCGCCGTGTACGTGAACAGGCCGTTCTGGGCATTCGCATTCACCAGATACCGCGTGCGCGCCACCTGGTTCGGCCACATGAAGAACTCGAGGTTGAAGAAGTAGAACAGTTTGTCTTTCATCACGGGGCCGCCGACCCGGAAGCCCGGCGTCTGCAGCCGCACGTCATCGATGAACTGATCGCCCGCCGCGGTCTTGGGACGGTCACGCCGGTTGAACCAGTACGGCGTATTCAGCCGCCACAGCCAGCTCCGCTTTTCGGAGCGGGCCATCACATCGTCTTCCGACGTACCAGCCTGGTTGCGCCAGGTGTTGTAGACCGACCCGGAGAACGTGTTCGACCCCGCCCGGGTGCTCATCCGGATCTGGACCGACCCCGACCCCGCGCTCTCGGCGCCAGGGGAGGAGGTGGACACGGTGATTTCTTCAACCGAGTCCATCAAGGGACGGATGTACATGAAGAATCCGTCGGCCCGGTTCGCGTTGTCCTGCACGTTGACGCCGTCCAGGGTGATGTTGATGGAACCGCTTGGCAGGCCGTTGATGGTGGTGCCGCGGCTGTTGCTGCCCGTGGTCTGCGCGCCCGGGAGGGTCGTGACGAAGTCCAGGGCGGTCCGGGTCGTCAGCGGCAGCGCCTCGATCTGTTTGATGGCAACCGTCGTCTGCACCGACGCCGTCTGCGTCTGCACGATCTCGGCCGCGCCCGTGACCACGACCGTTTCGGTGAGTTCGCCCAGTTCGAGCGACGCGCGCACGGAGGCCGGCGTGGCCGTCAGCACCTGCACGTCAGGCGCGACGAACGTCTTGAACCCCATCAGCGACACCTTCACGGTGTACGTGCCAGGGTTCAGGGCCGGAATCGTGAACCGGCCTTCGCCGTCGGTCACGGCCGGATACAGCGCTCCGGTGGCGTTGTTCTTGACTTCGATGTCAGCGCCCGGCAGCACGGCGCCCGACGAGTCGGTCACGACGCCTGACAACGACGCCGTCGTGCCGCCGCCTTGCGCAAACACCAACGTGCTCGCGGCCACCAGCATCACGGCCACCATCAGCAGCCGCCATGCACACGATCGGTAACTCATGGATTCCTCCTCACGTCCACGACGTGCTCTCCACCGACCGCAGGCTCGTGCCTGCGTGCCCCTGCGTGATCGACGTGCCCGTCGCTCACCACGTCCCGTCGCGTATAGCTCTCGCCACCGATCTGGCCAAACCCCGATGCACCTGCCCCACGCAGGTGCAACACGAGCCGCAACGGACGCAACCAACCCTGTAAGTGATAACGGCGAACCGCGATGCCCAGCCAGAACATCGCGGTTCGCCGCATACGGGATGCGAAGCCGTCATACGTGCGCAAGGGGAGTTTGTATTGATCGTGATAATCCGGATTAGTGGACGCGGTCCGGATTCTTGGATTGAATGGGGGCGGCGGCGCCGTCAGATCGCCGACAGTGCGTCGCGCATCCGCGTCAGCGCTTCCATCAGCGTGGCTCGCGCGCACGCGACGTTGATCCGGACAAACCCGTTGCCGCCGGTGCCGAAGGCCTGCCCGTCCGACAACCCCACGCGGGCACGATCGAGGAAGAACTGGTACGGACTGCCGGGAATCCCGCTCTCGCGGCAGTCCACCCACGCCAGATACGTCGCTTCAGGCGCGCGTACGATCAGGCGCGGCATTTCGCGCTGGATGTAGTCCACGACCATCGTGCGATTCGTCTCGAGGTACGCGAGCACCTCCTGGAGCCACGCGTCACCGTGGCGATACGCGGCGAGCGTGGCCACGAATCCCAGCAGGTTGACGTCCGCGAAATCCGCCGAGCCCGGTTTGGTAATCCGGGCGCGCAGGTCCGCATCCGGCACGATCGCGAACGAACAGTGCAGCCCCGGAATGTTAAAGGTCTTGCTGGGTGCCATCAGGGTGACGGTGCGGCGAGCCACGTCAGGGCTGAGCGACGCGATGGGTGTGTGCGCAGCGCCCCCGAACAACAGGTCACAGTGAATTTCGTCGGAGCACACCAGGATGTTGCGACGCAGGCAGATCTCGGCCAGTCGGCCGAGTTCCTGCGGGGTGAACGCTCGCCCCACCGGATTGTGGGGGTTGCAGAGAATGAACAGGCGCGTGCGATCGCTGACGGCCGCCTCGAACCCGTCGAAGTCGATCTCGTACGATCCGTCGCCGCGTCGTAGCAGCGGAGACTGCTGGTGCACCGATCCGTTGTGCGCGGGCGTCCCGACGATCGGCGGGTAGACCGGCGGCTGGATGATGATGCCGTCGCCGCGACCGGCCACCACCTGGGCGACTTTGTGGAACCCACTCAGGACGCCAGTCTGGAACACGATGTCTTCGGGGACGATACGCCAGCCGTACAGGGCCGCCATGCGGGCCACCAGGACCTCGCGTAGTTCCGCCGGCTCACCCGCGTACCCGAAGATCCCGTGTTCAACCCGCGCGCGCAGCGCGTCGACGATGGGCTCGGCCACGCGGAAGTCCATGTCCGCCGTCCACAGTGGCAGGACGTCTTCGTCGAAGTACCGCCATTTCGTGCTGTCAGAGCGGCGCCGGTCCATGGGCAGGTCGAAGGGCGAAGGCATGGGGACATCATACTCGGGGCTACGTACCGAATGTGCCCCAAGATGACAGCTCTCTCGTCATGGATTACTGTCTAGTGGGCTGTAGATTGGGTCGTGGGGGACATCCCCTTGCCTTGCCCCAACCCCCAATCCCCAACCCCCAATCCCCAACCCAGGTGCACCGAATGAAACGCCTCGGCATCGAACAGCACATCGTCGACCAGACGGTTTACGACAACTCCGTCATCCGTTTTCGAGAAGCCGGCATCATCCTGCCCACCTTCGCCCAGCTGGCGGACCCGGCGACGGTGCCCCCTGCGATCCGTCAGCGGCTCGCAGCCGTCGATCCTGACGCGCCGCACCCGCTCAATCTCTTCCGCGTGCACTGGCACAACGACGACACGCGGCAGGACCAGACCGCGGTGCCGGCACACGTGGTGTTGCCCGAGTCGTTGACCGGGGTCAAAGCGCCGATTGTCGTGGCGCTCGGCAACCGGTTTCCGATGATCCGGACGCACAAGGTCCTGGCGGCCTACGGCTGCCTGGCACCGCGCATCGTAACCGGGCAGTTCGACCCGACGATCCACAAGGCCATCTGGCCGTCGACCGGCAACTACTGCCGCGGCGGCGTCGCGATCTCGCGCATCATGGATTGCCACGGGGTGGCGATCCTGCCCGAAGGGATGAGCCAAGAGCGGTTCCACTGGCTCGAGTCCTGGGTACGCGAGCCGGCGGACATCATCCGCACGCCGGGCTCCGAGAGCAACGTCAAGGAAATCTACGACGCGTGCGCGGTTCTGGAACGCGACCCGCAGCACGCCATCTTCAACCAGTTCTGCGAGTTCGGGAACTACCTGGTGCACTATGCCTGCACGGGCCGGGCCCTTGAACGCATCGTGGCGGCCGTCGATCCGGCCGGCACCAAGCGGGTTCAGGCGTACGTGTCTGCCACCGGATCGGGTGGGACGCTCGCGGCTGGCGACTATCTGAAAGATCGGTATGGTGCGCGCATTGTGGCCGTCGAGGCCCTGGAGTGCCCCACCCTGCTGTACAACGGGTTCGGCGAACACAATATCCAGGGGATCGGCGACAAACACGTGCCGCTGATCCATAACGTGATGAACACCGATGTCGTCCTGGCCGTGTCCGACGCTGCGACTGATGCCCTGGGGGTCCTGTTCGGCAGGGAAGAGGGGCGCGCCTACCTGGCCGAGCGCCGTCACGTGCCGGCGGCAATCATTGGCGCTCTCGACGCGCTGGGTCTGTCGAGCATCTGCAATATCGTGGCGGCGGTGAAGACGGCGAAGTACTTCGATCTGGGCCCCGACGATCTCGTGCTGACAGTGGCCACCGACGGTGCAGAGATGTACGGCAGCGAGCGGAACAAGGCGCTCGCCAAGCGGTTCGGCGGCCGCTTCGATCGTGAGGCGGCTGCGGAGGCCTTCGGTCAGCACATGCTCGGCGCGGTGACGGACCACGTGGCCGAACTCTCGACCGTGGACCGGACACGGATCTTCAACCTCGGCTACTACACGTGGGTGGAGCAGCAGGGCGTGAGTCTGGCGGAGTTCAGTGCACGCCGGCCGGCGGCGTACTGGACGGGCCTGCGGGACCTCCTGCCGGCGTGGGACACGATGATCAGCGAATTTAACGCGCGGACAGGCCTATGCCCCTCGTAATCCTCGGGCTGGGCATCGCCCTGCTGCTGGTGCTGATTCTCCGGTTCAAGCTCAACTCGTTCCTGGCCTTCGTCATCGTGTCGCTGGCGGTGGCGCTGGCCGAGGGCATGAGCCTGGACGCGGCGGTGACGTCCATCGAGCGCGGCATCGGCAACACGCTGGGTCTGCTCGTGATGATCCTGGGCTTGGGCGCCATGCTGGGCAAGCTGGTGGCCGACAGCGGGGCGGCCCAGCAGATCACCGACCGGCTCGTGCGAGCCTTCGGCGTCAAGCGTGTGCAGCTGGCGATGATGGTGACGGCCTTCATCGTGGGTGTGCCGCTCTTCTACGATGTGGGCTTCGTGATCATGATGCCCATCGTGTTCGCGGTGGCGGCCTCGACGGGGTTCCCGCTACTGTACGTGGGGCTCCCCACGCTGGCCGCCCTGTCGGTCACGCACGGCTACCTGCCTCCGCATCCGGCTCCGACGGCCATCGCGGCGATGTTTCACGCGGACATCGGGAAGACGCTGGTCTACGGGACCATCATCGCGATCCCGGCAATCATCATTGCCGGGCCGATCCTCTCACGCGGGTTGCGCAAGATCGATGCGCGACCCCTGGACGAATTCGTCGGTCACACGCCGGCAGCGGCGGGCAACCGGCCTGGCACGTTCACGAGCATCGTGTCATCCCTGCTGCCGGTCATCCTGATCGGCGTCTCGACCCTCGCGGAATTCTGGCTGCCCGAGGGGAACGTGGTGCGCAATGCCCTCGGCTACGTGGGCAATCCGGTCGTGGCCATGCTGCTCGCGCTGCTGCTGGCCATCTACACGCTGGGCATCGCCCGGGGCCGGACAATGGGCGACATCATGACGTCGCTGAGCCACTCGATCTCCAGTTTGACGATGGTGATGCTGATCATTGCGGGGGCGGGCGCGCTCAAGCAGGTGCTGGTGGACGGTGGTGTCAGCACCTACATCGGTCAACTGCTGCAGGGAACCCGGCTGTCGCCGCTGTTCCTGGGCTGGCTGATCGCCACGGTGCTCCGGGTGTGTGTGGGGTCCGCCACCGTGGCCGGCATCACGACCGCCGGTATCGTGCTCCCGCTCGCGTCGGGAACCGGCGTGAGCCCCGAGTTGATGGTGCTGGCCATCGGGTCGGGCAGCCTGATGCTCGCGCACGTCAACGACGGCGGATTCTGGCTGGTGAAGGAATATTTCAACCTGAGCGTCACGGACACCATCAAGACGTGGACGGTCATGGAGACGTCGGTGGGCGTGACGGGCCTGGTTGGCGTGATGATTCTGAGTTATTTCGTGTGAAGCACTATGAACACAGCCGACCCCGCCGAACGTCACTGGTATCGCATCGCGAACGCCGCCGATATCCCGTCGCCGGCCTTGATGGTGTACCCCGATCGGATCGACGAGAACATCCGCCGCATGATCCGCATTGCCGGCAGCCCGGGCCGGCTCCGGCCGCACGTCAAGACCCACAAGACCGCCGAGATCGTGGCGCGGCAGATGGCACAGGGCATCGACCGGTTCAAGTGCGCCACGATTGCCGAGGCAGAAATGGTGGCGGCCTGCGGCGCGCGTGACGTCCTGCTGGCGATGCAGCCCGTCGGACCCGCCATCCGGCGGTTCTTCACGCTGGCGCGAAAATTCCCGGCCCCGGCCATCAGCGCCATCGTCGACTCCGAGGTGGTGATCGATGAGATGACGCGGGCAGCGGGCGAGGCCGGGTTGAACGTGACATTGTGGCTGGATGTGAACTCCGGCATGAACAGGACCGGGATCGCGCCGGGTCCCGAGGCGGTTCGCCTGTACGGGTTGATCTGCAGCCGGCCCGGATTGTCGGCCGGCGGACTGCACGTGTACGACGGGCACATTCACGCATCCGACCTGGCGGCGCGCGCCGCGATTTGCGAACGCGAGTTCGGACCTGTTGCCGCCATGATTCGCGACATCGAGGCCGCCGGCCTGCCCGTGCCGGCCATCGTGGCCGGCGGCACGCCGACGTTCCGTTTGCACGCCGCACGCCATGGCGTGGAACTGAGCCCTGGCACGACGGTGTTGTGGGACTACGGCTACAGCGAGGCGTATCCGGACCTGGAGTTTCAGCACGCTGCCGTGCTGCTGACCAGGGTGGTCAGCAAGCCGGCGGGCAACCTGGTGTGCCTCGACCTTGGAACGAAGGCACTCGCCTCGGAAATGGCCCAGCCGCGCGTACACCTTCTCGGGATCCCGCCGTACCGCATCGTGGGCCACAACGAAGAACACCTCGTCATCGAGACCGCCGCGGCCGGCAGTTACCGTCCCGGGGACGCGCTGTACGGCATCCCGATCCACATCTGTCCGACCGTGGCGCGGTACGACGTCGTCAGTGTCGTCCAAGACGGCCGTTGCACGGGCACGTGGAAGGTTGTGGCGGCCACCCGATCGATCACCGTCTGAGTGAGCCATGTCTCAACCGATCATCTTCGACGCTCACCTCGACCTCTCGATGAACGCGCTCGAGTGGAATCGGGATCTGCGCTGGACCGTGCAGGACATCCGCGACTCGGAGCGCGACCTGTCCGACAAGCCTGACCGAGGCCGCGGGACCGTGTCGTTCGAGGCGATGCGGCGCGGGCGCGTGGGGCTGTGCGCCGCCACCCTTATCGCCCGGTACGTCGAGCGGGGCAGCACCACTCCTGGCTGGCACTCCCAGGAACAGGCGTGGGCGCAGACGCAGGGGCAACTGGCGTGGTACCGGGCCATGGAGGACGCCGGCGCGATGGTGGCGATCACCAGCGCCGGGGATCTCGACCGGCACCTGGCGCGGCTCCAGGCTGACGCGCCTGACGCGCCGCTCGGGTACATCCTGAGTCTCGAAGGGGCGGATTCTCTCGTGACCCTGGGGCACCTCGAACGTGCGTACGCGGCGGGGTTGCGCGCCATCGGGCCGGCCCACTACGGACCGGGCGTCTACGCCCAGGGCACGAATGCGACCGGCGGTGTGGGCGAGAAAGGGCGGGCGCTGTTGCGCGAGATGGAGCGGCTCAGCATCATCCTCGATGCGACGCACCTGTGCGAGGAGAGTTTCTGGGAGAGCCTGGACCTGTACCGCGGGCCGGTCTGGGCCAGCCACAACAACTGCCGGGTGTTCGTGCCGCACAATCGGCAGTTCTCGGACGATCAGATCCAGGCGCTGATCGCGCGCGGTGCGGTGATCGGCGTGGCCCTCGACGCCTGGATGCTGGTGCCCGGCTGGGTGCGCGGCACGTCCACGCCCCAGAACATGGGCGTGACTCTCGCGCAGGTGGTCGACAACATCGACCACATCTGCCAGGTGGCAGGCAACTCACGGCACGCGGCGATCGGGTCGGATCTGGATGGCGCCTTCGGCACCGAGCAGTGCCCGGCCGACGTGGACACGATTGCGGACCTGCAGAAGATCCCGGCCCTGCTGGCGCAGCGCGGCTACACCGGTGACGACATCGAGAACATCTGCAGCGGCAACCTGATCCGCTTCCTCAGACACGCCTGGCAGTAACGCGTGGGGCGATGTCGAGCCCGAGCGCAGGTCGAGACTGCCTCTCGAACCGGCTCGGTCGCTACCGCTCCGACGCCCAGCCTTTCGGCTTCAGGATGACGTACGTCGGAAGCCCGACCGCCCTGAAGCGCTGCATGACCGACTTCGCCGGCTCGTCGTCGGGGCTCTCGGCCTGGAACTTGATCTTCACGTAGCCGTCCAGCGCCTGCTTGACCGACGCATCCGCGAACGTCGTCTTGTCCATCGTCAGGCAGTTCTTGCACCACGTGGCCCAGAGGTCGATCAGCACAGGTTTCTGATCGCGCTGGGCCACCGCCAGGCCGTCGGCGAGCGATGCGTGCCAGCCTTCTTTCAGCTTCTCCTCCACGCTCGACTGCACCTCGGCCGAATCGACCCATTGATTCGCGAACAGCGTGTAGGCCAGGTAGCCGTAGTAGATCGCCGTCCCCAGGATGAGGATGCCGAATACCTGCTTGACGCGCACCATCCACGCCCCCGGTTTCGGCAGCGCCGACATGCCGGCGCCGGCCAGCGGCCACGGCAGCGCCATGCCCAGGCCGAGGACGAAGGGCAGGGCCAGAGCGATCGTCGAGCCGGAGGCGTAGAGGTTGCTCGAGAAGAGCACGACCTGGATGACGACGGGCGCCACGCAGGCGCCGGCCAGCAGAGCCGCGACGGCGCCCATGAAGAACGCGAGGCTGACGCTGCCCTTCTTCGCCCCGCCGGTCCCGATCTTCGCCGAGAACCGCGAGAAGTCGATCTCGATGATGTCGAACATGGCCAGCGCCAGCACCACGAAGATGGCGGCAATCGCCGAGTTGAACCACGGCGACGCGTTGATCGTGCCGAACGAACCAGCGGTGAGGATGACGATCAGGCCCAGCACGCCGTAGACCAGGGCCATGGCCGCGCCGTAGGACGAGCCGAGCAGGAACCCGCGGCCGCGTGAGCCCGCCTGCGCGCCGGCGCCAATGATCGCCAGGTTGATGGGAATCATCGGCAGGACGCACGGCGTGAGGTTCAGGGCCATCCCGCCCAGCAGAACGATCAGGATGATGGCCAGCGGGCCCTTGCCTTCGAAGGGGCCCCGCGAGGTGGTGCCGGATTCGGCGTCGCGGACGAACGACAAGAAATCATCCACGCTCAGATAGCCGCCAGCCGTCGCGACGATCGTGAAGTTGTCCAGGGCTGCGAGATCGCCAGCCGTGGTCGCAGGAGTCGTGCCGGCGGCAGGCAAGGCCCCTGCACCCGTCTGCGAAGCCGGGCTGGCGCTCTGGCCGACGATCACGCGGCTGAACACACCGGGGTGCTGGGCGGTGACGGCCGTGCCAGGCGCCACGATAGTCAGGGTCCACTGCACGTCCACCGTCGCCGGTGCGAAACACATCAGATCGTTGCAGGCCTGGTACCGCAACCGGCCCGGCAGCACCAGGTCGCCGGGTGCGGTCGATGCGGCAACCGACAGGCGGGCGCCGATGACGAACTCGTGTTCGAAGACCGACAGCGGCTGGTCGAGGCCGGCCTGGTTGAACGGCTTCGACGGTGGATAGGCAATCTCGTCCACCGTGACACCGGCCGGAGGTTCGACAGTCAGGACGGTGGCAATGAGGGACGGGTCGCTGGGCGTGTTGGATTGGACGTGAAGATTGTCGGGCAGGGTGACGCCCAGCGCCACGCGGACGGTCGAGCCTGCGGGCACGCCCGTGGCGTCAACGTACGGTGTCGTGACGGCTTTCGGGCGCTGCAGTTGCGCCAGTCCGGCGTTCGAGGCGAGCAGGACCAGGGCCGCGGCAACGAGAGGGGTTCGCAAGACTCGCATCAGAGAAGTATGCCAGATATGATGGCGCCGGAGCACCAGACCTATGCCGATCAGCTTCACCGGAATGGACTACAAGGCCCTGTGCGCCAAGGTGCAGGACATGGCGGCGGCCGGGGCCGCCGGACACATCCACACCACCGTGCCCGGCTGCGCCATCACGGGCAGCGACCGCCGCGCCATCGTCCTGGAGGACACCAGCGAGGGGCGGGCCTATGCCTTCTTCGACGACGTGCCGATTGAAGATCGCGCCAAACCCCTGGCGATCCTGTTGCACGGGGCGGACAGCGTGCCCGACGACCACGAGGTGCTGACGCCGGCGAGCCTGGCGGTGACCGCCATGGCGGAGCGGATGCGCCAGAAGAAAGGGCACTTCCACATCCTGAATCCAGCCTGCCTCGTGAATCCGTATCCCGGGCGGTGGACGATCCTGTTCGAGGACGCCGAACTGGGTCCGCAGTACAGCGTGACCGACGAACGCCCGCTGGCCGACATCCGCCTGATCGAGCGGTTGATCTACGCAAAAGAAGAGTAGCGCCGCCGCGCAGGCCAATCGCCAATGATGTGAGGGATGGTGCGCCCGGAGGGACTCGAACCCCCTACCTGCGGCTTCGAAGGCCGACGCTCTATCCAGATGAGCTACGGGCGCAGTCGTTCGTCTCAAACGGCTGTCACTGAACCGGACAGGATTCG
>CAYJPV010000003.1:125362-135323 GCA_964372095.1 uncultured Vicinamibacterales bacterium | reverse complement strand
GACAGGATTCGAACCTGTGACCTTTGGCTCCGGAGGCCAACGCTCTATCCAACTGAGCTACGGGCGCACGAGACGTTTGATTCTAGCACATCGCCCTTTCTTCTTGACGCCGTCTCTGTGTTTCGCGGAGCATGCCCCAACGTGTCCGCGCCAGCCGCGGGCGTCGGGTGCCGTACGGTCAGACAGGGGAGTGCGCGCATGAAGGCCAGACGATGGGGATGGTGCGGGATTGGCGTGGTGATGTGCGGCGTGGCCGTGCTGCAGGCAGGCGGACAGGCGCCGGCGGCGCCGGCCGTCCAGACGCGAGCCATGCCGGCGGCGACGGAGGCGGTCCCGAAGACCCTGCGGCCCCTCCTGCTGCCGCGCCAGAGCGAGATGCGCCTGGTCGTCACGCGCTACACGCTCGACCGCACGACGCTGCACGGCAACTTCCTCGATGGCATCCGTCCCGGCGGGCGTCCGGGTGCCGCGTCAGCCGCACCCGCCGTGCCGATCTCGGTCAGCCGCATTGCCCGGCTGAAACGGTTTGACCTCGACTGGCAGGCGGCACTCACGGTCCTCGACGCGCCGGGCCTGTCCGCAGCAGCCCGGGCCGATCTGGCTGCGCTCAACCAGACCATCAGCGCCAACCTGGACAGGCTGGACGCCGACGCGGCGGCCATTGCCGGCACCGCGCCTATCGTGCCGTTCGCGCCGGCACTCACCCGGCTTGTCGAAGCCCGGATCCGCATCGAAGACGTCGATCCGATGAAGGCTGCCGGCGTGTTGACCGAGGTGACGAAGGAGATCGGGCGGGTTCGCGCGCGTGTGGAGGCCGGCCTGGCGGCCCCCTCGCAACCCGACGCGCTCACCGTCGGCAGAGACCACGCCACCCGGAGCGCGGCGGTGGTCACCCAGTTGCGCGCGGGACTCACTGACTGGTTCACGTTCTACAACGGGTACGATCCGCTCTTCACGTGGTGGATGGGGCTGCCCTTCAAGCGTGTGGATGCCGCGCTGCAGGACTACGCCGCGTTCCTGAAGGACAAAGTGGCGGCGGCGAACCTGCCCGCGCCGGCAACGGCCGCGCCCGCCGGACAGCCGGTGCCGCCCGCTCCGGCCCCCGCGTTTCCGTCCGTCCCCGACCTCGCCGAGTTGATCGCGCTGCCGCAGGACGAGATGGCCGACATCGTGGCCCGGTTCAGGGGCCCTGGCCAGGGCGGACCCGGGCGAGGCGGCGCATCGGCCGGCGGTCAGGCGTCCGCCGCTCCCGTCCGCGACAAGGCCTTCTATCAGGCGTGGCTTGCCGCGTTGAAGACGCTGGACTTCAAGACGCTGAGCCGCAACGCGCAGGTGGATTACCTCTACATCAAGGAGATGGCCGAGCAAGAGGTGGCGCGCGACGGCATCACGCTGCCGGCGACGCCGCCCCGCAAGACCGACAACTCGGGTATCCCGGGCGCGGCCCGCGGCCGGCAGGGCCTCATCTTCGACCTCCAGGACGAGCTGATTCCCTACTCGCCTGAAGAATTGATCACGTTTGCCGAGTCGGAATTTGCCTGGTGCGAACGCGAGATGAAGAAGGCCGCGTCCCAGCTCGGCTACGGCGATGACTGGAAACGCGCGCTCGAACACGTGAAGGGCATTCACCCGCCGCCGGGCGGGCAGAAAGGCGCCGTCCGCGACATGGTGTTCGAGGCCATCGACTATCTGCGCGCCAAGGATCTGCTGACGGTGCCGGCGGTGGCCGCCGAGTCGCAGCACATGATCATGATGACGCCCGAACGCCAGCTCGTGAACCCGTTCTTCACCGGCGGCTTCCAGATCAGCGTCTCGTACCCGACCGACACGATGGAGTACGACGCGCGGATTCAGAGCATGCGCGGCAACAACAC
Source organism: uncultured Vicinamibacterales bacterium (assembly GCA_964372095.1). GTDB lineage: Bacteria > Acidobacteriota > Vicinamibacteria > Vicinamibacterales > JAKQTR01 > CAYJPV01. Next base: position 133,449 of record CAYJPV010000003.1, on the reverse strand, counting down.
GCCGTTCTCGCACGCGACGGCGAGCCACGAGATGATTCCCGGGCACAACCTCGTGTTCTACACGAACGCGCGGTTCCAGGCGTACCGGCCCCGCCTCGGCGGCAACTCGCCGTTTTTCGCCGAAGGCTGGCCGCTCTACTGGGAAATGATGTTCTACGAGATGGGGTTCCAGGATACACCCGAAGAGAAGGTTGGCGCGCTCTTCTGGCGTATGCACCGATGCGCCCGCATCGTTTTCTCGCTCAAGTTCCACATGGGCGAGTGGTCGCCGCAGGAGTGCGTCGACTTTCTCGTGGATCGCGTCGGCTTCGAGCGTGACAACGCCATGGGTGAAGTCCGGCGGTCATTCCAGGGCGGCTACGGCCCGCTGTACCAGGCGGCGTACCTGCTGGGCGGTCTGCAACTTCGGTCCTTGCGCCGGGAAGTGGTGGACACGGGCCGGATGACCCAGAAGGCGTTCCACGACGAGATCCTGCGGCAGGGCGCAATGCCCATCGCCATGCTCCGCCTGGCACTCGGCGGCCAGGCGCTGACGCGCGACACGCCGGTCGACTGGCGGTTCATCGCCGACGGGGTATCGAAGTAGGACAGGCGCGGGCTACGGGCTACAGGCTACAGGCTACAGGCCTGCGGCCTTGCCCCGAGCCCCGAGTCCCGAGCCTGATGTAGAGTAGTCCGGTGGACCCCACGACACCTGACCGCCCTGCGGCGTCCCCGGCGGACGCACGCGTACGCATCACTGCGCCCCTGGGCAAGAGCCTCGCCGAAGTCCACGGGAGTGTGCCGATTCCCGTGACGGCGAGTTTCTGGCGTAAGCTGTTCGCCTTTGCCGGTCCGGGCTACCTCGTCGCGGTCGGCTACATGGACCCTGGCAACTGGGCGACGTCCATCGCCGGCGGCGCCCGGTTCGGCTACACGCTGCTCAGCGTGATCATGATCTCGAACCTGATGGCGATCCTGCTCCAGGCGCTGGCGGCGCGCCTCGGGATCGCCAGCGGTCTCGACCTGGCCCAGGCCTGCCGTGCGTACTACTCGAGGCCGGTCAGCCTGATGCTCTGGGTGTTCGCCGAGATCGCCATCGCGGCGTGCGACCTGGCCGAGGTGATCGGCGCGGCCATTGCGCTGAACTTGCTGTTCGGCATCCCGCTGGTGGCCGGCGTGACGCTCACGGCCCTCGATGTGCTGATCATCCTTTACATGCAGCAGCACCGCTTCCGTGTGGTCGAGGCTATCGTCGTGACCTTGATCGTGGGGATCGCCGGCGCATTTGCCGTCGAGTTGTTCCTCGCCAAGCCGGACCTGGCTGGTGTGGCCGCCGGGTTCATTCCGAATCCCGAGATCCTCACCAACCCGGCGATGCTCTACATTGCCATCGGCATCCTGGGCGCCACGGTGATGCCGCACAACCTCTACCTGCATTCGTCCATCGTGCAGACGCGGAAGTATGCGGACGATGACGCGGCGAGGCGGGAGGCGATCCGGTTCTCGACGCTCGACTCGACCATTGCGCTGATGTCGGCACTGTTCATCAACGCGGCCATCCTCATCGTCGCAGCCGCCACCTTCCACGGCACCGAGTACGAGTCAATCGCCGACATTTCCGACGCGTACCAGTTGCTGGCACCGCTTCTCGGCACCTCGGTGGCGAGCACCCTGTTTGCGGTGGCCCTGCTGTTTTCGGGTCAGAACTCCACGCTGACCGGCACGCTCGCGGGCCAGATCATCATGGAAGGATTCCTCGACATCCGGCTGCGCCCGTGGCTGCGCCGGCTCATCACCAGGGCGATTGCCATCGTGCCCGCCCTGATCACCATCATTGTTTACGGCGATCGCGGGACGGGCGCACTGCTGATCCTCAGCCAGGTGATACTCAGTCTGCAGTTGCCATTCGCCGTGTTTCCGCTCGTGTCGTTCACGAGCAATCCGGCAGTCATGGGGCGTTTCGTCGCGCCCCCGTGGATGCGGTGGCTGGCCTGGCCGGTGGCGGTCATTATCGCGGCCCTGAACGTGTGGCTGCTCTGGCAGACGTTCACCGAGTGGCTGTAAGCCGCGCGGAGCAGCGGAGATCATCGATGTACAAGCGTATTCTCGTCGCGGTTGAACACTCGTCGGCCGACAACGCCATCCTCGCGCACATCAGGCCGCTCGCGCGTATGTGCGGGTCCAGCCTGCTCCTGGTGCACGTGGCCGACGGCTGGGTTGCCCGGGCGTACGACGAACTGAAACTGCGCGAGTCGCCCGAGATTCAGGCGGACCGCGCGTACCTGGAACAGTTGCGCGCGACCCTGGCCGGCGAGGGCTTCACCGTGGAGACGCGCCTGGCCATGGGCGAGCCCGCAGCCGAGATCATCCGGATCACCCAGACGGAGCCCGTGGATCTGGTGGCCATGGCCACCCACGGCCACAAGTTCCTCAAAGACCTCGTCCTCGGCGCGACAGTCGACAAGGTGCGCCACGAAGTCGCCGTGCCCGTCCTGCTGCTGAAGGCGGGAGGGTAGGGGGATGCCTGAAGAAGCAAGGGCAGAAGTAGGCAGTAGGAAGTAGGCAGTAGGCTTCGGGCTTGATGCCCTCCCACTGACTACTTACTACTTACTACTTACTACTTACTACTTACTACTGTCTCCCCCCTCCGCGTACCGGAACACCGCACTGAGATCCGCCGGCCGGCCGGCCAGCGCGGCGGCCCATCGGTCGCCCACCTGCGCGAAGCGCGCCGGAGCGTTCACGATCGTGAAGTCGCGGGGATCGACGCCGGCGTCCAGTTCGTCCCACGCCAACGGCGTCGAGACGCCGGCGAAGTCGGACCCGCGCGCGCTGTACGCGCAGGCCAGCGACTTGCCCCTGATGTTCTGCAGGTAGTCCACGTACACCTTCCGCCCTCGCGACTGTACGGTCCGTTCGACCGTGGCGAGCGACGGATGTTTGTGCGCCACCATCGTCGCGACGATTTGCGCGAAGATCAGGCCCGCGTCGTACGGCAGGCCCGGCGGGAGCCGGACGAAGATGTGTACGCCGCTCGCCCCCGAGGTCTTCAGCGCCCCGTCGATGCCAAGCGTGCCGAGTTCGTCCCGCACCCATCGCGCCACGTCCCGGACCTGGCTGAAACTGACGCCGGGCATGGGATCCAGGTCGAAGGCCACGAAGTCGGGGCTGTCAGGCGACTGCACGCGCGAGAACCAGGGGTCCTGCGAGATCACGGCCAGCTGGGCCAGATAGAGCAGCGTGCGCAACGAGCCGCCGACGGCCCGGTTGGGCACATCGGTGTCGCCATCAACCGTCTCCACGCGCACACCCGGCGGCGCGTGTTCGGGACCGCGCTGCTGGTAGAACGACTTTCCCGCGACACCATTCGGCAGGCGCTTCATGACCAGGGGGCGGTCCGCGACAACGGGCAACAGGAACGGTGCGACCCGCACGTAGTACCGGAGCAGGTCGCCCTTGGTGAGCCGCGCCGCAGGCCAGAACACCTTGCCGAGGTTCGTCAGTTCCAGCGGGGCGCCATCCGGCAGCACGATCGCGCCGGCTCCGCGACCTCGTTCCAGTTCTTCGATCTGCCCGATGACGGCATCCCTGATGCGTTCGTCGGAATCCGCCCGTGTACTGGCGGATCGCGCCTCGTCCCGCGCCCGGCTTCGCGTTGGCGCGGCGTCCCGTCCTGCAGCCGCAGGCGCTACATCGTCGCGCAGTCCCAGGTACACGGGATGGCGCAGATGGCCGTGGGGTGTCCACTCGGCGAATTTCACCTCGGCAACCAGGACGGGTTTCACCCAGTGAACGGGTTCGGATGGATCGGGTGGATCCGCGAACGGCCTGCGCGGGGTCTCCAGCGGTGTCAGCAGTGTCGAAAGGCGGTCGAGTTCGGCGTGATCGAATCCGCTGCCGACCGACCCCACGAAGGTGAGGGCTCGGCCCCGGGGCTTGCCGAGCAGCAGGGCTCCGACAGCTTTCTTTGTCCCGCGGCGGACGGTCCATCCGCCGACGACGAACTCCTGGCGCAGGACCAGTTTGAGCTTCTTCCAGTCCGTGGTGCGTGTGCCGGCCTGGTAACGCGAGTCGAGGTGCTTGGCGACCAGGCCTTCCCATCCGTCGCTGGTGGCCCGTGCCATAAGGGCCGTGCCGTCGCCCGCCACAAATTCACTGAGGCGCAGGAGGGGGGAGCCGGTGTCGGTCCAGACACGTTCCAGACGGAGGCGGCGCGCCGACAGCGGCAACCCTCGCAGGTCATCGTCTCCATCGCGCAGGATGTCGAAGGCCACGAACGCCGCTGGTCTCGCGGCGGCCTTCGCGTGCGTCCGGCGCACGCCCCGAACCTGCAGCCGGTCTTGCAGCGCCGTGAAACTGGTCGGCTGACCGGCGTCGTCGAGTGCCACGATTTCGCCGTCGAGGAGCAGCGGACCCGCAAGCGTGCGAGCCACGCGATCGAATTCGCGCACAAGTTCAGGGAACTGTCCTGACTTCTCGTTGCCGGTCCTGGAGTAGACGACCGCCCTGGCCGGCTGCCCGCGCGGGTCGAGGGCGACCAGGGCGCGAATCCCGTCGTACTTCAGTTCGTAGGCGAGATGCGGGTCTGTCAGGGACGCGTCGGCGAGCGACGCCAGCATCGGACGCACGCGGGCCGGGTCATCACGCCAAGGGGTGCCCATTGGCGACGATTGTAACTGGGGATTGGGGGTTGGGGATTGGGGGTTGGGGAAACACGACGGATGTTCCCCGGGTGACGCAACGAGCCGCGTGCGGACCACGAACGGGGGGCGGGGACTGGGGTGCCTTCTCCAACCCCCAATCCCCAATCCCCGGTCCCTAGATCCCCCGCTCGCGGCGCAGTTCGTCGAGGGCCACCAACCAGTCGTGGTCCGGGTTGCCGGGGGCGCCGCTGCGGCGGAGGTAGACATAGTAGGCGCGCGTGGCGACTTCGTCATACGTCGGTTCCGGGGCGGCGGCCAGAACTTCGGCGGCCACGATGGCGCTCATGCCCCGATCGTCGGCCACCGCCATCGCGGCCGGCTTTTTCGTCCGGCTGCTCGACGCGCGGCGGACTGGGCCGGCGGTCACCGGCGTGCTGGCGGGCTTCGTCGTCCGGCTCCTGCGAACGGCCGGTCTGGTCACGTCCTGTGCTGCGGATTTCAGTGTCTTCTTTGCCATGACTTTCACCACTCACGTTCTCGGCGACGGAGCCCACTTGCCCCGCCGGTGTCCCTGGATAGCCGGACGGCTTGCTCGCCACATGCGGGCGAGATCGCCGGCCGCGACTATCAATTGGGATGCCCCCAGTTTATCACGGCGCGTCCGCAGAACGCTGTAAACCCTTGATGACACGCTCTCGTCCAACATCCAATCGTCACAAGTCAGCGGCGCGTGTCGATCGGCCGTCGGGAACCCCGTCGTGTTGCCGCGCGTATTCCTACCCAGGGCCGCGAGGGCGGCTGGAACGCCTGGAGGAGCAGTCTCGTGACCAAGACACGCATGATCGTGGCCGGCGCGGTAGTAGGCATCGTCATCCTCGCAGCCGGCGGGTGGGCGGTGTTCGGCGATTCGGGTCCGAACATCGATCCGTCGCGCCTCGTGGCGGTCGAGCGCGGGGACGTGGCCAAGTCCGTGGTGGCCACCGGCCGTGTCGAACCCGTTTCGAAAGTCGAGATCAAGTCGAAGGCCAACGGGATCGTCAAGGACCTGAAGGTGGAAGTCGGAGCCAAGGTCCACGTCGGTCAGGTACTGGCCGAACTCGACAAAGACAACCTCGAGGCCAGGGCGCGCGAGTCGCGCGCCGCGCTGACGGGCGCCCAGGCCAACCTGACGGCGGCTCAGGCCGAACTCGAGAAGAACAAGGTCGAGGCCGAAGGCCCCGACGTGCCGTTCGCCCGTCGCAATCTGGAACGGGCCGAACAGCTGTCGCGCGAGAAGCTGATTGCGCCGCAGGGTCTGGATGACGCCCGTAGCGCCCTCGAACAGGCCGCGAACCGGCAACTGGCCGCCCGGACGCAGCTGGGGGTTGCCCAGGCCCGCGTGGCCCAGGCGCGGGCGGCCGTGGCTGCGGCGCAGGCCGCGGTCGAGCGCGCAGAAGAGGAGCTCACCAACGCGACGATCCGCTCGCCGATCGATGGCGTCGTGTTGTCGCGCCCCGTCGAACTGGGCAGCCCGGTGTCGTCGATCCTGAACCTCGGCGCCAACGCCACGCTCGTGATGGTGCTGGGCGACATCAGCCAGGTGTACGTGAAGGGCAACGTGGACGAAGCCGACATCGGTGCCGTGCGCCTGGGCCAGCCCGCGCGTATCAAGGTCGAGACCTTCCGCGACAAGCAGTTCGACGGCAAGGTCACCCAGATCTCGCCGATGGGCACTGACAAGGACAACGTCATCAGCTTCGAAGTCCGCGTGTCGATCGATAACGCCGCCGGCGAACTGCTCGCCAACATGACGGCGAACGCCGAGATCATCCTCGAGATGCACAAGGCCGCCCTCGTGATTCCAGAAGCCGCCATCGTGTACGACGCCCAGCGGAATGCATCCGTGGACGTCGTGTCGCCGGCCAGCAAGACCGGCCTCGAGCGGAAGGCCATCAAGGTGGGGGTCAGCAACGGCACGCGGACCCAGGTGGTGAGCGGCCTGACGGAAGGCCAGAAGGTCGTCCTGCAGTAAGAGCGGCGGCCGTGTGGGGCCCGCGTCCGATGCGTTACGAGGCAGACCGATGCGCGATGTGCTGAGCCAGACTTTCGCCAACCTGCGGGCGAACAAGCTGCGCAGTTTCCTGACGATGTTCGGCATCGTCTGGGGGGTGATCTCCGTCATCGTGCTGTCGGGCGTCGGCGAGGGATTCGCGCGCGGCAATCAGAAGGTGCTCCGTGAACTCGGCAAGAACATCCTGATCATCCGGAACGGGCGCACCAGTCTCCAGGCGGGCGGCGAACGGGCAGGTTCTCTGGTCCGGCTGACCATCGATGACCTCTACGCGGTCAGGCGGGAATCGAAACTCATCGAGCACATCAGCCCTGAACTGATGCGGGGCGGCCTGAAAGCCAAGAGCGCCTACAACGCCAGCGTGGTGCAGATCAGCGGCATCTGGCCGATCTTCCAGTATCTGAGAACCCTCGACGTGGACAGGGGACGAGGCATCAGCGAGCAGGATTGTGCCGAAGCCCGGCGCGTACTCGTGATCGGCTTCGACGCGTCGAAGCAGTTGTTCGCCGACCGCGACCCGGTCGGCGCCTCGATCACGCTGAACGGCCTGCCCTACACCGTCATCGGGCGGATCCGGAAGAAGGAGCAGGACTCGAACTACACGGGCCAGGACGACCAGCGGTTCTTCATGCCCTGGGAGACCGCGCGCAAGGACTTCCCGCTCCCGGGACAGCTGAACACGCCGGATCACCTGTCGGCGATGATCGCGGCGCCGTACGAGGCCGTGACGAAGCAGATTCGCGCGGAGATCGACCGGAAGATCGCCATCGGCGAGTACCTCGCCTTCGGCGCGCGCGGTCTCGTCGAAGACGACGTCCGGCGCGTGCTGGCCAGGCGCCACGGGTTCGATGCCACCGACATCGAGGCCGTGAGTTTCTGGAACACGGCCGTTGAAGCCGTGATGTTCGACAAGATGATCGAAGGCATGGACGAGTTCTTCCTCGCCGTCAGCGTCGTGACGCTGCTGCTGGGCGGCATCGGCGTGATGAACATCATGTTGATTGCCGTGCGCGAGCGGACCGTCGAGATCGGCGTCCGCAAGGCGATCGGGGCGACGGCCACCAGCATCCAGTGGCAGTTCTTCAGCGAGGGGCTCTTTCTGACCGTGCTGAGCGGCGCTATCGGGCTGGCGATCGGGAGCGGCCTGTGTGCGTTGATCAACCTGGCGCCCATGCCCATGCGTTTCTCGGGGATGGTCATCACCTGGACCACCGTCGCATGGTCCATCGGGCTGCTCGTCCTGATTGGCGTCACCGCCTCGACGTACCCCGCTCGCCGGGCGTCGATGCTGCCGCCGATCGAGGCCCTGCGCTACGACGGGGCGTAGCTGGGGATTGGGGGTTGGGGGTTGGGGATTGGGGTGAAGGGTGCGCGCCGGGCCGTGGGGTGTGGGGACATCCACTGCCATTACC
>CAYJPV010000003.1:0-125352 GCA_964372095.1 uncultured Vicinamibacterales bacterium | reverse complement strand
GGGGGGGGGGGGGGGGGGGGGGGGTTCCAAACACCCGGCATTCCCCCACCCAACACCCCCAAACCCCCAACCCCCAGGACTACTGACTACTTACTACTGGCCCTGGATCACCGAAGATGCTGCTGATAGAAATCATCACCCAGGCGTGGCACTCGCTGCTGACCAACCGGTTCCGGGCCAGCTTGACGATGCTCGGGATCGCGTGGGGAATCGTGACCGTGACGTCGATGATGGCGTACGGGAACGGCTTTCATAACGCCCTGATTGTCGGCTTCAGCAACGCGTTCTCGAACGGCACGGCAGTGATCTACGGCGGCCAGACGAGCATGCAGGCCGGCGGAGAGCGGGCCGGCCGCCGGGTGTTCCTCAAGCTCTCGGATATCGAGCCCGTGCGGGCGCTGGGCCTGGTCAAGAACGCCAGCCCCGAGATCTTCGAGACGCTGCCGTTGACCTTCGGGGCGAAGCAGACCTCCGCCGGCGTGCGTGGCGTGGCTCCCGAGTACGGCGTCATGCGCTCGGAGATTCCGGGTGAGGGCCGCTTCCTCAACGCCGAAGACGTGGAGCGCCGCCGGCGCGTGGTGTTCCTCGGGACCGAGGTCGCGCGCAAGCTGTTCGGCAACAGTCCGGCGGTCGGGCAGCTGGTGCGCATCAAAGGCCTCTCGTTCGAGGTGATTGGGGTGCTGGCGGACAAAGCGCAGCTCTCCAGCTACTTCTGGCCTGACAAACGCAGCGCCTTCATCCCGTACACGGTGACCGAGCAGTTGTTCCACCAGGACTTCCTGGACACGATCGTCGTCCAGACACTGGCACCGCAGTTCCACGAGAAGGCCATGAGCCAGGTGCGGGCAACCCTGGCCGAACTGCACCGCTTCGACGCCCGCGACGAACGGGCCCTGGCGATCAACGACAGCGCGGAAGCCCGCGAGGCCGTCGGCGGGATGGCGACCGGCCTGAAGATCGTGCTGGTCTTCATCGGCACGTTGACGTTGCTGATTGGCGGCGTGGGCGTGATGAACATCATGCTGGTGTCGGTGACCGAGCGGACGCGCGAGATTGGCGTACGCAAGGCGCTGGGCGCCCGCCGGCGGCACATCCTGGTTCAGTTCCTGGCCGAGGCGCTTGTCATCACCTCCATCGGCGGGCTGGTCGGCATCCTGATGACGGCCGTTATCGTCCGGTTTGCCGGGGTCAGGCCGTTCCTGGCCGCGCTCATTGGCGACCCCAGCCGGAGTACCGACATCCACCTCGTCCTGACCCCGGATGTCGTGATCGTGGCGACGGCGGTCCTCACGATTACCGGCATCCTCAGCGGGCTGTGGCCGGCCTGGCGCGCGTCCCGCCTCGATCCCATCGAATCCCTGCGCTACGAGTGACGTCGTCGTGGCGTCCGGCCGTCGTGGCGTCCGGCTTCAGCCGGACGGTCGAGATCTGCCCTGTACAAGGCCTCGGCCCCGTTTGCACGGGGCCGAGAAAGGGAGGAGGTTGAGGGAGTTGATGAAGCGGAGGAGAGGCGGTGGGTCAGACCCCCTCTCCCAGTACCTGTCTTGTGGAGGCCACCACAGAACAGGCTCTTCTGAGTGAGTCACAATCCTCGCACCTATGCCTATAGCAAGCGGCTTGCCAGTTTTCCTCTCAACAACCACACACAGAAAGCCCGGTTTTTCGGCCTGATTCGCAACAGGCCGCTCGAGGGGCTGTCAGCGCGCTGACGTTTTCGCAGCGACTTGTGTCGGTTACGTGACAGTTGTGGTGTGCGAAGTCCGGACACCTGTGCGGAAAGCGGACAGCGGTGCGCACACCTCCGCCGGGCCAAGCCCTTGCGTCGCTGCGCGCATGGCCGCGATAATGGCGCGTCGTCCCAGTACTTAGCCCCGGACCTGTCCGGGGGACCAAGGAACCCACTATGGCCACGCGCACGCTCGCGAAATGGACTGCCAGCCCGTACGCCGCCGCCCTCGGCGACGTGGATGTGATGACCGCCCTTCGGGAAACCCACGAGCGTATCCGTGTGTTGGTGGAGGGACTGACGCCGGAGCAGATGGCGTCCAGTTACGCGCCCGGCAAGTGGACGGCCGCGCAGTTGCTCGTGCACCTCGCGCAGTGCGAAAGCGTGTTCGGCAACCGTGTGCGGATGGCGCTGGCACAGGACGCGTACACCGTCCAGCCGTTCGACCAGGACGCCTGGCTGCGGCGGGAGGACGGGACCGACGGCCGGATAGCCTTCTGGGCGTATTACGCGCAGCGTCACCTGAACCTGGTGCTGTTCAACAGCCTGTCCGACGCCGATCGCGAAAAGACCCTGCTCCACCCCGAACGCGGCCCGATGCACGTGGAATGGATCCTGGAATCGCTGGCCGGCCACGAGCGGCACCACGAAGCCCACTTCGCGGCCATCGCCCGGACGGCGGGCTGAGCGGACTCGCCGCCATCAAGCTGGCACGCTGGAGGGAAACCGAGAGGAAGGTGGGGTGGGTAACGGGGTTCGAACCCGCGACTTCCGGAGCCACAGTCCGGCGCTCTACCACTGAGCTATACCCACCGTGCAGACGAACTACCAGTCTACCAAAGGCGAAGGTCCGCGGGCAAACGACCCTGTAATCTACGCGACATCGTTGTCGGCCCGCCCCGGTCGTCTCCGTCTTGCTTCGTGCTTCCTACTGACTACTGCCTACTGACTACTGCCTACGGACTGCTCCTCCCACCCCAGCAGTCAGCGCCCCCACTTGTCACGAAGTTTGCAGTAGCCCCGGCGCATGTCGACCCCCGAGGACACGGCCGCCGCCGAGCCCGAGTTGTTTCGGGACGAACTGGGCGTCCGCTACCGTCGGACCGACGCCACGGGCGTGCCGACCGAGGTGCTGCGCGTGTGCCGTGACCTCGCGTCGGTCAGCCGGGCGATTGCCGACCGGTTCGACCGCCTCGTCACACTGCGCCTCGCGCACTTCGTTCCCCTGCGAAGCGTGGTGATTCCCGCCGACGACACGCTCGGATTCGAGGTGGTCTCGGATGCCCAGGACGGCGTGCGCCTGTCATGGCTCCTGGCCGCGGCGCGCGACGGGCGCCTGGCCATTTCAGGCGACGCTGCGCTGCACGTGGTCCGGCAGCTGCTGGCGGCCGTGGCGGCGCTCCACGAATCGCGAGGCATCGCCCACGGCGTGATCGCGCCGGAACGGATCCTGATCGCTCCCCGGGGCCATGTCGTCCTCACCGATTACATCTATGGATCTGGCTTCGAGCGGCTGGGACTCTCGCGAGCCCGGCTCTGGCGCGAGTTCCGGGTTCCGACACCGCCCCGGCCCGGCACGCCTGCGCTGGATGCCCTGACGGACGTCGGCCAGATTGGTCTCGTGGCGCTCGCGTTGATGGCCGGCCGCCCTCTGGCGATATCCGACTATCCCGACCGGGTGCCGTCCATGCTCGACGCTCTGACCCTGGGCGCCCCCGAGGGGCCAGCGGTGCCCCTGAGCAAGGCGATGCGCACGTGGATGAACGGCGTGCTGCCGGTGGGCACGGGCATCCGGTTCGAGACGGTACGCAACGCTCAGATGGCACTCGAAGCGGCCCTGGAGCATCGACGTTCATCTGCGGGAGCCGAGCATCCCCTCAAAGCCCTTGTCCAGCACGAACGGGCGCTGGCCGCGTCCGACACGAGCCACGGACCGGGGATGTCCTCTGACAAACGTCGGTTGTGCCAGGCCCCTGTCGTCGCCGCGCGAGGTGCCGGGCCGCACGACGCCTGGCAGACGGACGCGGACGGGCCGTCTGCGCCGGTCGTCCAGTCGGTGGCGGAATCATCCCACGAGACGGTCACGCGACTGAGGGTGCCGACGGACGGGCCGGCCGTGGTTCCCTCGCCAGACAACAGTGTGGCCGTTGCCTTGACCGATGCGTACTGTGTCCTTCCCGTGGAGTCACCTTCCGTGCACGTGCCGGACGCGTGCTGCGTGAAGACCCTGGCCGAGGAGATCGCCGAGTACCCGCCCGCCGTCGTCGGCGCCACAGCCGAGACCACAGTGCCCCGGCCGCAGTCCATCACGGAAGAGATCGAAGCTTCGGGACCTCCGCCGATTCCGCCTCCGCTATTCGGCCAGATGCTGGCGGCGCGGGAGTGCGAACCTGATCCCGTGCCGCACGCGGCGCCACCGCCGCCGGGGGTGGTTCCCGGCGGGTTGCCCCGGGCGGCCGAACGCGAGGCGGTCACGACACGCGCGCTGAATGAGGCGGCAGCCCCCGTCTCGCCAAAAAGCGAACACCGTCCGGCTGGCCCGGATACGTTCCAGCGCCCCGGCGCGGTCCAGGCATTGCACACGGCACTTCATCAGTTCAGGCAACGCCTGAACGAGCAGACCCGCGCCACGGCATCCGCGGTGTCACGCGTCGCCCGTCGTGCCCGTCTTGCCGGGCTGGTGATCATCGCAGCGGGTGTGCGTGCCTCGACGACGAGCGCGCGGCGTGCCATCGTCGGGATGAGGCGGTTCGCGCGAACCGCGTCTGCGGCAGCGATATGGACATGTACGTCCGCCCTCCACGGGGGACGCGTCGTGGGGTGCGTCGTGGTAAGCAGCGCGACGCGCCTGGCTGTGGCAGTGGTCCCCATCGTCGGGCGGACGTTGCGGGGGGCGGGGCGACTTGGTGTCGCAACCGCCCGGTGCGGGGACGCGCTGGCGCGTCGCACCGGGACGGCTGCCGCCGGCGCGGTGGCGTCGGTCGGCCAGACCTCATGGCGGATCGGCGGGGCGGCGGCGCAATCTCCCTGGGTCAGGCGCCTTGCCGGCTGCCTGCTTGCGGTGCTCCTCGTGTCGTCCGGTCTGCGCTACGCCGATGGTGAACTGCTGGTTCGGGCGCGTGCTCTCGCCGGGCAGCTGCTGACAGCGGCGGGGCCGGCGGATCACCGCGAGCGTCCGCGCGAGGTCGTCCCACCGGCGACCGGCGCGATCCGGGTCCTGTCGCAGCCGGACGGTGCTGCCGTCTGGCTCGATGGGGTCGAACGAGGTCGGGCCCCCCTGGAGCTCGCGGGCCTGTCCGAAGGTGACCACACAGTGACCCTGCGCGGGGCCGCCGGGACGGTTCGGACGTCCGTACACGTGCAGGCCGGTGAGATCCAGGACGTGCTCGTCCCCATCTACCCTGGATGGCTCGCGGTGTTCGCGCCCGTCGAACTCCAGATCGCTGAAGGCGGCGTCGTGATGGGGACGACCGAGAGTGGCCGCCTGATGGTGGCGCCGGGCCCGCACACGCTCGAACTGACCAGCACGATCCTCGGGTTCAGGACGACACGGACGGTCGACGTGAAACCCGGCGCCGTTGCCGCCGTCAACGTTACGCTGCCGCCGGCACCCCTCGCGATCGTCGCCCCAGCCGGGGCGGAGGTGTGGATCGACGGGACCTTCGTGGGTACGACACCGGTTCCGCCACAGCCGGTCCCGGTCGGCACACGCGCGATTCGCGTGCGCCATGCGTCCACCGGCGAGCAGCAGGCCACCGTCATGGTGTCGTACCGAGGATCCAATCAGGTTGTGTTCGCCGGTTCGCACTGACCGCGGTGCCGGCTACTTCCAGGGGACTTCGAGCTGCACAACTGTGTCGTCGACATCCTTTGCCTGAAAGGCAACGGTCGATGCCTTGGCCGTCCTCGGACTGTAAGGAACAGCGTCGCGGTCTGTGAAACGACTGAACACGAAACTGCGGCGTTCGCCGTTTTCCAGTCGGCCCACGTGGACGGAGTACCGGTTGGCACCGGCGCCGCGAACGATTTCGAGGCGGGCATCCAGCAGCGCCCGGCCGGCCGTGTTCGTCACCGTGACGTCCACGGCAGAGATCTCGATGCGGACCTTGTCAACGTCTCCCGTGGCGGTGCCCGGTCCACAACCCATGGCCGTGAACACCAGCACGGCCGCGAACACGTGCGGCACGGAGGTCAGTCTCGTGGCGATCATCGCTGCTCCTTTCTGCGGGCTATCCGCCGCCCGCACCGTGACACGGTGAAGAGGGGCCGAAGCGCGAAGCCAGAAGCCGATAGCCGATAGCCGATAGCCGATAGCCGATAGCCGATCTTAGAGCAGTTTGTACGTCAGGAAGATGGCCGCCGTCACGCGAATTACGACGGCGAGCCTGGGCGTCAGTCGTTTGCAGCGGTCCCAGCTCCAGGCGAGCAGCGCCATCGCGCCCGCCACGAGGACGATTCCGACGATGACACCCGGCCAGTCCAGGCGCTGGCCGACGGTCTGCCTCAGGCCCGTGTTCCAGATTGACCCGTACAGCACGGCGAGGTGGACGACGTACACGGTGAGCGACTCGCGCGAGAGGGCCGTCACCCACCCGGGCAGGGGCCGGCCGCCGAGCGGGATCCGGACGAACGCCGAGAGCAGGATGAGGACCGAACCTGCCTTGAGGAGAAACAGATTCGGGCTGGCGCCCCACAGGTCGATCGGGCCGTACGGGGCCAGGGGCACGTGAGCCAGGGCGGTCCCGATTATCACCATGGCGCCGCCGGCGACGAGCAGCGATGGACCTGCGGCCGCCACCGACCAGCCTGCCGGCGGATGTCCTTCGTGCGGGCGACCGCCATCGCCCCGCGCGGCTGCACGGCCGAACCAGAGGCTCAACGCGGTGCCGAGCAGGATGTACGCGCTCCAGGGAAACAGCGGAAAGAACGATCCTTCGGCAGGTGAGAGGTACGCGACCATCCAGGGCGGCAGTCCCGACAGGCGGTCGATGCGCCACATGATGGGCGTCGCGATCACGACGCCGGCGATGCTTGCGAGCACCGCCACCTCGAGCCGGCGGCGTGTGCGCAGCACCCAGACGGCCACCTGCAACGCGGCGAGCGTGACGGCGACGACCTGGAGGATGTCGACCAGGAACAGCGCCCGCCACTGGTCGGCCGTGGCCCGGGCCATGTCGGCCAGCGGCTTCACGGGAATGTGCAGCGCGTATCCGAGGACGAGCAGGAAGGCGTAGCGCCGGATGCGGCGGACGACGTCCCGCGTGGGAGCGGCATGCAGGTCCCACCGGCGGTCCGTCGCCAGTCCGAACGAAAAGCCGGAGAGCACCAGAAAGGTGCACGACGTCAGGCCGCGCACGTACATCCAGATGTCGAACGCCAGATTACCCTGGTGCTGGGGCGCCAGCAGGACGTGAATGGTGTGGCCCTGGATCATGAGCAGCACGGCGGCTGCCCGGGCGAGGTCAACGAAGCGTATCCGTTCTGCAAGGGCCACATCCCATACTACAACCGGACCCGGCGCCCGTTCGCGCCGCGCAACCGGTTCACCCGCGGCCCGGCGGCCGGGTGTTGCGCGGCTGGCGAAGGCCTGTATTCTGTACGCATGACTCGAGTGAACGCGGCGGCGCTGAGTGTCAGCCTGATGGCTGCGTGCGCCACGATAATGGCCGGCCAGGGGAGACCTGCGGCCGTGGCTCCAGCCGAACTGGCCGGGACGTGGACGCTCAACCGTGAACTGAGCCAGTTCCCGCGGGACATCGGCTTCGGGATGGACGTCGTACCAGCGGGGCGATCCGTCGACAGCGGCGGCATCGCGGATGAGGGCCGGAGCGGTAATCCCAGATCGTTGACGTCGAGGCCGCTGACCGAAGCAGAAGCCAGGAACTCCCGCCAGATTCTGGATGAAGTGCGCACCCCTCCTGCCCGGCTGGTCATCGCCCAGTCGGCCGCGGCCGTGACGATGACCCTCCCCGGCGGGCGCGTGCGCACCTTCCACACGGACGGGCGTGACGAGGCGCAGGCGCTCGACGCAGGTCCCATGATCACGTCCGCCAGATGGGACGGCGGGCGCCTGGTGGTCCGCTACAAGGTGGAGCCGGGGCGTGAGGTTCGTTACGCCTACGCCCGCAAGGACGACCCGCCGCAGCTCGTCGTGTCGGCCGAGTTGATCGAGCGCGGAGGCCATGACACGGTGGTACGGGTGTACGAGCCGGCGAAAGCCGGAGACGCCGGTGCGCCCGAACGCCCGGCAACACCGGCTGCGCCGGCGCTCCCGATGCTGCCGTCGCAGCGGGCCGCTGCGGCGCAGCCCCCGGCTGGTGCGACTGATCCGGGCCAGGCTCTCGTGCCGGTGTCACCCGTGCCTTCGGCAGGCGGACCGCTCGATCAGCGTCCTGGCGCCGAGCTGATCGGCTTGTCCACGCTTGGCGTCGTGGTCGAAGAGATGGGACCCGACGCCGCGAAGTGCGGCCTGAAGCAGGAGGCCATCGAATCGGCCGTGTCGAAGAGCCTGACGGCCGCGGGCCTCCGCGTGTCGCGCAACGCCGACGACGACACGTACGTCTATGTGCATGTCATGACCACCGCGATGAGTACCGGGTTCTGCTTCTCGCGATATGACGCGTACGTCTACTCGAACACGACGGCCGCGCTCACGCACGGGACCCGCCCCGTGCTCCTGCAGGCGTCCCTCCTCCACAAGGGTGGCCTCACGGGCAGCGGGGCCGGCAGCCATGGCGAGACGGTGGTGCGCACGCTCACGCAGTACGTCGATCAGTTCGCGGCCCGGATTCGCGACGTGAACAAGTAGAGCCCCCAGGAGGAGATGTGAACAGAACGAGCCTCGTCGTCGTGCTGGCACTGCTGGCCGGTGTCCTTGTGCACACGCAGCAGGCGCCGACGCTGGTCGCCGGCGTGCGGGCGGCCATCGCGAAGCAGGACTTCGCGGAGGGTGAGCGGCTCATCGCGGCGCACCGCGCGGCGGGCGGCGACGTGCCGCAGATGCTGGCCGCCATCTCGTGGCTCGGCCGCGGGGCTCTGGCGGCAGGGCAGCTCGACAAGGCCGAGGCCTACAGCCAGCAGGCGTACGACCTGAGCCTCGTCGAACTGAAACGCCGGCGTGTCGATGACGACCCGAACCTGGCTACGGCCGTCGGGGCTTCCATCGAAGTGCTGGCGCAGGCCGGTGCAAAACGCGGCGCCCGGTCCGAGGCGGTCGCGTTCCTGCGCCAGCAACTCGCGACCTACGGCAGCACGTCGCTGAACAAACGAATCCAGAAGAACATCAACCTGCTGAGTCTCGAGGGCATTGAGGCCCCGCGCCTCGACGGCGCCGAGTTCCTGGGAACGAAACCACCCGCGCTCAGCGCGCTCAAGGGCAAGGTCGTCGTGCTGTTCTTCTGGGCGCACTGGTGCGGTGACTGCAAGACCCAGGGGCCGGCGCTTGCCAGTCTGCTCGAGCGCTACGGGAACCGCGGCCTGACGGTGATCGCGCCGACCCAGCGCTACGGCTACGCGGCCCGCGGCGCGACGGCCGCGCCGGACGAAGAGAAGCGCTACATCGACCAGGTGCGGCAGGCGTCGTATGCCTGGCTCGGCAACCTGCCGGTTCCCCTCGACGTCTCGAACCTCGAACGCTACGGGGTCAGCACCACGCCGACGCTGGTTATCGTCGATCGGGAGGGCAACGTCCGTCTCTACAATCCCGGCCGCATGACTGAGGAGGCGTTGGAACCCATCATCCGCAGGCTCCTGGGCGCCTGACACCCGACGCCGATTATCCTCCTGGCGTCAGCAACCGGAGCGCGCGAACAACTTCCCGTCCGGCGTCCTTGATGCGGTGGCGCCAGGGGGCCACCAGCATGACGCGGCCGGTGAGGCGGGATTCGAGCAGCCGGTCGACGCGAGTGAGGACGCCGCGGATGACCCGGGCCTCGCGTGCGGACTCCGGGCGCGAGGCGGTGGAGAACCTGCCCGGACAGACTGCGTTGACGGTGACGTCCGGCTGGTCCACCTCACGGGCCAGCGATTCCACGAGCGCCACGAGTCCGGCCTTGGACGCGGCGTAGGTGACTTCTCGAGGGACTCGTCTGAACGCCGCTCGGGATCCGATCAGAATCACGCGCCCGTGCCCGTGCCGGATCATCGACGGCATCAGGGCCCGGAGGATGAGCAGGGGTGCCGTCAGGTTGACGTCGATGTGAGACTGGAGCACGTCGGCATCCTGATCCAGCAGGTGTTGCCCGGATGGCCTGATGGCAGCGTTGGCAATCAGCGCATCGACGGGCGGGTCGAGGCGCGCGGCTTGCGCGAGGGCCGCGTCGAGGGCAGCTCGATCGGCCAGATCCGCCACCAGACAGCCGGCGACGGCCGCGCGCAGTTCGGGGTCGAGTGATTCGTGCGGCGCGCGGCCAAGCAGGTGCACGACGTGGCCGTGCCCGGCCAGATGCAGGGCCAGGCGGCGCCCAAGGCCGCGCCGCCCGCCAGTGATGAGGACGCGGTGTGGTGCGCTCGTCATCGCAGAAACCCCGCCAGTACGGCCGCCCATCGGCCGGCGATTCTCCATGGTCTGCCGCTGCCCAGCGTCGGCCACGGGTCCGTCCACTCGGTGTCTGACGTCACCGTGGGCCCCCGGAGACTCTCACGCCACTCGGTCCAGCTCAGCGTGCCCTCGCGCTGGTACTCGAGGCAGGAGGCGGCGTCGAGTTCCAGGTTCATCCACGTGACGCCCTCGCGGAACGTCAGCAGCGGCTCGGGCGCCTGACCGGTGGCCTCAAGGTAGTGCGTGACGGGGAAGTTCATGCCGCACGCGGTCGGGAGCGCCACCTGCTGCCAGTACCGGGCGTTGATCTCGATGAGTTTCAGCCGCCCGTCACGGGCGTCCCGCTTGAACTCGATCGACCCGACTCCGCGATACCCGATCGCCTCGAAGATCTGCCGGCCGAGCGCCAGCACCTCCGGCACGGAACGGCTGACGCAGCAACAGCCGACGCCGAAATGAGCCGGATAGTTGCGCAGTTTCTGGAGCGAGAACTCGAGCAGCGGGCGGCCGTCGGCAGCGACACAGGCGCAGTACTTGTAACACTGACTGTCAGGCCCCTCGACAATCTCCTGGATCATGACGTCGCCGCCACGCGCCATGACCTCGCTCGCGATGCGCCGGGCCTGGTCGGGATCGGCTGCCACCACGCCTTTCGCCGGACCGCGAAATGCCGCGCGGCGAGTCGCGGCGGTACTCGGCTTGATGAAGACCGGGAAGGCCAGCGTCTCCAGCAGGGCGCCAGGATCAGCGTCCCGTGCGACGTGGACCGACCGAGGCACGTCGATGCCGTGACCGAGGCAGCAGCGGTAGAGGTGGTGTTTGTCGATCAGGGTCGTGACGAGCGCGGGCGGCGGCAGGAGCAGGCGGAAGTGGGGTACGAGCTGCGACCAGACCCTGGCCACCGCGCGCAGAAAGACGTCGGCGGTAATGAACAGCACGGGTGCCGATCGGCACGCCCGGGCCACGGCCAGCAGGGCATCGACGAATCCGGCCTCGTCGGATTCGGGATGGGGACACCGCTGTGCCGTGACGTGTCGGGATCGGGCGCCGAGGCGGGCACGGTGGTCAAGTCCGAACGTGATCACGCCCGAGCGGCCAAGCCCTCTCACCACCCCGAGCCCGGTTTCGGCCAGTCCGAGGACGAGGGCCGGATGCTCGGTGGCAAATGGCTGAGGACGGTGCGGTCCGGACACAGGCCGATTATGGCCGATGCAAACCATGCGTCCAAGCGAACCCGTGCAGCGACACCCAGTGTGTGCGCCGGGCGGGCCGGTTTGCGCCTGCGCGGTCGGCCGATTCGTCCTGGGGCGTGACCGGGCCGATTGAACGCGGCCTGCGTTGGTCGTACAGTGGGCCGACATGGACGGCTGGGCACTTGACCTCGGCACGACGAATTCCGCGATCGCCCGCTGGGACGAAACCTCGGGGCAAGCGGCGCTCGTCGATCTCCCCGCCATCTGCCGCCTGCCCGAGGCGGACGACCCACTCGAAGCGCCCCGTATGATTCCGTCCGCCGTGCACCTGGTCGAGCACCGCGGGATGCTCGACCGGATCGGCGCGTGGCGCCCGCTCGCGCAGCGCGTGTTCCTGGGGCGGACGGCGTTCATCGGCCGGCAGGCACTCGAACGGAACCGCTCGACGCCGCATCCCGCGTTCGTTCCTGGCTTCAAGGCGGCGCTGGGGACCGAAGCCGGGCGCCCGCTCGCGCGCCTGGGACGGCAGCCGGTGAGCGCACGGATGGCCGCCCACGCGTTTATGCGCGAGTTGCTGGCCGAGACCAAGCGGACGTCGGGCCGGCGTATCCGCGATCTCGTCGTGGCGGCACCGGTGTCGGCCTTCGAAACCTACCGCGCGGAGGTGCAGGGCATTCTGCAGGACCTGGGTGTCCGCCACGTCAGATTTGTGGACGAACCGCTCGCCGTCGCGCTCGGATACGGGCTGGGCCTGACCGACGACTGCCTCGTCCTCGTCGTGGACATCGGCGGGGGCACGATGCACACCGAGGTCGTCCGGTTCACGCCGAGAGGCGCCGAAGGGGGACACGCCCAGGTGCTCGCCAAGCGCGGCCGCCCCCTCGGCGGCAACGCGGTGGACGGCTGGGTGCTGGCCGACGTCTCAGCGCGTATGGGGTACCCGGTCGACGAGTGGGCCGGCGATGACGAGTCACGGTTCTGGCGTCGCCTGATGCTGGCGGAAGCCTGCCGCGTGAAAGAAGAGGTGTTCTTCAAGGACGCGGCGACGTTTCTGCTGGCCCCGCCGGGCGCGGTGGGGCCGGGTTCGCTGCGGGACCCGGGCGCATCGCTGGTGACGCTGACACGGGCCAGGCTCGTCGAGATCCTCGAGGAGCAGGGGTTCTACCGCGGGATCGACGAGTGTTTCGATGAGATGTTCGAAGGCGGCAAGGTGTCACCCGCCGATCTCGACCACGTGCTGGTGGTCGGCGGATCGACGCTGCTCCCCGGTGTCTTCCCCCTGCTCGAGCGCCGCTTCGAACGCCGTCGTGTGCGGGCCTGGCAGCCGTTCGAGGCGGTCGCCTACGGCGCCGCGTGTTATGCCGCCAACCGCGTCGGTACCGCCGACTTCATCGTCCACGACTACGCCTTCGTGACGCACGATGCGCGGACCGGGGCCCCTCAGCACACGATCATCGTGCCCCGTGGCACGCGGTTTCCAACGACAGGCGGCTTCTGGAAGCGGCAGGTCGTACCGACGTGCGCCCTGGGGGAACCCGAGTCCGTGTTCCGCCTCGTGATCTGCGAAGTCGCACGCGCGGACGGCAGCGAGCGGCGATTCGTGTGGGACGCGGCTGGCGACCTGCAGACCGTCGGCGGCACAGCGGGGAAGTCCGAGGTGGTGGTGCCGCTGAACGCGGCCAGTCCGACGCTCGGATACCTGGACCCGCCGCACGAACCCAACGACCGCCGGCCCCGGCTGGAGATCGCCTTTGGCGTCAACGCGGACCGCTGGCTCGTGGCCACGGTGCACGACCTGCTGGCCCGGCGGGATCTGATGCGTGACGAACCCGTGGTCCGGCTGCTCTGAGGTGCGTGATGGAGGGACTGTTCAGTTTCCTGCTCGCCGCCGGAGTCGGCTCGGTGGTGTACCTGCTGTTCTGGCTGCGCTCCCAGGAACTCGCGAAGTCCTGGCGGAAGGCCGCGGCCGCGGCGCGCCTGACCGATGTGGAGGTGTCCACCTTCGTCGGGCTGGAATCAAAACTCACGGGCAGGTCTAACGGCCTCGACGTGAAGGTTGAGAGATACCGCCGCGGGAAATACGAGAACGGGACGCGCGTCACCGTGAGCGGCCTGCGGCACGGGACCTACGCGCTGACGATCAGACCCGAAGGCGTAACGTCGACCATTGAGAAGACCTTCGGTGAGCGGGAGATCGAACTGGGCGACCCGGCGTTCGATGATGCCGCGTACGTGCAGGGCCAGCCGGGGCTCGTCCGGGCCGTCTTCGATGCCGACACCCGGCGGGCGTTGCGTGTGCTCCTGGACAAAGGGGTCCGGGTGGATGGAGCGTCGGGGCCCAAATGGCTCTCCAACATCCGGGTCCGGGTATCGGACAGTGAACTTCGGGTGGACATCCGGTCGCGGCCCTTCGATCGGACCGAAGCCTGGCTGCCGGAGGTCTTGCCGCAGTTGCTGGCCATCGCCCAGCGCCTGCGGCGGCCGGAGGATGTGGCGGTGCAGATCGCCGCGAACATGCGTGGCGAAACGCTCGAGGCCGTCAGGCTTGCCGACCTTCGGACGCTGACCACGGAGTTCCCGCGCCATCAGGCTACGCGCGATGCCCTGGTCGCGGCGCTCGCGGACCAGAACGCCGCGGTGCGCCTGCACGCGGCGACGGCGCTGGGGCCGGAGGGACAGGCAACACTGCTCGAGTTGACGTCCGCGGGTGTTCCTGACGGCGTGGCGGCAAAGGCTGTGGCGGCACTCGGAGCAGCGTTCCCGGCCGGCCGTGCGATCACCCGGTTGCGTGAGGCTCGCGAAGCCGGGCATGGTGCCACGGCCCTGGCCTGTGTCGAGAACCTGGGGGCATCCGGTTCGGCGGAGGCCGCGACGGTTCTCGTTGAGATCCTCGAAGCGGACCGCGGCGTGCTGGCGGCGGCGGCCGCGCGCGCCCTGGGCAGCGTCGGGGATGCCCGCGCCGAACAGGCGCTCATCGCGGCGCTGGACGACGATTCGTCCGAGGTGCGTGTGGCAGCCGCTGAGACATTGGGCCGCATCGGCACGCCGCTGGCTGTGGTGCCGCTGCGGGAGGCGTCGGCGGCGAACCTGCTCAATGCGGAGTTGCGGCGCGCGGCTCGCCAGGCGATCGCCGAAATCCAGAGCCGTGTCAGCGGGGCCTCCCCCGGCCAGTTGTCCCTCGCCGAGGATCAGGCCGGCCAGGTCAGCCTGGTTGAGGAAGACACACACGGCCAGGTGTCGCTGGCGCAGACGGCCGCTGCCCCCCAGTCCGCCGGGAGCGCCCAGCGTGAGCAGGACGATCAGGCCGAGCGCGCGCGGCGCGCCAGGCAGGCGGTGATGTCGAGCCAGCGCCGCGAACACTGACCGGGTTGATCGTTCACCTCCCAGGCAACGCGCCGCCATTCCATCTCGTCCAAGGTCGTGTTGGGGCTTGAGGCTTGAGGCTTGGGGCTTGGGGCTTGGGGCTTGGGACTTGGGGCTTGGGGACATCCACTGCCTTTCCCTAGCCTCTAGCCTCTAGCCTCTAGCCCCTGTCCAGCTGAAGGAGAGTAATATCATGCGTACGCGACTGATAGTGGCGGCGGTGGTGACGGTCGGAATGTGCGTGTCGGGGGGTGCTGCAATGGCCCAGACGAGCGACGCAGACTGGCTTTCCCGGTGCCGGGAGCAGGGGAACGGGCAGGCTCGCCACTGCGAGGTGAGGCCGGTCACGTTGACGGGCGGGGGCCCCCTTCACGTGGATGCCCGGCCGAACGGCGGCGTGCAGGTGACCGGGTGGGATCAGGCCACGGTCGAGGGGAGCGCCCGAATCCAGGCGCAGGCCGACACCGACGCCGATGCTCGTGACATCGCCAGCCGCATCGTCATCGAGGCAGCGGGCGGCACGATCAAGGCCGATGGTCCGAAAATGGGCGACGGCCGTTCGTGGTCGGTGACGTTCGTATTGTCGGCGCCCCGGCAGACGGACCTCGAGATCGAAGCCGTCAACGGCCCGGTGTCGATTACCGGCCTGACGGGCCAGGTCCGGGCGAACACCACCAATGGCCCGATGTCCCTGAAAGACCTGGGTGGGGACGTGCGTGTCCGCACGACCAACGGCCCGCTGACGATCGCGCTGACCGGGGCGTCGTGGGACGGCGAAGGTCTGGATGCCGAGACCAAGAACGGTCCGTTGACGCTGGCCGTGCCCGACGGGTATTCGGCCCAGCTCGAGGTTCGCACCGTGAATGGGCCGTTCCGCCTTGGTATCCCGGTGACCATGCAGGGGACCTTGCCCGGCGGGCGCGTGCGGGCCATCGATACGCCGATCGGCTCGGGCGGCGCGCGCATTCGCGCGGTGACCACGAACGGACCGGTGTCGGTGGAACAGCGATAAGAAGGGGGACCCCGGGGCTGCCTTCGACTCCGCTCAGGCCAAGTCAGCCCCGGGTTTCCGCTTCGAACTCCTCGTACCCGCCCTTGAAGTCCGTGATCCTGCCCTGGGCGAAGCTCCAGACGCGGGTGCCGACTTCGTCCATCACGTCTTCGTCGTGCGTGACGATCAGGACCGTGCCCTCGAACTTCTGGAGGGCGATATTCAGGGCGTTGATGGACTCCAGGTCGAGGTGGTTCGTCGGCTCGTCGAAGACGAGCACGTTCGGCTTCTGCAGCATGATGCGGCAGAAGAGCAGCCGTGCGGTTTCGCCGCCCGACAACGCCTCGGTGGGCTTGTACCCCTCTTCGCCGCTGAACAACATCTGGCCGAGCAGGCCGTGAATGTCCTGGCGGTGGGCGTCGGGATCCCACTGGTGCAGCCAGTCGACGGCGGTCATGCCTTTCCGGATCAGGCCCGTCGAGTCCTGCGGGAAGTACCCCACCGAGACTTCGTGTCCCCATCGAATCGTCCCGGCATCGATGTCGCCCGGCGACGGCGGCAGACCCGGGGCGTCCGAGAGCAGCGCTTTCAGCAAGGTCGTCTTGCCGACGCCGTTGCGGCCCGCGAGCACGATCTTCTCGCCACGCCCCACGATCGCGCTGAAGCCGTCCACGGCGGCCGCGCCGCCGTGCGTCTTCGTGACGCCCTCGAACTCCAGGGCGACGCGCCCCGAGGGGCGGTTCATCTGGAACTTGATGAACGGGCGCCGGATGTTCGATCGCGCCAGCTCCGTGGTCTGCAGGCGCTCGACTTCTTTCTTGCGCGACGTCACCTGGCTGGCCCGGGTGCCGGCCGAGAACCGCGCGATGAAGTCGCGCAATTGCTCAATCTTCTTCTCGCGCTGCACGTTCTCGGCTTCGATGCGCGCCCGCACCTGCGTCTTGGCGAGCACCATGTCGTCGTAGCCGCCGGTGTAGGTGATAATCGTCTCGTAGTCGATGTCGGCGACGTGGGTGCACACCGAGTTGAGGAAGTGCCGGTCGTGCGAGACGACGATGAGCGTGCCGTCGTAGCGGGTCAGGAAGTCGCGCAGCCAGTGGATCGAGTCGAGGTCGAGGTGGTTGGTCGGCTCGTCGAGGAGCAGCGCGGCGGGGCGGCCGAACAGCGCCTGGGCCAGCAGCACGCGCACCTTCTGCCCGCCCTGCAGTTCGGCCATCTTCCGCCCGTGCAACGCGTTGGGGATGTCCAGCCCCTGCAGCAGGACGGCAGCGTTCGCCTCGGCCTCGTAGCCGTCCTCCTGGCCCACGATGCCCTCGAGTTCGCCGAGGCGCATGCCATCGGCATCCGTCAGGTCGGTTGTCTGCGTGTAGAGCGCCTCACGTTCCTGGAGGGCATTCCAGAGCCGCGTGTTTCCCATGATGACCGTGTCAGCCACGGTGAAGGCGTCGTACGCGAAGTGGTCCTGGCGCAGCACGCCCAGTTTCTCGGGCCGCACGACCGTGCCCTTCTGCGGCGGCTGGTCGCCCGCCAGCAGCTTCATGAACGTCGACTTCCCCGATCCGTTGGGCCCGGTGAGGCCGTAGCGGCGCCCCGGCGAGAACGTCGTGGAGACGTCCTCGAAGAGAATCTTGGAGCCGAACCGCATGGACACGTTCTGGACAGCAATCACAACCGCCCATTGTACCTGATGCCCGGCCCGGGGGGCCGCCTTCCGTTACGCCTTGAGTGAAACGCCCTCTGCCCATATCATCCTGAGACGCACTTGCGTAATGCCTTCCTGCCATGAGGAACCCCGATGAACTTGACGCAACTGACTGAGTGGATCACCTCTCTCGACAGCCAGGTCTGGCAACCGTTCGCCATGCCGCTCGTGCTGCTCATCGTCGGCACCCTGCTCACCATCGCGACGGGCTTCGTTCAGATCCGGCGGTTCCCGCTGGCCCTGCGCATGGTGATGAAAGGCGCGTTCAAGAAGGACGCGGCCGGCAGCAAGACCATCACGCCCTTTCAGGCGCTGTCGACAGCGCTGGCGTCAACCGTCGGCAACGGCAATATCGGCGGCGTCGCCACCGCGATCCTGATCGGCGGTCCCGGCGCCGTGTTCTGGATGTGGGTGTGCGCCACGGTGGGCATGGCCACGAAGTACGCCGAAGCCGTACTGGGCGTGCATTACCGCGTGACGCGCGAGAATGGCGAACTGGCGAGCGGGCCGATGTACTACATCACCCGCGGGCTGGGCGGCAGCAGCCTCGGCAAGACACTGGCGTGGCTGTTCGCCTTCTTCGGCATCGCCGCCGCCCTCCTGGGCACCGGCAACATGGCGCAGTCGAATACCGTGGCCCGCACGTTCGTGGAAGCCGTGCGGGTGACGACGGGCACCACCATCAGCACCTGGATTCCCGGCGTGCTCATCACGATTGCCGTCGGCCTGGTGCTCTTGGGCGGCATCAAGCGTATTGCCCACGTGGCCGAGAAGATGGTGCCGGCCATGATTGTGCTCTACGTGACGGCGGCCCTTGCCTACGTCGTGCTGAATGCCAGCCACCTGCCCCACGTGTTCGCCCTGATCTTCACCGAGGCGTTTACGCCCACGGCAGCCGCCGGCGGCTTCGTCGGGGCGACCGTGGCCCAGTCCATCGCGGCGGGCGTGAGCCGCGGCGTGTTGTCGAACGAAGCCGGCCTGGGCAGCGCGCCCATCGCCCACGGCATCGCGGACGTCAAACACCCGGCCGAGCAGGGCGTGGTCGGGGTGTTCGAAGTGTTCATCGACACCATCTTCGTGTGTTCGATGACCGCGTTCGTCATCCTGTCCTCCGGCATGTGGACGGACCCGGCGTATCAGCAGGCCAGCGGCGACCTGACGGCAGCGGCGATGAGCCAGACGATTCCGTTCGCCACGATTATCGTGGCCATCTGCTCGTTCCTGTTCGGGTTCTCCACGCTCATCGGGTGGTGTTACTACGGTGAGAAGTGCTTCGAGTACATCTTCGGGTCGGCCTACACGAAGGTCTACCGCGTCGTTTTCACGCTGCTCATCATGGTCGGCTCCGTGGTGTCCGTGCCCCTGGTGTGGGCCATCGGCACGCTGCTCAACGGGTTCATGGCATTCCCGAACCTGGTGGGCCTGTTCCTGCTGTTCGGCGTCGTGAAGAAGATTACGGCCGACTACTTCTCCGGCTCGGGCAAGGAGTACTCCGTGCAGCATCCGACGACGGGCGCGCGCGTCTAGGCCGGAGCCAGCCATCTCACCTGGCCGGGACGGATTCAGCTGAATCTGCCCCGGCCTTCGTCGCTCTCAGACACCGCGTTCATCCCGCTCCCGCCTTCGGGCCGGCGGCGGCGCGTCGTGATATCCTCTGCCCCGATCGCACGAGGAGACCACTATGCGCCGTGTGCTGTTCGCCATCATCGTCGGAGGACTCGTCATGACTGCTTCGGCCTCGGGCCAGCCTGCGCTGCCGGGCCGCCCGCCCGCGCTCGGCGTGCAGGCGAATATCGTGTTCCTGTACTACCGGGACCTGCCCGCCGCGCAGCGCTTCTACGAAGACATCCTCGGCCTCACGCTCGCTGTGGATCAGGGATTCGCCAAGATCTACCAGGTGTCGCCCACCTCGTTCATCGGCTTGGTGGACGAGGCCCAGGGGCTGCACCGGGCGGCCGAGGCCAAAGCCGTCACCGTATCGTTCGTGACGGAGCAGATCGACCAGTGGTACGAGTACCTGGTGTCCAGGGGCGTCAAGATGCGCGGTCCCGTGAGCAACGCCACCCGCCATCCCACCCGCGGCTTCGTCGCCTACGACCCCGAAGGGTACTTCCTCGAGTTCGAGACGTTTCTTGACCATCCCCAGAACGCGGCGCTGCGACGCGCGCTCGGCAAGTGACGGAGGGCCTGCCGTATGCCACGTCTCGATGAGCACACCCGCGGCGTGTTTCCGATCTCCGCGACACCGTTCACGGACAACGGGGAGATCGACTGGGAGAGCGCCGACCGTCTGACGGATTTCTACCTGCAGTGTGGCGTGCACGGCCTGACGCTGCTCGGCATGATGGGCGAGGCGCAGAAGCTCACGCTGGACGAAGCGTCGTCCTTCGCGGTGCGCGCGATCCGGCGCGTGGACGGCCGCGTGCCGGTGGTGGTGGGGGTGAGCGCCGGCGGCCTGGCGCCCATGGCCGAACTGACGCGGCGTGTCATGGGGGCGGGCGCGGCGGGGGTGCTGGTGGCACCGCCGACCGGTCTCCGGACCGACGACCAGATCTTCGACTACTTCCGGGGCGTCGTCGACGCGCTTGGCCCGGATGTTCCGGTCATCTACCAGGACTACCCGCCGACGACCAATGTTTTCCTGTCGTCCACGGTGTTCCTGCGCATGGTGCGGGCGTTTGCCACAATGGTGATGCTCAAGCTCGAAGACTGCCCCGGACTCGACAAACTGACGCGTATCCGCGCCGACAGCGAACGGGATCGGCTGCGCCGCGTCAGCGTCGTGGCCGGGAATGGCGGCCTCTACTTCCCGCAGTTCCTGGCGCGTGGCGCGGATGGCGCGATGACGGGGTTCGCGTTCCCCGACATGCTGGTGCAGGTGTACGAGCGGTTCGTCGCCGGAGACCGTGACGGCGCCGAGGATCTGTTTGATGCCTACCTGCCGCTCGTCGTCTACGAGCAGCAGCCCGGATACGGCCTGGCTGTGCGCAAAGAGATCCTGCGGCGACGCGGCGCGATCCGCAGCGCCGCCACGCGTGCGCCGGGGCCCCGCCTGCGGCCGGCCGACGCGGCCGAAATTGACGCGTTGATCGGGCGGCTGGAGCGCCGCCTCGGAGGACGCTGAGATGTTCGATCTGGTCGTACGCGGAGGAACCGTCGCCACCGAGACCGGCACCGAATGCGCCGACGTCGGCATCGCCGGCGGGGTCATTACGGCTCTTGGCCGCCGCCTGGGGCCTGGGACGCGCGAGATCGATGCCACGGGACGCCTGGTGCTGCCGGGTGGCGTCGACGCGCACTGTCATGTCGATCAGAAGTCGTCGAGCGGATTGATGACAGCCGACGACTTCTTCACGGCCGGCGTGTCGGCGGCCTGCGGCGGCACGACGACGATCATCCCCTTCGCCGCTCAGCACCGGGGGCAATCGCTGCGCGCCGTCGTCGAGGCGTACCACGAACGCGCCCGGGCGCGGGCGTTTGTCGACTATGGGTTCCATCTGATCGTGTCAGATCCGACGCCCGTCGTGCTGGAGGACCAACTCCCGGGCCTCGTCGCCGGCGGCTGCCCGTCGCTGAAGGTCTACATGACCTACGACGCGCTGAAGGTCACCGACCGGCAGATGCTCGCCGTCTTCGACGCGGCCCGGCGGGCAGGCGCTATCGTGATGGTGCACGCCGAGAACAGCGATGCCGTGGCGTGGGCCACCGAGCGCCTGCTGGCAGAGGGACTGACCGAGCCGCGTTACCACCCGGTGTCGCGACCGGCGGCGGCGGAAGGCGAGGCGACGAACCGTGCCATCGCCCTGGCCGAACTGGCCGGCGCCGACGTGTTCATCGTCCATGTCTCGTGCCGCGAGGCGCTGGCACCCATCGCGGCCGCACGCGCGCGCGGGGCCCGCGTGTGGGCCGAAACCTGCCCGCAGTATCTGGTGCTGACGGCGGCCGATATGGACCTGCCCGGGTTCGACATAGCGCGGTTCATCTGCAGCCCGCCTGTGCGAAGCCGCGACGATCAGGACGTGTTGTGGCGCGCGCTGGCCGACGGTCAACTGGACCTCGTGGCATCGGACCACGCGCCGTACCGCCTGCGCGATCCCCAGGGGAAGATGGTGCACGGTGACCGTGCGCCGTTCACGAAGATTCCCAGCGGGATGCCTGGCCTCGAACTGCGGATGCCGCTGGTGTATTCGGCCGGCGTCCGGACCGGGCGGATCACCCTCGCGCAGTTCGCGGCGCTGACCGCGACAAACCCGGCACGGATCTACGGACTCTACCCGCGCAAGGGCACGATTGCACCGGGCAGTGACGCCGACCTGGCGATCTGGGACCCCGGCCTCGAGCGTGTCGTGGCGCAGGCGGACCTGCATGACGCGATGGACGACTCGCCGTTCGAGGGGCGCGCCGTGACAGGCTGGCCCGTGACGACGATCGCCCGTGGTGAGGTCGTGTGGCACGAGGGGCAGGTGATGGGCCAGCCCGGGCGCGGCCGGTTCGTGGCTCGCACGCCGGGAACGGCGTCTGCCCTCGTGGCGTCCGGGGGCCGCCGGCCGGTGGTCGGGGCGGGGGGGGGCGCGGGGGGGGGGCGGGGGGCGGGGGGGGGGGGGGCGGGGGCGGCCCCCCCCCCCCCCCCACGCAGGTGTCGTACCTAACCAAACCGGTGCGCGATCAGCGCTCCGGCCACCCGCGCGGTGACGGACTGGGCCGAGATCACGGGATGGCCGGATACGCGAGCGAGTTCACGGCGCGAGTCCTCACCGTGCCCCATACAATCGAGGACGACGAGTTCGATGGCCACGGCAGCCAGTTCCCTGCCTGCGCGCGCGAGGTCGTCGGCGTGTCCGGGGGCGGCCCAGGTGACGGTTGCCGTGAACCCGTCGGTCTGCCACTTGGCGCGTGCCGCCTCCATCTGCCCTGGTACGGGCGTCACGACACCGATGTTCCGTGTCTGCATCACCTCGGCCGCACACGCGGGAACCAGCCGGCCCGGCCGCAGGACGGGCACGGGGCACACGATGTCGGGAAAATCACCCGCGCACCAGATGACGACGAGTCGCGCGCCCCCGGCGGAGAGGTCGGCCGCGCAGGCCGTGACGCGCGGCACAAGCGCCTGAAGCGGCACTTCGGCGGTCGTCTCATCAGCCAGCCGGACCAGCAGCGGATACGGCGCGTCCCGGCTTTCGAGACTCCGGATCTCCTCACGCGTCAGGCCGTCCAGCGCGCCGACGGTGCGGATCGCCGCCCCGCCGGCGTAGGGGCGGCACGCACGTTCGATGTCAGGGCGCGGCGTCTGGCCGATGGTCACGATGCCAAGCATGTTCGTTCTCCCGTGCGCGTCGATCCCGGCTCTCATGACGGCCAGCCGCCTGCCGCCGACGTTCGGGCCATTCTACGCCCGCCCGGCTGCGGTCCGTGGCCCGCACGCGATCTGGATATACTTGCCCAAACCGGTTTCGCTGGAGGTCCTTGTGCATCGTGTGTTCGTCCTGCTCCTCGCCGCGGCGCTCCTGGTTTCAGCGCCGGTTGCCCACACCCGGCAGGCGTCACCCGCGCCGTCGGGCGTCAGTGCCGCGCCAGTAGGGCTGCCGCCCGAACTGGATGATCGGCTGCGCGCGATGTTCGAACGTAACGAATACCCGGCCGAGTCCATGGGCCCGATGGCCTGGCTCGACGGGGGCCGGCGTTATACGTCGATTGCCCGCGGCGCGTCGCGGGACATTCTGGCCTTCGACACCGCGACCGGCACTCGCGAGATCCTGGTGCCCGCCAGCACGCTGGTTCCCCCGGGCCGCGGAGAGGCGCTGTCCATTGCCGATTACGCCTGGTCGGCGGACCGCACGAAACTCCTGGTGTTCACAAACACCCGCCGGGTGTGGCGACAGAACACCCGCGGCGACTACTGGGTGCTCGACCGCTCCAGCGGCGCGTTGACGAAACTTGGCGGGGACGCGCCGGAGGCGTCGCTGATGTTCGCCAAGTTCTCGCCTGACGGCCGCCATGTCGCGTATGTGCGGGCACAGAACCTCTACGTCGAAGACGTGGCCGGCGGCGGCATCCGGGCGATCACGACTGATGGCGGCGGCGAGGTGATCAACGGCACGTCGGACTGGGTGAACGAAGAGGAGTTCTCGATCCGCGACGGGTTTCGCTGGAGCCCGGACGGGCGGTTCATTGCCTACTGGCAGTTTGACACCACCGGCGTCGAGCGGTTCACCCTGATCAACAACACGGACACGCTCTATCCGAGGACGACGGTCTTCGCGTACCCCAAGCCCGGGACCACCAATTCGGCTGTGCGCGTCGGGGTTGCCGACCTCGGGGCGGGCCGCACGACCTGGGTCCGGACCGAGGGGGACCTGCGGCAGCATTACATCCCCTGGATGGCGTGGGCTGACGTCGAGACCCTTGTACTGCAGCACATGAACCGGCTTCAGAACCGCAACGATCTGTTGCTCGCCGACGCAACCACCGGGCAGGTGCGGCGCCTGTTCCGCGATCAGTCGGATGCCTGGGTGGATACGGCCGAGCCGGTCGAGGCGATTTCCGGGGGCCAGGAGTTTACGTGGGTCAGCGAACGCAACGGATGGCGGCACGTGTACGCGGTCTCTCGCGCGGACGGACGTGCCCGCAACCTCACGGACTTCCCGGCCGACGTTCTCGAGGTTGCCGCGGTAGACGCCTCGGGCGATCGGCTCTACGTCATCGCGTCGCCCGAGAACGCGACGCAACGGTACCTGTATGCATCCCCGCTGACTGCCGCGAGCCGCCCGATGCGCCTGACCCCGGCGGATCAGCCCGGGTCCCACAGCTACAACATCGCTCCCGACGGCCGGTGGGCCGTCCACACGTGGTCGCGTTTCGACATGCCCCCGCGCGTCGATATCGTCAGCCTGCCGGAACACCGCTCACTGCGGACGATTGTCGACAACGCTGCCCTGGCCGCACGCGTCGCACCGCTGGTGGTGCCGCCCGTCGAATATGTCCGGCTGGACGTGGGAGGCGGCGTGACCGTGGACGGCTACGTGCTGCTGCCGCGGATGTTCGACCCGTCGAAGAAGTACCCGCTCTTCGTGCACGTGTACGGCGAGCCGGCCAGCACGACGGTGAACGACCGCTGGGGCGGAACCGGCACGCTGTTCCACCGCGCCATCGCCGATCAGGGCTACATCGTGGCGTCGTTCGACAACCGCGGGACGCCGGCGCCGAAAGGCGCGGCCTGGCGCAAGGTGGTGTACGGCACAGTCGGCGAGTTGTCCTCAAAGGAACAGGCTGCGGCCGTGCAGGCGCTTGCCGCGCAACGTTCCTATATCGATCGTTCGCGGGTGGGCATCTGGGGCTGGAGCGGCGGCGGGTCGAACACGCTGAACGCCATGTTCCGATATCCGGATGTGTTCGCCGTGGGGATTTCCGTCGCGCCGGTGCCTGACCAGCGCCTATACGACACGATTTATCAGGAGCGGTACATGGGGCTTCCCGACGCGAACGCCGAGGGGTACCGGCGCGGGTCGCCGATCAGTTTCGCGGAGGGACTGCGGGGCCGCCTCCTGGTCGTCCACGGGACCGGCGATGACAACGTGCATTACCAGGGCGTCGAGCTTCTGATCAATCGTCTGGTGGAGCTGGGCAAGACGTTCGACGTGATGGTGTACCCGAACCGGAGCCACGGGATATCGGAAGGGCCGGGGACCACGCTTCACGTCCGCCGGCTGGTGGCCCGGTACCTGCTGGAGCACCTGCCCGCCGGACCGCGGTAAACGGGGAGCCGCGCGTCGTGCCGGCGCATCGGACGGCGCCGTGCCGCTGCGGGAGCGGACACGGCGCCGGCGGGTGTTGTTACTTCGCTTCGATGGCGACCGACGCGCGGGTGTTCTCCCATTCCATCGTGATCGTGCCCTTCGCGCCGGCGGCGTTGACCGCGATCGTGAACTTCTCCACGGCCGCCTGCACCGGTTCGACCGTCATCTCGACGCGGCCGAAGTCCTGCGCCTGGTCGTACTGCGTGCCCCACTGGCCGGTCTGCTTGTTGATGATGAGTGTCCAGGCCTTTTCGCCGGGCACCGTGTACACCGTGTAGGTGCCGGCCGGCACCGCCAGCGTGCCGATGGTGATGGCGGCGTCCGTGGTCAGGTGCGTGGCCTTGTTCGCACCGGTCCGCCACACTTTGCCGAACGGCACGAGGCCGCCCATGATTGTCCGGCCGCGCATCGAGGGCTGGGCGTAGTCAATCGTGACCGTGGCCGCGCCAATTTTGGCCGTGACCTTGGCGGGAGGGCTGGCCGGAGCCTGAGCCGGAGCCTGGGCGGCGAGGGGAGCGACGGCCGCGCACACGAGTGCGGCGGCAGCAGTGAGCAGCGCGAGTTTCTTGAACATCGGGGTAATCCTCCTGCGACGGGGCACCAGCGGTCCGCATGGTGATGCCGGACTCTCAGCACCTGACGCGTATTGTGTGGGTAAGCCCCTATTGTAGCAGCGCCGCGCCGCCCCGTCGGGGGACGGAGGGGGTCGGGACGGATTTTTCACCCGGTTGCCCCAACACAAGGGGTCGGGGCGGATTTCCAGCCGGGCCGGCTGGAAATAACAGAATTGTAATTGCGGAGTGAACCGCCTGCCTGGTCGAACGCTTCGGAGTTGATCTGCCGCGAGACGGAAGGGGACGGTGCCATTCAGGGCCGCATTGTCGATTCGGCCGGTGTGGTTACGAAGCCGACGTGACAAATCTGTCGCTCCAGAGGGCGCCGGTACTAAAAGCGTCCCGACCCCGCTGGCGCGGCGCATTGGCAGACGTGTAGGTGCCGAAGGTATCGCGCGGATCGGCAGTGGTGCCCCACGTCATGTTCACGCCGCTGTAGTTCGTGCGGTTCAGCACGTTGAACGCCTCGAACTGCAGGAGCAGCGCCCGCCGGCTGTCGAACCTGAACCGTTTGGACAGCCGCAGGTCCAGGCTTGCATAGTCCGGCCCTTCATAGGAATTCCGCTCGGTCATGGTTCCGCTGACCAGAGGGCGGTCGGTGCTGCTGTTGCCGTCGGCATTGACGTCGGAGCCGACCCGGGGATTGAGTGCCGTGGCGCTCCGATACGTGAACGTGGATGACATCGTCCAGCCGCCGAACACGCCCCGCAGGACGGGGTTCCCGTCGCCCGTGTCCTCACGCCCGAATGGAAGTTCCCAGACTCCGCTCAGCGTGACACGATGACGCTGATGTTCGGCCGAGTACGAACGTTCGGCGCGCCGGTTGTACGGGTCGTTCGGCTGCTCGGCCTGCGTGAAGTCGGACCCGTCGTCTTTCGACTCCGAGAGGACGTAATTGACGCGCAGGGAGTAGCCGTTGGAGAGTCTTTTCTGCAGCGTGAACTGGGCGCCGTAGTATTGTGACCACCCGCTGGAGGACACCATCTGGATGTTGTTGTAGAGCGGATCCAGGCGGTTCGTGGAGCCGTAGTACGGCCGTCCGAGCTGTTGTGCGTTGGGATTGCTCACGCCAAGCGATGCCGCGTTGGCGGCTGTCAGAACCGTTGGCGCGCCGAGATTGATGTTGTCAGAGACCAGCAGGGCCGAGCCCTGGTTGCGGATCAGATTGACGCCCGCAGCCCAGTCCGTGCCGATCTGCTGTTCGACGCCCAGGCTGACCTGATCGACGTACGGGATTTCCATGTCCGGGTCGGACAGGTTGATGCTCGGTCGGGTCAGCGAGAAGCCCGACGGTAGTTGATCGCTTTCGGGGAAGGCGCCGGCGGCAAACTGCGCCCGTGCGTTGGCGCCGCTGAGCGACACGGACTGGCGCGCCAGCAGGGCGTTGCGGGCCACCAGCAGGAATACCTTGTCATAGAAGCGGCCGCCGCCGCCGCGGATCAACGTGCGCCCGCCGCCAATCGGATCCCACGTGAATCCTGCACGCGGCGAGAGGTTGTTGGGGTCGCGGTGGATCCCGTCGTCGAGGGGGGCTTCGAGCGGGTTCGACCGGTCACGCGGGATGCCCTGCGGCTGCGCATCGTAGTCATAGCGCAGGCCGTACACCAGCGTGAGTCGGTCGTTGACCGTCCAGGAGTCCTGCACGAACGCGGAATACAGCGTGTCAGGCAGATCGATCAGCGGATTGCCGAACCCCTGGGTGAACGTCGATGGCGAACCGCTGGTAAACGTCGCGAGGCTGCCGAACGTGAAGCTGCCGGCAAAACTCGTGGGAAACGACGATGTGGCGGCAATGTGGGCAATGTCGCCGCCGCCCTTGAAGAAATGCGAACCCCGCTGCCAGCTCAGGGTGTAGCTGCCCTGGGTCGTGGTTTCGTCGAGGATCACGGGAAAGCTCGTGCTCCGCCCCCAGGTGGCCACGCCCGAAATGACGATGCGCGGGCCGATCTCGTCGTTGGCGTATTGGGTGAGTTCGCGCGGGGCGACCTGCAGGCGCGCTTCGCCAAGCAGGGACGGGGACATGATGTGCGTCCAGGAGCCAAGGAACGACTGGTCAGTGCCGTCCATGCCGCCGCCGCCCGACTCCGCGACGAGGCCGCCGATGCTCACGCCGCCGGCGTTCTCCTCGACGCTCTTGCCGTAGGTGTAGCGGAGGCCGAGGGTGTGGTTGGCACTCAGCGTGTGGTCGATCTTGAGGGAGGCCAGCGTGTCGCGCCGCTTGATGGGGTAGACGCCGTTGGCAATCGATCGGACGTTGCTGCCCGGGATCGGGCGCGCGGCGAGAATGGCGTTGATGGCCGCCACGTTGGCATCACTGATGGTGATGACGCCGCTTTCGTCGCGCTGCATCCGCTCAACGGCTCCGAAAAAGAACGTCCGGTTTCTCCTGAGCGGGCCGCCGAACGTCCCGCCGAAATTCTGCCGCTGGAATTCGGGCTTGCCTTCCGTCACGAAGGCATTGCGCTCGTCCATGGACTCATCGCGGATGTACACGAAGGCGTTGCCGCGGAAGTCGTTCGTGCCCGAGCGCGAGACGATGTTGACCAGGCCGCCTGCCGCGCGGCCGAACTCCGGCGCAAACTGGCTGGTCACGACCTGGAACTCGCGCACGGCCTCCTGGCTGATGGTCTGGCGCGTATTGCCGTTGAGCGCGCCGTTGGCGTCCACGCCGTCGAGCGAGATGTTGTTGCTGCGGGCGCGCTGGCCGTTGAAACTGATGCCGCTGCCCTGGCCGCTCATCTGCTGCCCCGTCACGCCGGCCACGACTGTGGAGAAACTCAGGAAATCCCGGCCGTTGCTTGGCAGGTTCTCGATCTCCGTGCGGGACACGACGGCTCCCGACTGTGTGCGGCCTCGCTCGACAATCGGGGCGGCTGCCGTCACGGTGACTTCCTGACTGACGCCTGCCGTCGGCAGTGTGATGTCCACGGTCGACACCTGACCGACCTCGAGGGACAGGCCGGACCGCTGGACCGTCGCAAAGCCGTCGAGCGACACGGTGAGTGTGTAGGAACCGGCCGGCACGGCAGGAATCCGGTACCGGCCGACTTCGTTGGTGACGGAGTTCCGTTCGACGCCGGTCTCGGTGTTGGTCAGCACGATCGTGACGCCCGGCAGCACTCCGCCGGTCGTATCGCGGACGATGCCCTGGAAGTCGCCACCGGAGGCGTTCTGGGCATCAGCAGGGGGGGCAGCAAAGCAGAAGAGGGCGAGAAGAAGGGCGGCGCCGGCCGCTGCCGGCGTAAACCGATGGACGAATGATTTCATGGTGGAACGATACGCGCACGGATTCCCGGGATCAAGATCCGCGACATCCCGCGACAACTCGGGACGATTGGCGTCGATGGGCGAGGGGTGCGCGACGGGCTCGCGACGCAGCCGACCCTCGTGGTCCTGCTAGAATGGCCCTTCGAGCGGGCCGTGGCAGCAGGACAGGATGCGTATGCCGAGACTGACGACGATGCTGGCTGGAGCCGTGCTGGTCATGCTGGGATATGGGGAGGCAGGTGCACAGGTGATGACGACCAAGGACCTGCTGGCGTTGCCGCAGCCGCCGGCGGACCGGCGCATCGCCTACGGCCCCGAGCCGTCGCAGTTCGGCGATCTGCGGATGCCGGCGGGGCCGGGACCGCATCCCGTGGTGGTGTTCATCCACGGCGGGTGCTGGATGGCTGAATACGATCTGTTGCACACGAACAGCTTCACCGCGGCTTTGGCGGTGGAGGGCATCGCCACCTGGAGTCTCGAATACCGGCGCGTGGGAGAGGCGGGCGGAGGCTGGCCGGGGACGCTGGCGGATGTCGCGCGAGGCGCCGACCATCTGCGCGAGGTGGCCCGGCAGTACCCGATTGATCTGACGCGCGCGGCCGTGGCCGGGCACTCGGCCGGAGGTCACCTGGCGCTGTGGGTGGCGGCACGTGGACGTGTCCCCGCCGGGAGTGGCTTGCCAACGGCGAACCCGCTGACGTTCAACGGCGTGGTGGCGCTGGCCGCCATCAGCGATCTGGCGGCCGCCGTCAGCCAGTCCGTGTGCGACGACTCCGCCTCGCAGCTCATGGGTGGCCTGCCGGCCGCGTACCCGTTGCGGTACCGGGCTGCGTCGCCGGCCGAACTGCTGCCGCTGGGCGTGCGGCAGTTCCTGGTGCATGGCGCGCGGGACACCGTCGTGCCGCTGGCGATGGCCGAGGCGCACCACACGCGGGCGGCGTCGGCGGGAGACACCGTGACGCTCACGGTGATTCCGGAGGCGGGGCACATCGAACTGGTGACGCCGCACAGCATCGCGTGGCCGGCGGTGCTGGCGGCGCTGCGCTCCGCGGTGACGCCCAGATAGAGAGACGACGCATGCTGAACGATCTGTCACGATGGCGCGACGAGTTTCCCATTCTCTCGCGCTCGGTCTACATGATCAGCAATTCACTCGGGGCCATGCCGCGCGGCGCCGCGGCGTCCCTCGCGGCGTACGCCGAGACGTGGGCAACCAGGGGCGTACGGGCGTGGGAAGAACGCTGGTGGGAGCTGGCTGGCGAGGTCGGCGCGCGCATCGGAGCACTCATCGGCGCGCCCGCCGGTTCGGTCAGCATGCACGAGAACGTGACGACGGCCGAGGCCGTTGCCCTGTCGTGCATCCGGCCGTCCGGGCCCCGGCGCAAGATCGTGTGTACGTCCATGGACTTTCCGTCCATGGTCTACCTGTATCGTGCGCAGCAGGCGGCCGGCTTCGACCTCGAGATCGTGCCGGCGCTCGACGACCTGTCCGTCCCGGGCGAGCGGCTGGCTGCGGCCATCGATGACCGCACGGCCGTCGTCGCGTTTTCGCACGTGCTGTTTCGCAGCTCGTATATCGTCGATCCGCGGCCGGTCATCGAGCGGGCTCGCGCCGTGGGCGCGGTCGTGATCCTGGACGGCTACCAGTCGGCGGGCATCATTCCGGTGGACGTCGCGGCGCTGGGCGTGGACTTCTTCGTGGGCGGCTGCCTCAAGTGGCTATGCGGCGGGCCGGGCAACGCCTTCCTCTACACGGCGCCGTGGGTGCGCGAACGTGCGCGCCCGGCGTTCACCGGCTGGGTGGCACACCAGCGCCCGTTTGCGTTCGACATCGACGATGACGAACTGCGCGGAGACGGGATGGGGCTGATGAACGGCACGCCGGCGATCCCGGCGTACTACGCGGCGCTCCCGGGCCTGGAGATCATTGGGCAGGTCGGTGTCGAGGCCATCCGCGCCGCATCGGTCGCCATGACGCGGCGCCTGCTTGCGCACGTGGACGAACACGGCCTCCGCAGCGTGGCGGCGCGGGATCCGGAGCGCCTGGCCGGCACGGTCGCCGTCGACGTGCCGGACGCGCTCCAGGTGTCGCGGGCGTTGAAGGCCCGCGACTACGTCGTGGACTACCGGCCCGGCGTGGGCATCCGGATTTCGCCGCATTTCTACAACACGACGGGCGAGATCGATGCCGTCATGACCGAACTCGTCCGCATTGCCCGAGAACAGGACTACGGCGACGTGGGCGCGGGACGCTCCCTCGTCACGTAGTCGGGCCATCTCCGATGCCGCGGAATCAGGCCGGGTTCGACGGTCGTCCCCGGAGCGGCGGGCGTATACTGGCGCGTACGCCGTCTGGCCCCTAGGGAGGCACGAGATGAACCGGGCGATGATATCTGCGGGCGCTGCCGCGACGGCCGTGCTTGCCGCATGGTTCGTGGGGGCTGCCGCGATGCCGCGCGCGGCCGGTACCCCTCCTGTCCAGGTTTCAGATCCCGTCGAGGTGGTTCTGACCGTCACCAACCGCGACGCCGGTGCCAGAACGGCCGAGCCCA
Source organism: uncultured Vicinamibacterales bacterium (assembly GCA_964372095.1). Classification (GTDB taxonomy): domain Bacteria; phylum Acidobacteriota; class Vicinamibacteria; order Vicinamibacterales; family JAKQTR01; genus CAYJPV01. The sequence goes on along the minus strand of CAYJPV010000003.1, from coordinate 93,612 downwards.
TCACGTCTGGCGTCCCGTTTGCCGAAGGGCGCGTGACGGACCCCGCGCTCCTGCGGCTCGAACAGGACGGCCGCGAGATTCCCGCGCAGTTCCTCGTCACGGCCAGGTGGCCTGACAAGAGCGTCCGCTGGGTGCTTGTGGACTTCCAACTCGACCTCCCGCCGGAGGGCGACCGGACCGTCACGCTGAGAACGGGGACGGCGCCGCATGCCACGCAGGGCATCGTGGTCAGGGATGATCCCGGAACGCTGACGGTCGATACGCAGGCTCGGACGTTTGTCTTCGCCAAGTCCGAGTTCCAGCTGGCGGGGCACCGGTTTCACGTGCGCTCCGGCGAACACACCTTCCGGGCCACCCCCGGCAGCTGGGTCATCGAGGAGCAGGGCCCGTTGAAGGTGGTCGTGCGCATCGATGGCGACTGGCGCGATGGCAGCCGGGTGCACGAGAACGAGTGGGTCCGGTTTCGGGCCCGGCTCGTGTTCAACCGCGGCACGGGCGACGTGCGCGTGTTCCTGACCTATCGGAACAACAACTCCTTCGGCTGGAGCACCGCCGGCGAAGGCGATCCGCGCCGTGACGACGTCATCCTCAGAGAGGCGAACTTCGGACCTGCGGTTCTCCTGCCGGAGGGCGCGGAGTACCACGTTGGCAGCGGCATCGAGAAGACGTGGGAACTTGATGTCCCGTCGGGGCGCGACCCGGTCGTGCGCAGGACCCGCTTCAATGACGACGGCCGCCTCGTCGACGGTGACGCGCCGCCCCGTCCGCTTGCGGTCGCGCCGCCGGCGTACTACGCGTCGACGCGGGGTTGGGGGCGTGTCGCGCCGCCCGTGGCAGGTCTGCACGATGACCGGCAGCCCGACTTCGATCGGTACGAACGCCTGCAGCGTGCGAAAGTGGATCGGACCGTGGTCGAAGACCCGCCGGGCCTGACCGGCATGACACTCTGGGCGCACCTCGCCCGGGATCTCGACTCCTGGCAGGACTACGGCGACTTGCGCTGGGACGGCAATGGCTGCGGAACGTTGTCGGGCAATCACTACGACTGGGGGTACGGCATGTACCTCCAGTTCATGCGCACCGGCAGGCTGGCGTTTGCCGACGCGGCGCGGGTGCTCCTGCGCCACGAGATCGACTTCGACATCTACCACACGGAACGTGATGGCGCGGCCTTCAACGACCAGAAGAACTGGGAAGATCGCCCCTCGCACGACAATCCGGACAACTGCTTCGGCCCGGGTCGGCCTAGCCACACCTGGAGCCAGGGGTACGCGCTGCAATGGCTGCTGACGGGCGATCGCCGCGGCAAGGATGCCTTTGACGAGATTCAGGAGGGTGTCCGCCAGTATGTGTACGAGTCGTTCAACGGGGAAGGTGTCATCGACACGTCCGAAATCCGGGTTCAGGGGTGGTTGCTCGAGAACCTGGTGAACCGCTGGCGGATCGACCCCGAGGCCACCCTCGACACCAGCCAATACGGGCCCAAACCCCTGCGCATCGTGATGCAGGACGTGCTGCAGACGGTCCTGGCGCGCGAAGCGGCGGCCGGCCACGCGGGCTTCGTCATCAGCGATGATGACGAAGGCGGCCATCTGACGCAGACGATCATGCACGCGTACGTGCTCGAGCCGCTCGCCAAGGTGCATGACGAGGTGTTCACGGGCCGGGACAACGGACGCGCGGACGAGCTGCTCGGTCTGCTCACGCGTATGACGCGCTGGCTGATGGCAACGACGTACGGCGGCGACACTGACGGCCAGGGCGGGTACCGGCCCCGCCAGATTCCGTACTGGGTCGACACGCGCGCGCCGAACCCGGCCGACGGGCAGTTGCCCTACGTCATCATGGTGGTGAACGCTGCGGGTTACCTGTACACGGTAACCGGCGACGGGTCGTTCCGGGACTATGCCCGTGCGGGTTTTCAGGACACCGTTCGATACGTGGGTGCGATCGGGCCCGACTCGTACGGGGATCCGGGCTCCCGCACGCCCGCATCCTACAACTCGAACATCTTTCCTGGCACCGAATCGAAGGTGCAGGGATGGCTGACGCGATACGGGCAGTACTTCCTGACCTCGGAGACCGCACCGGCCGGCCCGGCGGCGCGCCGACACTGAGCCGATAGTCGAAATCCTCCTGCCCCTGCTGGAGCACACGATGGATCGGAAGACGTTTCTGCGGATGGCGGCGGGGCTGGCGGGTGGTGCGGCAGGGCTGGCGTGGCCGGACTGGCTGCGCGCGGCCGCCGCGGCCGAACGGGCCACGAGGGCCTGGCCGGTTCAGGCCATGCCGGCTGATGACGACGCGTTCTTCCGGATGATCCGGGCGCAGTTCGTCCTGGATCCCGCGTGGACGTTCCTCAATTCCGGCGGGCTCGGCGCCTGCCCGCTGCCGGTCCTGAACACCCTTGCCGACGCACTGCGGGAGGAAGAACTCGCGCCCAGCGCCGGCCACGATCAGCGCCGGTGGCACGACACCAAGGTGCGCCTCGCCCGGCTGCTGGGCCCGTCGTGCCGGCCCGACGACCTCGCGCTGATTTCAACAGCGACCGAAGGCATCAATCTCGTCGTCAACGGCCTGGCGCTGAAGAGCGGCGATGAAGTCATCACGTCCACGCACGAGCACGCGGCGTTGTACACGTCGTTGCTCCACCGGCGGCAGCGCGACGGGATTGTCATCCGCACCTTCGAGCCGGACGCGCGCAGCGGCGCGGGTAACGTGGATCGCCTCGCGCAACTCATCACGGGCCGGACGCGACTGATCTTCATCAGTCACGTGACGTGCACCACGGGGCAGTGTTTTCCTGTCGCCGAGATGGCGGCCCTCGCCCGCGCGAAGGGCATCTGGTTCGCCCTCGACGGTGCCCAGGCTCCCGTCTGCGTCCCCTTCGACATCAACGCGTGCGGCGCGGACTTCTACGTCTGCAGCACGCACAAGTGGATCATGGGTCCCAAGCGCACGGGCATTCTCTGGGTGCGGCCCGGCATGCTGGACGTGCTCCGGCCATCCACGGTCGGCATGGGATCCTACGAGCGGTTCAGCGTGGCGCGCGACGAACTCGTGTTCCATCCGAACGCACGCCGGTTCGAATTCGGCACCCAGAACGAAGCGTTGTTCTTCGCCCTCGGCACCGCCGCGTCGTTCGTCGAAACCATCGGCCTCGATCGGATCTGGCGGCACAACCACGCCCTCGCCGAGCGGTTCTACGAGGGTGTCCGCGCGTTGCCCGGCGTCGAGATGGTGTCACCGGACGAAGAGGCGTACCGGACGCCGATGATCGGCTTCCGCCTGCGCACGCGCACGCTGAAGGAAGTCAGCGATCACCTGACAAAGGACCACATCCGCGTCCGCACGGTGTCCGAAGGCGGACTGAACTCCGTCCGCGTCTCGTTCCATGTCTGCAACCACGACGGCGAGGTCACGGCTATCCTCGACTCGCTAAAGAAGCTGGTCTGAGAGAATCGAAACCGGTCCGAAGGAGTTGCCCATGCGCCGCCTGTTGCCCGTGTCTCTCGTCGTCGTCCTTGCTTCGCTGGCGGTCGGTGCGGCCCAGCAGCCGGCGCCAGCCCCGGCGGTCCAGTCGCCGGCGACGCTGACGGCTGAAGACCTGCTCAAGGTGACCACGTTCTCGGTACTGGACCTCAGTGATGACGGGCGGTTCGTCGCGGGAACGACACGGCGCACCATCGATAATGCGACCACCGACCATCGCCGGTACGGCGACCCGACCTACGTGGCGCCCGTGGCCGTCCGGTTGCACGTGATCGACACGCAGACAGGCGCCACGCAGTTGCCGCTCGACGGCCTCGTGCACATCCGCCAGGCGGCCTGGGCGCCCGATAGCCGCCAACTCGCCCTGCTTGTTCACAGGGAGCCAGCCCAGGGGGCCGGGGCCGGCGTCTCGCTGCACATCTGGGACGCCACCCGGGCGGCGCTGAGGCCGGTGCCAGTGGCTGGCGACGCGGGCATCACCGTGAACAGCGGCCTCGCCTGGTCGCCCGACAGCCGGTCGGTCCTCGTCTCGGTGCGATCGGCGGCGCGGGACGCCGAAGCCCGCGCCCGCTTCCAGGCCCTGACTGAAGGCCCGATCATCGTGCACCGCGCGAAAGACCCGTTCCTCGAATGGGACGAACTCGGCCGTACCAGCCGGCAGCGGGCGCTCGCGCTGGTGGATATCGCAACGGGCGCCGTGCGGACGGTGCTTCCCGAGCGCAAAGTGTCGTCGTACCAGATGGCGCGTGACGGGTCGTTCATCACCTTCCAGGAAGACCTCACCGGCAAGACCGACTACGACACGATCGGCGGCACCGACAACGCGCTGCGGATCGTGCCGGCCGGCGGTGGCGAACCCCGGACCCTCGTCGACGCGAAGGACCTGAAGGGCCTGACCTTGCGGTGGTCGGACGACGGGCGGACGTTCGCGTACGCAAAGAAGGGTGAAGTATTCGTTCAGGGCGTGGACGATGCCAAGCCCCGGAGCCTGACGCCGGCGCCCGAAGCCAAGGCCGAGGAGAAGGCCGCCGAGAAGCCCGCAGCATCCGGGGCGGTTGCAGCCAAAGACGACGAGAAGGAGAGCTTCAGCGTCGGCCCGTTCAGCCGCGACGCGGCGAAACTGCTCATCACCAGCAAGAAGGGCTGGTACGTGGTCAACGTCGCGACGGGTGCCCGCGACCAGGTGCTCACGCTCGATGCGGACGACGAGAAGAACCCGCGCCGGGAGGCGATCGGGTGGGACCCGGCCGGCGGGTCCATCTACGTGACGTGGTCGGAACGGACACGATGGGAACGCGGCCTCGTCCGTCTCGACGTGGCCACGAAGACCATCACGCCGCTCGTGAAAGACACGCGCGTGTATGCAGGGTTCCGGCAGTCGCGGAACGGCGATCGGTGGGTGGTGTCGATCAGCGACGGCGATCGTCCGGCGGAACTGTTCTCGGGTGATGCCGCGCTGGCCTCGCTGAAGCAGTTGACCGGTCTGAACCCATGGATGGCGCAGAAGACGCTTCCGCGATCGGAACTCGTCTCGTACCGGGACAGCGACGGCAAGCTGCTCCATGGCGTGCTGCGTTACCCGGTCGGGTACGAGAAAGGCACCACCTATCCGACTGTCTTCGAAATCTACGAGACGTTTTTCGACAACGGGTTCAACGGCCGGGCCGCGTTTCTCGCCAATCATGGCTATGCGGTGTTCCACCCGTCGGTGAATCTCGTCGTGGGGCGTCCCGGAGAAGCCTGGGTGAAGGGCGTGACGTCGGCAGCCAACCGGCTCATCGACATGGGGATTGCAGACCCTGCCCGTCTGGGCGTTCACGGCACCAGTTACGGCGGTTACGCCACCGCGCTGCTCCTGACCCAGACCGACCGGTTCAAGGCGGCAATCAACGTGTCCGGCAAGGTCAACATGATCAGCTTCTACACCGACAGCCCGCGGCTTGGCGTACGCAATACGCATGCGCCCGAGAAGAGCCAGGATCGGATCGGCGGCACGCTGTGGGAGTATCCCGAACGGTACCTCGAGCACTCGGCCGTGCTGCGGGCGGATCGCATCACAACACCTCTGCTGTGCATCACGGGAGATCTCGATCCGAACGTGCCGGCGAGCCAGTCACGGGAGATCTACTACGCGCTGCGCCGCCTCGGAAAAGATGTCGAGTGGGTGCGGTACACCAACGGCGCGCACCGCCCGCCCAACACCGTGGCCGAGGCGGTGGACTTCGAGCACCGCATCCTGGCCTGGTACGACAAGTACCTCAAGGCTCGGGACAAGGGACAAGGGGCAGAAGCTGGAAGCAAGTCGCCAAGGAGCAAGTAGGAAGTAGGAAGTAGGAAGTAGGAAGTAGGAAGTAGCGGCCGAAAGCCGTGAGCCGGATGCCGCAGGCCGAACGTAGCGGCGACGTGGGTCGGCGCGCGCGTGCACGCCGGCCCACGTCGGTTGATCAGAAGATGTCGGTGGGGCCGCCGGGGCGACAGACGAGATCGCCCCAGACGATACGGTCACCCCAGACGATACGGTCGCCCCAGACGATACGGTCGCCCCACACGATCCGCTCGCCGTCGACGATGCCCAGCGTATCGCCCCAGACGATCCGGCTTCCCCAGGTGGACGGATCACTCCAGATGACACTGTCGCCCCAGACGATGCGGTCACCCCAGACGATGCGGTCGCCCCACACGATTCGCTGTGCCCAGGCCGGGTCGTTGTAGGCGATGTGGTCGCCCCAGACGATCCGATCGCCCCACACGATCCGATCGCCCCAGGTGTAGGAGTCCGTGCCGATGACCGACGTGTGGTCCACGGACGCGGTGAGCCAGGACGTCCCCACCTCCGCCGTGGGATCGATCGCGGCAGCCAGCCGGATCGCGCCGTCGGCGTTCACCATGCCGGCGCCTTGCGCCAGCGTGTCGGTGGCCAGCACGGGGATGGCCGTGTACTGCAGGATCGCTTTCACGGCGTTCGGAGTCAGTGCCCGCGTGCCAGTGGCCCGGCGGTTCGCCTCCAGGACGAGCGCGGCCACGCCGGTGACGACGCCGGCTGACATGCTGGTGCCGCTCAGGCGCAGGTACCGTTCGACCCGGCGTCCCTGGGCGAAGCTGGTGACGAGATTCGGGTTCTGCAGGTAGAGCGTGCTGCTGGTGCTGATGTCCGACACCATCTGTGTGCCGGGGGCCACCAGGTCGGGTTTCGCGTAGGCGTCGTACCACGTGGGGCCCCGCGAACTGAACGGAGCCACGTCATCATCGGTCAGGGACGGTGTCTGTCGTGTGTTGACGGCGCCAACCGTGATGGCCGACGGCGCGTTGCCCGGGGAGGTGATGCCGCCGTAGCCGACGTCGCCGGTTTCGGGATTCTGCCCGATGTTGCCCGCCGAGACGACGACGATGATGCCCGCCTGGACCGCTTCTTCCACCGCCTGCACGAGCGGGTCGGTGGCCGCGGGTTCGAACACCGGGTGACCGAGCGACAGGTTGATGATGTCGATCTTCAGCCAGTCGTTGTTGGCCGTGGCGTACTGGATGGCCCGGATGACGTCGCTCGTCCGGCCACGGCCGCCCTTGTCGAGGACTTTCAGGCCGACCAGCGTGACCTTCGGGGCGACGCCGCGGTACAGACCCTCGGTGAAGTCCCCGTCGTTCGAGATCAGGCCGGCGATGTGCGTGCCGTGGCCGTAATCGTCGAACGGCTGATTGAACCACCTCGGAGACAGCGGCGTTCCGTCCTCCGTCACCCGCGTGAAGTCCAGGAACACCCGTGTCCGATCGACGTCGCGTGTCGCGGCTACCCCCGAGTCGATGATGGCCACCCGGATGCCGGCGCCTTCGATGTCCTGGGCAGCCGCCAGCCCGATGGATGCCCGCAGGAAGCTGGCAACCTCGTAGTCGTCGTCACCGGCTGCGGTGTGGGCGGTCACCTCCGCGTCGGACGACACCCTGGTGACGGCGCCGGAGCCGGCAATGCCGACAAGCGCCGCTGGCGTGGCCTCGGCGACCACGAGGTGGCCAAGGGCCCGCACGTTCCGGACGTCGCGGCTGCTCTCCTGCAGCGACGCCGCAAGCCTGCGGGCGTCATCCGGACTCCCGGTTGCGAGGATGATCGGCGCCGGTTCAGTCTGGCGTTCGCGGACCCACCTGGCGAGGTGAGCATCCAGCTTGGCGACGGTCTCTCGGGGAATCGCCGGCGGTGGCTCTGTGAGTATGTCGGGTCCGGCCACCGGCGGTACGGTCTCGGGTGGCGTAGCCAACGGGAGCGCTTCGCTGGCGTGTCGTGGCGTGTGTGTGTCTGCTTGCGGGGGCGCGACGTGGTCCGGAAGCGCCGCTGTGGGCACACCAGCATTGGCCGCGACCTGCGGCGTGATTGGTGCCCACGCGTGATCGGTCTGGAAGGCACCGCCTGCCATCAGCAGGGCGGCGACGACAGTACCGGCGATGACGGTGTAGGCCGCTGTGGTCCAGCGGCCGGTCGACGTGGTCTTCCTGGGGGGCAGGCCGGTTGTGTAGTTCATCATTAGAGACTCCGCCTCTGCCGTGAGTGGAGCAAGACAGGGGCCATCGTCGCCGCCTCAGAATCTGGCCAGTTTCCTCGAATTGTCGTGGTTTCGGTGAGGCGGGCGTGCCTCAGAATCTGACAGGCGTTGCGGAACGAGGCGTCCCGGTTCCGCACACCTGGGCCGCAAGGGCCAGCCCTGAGCGAAGGCCGAGTATCGGCCGAGTCGAAGCCCGCAGGGCGGACTGTTCGACCGACTCACGAATAGTCCGGGCCGCCGGCGCGAGCGGTCTATGCGGGATGGTGCAGATGCGCGCGAGGCCGCAGCAGGAAGAGTCCGAAGTTGCCGCCCTTGATGACCCGTGCCACCTCGACGTGCAGCCCGTGGCGAGCAGCGACGGACGGCAGCCCGCCTTCCCCCAGGAACTCGCGGCAGTGGCGGAAGTGGTCCCGGCCGGCCATCCATTCAACCGCGACGATGAGCGGCTTCGCCGCGTAGCCGCGCGGGAACGTCAACGGCCCCGGGTGGTAGTCGAGCACGAGCATCCGGCCGTCACGTGCGAGGACGCGTGTGGCTTCGGTGAGCACGGCCGCGCGCGCGTCGCGCGAGAGTTCGTGCAGCATCATCGAGAACAGGACGAGGTGCACGCTGGCGTCCGTGTACGGGATATCCGTCGCGCTGCCCAAGTGGATGCGAGCGGCCGAACCCAGTTTCTCTCGGGCGCGTGCGACCATGGCTGGAGCCGGGTCGATGCCGGCCAGCTGGCAGCCGAGGCCTTGGTAGAGCGCCAGCTGGGTGCCGGTGCCGCAGCCGACGTCGAGCACGACCTGCCCGGGCAGTGGGGAGTACATGTCCAGGCCCAGCCGCCGGGCGTGACCCAGCACCGGCTCGAAGGCCGCGTCGTACCACTTCGCCATCCAGCCGTAGGGTTCGGATGCCATCCTGCCAGGCCCTCTGCCGCCCCAATTCTACAGGTTCGGCGCGGGGACCGGGGAATGCGGCTTCGAACCACTCGGCGTGGCCGTTACCGGGCGACAGTGCTCAATGCCCATGCGGCCTGGCGGCGGACCTTCGTGTCCGTGTCCTTCAAGGCGATCAGCAGTGCGTCGGACGCGCGGCCGTCACCGATGGCGCCCAGGGCCCACGCGGCTTGCGCACGCACGCTGGCCTCCTGGTCCTTCAGCGCCGCAACCAGTCCGTCCACCGCGCTTCGGGAGCCGATGGCACCGAGTGCCCAGGCGGCCTGGCTCCGCACCCTGGGGTCCGCATCGGTGAGGGCTGTCACCAGGGGAGCGGTGCCCCGGTCATCACCGACGGCGCCCAGGGCCCACGCCGCCTGCCTGCGCACCTTGGTGTCTGCATCCGTCAGCGCCGCCGACAGGCCCGCCGTCGCCCTGGCGGAACCCAGGGCCCCGAGCGCCCAGGCGGCTTGCGCCCGCACCCGCGCCTGGGCGTCCCGCAGTGCGGTCACCAGCGCATCCACCGCGCGGCCATCGTCGAGCGCACCCAGGGCCCACGCGGCCTGTTCGCGCACGCGCTCGTCGCGATCAGTCAGCACGGCGATGAGCGGCAGCCCCGCCCGCGAGTCGTCCAGGGCGCCGAGGGCCCACGCCGCGTTCGCCCGCACGGGGCCTTCAGTGTCACGCAGCATGATCATGAGCGGGTCGACCGCCCGGCTGTCGTCCAGGGCGCCGAGGGCCCACGCCGCGTTCGATCGCAACACCCATCGTCCGTCGCGCAGGGCCTTGAGGAGTGGGTCGAACGCGGCGCTGCCCGCCGACGCAAGGGCAGCGGCCGCTTCGCGTCCGGGCGTCGTGGTGCCGTCGTCAGTCCCCCAGGACCAGTTGCCCGCGCCGCACACGTCGCGTGGCACTGGCGTGGGATCGGCCATCGTCTCGATCAGCTGGGGGATGACCCGCGCCGCGTCGCCGCCGAGCCGCTTCAGATCGCACGCGGCCTTCGCCCGCATGCTCGCGTCGGCTGACCGCAGTTGCGCGCCGAGCGCCTCGACGTCCGTGCCCTGCGCGTGGATGGCGGACGGAGCCGCCAGGCACGCAACGATCATCAGAACTCGTGTGAGTGAAGTCATGTGTGTCTCCTTGCCCCTTGCCCCTTGCCCCCTGCCCCTTGCCCCATGTCCCATGCCCCATGTCCCATGGCCCATGCCCCTAGAAGTTGATCCAGTACGACGCCTTGATCAGGAACACGTTCGAGGCCGGCAGCCCGAACACGCGCGAGAAGTCGCGCCGGCCGTCGAAGCGGCCGTGGCTCGCCACGTCTTCGCGGCCCTGCTGCCAGACCACGTAGATGACCGAGCCGGGCTTGTACTCCCACCGCAGGACGTTGGTCGTTCTGAACGACTTGTAGTTGAAGTCGGGATGGCCGGCGTACGCGAAGGGGCTGAATTGCGCGGCGTACGGCGTGGCGCCAGGCCGTGACAGCTCGCGGAAGCTTGAGTACGCACCCGCCGATACGAACGGCTCGCCGTAGAGCTGCAGCGAGATGTTCGGCGAAATGGTGTAGTTGACCCGGGCGGTCACGGCGGCTGTCGTCTGCCTGAGGCGGCCGAACACATAATGCGTGGTTGACGGCTCTGCGACGTTCTCGACCCACTGCGAGTCTTCGTCCGTCTTCTCGAACCGCAGCCCGCCTGTCAGGCTCAGGAACGACGTGGGACGCCACGTAAGTTCGGGCTGAATCCCGGTGATGGACGAGCCTTCCTTGTCGCGCCACAGAAAGCCGGACCAGCCTCCGCTGAGCGCCTGACGGCTGTCCGACTCGATGTAGTACCAGACGTTGGCGCCGGGTTTGGATGTCAAGACCGGGCCGCCGCGCGTGGCGCGATCGTCGTGGCCGGTGGCTTCGAGAGTCACCCCGCCGCCCGCGCTCCAGTTCGAGGTGAACACGACGTGGGCGTTGACATTGGTGCCCAGGAACCGCCGATCGCTGGCCATGTTCCAGCCGGCCCACTGATTGACGTTCGCCCGGACTTGCCTGTAGAGCTTCGTCGGCGTATCCCACCGAATCTGCACCCAAGCGGATTCCATGACCTGGTCAGCACGTCGCTGGTAGCCGACGTCGTTCACGTCGAACCCCGGCGTCTTGTAGTCACCGGAGACGCTGAAGCGGACGCGGCGGCCCCCGATCTTCTGCAGGCTCAGCATGCCCGCGTGCCCGTTCATCGATGTCCGCGCCGGGTCGTAGCTGAGGTGGGTAGCGTCGGGCCGCTGGAAGTAGTGCACGGCACTGAGCTGGAGTGCGTCGATGGCCGCTCGGCCGCCGCGAACCGTGCTGCCCGCCCAGTATGCCCGCACGGCGTAGCGCGGGTCCTTCAGGCGCCAGTCCGTGCTGACGCCGCCGGTGGTCGCGCTCCCCGGCAGAAACCGCACGTCATCATCAAGGCGGCGCGCCGTGTTGGTGAACATGAACCCCAGCGACGACTGGTTCTTGAACTCACGCTTGGCCTGCAGCACGGTATACGCCGTGAAGGGCTCGACGGTCTGTTCGGAACGCGCGGTGCCGATCGCGATGCCGGCGTCCTCGGGCGCCGTGACGGCGGTGAGCCCGCCAATCGAGAAGGCACCGGCCCGGCCGGTGATCTTCGCGGCGCCCAGAATGGTGGTCTGGGACGGCGCCGACGCGAAGCCGCCATCGGGCACATCGGCCGAGCCGTGCGGCTGCCTGCCAATCCGACGGGAGTAGAAGAGGCCCGTACACCGCCCGTCGCTGCAGTCGAGGTCGAACGCGAAGTTCCCGGATCCCTCGACGAAGAACGGGCGGCGTTCCTGGTAGAACGTTTCGAAGGCTGTGAGGTTCACCACGGCGGGGTCGGCCTCGACCTGGCCGAAATCCGGATTAATCGTGGCGGTCATGGTCAACCCCGGCGTCAGCGCGAACTTGATGTCGGCGCCGAGTGATCCGCCGGGATTGGGCGACGACCGGAACGGATCGCCCTCTTCGACGGGCATCGTCTGGGTCTGGCCCACCATGTACGGCATCAGCTCCAGGCGTTTGGGAGCTCCGATGAGTCTCAGTCCGCGCAGGTCGCCGAGCTGCGAGACGAAGCCCGACCGGCTCTTCGCAATGAGCGGCCACGACGACATCTCGCGGAGCCGCCCGATCTCGCGGATCACGCCAAACCCGAACGTGTCGGTCTTGCCGGGCTCGAAGCGCAACTGGGAGAACGGAATCCGGAACTCGGCCGACCAGCCGTTGGCGTTGCGGGACACCGACACATCCCAGACGGCGTCCCAGCCGGTGTCGTTGTTGCCGTCCGCGAACCAGTACGCGTCCTGCTTGACGCCGGCCGGGTTGACGGCGAATTCGTACGCCGTGCGGCGGTCGTGGTACGAGTCGATCACGACGCGCACCCAGTCGGACGGCGACGTCAGATCGCGGCGCGTGCGAATGCCGACGATCCGATCGGGTTCCGTGTCGAAGGCGCGCACGGCGACGTGCAGGAACGTCCTGTCGTACAGCACCCGGACCTCGGTACGCTGCGACGGTGCGGCGCCCTCCTTGGGATCCCGCTGCAGAAACTCCGACACCGGCGTGGCTTGCGCCCACGCCGCGTCGTTCAGCGCGCCGTCGAGGGCGAGGGCGGTGGCATCGGCCACGGGAGCGGCGTCGATGGTCCGCGCATCTTCGGTGCGAAGCGGCAGCACTGGCGGCCTCGCCGGCGGCGCCCCGGCGGCTGTCACCGCGAGCAGCGTCGTGCAGATGAACGTCACGAGGACACGCAACATGGCGAGACTCTCCGGGGAGTGAGATGGGAGCGGCGGTGAAACGTGCTAAAAAACCAGCATACGTGCCGACGAAAACGGGCAGGGCCCGCGCGGACCCTGCCCGCCCTCCTGCACCGCGGGCCGCTTGCGCGCTATTCGTCGCGGCCGATCACCTGCGACAGGGCGAAGGCCGCAGCCTTACGCACGTCCGCGTGGGCATCCTTCATCGCGGCCATCAGCGCATCCGTGGCGCGTGCGTCACGAATCTGGCCCAGGGCGAACGCGGCATGCTCCCGGGCGTCGGGCGTGGCGCTGCTGCCCAGCAACGCGATCAGCGGATCGACGGCCCGCCGGTCCCGAATCTGGCTCAAGGCGAACGCCGCCTGCTCCTGCACGTCCGGCGACGGATCCTTCAAGGCGGCGTTCAACCCGTCCACGGCAGCCGTGCTGCGCAACTGGCCGAGCGCGAAGGCCGCGCGCTCGCGCACCTGCGCGTCCTTGTCCGTGAGTAGCCCGGCGAGCGCCGGCGCGGCGGCGGGATCGCGCAATTGGCTCAAGGCGAACGCCGCCTGCTCGCGCACGTCCGCGCTGCTGTCCGACAAGGCGCCCACGAGCTTTGGCGTGGCGCGCTTGTCGCGCAGTTGTGCCAGCGCGAACACCGCCTGCTCGCGGACGTCGGCGTTCGCGTCGGCGATGGCGGCGATCAGCGGATCGACGGCGCGCAGATCACGAACCTGACCGAGCGCAAAGGCGACCTGTTCGCGCACGCCCGGTGTCTTGTCTCCGAGCAGGGCGATGAGCGGCTCCACGGATGCCGGGTCGCGGAGTTGCCCGAGGGCCATGGCGGCGCTCTCGCGCAGGTCCGCCGACGTGTCGGCCAGAGCCGCGATGAGCGGGGCGGTGGCGCGCCGGTCTCGGAGGCGGCCCAGGGCCATGACGGCGTGCTCGCGCACCTCGGCGTCCGTGTCCTGCAGGGCTCCGGTCAGGGCGTCGATCACCTTCTGGTCCACTGGCGCCGCAGGTTCGTCATCACGATCTCTGCGCGAGCCGGGTGTCGGCGTGGGCGATGGCATGGGCTTCGGCATCGGCTGCGGGGCCGGCCGCGGCGTCACCGACTGGGCGGCGGCCTGCCCGCCGACGCCAGCCGTTGTCGCGAGAGGCGTTGATTCGTTGCCGGTCTGAGCCGCGGTAACGGCCGCGTCCAGGACGTCCGCCGCCCGGGGGCCGGGTTCGAGGGCGGCCAGCGACGGCACCAGGATGATGAGGAATGCGGCAAAGACGGCAGCCGCGGCTTTCGCCGACAGGCGGCGGGGGATATCGGGATCCAGGATGGCTAACAAGCGACCCTCCAGTTGTGAGCGGCGCGCCATCGAGACGGTGGCCCACGTCAAGACGCCGTGAGGCCGCATCGCCCGCGCCACGTCGAGCAGTTGTTCGGCATAGTCCGGCCCGTCCGCACCCGCTGCCAGCACCGCATCGTCACACGCGCGTTCGCGTTCGGCGACCAGCCGGCTTGCGGCCATCCAGGCCAGGGGATTGAACCAGTAGAGGGCACAGACGAGACCCGCCACCGTCTGCGTCAGGCAGTCGTAGCGGGAGACGTGTGCCAGTTCGTGAAGGAGTACGGTGCGCAGTCGCGGTTCGGGCCAGGCGCCGGCGCCCGCCGGCACGAGCACGACCGGCCGCCAGAAACCCCAGGTCATGGGCATCGTGTCGGACGGCCCCTCGACGAAGGTGACGCGTTCGGCGGCCCCGATACGCGCCGCGAGGTCCTCGGCCAGCGGCAGCCACGCCGCGTCGGTCGCAGGTCGGCTGGCCAGGCGGCGCAGCCGCACCATGCTCAGGAAGAGGCGGAGCAGCAGCGCTGTGGCGATGCCACCCCAGATCAGGATCAGCCACGTGGTCAGAGACGGCATGGAAGACGACGTCGCCGGCGGCGAAGCCACGAGCGGCGGTGCGGCGCGATCGAGGGACCCGGCGGGTGGCTGTGTGGCCGCCGCGGGCTGGCTGGCCGGTGAAGATGGCTCTGCGGGGGCGGCGGCGGTGTCCCGCGGCAGCACGGGGACCGACCACCGGGGCACGACGGGCAGCAAGAGAGGCAGCGCCAGACTGCCCACGAGGGCGACGGTCCACACCAGGTGGCGCATGGCAGCCGAATGACGCCTGAGCAGCAGGCTGGTGAGCCAGGCGACGACGAGCAGGGCGGTGGCCTTCAGGACGGCGGCCGTGAGGACGGGCATCCAGCCCTGGCCGGTTGTCGTCCAGCGCGCGAGGTCGATCAGCCAGGGGGTCATCGGGCGTCCTTTCCAGCGCGACGGGCGTGCTTGATCAACGACGAGAGGTGGTCGAGGTCGGCATCGGACAGGCGAGTGGAGGAGTCATCGAGCAGCGCCGAGATCGCCTGTCCCGGAGACCCTTCGTAGAACGTCCGGACCAGGTGGCGCAACGCGGACTGCGCCGCGCTGTCGCGCGGCGTCGTGGCCAGGTAGATGTACCGCGGCCCGTCCTGGATGTGGCGGACGTGGCCCTTTTCTTCGAGGATGCGCAGCAGCGCCCGGACGGCCGAATAACTTGGCGGGTCGGGTATGGCTTCGAGGACCTGGGCTGCGGTGGCTTCGCCGCGCAGGTACAGGACGTCCATGATTTCCCGCTCGCGGCGGGAGAGACGAGGTTGACCGAGGAAAGCAGTCACGGTGCGAACTCCCGCAGGATGCCGGGACGCGGCGTTGTCCCGGCGGCATGCTAAGAAGGTAGCACTATGCTAATTCCTTAGCAACAAGAAAGATGAAGAGGGCCGAGAGACCCTCGAACGATCACGGCGCCGACGGCCGGGCCGCGGGTTGCGTCTATACTGGGACGTTCCTGCTCATCGAGGTGTCTGCATGCGCCGGTCCCCAGCTTTCGTATTTGCCCTGACTCTGACGTTCGTGGCCACGACCAGCCCGTCGCCTGTGACGGCGGCCCTCTGCGACCCGATCGGCGAACCCGCCGCCCAGGAACGAACGGCAGCGGCCGTCGCCTCGGAGGTCCGCGCCTGGCGGCAGGCCAACGAGCCTGCGATCGTGCGGGAGCTCGTCGACTTCCTCGCGATACCCAACATCGCGTCGGACGAGCCGAGTATCAAGAAGAACGCGGACCTGCTCCGGAAGATGCTCGAACAGCGCGGGATGCGCGTGCAGTTCTTCGATGTGGCGAACCGGGGCCCGATCATCGTCGCCGAACTGCCGGCGGCCGGCGCGGCGCGGACGATCGTGTTCTACGCGCACTACGACGGCCAGCCCGTGGACGAACGCGCCTGGACCGGCACCGGGCCGTTCGAGCCTGGCCTGCGGACGAACACCATCGAGGCGGGCGGCGTGCTCAGGCCGTTCCCGCCCGCCGGGACGCCGTATCAGGACGACTGGCGGATCTACGCGCGCTCGGCCTCCGACGACAAGTCGCCGATCGTGGCGCTGCTGGCAGCCGTCGATGCCCTCGCGGCTGCGCGAATTCCGCGCCAGGTGCACCTCAAGGTCGTTCTCGACAGCGAGGAGGAGAACGGCTCCCCGGCCCTGGGTCCGGTGCTGAATGCCCACCGCGACGCCGTCCGTGGCGACGTGCTCATCACGGGTGACGGGCCCGTTCACCAGACCGGCCGGCCGCTGGTGTTCTACGGCAACCGCGGCGTGTTCGACTTCGGCCTCACCGTGTACGGGCCCGTGCGTGCGCTGCACAGCGGGCATTACGGGAACTGGGCGCCCAATCCCGCCATGCGCCTCGCGCAACTGCTCGCGACCATGAAGGACGCGTCGGGGCGTGTCCTGATCGAGGGGTTCTACGACGACGCCGTCGCGCTGACCGCGCGCGAGCGGGCGGCGCTGGAGGCCCTGCCGTTCACCGACGCGGAGCTGGCGCGTGAACTGCAGTTCGGCGAGGCCGAAGGAGGCACGAAGAGGCTGGTCGATCTCATCAATGAGCCGTCGCTCAACGTCCGGGGGCTCCGGAGCGCCTACGTTGGCGTTGAGTCGCAGAACGTCGTGCCCGACCGCGCCGAAGCGTCCTTCGACATTCGCCTCGTGAAGGACATCGACCCCGATCGCCAGTTCGAGCGGGTGGTGGCCCACGTGGAGAAGCAGGGTTACTTCGTGGTGCGGGATCGTGCGCCGACGGCGGAGGAACGCCGGAAGCACCCGCGCGTGGCGCGGCTCGACTACGGCGGCGGCTATCCCGCGACCCGCACGTCGATGGACCTGCCCGTGTCGAAGGCCGTGGCGGCGGCGCTCGACGACGCGTTCGGCGGGACCGTGGTGAAGGCACCGACGCTGGGCGGCAGCGTGCCCATGCACATCTTCGATCGGCTCGGCCTCCCTGTGATCGGCGTCCCCATCGTCAACTACGACAACAGCCAGCATTCGCACAACGAGAACCTGCGCATCGGCCACTTCTGGTGTGGGATCGAGACGTACGCCGTCCTGCTGTCCTCCCTCCGCTGGTAGCTGACGGCTGATCTGGCGTACCCTCAGGCATGTCCGACGTGATGCGGATCCAGCCGTTTGCCACCCAGTTGCGGCGCATCCTGGCGGAGTACACACTCAAGCGGTCCATCTTCGACATCCACGCCTCCCTGTTCCACACGCCCCGACCAGACGCGCCGTACGCCCTCGGCGACGTGTTCGGAAGACGTCTCGACACGCCCGTCGGACCATCCGCCGGCCCGCACACCCAGCTCAGCCAGAACATCGTCTCGGCGTTCCTGTGCGGCGGGCGGTTCATCGAGCTCAAGACGGTTCAGGTGAACGACCGCCTCGTCATCCCGCGGCCGTGCATCGACATGACCGACGAGGGGTACAACGTCGAGTGGTCGCAGGAACTCACCCTCGAAGAATCCGTGCATGAGTACGTCGTGGCATGGGCCCTCCTGCACCTGCTGCCGCGCATACTCGGATGGGAGGCAGGCAGGGCAGGGAGCCCGGATGGACCCGGCGTGATCTTCGACATGAGCGTGGGTTACGACCTGGCCGGCATCACGCATCCGCGGATGACGCGTTTCATGGACATCCTGGCGGACGCATCGGAGCACCTCGCTCCCATCCGCGACACCATCGGTCGCGAGTTCCCGCAGTTCGCCGACGTCGCCATCCCGGCCGCCATCGTCAACAGCGTGACATTGTCGACGATGCACGGGTGCCCGCCGGAAGAGATCGAGCGGATTGCCCGTTTCCTGATGACGGAGCGGCGGCTCCACACGATCGTCAAACTGAACCCGACGTTGCTCGGCAAGGACCGGGTGCTCGACATCCTGCACGAGTCGTTGGGATTCCGCGAAATCGAGATTCCGGATCAGGTCTTCGAGCACGACCTGCGATACGAGAACGCGGTCGAGTTGATGACGCGGTTGAAGGGCGTAGCCGGAGGCGCCGGCCTGCAGTTCGGCGTGAAGCTCAGCAACACGCTCGCCATGAGCAACCACGCCGGCCGCCTGCCCGGCGACGAGATGTACATGTCGGGACGGGCGCTCTATCCCGTCACGATGAGTCTCTACGACAGGTTGCTGCACGAACCCGACGGAGACCTTCGCGTGTCCTTCTCGGCGGGTGTCGATGCCATGAATGCGGCAACCGTGCTGCAGTGCGGCGCCATGCCAGTCACCGGCTGCACCGACCTGCTGAAACCCGGCGGGTACGGCCGTATGACGCAGTGGCTGGAGAACGTGGACGCCGCCATGCGTCGGCACGGGGCTGCGGACCTTGCGGCGTTCTCGGCGGACAGACTGGCGACGGTCCGCCGCGCCGCGGCCGAGGCGCTGACCGACCCGCGGTACAAGAAACACGCGTTCCCGCACGGCCTGCCGAAAGTGAAGTCGGGTCTCGGACTGTGGGACTGCGTCGTGGCGCCGTGCGTGGAGGCGTGTGCCGTCGAACAGGACGTGCCGGACTACGCGTGGCTGATCGCGCAGGGCGACTACGACCGCGCGCTGAAGGTCATCCTCGCGCGCAATCCGCTGCCTGCCGTCACGGCGTACGTCTGCAACGCGCTGTGTCAGACACGCTGCACGCGCAACGACTACGAAGAGACGGTCGCGATTCGCGCGCTGAAACGTATCGCCGAAGAACGCGGACGCGCCAGCGACGTCGCGAACCGGACGCCCGCCAACGCGCGCCGTGTGGCCATTGTCGGGAGCGGGCCATCGGGACTGGCGGCAGCGGCGTTCCTGGCGCTGAACGGCGTCCACGCCACCATCTTCGAGGCGCGTGATCGCCCTGGCGGCATGATGCGGACGATTCCGCCGTTCCGCCTGCCCGACGAGATCATCCAGCGCGACGTCGATCGCATCCGGGAACTCGGGGTCGAGATGGTCCTCAACACGCGGATCACGGATCCGCCTGAGCGGTTGCTCGCGGCAGGGTTTGAAGCCGTGTATCTGGCGGCCGGATTCCAGCGCGATACGCCCCTGCGCGCGCCTGGCGTGGACGGGCCCGGCGTGATGCCCGCGCTCCAGTTGCTCGACGGTTCGCGCCGCGGCGAGCCGATCGACCTCGGGAGGTCGGCGGTGGTGATTGGTGGTGGCGACACCGCCATGGACGCGGCGCGGACGGCGCAGCGGATCACGGGCCGGCCGGTGACTATCCTGTATCGCCGCACGCGGCACGAGATGCCTGCCGCCGACGAAGAGCTGGCCGGGGCGCTGGACGAGGGGAATGTGCTGGAAGAACTCGTGGCACCCCTCGAGATTGTCCGTGCCGGCGGTGTCGTCACGGGGATTCGGTGCGCCCGGACCACGCTCGGCGAACCCGGCGCCGACGGTCGCCGCTCTCCTGTCGAGATTCCGGGTTCCGCGTTCGTGATTCCGTGCGACGCGGTGATCGTGGCCATCGGGCAACTGCCCGACCTCGCGTTCCTCGAGGGCAGCGGCGTATTGATGCACCGCTCTGGAGGCGTGCAGGTAGACGCGGCCACCCGGTGCGCCGGCCCCGCCGGCGTGTATGCGGGCGGAGACATGGTCGTCGAGCCCTCGAGCATCATCAGCGCCTGCGCCGACGGTCGCAAGGCGGCCGAGGCCATCTGCCGCCAGTTCGGCATCGTGTTCGCCGAACCGCCCAGGCCCGCCGCCGTGCTGTCGGATGAAGAACTCGACGACGTCAGGTCATGGCGGGCGCGACGGGTCGATCAGGTGAAGCCGCAGATGCTGCCGCTGGTCGATCGTCGCGGCTTCGGCCTTATCGAATCGACGTTCACGGAAGATGAGGCACGGCGTGAGGCGCTGCGGTGCGTCCAGTGCACGACCATCTGCGACAAGTGTGTCGAGGTGTGCCCGAACCGGGCGAACTACACGTTCACCATGCAGCCTGTGACGTGGCAGGTGCCCGTGATCAGCGCGGATCGCAGCGGGCCTCGCGTGGCCGGCACAGAGGTCTTCCGCATCGGGCAGGTCCGGCAGATTCTGCACATCGACGACTTCTGCAACGAATGCGACAACTGCCAGACGTTCTGCGTGCACCACGGCGCGCCGTACGTCGACAAGCCGCGCCTGTTCCTCGACCCCGGTCTGTTTGCCGCGGAGACGCACAACGCCTTCTTCATCGAGGGCCGGTCGATGACGCGGCGCGAGCGGGACGGGGAGTGCAGGCTCACCGTGGAGGGTGAGCGCATCACGTTCGACGACGGCACGATCCGCGTGTGCGCCCGCCGAGACTGGACGGTGACGGACATGGTGGTGACCGCGCCATTCGAGGGGACCCGGTCGCTTCGGGCCGCCGCCGAGATGCTGGTCCTGTACGACGGCATCACGCGCACGTTGCCGTTCCTGCTGCTGCGATAGGTCGATTTTCCGGGGCCTGGGAAACAACTTGACAGGGAGGCGAAGAAATAACGAAGATATCGGCTCACACAACTTTCAGGAGGATGTCGATGTCCCTGGCACAACAGGCTGTTTCCGCCCTGCAGTCCGCCCACGAATATTTCAATCGTTCCACGCGCAACCTCACGGAGGCCCACTCGACCTTCGCGCCGGCTGAAGGCATGATGACCGCCGCCCAGCAGGTGGCCCACGTCGCGCAGACCATTGACTGGTTCATGGAAGGCGGATTCCGGCCAGAGGGGTTCAGCATGGACTGGGAGGAGCAGGCGAAGGTGATTGCCGGCTACACCTCCCTGGAGCAGGCTCGGGCCTGGTTTGAACGGGCGATGGCGAGCGCGCTGGCCAAGACCGGGGCCTTGAGCGACGCCGAGCTGATGGCGGCCTTGCCCGAAGGGCCGATCATGGGCGGTGTCCCCCGCATGGCGATCTTCGGCGCGATCAACGATCACACGGCCCACCATCGCGGTGCGCTCACCGTGTACGCGCGCCTGAACGGCATCGTGCCGCCGATGCCGTACATGGACATGTGAGACGGTTGACCACTGGCTCTGGCGGCCAGGTCCCGCCGGGCAACTTGACAAGATGAGCCCTGAGTGTTTACGCTCACCTCAATCATGACGCGTCGCAGCGCCTATCTGTCGTTTACGTATTGGACCGATGTCCAGCGGGACTTCGACGGCTAGCGCTGCGCGAACAGAGAAGCAGACACAGCTCGAACAGGTCCCGGCCACCGCCGGGACCTTTTTTTGTGCCTTATGACCATGCCTACCACGGGAACACGCATCAGTCCGACGCGGCGCGCCGCGGGTGTCGGCGAGTACTACTTCTCGCGGAAACTCGCCGAGGTGCGGCGCCTCGACTCGCCGGACCTGCGAGTCATCAACCTCGGGATCGGCAGCCCCGACCTTGCGCCGGACGCTCGCGTGGTCGAGACGCTGGTTGAGGCGGCGCGCCGATCCGACGCGCACGCCTACCAGCCTTCCCGCGGCATTCCGCGGCTCCGCCAGGGCGTCGCGGGTCTGTATCGCGACGTGTTCGGCGTGGCGCTCGATCCGGATCGCGAGATTCTCCCGCTGACGGGGTCCAAGGAGGGGATCTTCCACGTCTCGCTGGCGTTCGTGGACGATGGCGACGAAGTCCTTGTCCCCGACCCCGGCTACCCGGCCTACACCTCCGTGACCCGGCTCGTCGGTGGAACCGTGCGCCCCTACCGGCTGCACGAACGCGGGCCGTCGAGCATCGACCTCGACAACCTCGCCTCGCAGGATCTCTCCCGCGTGAAGCTGATGTGGGTCAACTTCCCGCACATGCCGACCGGGCGCGTGGCGGCGCCGCACGAACTCGAGCAGCTGGTCGCTTTTGCCCGGCGGCACCGGATCCTGCTGGTCAGTGACAACCCGTACGCCATGCTGGCGCACCCGTCGCCTGCGAGCCTCCTGTCGATCGAGGGCGCGAAAGACGTCGCGCTCGAGCTGGGTTCGTTGTCGAAATCCCACAACATGGCCGGCTGGCGCGTGGGCTGGGTGGCCGGGTCTTCGGAGTGCGTCGACCTGGTGCTGCGTGTCCGATCCAACATGGATTCGGGCACGTTCCTCCCGACCCAGCTTGCGGCGGCGACGGCGCTCGAGAGCCGGTCGGTGTGGTTCGACGCGCTCACGGCCACGTATGCCGAACGCCGCCGCCAGGTCGAGCAGATCGCCCGCACGCTCGGCTGCACGTTCGAGCCATCGCAGGCAGGCCTCTTCGTCTGGGCGCAGGCGCCTGACGCCTGCGCCGACGTGGATGGCTGGCTCGACGATGTCCTCCACGCCACGAAGGTCTTCATCACGCCAGGGTCCGTGTTTGGCCCTGCGGGCCGGCGGCACGTGCGCCTGTCGTTGTGTTGCCCGCTGGATGTGCTCAGCGAGGCGCACGCACGAATTGCGGCGTGGCAGTCCCACGGCCGTCAGGCGGGCGCCCGTCCGGTGACGGCCGCCGTCCCCCAGCCGTCAGGCCCTCCGGGCCGGACCGTTGCCATTGTCGGTCTCGGCCTCATCGGCGGATCGATCGCCATCGCGCTGCGCGAAAGCGGGTTTGCCCAGCGGCTCATCGGGATCGACGCCTCGCCCGAACACGCGGCGATCGCTCTCAATCGGGGGCTCGTCGACGAGATCGGCGCGCTGGAGCACACGCTGGGCCAAGCCGATGTCGTCGTGCTGGCGGTTCCGGTGGATGCGCTCGAAACCCTGGCGCCGGCGGTGCTCGACACGATCGGCGACGATACGGTGGTCATCGATGCGGGTTCGACCAAGCAGGCCATTTGTGATGCCATCGCCGGTCACCCCCGGCGTGCGCAGTTCGTGGCCGCGCACCCGATCGCCGGCACGGAGCACTCGGGGCCGGCGGCCGCGTTGTCCGGGCTCTTCCGGCACAAGGTGAACATCGTCTGCGACCGCGACCGATCGTCGGGGCACGCGCTGGCTGTTGCGCAGGCGTTGTTCGACGCACTCGGACTGCGGACGGTGTTCATGGCTGCCGGCGATCACGACCGCCACCTCGCGTACGTGTCGCACCTGTCCCACGTGACGTCGTTCGTGCTCGGGCAGACGGTGCTCGACATCGAGAGCGACGAGAAGAACATCTTCCTGCTGGCCGGCAGCGGATTCGAGTCGACGGTCCGGCTCGCGAAAAGTTCACCCGCGATGTGGGCCCCGATTTTCCAGCGGAACGCCGTGCCCCTGACCAAGGCGCTCGACGAGTACATCGCGCACCTGCAGCGTTT
Source organism: uncultured Vicinamibacterales bacterium (assembly GCA_964372095.1). Classification (GTDB taxonomy): domain Bacteria; phylum Acidobacteriota; class Vicinamibacteria; order Vicinamibacterales; family JAKQTR01; genus CAYJPV01. The sequence goes on along the minus strand of CAYJPV010000003.1, from coordinate 70,308 downwards.
TCGTGACGCGTTGACCGCGCGTGACGCGGATCGGTTGCGCGGCATCATGACGGAAGCGAACGAGATTCGGCGGGTGCTGCCCGGGGCGGCGCCTGACGCGGTCAGGCCGCGGGAGACCGGCATGGCCGCTGCGACGCACGGTGAAAGAGGACGAACATGACCCCCAGACTCACGATCGAACCGATTCGGATCATGGAACGCCCCATGATCATCGCCGGCCCTTGCAGTGCCGAGTCGGAACCGCAGGTGGTCGAAACGGCCAGGCGGCTTGCCGCAACCGGCCGCGTGGACGTCCTGCGCGCGGGCGTGTGGAAGCCGCGCACCCGGCCCGGCCACTTCGAAGGCGCGGGTGTCGACGGCCTGCGCTGGCTCACGCATGCGCGGGAGGAGACGGGCCTGGCGGTGGCCACGGAAGTGGGCAACGCGTCGCACGTCGAGGCGTGCCTGACGCACGGCATCGACGTGCTCTGGGTCGGCGCCCGGACGACGGTCAGTCCGTTCGCGGTCCAGGAGATCGCCGACGCGCTGCAGGGAGCCGATGTGCCGGTGCTGGTCAAGAACCCGGTGAGCCCGGACGTCGGTCTGTGGGTGGGCGCGCTCGAGCGCCTGAACCGGGCTGGCATCACACGCCTGGGGGCCGTGTTCCGCGGGTTCACGGCCGTCGACGCCGGGCCGTTCCATAATGTGCCGCTGTGGGATCTCGCCATCGAACTCAAGACGCGAGTGCCGGGCCTGCCCGTGTTGTGCGACCCGAGCCACATCTGCGGCAGCCGCGACCTGATTCCCCTCGTGTCCCAGAAGGCCTTCGACCTCGATCTCGACGGGCTGATGATTGAAAGCCACATCAACCCGGACGCCGCGCTGAGCGACGCCAAACAGCAGTTGTCGCCGTCTGCCGTCAGGGACCTGCTCGAGGGCCTGGTCGTGCGGATGCCCTCCAGCAGCGATGTCGCGTTCAAGGACGCCCTGCGCCACCTGCGCGACGAGATCGATCGGATCGACGACCAGATCATGCAGGCGATGGCCGCCCGGATGCGCATTTCCGAACAGATCGGGCGCTACAAGCTCGAGAACAACGTCACCATCCTGCAGGTCAACCGCTGGGATGCCATCCTCCGCACGCGCAGCGCGCTGGGAGTCGCCATGGGACTCGACGAAGGTTTCAGCCGCGACCTGCTTCGCCTCGTGCACCACGAATCGATCCAGGTCCAGGCGCGAGTCATGAGCCAGGAGGGGAAGGGGGGGTAAGTCAGATGACACCTTGGCCTCGTGTCGTCCGCACCGCAGGCGTCGTAGTCCTCCTGATGGCGGCAGGTGTGTCCAGCGTCCGGGCGCAGCAGCTCAAGCTGGTCGGCGGCGTCGCGCTTGGCCACATGGCCTCGGAGGCGGACGTCGTGACCAGCCGGTTGCCGGGGGCCGCGTTGGGCGGCGGGCTCGAGTGGGCGTTCGGCCGCGTTTCGCCTGAGGTTGACGTGCTGTGGATCCAGAAACGCGCCCGATACGAGTCGCGCGCCTGGGACTTCACCGTGTCGGAGCTCAGCGTGCCCCTCGTCGTCGCCATCAGAGGAGGCGGACGTCTCGCGCCGTTCGGCCTTGCGGGTGTGGAGGCCGCCTACATCCTCTCCGCCAGGCAGGAAGACACGTCGGGCGGGCGCAGCATCACGTACGAGACGCCGGCGCTCGACTACGGGCTGGTCATCGGCGGTGGCATCGGGTTCGCGGCCGGCAGGCACCGGCTGTCAGTCGAAGCCCGGTACCTCCACGGCCTGGCCAAGACGATGAAGTTCTACTCCGATGGCTATGACTTCAGGACCAGGACGGTGGTGATCACCGCCAGTCTGCAGTAGGGGCACCGGGGGTCAGTCGCGCGCGAAGTCGATGAACCCACGCTCGACGTCCGTGCTGATCAGCCTCACGTGGACGCGGTCACCCACGTCAAGACCCTGGAACCCGTGCTCCAGCCTGCCTTCAGCCGGGAGCGTCGACAGCCGCACCCACGTCCCCTTCGGCGAGGCGCCGGTGACGATGGCGTCGAAGGGAGCGCTTCGTCATCAATCTGGCGTCGCTGGCCAAGGGGTAGGTGGCTGACGCACAATGGCGCTGGAGGTGAGTCATGGGAGACCGAGGCCAGAAAGACAAAGACAAGGGTCAGAAGCAACACGCCGCCAAAGACAAGCAGACGGCGAAGCAGAAGCAGGACAAGCAGCCGAAGCGAAAAGCGTAGCTGGACGTTGCGGCGGCTACCGGGCGGGCACGTCGGCGAGACGCATCGCCTTCAACTGACCGCCGATCAGCATGTGGCCGGGCCTGCCGTCGGCCCCCGCAACGAACTCGACGTCATTGCTTTCGACCAGTTCGAAGAACTTCGTCGGCGACTGCGGGAAGAGCGCAATGCGCTGCGGACCGTCGATGATGAACAGCGTGTCTCCTTCGAGCGCCACCACGAGCACCTTGCCGGGCCGCAGTTCATAGCGGCCCGGCAGGAGTGCCAGCAAGGCGCGCTCGACCGGCACTGTGGCTTTCTCGACCGGCCGGAACGACGGCCAGTCGTACTCGTGCGCCACGGCCCTCAGCACCTCCGCCGCCAGCCGCCCGCCCTGGTCTCCGTTCGTCATGACCACCGCCCCGCGCCCGCTGGCCACGTGCATGATCATCTGACACTTGAAACCCGCGTTCGATCCGCCGTGTCCGAACGAGGCGGTCGGTCCGGCTCCCCGTAGCGAGAGCCCCAGCCCGTACCCGCCGCTCGCCCCCGAGATCATCTGCCGCGCCATCTCCGGCGAGAGCACCGTCGGCGTGCCTTGCGTGGCTTGCCGAATGGCGATCAGGAACGTGGCCAGGTCCGTGGGCGTCGTCCAGAGTCCGGCCGCGGCCATCTCGGGATACGTGTGGAAGCGGCCAGGCAACAGCGTGCCGTTGGAGCGATGCCCGCTGGCCGCTGCCAGCTGTCGTTCTGCAGGCAGGGGCTGGTCGTACGAGCTGTCGTTCATCCCGAGCGGACGCAGCACCAGTTCCGCCAGCAGGGCCGGGAAGGGCTTGCCCGTGACGTCCGTCAGCAACTGCTGGACCACCGTGTAGCCGCCGCCCGAATACCGCCACAGACTCCCCGGGACGATATCGGCACGGACCGCGGCGCTGTTGGCCGGGGCCTGACCGTCGAGAACCTGGATCGTGGTCGGGACTGGCGTGCCTGCGGCGTACCCGCCAAAACCGTGAACGGTCAGGCCCGCCGAGTGGTTAAGCAGGCGGCGCAGCGTGACCTTCTCGCGTGCGGTGAACTCGTTGTCGGGAACCTTCCAGCCGAGAAGCCGGGCGTTGACCGGCTCGTCCAGCGAGAGCTTCCCCTGTTCGACCAGCTTCAGTGCCGCGGTCGCCGCCACCGACTTGCTGATAGAGGCCGCCTGGAACAGCGTCCGCGGTGTCACGGCCTTGGACGTGCCCGTCTCCGTCACGCCGTACGCCTTCACCCATTCGATCACGCCGTCGTTGATGACGGCCACACTCACGCCCGGCGTCGTGAGGGCCGCCATGCGATCCGCCAGCGTCGCCGTCGGCAACGGGCGGCCTGCGACCACGGTACCCGGGAGGAGGCCCTGTTCGACGCGGGCGATCCGGGCGGCGACGGTGTCGGGACCGGAGGCTTGCGCGCCTGCGTCCGCCGGCCTCGCCTGTTGCGCCGCAACGCGAGCGGGAGGAGCGGCGGACAACGACACGACAGCGGCGGACAGCAGGACGGTGGCAAGCGACAGACGCATGTGGGATTCTCCGGGGGACGGCGCAGTACACCTGGGAACTACGAAACCTGGTCGCTGCGTGTTCCGCAGATACGTTGGCAGCTGTGTGGGCGATGTTGCCGATGGTGACAGACCTGCTCACGAGCCGGGATGCCCCGCCCGAGAACTATGTGAGGAGTCACGGTTCCAGGGGACTAGTAGCTTCCGCAGGTGCGGAACGCCGGGCAGTTCACATCGGACGGCCAGGGCGCCCGCACCAGCTCGACCGTCACGGCCCGTCGTCCGTTCCACACGAAGTCGGAAGACGTGATTCTAAGGCGCTGCCGATCGGCCGAGAGACTCGCGGTTTGCCAGGTCCCGGTTCCGAGGACGGGGTTATCGCCGACATCGATGCGCCGGTTGTAGACGCCCTCCACCCACAACGCGTTGTACCCGCGGAGTCGAGTCGGAAGGCCGTCGACCGTGCCCCACCCGAAGGGACTGTACCCCTGCGCCAGCCCCCAGTAAGGCATGTCGGTGACACCCAGCCACACGAAGGCCAGTTCCACGTGCGACGCAGCCGGGCTGCCGTCAATCGTCGCAAACGTGGCGGTGCCCGTCCAAGCGGTTCCGACGATTTCTTCGAAGTGGGCGAGGCTGCGCGGACCACTCGGCTGCGCCTGAGTGGGCTGGGTCGGACTGGTACCGGTTCCGCAAGAGAGACTGGCAACAGCAAGCAGCGCCGCCAGTACCCAGCGCCCGACATGACACGTGTGCAACATGACCGGTCCTCCCACGATGGCAGGCAGGCAACTCGAATCTTGACGGTTCGGCGCACCGGCGTCAAGGCGGCGAGACGGGCCAGCTCACACCGGCCTCTCTCCGGAACTGCGGCGGGCCGTCAGCGCAACGCCCGGACCTGCGTCTGCAGGCGGTCCAGTTCTGCGGCAGCCGCCGTGAGGTCCTCGCGGCTCTGGCCGAGCTTCTGCTGTTCAGCCCGCACAAACCGGCTGTACGGCGCGATGGCATCGGCGGTTCGGCTGACACTGCGCTGAACCTCGCGCTCGAACTGGCCCCGCAGCGCCGCCGTCAGCTTCTCGCGCATCTCGGTGACCTTCCGGCGCAGGTCGGCCTTTGCGCTCCGCCGCTTCGCGGGGATGATGAACAGCCCGACGATTGCCATGACCCCCGCCATCGCAAGCCCGGTCACATCGCCGGCTGCCGTGGACGCCATGGTGGCCACCACAGCGCCGAGACCCACGGCCCCGGCTCCGACGGCTGCCGTGGCCGCCACGGCGTTGCGCGCGCCGTCGGCCAGCGCCTGCGCCTCCCGTGGCCGGTCGTAGCCATCCACGACCTGCTGGGCTTCCTGGCTCACGGCGTCGAACAGGCGCGCCCGATCGTATTCGAATCCGGCCGTCGCGTCCTCGCCGACGATGCGCTCCTTGTATCCGCGGCGGCGCTCGGCCAGGTGGCTCGTCACCGCCTGCCACTGCCGGAAGTCGGCGCTCACGAGCCAGTCGATCAGATCGGTGACCTTGCGCTCGATCTCCGCCGGCGCGCCGGCGATGACGTCCCGCTCGAACTCCTGCCGGACGCGGGTCTTCCCGATGAGGTCGAAGACGCGGCCGATGCGCAGGATCTCGTCGAAGAACGCGTGGCCCCGCTGTTCCATCTCGATGACCGTCTTCTCGATGTCGCCCATGCGCACCGCGAAGTCACGGGTCATGTCCTGCCGGTACACCCCCATCTGCCGGTCGACATCGTCCAGGAGGACGAGGTCGCCCTTCAGCAGATCCAGGCGTTCGGTGACGACAGACAGGCAGCGGGCGGTCACGTGCTGTGCCACGCCCAACGGGTTCAGCAGCTTGAGCTGGAGCCGGCTCATGTCGTCCAGGGAGTCGTGGATGAACCGCTCCAGCGGTTCGAAGCCACTCCGTTCCCAGAGGGCCGGCTCTCCCAGCTTCGCGCGAAGCGCCAGCCGCGCGCTGACGCAGAAGAGCTCCGGCGTCAGACCGAGCACCGTGGCGGCGTTCGATGTGACGAAGGCCTTCACGGCAGCGACATCTTCAGGCCGCTCCAGCAGATCGACCTTGTTCACCACGATGACGACCTTCTTGCCCCAATCGGCGATCCGCTGCAGGAACTGCCGCTCCGTCTCCGTATAGGGCCGATCGGCCGACGTGACGAACAGCACCAGATCGGACCGCGGGACGAACTCGGATGTAATCCGCTCGTGCTCGCGCATGATCGCGTTGGTGCCGGGTGTATCGACGATGTGAAGATCGCGCAGGAGATCGATGGGCGCGTTGATGGTACGCAGCGTCGGTTCCGGGGACGCGCGCCCGACCGTGTCGCCGTGGCTGACGACGACCACCTCGGTGGTGGTCGGCGTCACGCCTTCTTCGAGCAGCGACTGCCCCAGCAACGCGTTGATGAAGGCGCTCTTGCCTGCGTTGAACTCGCCGACAACCACCAGCAGGAAGAACGCGTCCAGTTGCTCGATCGACGTGCGGAGCACGTCCTGGTCCTCCGGCGTGGCGCCGCACGACGCGAGCACCATGCGGACGTCGCCAAGGATGCGGCGTTCGTCGCGGAGCAGGAGTTCCAACTCGTCGCTGAGAATGGGCTTCATGTGCGCACCCTTGTCTGTTGGGACCACGTTCACTTCGCCAGAGTACGTATTCGCGTGAGTCCGTCCCGTGCGGCGGCGTGTCCGGGCGTCAGGCGCAGGGCTTCAGTGTAGTCACGCGTCGCTTCGGCCACCTGCCCCAGTTGCAGGTGCGCCGTGCCGCGGTTGCAGAACGCGTCCGCAAACCGGGCGTTCACCCGAATGGCGGCCGTGTAGCTGTCGATCGCCTCGGCGGCCCGCCCTTGCTGCAACTGGACGGTGCCGAGGTTGTGGTGCGCCATCGCCAGATTCGGATCGATCCGGACGGCGTCACGATACTGCGCCGCGGCCGCCTCGAGGTTGTTCATGCGGTAGTACACGTTGCCCAGATTGTAGTGCGCCATGGCGTAGTCGGGCGTGACTGACAGTGCCGAGCGGTACGCCTGAATCGCCTCGTCGTAACGCTTGCCGGCAGCGAGTGCGATGCCCAGATTGCTCCACGCACCCGCATCGTCCGGTGTCACGGCCACCGCCGCGCGGTACTGTGCCGTGGCCGCTTCGATCTTGCCCTGCGAATAGAGCGCCGTTCCGAGGTTCTTGTTGGCCTCGGGTACGTCCGCCTTGATGCGCAATGCCGCCTCGAAGTGTTGCTCGGCGTCGGCCCATCGCTGCTGGCGAAGGCTCAGCGTGCCCAGGTTGTTGTGCGCCATCCACGCGTTCGGGTTCTTGGCGAGCGTGTCCAGCCACAGCGTCTCGAGTCCGTGGTACTTCCGGGTCTCGCCGCGTGCCGTGACGGCGAGTGAGGCGATGATGATCGCGGCGAGGACGAATCCCGTCCGGCGCCAGCCCAGCCGCTCGAGCAGCCACGTGGCCGCTCCAACGCCCAGCGCAATCACGCCGACGCTGGCCAGATACTGGAAGTGATCCGCCACGTACGAATAGCGCATGGGGTACACGTCGAAGAACCCCATCGCGGGGAACAAGGTGAGCAGGAAGAACGTGATCGCGACGAACGCTCCCGTGCCGACGCGTCGTCTCAGGACGTACAGGCCCGCGAGGCTCAGCGCTGTCGCCACCGGGTAGAGCAGCTGTGCGGCAGACAGGGCGATCTCCCATCGCGGATAGATGAAGATCAGCGGGTTGGGCCAGATCAGTTTCTGCGCGTAGAACCACGGCACCCGCCCCGCGAGCAGGATTCGTTCGGCGATGCCGAGCGTCCAGTCGTAGCCGGCCGCCCCCACATGGTGGACTTCGAGCCACGCCGTGGCCACGCCGGCCAGCAGGCCCAGCCCGAGGAAGGGCGCCACTCGCGTCCAGTCGCGGGCCGTGAGGCGGCCGTGTTTCCACCACAGCACGAGGAGCAGCACGCCCGGCAGGGTTGCTGTCACCGTCTTGCTGAGCAGCGCGCAGGCGAATAGCGCGATGCTGGCCGCATACCAGCCCCGGAGCGGCGCCGGGGCCTCTCGTGGGTGGCCAGCTTCCTGGGGCCCGTGCGGCGGCCAGGCGAAACGAAGATAGGCCCACAGAGAGGCCAGGTAGAACATCCCCGACAGGACATTCTTCCGCTCCGTCATCCAGGCGACCGACTCGACGTGGACCGGGTGCGCGGCAAAGGTCAGCGCGATGACAGCTGCGCCCCGCACCTGCAGCTGCCGGAGCACGAGCCAGAGCAGGAACGCATTCAGCGCGTGCAGGCAGGCGTTGACGACGTGGTGCGAGGTTGGCCCTGGTCCGAACACCTGGCGTTCGAGCCAGAACGAGGTGAAGACAAACGGGTAATACTGCGGCGAACTGCGCGGAGCGAACCAGATGCGGGCGAGGCCGCCTGGCGTATCGAGGTTCCGGTTCTCCGAGACGTAGTCGTTGTCGTCCCAGATGTAGTCCGCGGAGAAGACGGGCACGTAGACCCAGGCCACCACGGCGAGCAACGCACACACCATCAACCAGCTGCGAGCGCCGCTGATCCTCCGCCGCAGACCAGCCGGACGCGGGTCTGGCGCGGGTGCCGGTTGGGACCTGCGTGCTGGCGCCTTGCGTGGACTCACCGACCTGTTGCCCCTCTCTGCCGGGACCACTCTATCGTTCCGTGCTCAATTGCGGCAAGATGGCAGGCGCATGAGGTGCATCATGACTGTATCGAAGACCCGTCTGCTGGTGCTCGCGCTGTTTGCGTGCGCCGTGTTGTGGCCCGTCCGGGCCGATGCGCAGATCACCGCCGTGGCCAGGGCCGGCGCCACGCCCCCGTGGGACAAAGGGCTTCAGCCGGTCAACGCGGAGAGTTACTACAACGCCATCGAATGCGGGAAGCAGGGAGGCGACGACCCGCCCTGCGTGTTCTGGGACACCGGGTTGTGCAAGAACGACGACTTCACCCTGGCGTTCTACTCGGGCTACAAGCAGGTGGCCTACGAAGTGTGGGCGGCCGTGCGCAAGAAGCAGCCCGCGCCGCAACCCAGCTACCAGGCCGCCCAGCGGACGCGCGTCACCATTGGCGTGACGCCCGTCAGGGGTTCGAAAAACGTGCTCACGGACCTCGTGCTGAAACGCGGCGGTAAGCCCGTGCCCACGGTGGCCCGATCGGTGTCGGGCGGCACTGGCCAGTTCACCTTCGATTATCCGGCGTGGGCGCCCACGCGCAGCGTCACGCTGGAACTGGTGGGGAAGTCCCGGTCGATTTCGTGCGTGATCCCGACCGCCGTGCTGCGGCAGCTCCGCTGAGGGGAGGGCGCAGGCCCGCACCGGGCCTGTTGGCGTTTCGGATGGAGACAGGCACATGCCGCGTATCAAGACGACTGTCGTGGGTTCGTATCCGGTTCCCGAGTGGCTCGTGGCCGCGCCGTCCGAGCAGGCGCTGCTCGACGCCACCCGTGTCGTGATCGCCACGCAGGAAGCGGCGGGAATCGACGTCGTGTGTGACGGCGAACTGTACCGCTTCGATATCAACCATCCCGAAACCAACGGCATGATCGAATATTTCGTCCGGCCGATGGACGGTGTGCGTCATCGCATGAGCTTCGACGAATTGCTGGCGTATCGCACGCAGGACGGCATGCGTTTTCGGGCCCGGCCGCCAGCCGTGGTCGAGGGGCCGCTGGGGAGCGGCACGCTGGACCTGCCGCTCGCGTGCCGGCGCGCCGCGGCGCTGGCGACGCGGCCCTTCAAATTCACCGTGACCGGCCCGCACATGCTGGCCAAGACACTGATCAACAAGCACTATCCCGACACGCCGGCGCTGGCGCATGCGCTGGCCGACGTGCTCGCCGAGCAGGTTCGTCATCTCGACGCCACAGTCGTCCAACTGGACGAAGCCAACCTGCCCGGGCACCCGGAGGAGTGGGAATGGGCAGCTTCGGCCATCAACCGGGTGCTCGACGCCGTCAAGACGGTCCCGGCCGTGCACCTGTGTTTTGGGAACTATGGCGGCCAGAGCATCCAGAAGGGGACGTGGCGCAACCTCCTCGCCTACCTGAATGCCCTGCACGCTGACCATGTAGTGCTCGAATGTGCGCACCGTCCGGACGACGAGCTGGACGTATTTCGCGACCTGGATCCGAAGATCGGATTTGGCCTGGGTGTTGTCGACATCAAGACCACCGTGGCCGAGACGGCCAGTGACGTCGCACGGCGGATCGAGCGCGCGGAGCGAATCCTGGGGGCGGGGCGCGTGCGGTACATCCATCCGGACTGCGGGTTCTGGATGCTGAAGCGGGGGATTGCCGACGCCAAGATCCGCGTACTCGCCCAAGGGCGCGACCTGTTCGAGGGCGCCGGCGCGTAGTCTCGTGCCGGCTTCCAGGCGGCCGCTTCCCGCGGGGCGATTACGTATCCAGGAACCCTTTGACCAGGGCGGCGGCGATGCCATCGTCCCGCGGTTCCCCGTGCCATCCCGCCTCCAGCACGTCCCGGCGTTCGGGCATTGTGTTCAGATACGACTCCTGGAGGCCCCGGCCTTCGTCGATGCCGATCTCGGGATGCGGCTGGATACCCCACGCGCCACCCCGCGTGCGGCGGACGACCGCATGCGGGCAGTCTGCCGTGTCGGCCACGCGTTCCCATCCGGGCGGCAGCGGAAACACTTCGTCGAAGTGCGAGGTGTAGACGTGGCACCGATCGGGCAGAGCGTCGACGAGGGGATCGCGGACGCCGCCGCCCGTCTTCGTGACTTCGACCCACCCGAATTCCGGCGTGGGCGTGTGGCGCACGAAGGCCGCTCCCGCCAGCGCGCGTGCCAGCATCTGGTGGCCGAAGCAGCTGCCGAGCAGTCTGATCTGGCGCGCATCCATCGCGCGGGTCAACTCGCAGGCGCTGACGATCCACCCGGTGTCTGCAACGATGCTGGCTTCACTGCCGGTGAGGATGGCGTGGGAGTAGGCAGAGAGGTCGGCTGGCGCCTGGCCGTCCGGCGGGCGGCAGACGTCAAACGGCACGCCGCGTGCCTCGACGTGCGGCCGCCAGTGGTCCACCGGGCGATAGACGGCGGGGTTGACGCTCAAATCGACAATCAGCAGGCGGCGGGTGTCACGCATCTTGGCTCCGGCGATGAAAACGACTGCCGCAGTCTATCGCGGTTTCGCTCTCACCCGGTGCCTTGATCTGGGATACTCTGGAAGCGGTTTCAGCTCCCGTTCCTGCGGCCGAAGACAGGCCGCTTACGCAGGTTCTCAAACCGGTCCTGCAGATGGCGATTCGGAAGAAGGTCTCTCGCGCTCGGCCACGTTCCCGCATCCGCCGGGTGGCCATCTGGGCCCTGCGGGCGGCGGCGCTGCTGTTCGTGTCGTCGGTGCTGGCCGTTCTCGTCCTTCGCTGGGCGCCCCCGCTCACGAGCGGCGTGATGATCGAGCGGCGGATTGACGCGCTCATGGCCGGGACGTCGTACTCCCTCACCTATCGATGGGTGCCGTGGAATCGGATCGCAAAACACGCCGGACTGGCCGTGATTGCCGCGGAAGACCAGCACTTCCCCACGCACCACGGGTTCGACTTCGAGTCGCTGCAGAAAGCCATCGACGCGCACGAACAGGGGCGGCGCTTGCGTGGCGCCAGCACGATTTCCCAGCAGGTGGCCAAGAACGTCTTTCTGTGGTCCGGGCGCAGCTTCGTGCGCAAAGGCCTCGAAGCCTACTTCACCGTGCTCGTCGAACTGCTGTGGCCGAAACGGCGGATTCTCGAGGTCTACCTGAACGTCGCCGAGATGGGGTCTGGCGTCTTCGGTGTCGAGGCGGCGAGCCAGCGGTATTTCCGGAAGCCGGCTGCCAGGCTGACGGCATCCGAAGCCGCGCTGCTGGCCGCGGTGTTGCCGAACCCGATCCGCCTGCGAGCGGACCGCCCGTCGGCCTACGTCGAGGAACGCCGCGAGTGGATTTTGCAGCAGATGTCCCAATTGGGCGGGACGGCACTCGTGGACGGACTGTAGCGGTGTCATGATGAACCACGAGTCTGTGCGCGAACATTGTCTCGCCTTGCCGTTCGTCACCGAGATCGTGCGGTGGGGCGAGAACCTGCTGTTCAAAGTGGGCGGCAAGATGTTCGCGATACTCGATCTCGAAGCTGAACGCTGCAGTGTCAAGTGCTCCCACGAGGCCTATGCCGAGCTGGTCGAGCGCGAGGATGTCGTGCCCGCGTCTCACAATATGTGGCGGAACCAGTGGGTCACGATCGAAGCGTTGTCGGCGCTGCCCGACCGTGAGTTCCGCGCGTTGCTGACGGCGGCTTACGAAATCGTGCGGGCCGGCCTGCCGCGGGAGATCCGCGCCGAACTGGACGCCGGTCGCCCGGCCGCCATCAAGCCCTGGGTACCGAAGGCTCGACGTTCTGCGGCCAGGCGCAAGGCGCGCTGACCGCGCCCGCGCGGGTCAGCGTCTCGACCGTTACCGGATGCCGATGAGTTCGATGTCGAACAGGAGCGTCGTGTTCGGCCCGATGTCGGCGCCGGCGCCGCGGGTGCCGTAGGCCAGATCGGGCGGAATCGCCACGTGCCATTTCGAGCCGACGGGCATCAGTTGCAGCACCTCTGTCCAGCCCTTGATGACGCCCCGCACCGGAAAGCTGGCCGGTTGTCCGCGGCGATACGAACTGTCGAACTCGGTGCCGTCGATCAGCGTGCCCCGATAGTGGCACGTGACCGTGTCGGCCATCTTGGGCATCGGGCCCGTGCCAGCCGACAGGATCGTGTACTGCACGCCGCTCGGCAACGCGACGACGCCTTCTTTGGTCTTGTTGGCGGCGAGGTACGCGTCGCCGTCTTTCTGATTCTGCGATTCAGACACTCAGTCCTCCGTTGGCCGCGGACGCCTTGGGCGCGGCTTCGTCCCAGTCAGGTGGTTTCCCCTGCCATTGTCCCACACGTCAGCGCGGGCCTGGCGCTGTCAACGCTTGTGGCCGGGGTTCACGACGATGTCGCCGGAGGCCTTCTGGCTCCCCGAGGACACGTCGGCACGATAGACGCCTGGCGGCGCGTCGCGCCCGTCGTCGCGGCGGATGTCCCACTCGACGCGGCTGACGCCGGCCGCCCCTCGGACAGACATCGTCCTGACGGGCCGGCCTTCGGCATCGCGGATCGAGACCTGCACCGCCGACGCCGTCTTCAGCCACACGTGCAGCAGCGCCCGGCCCCGCGGCGGCTGGGGCGGTACCTCGCGGCCCGGCTGCCACGTGAGGCGGACCGGGCGCACGTCGAACAGGTGCAGGTCCGACGCCTGCACCGCGTCGCTCAGCGCCTGCACCGGCCGGACGTCGAGGAGGAAGAGGCTCCTGCCGTGCGTCGCGATCACCAGCTCGTCTTCGCGCGGGTGGACGACGAGATCCATCACCGGCGTGGTCGGCAGATCCGCGCACAGCGACAGCCACGCATCGCCCCGGTTGAACGAGACGTAGACGCCCGCGTCGGTCCCGACGTAGAGCAGCCCCGGCCGCTTCGGGTCCTCGGCCACGACGTTGATCGATTCGGCCGGCAGGGTGCCGGCGACCGCGGTCCACGTGGCGCCGAAATCCGTCGAGCGATACAGGTACGCCGTGAAGTCGTCCTCGCGGTAGCCTGTCATCGAGACGTAGACCGTGCCGACGTCGTGCCGTGATGCGACAACACGGGTCACCCACTTGCGCGGCAGGCCTGCGCTGACCTCGGTCCACTGCGCGCCGTCGTCCCGCGTGACCCAGACGCGTCCGCCCTCGGTGCCCGCGTAGAGGATGCCCGGCGCGAAGCGCGACTCGGACAGTGTCGTCACCGACCCGTACGGCACGACGGCGCGCTCGCCGCCCGGCGCCTCGCCCAACTCCGGGCTGATCGGGCGCCAGGCCGCGCCGCGATTGGTGGTCTTCAGGACGACGTTGGCGCCCGCGTAGAGCGTTCGTGGATCGTGTTGCGAGATGAAGAAAGGCGTGAACCAGCCGAAGCGGTAGGGTTTCTCGCCGGGCGAGACCTCCGGACGTATGCTCTCGGTCGCCGGTCCCCCGGAGAACGGGTTGCCTGCCGTGATGTCCATGCGCCGCATGGCGCCGTTCTGGTGCTCGTAGTAGACCCATCGCGGATCTGTCGGATCGGGCAGCGTGACAAAGGCGTCGCCGCCCGTCCACTTGTCGAGCCACACGTACCGCCACCCGTCGTTGGCCCCCGGGTCGTCATCGGGCCGCCAGGTCGAGGGTGCCATGAACGCTCCTGTGTCCTGCGTCCCGGCGAAGATGGTGTACGGGTCCGCCTGGTCCACGGCGACAAAGTAGAACTGACCGATCGGCAGTGTGTTCAGGTGCAGCCAGGTTGCGCCGCGATCCCACGACGTGAACACCCCGCCGTCGTTGCCCAGGATCAGCCGCGCCGGGTTTGCGGGATCGATCCACAGTTCGTGATGGTCGAGATGCATGGCGGTGCCGGGGATCGGGTTGACGCGCCTGATGGTCTCGCCGATGCGCGCGTAGGTCCGGCCTCCGTCGGTCGAGTGGTACATCCGGTTGCCGAGAATGTAGATCTCGTTCTCGTTGTCCGGCGCCACGCGGATGTCGCAGAACTTCCAGCCGTAGATGCCGAAGATCTGGTAGATGTCGTCCGTGTTGACGCGGCGCCAATTCGCGCCCTTGTCATCGGACCGGTAGACCTCTCCACCGATGGTCGGGCGCGCCCGACCGCCTCCCGGCGGCGCGGCAGGCCCGGCGGCGGCGTTGTCCAGGAACGCGTAGACCACGCGCGGATTGCTGGCGGCGATATCGAGATTGCTGCGGCCGATCGGCCCGGTGGGCAGCCCGTTCCCCAGCTTCGTCCAGGTTCTGCCGGCGTCGACGGACTTGTAGATCCCGCTCGTCGGCCCGCTGACCATCTGCCACAGGCTCGCGTAGAGGACCTTCGGATCGGACGGGTCCATCACGAGATCGATGGCGCCCGTGCGGTCGTCAACAAAGAGGGACTTCGTCCATGTCGCGCCGCCATCCGTGGTCTTGAACACGCCCCGCTCGGTGTTCGGCGACCAGGAGTGCCCCATCGCGGCGACGTAGACCGTGTCCGGGCTTTTCGGGTCGATGACGATCTTGCCGATGTGGTGCGTATCGGCGAGGCCCATTGGCCGCCACGTCCGGCCCGCGTCCGCCGACTTGAAGACCCCGGTGCCGGCAAAGGCCGGGCCGCTGTGTCTGGGCTGGACCTCGCCCGTCCCCACCCAGACCACGTCCGGATTGGACGGCGCGACCGCGATGTCGCCGATCGCAAACGCCGACTCGTGCTCGAAGATGGGCTCCCACGTCATGCCGTTGTTGGTCGTCTTCCAGACGTTGCCGCCTCCCGGCCCGACGTAGAACGTGCTCGACCCCGGGCCCGCCGTGGCGATGGCTTCGATGCGCCCGCCCTGCATCGACGGCCCGAGCGGCTCCCAGTGCAGCGGCCTGAACGGCGAGGTGTCGCGTAGAGTGAGATGGGTCTGCCACGAGCGGGCGCGGGCCTCGACCGTGGTTGGTCCGCCAACTGATCCCGGCGGGACTGCCGGCGACTGGCCGGCCGTGTGGACGCCGCAGAGGCCGCAGATGAAGAGCACCGCCGCCAGCCGCCGGCGTGCGGGGATTGTGGGCACCATGGCGATCGCCTCCTGGCCGCTGTTGACGTGCGGGCGGCGTGCAGCATGCTACCCGATTCGCGAGGCCGGCGTCAGTGCCCCCCGCCGCGCGAGGCCACGCTGATGCCCGCCAGAGCGATGGCCGCTGTCGCCGACAGGATGAGGGTGATGATCGTGGGAGCAGCCCACCGTTCCCACTCGGCGTCGTAGGCCCTGGATTCCGGGCCCTCTTTCGCCCCCAGGATGGTGACGCTCCACAGGCCCCGGACGGTGGACCACACGTTGCCGGCCAGCACCGTGAGACTGAAGCCGGCTTCCCGCCAGTCCAGGCGGGACAACTCCCGCCACAGGGGCGCGGCGATCCACAGCATGCCCGCCGCACCCGCCAGCAGCACCAGGGTCGCCCAGAGGGCGGTCCGGCGGTCGGTCAGGCCGGCCTTGACGGCCGCGGGAGCCAGCAGGAATCCGCAGACGATCACGGAGGCCAACGTGGTCAGAAAAGTGGTGTAGGCGGCAAACAGGGGCAGCCCGAACAGGATCCAGCAGACCAGGAAGGTGCACACGTGGCCGAGGGTCAGCTGCAGCGCCCCGCGGGTGGTGATGGGGAAGCGGCCCATGGACAGGACCGCATGGGCCATCAGCCAGAGAATGAGGAAGAAGGAACCCACAAGCCCCAGCAGGAGCTGCAGCAGCACCGAGGGGGTGGGCCCGCTCCATTCCCGCGTCAGGTACAGGGCCATCAGCGGCAGCAGCAGCCCCTGCATCAGCAGCCAGAGCCCCTTGGTCCAGCGGTAGAGAGGGGATTGGTTCAGACCGGACATCTCATGTCTCCGGACGGCTGGATGAGTGGCGTGAGGAGCTTCGTTCGGACAGGCGTCGGCACGTCGTGGAGTGTACGCCAAAGATGGGCCGTCGGGGCGTGTGCGCGCGTATGATGCTTGCGCACGTCGTGAGGAGTGTTGCGTGGCGCTGACTTCGACCATCTACAGGTTTGACATCGATCTGGCGGATGCCGATCGGCACGTCTACGAGTCGCTGGCGCTCCACGTGGCCTGCCACGCGTCGGAGTCGGACGAGTACCTCGTGGCGCGCGTCCTGGCCTACGCGCTGGAGTACACCGAGGGCATCGAGTTCACGCGCGGTCTGTCGGAGCCCGAGTGGCCGGCGATCCTCGTGCGGGATCTGACTGGCGCCTTGCAGTCGTGGATCGAGATCGGAACGCCGGACGCGGCGCGGCTGCACAAGGCCTGCAAGGCGTCGCCGAGGGTCGCCGTCTACGTGCACAAGGAGCCGACGCAGTGGCTCCGCGGGCTGGCAGGCGAGCGCATCCATCGGAGCGACGCGCTCGAGCTCTACACCATCGACCGGGAGCTGATCGGCGCCCTCGTCGCGCGCCTCGGCCGGCGGATGTCGTGTGCCGTGTCCGTCACCGACCGGGAGTTAACCGTCTCGTTCGACACGACGACGCTGACGGGAGCGGTCGAACGCCTGACGCTGTTGTAGATTGGCGGCTGCTGACCTCAGGCCGTCGGGACCGCGCCACGGGCAGCGCGATGAAAGGCCTCGGCCAGCGCCGCGCCCGTCGTTCGGTTCCACGACTCGTTGACACCCAGCACCATCGTCGGCTCGTTCGCCAGCGCCGACGCCTCGGGCGCGTGGATGCCGTCCGTCAGGAGGCGTGCCCGCATGGCCGCGAGATCGACGCCGGCGGCCTTGACCGTGAAGAGGTGGGAGCCGCCTGGAATAGCCTCGACCTTGAACGGGGCGCGGAGGGCCGCCGTGAAGTCCCGGCTGACGCGGATGGCGTCCCGATAGCGGTCGAGAAAGCCCTCGGCAAAGTGGCGCGCGACTGCCGCGAACGGCCAGGCCGACCAGAGCGCGCCTCCGAACATGCGGCGCACGTGGAACAGGCCGTCGATCAGGGACGCCGGTCCGGCCAGCACCGCGCCGTTCATGGCGTTGAAGTACTTCCAGAGCGAGACGTAGACCGTATCGAAGTGCGAGGCGTACTCGGCGGGCGTGATGCCGGTGAACGCGCTCGCCAGAAACAGGCGCGCGCCGTCGAGGTGCATGCCGATGCCGTGTTCGCGGGCGAACGCCGCGATGCGGGCCATCTCGCCATGGTCGAACAGCGCTCCGCGCAGGCGGCGAACGGGCGATTCGATCGAGATGGCGCCGATGTCGGCCGCGACGCGCCCGGACCGCGTCCGCGCGAACACACGCTCGACATCCTCGCGGGTGAACGTGGCCTGGCCCGGCGCGAGCGGGACCAGATTCAGGTTGCTGAGGGTCTGGCACCCGTCGCCCGTGTCGTTGTAGACGTGGCTGAGCTCCTGCACGAGGACGCGGGATCGGCCGCGGGCCAGGGTGCGCAGGGCGATGTGGTTGGCGAGCGTGCCCGTCGGCATGAACAGCGCGCGCTCCTTGCCGAGCAGTTTCGCGAACCACGCCTCGAACTCCGCCACCTCGCCGCCGAGACCGTATTCGTCCGCGACGACAGTGCGCCCGCCCGCCAGCCTGGCGATGAGTGCGGCGTGTTCCGCGGGCGTGAGCGTCAGGCCGTCGCCGTACAGGAAGACCTGGCGGCTGCCGTCTACCGACGAGGCATCGGCGAGGCCTGCACCAGGGGCGGTGCCGGCGGCGCCCTGCGGCTCACCAAGCCACGCGAACGCTGGCATGCCTGCCGCGAGTCCGACGAACGACCGGCGCGAGAGTTCAGACATGGGTGCTCCTGGGTTCCCGGGAGGCTCCAGTGTGGCCGACACGGGCCAGGCGGCGCAACCGCGCCAGTCGGTGGCGACTGTGCCGGCGGCCGGCCATCACAGACAGCCTCGAAGCGGCTTATCCCCGCATGACGGCCCCGTGACAGTCGGGGGAGATCACCGTCCCGTCTCCGCCAGCAGGCGCGCGAGGGCGGGCAGTGGCATCGCCTCTACTTCGACGTTCAGCGGGTACCGCTCGACACCCGGGTAGACGATGAAGCGGCGCGCGGGCGAGAGGTCCGCGCAGGCGTGGTGGAACCCCTTCTCGGGACGGGGCGAGAGGCTACGTTTGATCTCGATCGCCCACGACTCGCCGCCGGGGAGGTGCAGCAGCAGATCGATCTCGGCGCCGGCGCTCGTGCGGTAGAAGTGCGCGGTCGTGCCTTCGGGGGCCGCGGCCAGCGCCTGCTCGATCGCGAACCCCTCCCAGCTCGCCCCCAGGACGGGGTGCGACACGAGGGTGTCCTTATCGCCGATGCCGAGCAGCGCGTGGACGAGGCCGCTGTCGCGGACGTATACCTTGGGCGACTTCACGAGCCGCTTGCCGACGTTGGCGTGCCACGGCGCGAGCCGGCGGACGAGCAGTAGGTCCACCAGGAGGTCGATGTAACTGCCCGCGGTTTTCGCATCGACACCCAGGCTGCGGGCCAACTGCGCGACGTTCAGTACCCCTCCCTGGTGGTGCGCCAGCATCGTCCAGAATGTGCGGAGGCGGTCGGCGGCAATGCGCGGTCCCAATTGCGGGATGTCGCGTTCGAGGTAGGAGCGGATGAAGTCGTGTCGCCAGCGTAAGCTGCGCTCGTGGCTGGATGCCAGGAAACTCTCCGGGAATCCACCGCGCAGCCACAGCCGGTCGCGGTCGGCTGGTGTTGGCCCGACTTCCAGCACGTCGAATGGCTGCAGTTCGAGGTAGCTCACGCGGCCGGCCAGCGTCTCGCCCGACTGGCGCATCAGATCGAGGGAAGCCGACCCGAGGAGCAGGTAGAGCCCGGCTCGGCGGCGCGACCGGCGTGCCCGGTCGATCAGGCCGCGCAGGACGGGGAACAGACCCGGCGCTCTGTGAATCTCGTCGAGGATGGCGAGGCGGTCGAGGTGGTCGGCCAGGTAGAGTTCGGGCTCGGCAAGCTTGGCCCTATCCTGCTCGGATTCCAGATCGAGGTAGAGCGCGCCGTTCCGTTCGGCCAGGTCCAGAGCCAGCGTCGTCTTGCCCGACTGGCGCGGACCCAGCAGGACGACAGCGGCCTCTTCTGTCAGGCGTCGTTCAAGGACGGGACGCAGACGGCGGCTGACCATCATTGTAATTATGGATCGCCACTACGCTATTTGCAAGGATAGTCACATGCGGATAGCCACCCGCGTCGTCTTTCGTGAGGAGCTGGCCCAGAGACGTAGTCAGCCTGTCCCTAAGACTCCCTGATGAGTGCCTCCACCGCGCGTCGCAGAGCTTCGCCCCGCAGGTCGTTGTACCGCACGACGCCGTGGCGGTCGATCACCCACGTCGAGGGCGTGGCGCTGATTCGGTACAGCTTCACCGTCGGGTCGTCCCAGCCGCTGAGCGAGCAGGCAAGATGCCAGGGAATCGCAGCCTGCTTCACGTAGTCGTCGAGCAGTTTCCGGTCGGTGTCCAGGCTGATGCCGACCACGACCAGGCCCTGGTCTTTGAACTCCGCATGAATCGCCCGGAGGTTCGGCAGTTCTTCTCGGCACGGGGCGCACAGCACGTACCAGAAGTCGATCACCACGATCTTGCCCTTCTGGGCCGAGAGGGCGAACGTCGAGCCGTCCAGCAGCGTGACCTCGAAATCCCTGGCAGGTGTTCCCACGCCGACAAGCGCAGACGATGCCGCCACCAGTCTCGTGAATCGCGGGTCACGACGGAGCGGGTCGAGGCGGGATCCCTCGAAGTAGCTCACCTTCGAGAAGGAGCGTTCGTCAACGGCCTTCTGCATCCATTCGAAGTAGCGGTCCCGGTCGCCCATGGCGAAGTACGCCTCGGCGATCCGGACGAAATTCCACGGCGACTGGCGCCCGGGGATGTGCCGCGAGGCGTCCTCGATCGCCCGGGAGGCGTCAAGCGCCTCCTGGTAACGTCCTGAGTCCATGCACAGGACCTGGAGCCGCTCGAACGTGTCGGCGGCCTGCACGAACTGGCGATTCGTCACCTGCGTGGTGGCCTGGCTCCGCAAGTCCTCGACCGCGCGCTCCAGCGCCACCTGTTTCACGCCGCGCACGGCGGCCGCTCCCAGGACCAGCACCCCGATCACCAACGGCACCGCCGCCCCCAGAATCAACCGCTTCCGCTGCATGGATTCCTCCTGTGGATGGACTACGTGCAATCCGCAGGGCGAGTTGCATGCGGGACCCGGGCTGCGGGCGGCCCGACACACCTCCCGGCCACGAAGGTTGCTCAAGCGTTCAAGAGGTTCAGGAACCGCCCATGTTACGATTCACGCAACCGACGATGCCCATTGCCCGCGTCAGGGATGTTGTGCCCATGAAAGCCGCCATCTACACACAATACGGACCTCCGGATGTCCTCCGGATCATGGACGTTGACACACCCGTCCCCAAGGACGCAGAGGTCCTGATCAGGATTCGTGCGGCGGCGGTCAATCCGCTGGACTGGCACTTTCTGCGGGGTACGCCGCGCGTCGGTCGCGTCGTCTTCGGCCTCGCCGGACCGAAGAGCCCCCGGCTTGGTGTCGATGTCGCAGGCCACGTGGAAGCCGTCGGGAGGACCGTGACACGGTTCAAGCCCGGCGATGCGGTGTTCGGCGTGTGCAAGGGGGCCTTCGCCGAGTACACGTGCGCTGCCGAATCGGGACTGGTCACCAAGCCGGATCGCATCTCGTTCGAGCAGGCGGCCGGCGTCCCGATCGCGGCGCTGACAGCATTACAGGGGCTTCGCGACTATGGACGCCTCCAGCCAGGACAGCAGGTCCTGATCAACGGCGCCGCGGGAGGCGTGGGCACGTTTGCCGTCCAGATCGCCAAAGCGTTCGGCGCTGACGTGACGGGCGTCTGCAGCACGAGGAACGTGGATCTGGTGCGAACCATCGGCGCGGACCACGTCATCGACTACACACGCCACGACTTCGCGACGAGCGGGCGTCATTTCGACTTGTTCTTCGACTGTGTCGGGAACCGATCGTTGTCGGCGTGCCGGCGCGTCCTGCTCGCGAACGGGACCTACGTGGCGATCGGAGGCGGGGGAACGGACACCGGCTCCTTCACGCTCATCCTGGATTCCCTCGCGCAGTTGGTGACGTCCTGGTTCGTGAGCCAGAAGCTGGTCGGGTTCCTCGCGAAGACTCGCCAGGAGGATCTCGTGACGCTGCAGGGCCTCATCGCGAGCGGCACGGTCACGCCCGTGACCGACCGGTACTTTCCGCTCAACGAACTCCCCGACGCCATTCGTTACGTGGAAGCGGGGCATGCGCGTGGGAAGGTGATCATCACGGTTGGATGACCAGGGGCGATTTCTCCGCGCTCTGGATTCCGATCTCCCTTCCTCATCTGGACAGCGACGTTCAGGATCGGCCGCAGACGCCTAGCCGCGTACGGCGAGGGAACGCCGGCGATTCAGATACACCAGGCCCGACTGGCGTGAAGAGTCGGCGCGATGACGCGTCTTGGCTTGTGGCGCCTTCAGTACACGAACGGGATGAGCTTCCTGACGCGCGCCTGGTAGGCGGTGTAGCCGGGGAACGCGGAGGCGAGCCAACGCTCCTCTCGAGACGCCTTCACGTCGAAGAACACGGTCAGCACCGCCGCGTAGGCGAGGGTCAGCAGGCTCCGCGTGCAGAGCGCGCATCCCACGGCCGCCCAGATCCCCCCGCAGTACATCGGGTGCCGTACGAAGGCGAACGCCCCGGTGTCGACGAGGGTCCCGTCATCCTTCGGGTAGGGGAGTGCGGTGAGACTCCGTCCGAGCCCTGCCGCACCGGCGACGATCCACAGCCCCCCGGCGACTAGCAGCACCGCGCCTGCGATCGGCGACGCCGCCCGTACGGCATCCGGCCACGCGGGCAGCCACGGTGCCGTCCGAGGCCCCAGCGCCACGAGCAGGAACAGACCCGCCTGTGCAAGGACGTACCATTCGCCTCGCCTTCCCCTCCACCACGGTGCCAACGACGTCACGTCAGTCTTCATGGCCTCTGTCCTTCGCGTAGTGCAGGCCCAGTTCGTAGGCCTCCTCCAGGTAGCGCGCCCGCGTCTCCGCCGTGACGATGGGGACGCCCCAGAAGTACTTGTGCTCGACCGTGCGAATGCCCGGATACCGGAAACCCCACGAGTCGATGAGTCGCTCCATGGCGTCCTTCGCCCCGGATTCGTAGACGTCAGCCCCGAAGAATGTCGTGCTCACGAGGAGTGCCTTCTTCTGCGTGAGCAGCGGGATCCTGCCGGCGACGTCGCCCTTCCACCCCTCGGTCGTCAACCGGTAGGCGAACCCGTGGGTGAACACCCGCTCAATCCATCCCTTGAGAATCGCCGGGAACCCGAACCAGTAGACCGGAGCGATGACCACCAGCCCGTCGGCCGCTCGGACCCGAGCCTGCTCGCGCAGCACGTCCTTCGGTCGGCGGGCGTAGACGAGCCGCGCCACCTCGCGCAGGCTCCGTCCCCGCAGCCAGCGGCGCGCGATGGCGCGGCGGATTGGCCCGCCCGCCGCGGCGAGAACCCGCTCGCGGAGTTGCATCCGCTCGAGCACTTCCTCCGGCACGGACTCGTCGGCGAAGAAGGCGCCGTCGAACGCGTTGAAGACGGGGTTGAACCCCTCGGCCTGGAGGTCGGCCACCTCCACGTCGTGTCCCGCGGCTCTCAAGCCGGCATCGAGGCGGGCGAGCAGCGCCCCGCAGAACGAATGAGGATCGGGGTGCGCGAAGACGATCAGGACTCTCATGGCTGGCCCTCCACCGCAGCCCTCCTTGGCGCGGTAACTGAAGGACGGAATCGAGGGCATGTGGGTTACATCCCGCCTCAACCGGGTGTAACCTTTGGGCGGCTCAGTCCGTCGTAGGCGCATGAGGCATGGCGCTGGACTCGGAAGGGGGACGGACATGGACGAGAAGACGAGCGTGCTGGTGTGCCTGGGCGCGGCGGTGGCCGCCAACTGCGTCGCCTGTTTCCGGCACTACCACGGCGAGGCACTCCGGGCCGGGCTGGACCCGTCGGAGATCCAGGCGGCGGTGACGCTGGCTGGGAAGGTCAAGGCCGGGGCGAACATCGCGGTGATGAGTGCCGTCGGCGAGGCGATGCGCGGCGCCGGCCAGCAGGAGCAGGCTGAGGCCTGCTCCCCGACATCTGCCCCCTCGTGTTGTTCGCGCAACGGCTGAACGATGGACTTCTGGGAGATCTACGATCGGCACTACTCCCGGGTGCGCGCCTACGCCAGGTCGATCCTGCGCGACGCGGCAGCCGCCGACGACGTGGTGCAGGAGACGTTCATCCGGGCGCAGGCGAACGTGGAGGGACTGCGCGAGCCGGCCAAAGTCCTGGGCTGGCTGCTCCGCATCACGCACAACCTGTGCATAGACCAGCTGCGGGACAGGCAGTCGGCCCGCATCGACGCGGCCGCCGACCCCGAACTGGCGCCGGCCGCGCGTGTAGAGCCGCGCGTCCAATTGGACCTCGAACGCGCCGAGATGAGCGCGTGCGTCCGCGACCAGGTGGACCACCTCCCGGAGACCGACCGCTGGGCGATCCTGCTGTACGACATTGGCGGGCTCTCCCACGACGAGATCGCAGGTGTGCTCGACATCGAAGTCGGCGCCGTGAAGGTCCGTCTCCATCGGGCGCGGAAGAAGCTCCGCGTCCTGCTCGAGGGCGCCTGCTCGTTCGAGCACGACGAGCGGAATGTGCTGGTGTGTGTGCCGAAGAGCCCGGAACGCTGACAGACTGGCGTCCGCCGTTCTGCGCCATCCTCCCCTGCCGCTTGGCAGCGGCGGCGGCAAGGGGCCGACTCGCGGCCGCTCAGATCATCGAGAAGTCGTACGGCTTGCGCATCTCCCGCGACAGGTACGTGGTGGCCTCTGCGTCGCCGACGAACTGCTCCTTCGCGGGGTCCCAGGTCAGCTTGCGGCCGAGGCGGACGGCGATGACCCCGAGGTGGCACTGGCTCGCGGAGCGGTGGCCGACGCTCGCCGGGCAGATCGGCGCCTTGCGAGACTTCACGCACTCCACGAAGTTCTGCATGTGGTCGTTGCTGACGTACACGCGCGGCGCGCTGGCGGGCAGGGGCTTGCGCAGCAACTCGCGGTCGCTCGCGTCGATGAGGTTCCGTGTGGCCCAGATCCAGCCGTCCGTGCCGGTGAACTTGATCCCGTGCTGCTGGCCATTGGGGTCCTTCACGCCACCATGCCGCTCGCTGGCGGTCGTGCTGCGGCAGAAGTGATCGACGCCGTTGGCGTAGGTGTACGTCAACTCGTACTCTGACACCGCGGTGAAGCCGCCGGGAATGGGCTGGACGAGGGCCTTGCCTTCCACGCTGGTGGGCCCGGAGTCGTCCATCCCGAGCGTCCACAGGACGATGTCGTTGTGGTGCGCGCCCCAGTCGGTCATCGTGCCGCCCGAGTACTCCCACCAGTAGCGGAAGTTGGCGTGCGTCCGCTCCTTGACGTAGGGCACGGCCGGCGTCTGCCCCTGCCAGAAGTCGTAGTTGAATCCCGCGGGCACCTCGCCGGGGCTGAACGGGCCCTGCCGCAGGCCTGCCGGCAACCACACCTCCACCTGCTTGAGCGTGCCGATCCGGTCGTTGCGCACGAGATCGACCGCCAGCCTGAAATGCACGCTGCTGCGCTGCTGAGTGCCCGTCTGGAGAATGCGGCCGGTCTTCTGCTGCTCGGCGACGATGTGCGGACCTTCCGCCACCGTGAGGGTGAGCGGCTTCTCGCAGTAGACGTCCTTGCCTGCGCGCATTGCCGCGACCGCGATCACCGAGTGCCAGTGGTCAACGGCGCCGCAGATCACGGCGTCCACGTCCTTGCGTTCGAGAAGCCTGCGGAAGTCGCTGTAGCGGACGGCGTCGGGGAAGTCCTTTGCGGCGATGTCGAGGTGCTTCTCGTCGACGTCGCAGATCGCGACGATTCTGCCGAAACGGGCGGCGTTCTTCGCATCCCCCCGTCCCTGGCCGCCACAGCCGATCAGCCCAAAGCGGAGCGAGCCCGGCTCACCCCCCTTGCTCGCCGCCTCCTGCGCCGCCAGGTACTCCTCGGCGCACCACAAAGGCAGGGAGAGCGCAGCCGCCGAGCCGGCCATCTCGAGAAACTCCCGCCGCGTCACGCGCAACACACCTGCCATCTGCGAACCCCCTCTGGCCGTACCTCCGAGAGTCTGTCAGAGCGCGGCTTCCCCGGCAAGCGGGTGTGCGCATGCGGGTGTGCGCATGCGCCACAAGAACCCGGACTTCATTCCACCCGTTCAGGTAGTACTGCACGCCGAACGATCCCATCTCAGCACAGCGGGGTGCCGAAGCGCACCTGACGCAGGAAGAGTAGGGCGCGGTACGTCCGCTCCTGTGCGCGCGTCAGGTTGTTGGGTGCGTTGACATGTGACGTCATGCGTAATACCCTGCTTCCATGATCAGGTCCTTCAAGAGCAAGGACGCCGAGGCGCTGTTCCGCGACGTACCGGTCCGGCGATTTCAGACAATCGAACGACCTGCCCGGCGAAAGCTGCTCTATCTCCACCGGGCGCGAGTTCTAGACGATTTGAAGGCACCTCCGGGCAATCAACTGGGGGCGCTCAAGGGCGACCGCAGGGGCCAGCACAGTGTTGGTGTCAATGACCAGTGGCGCATCTGCTTCACGTGGAGAAGCGGGGATGCCCACGACGTCGACATCGTGGATTACCACTGAGAGGCATCTCATGGCATCAAGACCAAAGCTGCTCGAGCCCATCCCCCCAGGCGAGATCCTCATGGAGGAGTTCATGCGGCCTCTGGGGCTCAGCATCAACGCCCTGGCACGGGCCTTGGCGGTGCCCGCGAACCGCGTCAGTGCCATCGTTAACGGCAGTCGCGCGATCTCGGCTGACACGGCCCTGCGACTCGGGAAGTACTTCGGCACGTCTCCCGAGATGTGGCTCGAACTCCAGTCCGACTACGAGCTTCGCATCGCTCGGCAGACCACGTGGATCCGAGTTGAACCGACAGTGCAGAGCCGCGTCGCATGACAATGTGTTTCGGGAGCCGACTGATGAGAAACCGTCTGTCCGCCATGGTCTCGCTCGCCCTGCTCGTGGCTCTTGTAGCCGGCTCGAGTGCCCAGCAACCGGCGGTCGTTCACGAAGCGGTGGCGAAGATCCGCGAAGAAGGACTGCAGCGCTCGCGGGTGATGGATTTCGAGAGCTACATGACCGACGTGCTGGGCGCGCGGCTCACCCTGTCGGAGGACATGACGCGCGCGCAGGCGTGGGCGCTGGCCGAGATGGGCCGGATCGGGCTGGTGAACGTCGCCGCGGAGCCGTACATGGACTACGGCGTGGCCTGGGACAACGAGTACGTGTCGCTGCACATGCTCGAGCCCGACTACGCGCCGATGGTGGCCTATCCCCTGGCGCACACGCCGGGCACGGCCGGCCGGCAGGTGGCGCCGGCACAGATCGCCGACATCCAGTCGAAAGCGGACATCACCGCGATGACCGGGATGCTGAAGGGGGCCGTCGTCCTGATTTCGCCGCCGGTAACGATTGACCTGTCCCCCCTCGTCAACGGCGTCCCGCGACGCACCGACGAGGAGTTGCGAAAGCTGGAGCAGACCGTGGTCGCGCCGGTGCGGCCGCCGGCGCCAAGGGCCGTGCCCAGCCCGCATGCCGTCACACCGGCAGAGCGCATGGCCTTCTTGAAGGCCGAGGGCGTCGTGGCGGTGCTGCAATGCGAGAGCGGCTGGCTCGGTGCCGTACGCGGATTCGCCCGGCCCGGCGCCAACGCCGACCGGTGGTCGCGCGAGGCGACGCTGGCGTCGCCGCCCATCGTGGCGGTCACGCCCGAGCACTACAACCGCCTGTACCGGATCCTGAAGCGCGGCATCCCGGCCAGGGTCGAGATCGACGTCCGCAACCGGATCGGAGCGCGCGTGGAGAAGGCCGCCAACCTGCTCGGCGAGATTCCGGGCACCGACCTGAAAGACGAGATCGTCATGATCGGCGCCCACTTCGACACGTGGCACGCCAGCCCCAACGCCAGCGACAACACGTCCGGCGTGGCGGTGGTGCTGGAGGCGGCCAGGATTCTGACGTCGGTCGGGGCGAAGCCCCGGCGCACGATTCGCGTCGCCCTCTGGAGCGGCGAGGAGCAGGGCCTCCACGGTTCGCGCGAGTACGTCAACGCGCACTTCGGGAATCCGAACGACCCGAAGATCGGCGTCAAGCCCGCGTACGAGAAGCTCTCGGCGTACTTCAACCAGGACTACGGCGCCGGCCAGTACCGCGGCATCTACCTGCAAGGCAACGAGGCGGCCCGGCCGCTGCTGGCGGCGTGGATGGCCCCGTTTGCCGACTTCGGCATGACCGTGGTGTCGAACCAGTCGGTCGGCAGCACCGACCACGTGCCGTTCGACAATGCCGGGCTGCCGGGGTTCCAGTTCCTGCAGGACCGCATCCCCGGAACCGGCGGCCACACGAACCTCGATTTCTTCGACACGATCCAGGCCGAGGACCTGATGAAGAACGCCGTCGTCATGGCGTCGTACGCCTATCACGCGGCCATGAACGAGACGCGTGTGCCGCGCAAGACGGCCAGGTAGGCCGGCGCCTTCGACAAGGCGGAATACGCCGCCCGGCGCAGCCGTGTTCCCGGGCGCGCCGACGCCGTCGAGCGACAACGACTTCCGCCAGGGCTTTCGGGTCCGGCAGGCTCCGTATCTTCCTTCACCCGTCGGCCGTTGATCTGCTGACCGATCGGACACACAATCCGGTCGGCTCAGTTCGCACCTTGGATTGCCCGGAAGATCCGGCCGACGACTCGGCCAGGGTAGCTCGCGGAATCACCTACTTGCCGGACGCTCCGGCCGAAGAGAAACGAGTCTGGACCTCGCTGCAGGACATGTGGGTGTCCGCACCGCCAAGGGCACATCGTCATTACCAGGCAACCGCCACTTGTTCCCGTAGGAGACTTCGAGCCGGCCGTCCCTTGCCGCCAGTCGGAGAGTGCGCACATGGAGGCCCGGCTCCATTCCTGTGCCTTCTCCAGCATCGGCGCCGGCGTCGGGCGCCGGCCGGAATCCCAGGTGCGGTACGTCTCCACGGAGACTCCCAGTCGGGCTGCGAACTCGGGTTGGGACTGGCCAACAGCGCGACGACAGGCGCGCAACGGCGTCGCCATTAGTCCACGACATTGCCATCGGTGCCGGGCGGAGTGAAGTGGAATCGAACGGAGTGTTTCAGTGTGACAGCGAGTGACCGGTCGTGGGCGCGCCTTCGGCCACGCCGGGTCTGAAGACCCGGCCTACATTCGGAGGAATGGGGAAACTGGCGCGCCCGCCCTTCGACCTTTCGACGAGCTCAAGGTCGCCCTGAGCTAGGTCGAAGGGCGACAGGCTCAGGGCGTGGGCGTCTGACAATGGCTCGCCATGAGCGAGCACTGCAACGGGGTGCTCGGGACAGGCGATGTCGAATGGCGCGCCCGCCGCGACTCGAACGCGGGACCCCCGGCTTAGAAGGCCCGTCGTCGGAACGGTTATGCCTGGGCGGTTATTGCCGTGAAGCTCATCGATCCGCGCCAGATCGATCTGCGGCCGGAAGTGGGGAGTCGGAGCGCGAATCGGCGCCGAGCCCGATAACCGATCTGCGCCTTACGCGGGCGCCCCCCCGCCTACGCGTGTGCCTGCTCCTCGCGTGCCAAGGTCGGTAGCCTCTTGATGGCCATCCCGACCTTCTCTTCCGCTCTTCGCAACTCGTAGAGGTTCTGTAGGTTCAGCCAGAACTGCGCGCTCGTGCCAAAGAAGTGCGCGAGCCGGAGGGCGGTGTCGGCGGTGACGGCGCGCTGGCCGTTCAGAATCTCGGTAACCCGATTGGTCGGCACCTTCAGCCGGCGCGAGAGCTCCGCAGCGCTCATGTCGAGCGCTTCAAGGTCATCGGCGAGTACTTCGCCTGGGTGGATGGGGGTACGGGCCATGTTCGCGACCTCTCTAATGGTAGTCAACAATCTCAACGTTTACGGGCCCAGGGGATCCGTCCGGCCATTCAAAGCACACGCGCCACTGATCGTTGATGCGGATGCTGTATTGGCCCTTGCGGTCTCCCTTCAGCACCTCGAGCCGGTTCCCCGGCCGACGAAGGTCAGCGAGAGCGGTGGCGGAATCGAGCTGCGCCAGTTTGTTCTCAGCCGATCGTTCGAAGCCGGAAAAGGCTTTGACCCGCTTCTCGCTGACAAAGTCCCTAGTCCGCTTGCCTCGGTAGCTGACGATCATTCACGGCATCGTCGCACGGATATATGCGTTACGTCAAGCGTATCGACTGGAGCCTGACAACCGATCTGGAAGAGGCCTCCCGGCCCTACGCCACATCGACGAGTGCTCGAGGGTTCTTGGCGGCGATGAGCAAGAGTGTCCTTGCGGCACCTGACGGCGCGCGGCGGCCCTGCTCCCACTCTTGAAGCGTGCGCACCGACACGCCCAGCAACTGAGCGAACCTCGCCTGCGACAGCCCCGTCTGCTCCCGGATGCTCGACACCGACGGAACCGTCGTGACGCGCCCGTGCTCACCCCGTTTGAGTTGACGCAGACCGTCCAGGATCTCCAGTCCGACATTTCGCTTAGACACCGCCATCGATCTCCTCCTTGATCTTCTTCAGGACATGTCCCGGAATGCTTGTCTCTTCGTTCTTGGCGTACACGGTGAGCATCCAGATCTCGTCCTGGTGTGACCTCAGGTAGTAGATGACCCGAACGCCTCCGCGCTTGCCGCGACCCGCGACGCCCCAACGCAGCTTCCGAACTCCACCGGAGCCGCGAATCACGTCGCCAGCGTCCGGTTGGGTGACGAGCGCCTGCTGCAGGGCCGAGTACTCATCGTCGGCCAGATACTGCTGGACGAGTGATGTGAACAGCTTCGTCTCGATGAACGTCAGCACTGTGGGAAGTATACGTCTAAGACGGACCTACGTCAAAGACGGACTTGTCAGGTTGCTGCGGCACCGACGTAGCGCCGCTGGTCGTGACGCCAAGACGTGCAGGCTCGAGCCGATCGGGAATCCCTTCGGTCCGACACTGTTACCCATGTCTCCGGAATGAAGTGTTACCTATGTCTCCGGAATAGCCTGCCCAAGACTGGCGCAGCCGAGCCGAAGCAAGGCGAGGAAGAGTGCTGGCCGAAGCTTGCGTAGGCTGGCGCGCCCGCCCGCCTTCGCAACGGGTTGCTACGGCGGACTGGTGGCCTGGTCAGCCGTAGCTCGGCTGAGGAATGAATCGGACCGGAAGCCGAGCTGTCCTTCCTGAGACAGGGGTAACACAGTTGTATTTGGCGCGCCCGCCGCAACTCGAACGCGGGACCCCCGGCTTAGAAGGCGGGTCGTCGGATCGGCTATGCCCTTGCGGTTATCATGGCGACGTCTCATGTGGAGATGGGACTCCGACGGACGGCCAGAACCGGCGTCAGAGTCTCGATTCGCGGCCAGCAGCGATAACCGATTCGGGCACTCGGCCGTCGACTCCAGCCGCCAGGAGGCGATAATTCCGTGAAACGCAGAGTCACGAACTGGAAGCAGGACTTTCCAATCCACGAGGAGGCCGAGGACTTCGCCGGGCGGAAACGGTCCTTTGTGATCGATTGCCACCAAGGCCCGTTGGGGTACACCGTGCGTGCGTCGGAAGCCGGCAAGAATGGGTTGGGGTTCGAGTTCGCTTCCTACAGCGAGACGAGTCCGTACGCCGCGTTGGGTCGGGTCAGGAGCAAGATGGCGCGAGGGCTTGCGAGGCGCCATCTCTCAAGCGCGAAGGGTCCCGCGGAGATGCTCCACGATTCCATTGACGGCAGAATCTCGTCGCGGGACGGTGAGGTGGTCGTCGTGGTTGATGGTGTCCCGCTCGACATCGACGACCTCGCGCGGTTCCTGGCGGTTCGAGAGGGCTGGGGCTTCGAGCTACGAATTACGGACTCGCTCGAATAGCGGTTCGCCCGACACACCTTCCGGCGAGGAAGGTGCTCAAGCGTGCAACAGGTTCAGGAACGCTCGGGGCGTCACGATGCGGACACCTTCGTACTCCCCGACCGTCAAGAGGTGAGGATCGCCACTCACGACGAGTGGGGCGCGGCCAGCGATGGCTGCGGCCAAGTACTTGTCATCATCGGGGTCCTTGCTCACACCAGACACCTGGCTGGGATCCGAAACGAACTCGGCCAGGACGACCAGGTCCTCCATCCAGAGTCCGGGGTCGAGGCCCGGCCGCATGTACCGGCGGACCTTGCGGTACGCGAGGGCCCGCATGATCTCGTCGACGATAGCCTCGGACAGGACGAGCGTAAACGCATCTGTACGGAGGAACTGCTCGATGATGCGGCCTGGCGGTCCGTCCGGATGGATAGCCGCGCTCACGAACACGTTGGCGTCAAGGACAGCACGGAGCACGGCCGTTACGCCGACTTCGTTCGCGGCTTCGCAGACTTACGGGCCCAGCGCTGTGCCTCCAAGGCCAGTTCGGTGGACTGCTTCTCCGTCAGTGCGCTGCCTTGCTGCTGTTCGAGGAAGTTCAACGCGTGTCGGCGCGCAAAGCGTCGCATCTGTTCCAGGCGTTCGACCGGCACCAGTGCGGCGAGCGCCTTTCCCTTCCGTTCGATAATGAACTCGTCGTTTCGTAGCGCCACGCGGTTGAGCATGTCGCCGAGCCGCTGCCGCACGTCGATGGTGGACACCTTGTCCGTCATGCGCACCTCATGCAACTATTATAGTTACTCTAGATGCAATAGCAATGGCTCCGGCGGAGAGCTATCCGGGAAACGAGGTCCGATCAAGAACCCCTTCGGGCCGAGAGTGTTACCCATGTCTACGGAATGATCTGTAACCCATGTCTCCGGAATGGCCTGCCCAGACCGGCGCAGCCGAGCCGAAGCAAGGCGAGGAAGAGTGCAGGCCGAAGCCTTGCGTAGGCTGGCGCGCCCGCCCGCCTACGCAACGGCGTTGCTTCGGCGGACTGGTGGCCTGGCCAGCCGTAGCTCGGCTGAGGAATGGATCGGACCGGAAGCCGAGCGTAGGCTGGCGCGCCCGCCGCGACTCGAACGCGGGACCCCCGGCTTAGAAGGCGGGTCGTCGGATCGGTTATGCCAAGGCGGTTATCACGGGCCCGTTCTTGGCTGGTTGCCTGGGCGGATCCTGGCCGTATCAAGAGGTATCGCCGCTGTCCCAGGTCTTGCGCGATAACCGATCCGCCAGTCTGGTGGACTGGCAGTCTGCTCCCGATCGTTTGCGCTTTCCGGCGCCGGCCGTTCGCTCGTACAATGCCTGGAGGTGGTGAACTGATGGGCAGAGAATTCAACGTTGTTGTCGAACGGGACGCGGAGGGCTTCTACGTGGCTTCCGTTCCCACGTTGCACGGCTGCCACACCCAGGCTCGCTCCCTGGATGAGTTGATGGAGCGCATCAAGGAAGCGATCGCGCTCTGCCTCGAGGTCGATGGCGAAACCACCGAAACGCTGGATTTTGTCGGCGTGCAACGAGTTCGACTGGCGTCGTGACCCGCCTTCCCCTTGTTACTGATCACCGGCTGTGAGAGACGGTCGTCGCGATCCTCGACCGTGATGTCCGGTGCTCGCGATCACCGGCCAAGTCAGCCGGTGGTCATCGGTTTAGAAGGCCCGTCGTCTCGAATGAAGAGCAAACATCGGATCAGCAGGCCCGTCGTCTGAGACCCTCGAGAACAGGCCAGAATTGGCGACTTCTGGCGCGGTGATCAGTTAACACATAGCGGTTGTGCGGCGGGAGCCATCAAGAACGCGTCGGATTGAATCTTGGCCGGAAGCCGGCCGTGACCGCGCGAATCGGAGCAAGCGGCGATAACCGATCCGCCTGTCGCGGACCGAGACTGCGCCGCATCTGGCTCGTTGCGTTCGAGTGGGCTGATTTGTAACTATGCCAGATATAGCCTACACTTGTCTCGATGAACACGTCCGCGCCGAAACCGGTCATCTGGATGGGTGATTCGTTGGAGCGGCTGCAGGAGTTTCCGGCGACGGTGCGGGACGAAGTCGGATACGCGATCTACCTGGCACAAATCGGCGAGAAGCATGTGCACGCCAAGCCGCTGGGAGGGCTGGGGTCCGGCGTCCTGGAGGTCGTGTCCGACCACCGAGGCGACACGTTTCGCGCGGTCTATGCCGTTCGGTTCCAGGACCGGGTGTACGTCCTTCATGCGTTCCAGAAGAAATCCAAGAAGGGCATCGCCACGCCGCAGCCAGACATTGCCGTGCTGAAACAGCGGCTCGCGCGGGCGGCCACGCTTCATGCGACACAGGAGAACTGAGCCATGGCAACCAAGAAGGGCTACGTGGTGGGGAGCGGCAACGTGTTCGCCGATGTGCGGGTTCCCCGTCCCGAAGAAGCGCTGGCCAAAGCGGAACTCGCTCACAAGATTACGAAGCTGATCGAGCGCCGCCGGCTGACTCAGGCTGAGGCGGCAGAGCTCCTGGACGTCGATCAACCCAAAGTGTCTGCCCTGCGGTGCGGGCGGCTATCGGGCTTCTCGCTCGATCGCCTCGTCCGGTTTGTGGTCTTGCTTGGCCATGATGTGGAAATCGTGGTGAAGAAGCGGTCGCGGCCAGGGATCCCTGCCCGGCTGTTGGTCGCGTGAGCGATTACGTGAATCGCAGGGGGACCTGACCGCAACTCGGTGCTTACCGTAGTCGTGGTCGTTGCGGGCCAAGACTGATGCTGTCGGCCGCAGGATGCCCCCGCTACTCACCGCCCTGTTCGCCGCCCTCCGCTGCACTGTCCGGTCACGTCTTGACCTCGAGGCGGAGATTCTCGCCCTGCGGCATCAACTCGCTGTCCTCCTACGCCAGGCGCCGAGACGCCCGCGCCTGCGTCGCACGGATCGCATGCTGTGGGTGTTCTTGTCCCGGGTGTGGCCGAACTGGCGACGGGCCGTCCAGATCGTGACGCCCGACACCGTGGTGCGCTGGCATCGCCGCGGGTTCGCACTCTACTGGTCGTGGTAATCACGCCCGCGACGAGCAGGCCGGCCGGCAGTCGCCGCCGACATCCGGGCTCTCATCCGGCAGATGCACGCGGCCAACGCGCTGTGGGGCGCGCCGCGCATCCACGGCGAACTGCGGAAGCTGGGCATCGAAACCGCACAATCGACCGTGGCCAAGCACCTCACGCGGCGCCGGGGGAAGCCCCCGTCGCAGACGTGGCGGACGTTCCTCACGAATCACGTCTCCCAACTCGCCTCGGTTGACTTCTTCACCGTCCCCACTGCGACGTTTCGCGTGTTGTTTGTGTTCGTCGTGCTGTTGCACGATCGACGGCACGTCGTCTACGTGAACGTCACGGCGCATCCGACGGCCGCGTGGACCGCGCAGCAACTCCGCGAGGCGTGGCCCTGGGACTCTGCTCCGCGGTTCGTCATCCGGGATCGCGACGGCATCTACGGACCGGACGTTCGGACGACGACGCGGGCCATGGGCATCGAAGAAGTCGTGGTCGCGCCTCGTGCGCCCTGGCAGAACCCATTCGTGGAACGCGTGATCGGGTCCCTGCGGCGGGAGTGCCTCGACCACTTGATCGTCTGGAACGAGCGCTCGCTGCGCCGTCACCTCCGGCAGTACCTCGTCTACTATCACGAGTGGCGAACGCACCTCTCGCTGGACAAGGACGCGCCCGTCCCACGGGCGGCGCAGCCGCCGACCTGCGGCACAATCGTCCAGATCCCGCACCTCGGCGGTCTTCAACACCACTACGAACGTCGCGCCGCCTGACGGTCGCATTCGGCGCCATCGACCGCTCGCCGCCAACCGGCGGGGTCCGTCGTGGCATGTCCACATCGGACGGCGGTCGTCACTGGCATGGCCAACACGGCGCGGCAGGGGTTCTCGGATCGGCGTGACGACGCCCCTGGTCGCGCCATCGGGAGTTCTCTTTCGTGCCGATGGAGTTTCTGGTAGGGACAGGTGATTGGCGGGTTTCGAGGCATCGTGGGTCACCACGATTACCTCGATTCCCGAGGGAATTGCCACGAAGTACTTCACCGAGCCCAAGGATGACAGGTCGCGGTGTGCCTTCGGCGACCCCGGGACTGAAGTCCCGGGGCTACATCCTGGGAATGTGGGGCAGCCTCGCGCGGATTCTGGCCGGAACCTGCGTAGGCTGGCGCGCCCGCCGCGACTCGAGCCTTGGGCCGAATGGCCCAATGACCTGGAGTCCGGCGGGGGAGCCAGGCGGAATAGACCTTAGGATTTTGGCGCGCCCGCCGCGACTCGAACGCGGGACCCCCGGCTTAGAAGGCGGGTCGTCGGACCGGTTATGCCAAGGCGGTTATAACCGCGGGGATCGCGAGGCTGATCTCGGGCTGGATTGCGCTGTGAACAGGGGCGTCTGGCCGGGAGTCTGAGCAGAACCTGATAACCGAAGTACTCGGCGTGCCCCCAGGTAGCTCGGCGAAGCCCTTTCGAAGCCGGAGTGGCCCGCCTGCTTAGCGATAGTCGTGGTGTATGTCCACGGCCCCACGGCGTAGCGGGTGCTGAGGGACCGGTTCCGCTTGCGGGGACGGGCGTCAGGCTACCCGAGTTCCGACATGCTCGGCGAGCACACGATGGATCAGCGTCTGGTAGCCAACCTTGAGGCGTTTGGCCTCGGCACGGAATCGGCTCAGGACTTCGGGATCTAGGCGGATGGCGATGAGTTGACGCGCTTCTGCTCCGATGGGCGGTCGTCCCACCCGGCGCATCCCGCGCAACTGCTCGTCGGACACCTCGGGGATGTCCGAGAAGTCAATCTTCGACTTCACCGGCGTACGCCGTTCGTTCTTTGCGGCTTGCCCGCCGCGCGCTGATGATGCGGACCGCTTCGCCATGGGTCTTCCTCCTTTGTGTGTACGCCACGACGAGCACGCGCTCGAGAATCGACCGCCCAATCCGGAGGCGGCGCGATTCCTCCGTTGAGTGGCTCACGTCGGGGCCATCCAGGGCTCTGGTGTCAGCGAAGACCGTCGCGGCCTCGTCGAATGAGACACCGTGCTTGCCGAGATTCGCCGCAGCCTTCTTCGGGTCCCACTCAAACACGTATTAAGTATATACCGAATAAG
Organism: uncultured Vicinamibacterales bacterium; assembly: GCA_964372095.1. Classification (GTDB taxonomy): domain Bacteria; phylum Acidobacteriota; class Vicinamibacteria; order Vicinamibacterales; family JAKQTR01; genus CAYJPV01. Next base: position 33,957 of record CAYJPV010000003.1, on the reverse strand, counting down.
GAGCAAGGAGCGGGCCGCCAGGACCTCTGGGCTGGATGCTCCGGAGCTCCGGGCCACGAGCCAGGCGGCCCCGGGCGCCGATGGAGCGAGCTGAGACCTTGCGCGGCCCCGCGCTCTCGCCAGATATTGTGCGGATGAGCATCACCCGCGACGAACTTTATAACGAGGTCTGGGCGGAACCGATGATCAAAGTCGCGGCCCGCCACGAGGTGTCCGCGAACTACCTGGCTCGCGTGTGCCACCATCTGAACGTCCCGTTCCCGCATCGGGGCTACTGGGCGAAACGGCAATTCGGGAAGACACCCACGCGGCCGGCACTGCCAGCCCCGCGCTCAGGTGAGGTGCTGGCGTGGGAGAGGGGAGACGCCGTGCCGCGCCGTTCTCCATCTGTCTCGTCCGTTGCCGAGAACGCCTCCGATCGACCGACGCCCTCGCTCCCTGAGCGTCCCGCTCGTCACGAACTCGTCACCGGGGTTCGAGAGTCATTCGAAAAGGCTCGACTGTCTGAGGTGGGATACCTGAGACCGTTCAAACGAAACCTCGTCGACATCTTCGTGACCAAAAACTCGCTGTCTTACGCGCTGGACACCGCCAACGAATTGTTCCTCCGGCTCGAGGCGAAAGGCCACCGGGTCACGCTGGCGACGGATACGTCGTTTCGACGCCCTGCCCTGCATGTGTTCGACGGGCAGAAATTCGACTACTACAACCCCGAGCCGTGGAGGCCTGGCCGTGAGACCGTGGCGTACGTTGGTGGTGTCGCGTATGGCCTGACGCTGTACGAACTCACCGAGCACGTCGACGTCACTTACCACTGGGATCGTCCGATCAGGTACGTGAAGGCTAGCCCAGCGCCCGCCAAGCGCAAGCCGGCGTGGGCCGTCGATACCCCAAGGAAAGAGCACATGCCCTGCGGCCGACTCGGCCTCCGCGTATATTCACCGTACGGGCGGGTGCCGTGGGAGAAGACCTGGGCGGAATCGCACGAAGGAGGGCTATCCCACAAGCTCAGCACCATCGTGAAAGAACTCGAGGCTGAAGCCCCAACGATCGAGCGGCGCTGCGACGAAGCCCAGAAACAGGCTGAAATAGAGCATCAACGTTGGCTGGCTGAGTGTCGGGAGCGCGAGCGGCGAGAAATGGAGCGGCGACGTGCGGAGGCGCTGAAGGACAGCCGCGACCAGTTATTGTCGATCGTGGAAGTGTGGAATCGCGCTCGCAGAATCGAGTCGTTCTTCGAAGACGCCGCGAAGTCGGCTGCGAATCTGCCAACCGACGAAGCTGCCACCATGTTGAAGAAGCTGGACCGAGCGCGAGAATTGCTCGGCGGCATTGACTCACTTCGGCACTTCGAAGCCTGGCGATCGCCAGAAGATCGCGTGCCCGAAGAGTGCCACGAGGAGTGACCGGACGGGGAAAGCCGGCCCGCTGAGTGAGATACGTCGGACGGATATCCGTCAGTAGCGACCGCCCCCGACGATCACTGTAGGGGTGCCGTGTCCCCAGTTGTGGCCGATCATCGGTTGTGAGAGCCCGTCGTCGCGATCCTCGACCGAGATGTCCGGTGATCGCGATCACCGGCCAAGTCAGCCGGCGGTCATCGATCTACAAGGCCGGCCAAGTCGAACGGATGGCGAACGCCGGACTAGAACGCTAGTTGTCGCCTCGGTTGTGGCACTACGGTCATGAACTGCCTCCTCAGCGATTGCGCGATCACCGCGTCCCGAACGATGTGCTGGCCAAATCGCTCGACCACCTAATAGGGGCGGGGCTATGACCGATCGACGTGTACCGATGTCAACTCCGGTTGAAGACCCGACAGTACCGCCGGACGAAATCCTGACAGATCGGCGAGGGCACGAGCCTCAGGTCATCGCCACCTCCTGACGGCCCCCTCGGAGTGAGGCCTGTCACTCCTCACGTGCCCCCGCCAAGTCGTCGGTTACACACGCACTGACACTACCGACCGGAGAAGTAGCCCTTCCAAGTATCTGACACCACGGGATTGACACCACGGGACTGTTGACACCACGGGACTTGGGTGGCCGGCGAAGCGGTGGTAGGCTGGCGCGAATCGGGGGACACCAGCATGGTTTCGTATCGACGATTGACGGCTAGGCTGAGTCTAGGAGACGCATTGAAGACCCGTTGGCTCACATGTCTAGCGCTGGGGGCTGTGCTCGGCCTTGGAGGAAGCGGGTGCGGCAACACTCAACCCATCAAGCCGGCGCTTCCAAGGATCGGTGTGATCCAGATTATGGCGCTCCCTGTCATCGATGCTGTCCGGACCGGGTTCCTAGCAGAGATGTCCAGCCTAGGATTTCGGGACGGTGAGTCAGCGCGATTCGACATCCAGAACGCCCAAGGCGACATGTCGACATCCCGCAGTATCGCGCAGAAGCTCGTTGCCTCGAACGTGGATCTGATCTTCTCAATAACGAGCCCATCAACTCAGGCGGTTGCTCAACAGACCAATCGCATCCCGATAGTCTTCGGGGCTGTGACTGACCCGGTGGCTGCGGGCATTCTAAAGAACACCGAACGACCTGGGGGGAATGTCACCGGCGTCAGCGATCTGCTCCCGATTGAAAAGCAACTCGATCTATTTGCGCAAATCATGCCCACCATCAAGAGCATCGGGATGGTGTTTGATCCGGGAGAAAGCAACTCTAAGAGGATAGTGGACATGGTCACGCTCGCCGCGAGGAAACGCGGCATTCTGGTCGTCACGTCGCCCGTCACAGGAACGCGGGAGATCTACCCAGCAGCCGCAGCGACCGCGGAGCGCGTAGATGCATTCTTCAGCGGCGGCTACTTCACGGGCGATTCCGGTCTTGAGGCTCTCCTCAGGCTGTGTCGCGATATACACAAGCCACTCTTCGCGAGTGATATCGGAACGGTGGAGCGAGGAGGCCTCGCGACGTACGGAACTGACTATGCCAGTGTCGGACGTGCTGCCGCGCGCATAGCCTCCCGGATCTTGAAGGGCGAGAGGGCAGGGGACATCCCGGTCGTCTTCTCCGACGTCGGTACCATCGTCATCAACCGGCGCGCAGCGCACTTGTTTGGCGTCTCAGTGCCAGAGTCCGTAATCCGTAGGGCGGCCCGGACTATCGATTGATGGTGGTGACAAGCTGCTTGGCTCCATCGATGATTCACGTGCTCCCAATGTCCATTGAACTTTGGGCTCGCGTACGCCCTAGTGGTACTCGGAACCTATCTGAGTTTCCGGATGCTCCATCGTCTGTCAATCCGTGTATCCTCTGCCAATGCTCTCGCTCATAGTCCTGTGTGGACCGCCGTGTTCTGGGAAGTCGTCCATACTCCGCTCCCTCCAGGGTGAGTCCGAACTCCAACGACACTCCTTTCTGGACCTAGACGCGGTCTCCTGTCCGGATTCAATAGAACCGGAGGCTCATTGCCTAGAAGATGACGCGTACGCCAAGCTGCACGACCTGACGGCCGCGGCCATCCAACGCGGGGCAGTGGGCGCAGTCATAGCCGCAGAGTACTATTCGCAGCGGCAACGGCGATTACTACTGAGCCTGGCTGCCGGCCTGAGCGCACGTCTGTTGGTATTCGAGTGCGCCGTGGATCCCGATGTCGCCGTCGCGAGGCACTCTCTGCGAATTGGGGGCGGCCCCGCATATGGCCTATCCCCAGAGGAGGTGTGGGATCTTGCCCAGGATTTCACAGGCCATTCATCCGCCACCCGACTCGATAGCACAACATCGAACGTCGAGGAGCTTGCCAAGATCGTCTTGCTCCGTTCTCGAGCGCCCGTCGCAACTCAGGCCACCTATGTCTGGGAGGCACTAGGGGCTCCGCGGCCCATGACGGGACCAACCGCCACCCTCCCGCGCGAGGATTCGGTCAAGCTGACGCCCCATTCACGTTGCCAGGCCCGGCGGAATTTGTTCTGGCGGTGGCTCACCTTTGGTGCCAGCGGGTGCGCAGCAGCGTTCGCCTGCGGCGTTCTCGTCAAGGCGATGCTTGATGAGGTGCTTCCTGGAGTCAGGTCCAGAGGATTCGAAGGAGACCCAGCGGACTGGATTCAAACATGGGTTGCGATGGCAAGCTTGGCTGCCGGCATTGGGCTATTGCGGGAGTACCTCCTGGACGGTCGTCGGGCACGAGCGCTGAGGGCGGTCCTGGGAGCCGGCGGAACTCCGCGGTTTGATCTCGAAGAACTTCCTACCTCGAATCGTGACGTCTACAGGCGGTACGTTCGGAGACTCTCCAGTTCTCAGCAGACGCGGATGCCCATTCCGGACGTCCCGCTGTGGTTTCTGGTACCACCCAGTTCAGAAGGCTTCGAAGTCGATGTGTTGCCGGTGGCCTGTTCGCCGATCGATCAGCGCCTTCTTGAGCGTCGAGCTGCGGAGCTTGGCCTGGACTGGACGAGCTACACGCACTGGCGTATCAGGCAAGTCGAGGAGCGCTACTTTGGCCGGTATCGAGAGAAGAGCATTCGCCTCCTGGATCTGCACGAAGCGAAACACGGGATTCGGCTTTCCGCCTGTCCTGGCGACTACAGGAACTATGTCTGTCACGAGCTCTCCTGCAACCTCAGAATGAGAGGGCGTTCTGGATACGAATTGCGTCAATTACTCGAGGGCCCCGCGTGGGTACGCTCAAGGAGAATAGGCTCGGACGCGACACTTGATCTCGGGGACGTCCCCAACGCGGCCAGGACATTCGAGATGCTTGTCGGTGTTCAAGTTGGACTTACAACGTCAGATGGCTACCTGGTCCTGCAGAGGCGATCCAATCACGTACTTCTAACGCCAGGCGGCTTGTCCTCGAGTGGGGCTGGGAACGCGAAATGGAAGGACATCGAACAGAACGGACACTCGTTGCTCAGGAGCGCCCTCCGCGAAATCGAGGAGGAAATTGGGTGGGTCCCTCACCCCGAAGACCGGCTTGAGAGGACGTTTCTCGGCGCCGCATTTAGCTTGTTTCGGGGACGCGACTTGAACTTCTTCTGCTACATCGACACGAAATGGACGTTGGCTCAGATCGTTGGAAGTCGAGAGCCCTGGTACCGAGTAGGGCCGAAGCTCAGGCGACTCCACCGACAGAGTCCACGAGGCTTCGCTCGCGCCGTCGACGCCTGGGAGGTGGCGCACCTGGTCCCTATTCCGGTCGGAGCCGTCGATGTCAACGGACGATTAAAGTCCCCCTATGACGCACTGCTCGGAGAATCACGGCAGGTCCGAGGGCTCTTGTACTGCCTCAGTCGCTGTACGGTCTTCCAAGAGGTTCAACTGAGGAACCCCAGTGCCTCAGACTGACTGGAGCACCGCATGGCCTCGACCTACAAAGAAGGAAAGCGGCCAGGCAGCGTCGCGGTCGCTTGCGCGGCGCGCAGCAGAGCACGAGAGGAACACTGACATGGACGAACAGCGGGCCTTCCACTGGTTTGGGTTTCTCGTAATTGGTTATTGGAGCCTTGCCGGCGTGTTCTTGATACTTGTCGACGCGGGTGCCACGAGGCAGATCCTTGAGGTGATTGCAGCAGGTGATGGATTCTGGACCGGAGCCGCGGCGGTTGCTGTGGTTTCAGTCGTCGCATACACGATAGGATCATTGGTCTGGGGAATTGGGTACTTCGCCGGTGGCTTCTTCATGTCGCCGTTTCTGTGTGATAGAGCGTCAGGCGTGTCTGCACTTCTCTCGCGAAGACGTTACCGTGAGGTGCGCGTCCAGATTGCTTCGAGAGCCTTCTCACAACTGGGGCTCGAGGTACCAACGGACTATCCTCATTTGCGACTGCAGATGGTCCGTGCTCAGGAGTGGCTAACGGAATACGTGGGCCCGCGATTGAGCGCTCAGTGGGAGTACATTGGACTCCTCCAAGCACTGATGCTCGTCTGGTTGTCGGCGACCGTGGTGTTGTTGGCGATAGCCGCCTTGTCCCTCGCCGGGATCTCTAGTTTCCGCGGGATCGTGCCAAGCGCCACCGGTTACGCACTGCCACTGTCGGTCCTAATGCTGCTGGCAGTGGGAACGGGCCTGACGTACCGTATTCGAAACGATGCGCTGGCTCGCGACTTGGCCGCCGCAGTTGCTCTTCTCCCGAATTCGGCTGGTCATGCACGCTCCGAGGTTTCCGGGGGCGGTTCGCGATTGGCATAATGCTCAGCGAGCAGGGTCACTTAATGCCTCTTTACGAACTGGCCGTCATGGGGGCAGCTTCGGACGTCCAGATAGGCGAGCTCCAGACCCAGATCTCACAGATCATCGAGCAATTCGGGCTACGCCTCGGAGAGGAGATTGGGTGGTCACTTCGCCCACAGGCGTTCACGCCGGAGCAGCAGACGCCAGCTGCCGTGGCGTTTTTTGGCGGCCCTGGTGTTTCATCTGAGGGCATCGGTCCGGTGCTGCAAAGGAGCATCCCGGTGCTTCCGATAGCATCGGCGGAAGGCCGAATAGAGCAGGACATTCCGGTACAACTGAAGGCGCTAAACTGCCTGAGCTACACCCGCCACGGGCCGCAGCGAATCTCCACGGCCTTGCTCGAATGCATCGGGCTGCTGCCGCGCCAGCGACGGGTGTTTGTCAGCTACAGGCGGGAATCTGCTATGGCCGCAGCGCTCCAGCTGTTCAACGCTCTCTCCGCGAGACTGTTCGAGGTGTTCCTTGATACTCACGGAATAGCCCCAGGAGAGGACTTCCAGGCAGCGCTCTGGCATCGCCTATGTGACTCAGACGTCCTGATCATGCTCGACACACAGGACTACTTTGACAGTCGCTGGACCGCAGCCGAGTTCGGACGTGCCATGGCGAAGAACATAGCCATTCTGCGAATCGGCTGGCCGGATGTCGCAGCCTCTCCTCGTGCATCAAGCGCCAGCCGCATAGACCTAACCTCCGAGGACATCAACGCGGCAAACGGACAGCTATCCGACGCCGCAATCACGCGAATCAGTCGTCACCTCGAGCTCGTGCGCGGTCAGAGCCACGCCGTTCGGAGCCTGAACCTATTCAGCAAGATCGGACAGGCCATCGAGTGTATCGGCGGCACCGTTCGCGGCGTAGGCGCCCACCACGCAGTCTACGCGAGCCTACCCGATGGGACTGAGGTCGTAGCCTATCCGGCCATCGGTGTTCCCACATCGTTGACGCTCCAAGAAGCTGTTGAGCACTCTCGCGGGCGATCCGTGGCCGTCGTCTACGATCATTTGGGCCTTCATCCACAGTGGCTGGACCATCTTGGATGGCTCGGCAAGAACATCCGAGCGGCCCGTTGGGTTAAGGCGAGTGACGCAGCATGGGACTTTGCGGGGTGGGGTGTACCATGAGCGCGGTCTTCTTGTCAGCCAGTGTGCCGGTTGTCGGCAGGGGCAGGTATCACGAAACGGCCGATCCGTTTCTCATCCAGTGTGCAGTACGGGAGTTCGTTACCGCCGTACTCGGCCGTCGCCTGATCGTCTGGGGTGGGCACCCGGCGATTACGCCAATGGTATGGGCCGTGTGTGAAGACCTCGGCGTGGCGTATGCCCAGGCCGTTGTCCTGTATCAGAGCAAGTTCTTTGGCGACATGTTCCCGGAAGAGAACCTCCGATTTGCGAACGTGGAATACATCGAAGCGGTCCCTGGCAATCGAGAGGCCAGCGTGCTGAAGATGAGAAGGTCGATGCTTTCGCGGCACGACCTCGCTGCGGCAGTGTTCATCGGTGGGATGGAAGGCGTTCTCGCTGAATACGAGCTGTTTACGGAGCTGCACGCGGGCGCCACAACAATCACCGTCCCGGCGGCGGGTGGTGCAGCACTTGAGTTGGCCGAGAGGCTCGGCGGCTTGGAGGACCGAGATCGGCGAAGCGTGGATTTCACCAGGCTCTTTCACACGCGACTGGGTATTGCGCCAGATGAGCCACGGGTGCTGGGGATATAAGAGAGGCTGCTATGGCAAAGAAGAGAGTGTTCGTCAGTTTCGACTTCGACAATGACAAGACGCTGAAGGACTTCCTGACCGGCCAAGCGAGGCTCGCCGACTCGCCGTTCGACGTCGCCGATCACTCTCTTAAGGAAGCGGCTCCCGAGAGAGACTGGCTAGAGAAGGCAACGACCGCCATCAAGCGATCGGATGTATTCATCATCATGTTGGGTGCGAAAACAAGGACGGCTTCGGGTGTTCTCAAAGAGGTGAAAGTCGCGAATGAACTCGGCAAGACGAAGTTCCAGATTATCGGATACAAGGACGGTTCAGTGGACTGGGCGGTGGCGAACGGCGGCCGAGTCTACAGCTGGGACTGGGAGAACCTCAAGAAGCTGCTTGCTTAGGCTGTTCTGGAAGTGGGGCATTTGTCGGGTGTCTTGGCGTAGGAGCTTGGCGCGTGGCACGGCGAACATTCTTTTCATTTCACTACGGACCTGATGTGACTCGTGCGTGGGTCGTGCGCAACTCCTGGGTGACCAAAGTCGCACAGGGAGAGCGTGATGACGCAGGCTTCTTCGACAGCTCGGTCTTCGAGGCGAAACAACGAGAGAGCGATGACACTCTCAAGCGGTTTCTTCTGGAGGGCCTGAAGAACACAACGGTTACTTGCGTACTTGTGGGTGCAGAAACGACGCTCCGCAGGTGGGTACGGTACGAAATTCTGCGTAGCTTCATGCGAGGTAATGGCCTGCTGGCAATTCGCATCCACACGATCGCCGGTCTCGACAAGCGAACTTGCCCCGTCGGGCCGAATCCGTTCGACGACCTGGCGTTTGTCGTAGAGAACGACCGTCTTCGATTCACGGAATACACGAGCAAGGGTTGGAAGCCAGCGCGTGACGGAGACTCTGTGCCTCTCGATGACGTCACCTACCAGCTCGGCGGCCGTACTAACCACACACTGTCCAACCTCTTCCCGATCTACGACTGGGACGTGGACGGAGGGTTTCGCAATCTCGGCACGTGGATTGAGGCGGCCGCTACCCATGCTGGTCGGTAACGCAGGCGACCCAGCCCAGTACGCTCCGGTACATGGCTCGGCGGCGACAGGGCATTCAACGCCTCTCAGGCAGTCCAGAGGGGAGGACCACGAGAGTACGCTCAGATCCAGGTGGGGGAGGAGCGATGCGACAGGCCAAGCGACGATCGGCCAAGGTGTGGCCGTCGCGACTCCGTGCTGAACCTGAAGGCAATTCTGCCAAGCGAATGATCCGTTCCCAGAACACGGGTGACGGGGTCCTCTTGCTGGACTCCCATTGATACACGACGGCCTTGCCAGCAACCCCAATCTTCTCCGCCAGCTGCGCCTGTGTCAGTTGAAGTTCGCGCCGAATGTACAGTAGTTTCCGAGCCCAGTCTGACGGGACAGAAACGTGTATGGGGGGCCGAGGCTTCGGCACGAATCGAGAGTACGACTTTCTGTAGTACCGCTCTATGAACGCTCGACCAGCCGCAATCGTTGACCTCGGAACCGGATTCCGAAAGACGACACGATTCTCGTACGTCACTTCGAGGCGCCCAGTTCGGGCCGCGTCTCGCAAGGTGCGAACGTGGACGCCGAGTTCAGTCGCGAGTTCCTGCAGAGACCAGAGCCGACACGGGTCGTTGGCTGCCGCCAATTCTCGGGCTTGTCCAACCACGCGAGTGGCACCGCGCGCCGGCCCGAATCCCACGTGCGGTACGTCTCCGCCGACACGCCCAACAAGTTGGCGAACTGGGGCTGGGAGAGCTGCAGCCGCAACCGAAGGTCGCGGATCTCGGTTGCGCCGGTGATTGGCGGGTTTCGGGCCATCGTGCGTCACCACGATTACCTCGATTGCCGGGAACAAAGCCACCGAGTATTTCACCGAGCGCAAGGATGACCGGTCGCCGGTGTGCCTTCGGCGACCCCGGACCTGCCCGACTTCGCTCTTCGAGCTTCGTCGAGGTCTCGCCGTAGCGCTTCGCGCGTAGGCGGAAAGGTCCGGGGCTACACCCGAAGAAAATGGCGGAAACTGGCGCGCCCGCCGCGACTCGAACGCGGGACCCCCGGCTTAGAAGGCCGGTGCTCTATCCGGCTGAGCTACGGGCGCGATTGGGGCCGGCCACCGTGCCGGCTCTCCCTGAATGGTAGCAGACCTGGAGGGCCGGCGATTCCTCTACCACCCCGGGCCGGTTCGATCGACAATGGGGCGGGTAACCACGAATAGCACATAGACGGTGGCGCAGCCACCTCTGGCCGAAGGCGCATGCCGCACGAGGCCGCCTTCGGCGCGGAACCGATCGGGGGCGGTGGCTCGGCCATGCGGGAGGAGCACGCGATGAGCGGAGTGCGAGTGCTGGTCGGTACGCGAAAGGGTGCGTTCGTGCTGACGGCCGACGGCCGGCGCGAACGGTGGGACGTCAGCGGCCCCCACATGGCGGGGTGGGAGGTCTTTCATGTGAAGGGCTCGCCGGCCGATCCGAACCGGTTGTACGCGTCGCAGTCGAGCGCCTGGTTCGGGCAGGTGGTCCAGCGATCAGACGACGGGGGCAAGACCTGGGGAGCGGTCGGCAACGCGTTCGCCTACGACGGCGTCCCGGGCACGCACCAGTGGTACGACGGCACGCCGCACCCGTGGGAGTTCAAGCGGGTCTGGCATTTCGAGCCGTCGCTCGCCGACCCGGACACGGTCTACGCCGGTGTCGAAGACGCCGCCCTCTTCCGCTCGGTTGACGGCGGCCAGTCGTGGCTGGAGATGGCTGGCCTTCGCAACCACGGATCCGGCTCGCAGTGGGCTCCGGGCGCCGGCGGCATGGGCCTGCACACGATCCTCCTCGACCCGTCGAATCCGGCCCGCATGTACATTGCCATCTCGGCCGCAGGCGTGTTCCGGACGGATGATGGCGGCGTGACATGGCGGCCCGTCAACCGCGGCCTGAAGTCCGAGTACATCCCGGACGCTGAAGCCGAGGTGGGCCATTGCGTCCACCGGATCGCGATGCACCCGTCGCGGCCGTCGGTGCTCTTCATGCAGAAGCACTGGGATGTCATGCGGACCGACGACGCCGGCGAGCAGTGGCACGAGGTGAGCGGGAACCTGCCGACGGATTTCGGGTTCGTCATCGACGTGCACGCCCACGAGCCGGAGACCATCTACGTCGTCCCGATCAAGAGCGACTCGGAGCACTTTCCCGTGGATGGGCAGCTCCGCGTCTATCGCAGCCGGACCGGCGGCCACGAGTGGGAGCCGCTGACCAGCGGCCTGCCGCAGCGGGACTGCTACGTCAACGTACTGCGGGACGCGATGGCGGTCGACTCGCTCGATTCGTGCGGCGTCTACTTCGGCACCACCGGCGGCCAGGTGTACGCATCCGCGGATGGCGGCGACCACTGGGCGCCAATCGTGCGGGATCTGCCGGCGGTGCTGTCGGTCGAGGTCCAGACACTGCCATGATCCGGGTGGCGTTGCCCTATCATCTGCGGACTCTGGCGCGCGTCGACGGTGAGGTGGCCCTCGACCTCGAGGCTCCCGTCACGCAGCGCGTAGTGCTCGACGCACTGGAAACGCGGCATCCAGCCCTGCGTGGCACCATTCGCGATGGCGTCACGGGACGCCGCAGGCCGTTCCTGCGCTTCTTCGCGTGCGGCCAGGATCTCTCGTTCGATCAGCCGGACGCGCCGCTGCCCGTCCGGGTCGCGGCGGGCGAGGACCCCTTCGTCATCCTCGGCGCGATCTCGGGAGGGTAGACGCTCCGACGTCCGGCTGAAGCCGGACGCCACGTGTGACACGCACGCAACGCACGTCTGACACGCAACGCACGTCTGTGTCAGCCCATATTCGCGGCTTCGGCGAAGGTGTCGGGGCCGACGTTGAATGCGCGGGCGAAGCCGGCGACATACCGCCCGCGGCCGAGCGTCAGTTCATACAGATTGAAGTCGCCCAAGGAGAGCGTCATCTCGGCCGCGGGAAAACGCTCGATGAAACGCTGGCTCGCGTCGGCAAACGCGGGCCCCTCCTTGTCGAGCACGGCAACCGTGGCCTGCACGGTCAGCCGCGGAATCTGCAGCGGATCCCCGTCAGGCTCGTCGGCGGCGTGAATCAGCACCCCACGCTCGCGCCGGGCTGCAACCCTCGCGCGTGCCGCGCCAGGCCTGACGCCTGCACGTACAACGCGCCAAAATCAGGACGGAAGGCATACGGGAGCAGGCTGGCATCCGGTGCGCCGTCCACGTTCACCGCCAGGCTCAGCACCCGGTTCCCGGTCACCATTTCCCGAATCGCCAGCAGCACGTCACGGTCCATACGGCCCTCCTGCGGTGGCGGCCGCCGGTGACGGCCGCGAGAAGAAGTATGCGGCCGACAGGGGAGGGGCGCCAAGAGCAAACGGGGACCCGGGGCTACGCAGCGATGGCCGATAGCCGATAGCCGAAAGCCGATCCCTTGACACTCCGTGACGGCGCCCATACAGTGAATTGTGCCAGCATGATGGCGGCTGCGCCACGCAACCGCCGGTCGGGATGGCCCCGCAACGGCCGCACGCACGGTCCGCAACTTCCCCCCAAGTCCGCTGCAGACGTCCGACGACCACCTGGCCCAGGAGTCCCTCGTGACCCGCAAACACCGACGCGCCCGCGCGCAAACCGATATTCTCTCCACGGCCGCCGGCCTCATCGCCGCCAACGGCTACCACGGCACGTCCATGCGCGACCTGGCGGAAGCCACGGGCCGCGGACTGTCGAGCCTGTATACCTACTTCCCCTCCAAAGAAGCGCTGCTGTTCGCCCTGCAGACGCGCGCCTTTGACAGCCTGATGGAATCAGCCGAAGCAGCGGTGCTGTCCGGCCAGCCGCCCGAACAGCGGCTCTACGGGTTCATGCTGAATCACATCCGCTACTTCCTCGAACACCCGGACGTGATGCGTGTCCTGGTGCAGGAAGCCCGCGTCCTCCCGCCTCGGTACCGGCGGCGCGTCCGCGCCCAGAAAGAACGGTATTACGCCATGGCCGAGAACCTGATCAAGGAACTCTCGACACGCGGCCGGCGGCGCGGCGTGGCGTCGGCGGAACTGGAACGCACGACCTACGGGATGTTCGGACTGGTGAACTGGGTGTGGGCCTGGTACGAACCGGCTCGCCACGGCCACCACCGGGACGTGGCGCGCACGCTCCACACGATGATCGTGCGCGGCATTACGGGCAACGACGTAGACCCGGAGGTGTGGGAACACGTGGAAGTCAGCCTCGGGCACCGCGTGGGATCGCCGCTCGCGGACGCGGCGTCGCGATCGAGGCAGGGGTAGGGGGACCCCGGACCTACCCGACTTCGCTCTTCGAGCTTCGTCGAGGTCTCGCCGTAGCGCTCCGCGCGTGGGCGGAAAGACCCGGGGCTACGTACAGCAGGTCCGGGGCGACGTGCGGCTACGCCGAGCGGCGCGACGAGTCTTCGTCGCCCACGGTCGTGCGCGCGCGCAGCGCCTTGATGCTGCGTTCGATGCGCTCGGCCAGCTCGCGCTCGGCCTGCAACGACTGCAACGTGCGCTGGCCGGTCTGGACGAGCGAGTCGAGTTTCGCCAGGTCGCCGGCCACGTGATCCACCACGGCCTTCTGCTCGTTCACCATCTCGAGGTTCAGCCGCACATCCTCCAGCATCGACACGATCAGCCCGGTGCGATCGAAGATCTCGTCCACGTCGCGTTTGCGGGCTTCGATGCGCGACAACTGGTCGTGTGTCTGCGCGGCCCGCGCCAGGATGTTATCCACCTCGGCTTTGATCGCGGCCACGTCAGACCGGCGCTCCTCGACCGACTGCAGGTCGGCCTTGCTCCGCGCCGACAGCTCGCGCACGCCGTCCACTTCACGCCGCACGGCGTCCACCACGCTGGTCCGCGCGCCCACATCCTCGATGCGCTGGTCCAGATCCTCGGCGGCCTGCCGCAACTGGCCGAGCTTGGTCTCGAAGCCCACAATCGTGCGCTCCATGAACGCCAGCTGCGACCGCCGCTGCTCGATCTGCGACACCGCCGCTTCGAGGCGTTTCAGCTGTTCGTCTGACATGGCCGCGTTCGACGCGACCTCACGCTGCCGCGCCTGCACGGCCGCCAGTTCGGACACGAGTTCGTCCTTGTGCGTCGTCGACCGCTTCAGCTCCTCGGTCAGTGTCTGCACCTGCTGCAGGGTCACGGCCACCTGATCGGCGGTTGTCCGCCCGGTCAGGACGAGGTCGGCCAGCCGTTTCTCCTGCTCGATGATGACGGCTTCGTCCCGCTGCACGGCCTGCAGCCGCGTATGCGACCGCTCCACGTCGTTCTTCAGCGCCTCGACGGCGGCGGTCAGCGGAACGAGGTTCGACTGCACCGCCGACACGGCCTCGATCTTCTGCTGAACATCCTGCACCTGCACGTTGACGCCGTCGCAGGCGTTCTTCAGGTTCTCGATCTCCACGCGGCGGTTCAACTGCTCCTCGACCTTGCGGTCCACGTCCGACGCCATGCCGTGCAGGGCGTTGACCCGCGACTCGACCTTCTCGACGAGTTTCTGGTTGTTGATGATCCGCGTCATCTGGCGATCGAGGTTGTCCGCCAGCGCCACGAGGTTCGACGCTTTCTGCGCCCCTTCGTCAACCACCGACAGTTTCCCGGCGATCGTATTCAGCCGCGCGTCCAGCTCGGGCATCAGGACGCGGAAGCCGTCCATCCGATCCAGGAACGCCCCGAACACGGTGCGGTTGGTATCCAGGGCGTCGCGCATCTGCGCGGCTTCGGCGTGCGTCTTGTGGAACGCATCCATCTGCTGCTTGAGCGCCACGAGTTCTTCGCGGAGCGCACGCAGCGTCTCGAACTGCCCGGTGGTGCGGCGGGCGAAATCCTCCACGTCGACGAGTTGCGCCTTCAGGTTGCTCAGGGCCGCCTGCTTCTCCTGGAGTTCCGCAATGCTCGAGCCGAGGACTCCTGCCCGCGCCTCGAGTTCGTCGATCTGCTGCGACATGGCCGCAATCGACCGGTCGCGCGCCGCCAGGGCATTGGCCGACGCCTCGAGGGCGGCCAGGCTGGTCTGGACGATGGTGACGCGTTGATCGAACTGATCGAGCTGCCGGCGTTCGGCCTCCATCTGCTCCTGATAGGTGCGGATGAAGTCCGCCAGCACGGTGCGATCGCGATCCAGGCGGCCGAGGTCCAGCAGGAACGCATCCCGCGACTTGTTCGCCAGCTCGAGCTGGTGCGAGGCGTCGGTGCCGGCCTTGGCCAGCCGATCGACGACCGTCTCGGCCTGGGTGATCTGCCGCATGCCGTCGTTCAGCTTCGCGATCTGGGTGTCCATGTTCCACACCATCTCGCTCAGCCGGTTCGACTCGACGATGGCGTGCTCCACGACCTGTTTCTGGGCCTCCATCGTCCGGGCCTTCTGCGTGACGTGCTCGACCAGGACGTTGAGGGTGTTGATCCGCTCGCGGGCAGTCTTGGCCAGGTCGTCGAGCGTCCGGAGCGACGCGACACGCGTTTCCGTTTCTTTGGCGGCTTCCAGGGCCTGCTGCGCCAGGTCGCGCGCGTCGCGGGAGGTATCCCGCATCCGCGCGTAGTCCTGTCCGAGCTGGGTGCCCATCGAACGGATCTGATCGAAGTCGGTCTTGACGGCCGTGAAGCGGTCAGCAGCCTCGCGCACCTCGCTGCCCGCGTGGCGCAACTGCTCGCGCATGTCTTCGAGGGCCTGGCGCTCCTTGCGGATCATCTCGATGTTCGCGCGGGCCGCCACTTCCTGCGACGTCAGCTGTTCGGCAATGACCTGGTGTTTCGCCAGTTCGCCGTCCGGCCCGAGCAGCTGCGATGCCGTGCGCTGCGATTCGGCCACCTGCGTCGTGAGCTCGTTGACGCGGTCGTCGAACCCGGCCAGGGTGCGCGCCCGCTCCTCGACGGCATCCAGGCGCGTCGTGACGCGATCGAGCGCACTGGATACGGTCTGCGTCAGTTTCTGGGTCTGCGCGAGCGTATCGACGGCTTCGTCGATCGAGCGTTTCTTGACGGTCAGCGTTGCGATGGCCGCGGTCAGGGCCTCGCGTTCCTGCTTGGCTGCGGAGACCAGGTCCCGCAGTTCTCCCATGCGCCTGACGGTGTCGAGCATGCCCATCTCCCTAGGTCCCTGACGTTCGCGATGATTATAGACCGTGTTCCTTCGCCAGGCGCCGTTCCCGCTGTTCGCGCCGGCTGGGCGTCTTGACCACGGGCGGCCGCGACTTCCAGAACGACCGCTCCAACTCGCGGGCGGCCAGCTCTTCGGGTGTCGGCGGCGGCGTCACGTCGTCGTACAGCAGGCGAGCGTCGGCCCGCGGAATATGGTGCTCGCCCAGGCGTGTCACCACGAGCAACTGCTTCCTGCCCGGGCCCCGCGTGACCTTCAGCCGGTCTCCGACGCGGATCACCCGGTGGGGCTTGGCCCGCTGGTCGTTCAGCTCGACCTTGCCGCCGTTGCACGCCTTCTGCGCCTCGGAACGTGTCTTGTACAAACAGGCGACGTCCAGCCACACATCCAGGCGCACCGACGTCAGTGGGGCTTCGTCTGGCATTATGATCCTGTCACGCCGGGTCTGAAGACCCAGCCTCCATCCTTCCTCAGTTTGCCGCCAGCCTGTCCTGCGTGGGGGCTGGCGTCAGCCAGCCCCATGCGACATCCGGCTGATGCCGGATGCCACGGCGCTCCTACAGACCCGCACCGAGCAGGTACTCCCGGAGCTGGCGGAAGGCGTTGCCACGATGGCTCACCATCGCCTTCTCGCGGTCGTTCAGTTCCCCCAGCGTGCGGCCCAGCGGAGGATAGAAAAACATCGGGTCGTACCCGAACCCCTGATCGCCCCGGGGCGTGTCGGCCACCCGGCCCTCGATCGTGCCGCGTGCCTCGAAGAGTACTCGTTCACCCCGCGCCACGGCCAGCGCGCACACGAACCGGGCGGCACTGTCGATCGCGTGCAATTCCCGGAGCCGGGCGTACAGGAGCGCGAACTTCTCGGGATACGTGGCGGTGGCACCGCCGTACCGCGCCGAGTGTATGCCCGGATCGCCGCCGAGCGCGTCCACGACGAAGCCCGAGTCCTCGGCGACGGCCACGACGCCAAGGTGGGACGAGTAGTAGATCGCCTTGGCGCGGGCGTTCTCGGCGAACGTGTGGCCGGTTTCTTCGGGTTCCGCCACGGCGGGGAAGGCGTCGAGGCCGACGAGCTCCACGTCGATATCCGAGAGGATCCCGCGAATCTCGCGTACCTTGTTGGGGTTGGTCGTCGCAACCAGCAGCTGCATGGTTACTCCAGCGATCCGAGAATCTCGCGCTGCAGGTCGAAGAGGCGGGCCGTGCCGGCGTCGGCCAGGTCCAGCATATCGTTGAGCCGATCGCGGCCGAACGGGGCGGCTTCGGCGGTGCCCTGCACTTCGATGTAACGCCCGTCCGACGTCTTGACCACGTTCATGTCCACGTCGGCTTTCGAGTCCTCTTCGTAGGCCAGATCGAGCAGCGGCGTCCCGTCGACGATGCCGACGCTGATGGCGGCGACGAACTGGGACACGGGCAGGCGGGGGAGCGTGCCCTGCGCGACCAGCTTCTTGAACGCCAGCGCCAGCGCCACGAAACTGCCGGTGATCGAGGCGGTGCGCGTGCCACCGTCGGCCTGTAGCACGTCGCAGTCGATCCAGATGGTCCGTTCGCCCATCTGGTCCATCCGGGTGACGGCCCGCAGCGAGCGGCCGATGAGCCGCTGGATTTCCTGCGTGCGGCCGCCCACCTTGCCCGTCGCGGCTTCCCGCGTGGACCGTGTGGTGGTGGCCCGCGGCAACATTCCGTATTCGGCCGTCACCCAGCCGCGGCCCGAGTTCCGCAGGAACGGCGGCACACGGTCTTCGACGCTGGCCGTGCACACCACCCGGGTACGTCCGGCTTCGATCAGGACGGAGCCTTCGGGATGAATGATGTAGTGCGGCGTGATCGTGACGGGTCGCAGGTCGCCGGGCGCCCGCTGGTCGGTTCTGGTCATGGATGGGTCTCGTTGCAGTGACGGATCAACGCGTGGCGCCAGGCTGCGCAGGCGCGTCCGCGGTTGGTGACGCGAGCCACTGCTCCGCGCGGGGCAGCGGACGGCGCAGGTCGACGTGGCCGGCCAGCGTGTCCACCTCGTGGCCGCCCACCAGAATCTGCACGGCCCGGATGGCCGGCAGGTTGGTCGTGAGCGCGTGAACGATCGTGTAGACGGTGAAGATCTCGTTGAGCGACCCGCCGGGGTGCTGCTGGCGAAGCTCGACGCTGAAGTCGACGTACGCGTCGCCGTTGTCGGCCACGAACACGTTGTTCACGGTGACGCCGGGGGGCATGGCGTTGGTCAGCCCCGTGGGTGCCGGCTCCAGCTGGGCTTCGATGACGTACCGTGCCTGCTGCGCCGTGGTGGCGCCGAACAGCACGTCCCGCTGCGCCGCTTCGAGCCGCAGCCCGTCGGCGGAGACGTAATACAGCGTGGCCGAGATGCGGCGGGCTGCCGACGCGGTATTCGCACGATCCGCCGCAGCCGTCTCGGCCGCGGGTTCACCCGTCGTCTGCCCGAGGAACCACACCACCGCCCAGGTGGCCAGGGCCACCAGGGTGGCGGCGATGACCGTGAGGATGATGACGCGCCGGCTCATGGGCGCCGCGCCCCTTCCAGGCGCGTGCGATACCGGATGATCGCTTCGAGCAGGGCCTGCACCACCTGGTTCTTGAACGTATCCGACGTCAGCAACGTCTCCTGCTCGGGATTGCTGATGAACGCCATCTCGACAAGGATCGCAGGCATGTTGGCGGCCACCAGCACGCGGAACGGCGCCTGCTGAATCGGGCGCGGGCTCATCTCGATCCGTTTGCGGAACTCTTCTTCGACCAGCCCTGCGAACACCGCCGACTCGGCCAGGTGTCGGGCCTGGGCCATTTCCCAGAGGATGAGCTGGATGTCGCGGGAGCCGCCGCCCACTTGAGGCAACGTCCTGCTCTCCGGGGCCTCAGCCGCCTGCCGGGCCTCCTGGCTGAATCCTTCCAGGCTCAAGTAGAAGACTTCGGCCCCGCGCGCCTCGCGCCGCGGTGACGCATTGGCGTGCAGGCTGATGAACAGGTCGGCTTTGTTGTTGTTGGCCAGCGACGCCCGCTCGTCGTGCGGCACCACACGATCTTCTTCGCGGGTCAGCAGCACCCGGACGCCGAGCCGGCCTTCAACGGAGGCCTTCAGGCGTTTGGCCACGTCCAGCGTGACGTCTTTCTCGAGCGTACCGGCCGGGCCGCGCGCGCCCATCTCGTCGCCGCCGTGGCCAGGATCCAGGACGATGGTCCGCAGGGCCGGCGCGGATGGCATCGCGAGCGGTGGCGCCGCGGCTGTGCCGGCCCCCTCGGGAGCCTGCTGTTGCGGCACCTGCGAGGGCGACGGCGGCGGAGCCGCCGAACCGGACGGCATCACGTCAATCACGACGCGCGACGACGCCGCGTCCACGGGCACGGTGGTGGCGCGGAACGGCCCGTGACCGGGGGCCAGCGACAGGATCACCGACGCAGGCTCGGCCAGCGTGATCTGTTCAACCATCCCGATGCCGCTGGCCGACGTGGTAGCGTCCAGGGCTTCGGCTTCGAACTTCACCACGAGCCGGCGCGGCTCCTGCGTGACGGCATACATCGCCCGCGGCGTCACATCCATGGTCACGCGCGTGGCCGTGCCGACCAGTTCCGGGCGAATGGTGACGCGGGGCACGCGTACGTCGCCGACCAGGATCAGGCGGGACGCCTTGCGGAGTTCGATGCGCGTGTCTGTGATCAGCGGCAACGCCCGGCTGACGAAATCCGGGGGCACAAGCCACCGGTTCCCGTCCCGGAACGGCGGCGCCGTCAGCGAGATGAGGCGCCCGCCGATCGAGGCAAGGCCCTGATCGAGCGACAGGACCACGGTCTTGCCGCCCGCGGTCACGGTCAGCGCCTTCGTCGCGCGGTCCTCGCGCACGTTCAGCGGAAACAGCACGGCCACATCGTCCAGGCGGACCATGTCCTGGTCGCCGGCGCTGAACGCGGGAAGGCTCTTGCGTCCGTCAGCGCCGAGCACCGTGTACGTGCCGGCCGGACGCACGGACTGGGCGTGCGGCAGCGCCGCGGCCATCAGCGCGAGCATCAACGCGTACAGGAGGAGCGTCGGGCGTATCCGTACCACGATGGCCCATCATACCGCGGGCGGCACTTCAGCCGGAGGCGGGACCGCTGGTGACGGCTTTCGCGGGCGGTTCCGCGGGCGGGTCCGCGGGCGGCGGCCCCGGCGGTGGTGATGCGGCCGGGGCCGCGGTGGCGACGACCGGCTCGGGTTTCGGCATGACCGCCTCGAGGAGCGTCGTCAGCGTCGCGACGGCCACCGGGCCCATGACGAGGCCGATGAACCCGAACGCGCCGATGCCGCCCATCAGGCTGATGAAGACCAGCAGGCCGTGCATGCTGGTGCGGCCGCTCAGCAGCACGGGCCTGAGGACGTTGTCAGCCATCCCGATGACGACGGTGCCGAAGACCACCAGGATGATGCCCTTGACGACCTCACCCGACGCGAACAGCCAGATTGCGGCGGGCAGCCAGACGATGCCCGATCCCACGGCCGGGATCACGGAGAACGCGCTCGTCATGACGCCCCAGAACACCGGCGCGCGGAACCCGAGCGCGCCGAGGGCAATGCCGGTGAGCGCGCCCTGGGTGACCGCCACGGCGAAGGTCGATCCCACGGTGGCCACCACGAGGTCGTACGTCTCGCTCATCAGGCGTTCGCGGCGTTCAGGGGCGAAAGGCAGCAGGTGACGGATGACGTTGACGATCTTCGTGCGGTCGCGCAGGAAAAAGAACAGGCCGAACAGCATCACGAACAGCTGGAACACGAACCCGACCGCATTCTGCAGCACCGAGCCGGCCATCCCGGCCACATAAGTGGCGACCCACTTCATCGTGTTGCCGATCGCGGTCGAGAGATTCTCGGGCAGCGGGATGAAGATCCTGGCCCGCAGGCCGTCCCACACTTCCTGCAGGCGGGCGGGCGTCGGGACGTGGTGCCCCGATTGCTGGAATTCGCGGACGAGGCCCGTGACTTCGCCCACGAGGACGGTCAACACGCCGACGGCCGGGCCGACGATGAGCAGGGCGGCCAGGATCGTGGTGAGCGTGGCCGCAGCGGTGCGATTCAACCGGCGCTGCAGGAACGTCGCCAGCGGCGCCATGAGCATGGCGAATACGGCCGCCCAGGCCATGGGTGCCAGGAACGGCGCCACCACCTTGAACGCCATGAAGCCGACGGCGAGGACGACGGCGTAGAAGAGCACGCGCGCGAAGCGTTCGCGTTCGGATTCCGAGGGGTCCATGTGGTGTGAGTCTATCCCAAGTGGCCGGCGCCGGCGAACCCGTGACCGGGCCGTGGCGGCCGGCGGCGGTCAGCGTCGCGAAGCAGCGGCGCGCACGAGCGCCAGCTTTGCCGTGCGGGTCATGGCCTTGATCGCGTGCTCACGTTTCAGCGCGGCCGAGCGCGACGTGGCGGCTTCGGCATAGACAACTTTCACCGGGCGGCGGGCCGCCGTGTACTTCGCGCCGCGCCCGCTATTGTGCGCCGCCGCCCGCGCCTCGACGTTGGTGGTGGTGCCGGTGTACAGCGTCCTGTCCGCACACCGGACGATGTACACGAACCACGGGGATGGGTTGGCCATGGGCTCTTGGCAATCGGCAATCGGCAATCGGCTTTCGGCTATCGGCCTTCGGCTTACTACTGACTACTGACTACTTCCTACTCCTGGTCATTCCGGCACGTACGCCACGGCGTCGATCTCGACCTTCAGGCCGGTCAGGGGCAACTGGGCCACCTCGACGGTGGTGCGGGCCGGTTTGTGGTCGCCGAAGACCCTGGCATACACGGCATTCATGCGGTCGAATTCGCGGATGTCGGTCAGGAACACGCCGCAGCGCAGGACGTGCGAGAGATCCGTCCCGGCTGCCTGCAGAATTGCCTGGATGTTCCGGAAGACCTGTTCGGTCTGTGTCTCGACGTCCAGGCCAGCCAGTTGACCGGTGGCCGGGTCGGTGGCGCCCTGCCCGGAGACGAACACCAGGCGTTCGAAGACCATGGCCGGTGAATACGGGCCAACCGGCTTCGGCAGGTTCGGGGCATGGACGGGATGATGGGTCGATTCGGCGGACATGGCTGCTCCTCGGGGGCGTGTGTGGGACAGGGACGTGCGCAGGGTAGATATACAGGGGCAAGGGGCAAGGGGCAAGGGGCAGGGGGCAAGGGGCAAGGGGCAAGGGGCAGAAGCAAGAAGCAGGGAGCAAGAAGTAGGCAGTAGACAGTAGGCAGTAGACAGTAGACAGGAGACAGTAGGAGGAGACCTCCGCTACTTACTACTACCTACTTTCTACCTCACACCCCATCGAGCCCCGAGCCCCGAGCCCCGAGTTCCGAGCCCCGCCTGTCCGCCGTAACCCGATGGCCGATAGCCGATAGCCGATGGCCGAAAGCCGATAGCCTAAAGCCGATAGCCGAAGGCCGGTGGCCGAGAGTAGCCTCAGGCCCCGATAACTGGTACTATTGGCCCGTAACATCGGTGCGTCTGCACCGCTCATTCCGTTCCGCTGGCACCCCGCCCTCGCCGCCACGTTGGACGCAACATCAGGACTCTTTCCATGAACGTACTCGTGCTCAACTGCGGATCATCGTCCGCCAAGTTTGCCGTGATCGATCCCGTATCATCCACCGAGGCGGTTTCCGGCATCGCCCAGCGCCTCGGCTCGCCCGAAGCTTCGCTCGACTGGAAACAGAATGGCACGAAAGCGTCGCGCCCGATTCCGGGCGCGCACCACGACGAGGCCCTGCGGGGCGTGGTCGATCTGCTGCGTGAGCTGGGACTGCTCGACGGGCTCGTCGGCATCGGCCACCGCGTCGTCCACGGCGGTTCGAAGTTCTCCGGCTCCATGGCCATCACGCCGGAAGTGATCGAAAAGCTCGTCGAGTGCATCCCGCTGGGCCCGCTGCACAATCCGCCGAACCTCGTGGGCATCAAGGTCGCCCAGGAGCTGTTCCCGGGCATGCTCCAGGTGGGCGTGTTCGACACGGCGTTTCACCAGACGATGCCCCCGGTGGCGTATACGTATCCGGTGCCGTTCGAGTGGATGGGCGCCCATGGGGTGCGGCGGTACGGGTTCCACGGCACGAGCCACCGGTTCGTGGCGCGACAGGCGCTGGAACAGGCCGGCCTGCCGGCCGACGATCACGCCATCATCACGGCGCACCTTGGCAACGGCTGCTCGTCTGCGGCGGTGCTCAACGGCCGCAGCGTCGACACCACGATGGGGCTGACGCCCCTCGAGGGGCTGATGATGGGGACGCGCAGCGGGTCGGTGGACCCGGCGATCATCGGCCACGTGGCGACGGCGCTGAACTGCCCGCCCAGCCAGGTGCTGGATGCGCTCAACAAGAAGTCGGGGCTGCTCGGCGTGTCGGGACTGTCGAACGACATGCGGACGGTCGAAGAAGCGGCCGCCAAAGGGCACGCCCGCGCGGAACTGGCGCTGGAACTGTTCTGCTACGTGCTGGCCAAGTCGATCGCCGGCCTGGTCGTGCCGCTGGGACGGCTCGATGCCCTGGTCTTCACCGGCGGGATCGGCGAGAACTCGACGACCGTGCGCGCGAAAACCCTGGCGCACCTGGGCTTCCTGGGCCTGGAGATCGACGACGCTGCCAATACGAATCACGGCCGCAGCCAGCACGGGCGTATCACGAAGTCCGTCCGCCCGCAGGCGCTCGTCGTGCCGACGAACGAAGAACTGATGATCGCCATGGATACCGCGGACATCGCTCGATCCTGATTTCGACTCGCCGGGCTGGCGCGCGTGGTGCGCCGGCCCGGCCTTATGATTCTGTGTCAGTACTTCTCGGGAGGATTCGTTGCCTACGACCATCCTTGTTGCTCCGGCCGGCCGTCGCGTCGGCCTGACCACCGCGTGCCTCGGCATGGTGCGCGCGCTCGACCGCCACGGCCTGCGCGTGGCCTTCGTCAAACCCATCGCCAACCGCGAAACCAACCGGTCGTCGGATCTCGTGGCGGTGGGCGCCCACCTGACGCCGCCGCAGTCGATTTCAAGCCAGGTCGCCGAAGAACTGCTGGCATCGGGCGACGACCAGACCCTGATGGAACACGTCGTCGAAATCGCCGGCAAAGCCGCCGGCGGGGCCGAAGTCATCATCGTCGAAGGCATGAACCCGGAGCCGGGCATGGTGCACGCCTCGCGGGTGAACGAGCTGATGCTGAAGGCCCTGGACGCGGAACTGGTGATGGTAGCCGCGCCGCGGAGCCAGGATCCGGTCGAAACCGCCAGCGCCATCGCTATTGCCGCGAGGGGGTACGGAGCCTTGCCGGAAGGGCGGCAGGTCTGCTGCATCCTCAACCGGGTCTGCATCGGCGGCGGGATTGCCCGGGGCGACAACGAAACGGTCGGGCAGGCGCAGCGCGGATGCCAGGACTGCCAGGGTGTGGCCTCGTTCGCCGAGAATGAAGCCGCTCACCTCCAGGCCCTGAAAGCGGAGCATATCCGCCCGCTGGCGATCGTGCCGTGTAGCGTCGACTTGTCCGCCCCGCGGGTGCTCGACGTGGCCGTCGCCATCGGCGCCAGCCTGCTGCGCGTGGGCGAAGCGCGGACGCGTCGCGTGAAGGACGTGGGTGTGTGCGCCGCGACGGTACCCAATGCGCTGAAGGCGATCCGGCCCGGCGCGCTGATCATCACGCCGGGTGATCGCGCCGACATCCTGCTGGCGGCCGCGCTGAGCGTACAAAGCGGCACGCCGCTGGCCGGCGTCGTCCTGACGGGCGGCATCGAACCGGATCCCCGGGCCCTGGCGCTGTGCCGCAAGGCGTTCGACGGCGGCCTGCCGCTGCTGACGGTGAAGGAGTCGAGTTACCGGGCCGCGACCAACGTCGCGAACATGAACACGGAAATCCCGGCCGACGATCCGGAACGGATCGAGCGCACGATGAACGTCGTGGCCGACCGGGTGGATGTGGCGTGGGTCAAGGGGTTCGAGGTGCCCACGCGCGTGCCGCGGCTCTCGCCGCCGGCATTCCGCTACCGCCTCATCGAGGCTGCGCGGGCGGACCTGCAGCGCATTGTCCTGCCCGAGGGCACGGAGCCGCGCACCGTGGCGGCGGCGGCCATCATCGAAAACCGGGGCATCGCCCGGTGCGTGCTGCTCGGCAATCCGGACGAAGTGCGCGACGTGGCTGCCCGTCAGGGCATCGTGCTGCCGGACGGTGTCGAGATCGTGGACCCCGTCGAGGTGGCGCCGCGGTATGTCGCTCCCCTCGTGGAGCGGCGCAAAGCGAAGGGCATGAACACCGAACGCGCCGAGATCGAGCTGCAGGACTCCATCATGGTGGGCACCATGATGCTGGCCCTCGACGAAGCCGATGGCCTGGTGTCGGGTGCCATCCACAGCACGGCGCACACGATTCGGCCAGCGCTGCAGATCATCAAGACCGTGCCGGGGTGCAACCTCGTGTCGAGCGTGTTCTTCATGTGTCTGCCGGAGCAGGTGCTGGTGTTCGGCGACTGTGCGGTGGTGCCGAACCCGTCGCCCGAAGAACTGGCGGACATCGCCATTCAGAGCGCGGATTCCGGGATCGCGTTCGGCATCCCGGCGCGTGTGGCGATGCTGTCCTACTCGACGGGTACGAGCGGGACCGGTGAAGATGTCGAGAAGGTGAAGGCGGCCACAGCGATCGCGCAGAAACTGCGTCCGGATCTGCTGCTCGACGGCCCGCTGCAGTACGACGCGGCGGTCATGCCGGATGTTGCGCGGCTCAAGGCGCCGAAGTCGCCGGTGGCGGGGCAGGCCACCGTCCTGATCTTCCCGGACCTCAACACCGGGAACGTGACCTACAAGGCCGTGCAGCGATCGGCCAACGTCGTGAGCATGGGCCCGATGCTGCAGGGGCTGGCCAAGCCGGTCAACGACCTGTCGCGCGGCTGCCTGGTGGAAGACATTGTCTTTACGGTGAACCTGACGGCGATTCAGGCGCAGCAGGCACGGCGCGCGCGAGCCGGCAAGAAGTAACCACCGGGGGTCGGGACGGATATTGATCACGTCCCGACCCCCTGGTCTCTTATGAGCGACATCCATCGGCCTCTGGCGCCCAGGACTCCCGCCTTCCGGGTGGGACAGTGGCTGGCCGAGCCTGCGCTCAACCGCCTGACCGCAGGCGACACGGTCCTTCGTATGCGCCCGCAGCTGATGGATGTGCTGGTCTGCCTGGCCAGGCACCAGGGCCGCGTGGTCCTGAAGGACGAACTGCTCGCCGAAGTGTGGCCCGACCGGGTGATCACCGAGTCGGGCATGGTGCGCTGCATTGCCGAACTCCGGCAACTGCTCGGCGACCAGTCCAAAGACCCGACCTACATCGAGACCATCGCCAAACGGGGCTACCGCCTGCTCGCCGACGTCGAGTGGATCGCGGATCCGCCGGCGGGGGGAACGACCATCGCTGGCCCGGGCGCGTTGCAGACCGGGTCTGAGACCGCGGACCCCGATGGCGGACCGCCTGCCAACGCACCCGCTGCCGCGGGGACCCCGGGCGGCAGTCCGGGCCGCCGACGGTGGTGGTTCGCCGTGGCGGCCGTCGCCGCCGTGGTGCTGGTCGTGGCGGCGTTCCTGGCGTGGCGACGCACTCCCGCACCGCTCACCGAAAAAGATGTCGCCGTCCTGGCCTTCGAAAACCTGACCGGCAACAGCATGTTCGATGACACGTTACCGCTGGCGCTGGCCATCCACCTCGAGCAGTCGCCGTACCTGCGGATGCTGTCGGCCGAACGGGTGCGCGAGATTCTGGGACAGATGAAGCGGCCGCCGGGTGAAGCCCTGACGAAGGCGCTGGGGCTCGAGGTGTGCGAACGGGCGGGCGCGGCCGCCCTGATCGTCGGATCGGTGACGCCGCTGGGCCGCCGGTACGTCATCGGGATCGAGGCGTCCGCCTGCGTCGGTGGAGACGTGATTGCCCGGCAGCAAGTCGAGGTGGAGGACGCGGATCAGATTCTGAGCGGTCTCGGCCGGGCAGCGTCGCAGTTGCGCCGGACGCTTGGCGAATCGCGGGCATCGATTGCCGAGTACGACGTGCCGATCACGGAAGGGACGACGGCCTCTCTGGACGCGCTCCGGGCCTTGCGCCATGGCGAGGCGGCGCGCGAGCGAGGGCAGGCCACCGAGGCGCTGCGGTATTACCGCGAAGCAGTCGAGAACGATCCCGACTTTGCGCTGGCGCAAGTCCGTCTGGGCGCGTTCGCGTTGGAACAGCACTACGAACCCGAAGGCGTGGCGGCCCTGGAACGGGCGTACGCGAGCCGCGATCGGGTGACGTTCCCCGAGCGCCTCGAGATCGATCTCGTGTATCACTCCTTCCTGACCGGCGACCAGGACCGCATGACTGAAGCCCTGGAAACGATGCGCCGTGTGTACCCGCTGCGACTGGTGGCGCGCCGGCGACTGGCCAACCACTACATCAGCACCGGCCGGCTCCCGGAGGCGCTGGCTGAAGCCCAGGAGGCCCGTCGCCTCGAGCCTGACCACGCTGGCGCCTACTCGGTACTGGGCAGGGCCTACCTGGTGAACAACCGTCCGGCCGACGCACGGGTGGTGTTCGAAGAAGCCATCGCCCGGAACCTCGCGAACGACGCGACCCACGCGGGCCTGCTGCACATCGGATTCCAGACGGCCGATGCCGACCTCATCGCCCGTGAGCGGACGTGGGCGTCGACCCGTGCCGAGGCGCAGCCGGCGTTTCTGGAAGCCGAGGCCGAAGAGGCGGTGTGGCGCGGACGCCTGGCCGACTCGCTGACGTTCCTCGATCGGTATCAGGCGTTGTGCCGCCAGCGCAACGCCGAGTTCCGCTGGATCGTTCTCGAACTGCGCAAGGCCCGTTACGAAGCGTTGTGCGGCTACTCGGCCCGGGCCATGGACCGTGTGAGCCGCCAGCTGGCCCGTGGCGAAGCGATCGGTCCGGACCTCAAGACCGATGCCCTAAAGGTGGCCGTGTCGGCGGGCGACACGGCGCGCGTGGCGGCCATCCTTGCCGAACTCGATGCGCTCCGCTGGCCGAAGGCGCAGGAGCCGTTTGCCGGATTCGTCCTGTCGTACCGGGCCGCGCTCGACACGGACCAGGGGCGTCCCCGGCAGGCCCTCGACCGGCTCGCGCCGATGATCCCGTTCGAACTGGGGCTGAACTGGGGCTTCATTCCGCTCTACGAACGTGCCCGGGCCCACCTTCAGGCCGGCGAGTGGGATCAGGCACGGGCCGCCTGCCAGAAGATGCTGGACCATCCCGGCGTGATCTCGGGCCAGAAACTGCTGCCGCTGGCCCAGCTTGGTCTCGCTCGCGCGCTGGCGGCCGGCGGAAAGACCCCCGAGAGCCGGGCCACCTACGAGGCGTTCTTCCGTTTGTGGAAAGACGCCGACGCCGACCTGCCGCTGCTGGCCGATGCGCGACGCGAGTTCGCCGCGCTCCCCCCTCGCTGATTCACACGTTTCCAAGCCTGCGGTTTTTCTTCGGAAGAGGAAGCGAACGTCCGCCGTTTCCCGCCGCCCGTATCATCGGTCGAGGAGGCGCCGATGACCGCACGGGAGTTTGTGGAGCGTATGCCCGGAATCGCGGGATCGCTCCTGCTCGTGGTGCTGGCCGCGGCTGCCGCCCTGGCCGGAGCCCAGAGCCTCTTCTACGAAGCGTGGGGCCAGCCGGCGGGGCGGATGGTCCTGTTCCTGGCGCCTGCCGCCGCCCTGGTTGCTGGCGGCCTTGTGGTGTTCCGTTGGCCGTTCCCTGGTGCGGGCCTCCTCGTATGTGCCGGCGTCGGCGCCGGCGGGTGGTGGGCGGTCCGACAGTCGGCCCGGGGCATGACCCCGGCAACCGATGCCTGGATGACGGCAGCCGTCCTGGTGGCGCCCCTGCTCCTGGCAGCGGGGTTGCTGGCCCTGGACGCCAGTCATGTGCGCTCGACACGTGGCAGGGCGAGGTCCGGCTCGTGGCTGGTCCGGCACTGGCGCAGCGCGCTGCTGGTGGCCGCACCCCTGCTGGCCGCCTCGATCGTCGCGTCGCAGCAGCTGCCGGCGGTTGCCGCCAGGCACGATGACGGCGCGCGAGGCGCGCGGGTGCTCGGCACCGGCCTGGACCGGCTGATCTGGGCGCCGCGAGGGCCGGGCTGGAACCGGCCGCAGGCCGACGGCGAACTGCCGTCGTGGACTGACCTCGTCCATCACCAACGGTCCTCCCTGGACCGGTGCGCGTTCCTCAACGATGACGGAACCGCGCTGGTGGCGCAGGCCGGTCGCGTCTGGCGGTTGCCGACGGTCAGCGAGATCGTCGGCGCGTTATCGAGAGGCGGCGAACCTGCCGGGTGTGTCTGGGACGGGGTGTCGCAGCACGCGGCGTGCCGGCTGGCGCCGGACAAGGAGACGCCGCTCTGGGCGCCAGACGACGCGCCGATCTACTACTGGTCGAGACAGGAAGCGTCGGCCGGGACAGCGTTTGCCGTGAACTATACCGGCGGGCTCAGCCAGTTGCCGAAGGCGGTCACCGGGCTGAACGTGGGCTACCGGTGCGTGCGGCGCCCAGGGCCAGGGAGCACGGACGCCGGCGCCGCGGGAGTGATGCGATGACGAACAAGCCGGTGAGCGTGGCGGCAGCCTGCCTGATGCTGATTGGGCTGGCTGCTCTGTGCGGCGCGCAGGATGCCGAACGCAGGATCTACGCGACGACGAGGGTGTCGGGCGCGGCGCCGGTCATCGACGGCCGGCTCGACGATCCGTGCTGGGCGCAGGTGCCGTGGGGCGACAACTTCGTCCAGTCGCAACCCGCCGACGGGGCCAGGCCCTCTCAGCGGACGGCATTCAAGGTGCTGTACGACGGCGAACATCTCTACGTCGCCATCCGGCTGTTCGACGACGATCCGACGAGGGTCGAACGCCGGCTCGGGCGGCGTGACAACCAGAGCGGCGACGACGTGGTGGTGCAGCTCGACAGCTACTTTGACCGGCAGACGGCGTTCGGGTTCGGTGTCAACGCGGCCGGCGTCAAGTACGACGCGGTGACCTCGGCCGACGGGGCCGCCCAGGATCCCAACTGGGATCCCGTGTGGTACGTGGAGACCAGCGTGGACGGAGACGGCTGGATTGCGGAGATGCGCATCCCCTTCGCGGAGCTGCGATTCGGCGCCCGGGACGAACATGTGTGGGGGCTCCAGGTGTCGCGGTACTTCTGGCGCAACCAGGAGTCGTCGCGCTGGCAGTACGTGCCCCAACGTTCGGCGGGGTCCGTCAGCCGCTTCGGCGAACTGCGTGGCCTGAAGGGCATCGCGCCGCGGGCGCAGGTCGAGCTGCTGCCGTACGCGGTCGATCGGTTCGAGCGGGCCGCCGCCCAGCCCGGCAACCCGTTTGCGACGGGGCAGGCGAACACGGTGCTGGCCGGCGCCGACGCGCGTGTCGGCATCACCAACGACGTGATGCTGAACGTCACCGTCAACCCCGACTTCGGGCAGGTGGAGGCCGATCCCTCGGTGGTGAACCTGACCACGTTCGAGACGTTCTACGCCGAGAAGCGTCCGTTCTTCGTGGAAGGGGCGAACCTGTTCGCGATGCCCGTCACGTCGTTCGGCACGTCGGCCGGCGACAGCCTGTTCTACTCGCGGCGAATCGGCCGCCCGCCGCAATACCGGCCCAGGCTCGGCGCGGCGGAGTTCCTGGACCAGCCCGACCAGACGTCCATCCTCGCCGCGTCCAAGGTGACGGGCAAGACGAAAGGCGGCCTCACGTTCGGCCTGCTCGACGCCGTGACGGCGGAAGAGTCGGCGGCCATCGACCTGGCGGGCACGCGACGCGACGAAGTGGTGGAGCCGCTGACAAACTACCTCGTGGGCCGCGTGCAGCGTGACTTCCGGACGGGGAACACGCTGGTTGGCGGCCTGTTCACGGCCGTCAACCGGCGCCTCGACGCGCCGCAGCTGTCGTTCCTGCACGAGGCCGCCTACTCGGCCGGCGTCACGTTCGCCCATTACTGGGACGACAAGACCTACTACGTGAAGGGCACCGGCGTCGTCAGTCACGTGCGCGGGACCACTGACGCGATCCTGCGGACGCAACTGGCCGCGCCCCGGTTCTTCCAGCGGCCCGACGCGGCGTATCTCGGCCTCGACCCAACCCGCACGTCGCTTTCGGGGCACGGCGGCAGCATCGAGGCCGGCCGCTCCGGCAACAGCCGGCTGGTGGTCAACGGCAGCGTGGCGTGGCGATCGCCCGGCCTCGAGTTGAACGATGTCGGCTTCCAGCGGGTGGCCGACTATACCGTGGTGCGGGTGCAGGGCCAGTACCGCAGGTTCCAGCCGTTCTCGGTCTTCCGCACGTTCCGGGCCGAGTTCGCGCCGTGGGTCAACTTCCTGTGGGACGGGACGCGCGCGGGGCAGGGCGGCTACGTGGCGGTGCAGGCGCAGTTCCGGAACTACTGGACGGCCTTCGGCGTGGTGGAAGCCAATACGGAGTACCTCGAGACGATGAACCTGCGTGGCGGCCCGGCCTACAAGACGTCCCCGTTCACGACCATCAACGGCGGCATCAACAGCGACGGGCGCCGGAAGGTGACGTTCGGCGTGAACGGGACGTGGCGCGGCGATCCCAATGGGGAGATTGGCGGGAGGTCGGCGAGCCTGGCGCTGGGGTACCGGCCCAGCGGGGCACTGGACCTGTCCGTGCGCGCGAACTACGCGCACGATGCCCGGACGCTGCAGTACGTAGGCGCGCGCACGTCAGATGAGGGCATGCGGTATCTGGCGGCGACGCTGGACCAGGACACCGTGGCGCTGACCGTGCGGGCCAACTACGCGCTGACACCCACGCTGAGCGTGCAGTACTACGGCCAGCCGTTCATCTCGGCCGGGGCGTACACGGCGTTCAAGCGTTTCACCGAGCCCAGGGCCGCGCGGTTCGGCGATCGGTTCGCGACCTTCGGCCCCGGCCAGATCACGCGGTCGGGCGGCGGATACTTCGTGGACGAGCAGGCGGACGGCGTGACCGACTACACGATCGGAAATCCCGACTTCGACTTCCGGCAGTTCCGGTCGAACCTGGTGGTGCGGTGGGAGTATTCGCCGGGATCGACCATCTACGGCGTCTGGACGCAGGACCGGACGGGCGTGGCGCCCACGGGGCAGTTCTCGCTGGGGTCCGACCTCGACGCGTTGTTCCGCGTCGTGCCGCGCAACGTGTTCCTGGTGAAGGTCAGCCGCCGCTTTGCCCGCTGAGCGGCCCCGCAACCTCTGGCCGGACACCCTCCGTACGTAGCCCCGGACCTTCAGGTCCGGGGCTACGTACTCCACGACGAACGCCCGCCCACGTCAGCGGCCGGTTGCGGCCTGGATGAACGACACCAGATCCTGTTTGGTCCTGGCCAGTTCGCTGTTCTTCAAATACATCATGTGACCGCTTTCGTAGAACGCGAAGCGGAAACGCGAATTCAGCGCGCCGCCTGGATCGAGGTGCGAGATGGTGTACTGAGCGCTGAAGTAGTCCGTCGCACCGTCGTAGTATCCTTCGAGCACGAGCACCTGCAGGAACGGATTCTGCGTCATCGCGCGCCGCAGCATCTCGCCGACGCGCGGGTCCGGATCCTGGCGCCACGGACGCACGTTCCCCCACACGTAGTACTTGGCGTCCGTTTCCCACTTCAGTTCGTCCCTGAAGTACGTCTGCAGTGCGGCGGCAAAAGGCCCGTCCCAGTGCCACATGGCCGGGTCGCCTTCGTAGGCCTCGCCGGCCGAGTCGCGGTCCATGCCGGTGTAGCGGCTGTCGAGACGGCCGACGGTCAGGCCCTTGTCGCGAAGGAGCTCTTTCCAGAACCGGTTGCGCTCGATGCGCAGGTTGCCGCGCAGGACGAAGTCGGTCGAGACGCCGGTGAACCGCGCCACCTGAGCCGCCACATTCTTCTTCTCGTCGGCACCGACCAGGCTTCCTCTGGTCAGCGCGAACAGGTAGTCGCGCATCGCGAACGTCTCGGCTTCGGCCAGAACAGCCTTCAGCGGTTTGGCCTGCAGATCGGCCGGCAGTCGCTTGTGATACCAGGCGGTGGCCGTCATATACGGCAGCGCCGTCGCGTAACTGACGTCCACGCCGCGCTCGACACCCAGGTTGGTCATCGACACGAGGACGACCCCGTTGAAATACATCTGGTGCTGGCTCTGCAGATAGCCCACCAGGCCGGATGCGCGCGTCGTGCCATAGCTTTCGCCGATGAGGAACTTGGGCGATTTCCACCGCGCCTGCCGTGTGGTGAACACCCGGATGAAATCGCCCATCGCCGCAATGTCGTCCGCAATCCCGTGGAACCGGTGGAGATCCTGTCCCGGCGCCATCCGGCTGAACCCGGTGCCGACGGGATCGATAAAGACGATATCGGCGACATCGATGAGGGCGTGTTCGTTGTCGCCGAGGCGGAAGGGCGGGCGCGTCATGAAGCCGTCCTCGTCGTAGGTCACCCGTCTGGGGCCTGTGAATCCCATGTGCATCCAGATTGATGCCGTGCCGGGGCCGCCGTTGAACGAGTAGAAGATCGGGCGTTTCGTCAGGTCGCTGACGCCGTCGCGGGTGTAGTACACGTAGAAGAAGCTCGCAAGGGCCCTGCCGTTGTCGTCGCGCAGGACCAGCGTGCCCGCCGTGGCCGTATAGGCGATGGCCTGGCCGCCGATGCGGATCGTATGGTGCGTGACCGACGTCTGCTCCCGGGGCTCGGCCCGGGGATCTTTCGCGTCGGCCGGTGCAGGGACGGTGACGGGTTGAATCGTGATCTGGTTGGCGGGCGCCTGCGCGCCGGCGCCGGCAGCGCCGGCCAGGAAGGCGATAAGTACCAGGGCGGAGCAGAACCAAGTGCGCCACGGGGAACGTGTCATGTCGGCCTCCAGCAGCAACGGTGTGGACGGCTATGGTAACCCAAGGGGCTGCTCGTGACAGGGGCATGGGACAGGGGGCATGGGGCAAGGG
>CAYJPV010000002.1:413702-414416 GCA_964372095.1 uncultured Vicinamibacterales bacterium | reverse complement strand
GAGAATTTGTACAAGGACAAAGATGTAATCTCAACAGGTTTTGAAACCACTTCTACTGACCACTGACTACTGACTACTGACTACTGACGCGAAATGTCCGGAGAATCCATGAAACGCATACTGACCGCCGGCATCGGACTCGCTCTGCTGTCTCTCTCGTCAATCGCCTCCGCCCAGGCCGTCTTTGAACGGCCCGGCGTCCTGACGTCCGTCGGCCAGAGTTCCGACATCGCCATCGTCAAGGTGGTCCTGAATACGCAACTGAAACTCGGTCTGGACGCGAAACCCCTGGCAGGCCTCGCTGACATCGAGGGCATGAAGACGCTCGTCGTGGTCGTCGGCGCCAGCACGAAGGGCCTTGGCGCAGCGGGCCTGGACGTCGAGAAAGAGGTGGCCAGGGCGGCCGCGCTGCTGAAAGCCGCGCGTGACAAGGGCATTAGAATCCTGGCTATCCATACCGGCGGCGAAGCCAGGCGCGGCAAGACCTCGAACGACATGATCGAGGCCGTCGTACCGAACGCGGACGCGGTAATCGTGGTCGCGGCTGGCAACAAAGACAAGGTGTTCAACACCCTGGCCGCCAAACGCGGGGCTCCGGTGGTCGAGGTCGAGCGGACGACAAACCTGGGCGAGGCCGTGAAAGCGATGTTCGGCGGGGGGGGGGGGCAGGAATAAAAAATACCCACGCGGGGCGGCCCGCCCGCGCGGGGGGGG
>CAYJPV010000002.1:148445-413692 GCA_964372095.1 uncultured Vicinamibacterales bacterium | reverse complement strand
CCACCCCCCCCGGTCTATTTTTTAATTTTCCCCCCCCCACCCCCGGGGTCGTGACGGCGACCACCGACGTCGGGTCCACCAGCGCACCGGCAATCCTCATGCCCCAGTGCAGGTGGGGCCCGGTGATGCGGCCGGTCGCACCGGACAGTCCCACCACGGCTCCCTCCATGACCATGTCGCCTTCGGCCACGCGGCGGACCGACAGGTGCACGAGAGTGGAGATGACGCCGAGGCCATGGTCGATGATCACGGCGTCGCCAGCGTAGTAGAGCGACGCGCTGAGCACGACCCGGCCACTCGCCGGCGCCCGCACCGGCGTGCCCACGGACGCCTTCAGATCGATGCCGCTGTGCGGCGCCCGGCGTTCGCCGTTGACGATGCTGACGCGGCCGAAGGCGCTGGTGGGCCCGCCGGGAACGGGCATCCGGAAAGGACCGCTCCACAGGCGTTCCGGCGACAGTCCGGCGATGACCGAGGCCAGCAGCTTCGCTTCGCGCTCGATACGCGGCAACTCCCCGGCCGGCGGCCGCTGGAACCGTTCGTCCACGGTGATGCGCCGCTCGTCGAACCGCTTGGGCCGCACCATCAGGGCCTTTGTCGTCGTTGCCGTCGCGCCATCGGCTTCCACCGTCACCGAGAGCGGCAGCCGGCCGGCCTTCGTCCTGACGTCCAGTCCCAGCAGTGCCTGCCAGACCATCGGGTCACTCGTGCGGTAGAAGTGAACCGGGCCCGCAGGTGTCCGCCCCGATACGCGGTCGGGCGGGCGCGAGACGCGTGCCGTCACCAGGACGACCTCACCCGGCTGCATGGCGCGCGCCGCCGTCGACACCAGCACGTCGAGGCTATTCACAGACTCGCGCTGCCAGGCGGCTGAGGCTCCGCCCCGGCCGGCCAGGGCCAGGAGCAGCAGGCCGCACGCCACGAATGCGGCCAGCCTGCGTCTCTTCCAGGTGCTCCGGCAATTCATGCGGTCTTCGACCTCTCGGCGCTCTCGGTCGTGTGTCCGAGCGTCATCGCCGTGAACGCCATCGTCAGGACGCAACACGCGACCATGGTCACGAAGACGCCGTTCCAGCCCCAATGGTCGGCAATCCAGCCCACGCCCGTCCCGGCGATGGCCGAACCGAACACGTATCCGAAGAACCCGGTGAACCCGGCGGCGGTACCCGCCGCTTTTTTTGGCACCAGGTCCAGGGCGTGCAGGCCGATGATCATGATCGGGCCGTAGATCAGGAACCCGATGGCGATCAGGGCCGCATAGTCGATCCACAGCGGGCCCGTGATGTTGAGCCAGTACGCCACGACCGCGATCAGGGTGAGGGCCATGAAGAGGATGTTCGCCGGAGCGCGGCGGCCCTTGAAGTACTTGTCCGAGATCCAGCCGCACGCGAGCGTCCCAGGAATGGCGGCGAACTCGTACAGCGTCCAGGCCCAGCTCGACTCCTTGAATGAGAACCCCTTCGCGGTCTCGAGGTAGGTCGGAATCCAGTTCACCACGCCGTAGCGGACGAAGTACACGAAGGCGTTCGCCACCGCGATGGCCCACAAGTACCGGTTGGTCAGGACGTGCTCGAAGAAGATCTCGCGGAACGTGAAGGTCCGCTCGTGGTCAGGGCTGTAGTCGGGCCGGTAGTCGTTCTTGTATTCCTCGATGGGCGGGAGCCCGCACGACTGGGGCGTGTCGCGCAGCAGGAAGAACACGCCGACCGCGATGACGGCGGCAATGATGGCATTGAAGTAGAACTTCGCGCCCCAGTCGTTGAAGAGCATGACGCCGAGCAGCGCGAAGCTCGACACGAGGCCGCCGCCAACGTTGTGCGCGACGTTCCACGTTGCCACCGTCACGCCGCGTTCCTTGGTGCTCCACCAGTGCACCATGGACTTGCCGCACGGTGGCCAGCCCATGCCCTGCACCCAGCCGTTCAGCGTCTGCAGGACGATGACGAGCGTCAACGAGGCGTAGATGGCCTTGACCGTGCCCGACGCAAAGATAATCGCGGCCGACAGGAGGAGGCCGAGCGGCAGGAAGTACTTCGGGTTGCTGCGGTCCGAGACCGACCCCATCAGGAACTTCGAGGCCCCGTACGCAATCGACAGCCCGGTCATGGCGGTCCCGAGCATGGCCTTGGAGTAGTGGGGGTACTCCCTCAGCAAATCGGGGATGGCCAGGGCGAACGTATTGCGGACGAGGTAGTACGCCGCGTATCCGGCAAAGATGCCGATGAACACGTCCCGGCGCTGGCGCCGGTACTCACTGTCGATACGGTCCGCCGGAAGCCGGGGGATGGCGGGTGCGGGTTTCAGCAATCCAATCATCGTGACCTCGTCCGCCTGCTGCCTACTGACTACTGGCTACTGCCTACTTCCTTCCCGGGAACTGATCCGGATTGTCCGTGAACAGCGCGTCCACGCCGAACGTGTAGAGGAACCGATCCATCTCGTCGCGCACGGTCTTTCCCGCGGGCTGACCCGCGGACCGGAACGTGTAGGGCGTGACGCTGAGTCCGGCGGCATGCGCCCAAGCCACGATGTCAGGGTTGCCGCTGATGATGGTCTTCGACGGTCCGATGCCGGCCGCGAACGTTTTGATCTCTGCCATCCGCGCCTTCGTCAGCCAGGTGTCCTGGTCACGATCCGTAACCAGGAAGATCAAGGGCAGCCTGACACCCATGCCTACCATCTTCTTGAGGCTCTCCGCGCTGAACGACTGGATGATGACCGGCGTCTTCGGATCGGCGCCCGGCGTGTCCAGTCTGTTCGTCCGGAGCACATCCATCACCAGTTTCTCCATGTCGAAGCCGATGTTCCCATAGACCTCCGGAGCCTTGGTCTCGGGATAGATGCCGGCTTTGCCCTTCACGAGGTCAATGGCTTCCTGGAACGTGAGAATCTTCTCGCCGGCAAATGTCGGATCGAACCACGACCCGGCGTCGAGTTGCTTGATCTCGGCCAGGGTGAAGTCGGATACGTGCCACCCGGACAGCGCGCGCCCTTCGCGGTCGAGGGTGCGGTTGCGCCCCGGAAACACCTGTTCCGCGTTCGTGGTGCGGTCGAGGGTCAAATCGTGCAGGCAGACCAGTTGGCCATCCTTGGTCACCTGGAGGTCCTGTTCGACGTAGTCCGCGCCCTGCGCGATCGCCAGCCTGTAGGCCGCAGCCGTATGTTCGGGCGCGTAGGCGGAGGCGCCCCGATGGGCGATGGCGGTCTTGCCGGCGTACTGGGCGTGTCCGGTGAGGCCGCCGCCGATCACGATGGCGAGCAGCGCGCAGGCAGGCATGAGGACGTGGACGATTCGGCTCGTTGGCATCTGGTTCTCCGTTCGCGGGGCGCGGAGCGCGGGGCGCGGGGCGCGGGGCCTGGAATCCCCGGCGCGGATTATACACGGTGGCGTGCGGCGC
Organism: uncultured Vicinamibacterales bacterium; assembly: GCA_964372095.1. Lineage (GTDB taxonomy): Bacteria > Acidobacteriota > Vicinamibacteria > Vicinamibacterales > JAKQTR01 > CAYJPV01. The sequence continues at coordinate 410,294 of CAYJPV010000002.1, read as the reverse complement.
ATTCGTCACGCGGTATTGCCTTGACAGCCTGTGCGCCCGGTAGTTCAATAACGACTCGTTCGGCGCCCCGCCCAATATGCGGTTCTGTCTGCCCGCCCGTCGCAGCCCACGTTACAACGAAGCCGGTTGTGTATCCGGACACGTCCGGGGAGGACTTATGAGGCTATTGGCCAGAGGCATCGGTGTGCTCGTAATCCTGTTCCTGGGGGCGGCACCCGTCTTTGCCCAGTTCGAAACCGCCAGCGTGCTCGGCACGGTGAAGGACCCGTCTGGCGCGGTCGTGGCGGGCGTCACGATTACGCTCACGAACACCGAGACCGGGATCAGCGCCACGCAAACCACCGATGCGCGGGGCAACTACGAGTTCTTCACGGTCCGCATCGGCACCTATCTGGTCACGGCCGAGAAGACCGGCTTTTCGATGGCCATGGCCGACAACGTCAAGGTCGGCATCGGCGCCCGCCAGCGTGTCGACCTGACGATGACGGTCGGACAGGTGACGGAGACCGTGCAGGTGATGAGCAACATCATCCAACTGGAGACCGAGACCAGCCAGCGCGGCCAGACGATTTCGCGGCAGCAGGCCGTCGAACTGCCGCTGAACGGCCGCGAATATTCGGCGCTGGTGCTGCTGACCACGGGCGCGCGCCTCTCGGCGCTCAACACCGGGTCGGCCTCGACCGTCCGCGAAGGGTCGTTCAACGTCAACGGCCTGCGCAGCACGATGAACAACTTCCTCCTGGACGGCGTCGACAACAACTCGTACGGCACCAGCAACCAGGGTTTCTCGAACCAGGTCATGCAGCCGCCGCCTGACGCCGTGGCGGAGTTCAAGGTCGTCACCAACAACATGTCGGCCGAGTACGGCCGCAGCGGCGGCGCGACGATCAACGTGGCCTACCTGGCCGGCACGAACAAGATCAAGGGCGCTCTCTGGGAGTTCAATCGCAACGACAAGATGAACGCCATGGGCTTCTTCCGGCCCGTTGACGGCAAGAAGCCGCCGATGGACCGGAACCAGTTCGGCGCGGTGCTCGGCGGGCCGATCAAGAAGAACAGGGCGTTCTTCTTTGCGGACTACGAGGGGTTCCGCCAGACGCGCAAGAACGTGGCGTTCGCGTCGATTCCCAACGCAACACAGCGCCAGGGCATCCTGACGGTACCGGTGCGCAACCCCCAGACCGGCGAAACGTATCCGGCAGGCACGCCCATCCCGATGACGGCCTTCGCGGCAAAGGTGCTGAGCGGCCTGCCGCAGCCGAACCTTCCGGGCACGGCGAACAACTTCACGACGCTGCAGGAGTTCACGAACGACAGCGACAAGTACAACGTCAAGATTGACGTCCAGTTCAGCCAGCGCCTGAACGGCTTCGCGCGTTTCGGCCAGCGCGATGCCGACTACGTCGACGTTCCGGTGCTGCCCCTCCCGTCGGGCGGCGCAGGCAACAGCTACACGTACGTGCGGAACAAACAGTTCGCCACGGGCCTGACCTTCATGCAGTCGGACAAATCGCTGTGGGAGTTCCGCTTCGGGATTACGCGCGCGGAAGGCGGCAAGAACCCGTACGCCCTCGGGACCACGAACGCCTTCGACGAATACGGGATCACAGGCCTGCCGACCGACGACCGGATCGCTGGTGGCCTGCCGACCCAGCTGATCTCGGGCTACGCCGACCTGGGGCGCCAGGCGACCAACCCCCAGTGGCAGTACCCGACGGTGTTCGCTCCCAAGCTGAACTACATGCTGCTGCGAGGCCGTCACTCCATCAAGGCTGGCTTCGAGTTCCAGCACATCCGGACGGAGGTGCAGGACGTCAACCCGCTCTACGGGCGCGACGAGTACGCCGGCCGGTTCACGCGGCCGGCAGGCAGCACCAGCACCGATAACCAGTACAACCTCGCGGACTTCATGTTCGGATTGCGCAGCCGGTACTCGCTCGGCAACATCCTGGTCGCCCAGGTACGCCAGAACCTGTACTTCGGGTACGTGCAGGACGACTTCAAGCTCAACAGCCGGCTCACGCTGAACATGGGCCTGCGCTACGAGTACGGCACGCCGCAATGGGACGCCAACAACGTCCTGTCCAACTTCGATCCAGACACCAAGACGATGATCATGGCCAAGGACGGGTCGATCTACGACCGCGCCCTGATCAATCCGGACCGGAACAACTTCTCGCCGCGGCTGGGATTCGCCTACTCGATGACCGACAAGATGGTCCTGCGGGGCGGGTTCGGCATCAACTACGTGCACTTCCAGCGTGCCGGCGGCGGCAACATGCTGATGATCAACGGCCCGCAGGTCATCACCGCCGTGGTCTCACAGTCCAGCCCCGTCGCCGCGACGTTCCGCCCGACGCAGGCGGGATACCCCGACGGGCTCGTCGATCCTTCGACATTCAATCCGCTGGTCGCGAACATCACCTACATGCCGAAGGACTACAAGACTGCCGAGGTGTACAGCTGGTTCGTCGGTGTTCAGCGCGAGCTGTTCCCGGGCACGTTCTTCGACATCGCCTACGTGGCCAACAAGGGCAAGAACATGCTCCTGTTCGCCAACTACAACCAGGCCAGCCCCAACAACGCGGCCGGCACGATCCCGCTGAACGCCCGACGCCCGATCCCCGAGTTCGGCGACATCACCTACGCATTCAATGGCGGCAAGTCGGAGTACCGCGCGCTGCAACTCCGCTTCGAGAGCCGCACCAAGTGGGGCCTGACGCTGTTGAGCTCCTACACGTGGTCCCGTGCTCTCGACAACGGCGCGGGTTCGCTCGAGGGCCCGAATGGCAACAGCCCGGCACCGCAGAATCTCTATGATCTCGAAGACAGCTACAGTTACTCCGCCTACGACCAGCCCCACAACAGCACGACCAGCTTCGTGTTCGAAGTGCCTGTGGGCAAAGGCCGCAAGTTCATGAACGACGTATCACCCATCGTCGACGCCATCCTCGGCGGCTGGCAGATGAGCGGCATCTTCAACGCGTGGAGCGGGGAACGCATCAACCTGAGGTACAGTCCGTCCGCAGCATTCCAGGTGTCGGGCATCACGCAGGATTTCCGTGGCGCCAACGACTACCGACCCAACGTCATTGGTGACCCGCTCGCACCCGAGGGCGAACGGTCTATCACGAACTACTTCAACAAGAACAACGTCGTACTGCCGACGGATCCCAGCCAGCCGTTTGGCAATTCGAAGCGGAACGGCGTACAAGGCTATCCGTTCCGGCAGTTCGACTTCGCCCTCGCGAAGTACTTCCCGATTCCCTGGCGGGCATCGCGCCTTCAGCTCAGGATTGAGGCATTCAACCTGTTCAACCGGACGAACTTCAACGCCCCGAACAGCAACCGCAGTGCGGCCGCATTCGGCCGGATCACCTCCGCGCGTGATCCGCGGCAGATCCAGATCGGCGCGAAGTTCCTGTTCTAACTCGCCTGCCGGGCCGGCGCACATCCCGCCGGCCCGGCACGCTCGGCCTTCGACGTTCGGCCTTCGGTTTTCGGCTTTCGACCTTCGACCTTCGACCTTCGGCTTTCGGCTGAAGGCGGAAACCAGTACACTCCCCATCCGGCAGGTACGCATGTCCGTCATCCTCGCGCTCGATCAAGGCACCACCAGTTCACGGGCGATCGTCTTCGACCACGCCGGCCGCATCCTGTCGGTGGCACAGCAGGAATTCCGCCAGATCTTTCCGCAGTCGGGATGGGTGGAACATGACCCCGAAGAGATCTGGGCCACGCAGCTCGCCGTCGCCAGGGAGGCCCTCGAGCGCATCGCGCTGTCGGCCGCGGACGTCGCAGCTATCGGCATCACCAACCAGCGCGAAACCACGGTGGTCTGGGATCGCGCCACCGGCACCCCTATCCACAACGCCATCGTCTGGCAGGATCGCCGCACCGCCGGGTTCTGCGACGCGCTGAAGGCGGCCGGGCACGGCCCGGCCATCCAGGAAAAGACCGGCCTCGTGATCGACGCGTACTTCTCGGGCAGCAAGCTGCGATGGCTGCTCGACAACGTGCCAGGGGCGCGAGCCCGCGCGGAACGGGGCGAACTGGCCTTCGGCACCATCGACTCCTGGCTCATCTGGAAGCTGTCGGGCGGCACGCTGCACGCGACCGACCCCAGCAATGCGTCGCGGACGATGATGTACGACATCAGGAGAGGGGCGTGGGACGACGACCTGCTGACGTGGCTGGGCGTCCCGGCCGCGGTGTTGCCCGAGGTGCGGGCGTCCGCCGAGGTGCTGGGCAAGACGGCCGTCGGCGTGTTCGACGCGCGCATTCCCATCGCAGGTGTCGCCGGAGACCAGCAGGCCGCCCTGTTCGGCCAGCAGTGTTTCGAGCGAGGCCTCGCCAAGAACACGTACGGCACCGGCTGCTTCATGCTGATGAACGTCGGCCGCCAGCCCGTCGTCTCGCAGCACAACCTGCTGACCACCGTCGCCTGGCAGGCCGGCGGTCAGACCGACTTCGCTCTCGAAGGCAGCGTGTTCATCGGCGGCGCGGTGGTGCAGTGGCTGCGCGACGGGCTCGGCATCATTCAGTCGTCCGCCGACGTCGAGGCGCTGGCGGCAACCGTCCCGGATTCCGGCGGCGTCTACCTGGTGCCGGCGTTCGCCGGGCTTGGGGCTCCCTACTGGGATCAGTACGCCCGCGGGCTCGTCGCCGGTATCACCCGGGGGACGACGCGTGCCCACATGGCTCGCGCCGCCCTCGAAGGCATCGCATTCCAGGTCGCCGATGTGCTCGACGTGATGAAGGCCGATTCCGGCGTGGCCCTCGACGAACTCCGCGTGGACGGAGGCGCGTCTGCCAACAACCTGCTGATGCAGTTCCAGGCCGATATTCTGGGCGTGCCCGTGGCCAGGCCGAAGGTAATCGAGACGACCGCCCTCGGCGCGGCGTTCCTCGCCGGCCTGGCCGTCGGCTACTGGGGGTCGACCGACGACCTGACCCATGCCTGGGAGATCGACCGCCGCTTCGAGCCGCGCATGAGCACGGACGAGGCGGCAACCAGGCGGCGCCGCTGGGCCAAGGCGCTCCAGCGCGCCAGGGACTGGGAAGACGCGTAGGTTGGCAGGCTCACGGCGTTCGGCGTTCGGCTTTCGTCCGATAGTCGATGGCCGATGGCCGATGGCCGAGTTGTTTCGAAGAGGCATTCCGTCATGAACCGTTCGTTGATGCTTGATCGGGTGCGGGACCACGGCGAACCGTGGGACCTGGTGTTCATCGGCGGCGGCGCCACCGGCGTTGGCGCGGCGGTGGATGCCGCCTCGCGTGGCTATGCCGTCCTGCTGCTGGAGCAGAATGACTTCGGCAAAGGCACGTCGAGCCGCTCGACCAAGCTCGTGCATGGCGGCGTCCGCTACCTGCAGCAGGGCAATGTGCCCCTCGTCATGGAGGCGCTGCACGAACGCGGGTTGCTGCTGCAGAACGCCCCGCACCTCGTGCGCGACCTGGCGTTCGTCGTGCCCAACTACCTCTGGTGGGAAGCCCCGTTCTACGGCATCGGCATGCGCGTGTACGACATGCTGGCGGGCAAACACGGCTTCGGGCGCTCGCGCACGCTCACGACAGACGAGGTGCTCGCGCGCATCCCGACACTCGAGCAGGAGGGCCTGCGGGGCGGCGTGCTCTACCACGACGGGCAGTTCGACGACAGCCGCCTGCTGATCGACCTCGCACAGACGGCGGTCACGAAAGGCGCCTGCCTGGTGAACTACGCGCAGGTCATCCAGTTGACGAAAGACGCAGGCGGGTACGTGGACGGAGTCGTGTTCCGCGACATCGAGTCGGGCAACGACGTCACCGTGCACGCGCGTTGTGTCGTCAACGCCACCGGCGCGTTCAGCGACGCCGTCCGGCAACTGGACGACCCGGCTGTCACACCCATGATCGCCCCCAGCCAGGGCGTGCACATCGTTCTCAACCAGCGTTTCCTGGGAGGCGACACCGCGATCATGGTGCCCCGAACACGTGACGCCCGCGTCATGTTCGCCATCCCGTGGCATGGGCACGCCGTGGTCGGCACCACCGACACGCCCGTCACCGAAGTGTCGCTCGAACCCAGGCCCCTCACCGAGGAGATCGACTTCATCCTCGAGACCGCCAGCGGGTACCTCTCGGCGCAACCGGACCGTTCCGACATCCTCAGCGTGTTTGCCGGAATCCGCCCCCTGGTGAAGGCCGGCGATGTCGGCAACACCTCGGCGCTGTCCCGCGAGCACACGATCCAGATCAGCAAGTCAGGCCTGCTCACGATTGCCGGGGGCAAGTGGACCACATACCGGCGCATGGCCGAAGACTGTGTCAACCACGCGGCGACGCTGGCGGGGCTCGACGATCGCCCGTGCGTCACGAAAGAGCTGCGCATCCACGGCCACCACCAGTCGGCGTCCCAGTTCGGCGCGCTGGCTGACTACGGCGAAGACGCGCTGATCATCGAGGGCCTGATCGAGGGACGTCCGGAACTGGGCGCCGTCCTCGATGCGGAACTGCCGATCCGGGCCGCGCAGGTGTACTGGGCGGTGCGCCATGAGATGGCACGGACCGTCGATGACGTGCTGGCGCGGCGGACGCGGGCGTTGTCGCTGAACGCGCGCGCAGCCATGAGGATGGCTCCGGCCGTCGCCAGACTGATGGCAGCCGAACTGGGACGTGACGAAGCCTGGCAGCAGCAGCAGATTGCCGAGTTCAACACCATCGCCGAAAGGTACCTTCCCGCATGAACGCCTTACTCGCCGAATTGATCGGAACCGCTATCATCATCGTGTTTGGCGCCGGAGTCGTGGCCAACGTCGTGCTGTCGAAGACCAAGGGCGGCAACTCAGGCTGGATCGTCATCACCTGGGGGTGGGCGATTGGCGTGTTCGTGGGCGTGTTCGTCTCGCAGGACTACAGCGGGGCGCACCTGAACCCGGCGGTTACCCTGGGGCTCGCCATGGCCGGCAAGTTCGCCTGGGCTGGCGTGCCGCAGTACATGGCCGCGCAACTTCTGGGTGCCTTCGCCGGCGCCGTGATCGTGGGCGTGTTCTACGGGGAGCACTTCAAGGTCACGGACGACCTCGACGGCAAGCTGGCAATCTTCTGCACCGCACCGAACATCCGGGTGATATGGCGGGCGTTCACGTGCGAGGCCATCGCCACGTTCTTCCTGGTGTTCCCCGTTCTCCTGATGACCAGCGCGAAGATCACGCTGCCGGCCTTCGCCGGCGCGGCCGCACAGGATGCGCCGATTGGCCTGGGCAGCCTTGGCGCGCTGCCCGTGGCGCTGCTCGTGCTGGGCCTGGGCCTGGCGCTGGGCGGAACCACCGGGTACGCCATCAATCCCGCACGCGACCTCGGGCCGAGAATCGCCCACGCGCTGATGCCCCTGGGCAAGAAACGCGATGCCGACTGGGGCTACGCGTGGGTGCCGGTGGTCGGCCCCCTCGTCGGAGGCGCCCTGGCCGCGCTGCTGGGAAACGCGCTGTTGTAGATCGGCATCGGCTATCGGCTGTCGGCTATCGGACATTGTCGTGGCGTCCGGCTGCGTCGTGGCGTCCGGCTTCAGCCGGACGTTCCTGGCCCAGCCACGGCCGACACAGCGGCTCGCTCGTCCAACCATGAGGGGAAAGGAGCACTCATGAGAACCGCCGCGTTGTGTCTGGTCGTCGCGGGAAGTCTTGCCGCAGGGGCGTTCGCGCAGGAACCAGCCAAGGAGGTGTCCGGCCCGGTCTACAAAGCCGGCCCCGGCATCACCGTTCCCGTGCTGATCAAGGAGGTCAAGCCTGTCTACACCAAGGAGGCGAAGAGGGCGGGCGTCCAGGGGAAGGTCCCGCTCGAGTGTGTCGTCATGCCTGACGGGACCGTAGCCGACGTCAAGGTTGTGAAATCGCTCGATCCGGACCTGGACGAAGCGGCCGTCAAGGCGATGAAGAAGTGGACGTTCAAGCCGGGCACTAAAGACGGCCAGCCTGTCGCCGTCAGGATCGAAGTCGAGATGACGTTCTCGTTGAGAAGCCCCAGACCGTGACCCCCGGCCGGGTCCCTAACCCCTAATCCCTGATCCCTAGTAAGTGACTCGCACCCGGTACTTGAGCCCAGCCGATCCGCCGGCCGCCACCGGCACAGTGAACGATGCCGCCCAGGCCTCCGATTTCTCCCACTGGTGCGAGGACCGAAGCATGCGCCAGGTGCCGCCGATGGGTTCGTTCACCTGGACGGTGATCGGCGAGTCCTTGTGGTTTCGCAACCCGATCTCGAACTCGACCTCGTAGACCGAGTCGCTGATCTTCTCGAAGTCGATCTGTTTCCGTTCGCACACGATGTCGAACGCACTGCCAATCTTGAGGTCGATCTCCTCGTCCTTCGGGGTGTGGTCGATCCGGTCTTCGCCGATGAAGTGGAGCCCGCCGTTCGAGTCGGCTTGATACACACGCATCACGCCGGCGGGCATCGGCATGCCAAGTCCGCCCGCTTCGTCGTTCCGGAACCGGTAGAACGTCTCAACATCGTCCTTGATCGGCGAACCAGGGCGGTGGTGGTTCCGGTAGTAGAACTGCTGCCCGTTCACTACGTAGCGCTTCTCGACCGGCACCCCCGTGCCATTGAGCATGGCCAGTTGCTTGGTCTCGTTGTTCGCGACCGTCGTCCGGCGGCCAAGCGAATAGAGGTGATACTCCGAGAACGCCTCCTGGGCCATGGCCGGAGCAGCCGCGCGCGCGACCGCCACGGCTTCCATCGCCATCTTCTGGGCGGCGGGCTGCACCCGATTGAGCTGGCCCGCCACGAGCTGGAGCCTGGTGTCCCGAAAGCCCGTGCCGCTGCGGTTGGTGAGCGTGACCCAGCCGTCGAGGTCGGCCGTCTTGTCGTTGCGGCCGACCGTCAGTACGTAGTCAGCGTTCCACGAAAGCCCGCCGGCCAGATACGACGCCTCGACGCGGTGTCTTGAGCCGCCGTGGTTGGACAGCTTCCAGACCAGCGTCGGACGACTGAAGAGGTTGGATGGCAACTCGGGAAACCGCAGGTGGTCGGCGCCGAGGCCTGTCACGTATTCGTTGCCGATCTTCCAGATAGGGGCGGAATTGTAGCTGACGAGCGTCGCCTTCACGTCTTCCTGGCGGGTGGTTCCATTGTCCGTGCGGGTGCGGACGAGCGTCACCTCGCGGCCCACGTACTTCCGCAGGAGCTTGTCGGGCTCGAGCAGGTCGTACTCGTAGTTCTGCTCGAGCACGTGAAGATGGGCCGGGTCCGTCAGAGAACGGAAGTGGACCGTCGCGGGATTCACGGTCGCGGCGATGTCAACGAACGATAGGTCAGTTTCGCCAGGCTTGATCGTGAACTCGCGCACGTCGCGCACGAGGGCCTGGTTCGAGTTGAAGACGGTCACCGCCAGGTCGACCTGATCGGCACCTGACGAAGGGGCGCCCGGCTCGCGCAGCGCCGCCGTCACCGGCTCTTCGCGGTGCGCGCTCGCCAGGACGACGAGGACAACCGCTGTGGATGCAGCCAGCAGGAATCGTGTCGCAGTCATCGGAACCTCCCGTGTTCTGCACTGAGAACGGGAAGACTGCGACCTCTTGCACGTCAGCGGACGGCTGTGCCCGCCAGTTGTCGCAGACGCGCCAGGAGGGCTGCTTTCGATAGCGACGGGTCGGGCGCCGGGTTCAGCCCGATCACCACGCGGTCGTCGTCGAGCCGAAAGATGCCCGCCGATTCTCCCAGGGGGCCAAGGCGCTCGGAATCGCCCGCGCCGGGCGTGCGCTCGAGGAACAGCACGTACTCCGAGCCGGACCGCAGTTGCACCCAACTGGACGCGCGGTAGATTGCCGTCTCGTCCGAAGCTTCACCGCCAATCTGCGAGACAACGAAGCGGTCCGCCGGCGTCACCTCGGCATGGCGCTTGAATACCTCTAAGACTTCGAACTCGGTCGGAAGAAGGGGGCCAACGGTGACGATGACCGAGCCGGCTTGCCCCCCTCCCAGGACGGGCGGTCTCGTCACGATGGCTCGGGCATGCACAACGAAGGTGGCCTGCTTCCACAGCCCCTCGAGTCCGCCCGCCGGAACGACGTTGGCCACGTCGACAGTCACGACCCGCTTCGTTCGCCCTTTCTGCGTTTGCGCGGTGTCTGCCCTGGCGACAGCTCGCGGCAACATGGCCTGCCCGCGGCCGAGTTCCGAGGCGGCCTTGTGCCCGGCAGTCGCGCCGGCGGCGTTCGCGGTGGCGAGGTCTGTCTGCCGCGGTGCGTCAACACGTGGCGCTGATTCCGGACGTGGGTGATCGAGGACTGCAAGCGCCGCCGGCTGGGTGTCGGTCCGAGCGACGGGCGGCGCGGCGGCCACAACGTCCACGGATGTGCGCGCGGTCAAGTCGGTCGGTTTCGCGGCCACCGGGGCGTCCGGGCTGGCCGACGCGCGCGACGAACCCGCGGCGGATTCCGCGGGGCGTGACGGCTCGCGTGCGGCTGACCTGGCCCCCTCCTCAGGCAGCGACGGCACCACTGCCCGCTCGGCCATCGCCATCTCGGGCGCCGCCACCGCTGGCGGCGACGTCAGGTCGATGTCGCTGTCTGGTGGGCCCTGCTGGACTGCGACGTAGAGGACGACACCGATCGCCGCCGCACTGGCGGGGACGAGCCAACGCAACGAGGGCAACGCCGTCCACGCCCGCCACCCCGAGAGCTGCTTCTCGACGGCAGGCAGTTCCGGGGCGGATTCCTGCGCAAGCACGGCGAGGATTGCCTGGCATCGTGCGCATGCAGCAAGGTGGGGCTCGAGCTCGGTGCGTTCACGGTCAGACAGGCCGCCGTCGGCGTACGCGGCCACGCGGTCGGCGTCCGGGCAGTCTTCTCCCCCCGCATTCTGGGCGGACACCAGCGCCGACCGAAGCAGCCGGTCCAGACCGGTGTCGTCCTGGCGTTGCGTGTTCACCGTAACCTCCATCTGAAGAACGATTTCCGCCGTATTCCTTGCGTCGCCGCCGTTTTAGGTCATATGCAAAAGGGGGCAGGCCCCTTTTTTACAATCTTTACGACTTGGGGGGCAGGGTCCGGGCCAGATCGAACGCCGGATCGGTGCGCGCGTAGTCGAAACTCGCCCGGATCTGCTGCGCGGTCATCCCGTGGTGGTCGCGAAGCCGCTCCTCGACGGCCTGACGCAGCGCCCGGCGGACACGCTCGAGCTTCCTGGACACCGTCGCTTCGGATTCGCCCGTCAGCCGCCCGATGGCTGCCAGCTTGACGTTCTGGACGTAGTACAACGACAGGCGCAGCCGGTCACGGGGGTCCAACGCCGCAATCGCCGTTCTCAACGCCGCCCGCACCAGCGGCAACAGCCGGCCGCAATCCACATCCGGCAACGTGTCGACCGACACCGGCTCCCCACGTTCGCCGGGCTCGGGCAACGGTTCGGTCCGCTTGCCGGCTCGCGCACGATCAACCAGGCGCTGGGCCACGACCGCACGGAGCCAGCTCGCGAGCGCGCTCCGGCCATGGTAATAGTCAAACAAGGACCGGCGCGAACCATCCCGTTCGTCGAGGCCGAACAACTCGGCGTAAACCGAGTCCGCCACATCCCGGGCCGCATCGGGAGGCGCATGGCGGCCTGCCAGACGCCGCAACACCGGGCGATACTCACGAACAAAGTGCTCCCAGGCGGCGTCCCGGCCGAGCGCACAGGCACACGCCAGCGCGAGGTCAGCCGCATGAAGCGTGCCGATGTAAGCCTCGACGTCGGCCGGCGGCACCCGCGCGGATTGAAAACGGTGGGAGACGCTGCGCTCGAGTGGCCGGCGCAGATCGTCCGGAGTCAGGCCCCATCGCACTCCGTCAGCCAACTCCCAGACGCGTCGGACACGGTCCGGCGAGATCGTCACGGTGGCGGACTGCTCGGGCGACATGCCGCGTCTATCCTACCCTCTCCGACGGCACGAACCGCAGCCCCTCCGTGCGTAGCCCCGGACCGTAGTGTCCGGGGCCACGTACAGAGGCTAACGCGCGGCCGGCCGTTCGAACAGGATCATGAAGTCGTTCCCCCGCCATCGCGGCACGCGCTGCAGTTCGCGGAAACCCGCCGCCGTCAGTTCCTCGGCGACCAGGCCGGGCCGCACGCCGTGCCCCCCGCGGTTCTCGGGCACCCCGTCAACAGCCCGGCCGCGCGGTTCGAAATCCACGATCGCGAGCCGTCCGCCCGGCTTCAGCGCCTTGAAGAGGGAGTCCACCGTTGGCTTGGGCCGCGTGAGGTGGTGATACACGTTTCGCAGGTAGATGGCATCGCAGCTGGTCTCCGGCAGCCGCGAGTCCTCTTCCGCCACTTCAACCACCGTGACGTTGGCCCGCCCTGCCCGCGCCGCAGCGGCACGAATACGCGACAGGCTCGACGGACTGATTTCCGTCGCGAAGACCCGTCCCGTCGGCCCGACCACTTCGGCGAACGCGATGGCAAAATGACCGTCGCCCGCACCGACATCGGCCACCACGGAACCAGCTTCGACCTTCAGCAGGACGGTCAGCCGTTCAAGTTCGTCCCGGTCCGCCGCCGAACGGCTCTGTCCCCACAACAACGCCACCGGCACGAGCAGGAGTACGGCAAGCAGGACAGCGGCATGTCGTTGCGGGACTCTCATCGTGACACCTCGACCAGCGTGAAACAGGCTTAGCTGGTAGGACGTCCGGGGGGCGGGAACGGTTCGTCAGGCTCGAACCCGCCGAGCCCATTGATCACGTCCGGGCTGGGGTCTATACTCAAACTGCCCGGGCAGACTGACGACGCGACATCCGCTCGCGGAGCCATGCCCGGACGTCAGCTATGACGTGCTACGGCGAGGACACCCTGGTTTGCTGGGGCACCCGACGTGGCGGCTCCCCCACCCAAGTTCGACTAGTGGGGGCCTTTGCGCTGGACTCATGCTGCTCGCTTACCAACTCCCCGTCTGCGACCTTCGGCGGTTCGTGCCGAATGCCGGCCTGCACCCCGTGGGTCCGGCCTGGCCGACACCCACACCGGGAGACGAGTTCCTGCGATCATTCGGACCCGTTGCCCGCCGGCGCCGCGGCGGGCACGAGCAGTTTCCCGACGAGGTCTTCTACGCTGACGCCGCGGGGGCCGTGCGCTTTCCCCGGCTCGAACGGCAGGATCTCGGGGGCGATGCCGTGCGGCCGGCTGTCGCCTATCGCCGCCTCCTGTGCACCGGGGAAGACACGGGCGCGGCGGTCGTGCGTCTTGAACTCGGTTTCTCATCCGACCGGCGTCCACCCCTCGCGCTGCGCCAGCCGCACCTGGTTGGCCGCGAAAGCGTGACGGTCGCGCTGGATCTGCTCGAACTGCCCGTGGTGCTCAGCAGCGGATCCAGTCACCGCCGCGCCTCCTCGCTGTGGACGATGGGGAAGCCGTTCGCGGAGGTGTACGGGCGTGCGACGACGGCCGCGGACGAGGCGGTGCCTGATACCGGGAAGAAGCTCATTCAGCCCTGCCCGCCGCTCCTTATGTTCGAGTACGACGAGGGCGAGATCGAATCGCTGCCGCGTGGCGCCCGGGCGGTTGATCCCGGGCGCATCGGCGGGCTGTCCCTGTCGTTCATCTGGATCGAATACCGAAGCCGGCAGTTCGGGTTGTGGTTCCTGCGCCGGGACCGCTCGAACCCCGCGTTGTGCAGGCGCTTGCGCATCGGGCTCTTCCGGGTGCATGCCGAGCACCAGGTACTGACGCGGGCCTTGTCGTCACTGCGGTCGGCGGTCTTTGAGTACGAACGCGGGACGGACGAATCCGACCTCTTCGACAGTTATCTCGCCTCGGCTACGCGCGTCCTCGGACGTGACGACTGCGGAGGGTTCTCTCACGGCGCCATCCGGGAGGTGATCGCCGCGTACAATGCCGTGGTCAATCCCGACGAACTGGCCCTGCTGGAACAACGGCTGGCGCTCGTCCGCCGGCAGATCGGTGCCAGGGTCACCGGTTACTCAACGCCGGAGGCGGGCACGCCAGCCGAGCTGCCGGAGGCGCAGAAGGAATCCGGCGACACCATCCGGGTCTTCGTGAGCTACAGCCACGGCGACAAGGAGAACGTGGACGCGGCCGACAAGTACTCGTTGCTGAGCTACCTCCGTGGTCTCGAGAAGAACCGGTTCCGCTTCTGGAGTGACACGCTCCTGCAAGGCGGCGACGACTGGGACTCGCGCATCACGGACGAGATCGACGCGGCAGATATCGCCCTCGTACTCGTGAGCCAGGCTTACCTGAACTCGAGATACTGCGTCGACGACGAGGTGGCGCGTTTTCTCCAGGCCAGGAAGAATCGCGGCCTTGTCGTGTACCCGGTGGTCCTCTCGCCGTGCGACTGGAAGTCTTACCCCTGGCTCACCACCACGCAGTGGCTGCCGGGTCAGAACGAGACCATTGCAACCGACTACACGGATCACGGCCGGAGGATGGCACTCTACCTGCGAATCCTGGAAGAGCTGCGTGCCATAGGCGGACGGATCCTCGCCGCGCGGCGCTGAGCGTGCGGGCGCCGTCGGGACGCCGGCTCACGCATCCTTTCGTACCCGGGACAGGTCTTCGACCTGGGTCAGCACGTCGACAAGCGCCTGCTTCACCTTCTTCGCCGCCGCGTCCGAAGGCAGCATGGCAATGAGGAACCGTAACTGGTACGTCGCCGAGTCGCGTTCGCCGGCCGTGCCGAGTCGCTTGAGCAGCTCCTGATACCGATCGATCACGTCGCGCAGAATCTCCGCCCTGGTCAGGCGCGCCTCGGTCCGGCCGTCGTAACACGCCCAGAGTGCATCAACCCGGCGCGCCTCCACGGACGCGATGGCGTGGAAGAAGCGGCGATCGCGCGCGAACCGGCGTGCGCCATTCTCCGCGGCAGCACGGAGCAGCGCTGCCAGCTGGCTTGCCCGTGCGTCGAATTCGCGGCGTTCGCCTCGCGCGGCGATCAGGAGTTCGGCGTCCAGGGCATTGAGCACGGGGGCATAGTCCCAGTCCCCGTTGCGCGCGTGTCCGAGTTCGGCCGCGCGCCAGTACGCCTCCTTCATCTGTTTCAGGCTGGCCCGCGGATCGGCCACCTTCTGCTTCCTGGCGGCCGCGGCGCTGCGCCGCCGCCCTCTGTTCGCAGCCGGCTTCATGTCGAGCTCCGCACGGCGCTTCCAGTACGAGCCGAGGAGCGAGAGCCGCTCGGCGGTCGGACTCAGTTCCACGAGTTGCTGCAGACGACTGAGGCCCGCCTCCATGAAGGTTTCACCGGCAGCCCTGCCGTTTTCGTCCGCCGTGGCCGCTGCGCCATAGCGGATCTCGAGGTTGGCCAGCTGTTCCAGTCCCTTGAGGCTGAGTCCGGCGTCTTCCATGGCCAGCGCCGCCCGATAGTGCGCGATGGCGCGCCGCTTGTCGCCGAGGCGGGCCCAGGCCTGGGCCACCTCTTGCTGCACGGCCGCGCGCTGGAAATCGGGCCCAAGCGACGCCTGCGCGATCGCGTCGATCTGTGCCCGGTAGTAGTCCGTCTTTTCGGCGGCGGTCGCGCCGACCAGGCGGGCACTGATCATTTCGAGATCGGCCATGAGGTGGCTGGCATGGACATAGGGGCCCGGCCGCTCGCGTTCGCGGTGGGTATCCGGGAAGGTGTATCGTTCGTCGCCGTACGCCTGGAACGCGCCCCACGTGCTGGTGTTCGGATGCCTGTCGTAGGTCACCGCACGGGCCCGGCGCACGGCTTGTCCAAACCGCTCGCCTTTGGACATGTCTGCGTAGAACGTCTCGGCGAACAGCGCCGCCGCGTCGTCTGCCACCTCCCATCCGGCGGCAATCACAGCCTTGCAGCCGAGTTCGATGAACTGCGTGGCGAGATTCGCCGCCAGTTCGCCCCAGCGTGGCCGCGTCTCGAGCGTCATGCTGCCCAGGTGGCAGCAGTTGATGAATACGAACTCGGGCACCCGCCTGATCTTGTTCACCTGCGCCGCCGTCAGGTACGTCTTCGGCCCCAGGACCATGCCCGTGAGGCCGGTGTCCTTGTCGTTGACGACGCCGTGGCCGGCCAGGTGCATGTACCGGTACCCACCGCAGAAGAGTCCCTCGAACACCTGCTCGGCCGTCGCCCGCAGGCGTACCTCTGCGTCGGTGCCCATCGCGGAGAGGGCCCCGGCCACAGCCCGCCCCTCCTCCTGGGCACCGACCAGCTCGGGCAGGTGCGACAGGGTGTCACCCACCACGAAGGCCCGGTTCTCGGTAACGGTTGGAACCCGCCCCCGGCCGTGCGGGGACGCCAGTTGACGCACCAGTTCGACGCGTGTGGCGAACGGACGCTCGCCGGCGCGGTCCGTATCGCGCATCAGTTCCCAGGGGTACGAGGCCGCCTCCACGTCGACGGACATCATCAGGGTCCGCACGTCCGCCACGGCCTCTTTCATGCCGTTCGGCACCAGGAGTTCGAATAACGCTCGCGACAAGCCCGGGTGATCCTGGGCGCCCCTGGTGACCGTGGCGATCAGCCCATCGACGGCCTGGCGTTGGTTCGCTTCGACGGCCACTTCGTTCCGGGCTCGATCGGTGATGACCGTGAAGCGCAGCCCCCCATCGTCCGCAACGACGTGTGCGCGGTAGGCGCCGGGTTCGCCGCCGCTCGCGATGTTGCGGCCACGATAGCCGCCTTCACCGGTCCGCAACCGCCCCTCGAACGTGATGGCACCGGCAAACGGCAGGTCAGCCACCAGATCGCGCAAGGCTTCCACGGCTGCGATCGCCCGGCCCTCGACTTCTTCGAACAGGGTGATGCGGCCGATTCGGGAGGTCATGCCTGCCTGGGCCAGCGCGGTGTTGGCCCGCCGCACGGCGTCGAGCAGGCATCGTGTGCCGACGTCAACGGTCAGGCCGGTGAAACCGGTGCCGACCAGCAGCGTACTCACCGCCAGGCCTGCGTCGACTGGGCCAGCGGACGTGCGGCACTGCTCCTGGCTCCGTGCATACTCGAGCAGCCCGTTGGTCATCGCCTGCGTCAGCCGGCCGGGCAGCAGTTCTCCCAGGGGTCCCAGGCCGACGACGATCGCGCCGCCGGGTTTGCCGCCCGGGCGCGGGTTGAGGAACACGAGGGCGTCGGAAGGCTGACTCGGGTAGAGGCCGAGGTTGAATGCGTGCGCGAGCTGGTCGTCCAGGTGGCCGTTCAGGAACTTGGCGCTGCCGCGCAGGCTGTCGTTGGCGTACGCGCCAATCATGACGGGAGACTCGGCGCTCGCCAGGCTGCCGTGGAACACTTCAATCGAGGCCGGAGGCTCTGCTCGTTCCGGAACCCGTCGTCCCCGGCGGGATCCGCCCGTCGCCGCCGCCAGGACTTCGTCGACGCTCGGATACAGCGCGTGACCGTCGAGGCCCCGCACGCGAAAAACCGGCGCCGACTCGCCGCGCGCGCCGCCAGGCGTGCGCGTGAGCTGGCGCGTGTCGCCCGTCTCGATCAGCTCGAGGTATGCGCCAAAGGCCTTCTCGTGACTGGCCAGATCGCCGTGCGACGCGTCGGTGTACCACGTCGGCACGCCGGGCGGAATGCCGGTGTGCCACGGCACGCGGCCGTCGCCTTCGTCAATCCAGCCGACCTGAACCTCGCCGTTCACGACGCGCACCGCGGCAGGCGTCGGCGCCTTGCCGGCCACATAGATTGTGCAGGACGGATCGAGCTCGGCGGCCTGCAACTCGCGGACGGCCGCCAGCGCCTTCTCGATCGGTCCTTTCCGCGGCGGCACCCAGGTCTTGTCCTTGCGCGGGTCCCGGTCCGTGTCGAACCACGCCTGCCAGAGGCCGGCGTCGAAGTAGTCGATCCCGTCCGACGCCACGCCGTGCTCGCCGCGCCACGGCAGCAGTTCCAGGACGCCCGGGAAGTCACGCACGATGGCCAGGAACTCGCGCATGTCGTGTTTCCAGTCGAACCAGCGTTCGATCGTCTGCACGAAGTCATCCCGCCCCATCAGCACGGTCACCATCGAGTGCGATCCCTTGTTGGGGGTACCAAGCTGCAGCAGCCGGCTCCCGGGAATCGCCTTGAATGTGTCCCACCGCCCCTTCAAGGCGAGGCGTGCCACAAGACCGCCCATCGAATGCCCGACGATCCGCAGCGGTTGCCTGCGCTCGCGCGCGTCCTTCATGGCCGCGTCAAGCTGGGCGCCGAACTTCCTGGCGGCGTTCCCGATCGAGAGCCGCCAGTCGTACACGAACGGCCGCACCTCGTGTGTGGCCGCCAGATGGCGGGCGAACGACTCGTAGCTGCGGTCCATCCACCCGTCAGGCTGTGCGTGCTGGGCGTCCACCGACAGCCGGGCCATGCCGCCGCCCCACATGCTGAACGGGTCGAACCAGATGCGGTCCTTGCCCACCTGGATGTGGCTGCCCATGATGCCCGGCAGCAGAATGACGATGGGCGCGTTGTCCTTGCGTTTCGGCTCCTTGCCGCCGCGGCTGATCGTGGTTGTGGACGGTCCGTCGATGAGGTCGAATCCGGTGTTGAGGCCAGCCAGAGCCCCGAACAGGGCCAGCGCGCTTTCGTCGCGTTCAAAGTACGTAAAATGCGTCACGTCCCGGCCGGTCACCACCTTCCGATGGATGCCGCGCACGCGGGGGGCGCCGCCGCTCATCGACGGCGTGTTCACGACGAGGTCGGTCTCGCCGCCGTAGAACACCTCCGACAGGCAGTCACCCAGCCAGGGCAGCAGGCCATCGCCGCGATAGTCGCCCGCCAGGACGTGAACCGGGTGCGCAACCGTCACGTCCGGTGCGTTGAGCAGGCTCACCAGCGGCGAGTCAGGCATCATCGCCTCGAGGCCGGGCAGGACGTCCGGCTGGCGGTGTTGTTTGACCACGGCCAGCAGGAAGTTCTTCAGGAGGCCGTACCCTCTGGCGAGAGGGGTCATGCCTGGAATGACCTTGCCCGCCGCGTCGAACCCTCGGCCGAACAGGTTGAGCATCACGCTGGCCCAGCGATCCAGCCGCTCCGAGGCCAGCGTGGTTCCGCGTGCCGGGCAGGCCACGCGCACGAACCGCTCAATCTGGATGGCGCGCGCACGCAACTCCGCATTGAGTTCACGCAGGCGGTCAGCGTCGGCCTCGAGACCGGCCCGGCCGATTCGTTTCGCGTGCGCCAGGAACCGCCCAATCTCCGCCTCCGTGAACGGTTCCAGGCCGACACGGTTGGCCCGGGCCAGCAGTTCGCCGACCAGGCCGCCGCGCGAGTGGCTGACCACGTGGAGTCGCGCGCCCGAGGGCAGGGTTCTGACCAGATCCAGGGCGTTGGCCACTGGACTCTCGGTGAGGCTGCGATGTTCGAAGGCGAAGATGCGCTGGCCGTATGCCGAGGCCAGACGTGACCGGTATCCGTCGTTCCGCCAGAGGTCCCCGAAGCTTCCCGCGGTGGACGAGGCCGTCCCGTGCAGGAACAGCAACGTGGGTTCTGCCGCGACTGGCAGGGTGGTCACCTTCGTGAACGTCAGTGCCGCCGACGCGCACTTGTACAGGCCGTTCCGGTCGTCCAGTTGGGCATCCTGGAACGTACCGGCCGCCGCCAGGGCCGTCATGCCGGCGGGACCCGTCCGGTAGATGCGTAGGCTCTTGAGGATCCATGCGCCAAGGCCGTCGCGCGACGCACCGGCGGGCAGGCGCGGCCCCGAGAAACGCAGGACCCGCCCCACGTCGATCTCGTCCGTCCCGCCACCGCCCCGAGCTGCTGAGGGACCGAAATATCGCGCCGCGTCTTCCGCCGCAACCAGGACACGAACCCCGCCACTGAGTTCCAGTTCCAGGACGTCGTCTGGCGCGAGTGCCTCCGGCGTGACCCGGTCTTCGGCGCCGCGTGACAGGCCGTCCAGGTCATAGACCTCGGCGGTCCAGTTGGCGACCGCCTCGTCCTGCATGCGGGTGCCGGCGATCCTGAGTGAGACTCGGTCCTGACTTGGATTCATGTCCGACTCCTCCAGCCCCAGAGAGCGCATGAGTCGAGTTTGTTGACAGACGTGGGCGCTGGCTTCAGCCAACGCCGATCAAGGTCCGGCTGAAGCCGGACCCCACGTCGGCACGCACTGTCTCCGGCCAGGATCCTCGGCCTCAGATCGTGAACGGCTTCTGTGCCTCGAACGCGGCGTTCTTCGCCCCGGCCGCGAAGAAGTTGGGCGTCTGGGTGGCCGGCATGAGGGCCACGATGCGGTCCCGGAATCGCCGGTAATCGCCGACGAAGGCGCCGTTTCGCCAGACCTTCTTCAGCGTGCCCGTGAACGCGCCGTTCCGGGTGCCGTCCATCGAGTACTGGTTGTCCATGCAGCCGGAGATCAGGAGGACGGAGGCCTTCACCGCGGCCTGCTTCGCCGGCGGGTTGTCCTGCTGAATCGATCGATACAGCTTGGCGTGCGCCGCCTCGACCTTCTTGCCGACGCTGCGGGGCATGGCCCGAACGCGGTCGCCGCCCGCGATGAAGTCCGGCACCGCGCGCACCACGGAGCCGCTGTGGCAGCTGTCGGACAACGCAAAGATGCGTACGCCTTTCCGGAAACGGCCCCACAACGCGTACAGCTCGTCGTCGACCACCTGGCGGTCGAACAGGACCCAGGTTTCGTCCATCTTGTCGGGCTCGTCGCCGTTTGTGTCGCGGACCTGCCCGCCGTGCCCGGAATACGTGATCAGGAAGATGTCCCCGGTTTTGAGGACTTTGGCGGCCGCCTTGACGGCGGTAATCACGGCAGCAGCCGTGGCCTGCGGGCTCAGCAGGATCCCGTTCACCGTGAACCCGTTGGCGACCGCGATCGCCTTCATGTCTCTGGCGTCGGCCTCACAGGCCGAGAGGGCGCCGTCCCAACCTTCGTACTGGTCGGGGTCGACGCGATTGAGACCGATGTGCAGCGAAATTCCCGTTGCCATGCGCACCTCCAGCGGCGTGCCGTGCCCGTGCCCGCCCGCGGCGGGACGGGACGGCCGACCGAGTAGACGGACGAACGTGCCGGCATTCGCACAGGCGCACGACGCCGGCTGCCAGATCGCGACCGGGAACGACTGGAAATGATGGTCTGATGGTAGGAAGCGCGGGCTCCGTGGTCAACAGCAGAGCCGCTCGTTTTGCACGGAAAGATTCTCCGTGCAACAGGCCTTGACAGACACCCGGGGCCTTCCGCTGACACGAAGGGCCGGGAAGTCTCACCGACAACCCGGCCCTGCGTGTCGCCGGGTCTGACCCGGCCTCCGTTTTTGCCTAATCCCCAATCCCTAATCCCTAACCCCTATCTCTTGCATGCCGCCTCGACATCGGCCACGGTCTTCGGGATCGGCTGGCCGAGCACGCGGTTCCCGGTCTCGGTCACCACCACGTCGTCTTCGATGCGGTACCCGCGGGCGTTCCGGTATTTCTCGACTTCGGCGAAGTTGATGAACGCCTCGTTCGTCTTTTCGGCCTTCCACTGGTCGATGAGCTGCGGGATGAAATACAGACCCGGCTCGACCGTCAGCACGAAACCCGGCTGCAGCGCGCGCCCGAGGCGCAGGTACCCGAGGCCGAACTGCTTGCTGCGCTCGACGCCAGGCTCGTACCCCACGTACGCTTCGCCGATGTTCTCCTGGTCGTGTACGTCGAGGCCGAGCATGTGGCCCAAGCCGTGCGGGAAGAACATCGCGTGGGCCCCCGCGGCCACCGCTTCGTCGACGTCGCCTGTCATCAGCCCCGCCGCCTTGAGGTCGGTGGCGAAGCTTTTCGCCGCCAGCAGGTGCACGCTCTGATAGGTCACACCGGGCTTGATGGCGGCGATGGCGGCGAGCTGCGCCCGCAGGACCATCTCGTAGATCGACCGCTGCTGCGTGGTGAACGTCCCGTCCACCGGAATCGTGCGCGTGATGTCGCTCGCGTACTTGTTCGCGGTTTCGACGCCCGAATCGAGCACGAAGATGTCGCCGGCGGCCATCTGGTTGCCGTGATGATGGTTATGCAGCGTTTCGCCGTGCACGGAGCAGATGACCGGAAACGACGTGTCACACCCCCGCGACTTCGCCACGCGCAGGATCTCGGCGACCACCTCGTATTCGTACTTGCCGGGTTTCGCCGTGGCCATCGCCGTGAGATACATCTCGCGCGACACGTTCACGGCGCGTTCGATATCGGCCACCTCTTCGGTGGACTTGATGTTGCGCTGCGCCACGACCGCCTTGTGCAGCACCTCCGATCGGTACGACGGCACCAGCGTCGGCTTGATACCAAGCAGGTGCGTGATCTTCAGCGTGTGCTCGGCACGATACGGCTGCAGGAAATGAATACGCCGCCCCTGCTTGATGGCCGCGGCGATCTTCGTGGCCAGATCGGCCATGGGCGCGTTCGCCCCGATGCCCGCCGGCTTCCGGTAGTCCGCCATGGTCGGCTGGGGACCCGTCCAGACGATGTCCGCAACCGTCAGGTCGTCGCCGTACAGGGTCTCGGTGCCTTCATCCACGTCGATGACGGCCGCCAGGCCGGGCAGGTCGACAGCAAAGAAGTAGAGAAACGTGCTGTCCTGGCGGAAGTGGAACGTGTTGGCCGCGTAGTTCATCCCGACTTCGTCATTGCCCAGCAGCAGGATGAGTCCGGATCCGACATCGTTCTTCAGGCGAGCGCGACGGGCTTGATACACAGCAGGTTCGAACATGTGCGTCTCCATAAGCGGGGTCAGACCTTGAATTATAAGGTCTCCGCCAGCGAACCCGACTGGGACCTGATAATTCAAGGTCTGACCCCGGGATCCGCCCGCCCCCGCTCCGCGTCTACACACAGGGGATACACACACGTGGAAGGTCTGCTCATGAAATCTGCCGTCATTCTCATCCTGGTCCTGGCCGCGGGCGCCGGCGTGTGGGCGAAACGGACGTTCTTCGGGTCGGCAGTGACGTATTCGCCGTCTGCGGGCGCGGGATCACTCTACGATCTCAAGACGACCACGTTGAGCGGCGAGCCGGCCGATCTGGGCACGTATCGGGGGTCGGTGACGCTCGTGGTGAACGTGGCGTCCAAGTGCGGCTACACGCCCCAGTACGAAGGCCTGGAGAAACTTCACCGTGAACTGGCGCCGCGCGGCTTCTCCGTCCTCGGATTCCCGACCAACGACTTCGGCGGGCAGGAGCCCGGCTCCGCCGAGGACATTCAGCAGTTCTGCCGGCTGACCTACGGCGTGACGTTCCCGATGTTCGCCAAGGTCGAGACGCGCCCGGGGGCCGGGCAATCGCCGGTCTATGCCCTGCTCGGCCAGTCGGGCAGCCTGCCCCAGTGGAACTTCAGCAAGTACGTGATCGGAAAAGACGGCAAGGTACGCGCGTTCTTCCCCAGCCGCACGACGCCCGACGCCAAGGAGCTTCGCGAGGCCATCGAACAGGCGCTGGCCGCGCAGTAGCGAATCCTCACGGGTCCTGCGCCGCCGGGTTCCTGAACCATCTCTGCCGCGTGATGATGGCCGGTGGGGCCACAAGAGCGGGACGCCGATGAGCGCGCTGATGCGATCAAACCGGCGCGTGGCGCGATCCGCACGAACGGTGCCCCCTCCGCAGCACGCCACTCGTCAGTTGAACGTCACCGTGTGGCTGTGCCCGTCGTCAGTGGTCGATTCTTTCGACACGCGTGTGTTGTTGCCAATGGCGGTCACCTCCGCGGCGGTCAACGAGACGGTGTGTGGATGATCGGACGAGCCGCGGATGTTGAGGTTGAGTCCTCCGCCGGAGGACAATTCGCCGCTGGTGATGACCGCGGTGTGGCCGTGGTTCGTTCCGATGGCTCCAGACTTCCCGCCTGTCGCCGCGGGCGTGGGCGCAGCAGGGGAACTGGTCCCGCCTCCACTGCACGCCGAAACGGTAATCGCGACGCCGCTCAGGGCGGCCATGGCGGCGGCCAGGGTGAACTCCCGGCGGCTGAGGGTTCTGTCTGTCTTCATTGTGGGCTCCTGTCAGTAGAACTTCCGCGCGAGGTTGAAACCGAGATACCAGTTGCCGCCGGCGGGCGCGCCGCGAGCCATGTTGGCCAGCGTCGTGCCTTTGTTGTTCGCGATGGTCAACTGGAACAGGTGGCCGCCCGCCCGCCGTTCGATGCCGAAAGCGGCGTGCGTCGTGCCCGGGTCGTCGCCGCCGGCCCGCGGCGCGGCTTCGGCAACCACGTAGACCGTCCGCAGAACGCGGAGCCGGATCCCAAGACCCAGAATCGCCGTCGATGAGCGGTCCGTGAGATTGGTCGTGCCGGCCGCGTGACTCACCCACATCGGCTCGGCGTAGAGCGCCGCGCGCGTCCCGACCTCGCGGGAGAGAATCGCGCCGAGCGACGGCGAATAGCTGTCCTGGAAGTTGTTCGTGCCCTCGATCGACGCATACGCAGCGACGCCGACCGGCAGACGGCGTCCTTGCCTGGCAACGTCGTACTGGGTGAAGAACTGGATCGTCCGTTCACCCGTTCTATAGAAGCCGAGTTGCGCGCCTGACACCACGCCGAATCGGAACTCGATGCCGACCTGCGCCCCGGTGTCCAGACCGAAGAGATCGCCGGGTCCGCTGTCCTGGATCCGCTGGTGGAATCGGTGCGTGAGCCGGAACGTCATCTTGTGCCGCGGAAGACGCAGCGCCGTGGGCAGCGACGCGAGCATGAAGTCGGGCTGGGCAAGGTTCACATCCAGATCTGGATCGTCAGCCTGCGCGATTGCCGCGCTGGCGACCGGCTCGGATGGCTTGGCTGAGCCCGCCGGGACACCGGACGCGATGGGAACACCCGCCGCTCCAAGCCACGCCACCATCAGGAACGTCCCAGATACAAGGCCAGGTGTCACTGTTGTCTCCCCAGTCTGTTCGTCGTCCGGCTCGAGTCAGCCCTATGAGCCTGTGCGCGGGGTGTCACAACGAGAGTGGCTTTCATGTCGTTGTGGCCTCGCCCGCAGTACTCCGAACACACGATCTCGTAGGTCCCAGGCGCGGGTGCGGTGAAGGCCAGCGCCACAACTGCGCCGCCACGCGGGATGTCCTTCCTGAGGTTGAGTTTCTTGATCTCGATGCCGTGCGTGCCGTCGGCCGACCGCACGGCCAGCGTCACCTGATCACCTTCAACCACTTCGATCCGGTCGGGCACGAACACGAATCGTTTGGCGACCATCTCGATCGTGACCGCCTGGGGTTGCCTGGGCTCGCCGCGTATCTCTCCGAGTTGTGCGATCGCCAACAGCGCCGCGAGGACACACGCCCCCGGCACCAGCCTCGAAACGATGCGCGGCCTGACACGCGACTCCACCATCCCGGCCTCCTGGCTCACTTGCGCCCACCACGGTCATGAGCAAGGGACGTGCCGCGCGTTCGTCTTCGTGGCATCTGGCTTCAGCCGGATGCCACGGGGCTGGCTGAAGCCAGCCCCCACGGCAGGGCGTGCTGGCTCACGCTGTCAATCACTCGATCCGTTGTCGGGACTAACCGGGGCTCCCATCGGGGGATCGCAGGACACGCCTTACGAACAACGTAAGCGCTTACGTGATGCGAAAGGGCGACGCTCGTCTTCGTGGCATCCGGCTTCAGCCGGATGACACACGGGGCTGGCTGAAGCCAGCCCCCACGGAAAGCTGGCTGGCAGGCTAGCGGGGCTCGGAGAGGCGGTGTTTGGCGAGGTAGTGGCTCAAGGCGCGCTGACTGATGCCCATGAGTTCGGCGGCCTCCTTCTTGATGCCGCCAGCGGCCTCGAGGGCCCGCCGGATGGTCTCGCGCTCGACCAGGTCGAGGTTCTGGCGCAGGCGCAGCGAGGACACTCCCGGCGCGGCAGCCGGCACGGAGCGAAGGCCGGTGATGGCGTCGGCCGAGATGACCACGCCTCGCGACAGGACGACTGCCCGTTCGATGGTGTTCTCGAGTTCGCGCACGTTCCCCGGCCAGTCGTACCGCTCGAGGATCGCGGCAGCCGATTCGTCGAGCCGTTCGATGACACGACCGGTCCGTTGTGAGTGTTTGCGGACGAAATGTTCGGCCAGCACCGGGATGTCCTCCCGGTGCTCCCGGAGCGGCGGGATGCGGATCGGAATGACGTTGAGCCGGTAGAACAGGTCCTCCTGGAAGCGGCCCGCCGCAACCATCTCGCCCAGGTCGCGGTTGGTCGCCGCGATCACGCGGACGTCTACCTTCTGCGCCCGTTCGGATCCCAGGGGCTCGTACTCGCGTTCCTGGAGCACCCGGAGCAGCTTGGCCTGGAGTGGCTGCCCCAGCATGGCAATTTCGTCGAGCAGGATCGAGCCGCCATGCGCGAGTGCGAACTTCCCTTTCTTGTTCGCGGCAGCCCCGGTGAAGGCACCCCGCACATGGCCAAACAGTTCCGACTCGAGCAGGGCGTCCGGGATGGCCGCGCAATTCACCTTGATGAGCGGCATGCCGCGCTGGGCGCTGCGATCGTGGATCGCCCGCGCCACGAGCTCCTTGCCCGTTCCCGTCTCCCCCGTGATCAGGACCGTGCTCTTCGTTTCGGCCACCCGCTCCAGTGTCAGAATCACGTCCTGTATCGCCTTGCTGCGCCCGACGATGCCGTAATGATCGAATTCCTCTTCGCGTTCACTCAACAGGTAACGGTGCTGGTTGCGCAGGCGCTGCAATTCGACGGCGCGGCCGACGACGACAAGCAGTTCATCAATCTCGAACGGCTTCTGCAGGTAGTCGAGGGCCCCGAGTTTCATCGCCTCGATGGCGCTCTCCACGGTGGCGTGGGCGGTCATCAGCACGATCTGTGGCCGCTCCCCAGGGACCGCCTGCTGCGTCAGGTCGCGGACAACGTCGAGCCCGGTCAGGTCGGGCATTACGTTGTCGACGACGACCACGTCGAAGACCCGCTCGGCCAGCAGCCGCTTCGCCGCCAGGCCGCCGCCGGCTTCCACGACGTCATGGCCCTCGCCGCGCAACGCGCGACCGAGCGCTCTGAGGATGCGCTCCTCGTCATCGACGATCAGGATGGTGCCGGTGGCGCTCATGGTGTCCCTTCGCGTGCTATGACTCAGAACGTAAGACTGCGCCGCCCGGGGCTGACGATCGATCCGCCGGCAGCGTGATGCGCACCTCCGTGGCCGTCCGTCCGTCGCTCTCGATGGCGATCGTACCGCCAAGGCCTTCGATAATGTTGCGCGCGATGGCGAGGCCAAGCCCGGTGCCTGCACGGCGCGTCGTGAAATACGGCTCGAAGACGCGGGCGATCTGCGCCGGCTCGATGCCGCCCCCTGCGTCACGCACACTGACGCTCACGCCGCCCCCCGGGAGAGGGGCGGCGTGCAATTCAACGCCGGATGCCGTGTCGGTGCCGGCATCCCGTCTGGATTTCACCGCCTGGCCCGCATTGGTCAGAACGTTGACCAGCACCGTTCTCAGG
This sequence comes from uncultured Vicinamibacterales bacterium, assembly GCA_964372095.1. GTDB lineage: Bacteria > Acidobacteriota > Vicinamibacteria > Vicinamibacterales > JAKQTR01 > CAYJPV01. The sequence continues at coordinate 382,987 of CAYJPV010000002.1, read as the reverse complement.
CGGTCGCCGTCGGAGATGATGGGCGCCAGCCGGTGGTCGGGGTCGAGAACGATCTCGACGTCCGGCTCCGCAACCCGGACGGCCTGCACCGCGTCCTGACAGACGGCGCTGACGTCCACCGGCTGCCACACGAAGCTGATGGGCTTGGCGTAGTCGAGCACCTCGCTGACGATCCGGTTGAGACGAACAACCTCCAGATCGATGTCCTGGAGTGCTTCCTGCGCGGCGTCGGGGTTCGTCTCGGGCTGCCGGAGCGTCCGGACGGCCGCCTTGATGATCATCAGCGGGTTCCGGACCTCGTGCGCGACGACGCTCGACAACCGCCCAAGTGATGACAGGCGTTCACGCTGTGCTGCTTCTTTCTCGAACCGCGCGATGGATTCGGTCAAGGTGTTGAACGTCGATGCCAGCAACCGTGCGTCTTCGTCCTCCCATCGTCCCGACCCCTCGGGGATCTTGCGCGTCAGATCCCCGGTTGCCGCCACGTCACGCATGACGCTGGTAATCGCGGCCAGCGGTCGGGTCACCGTCCGCGCCACGGCGTAGCTCAGCACGGTCGCGAGGAGCATCGTGACGATGACAGTGACTGCGATGACGGTCTGGATGGGGCCGAGGAATCGCAGCCGCTCGGTCCGCGAGCGCACAACGACCACGAACGGCGCGTCCTCAGAACCGGAACCTTCGCTGATCAGCCCGTTGACGGAACCAGATGCCAAGGGTGCCGACAACAGCACGTACTCATCCTGATCGAACGCCGCGGTGGACACGCGGCCGGCCCGCCTTGCCTGCTCGATTGCCGGCCACGCGGCTTCCGGCAACGTCGAGGCCCGGATTCTGCCGCCGAGACCGAAGGCAATTTCGCTGCCGGTCAACTGCTTGAAGTCGGCAGCGAGGGCGCTCCCCAGCAGGAACCCCACGCTGAGCGTGCCAGCCAGCCTGGCGGGTTCGCCACCGACCGTGATAGGGACGCTCAACACCTGCAGGATCCCGCCGGGATGGACGCGAAATGAAGATGCCGGGACACCTTGCAGCGCGGCGCGCACGGACGGCAGTGATTCGGTTGGAGCCGGCGTCTGAACAACTGGCCCCGCCGACGCGAGCTCCCGGCCGGTTTGATCGGTCACGACGACGAGGCTCGATCGGGCGAGCATCGCCTGGTAGTCCGCCGCCAGAGGCTGGACCGTCGGCGGGTCCCCTGTCGCCACGGCTGCCTTGAGTTTTGGCAGGTCTGCGGTCAGGCGCGCCAGCAGTGTGAAGGTCTCGACGAGGGCCTCGCTCTGACGGCTGACGACGGCGCCGGCCTCGACGAGCCCGCGCTGCAGTTCCGCCTCAGCCTGGGAGGTGACACGGGCGCTGACAAAGGCTGCGGTGAATCCGATGGCGAGCACGACGAGCAGCGCCGCCGCCAGGAAGATCCGGTTGGACAGGGTCATGACGGGGCCTCACCGTACGACGAAGTCGGCGACGGTCGTGCCGCCGGCCTCGGGCACGACGACGGCGCGCGTCTCGCGCACCTCGCCTTCGTGCCATACGTTCAAGGTATAGGCGCCTGGCGGAACCTGGCTCATCTGGTAGCGCCCCGCCGGATCGGTGATGGCATAGTATCGATGGGCGAAGACCAGGATGTAGGCGCTCATGTGCGAGTGGATGTCGCAGAACACCTGGACGACGCCGGGGCGATCGAAACGCACAGACTTCGACTTGCCGCGGGCGTACCGTCCGAGGTCGAACGGCCTGGTCTTCGACAATGAGAAGACGTTGTGGAAGACCGGGTCGCTGTTGGGGAAGTTGACGATCGTGCCCACCGTGATGGCCAGCACGTGCGGCACGAACGCCTGGCCGCGCTGATCCATCGTCGCGCGGGCCGCCTCGTCGAGTTCGAACGCACCTTTCGGCGCGGCGTCGAGATACACCACTGCCGGCCGGAACTCCGGGGCCCGGGGTTCCGGGGCGCGCATCGCCGACGATGACGGTCGCACCTCTCGCGTGACGAGTCCGTGCCTGATGTCCACCGTGCCACGAATCGTCCCGTTCGCCGCTGCGATGGTGAGGGTGGCCGCGAGGATGAGCGGTGCGTTCGACAACATGGGCATCAGAACCAGAAGCTCGCCTGCACCCCTGCAAGATGACTTTCGCGGACGGCGCCGCCGTCCCGCCAGTTGCTCGATACCGATGCCTTGACGAGCAGCCCCCGGTGTACGGTGTACCCGAACCCCGCTTCGACTCGCGAGACGTCGGCGTCCCACGAGCGGGGGCCTGCCGACCCGCGAATGGTCGAGAATCGAAGTTGGTCGCCGCGTGCCGCCACGTAAAGTCCCGGGCGCAGGCGGACCTTGGTTTCGATGTACCAGGTCCGGGAACCCAGCGGATTGAGGATCTGCGGGGCGTTGAGGGCAGGCAGCGCCCACGTCGTCGCCACGAACTCACCTCGAATAAGCCAGCGACCCCAGGACGTTTCGGCGTCGACACCGATCGCGCGCTGATCGTAGTGGTGCTGAGGCAAGTCTGCGCGGGCCTTGCTGACGACATCGCTGAGGAACGCCCCGCGGGCCGCCGACAGCCCGAACGAGAAGGCGGGCGACGGCTGCCACCCCGCGCGGCCGGCCACCTGTCCGCCCCTGTTGTCGTCGGTCACCAGCGGATGCGACAACGACCCGACTGTCCAGGCAAGCGTCCCCTCCAGCGCAGGCCGGCCCACGCGAACCTGGATGCCGGTGTCCCACCGGTTGGCCGCGATCATCGGTACGCCGTTGTCCGCCGCCGGATCGCCGACCGGGTAACGGACCCTCCAGCCACTTCCGCGCCTCCGGAGCAGGTCATCGGCATTGGCGGGTATGGCATCCGGTCGGACCGATGTCAGGTACTGGTAACCGAGCGGCTCGCCCACAAGCGGATTGTCGTGCGGATAACTCCGCCGCCCGAACGTGCCGAAGACTGGTGGAATCCTGCCGGCCTGAATGTTGACCAGGCCGCTGCTAACCGGCGTGAATCGCACGAACCAGGCGTACGGCCTGACGCCCAATCCGGTTTCGGCGCGCATCTCCGTCAGGAACGACAGCCACGACGTGGCTTTGACTTCGACCGTGAGGCCGGCGCGAACACGCCGGAGCGAACTCGTCTCGTAGTTCGTGTAGGTGAACCAGCCGGGGTCCTCACTGCCGAAGGTCGCCGACACGTCGCCTGCGATCAACACGCGGCCGCTTGCCAGCGTCACCGGCTCCGACGGCCATAACTGGGCAACGGCCGTACCTGCGCCGCCAAGCCACGCCAGAACGGCAGCGGCAGCCATAGCGACCAGCCTGACACGGCGAAGGAGCGTCATTTGGGGACCGGTACATTCTACGCATAATCCAAGCCAGCCATGGTCGACGGGTTGGCTGGTCGAGCGCCTGCCGGCGGGCAAGGGAATTGCAAAAGGCCGCGTGAACCCGGGCGAATGTACCCAACTGAAGTGAGCTCGGGGCAAGCCGGGAGGACGGACCTGTGATCTCAACTCGCCTGAAGCATCTCACACTCGGAACGCTCGTCGTCGGACTGGCCGTCCAGCTTCATCGCCCGGCCAGGACCAACCCGCCCGTCGATCCCGGGCGCACTGTGGCCGCGACAGCGTCGATCCCGGCTGAGGTGTCGTCCATCCTCAGGCGGAGCTGTTTCGACTGCCACTCGAACGAGACCCGCTGGCCATGGTACAGCGCCATCGTCCCCATGTCGTGGGCTGTCGCAGGCCACGTGACGGAGGGGCGTGAGACCATGAACTTCTCGGAGTGGGGCGCCTACCCGCCGCGGAAACGCGTGGCGATGCTCGAGAAGATGTGCGACGAGGTCCGGGAGAAGAAGATGCCGCTGCCGTCGTATCTGATCCTCCACTCGGAAGCCCGCCTCGCGGAGGCCGACTGGCAGGCGATCTGTGACTGGTCGATGGACGAAGCCGAGCGGCTGGCAGTCAGCGGACCCCCTCGCCTCTAGCCTCTAGCCTCTAGCCTCTAGCCTCTAGAAAAGCCCCCCGTGCAGCGCGCGGTGATCGTGGAGTTCCCGCGCGCGCTCGAGAGCGGCCTGTACGTGAGGCACGATGTTCTTCTCGCCGATGATCTCGACGAAGTCGGCGCGCCTGAGGAACTTGGCCGGCTGCTGCCGCGCGCCGCACAGGACCAGGTCACGCCCCGACTGCGTCACACGTTCGTGGAACACCTCGAGGGCGTGCATGCCCGTTGCGTCGATGGCGGTCATGTTGCGCAGCCGCAGGATGATGATCGAGCTGTAGTAGGTCAGGTCGGCCGTCTCCTCGGCCAGTTTGTCGGTCGTGCCGAACAGGAACGGCCCGTGAATCCGCAGGACGGTGGCGTAGGGCGGGATGTACTTGTCCTGCAGCGCGTGCACTTTGCCGCGCTCGATGTAGTGCGGTGTGACGGGCGCCACCGTGGTCGTCTGTGACACGCGGTACACGTAGAGCAGCGCCGCCAGGGTCATGCCCACTTCCACGGCTATCGTGAGGTCGGCCATCACCGTCAGCACCAGGGTCAGCAGCCAGACGGTCTTTTCGGGGATATCCAGCTTCAGGATCGTCCAGATCTCCCGCCACTCCCCCATGTTGTAGGCCACGACGAACAGCACGGCGGCCAGGGTGGCCATCGGGATCTTCGTGGCCAGCGGCGCCGCCAGCAGGACGATGAGCGCGACGGTGATCGCGTGGACGATGGCCGACACGGGCGTGCGGCCACCGGACCGGAAGTTCGTGGCCGTGCGGGCAATGGCTCCCGTCACGGGAATCCCGCCCACCAGGGGCACGACCAGGTTGGCAGCTCCCATCCCGATCAGTTCGGCGTTCGAGTTGTGCCGATCGCCAATCATCCCGTCACCGACCACCGCCGACAGCAGGCTCTCGAGCGCGGCGAGCAGCGCGACGGTGATGGCTTCCGGCATGAGGGGCAGGATCAAATCGAGGCGGAACCGCGGCAGGTCCCACTCGGGCAGCCCGGACGGGATCGTGCCGAACAACGATCCGACGGTCGTCACGCGAAGGTCGAAGGCGGCGACGGCCACCGTGCCCAGCACCAGCGCCACGATCGAGCCGGGCACCCGCTTGAAGAGGCGGGGCACGATCAGGATGAGCGCGAGCGACCCCACGCCGAGGCCGGCAGCCTGCCAGTTCACGGTGGGGAGCGACTTCCAGACCATCTCCATCCGCTCGAAGAACTCACTCGGGTTCGCCCGCATCCGCAGGCCGAAGAAGTCTTTGATCTGGGTGGACGCGATGAGCAGGGCAATGCCGTTGGTGAATCCGATCACGACGGGCCGCGGCACGAACTTCACGGCATTCCCCAGGCCGGTCATGCCCAGGAACAGCAGGATCACGCCCGCCATCATCGTCACCATCAACAGGCCGGAGAGGCCGTGTTTGGTGATGATGGCGGCAACGATGACGACAAAAGCCCCGGTGGGGCCGCTGACCTGGATCCGGGAGCCGCCCAGCACGGCGGCGATGAATCCGCCGATCACGGCGGTGTAGAGCCCGGCCTGAGGCGTCACGCCGGACGCGATCCCGAACGCCATCGCGAGGGGCAGTGCCACAAGGCCGACGGTCACGCCGGCGAGGAGGTCCTTCTCGAAGTCCGCCCGCGAATAGGTGGGCAGGACCTCGACCAGCTTGGGTTTCCAGTTGGCCCAGGGAATACGTGTGATGAGCGGATGCACGCTGACATGGTACTCGGGGGCCGGATCCGCGCGCCACACCCAGGCCGTCCCCACGACCCCGGGGCTACGTACGGACCGGCGGGCGGGAAACGGCCCCCCGACGGCCGTCGTAAGCAGGTTGTGGGGTAGGATCGGCCAGGTTTCCGGATTTCTCTCGCAATCAACCCGCCGCAATCGTCAGAGGAGGAGCGAATCCATGCGTCATGCCCGTCTCTTCGTTCTCTTCGGAGTCGTCGCGCTGCTGGCCCTGGTGGCCGCCGACGTGTCCGCCCAGGCCTTGAGCCCGGACATCCTCAAGGCGTTCCCGTTCCGCGGGATCGGGCCGAGCCGCCAGAGCGGCCGCTTCGTGGACATCGCGGTCCCGGAACAGCAACCGCACACCATCTACATGGCCACCGGGTCCGGCGGCCTCTGGAAATCGGTGAACGCCGGCGTGTCGTGGGAGCCGATCTTCGACAACGAGAAGGTCATCTCCATCGGTGATATCGCGGTGGCGCCGTCCAATCCGAACATCGTCTGGGTGGGCACGGGCGAGCACACGTCTTCGCGCAGCACGTACTGGGGCGACGGCGTCTATAAGTCGACTGATGCGGGCAAGACCTGGGTGAACATGGGGCTCGGCCAGAGTTTCCACATCGGGCGCATCATCGTCGATCCCAAGCTGCCCGACACCGTCTACGTGGCGGCCCTCGGCAAACTCTACGCCGAGAACGAAGAACGCGGCGTCTACAAGACCATCGACGGCGGCAAGACGTGGACCAAGTCGCTCGACATCAAGATTGACGGCCGCGCGATCGGCGTGTCCGAACTCGTGATGGACCCCAAGAACGCGAAGGTGCTGTACGCCGCCACCTACGACAAGGTCCGCAAACCCTGGACCTTCAACCTCGCCGGCGCGGGCAGCGCCATCTACAAGACCGTGGATGCCGGCAAGACGTGGACGAAGCTCGAAGGCGGGCTCCCGACGGGCGCCATCGGCCGCATCGGCCTCGACGTCTACGCAAAGAACCCGAACATCCTGTACGCCAACATCGAGAACGCCAACAAGCCCGGCATGTCGGCCGCGGATCGTCTCAAGGAACTGGCCGAGAGCAAGTCGAGCGCCGGCATGATCGGTGAAGAGGTGTACCGCTCGGACGACGCCGGCAAGACGTGGAAGAAGGTCAGCCCGGACAAGCAGAAGATCGGCGGGCAGCCCGGCTACTACTACATGCAGATCCGCGTGGACCCGAACGACGCGAATCACGTGTACGTGCTCACCGTCGGCGTGACGCATTCGACCGACGGCGGCAAGACGTGGTCCACGCCGTTCCGCTTTGGCGGCGATAACCACGCGATGTGGATCAACCCGAACAACTCGAACCACATCATCCTGGGGTACGACCACGGGATGGGCATCACGTACGACGCCGGCAAGAACTGGTACCACCCCGACGAACTCCCGCTGGCGCAGTTCTACGCCATCGGCTACGACATGCAGGTCCCGTACAACGTGTACGGCGGGCTGCAGGACAACGGGTCGGTACGGGGCCCCAGCACCATGCGCGGCGGGCGAACGATTCCCTTCGAGGCGTGGCAGACCGTCGGCGGCGGTGACGGCTTCTACAACCTCGTCGATCCCACGAACCGGTACCTCTACAACGAGTCGCAGTTCGGCTCGATCCAGCGTGTGGACCTCTACACGGGCGAAGGCGTGTCGCTGCGCCACACCGACAACACGCTGCGCCTCCAGTGGAGCGCCCCGATCCTGATCTCGCCGTTCGACGGCAACACGATCTACCACGGCGCCAACAAGCTGATGAAGTCCACGAGCCGCGGCGAGAACTGGATCGCCATCAGCCCCGATCTGACGACCAACGACCCCGCGAAGCTCACCACCGGAAAGGGCGGCGACGGCAATATCCAGTACTGCACGATCACGACGGTGGACGAATCGCCGCTCGTGCGCGACCTGCTCTACGTGGGCACGGACGACGGCAACGTCTGGGTCACGAAAGATGGCGGGAAGAACTGGACGAAGCTCAACGACAAGATCCCGGGCAACCCGGGAGGCCGGTGGGTCACGCGTGTCATCGCCTCGATGCACCAGCCCGGCACGGCGTATCTCACGCTCAACGGGTACCGGGACGACGACTTCAAGGCGTACGTCTACAAGACCACCGACTACGGACAGACGTGGGCGTCGCTGGCAGCCGGCCTGCCGGACAAGGCCGTCAACGTCATTCGTGAAGACCCGGTGAACCCCAACCTGCTGTTCGTCGGCGTCGACTTCGGGCTCTACGTGACGATCGACGGCGGCAAGACGTGGGCCGAGATGAAGAACAATATGCCCACCCAGCCGGTCCACGACCTGGTGATCCACCCCCGCGAGCGGGACCTCATCGTCGGCACGCACGGCCGCGGGCTCTTCATCACGGACATTTCCGCGCTGCAGGACCTCAACAGCACCGTGCTGGCGTCCGACGTCCACCTGTTCGACGTCGAGGCGAAGGTGAAGTGGGTGGTGCGCAGGCCGACCGTCACGGCCTTCACCAACATCAACGCGCCGAGCGAGCCAAACGGCATCATGATCAACTACTACCTGAAGAGCGCCGTGCAGGGCGACGTGCAGGTGAAGGTCATGAAGGGCACCTACGTGGTGGCCGAAACCAAGGGCCCGAACAAACCCGGGATCAACCAGTTGCTGTGGAACATGCGCTGGACGCCCATGTACCTGGGCCCGGCTGCGGCGCAGCAGGGGCGGGGCGGCATGGGCGGGTTCGGCCAGCCGCAGGCGCAGCCGGCCTACCCGACATTCGGCGGTTCGACGGCGGCCGACCCCGGCGAGTACACCATCGTGGTGACCGCGGGCGGCAAGACGTTGACGAAGAAGACGCAGATTCTCGAGGACGTCTGGTTCGACAAAGCGTTCTAGCAGGGGCCAGGGGCTGGGGACTAGGGGCTAGGGACGCTCGCGCGTCATCGACGAGGGCATGAGGTTTCGGTGCCCCTTGCCCCTTGTTCCTTGCCCCTACGGCTCCCCGTTCCCAATCCCCCTACCAGTGCTCGATCTCGTCCGGCGGCACGGTCTCGGGTTCATCGAGGCGTTCATCGATGATCCGCTTGACCGTGCCGCGGGCGCCCAGCCCGACGGCCAGCGCCGCGGCCAGCGTCACCCCGCCAATCAGAATCAACACGACGGCCGGCACGATGCGGCCGCCGATGCCGATGTGGTCCAGCGCAATCGCGGTCGCCAGCACGACAATCCCCGCACGGGTGAGCGTCGAGAGCAGGTGGGCCGGTCTGAGCCCGCGGTTGACGGCCCCGATCAGGACACGCCGCTCGACGAACCGGGCAGCGACGAGTCCAATCAGGAAGATGCCGAGGCCGATCGCCAGCTGCGGCACGTACAGGAAGAAACGCCGGGTGAGATCCGACGCCAGGGCGGCGTCGAGAGCGTACAGCATCAGGCCCGCCGTCACGAGGGCGAACACGAACTGGATGAAACGGGCGACCAGCGCCGTGACGCTCAGAATGCCGGCGCGTTCCAGCCAGGTGCTCAGTCCCATCCGGTTGGCCCGGCGTTCCACGGACGACCGGCGCAGGATCAGCCGCGCCAGACGGCCCACCAGCCACGTCAACGCGAGCCCGAGCGCGAGGAACAGCAGGCTGGCGATGAGGTTCGGCAGCACCGCGAGGCTCTGCCCCGCGAACTGCTTCCACGCCTGCGAGAGGATGTCTTGAATGACCTGTCCCATATTGTCTCCTTCGTGACCCTGTCCTGCGTTCCAGGCGCCGCGTTACTGCTTCCCCGCCCACCGGTGCCTGAGGTAGTCCTTCTGGCTCTCGAACTCCAGACACACACGTTCCATCCTCGACTCGACCTGGGGCACATCAGCGTCCCACAGCTCGCGGACGAACGAGGCCACCCGCCCCATGTACAACGGCAGGCTCGACCGCAGCAGGTGATCGCGGTCCATCGTACGGTGGTGGTACGCCGCCGCAAGGCCGTAGACCAGCCTCACCCACACGTCGTCGTCGATCCGGAACTGATCGCGGTCGCCGCTGGCCACACTCTGCAGGCGCGCCATGTCGGCTTTGTCGAACACGCGCTGCCAGATGCCCCCCAGTTCCGTCACGCCGCGTCCGAAGTGATCGATCATCCGGTTCACGTCCACCCGCACCGGATCGAGTCCGACGTCGTACCGGAACCCGAACATCGGGACGTCGTGGGTGGCCGTGCAGGCCCGCCAGCGTTCTTCGTGCGTCTCCATCAACTGAAACAGCGTGCCGAGCACCTGCACCAGCATCGAACTCAGGTCTGACGCGGGGTCTTTGGGGTCGTGCAGTTTCGCGCCGAGATACGACTGGCACACGTTGAACCCGCCGCAGATGGCCGTCGTCGTCATCCAGATGTCGATCCCGAAGCGGGCGACATCGGTTTCCCACTCGGGCAGCGTCAGGAGGTGCCGGACCATCGATGCCGACAGGCCGAAGTCGCCGCCGATCGGCTGGCGGACACGCTGCCCGTAGAGCGCCCGGGTCAAAGGGTAGACCACGTTGTTGGTGATCGTGCCATCGAACTTGTGCCGCTGGTAGAACGGCGACACGTAATCGAACGAGCGGTGCACGACCGGCGTCAGCAGCAGATCGATCCACTCGGGCGTGATACTGCGCAGATCGGAATCCACCACCGCGCAGGCTTTTGCGCCGAGGTGTTCGGCCGCGCCGAAAATGGTCCGGAACGCGCTCCCTTTGCCTGGCAGCCCGTGGTACGGCACGCTGAACCGGAACACCGGATTGCGCGGTTGCGAGACGAGCACGACCGACCCTTCCGGCCCGGCCGCGTTGGCGACGACCGTTGGCGTGCCGTCGGTCGACCCGCCATCCGAATTCAGGACCACGGCCCTCGCATCGGGAAAGTACTTCGCCAGGCCGGTCTGCGCAGCGTGGACAACGTGCCCGATCGTCCGGGCATTCTGGAAGCTGGGGATGCCAACCACCAGGTCGGCCTGACCCACGGCCGACAGCCGTGCCACCGTGTCGGGATTCAGCACCTGCGTAGGTTTCATGATCGGCCCACCTCGGACCACTGCCTGAGCCCGCCGCTCTCCCACTGGTCCAGAACCTCCGACACCGCCTCCGCCCACCCTGCGGGCCCCAGCCGCTCGGTCAGCCTGGCCGTGGGGACCTTCCGCAGAAGCCGCGACGAGGCCGCGGAGTCTTCGCGGCGGACGATGACGGGAATGTCAACCGCCCGCAGCAGCGAGATGTCGTTGGGCGCGTCGCCGAGCCCGACCAGCACGGGCGTTCCGTCCGTGCCGTAGCGAGCGCGCAGAACGTCAACAGCCATACCCTTATCCGTTTCTCCTGTCGCGTGGAAATAGCGCCCTCCCTCGACGGTCCGGAGGCCCCGGCGATGCAGCGCCCTGAGGAAGCGGCTGCTGATTCCGGGGTCCGTTTCGAGGAGCCTGAAGGGTTCATCGAACTCCCTCAGCTTGGCGAGCTGCGCCTGAAGCGGCGACAACCCGCAGTCACGGGAAATCTCCGCGACGCTCATGTCCGAGAACCCGCGAATCCGAACGTCCTGATCGGCGGCGACCTCCCGGAGGATGGCCACGACCTCTTCGTAGGGCCGGCCCAGTTCGATCCGGAGCCGGCCGCCGTTCGCCTCACCGGCCGCCGGCGGCGTACCGGGAACGTAGATCGCCCCTCCGTTCTCGCAGATGAACGGCTCGTCAAGCCCCAGCCGGCTCAGCAGCGACTCGATCTCGGCCCGCGTCTTGCTCGAGCAGGCCACGAGCGGAATCCGGGACCGGCGCATCCGGGCCACCACCGCCTCGGCGGGGCCGAGGGCGTAGGTGACCGGATCGAGCAACGTTCCGTCCAGGTCCGACACGATGAGCAGCACGTCGCGCCCCTCCGTTCCCGCCTCAGCCAACCGCGTATTCGATGTCGTCCTCGTCCACGGCGTGGCGAAGCTGCTCGAAGAAGTCGGGCACGGCCGCCACGATCCGGTTCCAGTTCGGAATCAGCGGCGCGCCCAGCGGATCTTCGCGATACCGCTTGATCGCCTCGCGCAGCGCTTCCGCAAACGCGGTGACGATACCTTCTTCGTCGTGGCGATCGAAGTACAGGCCATTGATCGCCGCATCGGCGTGATAGCGGCTGATCGTGTCCTCGGCCGTGCGGATGTACTGGACGAGCAGCGTCTGGAAGAGCCCTTCGGTGAAGACGACGCCTTCGGACGCCAGCGTGCGGATGAGGTTCTGCGCGATGTCGATACACATCCGCATCAAGCCGCCAGACCGGTTCTCGGCGGACAGCACCTGGTGTTTGTGGTCGTAGGTCGCACAGAGTTCCGTCTGGCAGATCCGCCGCAGCGCGCAGTTCCGGTACACCTCGGCCAGCACGCCGACTTCGAGGCCCCAGTCGGACGGGATCCGGTTGACGCGGGCGAGGTCGGCTTTCATCGCGAATTCCCCCGCCAGGGCGTACCGGAAACTGTCGAGGTACACCAGGAGCGGTTTCGGCCCGACCGTCGCCACCAGCGATCGAATGAGCGGCGTCATGAACAGCCGCGTCACGCGCCCGTTCATGCGGTCGCTCACCCGCGCGTAGTACCCCTTCGCGAACTCGAAACCCAGGCTGGGATGCACGACGGGGTAACACAGCCGGGCCAGCAACTCGCGGTCGTACGTCACAACGTCACAGTCGTGGACGGCAATCACCGAACAGCGCGCTTCGGCGAGCACCAGCCCGTAGGCCAGCCAGCAGGCGAAGCCCTTCCCGACCTGCGTCTGCACCAGGCCGGCGTCGAGCAGGGGTTGCATGACCGCCTGCACGCGGGGACTATCCAGCCAGAGGATCCGGACACGCCGCGGGAGCTTGGCAAACAGCTTCCTGGCGCGCTCGAGGCCCTCCCGCGACGCCCGGCCCAGGCTGACCACCGTCGTATCGACGTAGTGCACGTGTTTCAGGTGCTCGACAATGCGCCCGAGGGCCGGACGGTCGAGTTCGTCAACCAGGCACGGCAGGACCAGGGCCACCGGTTCGGCGATGGTGTAACGATCCAGTTCGCGCTCGAGGCGATCCAGCTTGTTCGCCCCAAGGCGGTGCAACGTTGAAACGACGCCTGTCTGATAGAAGTCGGCCATAGTTGGTGTCCTGGGGCCTAGAGTACCGGGTAACGCGGCTCCGCCCCATCCGGTGGACAGGGGATGGCGGGGGCAAAATGGCAGGAGGCGTTCGACGCCGCGCCGGGTAGAATCCAGGCGTGACACGAGTACGAACATCGCTCCCCGGGGCTCTTGCGGGCCAGCGCCCGTCCGGTGGCCGGCGTTTCGGCGTCCGCACGGCGCTGGTCGCCGGGTTCGGCGTCATCGTCGTCCTCTGGCTGGTCGCGGTCATTGATCTGGCGTACCGGGTCCGCGAAGCCGATCGTCAGCTCGACGCCATGACGGGGCTCTTCATCCAGACCGAAGATGCGCTGCAGACACTCCGGACGAGCGTCCTGCTTGCGGCCATCGACTGGCGGGATGCCTTCCTGGACACCGACGCAGAGCAGATTCCTGCCTACCGGTCCTTGCTGCTCGACCACCGGCGAGAATGCGCGCGTGTGCTGGCGGCGTTGCGCGCCAGTGAAGACGAGTGGATCGCCCGCGATGCCCTGAACGCCCTCGATCAGGAGGTCGGCGCCTACTGGGCCGGCGTGATGCCGCTCATCGAGATGGCGCCGATGCGACAGGCCGTCCAGGCGCGACGGCTGCTCAACGAGCGCGTCATCCCGAAACGGGCGCTGGTGGTGAGCATCGTGCGGCAGGTGCAGCAGTTGAACCGGTCGCGGTTCCAGCGCCAGCAGCGTGAAACCGCGGCGGTCTACACCCGGGCACAGTCGCGCGTGGCCGTGAGCGGCGGGCTGGCGACGTTGCTCAGCCTGCTGGTGGGCGCCGTGGTCTTCGTCCATATCAGCGGCCTCGAACGGCAGGTACGCGCTGAACTGGCCGCCAACGCCGAGATCACCGCCGACCTGCACCGGCTGTCGGCCCGGGTCGTGCGCGCCCAGGAAGACGAACGTCGCCTGATTGCCCGCGAGTTGCACGACGAGGTCGGCCAGGCGCTCACCGCGGTCAAGATGCAACTGGCGGTCGTCGGCCGCGCCGTCGGCGACAGCCAGCGCCGGGGCCTGGACGAAGCCCGGAGCATTGTCGACGCCGCGTTGCAGTCCGCACGCAACCTGTCACGCCTGCTGCACCCGCCCATGCTGGACGACATCGGCCTGGCGGCGGCGGTCGAGTGGTACCTGCGGGGATTCTCCGAGCGCACCGGCGTAGCCATCACGTTCGAGCATGCCGGCACGGAACAGCGAGCCGCTCCCGAGATCGAGACCTGCCTGTTCCGTGTCGTGCAGGAGGCCACGACCAACGTGGCCCGGCACGCGGATGCGGCCTCCTGCCGGGTCTACCTGCAGCGGCTTCCGGACAGTGTCGTCCTGACGATCGAAGACGACGGGCGCGGCTTCGAGCCGTCGGCCCACCGGCCGGGCGAACAGGACGGCCTCGGCCTGCTCGGCATCCAGGAACGTATCTCCGGGTTCCGCGGGTTGTTCAGGCTCGACAGCGGGCCCGGGCGTGGTACGCGCATCACGGTCGAACTGCCGGCGCTGGATGCGGCGCTGCCGAAGGCGTCGTCCCCAGACGAGGAAGGAACCACCGATGGTCCGGATACTGCTCGCTGACGATCACACGCTGGTGCGCCAGGGCCTCAAGCGCATCATCGAGGAACATGAAGACTGGACGGTGGTCGCCGAGACGGGCGACGGCCGCGAGGCGCTGCGGCAGGCCATCGAACTCAAGCCCGACGTCGCCGTCCTCGACATCGGGATGCCCCAGATGAACGGGATCGAAGCCGCCCGGCAGATCGCGAAACGCGCCCCGTCGGTGCGCGTCCTGATCGTGTCCATGCACGCGGACGAAGCGCATGTCGTACAGGCCGTCGAAGCCGGCGCCACCGGCTATCTGATCAAGGACTCGGCGGACACCGATCTGGTCGACGCGATCACGGCCGCCATCCGGGGCAAGTCGTTCTTCAGTCCGGCCGTCGCCGCCATCCTCCTCGACGAGTGCCGCCGTTCCCTGGCCCGGCGCGGCGTCACGGACCGGTACCAGACATTGTCCGACCGGGAACGTGAAGTGTTCCAGTTGATTGCCGAAGGCAACAGCAACAAGGCCATCGCCGAGTTGCTGGGCGTCAGCGTGACGACCGTCGAGACGCACCGGTCGCACGTCCTCGAGAAACTCGACCTCCACTCGGTCGCCGAGATCGTGCTCTACGCCGTCAGGCGAGGGATCATCAGCTGATTGCGGCGCCCCGCGGCAGTCGGCTATCGTGGGGTATGACTCCTGCCACTGCTTCGGTCGCGGCACTGCCTACTCCGCTGTCGGCCTATCCGCCGGCGTCGGCTGACGGCCTGTTTGCCACCCTGGCGCAGCGCGTCGCCCAGGATCCGTTCAACGCGGTCGCGACGGCCATCTTCGCCCTCGCCATCATCCATACGTTCAGCGCCGCGCGGTTCGCGGCCCTCGCGCACCGCATTCAGCACGCCCAGGACGCCCGGCGTAAGAAACTCGGGCTCGAACCGAGACCGAGCACGCTGGCCGAGTTCCTCCATTTCTTCGGCGAGGTGGAGGTCGTCTTCGGCCTGTGGGCCGTCGTGCTCGGCGTCGTCGTGACCTTCTGGCACGGCTGGACCACGACGAAGGGATACTTCAACGGCACGGTGGTCTACACCGAACCGCTGTTCGTCGTGGTCATCATGGCCCTGGCAGCCACACGACCGATTGTGACGCTGGCCGAGTCGGCCCTGCGCCGCGTCGCAAACCTCGGCAAGGCCACGCCCGCGGCCTGGTGGTTCACGATTCTGACCGTCGGGCCGCTGCTGGGTTCGTTCATTACCGAACCCGCCGCCATGACGATCTGCGCGCTGCTCCTGAGCCGGCAGTTCTATGACATGCAGCCGAGCAACCGCCTGAAGTACGCGACTCTCGGCCTGCTGTTCGTCAACGTCTCGATCGGCGGCACGCTGACGCATTTTGCCGCGCCGCCCGTCCTGATGGTGGCGCGGCCCTGGGGCTGGGATACGGCCTTCATGGCCAGCCACTTCGGCTGGCGAGCGGCGCTGGCCATCGTCGTCGCGAACATCGCCTACTTCCTGGTGTTCCGCGCCGAGTTCCGCCGGCTCGCCGGTGTGGCGCCCATCCCCGACATCGACCAGCCCGAAGAGGACGGCTCGGACCTGGCCGGCCCGATTCCGGCCTGGGTGACGACGGTCCACGCGCTGTTCATGGCGTGGACGGTCCTCACGTCGCATTACCCTGCGCTGTTTATCGGGGGCTTCCTCTTCTTCATCGGGTTTGCCAAGGCGACGTCGCCGTTCCAGAGCCGGCTCGACCTGAAGTCGCCACTGCTCGTCGGCTTCTTCCTCGGCGGCCTCGTCATCCACGGCGGCCTGCAGGGATGGTGGATTCAGCCGGTGCTGGCCAGCCTGTCCGAACATCCGTTGTTCTTTGGCGCGACCATCCTGACGGCGTTCAACGACAACGCGTTGATCACCTACCTGTCGACGCTGGTGCCGAACCTCGGCGACTCGATGAAGATCGCCATCGTCGAAGGGGCCGTGACGGGCGGGGGCCTGACGGTCATCGCCAACGCGCCGAACCCGGCCGGCCAGGCCCTGCTCTCACGGTTTTTCGGCGGCGCCATCGCGCCGACCGGGTTGCTGCTTGGTGCCGTGCCCGCGACGATCATCGCGGCTATCGCGTTCCGGCTGATTTAGACGTGCCGCTGCTGACCGTCGATCACGTCTCGATCGCGTTCGGCCACCTGCCGCTGCTCGACGACATCTCGCTGCAAGTCGACGCGCGGGAGCGCGTGTGCCTGATCGGCAGCAACGGCAGCGGTAAGTCGACCTTGCTCAAGATCATCGCCGGTGAGTTGCCGCCCGATGCTGGCACCCTGTGGCGCCAGCCGAACATCCGCGTGGCACGCCTGGAACAGGACGTGCCCTTGTCAGACACGCGCCCCGTGTTCGACGTCGTGGCCGAAGGCCTGGGTTTCCTCAGCGACGTGGTCATGGCGTATCACCACGCCGCCGTCGCCGTGGCCGACCACGGCACGGAAGCGTCCCTCGAACGTCTCGGCCGCCTGCAGCACGAACTCGAAGAGAAAGACGGCTGGCGCCTCGAACAGCGGGTCGAGATGGTGCTCAACCGGCTCAGCCTGCCGCCCGACGTCAGCGTCGAGACGCTTTCGGGCGGGTGGAAACGCCGGGTGCTGCTGGCGCGGGCCCTGGTCGCCCAGCCGGACGTGCTGCTGCTGGACGAGCCGACCAACCATCTCGACATCGACGCGATTACGTGGCTCGAAGAGTTTCTCGCGGACTACAGCGGCGCCGTACTGTTCGTAACGCACGACCGTGCCTTCCTCCAGCGCCTCGCGACGCGTATCGTCGAAGTGGATCGCGGCCGGCTGGCGTCATGGCCCGGCACGTACGACAACTTCCTCGAGAAGAAGGAGACGTGGCTGGCCAACGAGGCGATCCAGCAGGAGAAGTTCGACAAGAAACTCGCGGAGGAAGAAGTCTGGCTGCGCCAGGGCATCAAAGCCAGGCGCACACGGAACGAAGGCCGTGTCCGGGCCCTCGTGGCCATGCGCGAAGAACGCGCGGCGCGGCGCGAGCAGGCAGGCACGGTCCGGATGCAGGTGGAGTTGGCCGATCCGTCCGGGAAACTGGTGTTTGAAGCCAAGGGGGTCAGCAAGGCGTTCGGCGACCGTATCGTGGTCCGCGACTTCTCAGTCCGTATCATGCGCGGCGACCGGATTGGGCTGATCGGCCCCAACGGCGCCGGCAAGACCACCCTGCTGCGGCTGCTGCTGGGCGACCTCACGCCGGACACCGGGTCAGTGCGCCAGGGCACCAACGTCCAGGTGGCGTACTACGACCAGCAGCGTGAGCAACTCGACCCCGAGCGTAGCGTGTTCGAAACCGTGGGCGAGGGCAACGACACGGTGACGGTCAACGGCCGGTCGCGCCACGTCAACGGCTACCTGGCGGACTTCCTGTTCCCGCCCGAGCGGGCACGATCGCCAGTGAAGAGCCTGTCGGGCGGCGAACGGAACCGGCTGATGCTGGCGCGCCTGTTCACGCGTCCCGCCAACGTCCTCGTGCTGGACGAACCGACCAACGACCTGGACATCGAGTCGCTCGAACTGCTCGAGGCGCAGCTGGCGGAGTTTCCCGGGACGTTGTTGCTCGTTAGCCACGACCGCGAGTTCCTCGACAACGCGGTCACAAGCACGCTGGTGTTCGAAGGCGACGGCCGGGTAACGGAGTACGTGGGCGGCTACCGGGACTGGCTGCGGCAGCGTCCGAGCGGGCCGCGCGCCGACCCCGCTGTTCCGAAGCCGCGCAAGCCCGCCACGAGCGGGGGCGGTGACGCCGGCCGGGCGCCGGCACGCAAGCGGCTGACCTTCAACGAGCAGCGCGAGTACGCAGGATTGCCCGCACGCATCGAGGGCCTCGAAGCCGAGTCGCGGCAACTGGCGGAGGCCGTTGTCCACCCGGAGTTCTACAAGGAGGGTGCCGACGCGATTCGCCGGACCCTCGCCCGCCAGCAGGAGGTCGAGGCGCTGCTCAACGCCGCGCTCGAGCGGTGGATGGAACTCGAGGCGCGCCAGTGACTGGAGACGGTTTCAAAGCCTGCGTCGCATTGCTGTTCGCGGCGGCGACAGCCGCTGCTCAGCCGCCGCAGCCCCCCATCGACCTGAACCGCATCGATCCCCTCACTTTCAACGCCATCGCAGCCCGGCTACCGAACGGCCAGGCCCCCCGAATCGACGGCCGCATGAACGACGCGGAGTGGGAGCTGGCCGCGCCCGCCGGCAACTTCATCCAGCGCGAACCACAACCGGGCCATCTATCGTCCGAACGCACCGAGTTCCGCGTGCTCTACGACGATCGCAAGATCTACTTCGGACTCTGGGCGTACGATTCGGACCCCCACGGCATCATCGCCAGCGAGATGAAACGCGACTCGGGCCTCAACAAAGGCGACCGCATCGCCATCGTCATCGACACCTTCAACGACCGGCGCAACGGGTTCTACTTTGCCACCAATCCGCTGGGCGCCGAAAAGGACGCCCAGTACACCGACAACTCCCGGATGCGGAACAACGACTGGAACGCCGTGTGGGAGTGCCGGACCAGCATTGACGAACACGGCTGGTTTGCCGAGATCGCCATCCCCCTCAGCCAGTTGCGGTTCAAGAAGACGATTGGCGAGTCAACGTGGGGACTGAACATCGCGCGCTCGATCGTCCGGAAGAATGAAGAGACCTACTGGGTGCCGTACCCCCGCGCTCAGGGGGTGAACGGGTTTGCCTACCTGTCGAACGCGGGGCTCCTGACGGGGTTGCGTGATCTCGACGCACCCCGCCGGATGGAGTTCGTGCCGTTCCTCGCACCCCAGGCCGGCCGCGACTATGACGCGGACACGTCCACGTCAGACGCCGATCGTCTTGGGTTCGACGCCCGTGTCGGGATCACCGACACGCTGATGGCGGACGTCACCGTACGCACCGACTTCGCCCAGGTCGAGGCGGACCAGGAAGTAGTCAACGTCACCCGCTTCAGCCTGTTCTTCCCGGAGAAGCGGCAGTTTTTCACCGAGAGCGCGGGCCTGTTCAACTACGGCAAGCCCGGCGTTGAATCAGGCGATTTCGGACCAGGTCTCCTGCCGCTGTTCTACAGCCGGCGTATCGGTCTGCAGGACGGGCAGGAAGTGCCGATTGCCGCCGGCGGGCGCGTCACCGGGCGCGCCGGGGCGTACAGCATCGGCGTCATGAACATCGGGACGACAGCGGCGACGCTTGGCACCGGCGCGCAGGCCACCAGAGTGCCCGCGGCCAACTACTCCGTGGTCCGGCTGAAACGCGACGTGTTCGCCCAGTCCACCATCGGGGCGATCGTCCTCAACAGGGAGGGCGGGGCCGGCGCTGACTTCAACCGGACCCTCGGGGTGGATCTGAACCTGGTGTTCGGCAAAGACGCGCGGCTGACGGGCCTGCTGGCGAAGACGTTCTCGCCCGGCGCCTCGGGCCAGGACGTGGCCGGCGCCATCGATTTCGCCTACCAGAAGGACAAGTACTACTACGACCTGACGTATCTGGACGTGGGCGCGCGTTTCAACGCCGAGATGGGCTACATCCGCCGGGTGGACGCGCGCAACCCCCGCGTGAAGGCGGGGTGGACGCCACGGCCCGCCTGGCCAGGGGTGCGTCAGTTGCTCGTGGGCGGCATCGTGGATGTCTATGCCACCCATGCCGGCGCCATCGAGTCGCGCACCAGCACCGGCCAGTTCGGCGTGACGTTCAACAACACGTCCACGCTCACGGTCCAGGTGGTGCGCGACTACGACCTGCTCACCACACCCTTCGCCCTCGGCAACGGTCTCATCCCGATCGGCGGCCACCTGTGGAATTCCGGCCGCATCGCCTACGCGTCGAGCCCCCGGCACCGCATCACCGGCAGCGGCTACCTGGAGAAGGGCACGTACTACACCGGCGACAAGACGACGCTCAACGGCAACCTCAGCCTGTTGCCCCTGGACACGCTGCTGGTCGATCTCGCCTACAACCGTAACCACATCCAGTTGCCGAACCTGGCCCCGTACGTTACCAACACCGTCAGCACGCGCGTCAGCTATTCGTTCTCGCCGACGCTGTTCCTGAAAGCGTTTGCCCAGTACAACGACACGCGCAGGCAGGCGAGCCTCAACGTCCTGTTCTGGAGCATCTACCGGCCCGGGAGCGATCTCTACGTCGTGTACAACCAGGGCTGGAACACCGATCTGCCCGGCCCGCATACGGTCCAGGTGAAGAACCGCTCGCTGTCGGTCAAGCTGACGTACTGGTTGTCGCGCTGACGCGCCCCAGTTCACACCCTTCTGAGGCACTGTGCGCTAACCGGGTGGGCGACAATCCGGTGGCCGCCTTCACACGCCGGGAGAACGACCGCGGGTCATTGAACCCCAAGGTGTACGCCAGTTCCTTGACCAACAACGTGGTGTCCTTTGCCCGCCACGCCTCAACGCACGCCACGAGTGCCTGGGTCTGCAGCCCCCGAAACGATATCCCGAATTCGTTTCGGATCGCTCGGCGTAGCGTGCGACAGCTCACCCCCAACGCCGTCGCGATTTCCTGGAGTTGCACCGCTGGCGATTCGGCAACACGCTCGGCAACCAGGCTCGCCATCTTCTGTGCGTTGTGAGACATGTCGTCCACCTTCACACTCACGAAACGACGCAATTGTCGCTGAAGCCAGGGTGGCTATCTCACGACTTGCACAGGATATTTTGCCGCCCCTCCAGGCCTACGGATCGACTGTCGTGGGCCGTGGGGCAATAGACGAACTGGCCACAAGTGCCACCAGATGGCCGAATCTGCGGTGCTTTTCGCCTTGTTTCACGCGATCGTCTTCGGCAGCATGACCGATGTCGGTGGACCTCGTCGTCAGTCGGTGGCGGGGTCGAAATGGTCAGGGTGACCAGCGCTAACTGTGGGAATCGAGATGGTCAAACAACTCGAGGTGGCTGCAAACGTGTCAATCGTTGGGTTGGCTGCAGTCGTGGCCTTCATTCTCGTCAAGCAGTATGTGCTTACCCCACCGCGCGGGCAGCACGGCATTCAAGTTGGGTCCACGCTCAACCTGCCCGGGGCCATGCCCAAGGGGCATGGCAGGATGATCGTGCTGGCGCTATCGACCGGGTGCCACTACTGCACTGACAGCGCGAGTTTCTATCGGCGGTTGGAGGACGCTGTCCGAGGGTCGAACCTTATGTTGGCAGCAGTCCTGCC
Organism: uncultured Vicinamibacterales bacterium; assembly: GCA_964372095.1. GTDB lineage: Bacteria > Acidobacteriota > Vicinamibacteria > Vicinamibacterales > JAKQTR01 > CAYJPV01. The sequence goes on along the minus strand of CAYJPV010000002.1, from coordinate 361,405 downwards.
GCAGGCACCCGATGAGGGTGCCAGGTACCTACGGTCGCTGGGACTCAAGACGCAAGATGCGCGGCAAGCCCAGTTCTCCGGCCTTGGGATCCTGGGAACGCCTACTCTGCTCATCGTAGACGGTCGAGGCGTTGTCTTACAGAGATGGATCGGCAAGTTGCCAACCGACGTCGAGGACGAAGTCATAGCCGCCGCTCTGTCTGCAGGAAGGAGTTGAACGTACATCACGCGACCGCAACCACAGAACATGCACCGAGGATCAGCCCGATTGGAGGATGTTGTGCAACGTAGCGATTCTAGGCGGTTGGCCAGGAAGTTCCTCATCGTGTGTTTGCTCGCAGCGGCCGTCCTGCTTCTGCAACCGCGTCGCGCGGCGGCGGAGTGTTGCGACCCGATCTTCTGCAGTTGGGGCTGCGACGATCGCTTGTACTGGACTTGCTACATGCAGTGCAGTTCTTACAGCGAGCCCTATCGTACACAGTGCATGGAGCAGTGCGAAGCCGAGTACTTCGCCTGCGTCGCGTGGTGCTGGACGTACTGCATCCCCTGCCCGTAAACTGCCGGTCGTCGGAACCGCGACGTCTGAGTGTGCGTGGCCTCCAGCCAGGCGAACCAGAGGATGCGCACATTTCACGTCGAGTGGTTTGTACCAGAAAGGCGCTCGGCGTGTTGTCATCGAGACGATCAGCCGTCGTAGCGGTGCTGTTGTACGTAGGCGTCACACAGGTGCCGTCCATGGTGTCGGGCGCACATGTTGGCCCATCGCAGAACGCTGTCCAACGTCTTGTGGCGGAGACCCGCATCGTCGTTGTGGATGCCGTGGTCACGGACCCGCACGGCGGGGTTGTGCGCGGACTGCAACAAGGCGAGTTCGAGGTCTACGAGGACGGCGTACGACAGCCTATTGTCACGTTCACGGCAGTCGATCTTCCTGTCCAGCGTTCGCGCGTCGAACAACGGCCGGTCGTGCGGACGGATGTCGTTTCAAACGCTCCTTCTCCGCAGGCTCGGGTGTACGTGTTGATTCTCGATGATCTTCACACTCGGGTGGATCACGCCGAGCGTGTCCGGCAGATGGCTCTGGACTTCATCCATCGAATCGGCCCCGATGACTTCGTGGCGGTGATGCCGACAGGCCGATCTGGCAGCGCGATGCAGGAATTGACACGCGACCGCCGGGTGCTGTCGGAGGCGATTGGGCGGTTCAAGGGCCGGGTTCACCCGATGGACCAGACACGGAGCCCGTTTGCTGGACGAGATGCCACCGTCGAGCCGATTCCGAGCGGGACGATGGATAGCCTCGGCATGGCAGCCCCTCAGCGGGGGCCGGGGCCTGAACCGCGAGAGCGCACGCTCCGCTTGCTCGACGTCATCGATGGTGTAGCCAAGTCCCTCGGCCACCTGGTCGACCGTCGAAAGAGCATAATCCTGTTCAGCCAAGGGACCGGGTACGACTTGAGCGAGGCTCTGCGGCACCACCCGGAAGACGACGGCATCGTCCGAAACCCTGTGGACAACGTTGACATGATGGTGCGCTCCGCCGTGCATCAGACGGTCACGGCTACCATGCGCGCCAACGTGGCCGTTCACGCCATCGACCCGCGCGGTGTTGCGCGATTCGGCCAGGAAGGCTTCCTCAGTGCGGATCCGGACGTGCTGGCCGACCGCGCGAAGCTGGGCCAGGAGAGTCTCGTCAGTCTGGCGGAGGCGACTGGTGGGCGTGCGGTCGTCCGGACCGACGATTTCGGTGGGGCCGTTGAGCAGATCATCCGGGAGACCAGCACGTATTACCTGCTTGGCTGTTACCCCGGCACCAGCACGCGTGAACGAAGGTTCCGGAAGCTGGAAGTCCGTGTCACTCGCCCGGGACTGACCGTCAGGGCCCGCCCCGGCTACTGGCTCGACGACGGGCGGAGGCGACAGGATGAAGGGACTTCGCCACCTTCACCGCTGCAGGATAGCCTCACGGGTCTGGTGCCTGCGTCAGAACTTCGCGTTGTCGGTGTGGCATTACCGATTCGGCTGGCTGATCCCAGAAGGAGCGCCGTCGTGCTCGACCTGCTGGTGCATGACCCGAGCGAGGTGCCGTCGGCGCCGGGCGAACGTGTGCACGACCGTGTTCAGGTCGGCGTGGTGGCCGTGGACACCGATGCCGACGGCAGGGAGCGCGCGCGCCACGGCCGAGTCCAGCCCTTCGTGCTTCGGCGAGGCTCCCAGCCTGGGCCGTTGCGGTTCCAGTTGATCGATCGTGTGGATCTCGAGCCCGGGCGGTATCAGATCCGCGTCGGCGTGGAGAGTGAACGCGCCAAGAAAGCGGGAAGCGTATTCCTGGACGTGTTCGTGCCCGATTTCAGCAGGGCGTCACTGTCGGCAAGTGGGCTGGCGTTCGCGTTCGTGAGCCCGAACCCAGTGCCCACGGCCAGACTCGACCCGCAGAGCGCAGTATTGCCCATCGTGCCCACGGCAATCCGCGTCTTTGACCGTCGGCAACGCGTCGAAGTCCTTACACGAATCTCCCGCGGACCCAAGAGTGCGGGCCCCGCCCGAGTGCGTCTTGGAGTGGCGGGCGAACAAGGGGATGAGCTGTGGCAGCACGACGGGGTCGTCTCCGGAGAACGCCTCGGCCGCCCGGGCGGTTATGCCGACTTTCGCATGGAGCTGCCTCTGGCAACGCTCCCGCCCGGCACATATGTCATCAGCCTCGACGTCGGCGAGCCTGGCGCATCAACTGCAGCCTGGTCGACAGCCGTGCCGTTCATCGTACGCTGAGGTAGATGTGGGCGTGCAGAGTCGGGGCACGTTCTCGACGTGAGGTGTCTCATGTTCTGGAATCGGCCGTCGACCGGGCGAGTCGCAGTGGCATTCGTGCTGGCGACCGTGGGTGTATCCAGCCTCCTCATTGGCGCGTCATCCCAAGGTAGTCAGGTCAGCATCAGGGCAGACGGCCCACGTCCGCTCGCGAATGCCGTCCGGGCTCTGGAAGAGCGGTTCGGCTGGGTCATCACATACGAAGATCCGCCATTCGTCTACGCCGGCGATCTCTTCGGCAGAGCCAACCCGCGTGACCGTATTCCGCGAGGCGGCGCATACACGTTCACCTGTGACCAGCCAGGAGCGCAGGAAGCCATTCCCGAACGCGTGCTCATGTCGTTGCTCGATCAGTTCCACGCCCGTGACCTGGGCAGCGAATTCCGCCTGTTCCACACGGGGCCGGTGTTCCATGTCGTTCCCGCCAGAAGCAAGGACGCGAACGGAGAACCTCTCGTGCGCCGGTCGGTGCTCAGCACGAAGATCTCGGTGAAGGCTGAACGCCGCACCGTCACCGGGATGCTCCAGGAGATCGTGCGGGAAGTCAGCAGGTCCACGTCGATCCCGATGATCGTGGCCACGATCCCCGCCAATCGGTTCAGCCAGGTGGAGGTGCAGGGCGGAGCCACAGACGAACGTGCGCAAGACGTGCTGGTGCGCACACTGGCATCGGCCGGAACATACTCGTGGCAGCTGTTCTACGGACATGACCTGGTTCCCCCAGGATATGCCCTGAACATCCACGCTGTTCAGACCGCACGACGATAGCCCGTCCAGATGCCGGTCCAGTTGGGCTCCGACGCGCAGCCCAGTTTGCTCCGGGCCCTCCGCTCCGATTGATTACGGGATTGTCATTTCTGAGGCCTCCGGTACTTAATTCGTCCCGACCCCTTCCCGCGTCTGGTTTGAATCGAACTCACAATCCAGCTATCCTGAGCCCGTGAAATCCCTCGCACCAACGCTCTCGCCCGATGGACTCCGTTCCGCACTCCGGGCGTTCTGCGAAAGGCACCCGATCCGTCGGCTCGACGTGTTTGGGTCTGCGGCAAGGGGGCAGGCCGGCCCACGCAGTGACGTCGATTTGCTTGTGACGCTGGACGACTCCGTTCCCGTTTCGACTCTTGAGATCCTGGAAATGGCGGGCGAGGTGGAGGAGCTCGTGGGAGTGCCAGTGGACTTTGTCTTGCGTCAGGCATTGGACCGGTCGCCCAATGGCTTCGCCAGAGAGCACATCCTCGCGACGGCGGTCCAGGTGTATGGACGCTGACCAAGTCGGACGTCTTCGGGACATTCTCGATGCGGCCCGGCTTATCTGCTCTTACGTTGCCGACGCGGATGAGAGTGTATTCCGTCGCGATACGCAGAGGCAGGACGCCGTCATCCGACGCATCGAAATCATCGGTGAGGCGACGCTGCACTTGTCCCACGAGACGCGCCAGTCGCTCCCCCAGCTGCCGTATCGCAGGATGCGCGGCGTGCGAAACGTACTCGCGCACGACTACGCCGGCGTGAATCTCGAGATCGTGTGGGAGGTTGCGACCATCTTCGTCCCGGAACTGCGGAGCATCCTCGAGCAGTTCTTCGCCGATCAATCGTAGCGGTGTTCGTGTTGGCGTTCCTGGGTCTGTCTGGCGTCCTCATTGGCGCGTCATCCCAAGGTGGACTCATGGCAGCTGTTCTGACAGTCCCGCCTTCGCGCCGCGCCCGTGGGCCCTCCTGTGGTACCGCGAGTCCGGGGCTGCCGGGTTGAATCCCCTGACCCCGAACTGAAACTGCCGGCCCCAGTACGCCACGTTCAGCAACAGCGGGATGTGGAAGTGGAAGAGCCCCGACGGCATGGTCAGCCACCGGCCCAGTCGGCGCAGGATCCGCCACGGCGAGTAAAACCGCTTGTTGATCCACTCGAGGCCGCCCATCAGGTCGGCTCTGGACATCTGGGCCGGCTCGAAGACGGCCCACTTGTAGTCGTAGTGTTCCCAGTTGAAGTCGACGATGCGCGGGCGCATCTGGGTAAAGAGCCTGGTGCCCGGCAGCGGGGTCAGGATGGATGCCTGCATGGCGTCGGCGCCAATCTCGGCGAGCATCGACAGCGTCGATTCAAAGACCGTGGGCGCGTCCGTGTCGAATCCGAAGATGACTCCCGCCTCGACGGCTATGCCGTGGCGGTGGATGGTCCGCACCGCGTCCTTGTAGAGCTGCGGTGACTTGATTGTCTTGTTCTGCGAGCAGAGGGCGTTGTCCGAGAAACTCTCCAGCCCGATGAAGACGCCCACGCAGCCCGAGCGCTGCATCCAGCCCAGTAGCTCGGGGTCGTCGGCGATGTCCACCGACGCCTGGGTCGCCCACTTCTTGCGCAGCGGCGCGATGGCCTCGAACAGGGCGAGAGCGTACTCACGATCCTGCGTCAGGTTGTCGTCCATGAACATGAAGAACGTGTCGTCGAAACTCCGCAGATGCGCGACGACGTCCTCGATGGCTCGTCGGTAGCGGCGTCCCTGGTAGAACGCGGTGATGGAGCAGAACGCGCATTGGTTGCGGCAGCCCATCGTTGCGCAGCACGTGTTCACCGAGACGTAGCTCCCCGCCTTGAGCAGGTGACGCGGCAGCGCCATGGGCACTTCGACTTCAGGGTTCCCGTGGTAGACGCGTTGAAGCCGCCCGGCCTCCGCGTCCTCGAGCAGCGTCGGCCAGGCTTCGCCGGCTGGTCCGACGACGACAGCGTCAGCGTATTCGAGCGCTTCCTCGACATTGAACGTCGGGTGAAAACCACCCACGACGACAGGAATGCCCTTCTCGCCGAAACGGCGGCACAACTCGTAAGCCCGGGGTGCCGTGGCGGTCATCACGGTAATGCCCACCAGATCGAAGGGCTCGGTCCATGGGATGTCTTCCACCTGCTCATCGACGATGCGCAGGCGATGGCGGGCGGGCGTCAGTGCCGCGACGCTCAGTGCGGACAACATGGAGAAGCGGAAGGTCTTACCGTTGAATAACCGCTTCTTGCCCAAGCCACGCCAGGCGCCGGATGCCGGTGCGACAAGGAGGATGTTCATGGACGTGCTCCTTCTGTGAGGGCTACCGGCAATGTACGGCCGCCGGGGCCCGGAGTCGTGAAGGAGCGGTGAAAGACGGTGAAATACGCCCCCGGCAGCCCGCCTCAGAGGGCCGGCTGTGGGACCGGACGAACGGTGGCCCGCGTGGTCCACGTCTTCCCGCCGATCTCCAGGGTAACGACGTACTCGCCCGGCGGGGCGAGGGCGGCCTGACCGCGCGGGGCCTGCACAGGTGGTGCCGACGGTGCCGGCGCGGCACCCGTACGCCTGAAGTCCCAGATCACCGACTGCAGACCGGCGGCCCCGCTCCCCTCGATCACGGCGACGAGGTCGCCGGAGGCGCTCGTCACGCGGATGACGGCCTTCCCTGTGACGGCCGCCTTCAGGAAGTAGTTCACCACCAGCCCGGCGGGTTCGTTCGGCGCCACGAACTGACGATCACCGCCGATGCTGCCGCCGCTGGCGCGCCGCGGCCATTGGATCTTGGGCTCCACGGCGAAGAGGTGCACGTCTTTCGCCAGCACGGCCGGCGTCGCCTCCTGGAGGGCCGAGATGTCGGTCACGAACACGCCGCGGCTGTGCGTAGCCACAACGAGGTCGTGCTCGCGCGGGTGGATGAGCAGGTCGTGCACCAGCGCGTACGGCGGCAACCCGGTCCCGAAGGGCGCCCACGACGAGCCGCCGTCGAGGGACACGAAGACACCCATCTCGGTCCCTGAGAAGAGCAGATCGGGGTTCTTCCGGTCCTGCGCGAAGGCGTACACGGTACCGTCAGGTAAGCCCCCGGCGATGGCTTTCCACGTCTCACCGCCATCGTCTGTCCTGAACACGAACGGCGTGTAATCGTCGCGATGCCAGCCGGTCTTGGTGACGAATGCGGTGGTGTCCCGGTGCGGCGACGCAATCACGCGAGTGACGTAGTGATCGGCCGGCCCGCCGGCCGCGGCGATCTTCGCGGTGGCATCCTTCCACGTGGCGCCGCTGTCCCTCGTCACCTGCACCTTGCCATCGTCTGTTCCCACCCAGATGACGCCTGGCGTGAGCGGCGATTCCGAGATCGTCGTCAGCGTGCAGAACTCGATGTTGCCCTTCAGCTTCTCCGGGTCGTTCGTCGTCAGATCCGGGCTGGCCTCCTGCCAGCTGTCGCCGCGGTTCACCGAACGGAGCAGCACCTGGGCGCCGAGGTACACGATCCGGCTGTTGTGGGGCGACAGGTGAATCGGCGCCGTCCAGTGGAAGCGGTACGGGGCGCCAGACCGGCGGGCCGGGGGACGGATCGAACGCGATGTGCCGTTGTGCTGGTCCACACGCTGAATCGCGCCCAACTGCGACGCGTTGATCAGCCACCGGCTGTCTTCGGGGTCGACGACGTTGTACATCCCGTCACCGCCGCCCACCATCGTCCAGTCGTCACGCGTGATCGAGCCGCGCGGTCCGTTGGACGGAATCTTCACCGAGCCGTTGTCCTGCAAGCCGCCGTAGATGTTGTACGGCTCGTCCATGTCGACGCCAACCGTGTAGTACTGCGCCAGGGGCAGGTGATCGAAGACATCCCACGTCTCGCCGAAGTCCCAGGACACGGCCAGGCCGCCGTCACTGCCGAGAATGAGGTGTTTCGAGTCCCTGGGGTTGACCCAGAACGCGTGGTAGTCCACGTGGAACGATCGCGCGAGGTTCTCGGGGCCCTTCGGACCCCAGGTCTTTCCCCCGTCGAGCGAGCGGTAGAAGCTGACGCTCGGTACGTAGACCGTCTTGTCGTTGTTCGGATCGACGTAGATCCAGCCGTACCACTTGCCGCCGCCAATGCTGTCCTCGGCCTTGTTCGTCTTGGTCCACGTCTCGCCGCCGTTCTCCGACCGGTAGACTTCGCCGCCAATCGGGCGCGAGGCCTGGGGCCTGGCGCCGGCCGGCGTGGCTGGGGCGGGCGGACCGGGCGCTGCCGGGCGGGGGTTGAGGTTGTCGACGACGGCGTACATGATGGCCGGGTTCTTCGGGTAGATGACGAGACCGCTGCGCCCGAGCTTGCCCGTCGGCAATCCGCCCGCCAACCGCCGCCACGACGTGCCGGCATCGTCGGACTTGTAGATCCCCGTCTCGGGGCCGCCTTCGTCGAAGTTCCACGGGATACGTTGTTTGTCGTACGTCACCGCGAACACGGTGGACGTCTTCTTCGGGTTGATCACGACGTCGACAACGCCGACGTGGTCGCCCTTGAAGAGAATCTTCGCCCAGGACTTCCCGCCGTCGGTCGTCTTGTACAAGCCGCGATCGGCCGTGTTGGAGAAGTGGTAGCCGACGGCCGCCACGTAGACGACATCGGGGTTGCGCGGGTCGACGGCAATGCGCCCGATGTGACGGGTCTCGGTGAGGCCCATGTGAACCCACGTCTTCCCGCTGTCGGTCGACTTCCAGACGCCGAAGCCGCGCAGCGGGATGCGGCCCGAGGCCGCGTCGCCCGTGCCCACCCAGACGTGATCGGGATTGGACGGCGCGAGCGTGGCGTGACCGATGGAGACCGCGCTCTTGTCGGGCAGCACCGATTCGAACGTGGTGCCGTTGTTGATGGTCTTCCAGAGGCCGCCCGTGGACGGGGCGATGAAGTAGGTCGACGGCCGGCGCTCGTCCACCAGGAGATGCAGGATGCGACCGTTCTGTCGTGCGGGACCCACGTTGCGGAAGGCGGGCGCGCGCAGCACCGCCGCCACCGGACCCGTGGCCGCACGATCCTGGGAAAGCAGGGGCGTGTCGGCCGGCGCTGACAGCACAGAGAGCCCGATCAGGATCACGAAGAAACGTCTGGTGGTCATCGCAGTCTCCAATGGTCGGGTGGAACTCACCCTGGCGTTCGCGCTGCACGTCCGGTCAGCGGGATAGTAGCACCGGTCCCTCCCCTTCCCGCTCGTCCCCCGATAGTCCCGCCCGTCCCCGGCCGGCTTCGCGGGCACAGCCCGGTCCGTCACAGTGTTCATGACACGGAGGATGCTGTGACGGACACCCCCACCACTCGCGTCGCCTGGACCCGCGCCGACCAGCTTCTTCTGGCTGGGCTCGGGGCTGTGCCGTTCGTCGTACTGCTGCTCACGCTGCTCGCGCGCGACTACGGCTACTTCATCGACGAGTTCTACTACATCGCCTGCGCGAAGCGCCTGGCTTTCGGATACGTCGATCACCCGCCGCTGGCGCCATGGCTCCTCGCGGCGGATCGGGTGGTCTTTGGTGACTCGCTGCTGGCCATCCGATGGCCGGCGTACCTGGCGATGAGCGCGACCGTCTGGGTCACCTGCGCGCTGGTGGGGAAGTTCGGTGGCGGCCGCTTCGCCACGGTACTCGCGGCCCTGACGGTCGGCCTGTCGCCTGTTTTCCTGGCCATGAGCAGCTTCTACTCGATGAATGCCTTCGAACCCCTCCTCTGGGGCGCCATCGTCCTCACGCTGGTGACGATCGTCCAGACCGGGCGTGTTCAGCTCTGGCTCGGCGTGGGTTTCCTGGTGGGCCTGGCGTTCATGAACAAGCACACGGTAGTCGTCTACCTTGCGGCCCTGGCTGTCGGCATGCTCGCGACGCGGGCCCGGCAGGTCTTATTCAATCGCTGGATGTGGGCCGGCGTGGCTCTGGCCGCGGTCATGGCCGCCCCCAACATCGCCTGGCAGTTCGCCAACGGCTGGCCATCGTTGGAGTTCTACCGCAACGCGCACCTGCTCAAGAACGTTCCCGCCACGCCGGTGGCGTCGCTGACGATGCAGGTGCTCGTGATGAACCCTGTTGCGGCGCCCGTGTGGCTGGCGGGGCTCGTCGTCCTGCTTCTGAACCGGGAAGCCCGGCCCCTGCGATTCCTGGGTGTGACCTTCCTGGTCCTGCTGACCTTGCACGTGGCATCACAGACGAGCCGGCCAGACCGCACGTCCGCAGCCTATCCGGCGCTCCTGGCGGCCGGGGCTGTCGCCATCGAACGTGCGCTCAGACCGGTCGCCACGCGGCGTTCGTTCGCCGTCCGGGCTGCGGGTGTGGCCCTGCCTCTCGCCGTTGTGGCGAGTGCGCTCGCCGTGCTGCCGTCGGTGATTCCGCTCCTGCCCCCGGCCGCGACCGCGACGTACGCGCGCGCGCTCGGCGCCACCATCCAGGCCGAACGCGGCAAGACGTCACCGCTCCCGCAACTCATCGCTGATCGCACCGGGTGGGAGTCGTTCGTGGATGACGTCGAGCGTGTGTACCGGAGCTTGCCGCCCGAGGACCAGGCGCGCGTGTTGTTCTACGCCCCGTCGTACGGCCAGGCCGGGGCGCTCGAACTCTTCGGTCCCGCGCGAGGGCTGCCGGATCGGGTGATCGGATCGCAGAATACGTACTGGCACTGGAGTGTCGGGCGGACGAACACTGAGGTGCTGATCGCCGTGGACCCGGACCCCCGGGTCCTGCGCCAGTTGTTCGCGGAAGTCTGGGAGGCCGGGCGGTCGCGCTGCCACTACTGCATGAGTTGGAGGGACGACAACCCGATCTACGTGGCGCGACGCTCTATCGCTCCGGTCGACGCCGTCTGGCCGAGAGCCAGGCACTACGAGTGACCGTCCGGTGTTCCCCGACATCGGCGGGCGATCGACGGCCGTCAGCAGTAACATAGGCCCCGTCGCATGAGCACTCCGGTCCCGCTGGTTCGCCGCCGTGTTCTTTCAGCCAGGGCCTGGCTCCTGTGGGGCACGGCGGTGTTCACGTGGGGGCTGCTGCTCTTCTCGTACCGGTATCTCTCTGTCCTCGCCGAAGGAGATTGGGAGCCGTTTCAGCCGACGCTGATCGACGAGATGACGGGCGGCCTGGCGTTTGGCCTGCTCTACTTCCCCCTCCGCGCGCTGGTCTGGCGTTTTCCGCTGCACCGTCCCGAGTGGCGCCGGCGCACGCCCCTGTATGTCGCCGCCCTGCTCGTCGCGGCGCCGGCGGTGACCAGCTTCCTGTGGGCGACGCGCGCGTTGTTGTATCCGGTCGCCGGCCTCGGACGCTACGACTACGGTGTGATGCCGCTCCGGTACTTCATGGAGTTCCCGATCCAACTGATCGGCTTTTCCGTGATGGTCTTCGTCCTCCACGCTTTCGCCGCGTACCGCGAGGCGAACGAACGCCGCCTCCGCGAAGCCGAGATCGAACGCGCGCTGGCTGAAGCGCAACTCCGGAACCTGCGCCTGCAGTTGCAGCCGCACTTCCTCTTCAACGCGCTGAACACGATCTCGTCCACCCTGTACCGGGACCCGAAGGCTGCCGACGAGTTGCTGGAACAGTTGGGGGAACTGCTTCGGGCCTCCCTGCGCACGGGCCAGGTTGACGAGGTCGCGCTTCGCGACGAACTGCTCGTGCTCTCGCTGTACGTGTCCCTGATGAAGGCGCGCTTCGGCAACGCACTCAGCGTGGATGTTGTTGTCGAGCCCGGCGCCGACGCGGCTGTGGTCCCGTCGATGATCCTGCAACCGCTGGTCGAGAATGCCATCCGGCACGGGGGGATCACGGTACGCGGCGCCGGCACGATCACGGTGCGTGCCCGCCGGGACGGCGATCGACTCGTGCTCGAGGTCGGCGACGACGGGCCGGGCCCGGACGGTGAGGCGCCGGCGCGGCGCGGCGTGGGGTTGACGGCAACGGCCGAGCGCCTCGCCCTGCTGTACGGTCCGCACCAGGACTTGACGACGCGGAAGGGGCCCGACGGCGGCTTCGTCGCGACGGTCAGCCTGCTATTCCACACGGTGCCAGGCTCACGGGAATCATCGTCGACCGTGGGGGCAGGCTTGAGCCTGCCCGGCGATGCGTCCCGCGGAAGCCCGACGCCACGGCGCTACGGCGCTACGGCGCGGGAGCAGCGACGTGATCACAGTGTTGATCGTCGACGACGAAGAACCGGCGCGACGGAAGGTCCGGGCCTTCCTGGAGGGCGAAGCCGACTTCACCGTGATCGGCGAGGCGGCCGACGGCGAGGCGGCGGTGGAAGCCATCGGTGCAGCTGCGCCGGACGTCGTACTGCTCGACATCCAGATGCCCCGGCTCGACGGTTTCGGCGTGATCGAGCGCGTGGGACTCGATCGGATGCCGCTCGTCGTCTTCATCACGGCCTACGACGAACATGCGCTGCGGGCGTTCGAGATCGAGGCCCTCGACTACCTGCTCAAGCCGTTCTCGGCAAAACGGTTCGCGCAGGTGGTGGAACGTGTCCGCAAGCGGACAGGCGATGCCGCGCAGCACGATCTGGCGCGCCGGTTCGAGCGGTTGCTGGATGCCGTCCGGCCGGCCAGACACCTGACCCAGATCCTGGTCGAGAAGGCCCGCGGCCGGGAGATCCTGCTCCGTGTCGAACACATCAATCGCATCATCGCGGACGGCAACTACCTCCGCTTCCTGACCGCCGACGGCGAGTACCTCAAGCGAGGCGTGCTCTCCGATCTGGAAGAACGGCTGGATCCTTCGGCGTTCCTCCGGATCAACCGATCCGAAATCGTCCGCCTCGAGGCAGTTGCCGAGTTCCAGCCGTGGTTCCACGGTGACTACCGCGTCAGGATGAAGGACGGGTCAGTGCTCACCTGGAGCCGGCGGTATCGTACCCGCCGAGACCTGGACAGTTGAGGGCCATATCCGCCACCTGGGGCGTGAGAGATTGTGTATCCTCTGTGTGCCGTGTTCTCGCCACATTCCCGCAGCCGGCTGACGGCGAAAGATCTGGCCCGGTTCCCCGGAGGCACGGTCTTTGACCGTCTCGGAAGGGCTGTCTGCGAGGCCGGGGTTCTGCCGCGCAAGGAACTCTACGAAAGCTGGGAAGTGGCCCGACGGGCGCGTCGCCTGTTTCGCGGCGGTCGAGTCGTCGACGTCGCGGGCGGGCACGGCCTGCTGGCGTACGTCATGTTGTTGCTCGACGACTCGTCGCCGACAGCTGCGGTGATCGATCCCGCGATTACCGAATCAAGCACGAAGGTGCGCGCGGCGCTCGTCGGGATGTGGCCACGCCTGGCTGGACGCGTGACGTTCGTGGCGGGTACGCTCGAACGGGTGACGCTCAGCGCCGATGACGTCGTGGTGTCGAGCCACGCGTGCGGCGCGCTCACTGATGCGGTCATCGAGGCGGCCGCGTCCGCACGCGCCCGCCTCGCCGTCCTGCCGTGCTGCCACGACGTCGACTCGTGCGACGCGGGGTCGCTGACGGGGTGGATGGACGCGGCGCTGGCCATTGACACCCTGCGAGCCACGCGCCTCGAGCAACGCGGCTATCGCGTGTGGACGCAGACGATTCCGGCCGCCATCACCCCGAAGAACCGCCTGCTGCTTGGCGCGCCGCGCTGAAGGGCGTCCGCGTCCAGCCTCACTCGCGTCCGAACCGGACGATCGCAACATCGGTCTTGGCGAAGTCCTCGCCCTTGAACAGCAGGGGCTCACCCGATGAGACACTGAGGGCGTAGGCGAAACATTCGCCAAAGTTGAGTCCGGCCCCGTGGCGCCCGCGGCCAAAGCGGCGCCAGGCATCGCGCGCGATCTCGGCCTGGTCGGCCGTGACCGGCACCACCTCGATCGCGGCCTTGTGCAGCAGGAGGTCGAACTCCCGTCCACCCTGCGCGCCCAGACGAGCCTCCACGACGATGGCGGCTTCCACCATTGACGCGGCCGACAACAGGCGGACCGGATCGTGGTCGAGAGAGACCTCGATGTCGTCGGCCTCCGGCTCGTTGAGGAGGAGTGCGACGATCGCGGACGTGTCGAGGACCATCAGCGCGGGATGCCATCCGGGCCGTAGCCGAGGATGTCGTCGCCGGGCCGGGAGTCGCGCACCCGCAGCGCGGCGCAGCGTTCACGGATGCTGCGGATATCGCGGCGCAGCCGCGAGGACTGGGTGCGACCCCGCTCGCGGGCGAGGCGTTCGCGCAGGGATGTGATAACGGCGTCGGTCAGACTCTCACCCGTCGTGCGGGCGAGTTCCCGGGCGAGGCGATCGGCGTCCGGGTGTTTGAGGTAGATCGCCATGATATATACCCTTGCGCGTCAGTATATACTTTTCTCGCGCAGGTGCAAGCTGGCAGGCCCCTGAGCGGGTTCACGCGGTTCCAGCGACACGACACAGGCCGATGATCTGCCGCGCCTCGTCGCGAAGCGCTTCGGCCCAGGGTTCCCCCGCGCCCAGCGCCCGCTCCAGCTCCGTCAACACGTCGTAGTAGAGGTGCCACCCGCTTCGCTCGCGCTCGAGTGCGAGGCCAAGCGCGCTCGGGTGTCCATCCGTCAACTCAAGCCCCTCCCGGAGCTGCGGCACGCCAGTCCTCACGAACTCGAGCGCCTCCTCACGCTTCCCGGCGGCGAACAGGGATGCCGTGCGCAACGCGAATCTGAGCAGGACAACCGTCACGGGAAGCGTCGAGATGAAACACCCGGTGAAGGGATCCACGACGGCCTTGATGCCACCGAGTCCGGGACCGAGCGCCCGCGCGTAGGCCGAGAAGACGAGGATTCGCAGGTAGTCGCCGACCTCCTTGCCGGCCTTGGCCAACGCCATCGCTTCCCGCGCGAAGCCCTCCTTGTCGTGGCGCATGAAGAAGCCGGAGGCGTGCAGGTAGCCGAGGCGCTCGCCGGTCCCGAGCACCGACAGCACGTAGGCCTGATCCTCGGCCCGGCCGACAAAGCTCGGCGTGAACGGCCGGAATCGGCGGAGCCGATCCACCAGAATGCCGTTGGTGCCGCCCGTCACGTGGATCCGTTCGAGGCAGGTGCGACGCCCGTCCGGTCCGGCCCCTGAGGCATAGCGCGTCATCATCTCGGCTTCGGTCGAGAGCGCCTGTGGAAGCCGGCTGAAGAAGACACACTCGTCAGGCGCGATCGCTCCGCGCGGAAAGGCCACGTCGGGCGTGAAGAGCCCCGCGTGGATGTCGCGCTGGTTCACCAGGGCTCCGGCAATCATCCCGAGATCGACGGGCCGGCCGTCGGCGTCTTCGCCCACGGCTCCCCATAGCGGGGTCTCGAAGTGCCCGAACGCGGACCTCCCGGATTCGGCCACGAGTTCTGCCTGGGGAAACACCTGATCCAGGTCGATCTTGAAAGTGGCGCGCACCTCTTGATCCACGAGTACGTGCCACAAGGCGGCAATGGCCTTCAGGAAGCTGTAGTGCCGCCCGTATCTTCCGTCGACACCGAACACCTCACGCAGGCTCGCTGGATTCTCGCCCGGACGCCAACGCCGCAACGCCGGCTCGAGCACGCGATCGACCAGGCTTCCGCAGTCGGCCTCGGTGAAGGCGACGACGCGCAGGTGGTCGAGTGGCGGCCCCGCCGCGAGCACCTGCTCGAGGTAGGGCCGGCCCAGCCCGTGAAGACCGGCGTGGGTCACCGACACCGACAGCACGCAGCAGACCGGCGTCCGGTTCGCGGGGGTGCGGTGGCGCTCGATGGCAACGGCGTCGTTCAGGTGCCGCAGACCGTACACGATTTCGTTGCTCTCGGCGTCCACGCCGATCGGAATCGGATGGTCGTACCAGAACTGCTGGGGTGCGCGGGCGGCTTCGGCGACCCGCTCACGGAAGTCCGCAGGAAACGCCGACAGCGCCGACGCGGCGAGCGGTGTCGTCAGCAGCACGTTCGACGTGAAGAGAATCTCGGCGGCGGGGTTGGTGATCGGCCGCGGATTGAGAGTTCGGATCGTGACCGTCCGGCGCGCGCGCAGGTGGGCCGTTCGTTCCGCTTCGCGCCCGCGAATGCCGACCCCTTCCGGAAACAACGCCGACCAGATCGCCTCGGTTGCTGCCGCCTCGTCGACCGTTTCCATCGCGAGGGTGGCCGACGCCCGCGCGATCGTTGTCGCCAGTGCTCGGTTCTCGCGGCACCGCTCGACCAGTTCCGCGCGGATCCGCCTCAGCCCGTCCCGATAGAACCGGGCCGCGGCTTCTTCTTCCGCCGACCACGAGTGGTGGTCGGCGTGTCCCAAGTCCGTCTCCTCGACGGCACGCTCCTCGGCGAGCACCGACAGGAACGCCGTGTTCAGCCGCTCCATCATCGTCGCGCTCGACCCGCCACCTTCCGCCTCGACGATGCCGGAGCACCGTTCCGGTGACGCCGGCTCCAGCCGCCGAATGAGGAAGCGCACGATGCCCCCGATGGCCCGCACGGGATCTGGTGTCTCGATCACCGACCGCTCAGCCGCACTGTGCAGATCCGGTGATTGTCGAGATCGGCGATCCACAACAGCCCGCCATGCACGAGCACCGCCGCCGGGCGGTTCAGGTGCCGGTCGTCGCTGCCGGGTTCTCCGGCCACGCCGGCTACCGTCGTGACCGCTCCCGAATCGCCGATCGCCAGCACACGGTGTGACTTCATGTCGGCCACGTACAGCGTGCCGTCCGGCCCGCTCGCAATGCCGTGCGGTGTGGCCAGTGGCGCGTTGACCGTCACGGTGCCGATGGTTGTCTCGCCAGGCTTCCAGGTACGAAGCAGGTTGGCGCCGGCATCGGCGATGATCAACCGGCCGTCGGGCGTCCACGCGATATCCATCGGGTAGACGAACGTGCCCTTGGCCTCGCCGGCGACCGTGTCAACCACGCCGCCTTTCACACGCCGGATGGCGGCATTGCCGATGTCAGGCGTGTAGACCGCGCCGTCGTCTGCCCACACCGCGGCATGCGGCGAGTTCAGCAGAGCCTGGCCCGTCGGGCCGTCCCCCCGCCCAGACATCCCGGGCTGGCCCGCGAGCGTCGACACGGTGTAGCCACCCGGCACCGAGGCATCGGGTGTCAGGAGACGGAGGACGTGGCCTTCGGCTTCGGCCACCGCGATGCGGCCGTCGCGGGCGGTGCCGACACCGTGCGGCGACGCGAAGCGGGCCGTCGCCGCGGGCCCGTCCTGGTGACCTTTCCGATCCGGAGCGCCGGCGATCG
Source organism: uncultured Vicinamibacterales bacterium (assembly GCA_964372095.1). Taxonomy (GTDB): domain Bacteria; phylum Acidobacteriota; class Vicinamibacteria; order Vicinamibacterales; family JAKQTR01; genus CAYJPV01. The sequence goes on along the minus strand of CAYJPV010000002.1, from coordinate 344,673 downwards.
TTCGCACCCGCCCGTCTGTCGACACGACACGGATCGCGTGGTTGAAGATATCCGAGACCACGACCGTGTCGGAGCCGAGCGGGGCGAGGCGGATGGGCTTGTTGAAACGGGCGTCGGCTCCCGTCCCATCGGCGAAGCCCGCGGTTCCGCTGCCCGCGACGATCGTCATCGGCGGCGCTGGCTGGGCGGAGGCGCCGGAGGCCAGGAAGATGGAGACGGTCAGCAAGACGAAGGCGGCGGGGAACGATCTCATGCCGCCATGGTATCCGCCCCGTCCCGGGTGGCCAACAAGATCGTCATCGTCCCATCGCGAGCCGGGAATCCACGCACCTTCACCATGACGTCCTGCGCGACATCTTCGGCGTCCGCGACGAACGCCTGGCCAAGCACAGACACAGCCAGGCGGAACACCGGGCCGCTGTATCGCCGGACGAGTTCGGCGAGAGCCTCCTCGTCGGCTGCCTCGCGACACTTCGCGACCAGCCATTCGTCGGGCTGTTGACCGTACGACACGGGCTCAGCGGGTCCGGTTCGAAGCAAGAACGTAGTACAGCACGAGTCCGAGGCCCAGGAACACCGGCGGCAGCAGCAGCGGCCACAGCGTCTGACCGTTCCACCGCAGCATCGTCACGTAGGCCGAGCCCATGCCGCCCATGCCGATCGCCAACCAGACAATGCCGTGGATCAGCACCGTGCGCGGGTCACGCGCCTGTGGCGTCGATGGCGCGTCGATCGGAAGTTCGGGCAGCGGAATCCCTTTCTCCATGGCCACCAGGCGTTCCTGGTGGATAATTTCGAGACGCCGCCGCCGTTCCACATGCCGGAAGTAGAGGTACGCCACAAGCGCGCCAGCCAGCGCCAAGACGATTACGCCGTCCCCCAGTGAGTGTCCCATGTCAGTCTCCTTGCCTTTGAGACAGGGTCAGGCGCCACCGGGTTGCGCGTCAGTCATGAACGCCCGGCCGGCGCCGTGCGTCCTGTCCTGTGTGAGCCGCACACTCCTTGCCGTCGTGCTGTGCCTTCTCGCCGCCACCGCCGTCCAGGCCGCCGACCCGCCGCACCTCGTGATCCTGACGCCGACCAGCCAGTCCCGCGACGGCCTGCCGGTGCTCACACGCCACCCGGGCGCCGCCGCCGTCGACAACGTCCTAACCCGCGGCTTCTCCGGGCGCCTCCTCAGGCTCTACGCCTGGGGGCAGGAGTTCCTTCGCCAGCGTTCTGGCCGCGTGCCCGAGCCGGCGTATCTGCTGCTCTCGGACCGCCAGGGCGGGTTCCCGCAGGTCGGGTTCTACCTGGACGGGGAGAAAAAGGCCGATGCCGGCTGGGTCGACCTGCACCGCTCCTCGACCCTCAGCGGCCGCTTCGGGGCGATGGACCAGATCTTCCCCCACGAACTGCTCCATGTCATCGTCCGCCAACTGGCCGGTGAGCCGCGCGAAAGCGGCGGCAACCAGGTCCACGCGGTCGGTGTCCGCACGGACCCCATGATTGCGTTCGGCGAAGGGTTCGCGGAACACGTCCAGATCCTGGCGGTGGACGATGACGGGGCGGTTCCGGAAACGGTGGCGCTGCGAGACGACGGGGCCGCGAAACAACGGGCCGACGCCGCCCTCCGCGCCTTCGCCCGGGATCTCGCGCGGCCCTGGTGGCCGATCCGGCCGGCTCAGATCAGGTTCCTGCTGTGGTTCAGCCAGACCGAACAGGTCCTGCGTTACCACGCGGTCAAAGCCAACCTGTTCGCAAGGGCGCCGGCAATTCCCGCTGCGCTGCTCGGCACGACCGACAAGTACCGCGCGTACCTCCACCAGAGCGTGGTTCCGGGCTCCGCTGTCGACGCGGCCAAGCCCGCCCGTGTGATGTTGTCGACAGAAGGCGTGGTGGCCCATCTGTTCTGGCGGCTGACCACCAACCAGGCCATTCAGCGCCGGTACCAGGACAGTGCCTTCTACGCGCAGTTCGGCGCGAACGCGGAGGACGTGTCGCCTCTCGACAACGTCTTCCTGAAACTGTTCTTCACGCTGGCCGAGAGCCGGGCTGACAACACGGCGGATCTGGTCCGCGCGTACGTCCGTCTGTTCCCGGCGGATGGGCCAGACGTCGAGCGGGTCGTTCGTACGGCCCTGCTCGGCCAGCGAGTACCCGACGCTCCCGAGATCTGGCTGGCCAACGACGCCCTGATGACCGGCACCAGCCTGTTCGACCAGTTCCGCGGCCTGCCGCGTCCGCACACCTTCGACATCAACGCCGCGACCACACTGGACTGGCTGGCCGTCGCGGGCGTGACACCCGACATGGCCTGGCTACTGTCGCGTGGCGGGCCGTACCAGGACCTTCCTGCCCTGTTTCGTGCGCACCGCCCGCCCGAACCCGTCCGGCAACGCGTCACGGAGATGGCCACCGGCATGGAGTCGCTGCTCACCCGGGCGGCCGAAGACGAAGAACAACTGAGCCTCTGGGCCATTGCCCTGCCCTACCTCTGGCGGCTTGCGGCCGTGCTGCTGGCAGCCGCCGCGGCCGGCGCCTGGCTGGCTCGCCGCGCAGGCGTCCGCCGCTGGTGGTCTGCGTCGCTGATCGGGACCGCGGCCGCGATGGCCGTCCTCGCGTTGTCCTGGATCATCACGAGCCCGCCCTGGTATCCGCTGGCCGCGCCCGTCGTGCTCGGCGGCCTCCCGTGGGCACTCTGGCGTCTGGTCCGCCGCCGGGGCCCCGCAGCCATCTTCCAGTCGTGCCTGGCGTGGATCCTGGCCACGCTGCCGGCGCTCCTGCTGGTCCGCTCGTGGTAGCTGCCTGCATTCGTGCCAGTTCAGGAATCTGCCGATTCTGTGTAGAGTAGCCGGGCGGCAGGACGCGACAGGTGCGCCTGCCCCGGCTTCACCATGCCATTCGGAGTGCTGAGCCTTCTCATGCGACGGTTCCTGCGCCGGGAGTACACCGCCGACTACGTCGCGCTGGCCTATGGGCTTGCGTACTACGTGTGGCTGTCTCTGCGCACGCCCGGGACGGACGTCACGGTCCTCACTGGCGAGTACTCGTTCTACCCATTGGGCCTGGCTGTCGGCTGGATGTACCTGCGCAATGCGCGGCTCCAGGACCTCGATAGCCGGACGCGCCTGGCGTGGGCGATCCTCGGAACCGGCGCGCTGACCCTGTGGGTGATTGGCAACACCTGGCCCCGCCTGGTCCACTACTTCGGGGCGGCCGCGTATCCGGGGTGGGTTGGCATCATGGAGGTCGTCCAGCACGCGCTCCTGATCGTGGCCATCCTCATCTTCCCCGGCCGGACGCTGACAGCCAGGGATCGGACCCGATTCGCGGCCGACGTGGCGCTCATCGCCGTCGCGGGATTCGTCCTGGCCTCCCACTACGGGATCCGCGCGGCGGGCGCGTTCTCCCCGGCGAACCCGCCCGCCGTGACGCTGGCGCAGTCGGTGCTCGACTGGGCAGTCTTCGTCGTGGCTGCCGGCGGGGTCCTGCACAAACGTGACCCGATCACGCGCGGCGCGCTGCTGTGGATTCTGGTCGCGAACACGCTGTACCTCTCCGCCAACTACCTTCTCTCCAGCATGCCCGTCTACCGGCTGGGCGACGGCGTCGACGGAATCTGGTTTGCGGCCTGGGGCTGCCGGTGGGGGGCTGCCCGGTTTGCCTGGCACCGGTACCGCCAGAACCGGGCGTCGATTCTGTGTACGCTCGAGTCGCCGGTCACGAACCTCCGGAGCGGCGTGTTTTCGTACGTGCTCGTGGCGGCGACCTTCGCGATCCTGGTCGGCCGGGTCGCGTCGGGCAATCGCGAGAACCTCGAGTTGTTCGCCATCTCGGCCACCACCATGGCCATCATGCTGCTGGTGCGCCAGCTTGCCGAATTGCGCGAGAATCGCCGGCTCTTCGATGCCCAGATCGCACAGGAAGCACGATTCCGGTCGCTCGTGCAGCGGGCGTCGGACGTGGTGCTCGTCGTCGATGCCACCGGCCGCGTGTCGTACGTCAGTCCGTCGGCCTCCCGGCTGTTCGGGGAAGGTGTCATCGCGGAAGGCCGACGCCTGGCCGACGTTTTCGGCGAGCGCGACAGCCTGCTGCTCACCGCCGAACGAGCCGGGTCGCCGCCATCCGTGCGGCGCCACCCGTGCCGCCTGCGCACGTCTGCCGGCCAGTGGCGGGAGGTCGACGTCGTGGCGATGGACATGCGACACGATCCGGCGGTGCGGGGAACGGTCCTCAACTGCCGCGACGTCACCGAACGAAACGCCCTGGAACAGCAGCTCCAGCACGCCCGGAAACTGGATGCGGTCGGCCACCTGGCCGGTGGCCTCGCCCACGACTTCAACAACGTGCTGACCGCCATCCGCGGCTACACCGAACTGCTGCGGGAAGACCTGCCCCGGACGTCTCACGCCGGCGCCGATCTGGCACACATCGAACAGGCCGTCGATCGGGCGGCAGCCGTCACCAGAAAACTGCTGTCGTTCAGCCGCAAGCAGGACGTCCAGCGCGTCCGTCTCGACCTCAACGCCGTGCTTGCCGAACTCGACCCGCTGCTCCGCCAGATGCTGACGGACCGGATTGAAGTACGCACCGACTACGCCGCCGACCTCTGGCCGATCCGGGCTGACCAGGGTCAGATGGAGCAGGTGATCATCAATCTCGTCACGAACGCCCGTGATGCCATGCCGCAGGGCGGCCTCCTGGAGATCGGCACCGCCAACCGCGCGATCACGCCGCAGGCGAGCGAGACCGACGGGCCGCGGGCCGGGGAGTACGTCACCCTGACCGTGCGCGACCAGGGCGTCGGGATCCCCGAGTCCGTGCGTGGCCGGATCTTCGAACCGTTCTTCTCGACGAAACCCCGCGACCGCGGCATCGGGCTCGGCCTGGCGATCGTGCAGGGCATTGTCGCGCAGGGTGACGGCCACATCCGTGTCGAGAGCACCGAGGGGCGTGGCGCCACGTTTACGGTGAGCCTGCCCCGTGCGGCGGCCGACGCGCCCCGCCACGGCCGGGAACGGTCATGATCCGGAACCTGCGCGCCTTCGCTCGTTCGTTGGGTATCGCCGACAAGGTCGCCCTGCTGTATGCGGCGGCCTACGTCCTCTGGGTGTTCACCCACGAACGTGGCACGCCGCTGAACATCGCGATCGCGAATCTGGCGTTTCTGCCGCTGGGGCTGACGGTCGGGGCCGCCTACCTGCGGAACGCGACACTCGCGAAGGCAGCAGGTCTCGACCTGCGAACACGAATCGGATGGACCCTGCTCGCGGGCGGGGCGTTCACGTTGTGGGTGAGCGGCACGGCCTGGACGTACTTCGTGATCCAGACGGGCCCCTTCGCCACGCCCGCCTGGCTGGACGTGCTCGAGTACCTGCAGTTGTCGTTGGCCCTCACGGCCTGTCTGGCGTTCCCCGCCCGCCGGCTAGGCCGGCGCGAACACGTCCGGTTCTGGCTGAACGTCGCGATGATGCTCGTCGCCGCCGGGGCGCTGGCCGTGCACTACGGCATGGCCGTCATCGCACCATTGAGGCAGGTACTGGGCGTCGACCTCGTCATCGTGCGTGCCGCCCTCGACTGGGGCGTGTTCTTCTCCTTCGCGGTGGGTGTCTTCCACAAACGTGACGCGACGATCCGCACGGTGATGCTCTGCCTGCTGGGCGCGAACGTCTGCGTACTGACGGGCAACTGGCTGCTGTCGCGGTCTGCCGCGTACGTGGCCGGACAGACCGTTGACGTGTTGTGGTTCGCGGCGTGGGGGCTCAAGTGGATCGCGGCGCGCTACGCCGCCCGCCGCTACACGAACGATCGCGGCGTGGCCGCGGAGCAGGAACGATCCGGTCCGCGGATGTTCGACGGCCTGCCCCACGCTGTTGTGGGCGCCGCGTTTGTCCTGCTCGTGTACAAGGTCCTCACATCGCCCGCCGAGAGCATCGCGGCGTACGTCTACACGACCGCCGCCCTGGCCACACTGCTCGTCGTGCGGCAGATCGCCGAACTGCGCGAGAACCGCCGGCTCTTCGATGCGCAACTGGCCCTGGAAGCCCGGTTCCGGTCCCTCGTCCAGAACTCGTCCGACGTCATGCTAGTGATGGGATCGGACGGGCTCCTGACCTACGTGAGCCCGTCGGTGGAACAGGTTCTCGGGGAAGGGTCGATCGGGATCGGACACCGGCTGGCTGACGTCGTCCACCCGGACGACGAACGCCCGCTGTTCACGTTGCTCGATCGTGTGTCAGGCGACCCGGGGCACCTCCAGTGCCGCATGCGCACGGCCGGCGGCCAATGGCGCGCGGTCGAAATCGTCGTCTCGGATCTGCGGGCCGAGCCTGACGTAGGCGGGATCGTCATCAACTGCCGCGATGTGACCGACCGGAACGAACTGGAGAGCCGGCTGTACCACGCCCAGAAACTGGACGCCGTCGGTCACCTGGCCGGCGGCCTGGCCCACGACTTCAACAACCTGCTGACCGCCATCCGGGGCTACACCGAACTGCTGCAGGGTGACGTGCCGCCGGATTCTGCGGCCGCGGCGGACCTCCGCGGGATCGAGCAGGCAGTCGATCGGGCTGCGGCCGTGACGAAAAAACTGCTGGCCTTCAGCCGCAAGCAGGCCATCCAGCGTACGGTCGTCGACCTGAACGCCATCGTCGCGGGCCTCGCGCCGCTGTTAGGGCAACTCGTCACGGACGGCATGGACGTCCGCCTGTCGTACGCCCCCGATCTGTGGCCGGTGCGTGCCGACAAAGGCCAACTCGAGCAGGTACTCATCAATCTGGTCGCCAACGCCCGGGATGCCATGCCCGATGGCGGCACGATCTGCGTCTCCACCTCGAATCGCGAGGCGTCGTCGCTGCCGGCGGGCACCCCGCCTGGCGACTGGGTAGAACTGGCCGTCCGCGACCCGGGCGTCGGCATGGCGCGCGGGGTCCGGGACCGGATTTTCGAGCCGTTCTTCTCCACGAAGCCGAAGGACAAGGGCATGGGGCTGGGCCTCGCCATGGTGCACGGCATGGTGACGCAGTCGGGGGGCACCATCACGGTCGACAGCGCGGAGAACCGGGGCACGACGTTCAGGATCCTGCTCCCCCGCTCGGACGGCGTGCCGGCGGCCACGGAGGCGCCTCCGCCCGCCCCGGATCGACCGGCCCTTCCACGGCGAATTCTCCTGGTCGATGACGAAGCCGGCGTGCGGTCCGTCGTCCGGCGGATGCTCGTACGCGCAGGATTCCACGTCATCGAAGCCGGCGGCGGCCCGGAGGCGCTCGTGCTGCTGTCGGGCGAACCGGAAGGCGTGGATCTGCTCCTGACCGACCTGGTCATGCCGGGCATGCACGGCCGCGACCTCATCAGGCGTTTCCGCACCCTCCAGCCGGGCACACCAGTCGTCTGCATGACCGGCTTCGCGGGTGAGTCGATGGACGTCCACGACCTCGAAGCCGGTATCTCGAGCATCGTCACCAAGCCGTTCTCGTCGGGCACGCTGGTGCGGGCGGTGTCTGCCGCGCTGTCCCTGGGACCGCCGGCAGCCGTTGATGAGACGGCCTGAGATCCCGGTGTCATGGTGGGCGGTCTTTGGGCTATTCTCAGCGCCTTGATGGACCGCCCCGCGGTGTTCGATCACGAGGTTCGTATGCCTGCTTCCGTTACGCGCGCCGGTGTCGTTGGATGGCTTGCCGCTCTGGCGTTCGCCGTCGCCGGGACGGCCGCCACGGCACAGTCGATGGAACCCCGCATCTTCGCGGGCTCCGGCCGCACGTTCTACGGGGACTGGCGCGCCGAGATCCGGCTCTTTCGCGACTCGTGGTCGCCCGGCCAGGGCATCAGGTACGAAGTCGCCTTGCGCCTGGCCGACACGCACATGGCCGCCCTGGCCGAGAAGGGCATCAAGCCGGACTCACTCTGCGTCCTGATCACCGCGGAACGGACGTTCGACGCGGACGGCTGGATGCGGCTGCCGAGCGACGAGAAGATGTCGACGCTGCTGACGCCGGCAGGCCTGGCCATCGAAGGGGGCGTCCAGGGGGCCGTCACGACACGCTTCGGGTACGCGTTCACATCGCCGATTGACGACCTGCTCACGGTTCCGGTCAGCCAGCTCGCTGCGGGGGAGGAGCCTGGATCGGTGGTGGCGCAGTTCGCCGGCTTCACCACGCTGCCCGGTGACCTGCCACCCGGCCTCTATCGGCTCCGCCTGGACTTCGGCATCATGACCGGGACGAAGATTTCCAATATCAACGGCTTCACCTTCGCCGCGCGACCGTTCTCGAGCGAGGCTGGCACGAGCACGTACTTCTACACGTCTGTCATCCCGGCCCACGGCACGCACGTGTCTGGCCGTCTCGTTGATCCGGCGACGATCCAGGCCCGCATGCCCTGGCTGCTGCTGTCGAACTACGGCTCCAATGGTTACCGCGGGGTGGTTGCCGACGAAGATCGGAAACGCTTCGCGACGTCAGACCGCACGCTGATCCCGGACGAGGTCATCCTGCCGATGTACAACGACAGCGGCAGTCGCGTGTCCTATTCCCTGGAACCGCAGTTTCTGGCGGACACCATTGATCCGCTGCAGAACATCCCCTGGAACTGGTCCAGCGGCCAGCTGGCCGTCAAGGTCTTCGGCCCGGACGGGAGCGTCATCGATCTCGGCACGCAGCCGTTTGTCGCCAAGGCCGGCAACGGACCGACGACGAAGGTCGTGGCCATCACCGGGTGGAAACCCCAGAAGTACGGGCGCTATACCGTGATGGCCACCGGCTGGATCGCCGACGCCGCCGGCCGCCGCTACGAAGGCGGGGGCACGTACCGCTTCTGGATCGCGAAGCGGATGACACTGGCCACGGCAACGTTCCAGGGGCAACCGTATCCGGTGGGAGCCAGCTACGGCCGGGACATCCAGTTCAATCCGGCTGTTCCGGCCGACGTCGCCGTGACGGCTGACTTGTATGTGAACTCCGAGACCGGGAACGTCCGGACGTTGTCGTACACGGGCCGGGCGTCCACGGCAGGCTTGTTCGGTGCGGCGCAGGGCATGAAAGCATTCCCGCTCAATGCGCCCGGTGAGTACCACGCGAAGATACTCGCGACCTACACCGACGTGGACGGGCACCTGTGGGTCAGCACCATGCGCCACGCCGGTGTCGTCTATCCTGCCGGGTCGCCGGTCATCGCACGCGGCAAGAAGATCGCGATTGGGGGCAAGTACCTCGACCGGGGTGACACGAACTTCGAGGGCCACGTCCACGACAACGGCGACCAGCACCTGGCGCACATCACGTTTCCCTACCTGGCCGGCGACATGATCCTCATCGGCGCCGAAGGCCAAGGCGCCAACAAGATCGAGCCGGTGCTGACCTACCAGATGGCGGGCGACAACGCGCCGTGGAATACCAGGCTGAACGGTGTCGGCACGACGAATCTCGTCATCAAGACCTCGAACAACTATTCGCCGCACTTGTACCCGGAGTACATCACGGACTACGAGTACTACTACGGCGCGGCGCCGCGCCCGGGCTTCATGGGCCGCTTCATCGTCGGTGACAGCAACGTGCGCGCACCGTACTGGGCTGTCAGCCCGAACAGTTTCGGCGGCCAGATCGGCGCCTCGCCCAACGGCGACGCACCGGGCGATATCTACCGCCTGCTCGGCGGCGTCGTGCTGCGCCGCGCCGGCGCGACTCCGATGTACGCGGGCTACATCGCCAGTGCGTTCCTCCTGCCCAAAGGCACGAACAATAACCGCATCTCTGCCCCCGGCAGCGAAGACCTGATCGGGGCAACTGGCGAACGGGCCCGTTTCTTTCTGGTCGGCCTCAGGCCGGGCACCGCGTTCGAACTGGGCAGTTCGTTCCGGCCCGCACTGCAGATCGATCCGCTGGTGCCCGTGGAGATCTCGTTCACGCTGCACTACCCGGACGGGCGCGCGCAGACGGCACGCGGCACCAGCGACGCGTTCGGGTCGTTCGCCGGCGCCACCACGTGGCCCCTCGATGTACCCGGCGTCTACCGGTACCAGGTCCACGGCACGTGGAACGGGCACACGGGCCGCATGCCGGGACTTCCCGACAGCGGCGGGTATTTCTTCGTCTATTCGACGTCGAAGCCGGCAGGGGTCTCGGGACTCAGGATTGACGGGTCCGCGCATCGGACGTTTTCGGCGACCGCGGGCACAACCATCACTGGCCGTTCAGGAGGCTCCAAGGTCTACTACACGCTGCTGACACCAGGCGCCGTGATCGACCAGGGCGAACTTCCGGTCACGGGCGGGACCTTTCAGTACCGGTTCGATCCGGCGGCCGTCCATGCCAAAGCCCCGATCTACGACATCGTCAGCATCACGACCGGCAAACCCCAGATTGGCCGGGTCATCCACCTGACGTTCTTCGCGGATGAACCCGCTCCCGACGGGTCACGGTTCTTCGACGTCACCCGGGTCATCCTGCGGGGCACGACGCTCCTGGCCGCCCGAGGCTTCATCACGCCGTCGGCCATCATGCTGGCCGACGCGGCTGGCAGCGCCGGACATGCCGCGATTGCGGACGCCCGCGACACCCTGAGCCTGGCGCGCGGCGTCAATCGCGTGGTGCCGGCCGATGCGGGCACGTTGCGGGTATGGGACGCACGGGTCGATCGGCTCGTCAGGCAGGGCGATCTCGTGGTATCTGCGCGTGTCGCCGACCCGTTCGTGACCGGCAGCGTTCACGAACGTCTTCAGCAGGTGTACGCGGACATCCCGGTGATGGGCGGTGACGTCGTGCGGCAGATCCGGGATGGCGCGACGGTGTCCATCTTCGGGTCCGTGCACCTCGGTATCGACGCCCCAACCTCCCCGATCATCGATGGAGACACGGCCCGCGCCACGGCCTTGCGGCTGGTGGACCACGAGCCGGCTCGGGCGTCCGATCCGCAACTGGTCATCCTGCCTCCGGACTCGCAACCCGGGTCGTACGCCCTCGCGTGGAAGACCGACGTCCATGCCGCACGGGACGATCGATCCGTGATCGTTGACGCGATGACTGGAGCCGTGCTGCGGAACGATCATGCCAGGCGGACAGGGCCGTGGACGGGTTCCGCGGTGTTCGACCTGGCCGTCCGCGCGCAGTCGCTCGACCTGCTGCGTCGTATGGCAGCGCTGGCATATCGGGGTGAGTCCGGCGCCCTGGCCGAGGCAATCGCCGACATCGCAGGCCTCGCGTACGACCTGGCCGTTGAGGGTGGCAGGCATCCGGTATCCGGACTGGTTGTCGAGGGAGTCGGACGCGAGAACCGCGCGCAGCTCGAGCAGGTGCTGTACCGCGCCTGGGTGTACATGCTGCCGACCGGTGCCCGGTTCACCGACGCGCGAGCAGCGACGCTGCAGTCGGCCCGCGATGTCTTCGGGGCGGCGTCACCGCTCGAGCGCACACTGGCGCAGGCCTGGGAGGCCGTTGGCGTACGCTGACGCGCCCCCCGGAAGGTGCCGCCGGGTTGCCCCCTGCGGCGTCCCCGGGCGAACTGATTATGCTACGCTGGGCTCGGAAGACCGTCCCCGGCTAAGGACGCCGCACGTCCTGATCAATCCCATCCAGCCACCCGGAGGTCATCGTGACCGAACACTGCAACTTCAGACGTATCGTGGCCTCAGCCGCCTGCCTGGCGTGGCTGTCCGCGGGGTCCCTCGCGGCACAGGCCGGACAGGCGGCGCAGCAGGCCCAGCCGGCCACACCGCGTGCCCAGGCACCGGCCCAGCAGGCGGGACAGCCGCCTCGGACCAATCCGCGACTCCAGGTGCCGATGGATCCCGATCGCGCACGTCAGCTGTACGTGTCGAAAGATCCGGCCCATCAGTCGATTGGCACCAACTATCAGCGCGCGATCGATGAACGCCTGAAGACCGAGGCGCGGTACCCCGAACTGTGCAAGGGCATCATCGATTTCCAGAAGGTGTCGTACCGCAGCAGCGTGGGCGACCTCGACATCCCCGCCTACCTGTTCCAGCCCCTCAACAAGCGGGGGGCGCGGGGCCACGCAGCCCTGGTCTGGGTACACGGCGGTGTCCACGGCAGCTGGGGCATCACGATGTTCCCGTTCGTGAAGGAAGCGGTCGCCCGCGGCTACGTCGTCATCGCGCCGGACTACCGCGGCAGCGTGGGCTACGGCGAGGCGTACCACCAGGCCATCGACTACGGCGGCTACGAGGTGGACGATACGATGTCGGCGGTCGAGTTCCTGAAGACCCTGCCGCACGTCGATCCGGATCGCCTCGGCATCATGGGCTGGAGCCACGGCGGGTATATCACGCTCTTCTCCGTGTTCCGGGACCAGACGCCGTTCAAGGCCGCCGCCGCGATCGTGCCGGTGACCAACCTCGTGTTCCGTCTGTCGTACAAGGGACCGAGCTACCAGTGGGACTTTGCGACGCAGAAGCGGATTCAGGGCCTGCCGTTCGAGAAACGCGACATCTACATCGAGCGATCGCCCCTGTACCACGTCGACAAGCTGAAGACCCCGCTGCTCGTGCACGTCGCCACGAACGACACCGACGTCGATTTCGTGGAGGATCAGCAGATCGTCGATGCCCTCCGGTCGCGCAAGCCAGACCTCGCCGAAACCAAGGTGTACGTGGATCCGGCGCCCTGGGGCAGCAGCGGGGGGCATGCGTTCAGCCGGCGTGTCGACCCCACAACGCTCGAGCGCGTGGATTCGCCCGCACAGATCGACTCATGGAACCGGACGTGGGTCTTCTTCGAGTGGAACCTGCGCCCGTACGAGGACCGATCGAAGGTGAAATGAAGAGGCTTTCCGCATGGGCGGCCGTCCTGGCCGCCGCGCTCCTGCTCGGCGCATCGTCTCCGGCTGCGGGCCTCGACCCCGCACGCCGGATGACCGACTACGTCCACGACGCGTGGCGGATGGTCGATGGCCTGCCGCAGGAAAGCGTGACGGCGATCCTGCAGACCCGGGACGGCTACCTGTGGTTGGCCACGCTCGACGGACTGGCACGATTCGACGGGGTACGTTTCCAGACCTTCAACCTTATTCGTGAGGCCGGCATCGGGAGCAACGTCGTCACCTCGCTTGTCGAAGACCGTGACGGCGCCATGTGGATTGGAACGACGGCGGGCCTGCTGCAGTACCGGAGCGGCCGGTTCTCGGTCTTCGATACCCGGCATGGGCTGTCCGACACGGCCATCCGGAGCCTGCTCCTGAGCCGCGACGGGACCCTGCTGGTGGGCACGCGCTGGGGTGGCCTCAACCGGTACGCCAAGGGCACCTTCTCGCACATCAGGTTCGACGGGGGACTAAACGGCGGGGACGTCCTCGGCATCGCCGAGGACAAGGCGGGCACCATCTGGCTGGCGACCATGGCTGGCCTGGTGGCGGTGCGCGGCGACCGCGGGTCGTCGACCCGTTTCGCCGGCTACACCGGGCCGATCATCGTCGCGTCGGTCTATGTGGACCGCCACGACACGGTTTGGGTCGGGACCGTCGATGGCGTCTGGTCTCTGACGGCTGGCGAGCGGGCGCCGGAGGCCGGCGATCCGGTCGTGCGACGGCAATTCCTGCCCAAGACCGGCGCCCGGGCGTTCCACGAAGACCCGCAGGGGACCCTCTGGGTGGGTCTGGCCTCCGGACTGGCCCGCGTGCAGGGCCAGACCATTGATATGGCCGGGATGCAGTTGTTGTCGCACCCCAGCATCCGCTCCTTCGCGACGGATCGCGAGGGCAGCCTCTGGATCGGCACCGACGGCGGCGGCCTGAACCGGCTGCGGGACGCCAGCGTCGTCATGATCGAGAACCCGTCGATCGACCCGAACTCGTCCGTCATGGCGGTGCTTCGCGATCCATCCGGGGTGATGTGGACGGGTTCGAACTGCGGCGGCGTGACGCGGTGGGATGCCACCGGCCCGACGGTCCTCTCCATCAAGAACGGACTGCCCGGCAACTGTGTGCGCTCCCTCGGAAGTACGGCCGACGGGACGGTGTGGGTCGGGACGACCAACGGCGTGGGCGTCGTCAGCAGCCGGGGCATCACGGTGTACACCACCGAGAACGGTCTGTCGCACAACCGCGTCATGGCCATTGCCGTCGATCGCGAAGGCGCCACATGGCTCGGCACCAGCGGCGCCGGCGTGGACCGCGCGGTCAACGGGCGGTTTACGAACTACAGCACGAAAGACGGCCTGGCCCACGATGACGTGCGCGCCATCCTGCCCGCCCGCGACGGCACGCTCTGGTTCGGCACCATGGGTGGCGGCCTGAGCCACTGGCGCGACGGCCGCTTCGAGACCATCGCGGCGCAGCAGGGATTGTCCAACAACAACGTCCTGGCCCTGCTCGAAGACCCCGACGGCACCCTGTGGATTGGCACGAACGGCGGCGGCCTGAACCGCCTGCACCAGGGCCGGTTCACGCACTACTCCACCGCCAACGGCCTCTTCAGCGACGGCATCTTCCAGATTCTGGACGATGGAGCCGGCAATCTGTGGATGAGCTGCAACCGGGGCGTGTTCCGGGTCAGCCGCCAGGACCTGGAGGACGTGGCCGCCGGCCGGCACGCGGCGGTGACGTCGGAGTCGTTTGGACAGGCCGAAGGCCTGAGACCGGCCGGCGCCATGGGTGGAACCCAGCCGGCAGGCGCCATCGACACGTCGGGCCGACTGTGGTTCCCGACGGTCAAAGGGATTGCCACCATCGATCCGAAGCGGCTCGTGCGCAATCACGTGCCCCCGCCGCTGGCCATCATCCGGGTCACCGTCGATGGCGAGGTTGTGGAAGGCGATGCGCGGCTCGCGATATCGCCGGGGAGCCGGACGATCGCGATCGATTATGCCGGCCTGAGTTACGTGGCCCCGGGGAAGAACCGGTTCCGGTATCGCCTGGTGGGATTCGACGAACACTGGGCCGATGTCCAGTCGCGCCGGACGGCCTATTTCACCGGCCTGGGCCACAACCGCTACCGGTTTGAGGTCACGGCGTCGAACAATGACGGCGTGTGGAGCACCCAGACCGCGTCGGTGGAGTTCGCCATCCTGCCGCGATTCTACGAAACGCCGTGGTTCTACGCCGGGGTCGTCCTGCTGGCGGGCGTCACGGTCTTTGCCGGCATGCGTCTGCGCGAACGACGCCTCCGTGCACAAGCCCGGGAGCTGGAGGAGCAGGTCGATCGATCCCTGGCGGAGATCAAGGTCCTGAGCGGCCTGCTCCCCATCTGCGCATCCTGCAAGCGGATCCGGGACGACAACCAGTCGTGGAAACCGCTCGAGCACTACATCCACGAACACTCGCAAGCCAGCTTCTCTCATGGGATCTGTCCCGATTGCATGAAGAAGCTGTACCCGGACTTCGAGTCGTGAGTGCCGGCCCGGTGGTTGCGCGGCAACCCTGCGGCTGACATACAATCCTGCCCGGCTCCTTCCACGAGGTCACCACCATGTCCACGCGCACGCTCCGGCTGTCTCGCTGTCTGCTGCCGCTCCTCACCGTCTTCGCCTTCGTCGCCGTGCCGTCCGCCGCGCCTGATGCCGGCACCACCCGGCTGCTCCGGACGCCGACGGTCAGCGCCACGCACATCGCGTTCGCCTATGCCAACAACATCTGGACTGTCGAGCGGACTGGCGGTTCCGCCAGGCGGCTGACGAGTTTCCAGGGCCAGACGTCGAATCCACGTTTCTCGCCCGACGGCACGTGGATCGCCTTCAGCGGGGAATATGCCGGCAACACGGACGTGTACGTCGTCCCGGCCCTCGGCGGGGACCCGAAGCGCCTGACGTGGCACCCGGGCGCCGACCTCGTGCAGGGCTGGACGCCGGATGGCAAGGCCGTCCTCTTCGCATCCGGCCGCGCCACCTGGGCGCCGAGTGGCGCACCGCGTTTCTGGACGGTACCTGCCGACGGCGGTGTCGAAGAACCAATGGCGCTCCCGCGCGCGTACCAGGGCAAGATCTCGCCCGATGGCTCGCGCGTCGCGTACCGGCTGAACAACTCCTGGGATGAAGAACGCCGCAACTACCGCGGCGGCCAGAACCGCCCGATCTGGATCGTCGACCTCAAGACCTACGACCTTGTGACGCCGCCATGGACGGATTCCTGGGACAAGGACCCCGTGTGGGTGGGCGACACGGTCTACTTCATCTCGGATCGGGACGATGTCGCCAACGTGTGGGCGTACGAGACGAAGACGAAGCGGTTGACGCAGGTGACCCGCTTCACCGATTTCGACGTCAAGGCGCTCGATGCGGGGGCCGGGGTCCTGGTGTTCGAACAGGCGGGCTACGTACACGAACTCGATCCGCGATCGGGCAAGTCGCACGTCGTGACCATCACGGCACACGGAGATTTCCCCTGGATGATGCCGCGCTGGGAAGACGTGTCGGCCCGGATGACGAACCTGGCCATCTCGCCGACGGGCAAACGGGTGCTGCTGGAGGCCCGCGGAGACGTGTTCACGATCCCGGCCGAAAAGGGCGACGCGCGCAATCTGACGGCATCGAGCGGTTCGGCCGAACGCGACCCCGCCTGGTCGCCCGACGGCAAGTACATCTCGTATTTCTCCGACAAGTCGGGCGAGTACCGGCTCGTCATCGAGGAACAGGACGGCCTGAAGCCGCCCCGCGAGATCACGCTGCCGACGCCGACCCATTACTACACGGCCTCCTGGTCGCCCGATTCGACGAAGATCCTCTACCACGACACGCACCTCAAGGTGTGGGTGCTCGACGTTGAGTCCGGCAAGGCGAAGGTCGTGGGTGAAGACCCGTGGGCCGTTCCGCAGCGCACGTTGTTCCCCACGTGGAGCCCCGACTCGAAGTGGGTGGCGTACGCAAGCCGGCTCCGGTCGCTGTACCGCGCCATTTTCGTGAGCAACGTGGACACGGGCGAGACGAAGCAGATCACCGACGGCCTGGCCGACGCCATGTTCCCCGTGTTCGACGCCAGCGGGAAGTACCTCTGGTTCTTCGCGTCAACCGATCTCGGCCTGCGTTCGCAGTGGCTCGACATGACCTCGTACGACCGCGAAGAGAACTTCGGGCTCTACGTGGCGGTGCTGAAGAAGGGTGAGGCCAGCCCGCTGCTGCCCGAGAGTGACGAAGACAAAGGCATCCAACCGGCGCAGGCGGCAGAGAAGCCCGAACGGGCGCCGAAGAGCGTGACCGTCCAGATTGACTTCGCCGGCCTCCAGCAGCGTGTCGTCTCGGTGCCGGGTGTGCCCGAACGCCAGTACTCGATGCTCAAGGCCGGTGCGGCCGGGACGGTGTTCTACCTCGAAGCGCCCGACGGCCCGGGAGCCGGCGGGGCGACGCTCCACCGGTACCGCCTGAGCGATCGGAAATCCGCCCCGTTCGCGCAAGGCGTTGGCGCCTACGACGTCAGCGCCGACGGCAAGAAACTGGTCTACCGGGCGGCCGGCGGCGGCCCGGGCGGTCCCGGCGGCGGCGGCCGTCCCGCCGCGCCAGGTCTGTTCCTGGTCGATGCCGACAAGGCCGCGCCGCAGGCCGGTTCCGGACGCCTGACCGTGTCGCTCCGGATGTACCTGGAACCCAGGGCCGAGTTCGCCCAGATCTTCAACGAAGGCTGGCGGAACCAGCGTGATTACCTGTACGTGCCCAACCAGCACGGGTCCGACTGGCCGAAGATGAAGCAGATGTACGGCGCGCTGCTGCCGTACGTCAACCACCGAGCCGACCTGAACTACCTCCTCGATAACATGGGCGCCGAGATCGCCATCGGCCACTCGTACGTGCGCGGCGGCGACATGCCGCAGGTGCCGGCGCCGACCGGCGGGTTGCTGGGCGCCGACTTCGCCGTCGAGGGCGGCCGCTACAAAATCACCCGCATCTACGACAACGAGAGCTGGAATCCGGAACTCCGCGCCCCGCTGGCCGCACCCGGCGTGGACGTTGCCGTGGGCGACTTCGTGCTGGCCGTCAACGGCATCGACCTGCGGGCGCCCGACAGCATCTACCGGCTGCTGGACGGGACCGCGGGACGGCAGACCGTCCTGACCGTGAACGCACGGCCGGTCGCCGAAGGTGCGCGCCAGATCACGGTGGTGCCGGTCGCGAACGAGCAGGGCCTGCGGACCCGCGCGTGGGTCGAGTCGAACCGCCGCCTGGTTGACAAGCTGTCGAACGGCCAACTGGCGTACGTCTACCTGCCCAACACCGGGCAGCCCGGCTACACGAGCTTCAATCGGTACTATTTCGCGCAGCAGGACAAGAAAGGCGCGGTCCTCGACGAACGGTTCAACGGAGGCGGGTCGGCGGCGGACTACATCATCGAGGTGCTGCAGCGCGACTTCGACGGCTATTTCAACAACGTCGCCGGTGACCGGTACCCCTTCACGAGCCCGGCTGCGGGCATCTGGGGACCGAAGGTGATGATCATCAACGAAATGGCCGGGTCGGGCGGCGATCTGATGCCCTACATGTTCCGGTACCGCAAGATCGGCCCGCTCGTGGGCAAACGGACCTGGGGCGGCCTCGTGCACACGGCCGACACGCCGCCTTTCATCGACGGCGGCTCGATGATCGCGCCGCGCGGCGGGTTCTTCACGCGCGACAACACGTGGGCCGTCGAGAACGAAGGCGTGGGGCCTGATATCGACGTCGAGAACTTCCCGAAAGACGTCATCGCCGGCCGCGATCCGCAACTGGAACGCGCCGTCGACGAAGCCCTGCGCCTCCTGAAGGCCAAACCCGTCAACCGGCTCACCACCGAACCGCCGTCCCCGACGTGGGGCAAGCGCAAGAAGTAGCGTCGTGGGGTCAGACCTTGAATCGTGAATAATCCGTCAATTCAAGGTCTGACCCCCGTACGTCCTCGCCAGTTCTTCGATGACGGCCCGCCGGATGTCCCGCAGGTCCTGCACATCGTGGACCTG
The DNA here is from genome assembly GCA_964372095.1 of uncultured Vicinamibacterales bacterium. Taxonomy (GTDB): domain Bacteria; phylum Acidobacteriota; class Vicinamibacteria; order Vicinamibacterales; family JAKQTR01; genus CAYJPV01. Next base: position 325,829 of record CAYJPV010000002.1, on the reverse strand, counting down.
CGGGTTCGTCCGGGTCAGAAAGCCCATGTTCACTTCCCCGCCAGTGAGCAGGAAATCGGTCAGGGCCACGCGATAGCGTGCCGCCGGATCGAGAGGCTTCCCGGCCACGTGCCAGGCGCCGTTCTCCCATCGCGCACCCAGCGGATGCAGGTACCCGCCAAGACCCTGGTTGTTCACGCCCGTGTCGAGCACGCGCGCAAGCAAGGCCCCTTCGAAGGTCGCCGTGACGATCTTCCCGCCGAACGGCAGGATGCGGATGATGTCGTATTCGGTAATCGGCCCCGCAGGCACGACGTCATCGATGCGCACGGACCCGCCGTTGAACAGGGCGACGTCAACGGTGTTCGCCTCGCGCGCAATAGCCGCCACGATCAGGTCCGTCAGCCGGCCCGGCCGGTTGCGCACGGTGGACTCGCGGCCGTCCAGGTCTTCGGTGCTCGTCGCCACCACGGCTTCCGGTGTGAACCCCTCGCGCCGGAACGCCTCGAAGCCGATATCCGTCCAGCGTTTCGCCACCTGCTCCACGGCGGCAGACGACGGAATGGTGTGATCGATGACCTGGAACTGCGCAGACACGACAGGCCTGGCGCCGGGCGCGCCGAAGGTCAGCGACACGATCGCCAGCGATCGGACGTTCGCGTCGGCCTTGATGATCGGCACGAACCGGGGGCCGCGGCGGAGCAGCCAGTTCTCGTGTTCGTGGCCGCCCAGGACGACATCGATATCAGGCACCTGCGTCACGAAGTCCGTGTCCTGCGACAACGACAGGTGTGTCAGCGCCACGATGGCATCCACCTGGCCGCGCAGTTTGGCGACTTCTTCCTGTGACGCCTGGATCGGATCCCGGTACTTCACGTACGGCGCCTTGGTCGACCCGACCACCACGCCGATCAACCCGAGCCTGATGGTCCGGCCGCCCACCGTGACCGGCACGATCGCCGAGGTTGGTACGCCAGGGAACGGCTGACCGTTCACGTCGGTCACGTTCGTTGAAATGATCCGGAACCTGGCTTGGGTCAGGTGGGCGCGGAAGGCGGCTTCCGATACGTCGAATTCGTGGTTACCGAAGGTGGCCCAGTCCAGCCCCATCACGTTCAGAACGTCCACCATCTGGCGCCCGGCAAGGCGCTGCCCGTCCACGCGCGCCGTGCCCAGCGCGGAGGGCGACAGATAGTCGCCGCCGAGCGTCGTCAGCACGGCCGGGTTCGCGGCCTTCAGCCGTTCGATCACCGTTGCCACGCGGGCCGGCCCCCCGGACTTGCCACCCTCGACGGGCTGGATCTCGTAGATATCGTTCAGGTGCACCAGCGTGATCGTCACCGCCTGGTCTGCGGAATAAGCGCCCCCCGGCCGCCGGGAATCGGACGCCGACACGGCCGCCAGGCACACGAACACACACACCGCCAGCACCGTCGCGAATCGTGACATCAGGATTGCCCTCCCGCACCATTGTAACGGGACACCGGATTTTCGACCGGCGGCAATGACCTGGGGCGGTCCTTGGAGGTACACTCGGGCCGCAGGTGTGATCATGTTCACGTATCCAGGGCTGACTCGCCGTCCACTCCTCCTCGCCGTCGCCGCTGCGGCCCTGTCGTTCGTGATGCCCGCGGCACAGCAAGGTACGGTGCCTGCACTCGTGCTGGACGTCGTGGCCGTCGACAAGAACGGGGCGAGCGTCGACCAGTTGGCCGCCAGTGACTTCATCGTCACGGTCGACGGCAGCCGGCGCGCGGTGAGGTCTGTCCGGTACGTCACGCGCGGCCCGGGAGCCGCGGCGGACGCGCAGGCGCTGCAGGCGGCCCGGACTGAACCGGCCCAGGTTGCCGCCGAGCCGTCGCGCACCGTCCTGATCGTAATCGACCAGACGACGCTGATCCGTGGCGACGAGAAGGCGACGACCGCATCGGTGCGAGCCGTCGTCGATCGCCTGGGCCTGGATGATCGTGTGGGCATCGTCCGCCTGCCGCTGGGCGCCAACGAATCGCTGGTCCTGAACAACGACCGCCCGACTCTGGTCGCATCGCTCAGGGGCGTGTTGGGGCAGGCCCCGGCGAGCACCATTCCCCTTCCGACCGACACCCTGGGCATCGGCGACGCCAGCCGGCCGGTCATGCTCAGCCCCGATCGGGCCGGCAGCACGGAGCGTGCCGCCGAGGTCGAACAGGAACGGGCGGCAGCCGCAGGCCGCTCCGAACTCGATCGGGCGATGCATGAAGGCCGGCCCGCCAGCACGAACCTGGCGGATCTGCAGGCGCTGTTCACGTCCCTGCAGGCCATGCCAGGCCGCAAGACCGTGATGATCTTCTCCGGAGGCCTGGTGGCGGCCGACCGCACGCTCATCGAGCAGGCTGGCCAGGCCGCCGCCCGGGCACACACGACGGTTCAGGCCTTCGGCCTCAAGAGCAGCCGTCTGGGCGACTTCCCGCCAGACGCCCGCGCCCTCGAGTCGCTGGCCCGTGCGACGGGCGGCCAGTTCGTCACCCTGGGGCGAAGGCCGGACCAGGCCATCACGCGCGTGCTGGCCGGATCGTCCTCGTGCTACGTGCTGACCCTCGAGGGAGATTTGGATGCGGCCGCCGGGGCGGTGAAGGTGACGACCTCGCGACGCGATGTGGCCCTGCACGCGCCAGCGTGGCTGGTGTTGCGCGACGACGTGGCAGACCCCCAGCCGGAAGATCTCCTCAGCTCGTCGGGTGCGTTCGTGGTCCCTGCGGAACGCCCCCTGGAAAGCCGCGGTGTGCGATCAGCCGGTGTCGTGGAGGGACCCCCGGCGCTCCTGCCGACTCAGAAGCCGCCGACGCCCGCCCAGGCAGCCCAGTTGCGCCGCCTCGTGGCGCGAGTGGCTGACTATGTCGAGGCCTATCAGCGCGAATACTCGTCGGTGGTCACCGAGGAGGAGTACGAGCAGACGGACCGGCGACCCGAGGCACAGACAAAGACGCTCCGCCTGACCTCGGACCTGGTGCTCGTCCGACTGGATCAGGTCATGGGCTGGGTCGCGTACCGCGACGTCTTCGCGGTGAATCGCACACCCGTGCGCGAGCGGGAAGAACGGATGCAGCGGCTCCTGCTTGATTCGTCGCTCGCGAGCCGCACACGGCTGGCCGCCATCCTGGAAGAAAGTGCCCGGTACAATCTCGGCCCTGTCCGGCGGACGGTCAACACGCCGCTGCTGCCCCTGACGTTCCTCGAGCGGGTGAACCTGCCGCGCTTCCAGATGTGGCTGGGGGGCACCAGGAGCGTCGATGGACTGCAGGTCACCGAACTCGAGTACCAGGAGACCGCGAGCCCAACGATGACCGTCACCGAACTGGGCGCGGATCAGCCTGCATATGGACGGTTCCTTGTCGACCCCCTGTCGGGCGCCGTCGTCGAGTCCCGTACCGTCTATGCCCGGGCGAATGCCGGCCAGGTCGAGTACGTGGTGCGGTACCGCCGCGACGACAAGCTGGGGCTGTGGCTACCCGTCGAGATGAAAGAGACCTACAGCGCGCAGGCCGGGGTTCTCACGGTGGGCGTCGCGCGTTATCAGAACTTCCGCCGCTTCCAGGTCACGACGGACACGCGCGTGACAGTTCCGAAGTGACGCAGGCAGTCGCGCGCCGTATAATCCCGCGTCTCGTTCCCTCGATCCCGCTTCCCTGGAGGCCGTCTCGATGTTCAAGCGACTCTTGCTCGGGTTGATTGTGGCGCTGGCCCTCGCGCTGGCGGGAGAGCCCCTCGTGGGCCAGTCGGCTCCGTCGCCGGCACCGCCCTTCGACACGCTGCACTTCCGCCAGATCGGGCCGGCCTCGATGTCGGGCCGCATCTCGGACCTCGCGGTGTACGAAGCCAACCCCGCCATCTTCTATGTCGCCACGGCGCACGGCGGGGTGTGGAAGACCGTCAATGCCGGCACGACGTTCGAAGCCCAGTTCCAGAACCAGGGCCTGATGTCCATCGGCGACGTGACCGTCTCGCAGTCGAATCCGGACCTGGTGTGGGTGGGTACGGGCGAATCGAACAACCGCCAGAGCACATCGTGGGGTGACGGCGTCTACAAGTCCTCCGACGGCGGCAAGACTTACGTGAACATGGGCCTCCGCACTTCCCGCCACATCAGCCGCATCGTCATCGATCCGCGCGACAACAACGTGGTGTTCGCGGCGGCGACCGGCAGTCTGTGGGGATCCGGCGGCGAACGCGGCATCTACAAGACGGTGGACGGCGGCAAGACGTGGAAGCAGGTCCTGAAGGGCGACGACGACACCGGCGGCAATGAAGTGGTCATGGATCCGGCGAACAGCAAGATCCTGTACGCCACGCTGTACCAGCGGCGCCGGACGGCCTGCTGCATGAACGGCGGCGGCCCGGGCAGCGGCATCTTCAAGTCAACCGACGGTGGTGAGACGTGGACCCGGCTCAAGGGCGGCCTGCCCGAAGGCCCGCTGGGCCGCATCGCCCTCGAAGCGTACCGGCGGCGGCCGAACATCCTGTACGCGCTCATCGAAGCGCCGACGCCCAGACCGGCGGCGCCGGCCGCTGCCGCACCGGCAGGGGCTCAACCCGCGGCGCCAGCCCCCGCGCAGGCCACGCCGGCTGCGGGAGGCCAAGCCGCCGCGGCGCAGAGCGCGACCGGTCTCTATCGCTCCGACGACAGCGGCGCCACCTGGAAGAAGGTCAACAGCGCGAATCCGCGTCCGATGTACTTCAGCAAGGTCCGCATCGACCCCAACGATCCCGAAGTGGTGTACCTCGGCGGCGTCGGCCTGTGGCAGACCCTCGACGGGGGCAAGACGTTCCAGTCGGACGTCGCGGCCTCGACGCATGACGACGTGCATGCCATCTGGATCAACCCCGCCAACTCGCACCACGTATGGATCGGCAACGATGGCGGCCTGGCCGTGTCGCACGACATGGCCAAGACCTGGGCGTTCATTCCCAACCTGCCGGTCGGGCTGTTCTACCACGTCAGCGTGGACATGGCCGTTCCGTACAACGTGTGCGGCGGCATGCAGGACAACTACAACTGGTGCGGGCCGAGTGCGGTGCGCGGAGCCCCGGGCATCGCCAATCATCATTGGGCCACGCTGCAGGGAGGCGATGGATTCGTCGTCCTGCAGGACCCCACGAACTACCGCATTGCGTTCACCGAATCGCAGGACGGCAACATGGTGCGCGTCGATCGCGTCACGTTCGAGACGCAGTCGATCCGGCCGCAGCCCAAACCCGGCGAACCAGCAAACCGCTGGAACTGGGATACACCCCTCACGCTGTCGCCCCACAATCCGGCGGTCATCTACGCGCCGGCCCAGATGGTGTTCCGCTCGGCGGATCGCGGCCACTCCTGGACGGCCATCAGCCCGGACCTGACAAGCGGTGCCAAGCGGGACGACATCGAGACGATGGGCGTGACGAACACGGATATCACGATCGCGCGCAACGACGGGATCTCCGCGTGGCCGACGATTGTTTCGTTCGCCGAATCGCCCAGGGCCCCCGGCGTGCTCTACGCCGGGACCGATGACGGGCGCCTGGCCGTGTCGCGCGACGGCGGCAAAGCGTGGGCCCAGGTGATCGACAAGATCCCGGGCCTGCCCAGGGACATCTACGTGTCCGAGGTGGTGCCGTCACGATTCGATGCGGCAACGGTCTACGCGACCTTCGACGGCCACCGGCAGAATGACTTCGAGACCTACATCTACGCCAGCAACGACTACGGCCAGTCGTGGCGGCCCATCATGGCCAACCTCAAGGGTGAAGTCGCGCGGACGCTGACCGAAGACCAGAAGAACGCTGACGTGCTCTATCTCGGCACCGAAACGGGCCTCTTCGTCTCGCTCGATCGCGGCGGGACGTGGGAGCGCATCAAGGGCAATCTGCCGACCGTGCGTATCGACGAGATCACGCTGCAGCCGCGCGACAACGCGATGATTCTGGCGACCCACGGCCGGTCGATCTGGATCCTCGATCACCTCGAGCCCATCCAGGAGTACGCAGCCGCGCAGGCCGCCGACGCCAGGCTGTTCACGCCTCCGTCGGCGATGTACCGCCGGCCGGCCCGCGACCGCAACTATGAGTTCTGGGGCGACCAGGTGTTCTTCGGTCAGAACCCGCCGGCGGCCGTGCGCCTGACGTGGACGCAGAAGAGAGCCGTCGAGAACGTCGCGCTGAAGATCACGGACGCGGCCGGAAAGCCGGTCCGTGAGATTAGCGGGCAGGTCCTCAACAACAGCAAGAAGCCCGGCATGCAGACCGCGTGCTGGGACCTGCGGGTCGAGCCCGCGCCGGCGCCGGCGGGAACCGGCGGCGGGGGCCGCGGTGGTGCCGCCGGACCGGGCGCGCCGGGCGGTCAGGCCGGACCGGCCGGTCCTGGCGCGCCGGGCGGCCAGCAGGCCGTCAGCCCGTTTGGCGCAGGCTGTCCGACTGGAGGCGGCGGCTTTGCCGGCTTCGGCGGAGGCGCCGCGACAGCCGGCCCGTTCGTCGTGCCGGGCACCTATAACGTCGCGCTCGTCATCGACGGCAAGACCGTCGAGACGAAACCGCTGCGGGTGAGCGCGGACCCCGAGGTGGCCCTGACGCCGGTCGAGCGGAAGAAGCTCTACGACATGGCCATGGAGATCCACGCCATCCAGATCCGTGCGACGGCAGCCGCCGGCGCCTTCGGACCGCTCAACACGCGAGTGACGGAACTGAAGAAGGAAATCGCCGGCCGCACTGACCTGCCGGCCGACATCAAGGCTTCGTTCGAAGCGTTCGCGACGGACGTGGCGGCGATGGCGCCGAAGTTCACGGCACCCGTGCTCGGCCGCGGCGGCCAGGGCGGCGGATTCGGCGGCCAGGCCCCGAGCGACTACGTCATTACCAGACTCGGCCAGGCCAAGAACGGGTTGATGGGCGGCATGTGGCCGACACAGACGACGCTGAAGGCATACGAGGACGCTAAGGTGCAGGTGCCGAAGGCGATCGCCGATCTGAACGCGCTGTTCGTGAAGGCGGCGGCACTCAGCAAGACGCTCGAAGCGAACAGGCTGACGCTGAAGGTGCCTGAGGCGATCAAGTAGGGACTAGAGGCTAGAGGCTAGAGGCTAGGGGCTAGGGGCTAGGGGCTAGGGGCTAGTGGGAGACAGTGGATGTCCCCCAGCCCCCAGCCCTTCGAGATCTGGCGTCAGGCCTGGAGCCTGAAGTCTGGAGCCTGGAGCCTATTTCTTCTTTCCTACCACTCCGACAATCGCCGCCTGCAGCACTTCCTTGGTGTCTTCGTTCTGGACGAAGGCGACGACGTAGAGCGTGTCGCCGTTGATCTCGTGTTTCTTCGACATGAACTGGAACTTCCCGAATCGGGTGTTGTTCACTTCGAAGTCGTCCAGGTGCGCCTTGGCTTCGTCGACGGTCTTCTGGATGTCGAAGGTGTAGCTGGTCTTGAAGGACTTGCCGGCGGCCAGGGCAAACCCCTGGGCGTCCTTGTCGCCCATCGCGATATTGCGCACCACCATCGGGTGGAAACGTACGCCGTTTTCGCCGCTGTAGCGGATCTTCTCTTCAGCCAGTACCACGTGCAGCCGGAGCTTCGCGTTCGCCGGCGTCTTGCCCACGGACACAGCCGCCGTGATGATGCCGCCCTGCTTGTTCACCTTGAGATCGACCTTGGCGCCCGGGGCGGTCTTGAGGCGTTTCTCGATGGCGGGCTCCACGGTGTCGGCGTAGATCTTCGGCGCCGCGTCGGCGCTGCCGCCGCCCACCTTGGCTTCGCCGTCCACGGCCGCCGTCGGCACGCCGCGAATCGCGTAGAACTCCGCGCGCTTGGTCGTGTACGGGTTGGTCATCGGATCCGGCCGCGGAATATGCATGTGGTACATCAGCACGGCCAGTTCGGAGTGTGTGTAGCGCTCCATGGCACCGTCGTAGGCCAGGTCCGCGCCGGCGCACGGCGGGCACCCGGCCCCCGTGAACACCTCGGCGAGCACGACACGTCTGGTCCGGTCCTTGGTACGCACGTATGGCGTGACGTGAACCGGCGGCGGATTCTCCTTGGCATAACGGGCATCGAGCATCTCTTCGAGGCCGTCGAGTGAACCGTTGTGCGTCTTCTTGTACAGCGCCTCGAAGTCGGCACGATCGGCGGCCTGCAACCGGCCGGCAAGCGCCACGGCCGTCAGGTACTCGAACTGCTCCGTCTCGCGGCCGGCTTTCTTCGCATACGCTGCGAGCTTGAGCGCCGCGGTGGCTGCGCCGCTGCCCTTCGGCGCGAGCGTATACGCGTCTTTGAACGTTTGCTCGGCGTCCGTGGCCTTGCCGCGTTTGTCGTACACCTGGGCCAGCGTTACGAGGGCCTGTTGTTTCGCCGCCTTGAAACCACTGACCAGGGTCCCGTCATCGGGCGGCGTCATCGGCTTGGCGGCGGGATCCGTCTTGAGAGCCTCAGCCTGACGGTCGGCAGACGCCTTCTTCTGCGCATCGACGTACTTCTGCTGATCGCTCACCAGGGACACGGCCTTCGTGGCGTAGGTCTCGGCATCGTCGAGCAGCAGGTTGGCGTTCAGCAACGCCGTCGCCACGGATCCGCTGGCGCTCCGGCCGACGCCGGTATCCGCAGCCGACATCTTCCTGGCTTGATCCTGGATCGCTGAGATCGTGTCGGTCGCCCGCTTCACCAGGGTCGTCAGGATCTGGCTCTCGGCCATGCCGACGACCGACGTCTTCGGAAAATCGGCGATCACCTTGCGCAGCGCCTCGATCTTCTTGTCGGGATCGCCGATCTTGACGGCCTCCTGGTAGGCCTTCTGCTCGGGTGTCACCTCGCGGGCCGGAGCGGGGGCCGGCGTCTGGGTCGCGGCTGGCGGTTTGGCGGCATCCTGGGCCGCCTCGGACGCGGCCACCAGCACGCCGGTCAGCGCAACAGTCAGTAGTACAACAATGGGGACAAGACGGGAACGTTTCATGGACAGAGGCTCCTTCCGATACCGGAAAGAAATGTAGGACGGGACGGGCGAGTCCCATAGTCTCGCGGATCGGGTCGCCGCTGACAATTACCTTGCCGGGCGTCGGCCGGACTGGTGGTTACGGCACCAGCCGGAACGCCGTGACCTGCTCGGCTTGCGCCCCGGCAGCCTTGGCGCGAACACGCAGCAGGTACGTCCCCTGCCCGAAACTGCCCACGGGCAACTCGAACCTGAGGCGGCCGTCCTTCAGCGGAGGTGCCGACAGCGGCGTCAGTTCTTTCCCTTCGCGCGACAGAACGTGTACGTCAATCTCGGGGTCGGCGCCGGCCGTCCGGCAGTCGAGCACAATCGATACGCGGTCGGTCCGGCGGAACTGCCACAGAGCAATCGGCTGAGGATCGGCTTCACTCTGAAGCACTTTCCACTCGGCAAAGGTCCGCGCCTTCGACGCCCGCGGTGTCGACAGGGTCACGGGCTGTCCGTCGAATGCGGGAATGGACACCGTTTCGTTCCAGTCGTCCAGAATCACACCGCCTGGTGACTTCGCCACGAACCGCACCCTGACATCGCCGGGTTCCAGCAGAATTGGCGTGGATACCGGGGCAAACTGACCGGGTACCGTCGGGGGCAGGTCGGCCACCGCAGCCAGCACCGTGTCTCCGGCGGCGGGAAACACATCCGCCGACAGCGCACCAAGCAGGCCTTCGGCGGACGATTCGAGCGGTTCCCACGCAAGCGTCAGGGCCGTCTTGCCGGCGGCCCCGTGGTTGATCCCCATCCACACCTGCGCCAGGCGCTTCGTGGCGCTGGCGTTCGTGGCCGAATCGAGCGCCCGCGCCACGGCCGGTTCTCGCGTATCAACCGCCGCTTCAGCGGCAGCGGCGATCTCTTTCGTACTGGGCGCCCAGTATCCCTGTCGGGCCAGCACACGCGCGCCGCTTCGCCGGACTTTCACGCTGATCTTGTGGAACCTGCCGTCATCCTCCGAGCGCGTCGGTGTGTAGCCGATGACGTAATAGGCGCTCGTCTCGGCCAGCAGCTTGCCGAGGCCGGCGCTGAAATCATTGGTGTTGTAGATGGGCCGGCCACCCGTCTCGGCCGCGAGTTGGAACAGGGTGTCGCGCGCGCCCAGGCGCCAGTCGTTGCCCAGCGTGCGGGGGTCGAGCGTGTAAATCGTCACATTGCCCCGATGAGCGGCGTCCGTGACATCCCGCATCAGGTCCTGGAGATTGCCCTCCTGGAAGCCCAGGTAGGTCGGCGGTCCCTGGCTGACGAACAGGATCGTCTTCCGGCCTTCGCGCAGTCCGCCGAGCTTGATCGTCAGCGCCGCGAGCGCCGTCAGCGTAACCTCGGCTCTGACCCTGCGTACGTTCCCGCGGGCGAACTGGGCCTCCTCCATGGGGCTCTTGACCGGGAACAGTTCGCCCTGGCGGCCCTCGAAGCTCTGGACCGCCCGGAGCAGTTCCGACTGATCGCGCGTGAACTTCAGGGCGCTGAGCGTGGTCAACGGCTCCATGACGGCCACGAGATCCGTCGGCCAGAGCTTGCGCACGAAGTCAGTCAGCCCACGGCGTAACGGGAGCGTCACGTCAGGCGCCTTGTCGACATGGTAGTCGTCGAGGAAGATCGCAAACACCCGGACGTCGTCCCGGGCCGCCTCGGCTTCGGCGTGGGATTGCGACCGGATGTCGAGGGACGAGTCATCGCCAACTGGGCGCCTACCGTCGAGTCTCACGAACTCGACCTGCTCGACGCGCTGGGGCACGCCGTCTTCGGTAACCTCGAAATCTCCCGCCTGCAGGCCTGCGAGCGGCTGGTCGTCGCGGCCCGTCACCGTCAGGTCGACGCGGACCAGCCGCACGCCGGCGCGGAACACCGGCGGCTGCTGCTGGGCGGCTGGCTGTTGGCCTCCCGGCGGCGGGACCGGCGGCTGCTGGCCAACGACGACGGTCGAAGCGGCGAACACGAGCAGCAGACGGGGCCACAGCAGTCTCATGCTCGCATTGTACGCGGTGTCGCCGTCCGCACGTGATGTGCCGTCCGGCTTCCCGTGGCGTCCGGCTTCCGCGTGGCGTCCGGCTTTAGCCGGACGTGACACGGGGCCGGCTTAAGCCGGATCCACGGCCACTTCAGCCTCCCGCGGTTATGATGGTGCCAGCATGCGTCTCGTCGTCACCGACTCCGGCCTGGGTGGTTTGTCCGTCTGCGCGTCGCTCGAGCACGCTGCACGCCACTCGCCCGTGTCCGCATCGGTCAGGATGACGTACGTGAATGCCTGGCCCGAGGAAGGACGCGGCTACAACGACTTGCCCGACACGCCGTCCCAGGCGTTGGTGTTCGACAGGGCACTCGAGGCTATCGCCGCCCTGCAGCCCGACCGGCTGCTCATCGCCTGCAACACGCTGTCGATCCTCTACCCGGCCACGAGATTCTCCCGGACACCGCGTTTCCCGGTCGTCGGCATCGTCGACGCCGGCGTCTCGCTGTTCCGCGAAGCGCTGGAGACCGACCCGGACTCGTCGATCGTGCTGCTGGGAACGAGAACCACCATCGCTTCGGGCGCCCACCGGGACGCACTCGCGTGCAGCGGGATCGACCCGGCTCGTATTGCCGGCGTGCCCTGCCACGGCCTGGCGACGGTCATCGAACGCGACATCGGAGGCCCTGGCGTCGGAGAGTTGATCGCGGACTGCGGGCGGGCCGTGACCGCGGCACACCCGTCTGGCGACCCGGTCTACGTAGGGCTGTGCTGTACGCACTACGGCTACGTCGGCGACCGAATCGCCCGGGAACTGGCGCGGGCGCTCGGCCGGAAGGTGCTTCCGTTGGATCCGAATCAGCGGATGGTTCGCGACGTCAGCGCCGCACTCGGGTTCGTGGCAGGCAACGATGCGGCCGCCGGCGCGTGCGGCGTGGACGTTATCTCCAAGGTGACCCTCGACGAACGAACCTGCCGCGGCGTCGCGGGGCTGGTCCGGCCGACGTCGCCGGCCACCGCTGACGCGCTGCTGGCGTACCGGCACGTGCCGGCGTTGTTCTGACCGCGCACGGCGGGCTGCTACACTTTGCAGGTAACGTGTTGTCCATGGGGCCCCTCGCCCTGAGCGAGGGCCGAGAATCGGCCGAGTCGAAGCCCGCAGGGCGGACTATTCGACCGACTCATGAATAGTCCGGGCCAGGTCTTTCTTCGTGTTGAAACGGGGTGTGGTGCATGAGGGTATTGCTGCTGACGGGGCCGGGAGGTGACGCTCAAGGGTGGGGTGACATGCACGTGACGGAGTCGATCGCGGAGGCGGCCACCGCGATGGGTCACCCGTCGCGGATTGTATCCGTCGACACCGAATCCGCATTCCTCGACGCCGTCAACGCCGGCGGCTACGACATCATCTGGAGTGCCCTGTACTACATCACTCCCAACGAGAAGTTCATCGGGCGCGGTGAAGGCGGCATGTGGGTGGCCGACGTGCTCGACGGCAAGGGGATCCCCTACGTCGGCTCGAACAGCCAGACGATGAAGGACATGATCGACAAACACCAGACCCACCGCACGCTGGCCGCGCGCGGCGTCCCGGTGCCGGCGCATGACCTGGTGCGCGTGGGCGACGACGTGTCCGCGGTGCGGTATCCGGCGTTCGTCAAGCCGATGGGCGAATCACGGTCGGTCGGCATCAACGACGACAGCGTGGTCAATACGGAGGAGGAACTGCGCCGGCAAGTGGCCTGGATCGCGTCGGAGTTCCAGCAGGCGGCTCTCGTGGAAGACTTTATGCCCGGAGATGAGTACACCGTGCTCGTGGTCGGCAACGGGACGACGCGCCAGTGTTTTCCAGGCCTCGTGACTGTCGCACCGCAGTACTACGGGAAACACAAAGTGCTGCGTGCCGACCTGCGCGGTGTCGGCCTGACCAAGGTGAGCGTGCCGCCGTCCCGCGGAGACGAAGCCGCCGCCCTGGCGTCGTTGGCCGCCGACGCCATGCGGTGCCTGGACCACGTCCGCATCGACATGAAGACAGACGCCGCCGGCGCGCTTCGTATCATGGAGGTCAACGGCATCCCGGGCCTGAAACCTCATAAGAGCTGGGGACCGCAGTTGTGCACGCTGTACTTCCAGTCGCCGGGCGGGGAAATGGACGACTACCGGCGTCTGGTACGCACGATCATTGATTCGGCCGGAGAGCGGTACGGCCTGCGGTAGTGGGGGCCAGGTCGTACGTAGCCCCGGGGCTACGCACTGAAACGAGGAGGACGCGTGGGTCTGATGGATGTACTGCGGAAACTTGGCGTCGTTCAGAGCGGCGCCGTGACGGCCACCTACACGTCGGCGAAAGACCGGCCGATCGAGTTCGAGAACGACCGGATACCGGGCGGAAGCAAAGCACACGTCAAGGACGGAAAACAGGACACCGCCGCCCCGGGAAAAGACTCGAAATAGTCGGCGGGCACGGATCCACGATCCGAGGCCCTTCGATCACGACGTCTTCCGTGTGAAGTACTCCTCAACAAGGCCGTAGGTGTCCTTGGTGAAACGCGCCTTCTGGCTTGTCATCACCCGTGTCAGGTAGGTCCGCCAGAGCTCGATGTGCTGCGCGGTTGTGATGCGGTTGCGGAACATCGCCGCGCCCTTTTGCGGCTCCGTCCGCATGCGTTCCAGCATGCCGGTCACCTCCGCGTTGAACCCCGCGGCGCCGTAGTACGCCAGGTAGGCGTCCCATGCTTTCTCATGCCCCGACGGGGTCTGGTACGGCTTCGACAGCCGGGCCATGGTCTGGTGGAAGGTGGTTCCGCCCCGGGCATCGAGCGCGCGCAGTCCCTGGTCCGTGATGCGATAGGGATGCAGGTCGACGCACGTCACCCGTCCTTCGGTCAGGCGCAACGTCACGAAAAACCCGATCTTCCGGTGGTGAAGGTCGGTGTGCTGGAAGAACACGAAGTTCCCCAGGCTGTAGACAATGGGTGTCTTGCCGCGCCACTCGACGCCTTGCGGTACGTGAGGATGATGGCCGATCACGGCGTCAGCCCCTGCATCGGCCAGCGCGCGGAAGGCCTCAACCACGTAGGGCGGAGCAAACGGCACGTACTCAAGTCCGCAGTGGGCGATGACGACGACGGTTCCGCCGTCTTCCTTGCATCGGCCGATGGTATCGACGGCACGCTGGATGTCCCATCCGAACACCCCTGCGCCGCCTCGTGACGCGGTTTCGTCTTCACCTTCGCTGATGTTGACGATGTGTACGAGGTGCCCGTTGACCAGGGTCGACAGCGGCGCGTAGGCCTGATCCGCATTCAGGCCGGCTCCAACAGTCCTGATGCCGTGCCGGTGGAGCACGCGCAGGGTGTCCCGGAGTCCGCGCTCACCGAAATCCAGCACGTGGTTGTTCCCGAGACATGCAACCTCGAACGGAACGGCGGTGAGGCCGCTGACGTGGGCCGGTTCGCCCTTGAACACGGCGCCACTCTTCCAGACGGGCGCTGAGGCGTTCGTCAGCGCGCTTTCGCAGTTGACGATGCGGAGGTCGGCCTCGCGGAGGGTGGGAAGGAGATCTCCGTAGACCGCCACCGGGTCGGTTCGGATGATGGGTTCGAAGGCGCGAATAGGCGCCCAGTCGGAGGCGATGAGGATGGAAAGAGACATAGAGACACTCGTCGGCTTGCGGCTTACGGCTTACGGCTTGCGGCTTACGGCAAGCGGCTTACGGCAAGCGGCGCACACCGTGTTGCGTGTTGGGCCGAAGGTCGCAGGCCGCAAGCCGCGGGCCGACTTGTCCTATTTCTTTCCCGCCTTCGCCATCAGTGCCTTGAAGGCGTCGTCATCCGTCTTGAAGTCGCGGGCGGCCTGACCCACGCGCACGATTCGCACGTTGCGGATCGCATCGGTCGGCTTGATCTCGGGCAGCACACTGGCGCCGGCGATGATCTTGCCGATGGCCGCATGTTTCCGGTCGAGCCCCGAGTCTTTCTTCAGCGTCAGGTAGAACGTATTCGGTCCGCTGACACCCAGGATCCCGGCGGCGTCGTGTTTGAGCGCGGCGTTCGTCGTCTTCGGGAGTCTGGCCAGCGCAACGGCTTTCTGGGTCTCGGACTCGATCAGCCCGTTGACCAGGCCGCCCTTGACCGTGACAAACCTGCCGATCGGCGGCGGTTCGGGACGCGCGCCGCCGAAGCCCATTCCGGGAGGCGGCCCGCCGCGCGCGGCACCGGCCGCAGGTGCTTTGCCTACGATGATACGGACGAAGTTCGCCGTCGCCAGCGGTGCGTTGGCGAAGTCGAGCGTGGTCATGAACTGCTTCTGCGTCTCGCCCGTCCCGACGATGAACGCGGCGAACATCCCGTCCGGCAGGTAGACCCCGTCGCGGATGAGCGCCTTCGGGCTGTTCGCGACGCCGTACGCCACCACCGCCGTCACCATCGCCGAATGCTGCTGGTGAGCGGTGTAGGGCACGAGTTCGCTGTAGAGGTCGTTGGTGGTGTGCCAGGCGTAGCTGTAGATGTAGTTGATGTCCTTGCCGTCGGGGCCGGGCCTCGCGGTGGTCGTGGTGAAGTTCAGCGTCGGAATGCCGAGCATTTCGAAAGACGAGGAGTCCGTGCCGCCGGGCGACGTGGCGTGAGCCCGCGGCAGGGCCTTGGCGAGCTTGAACGGCCAGCGGGGATTGGCGTTCGCGAGCGGTGCCGCGATGGCCTGGAAGTCGTCGTACCAGGTTTCGGGCACGCTGGCGCCGGTTATGGCACTGGGTGCACCGTCACGGTTGATCATCATCAGGATCTTGCCGTGCAGTTCCGGGTGCCTCCGCAGGAAAGCCTGCGAGCCCACCAGCCCCTGTTCTTCGGCCGCGAAGGCAATGAAGATGATCGAGCGTTTCGGCTTGGCGCCAGCAGCCGTGATCAGGCGGATGGCTTCCATGCCGGGCGCGAAGCCCGACCCGTCGTCCACGCCGCCAGTGCCGCTGGAGAACGCGTCGAAGTGCCCCCCGATGACGACGTATTCGTCGGGATAGGTGGATCCGCGCAGCGTCGCGACGACGTTGTGGTACTTGATGGGCCCCATCTTGAACCAGTTGCGGATATCGAACTCGAGGACGACGGGCTGTTTCTTTTCGGCCAGCGCCTTGATCTCGTCGTGTTGCGTATCGAGCAGCTTGATATCGGGCAGCGTGGGCAGCGTGTCCCAGGACGACACGAATCCGTCGAGCAGACCCAGCGGCGGTTCGGAGTTGCCGTCCGGCTGCAGTGCCGCAGTGGGCTTGGCGGACTGAATGGTACCGAGCGCGCCGGCATCAACCAGGGCTTTCGTCAGGGGCGGCATCAGCGCCGCGTCCAGGTACTCGGGTGACCCGTCCGCCAGTTTCGAGCCCCGGCGTCCGTCGCGGGCGAATCCGCTGCTGGCTCCCGGGATCAGGACCCAGGCGCCCTTGAAGGCCGCCTTATTGGCGTTGATCTCGGCGATCGCCGCGTCAACGGCAGCTTTCTTCTTGTCGACCGTCTCTTTCGGGATGGGCTGTCCGCCCTGGGCCCGGCCCGGGATCGAGAAGGGGTCGGCTTTCAGGATGACGACCGGCCCGCGCTGGATGCCCTTGGTGCCTGCCGTAAACGACGGGGTGCCAAACCGGAGCGGTTTGGCGGACGGAGTCAGCATCTTGCCGAACCAGGGTCCGCGGTTGAAGCCGACCGGCAGTTCGCCGACTTCTTCGAGCTGGGCGTCGAGGCCGAACTGCTTGAACTGCCAGACGGCCCACTGGGTGGCGTCGGTGTACGAGTTCGTGCCGGTTTCGCGGCCTCCGAACCGGTTGCTGGCGTAGTCGTTCCAGGTCATCACCTGGTTGTCGCGCGTGCCGAGGTCGATGATCTTCGTGACGACGGGGTCGATGGTGTCCTGGGCCTGCGGTGCAGCCTGGAATCCCAGTGCCGCAAGCAGGGCAAGGCCGGCGCCGAGCCCGCATGCGGTGTGACGGGTCTTCATGAGTCCTCCGGGGTGGTCGGATGGGGCGTATCACGGGCGGTCGCCGGCAGGCGCCGACGATCGATCCGGGAGAGCATATCCGCCCTGGAGAGGGATTGCCAGCGTCGGACGCGGCATCAGCCTTTCAAGTCTTCGGCTTCGCGGAAGCTGTACCAGGTCCGGGAGTCGAAGTCGTAGAGTTTGCACCGCCGGAACGTGGTGAGCACCGTCGACCAGCGGAACCGGTATTCGTGGATGTAGGCGCCGTATTCGCGCTGCAGGTCGGCGTAGGCGTGTTTCAGCCGGTAGAACGGGATCTGGGGATCCACGTGGTGTGGGACGTGGATCATGATGTTGTGGATCAGCAGTTCACTGATGCGCGAACAGCGCCAGACGATGGCGCAGTAGACCTGCCCGATGGTGTTGCTCCATTCGGTCTTCCGGTCGAAGAAGGGGACGTCGGGATGCGTGTGGTGCAGGTACACGAACATCGCGATGAAGTAGTTGAACACGATGAACGGAATGGCGACTGCGGCCAATACCCCGGTGACGCCCCCGGCCCACGTCCAGGCGGCAGCCGACAGGATCGCGGCGAAGCCGAACGTGATGATCTTCTGCACGGTGAAGGCAAGCCGCTCCCGGGAGTGCTTGTCCGGCTGGAACGTGACCATTCCCGGCCACCACACCTTGTTGAGGTAGTGCAGGGCGCAGGAGTACGGCGATCGTTCCAGGCGGTAGAGAAGCTTCCTCGGGCCGGAGAGGGCCGCGTACTCGGATGGCGTGAGCGGGCGCCAGATCCAGTCGATCGGCGTGAAGGACGTGAAGCCATGGTGCACCCGGTTGTGGCCGTGGCACCAGAGTCGGTACATGTTCAGTGACGGCAGCATGAAGAGCGTGCCGAACAGTTCACCAACCCAGTCCCGGGCGAAGAGCGCCCCATGGGCCGCGTCATGGGCCCAGACGAACATGAAGGCGACGGCGCACCCCGCGCCGAGCCCGCACAGGAACTGCACCCACCAGGTGTCCGACGTGAAGATGCCCCACATGAAGGTCAGGTAGAGCGCGAGATCGAACGCGTACCACCCGAACGCGTGGCGCATGGAGCGGCGGTACGACTCGGGCGAGATCGCTTTCCGGACGGTGGTCAGCTTGACGTCTTTGAGCGCGTGATACGGTGCGGGCGCGGGCATGGGGGCACGTCCAGATGAGAAGGCCCGGGCCTCGCTTCACGAGGCTACAGGCTCGTACGTAGCCCCGGGGCTACGTAGCCCGGGACCAGTCGTGTTCGAGTGTGAGGACTCAGAATACCGCGGTTCCCCTACTTTCCCGCAAGGTACTCGGGGGGGATCGGGTTGTCGGGCCGTTCCTGGTCCCACATGACCGTGACGATCCACCAGCGGTTCGCGTGTGTCATCAACTGGATCGAGTTGATCCCTCGGGCCATGGGCTTTTCGTCCGCCGCGGTCCGCCGGGATTCGTACGTGCTGAAGACGTGGGTGATTGTGCCGAAGGATTCGGTCCGGCGGGCGATTTCTTTTTCGAAGAACCCGTTCTTCAGGAAGTTGTCGCTCGTGCGCTGAACGTAGTCGTCCGGCGACAACGCGACGGGTGCCGAGCCGTCACGGCGCGGCGAGGCGGGAATCAGCCGCGCCCCCGGCGCGAACAGGTTGCGGAACCGATCCCAGTCGCGAGCCTGGCCGGCGGGGCCCGAGATCACCCCATAGAGCGCACCGATGATGTGGTCCACCGACTGAACGTCAGCGGAGAGCGGCGGGACGGCGGGCGCCTGCGCGAATGCCGGCGCGGCCGCAGCCAGCGTCACGAGACCGACGAGCATGATCGTGGATAACGTTCGCATGGGGGATCTCCTGGGGGTTGGGGGTTGGGGGTTGGGGGTTGGGGACATCCCCTGCCTTTCCCCAACCCCCAATCCCCAATCCCCAATCCCTATCGTTTGACCACCGTCACCGTAATCTGTGACGGGTACTGTTTCGAGTGGTGCACCACGTTGCGCGCCACGACACCCTGGGTTTCGTCGTAGTTGTTGCCGCCGGTGTTCATGTTGCGGTCGAACCGCGGGAAGTTGCTGCTCGACACTTCGATGCGGAGGCGATGACCCGGCGCGAAGTAGTTGCTGGTGGTGAGCGGTTGCAGGGTGACCTTGTGCACCTTTCCGGCTTCCATCCAGACCGGCGGCTTGTCGTAGCCATCGCGGTAACGCATCCGCTGGATCGATTCGTCCAGGTTGTAGGCCCGGCCATCCGGGTAGACGTCGATGACCTTGACCGTGAAGTCGGTGTCTTTGGCGTCGGAAGACACGTACAGCGTCGGCGTGATGGGGCCGCTCAGCTCCATCCCGTCGGCGAACGGCTCCGAGGTGTAGACCAGGATGTCGGGCCGCTCTTCCATCTTGCGCTGGTCGAACGAGCCGGCTGTGATGGCGGTGCCAGTGCAGCAGACGTTGCCGCCGTACGACGTGACGGGCTTGGCGGGGTCGTACGTGAAGGCGTCCGGTTTGTCGGTGGCCGGTGGTGCCGCCGTCAGCGCGCCGTCTCCGTTCAACGTATTCGCGGAACCGCCGCTCGACAGATAGAACGTCATCGGCTTCGCCCCGGCCGGAGGCCAGGTGTCTGAGGTCTGCCAGGTGTTCGAGCCCATCGTGAAGTACGTGACTTTGGGCTGCTTGTCGAGGCGTTCGCTGCGGTCTCCCTTGAGGAACCGGTCGAAGAACCCGAAGACGACGTCGTTGTAGTCGTAACGCGCGTCGCCCATCGCGCGCTCGCCGACCACCGTGTTCTCCTGTGCCCGGGTATACGAGCAGTGCGCGACGGGAGCGATGATGGCCCACTGCTGGCTGGCGAACTCCGGTTTGGCGGTGTTCCGCACGTGGTTGTACAGCGCGAGGTTGGGCCCGACTGACACGTCATACCAGGACATGAACCACAAGCCGGGCACGTTGATGGTCTTGTCGTCGTGGAAGAGCCCGCCTTCGTACCAGGCCGGGTCGTTCGGCGTGCGCTGGACCATCCGGCCGCCCGTGTCGACGGGCATCGCGTCGGCGAAGATGCCCTTGGGCCCGTCAACGGCCTTCAGGATGTCCTGCACCGGCAGGTGCCACAACGCTTTCGACCAGTCCACCGAAGGCTGCCGGGGCGCCAGATCGAAGTACTTCGAAGCTTTGATGAGGTCGTCCTGCGACATGTTCGAGGGAAACATGGGCCGCAGCTGGTTCTGTTCGCCGTAGAGCCAGGTGATGAACAGCATCTGGATGGCGCCGCCGCGGTACCAGTTGCCTTGTTCGTAGTAGGGTTTGACCCGGCCCACTCCGGCGCCGAATCCCTGGACGTTCATGGCGGCGAATCCCGGGTGCCCCATGGCGGCGATCGCCATCTGGTACTCGGCCGTGGACGAACACCCCGTGGTGCCGACCTTCCCGTTGGACCACGCCTGCTTCGATATCCAGTCTACCGCGTCGTAGCCGTCGGTGATGGGCGGACCCAGGATGTCGTAGTTGCCCTCGGAGAAGTAGTGCCCGCGTTCGTTCTGGATGACGTACGCGTAGCCCCGCTTGACCGCGGCGATGATCGTGGACATGTCCCGCGGCACGCCGTTCTGCACGTCCCAGTAATTGAAGTTGTACGGCGTGCGCACGAAGATGGTCGGGACCTTGCCCTCCACGTTCTTCGGGCGGTAGACGTCGGTGGCCAGGCGCACGCCGTCGCGCATCGGCATCATGACCTTGCGATCGACGACGGCGATGGCCTGCAGTTCCTGCTCGGACTGCCATCGCCGCTGGGACTGTTCGGGCGAGAGGACGAAACCCCGCTGGGCGAGGACCGTGGCGGTCGAGGCGAGCACCGCGGCGAAAATTGCGGCGGACAGAAGTCGGCGGACGGCAGTTGGCATCGTGTGCTCCGGGAGGGGGTGCTGATTACGATACACCACCCCTAGCCGTTCGTCGCGTCCGGCTTCGGCCGGGATCCGGGGCCGGCTGGCACTTGACACTGTGTGTGATAACACGTATTATCGGGATGTGGCGAACGAACTGCTGACCGAGCTCAAACAGACGAAGCCGTACAGGAGCATGGCGCAGGAAGCCCACATCAGCATCGCGCTGACGGCGGCGCGCCTCGGCCATGCCTTCGAGGAGACGCTGAAGCCGTTCGGGATCACCGCCACTCAGTACAACGTCCTGCGGATCCTGAGAGGGTCGGGTCCGGAGGGGTTGTGCCGCAACGAGATTCGCAGCCGGATGGTGACGTCCGTGCCCGACGTGACCCGGTTGCTCGATCGCCTGGAGGATCTGGGCCTGGTGACCCGGGAGCGAGGCGTGTCCGACAGGCGGCATATGACGACGCGTATCACGAAAGAAGGCCTGAAACTGCTGGACCGTGTGGATCAGCCGGTGATCGACAGTCACGAGCGGCTGGTTGGCCATCTGGACGGCCGCGAACTCAAGACGTTGCTGGGGCTGCTGGCGAAGGTGCGCCGCGGCCGACAGGCCTGAGGCGGGGTCAGACCTTGAATTGCGAGGTGCCTGTCTGAACAACCGGCGGCAACCTCGCAATTCAAGGTCTGACCCCGCCGTTTGCGCGAAGCCACGCCCGCGCGGCCGGGTACGTCGGACACACGCGGGCCACGTCGTTCCAGAACCGGCGCGAGTGGTTCATGTGCCGCAGATGCACCAGTTCGTGGACGAGGACGTAGTCCGCGACGGCGGGCGGGAATTGTATCAGTCGCCAGTTGAGCGAGATACGCCCGGACGGGGAGCACGACCCCCAGCGTGACCGCTGGTTCCTGATGCTGACGGCCTTGACCTCGAACCCGTGCTGGCGCGCCAGACGAGCCAGCCGCTCCGGCAGATCGATGCTGGCCACGCGGCGCAACCACGCCTCGACTTCCGGCTTCAGGCGCATCGCGCGTTCAGCGGACAGCACGAAGGTCTGGTCCGCAAACGACACACGTACGCGGCGGTGGTCGAGCACGACAGTTCGAAGCGGGTATTCGTCACCACGGAAGAGCACCGGGGTGCCGTCTGTCCAGTGGGCGGGTTTCGCAGGGCCAGCGGCCCGGACGGCCCGCTCACGAACGATCCACGCCCGGCGTTCTTCGATGAACCGCGCGGCCTCGGCCCGCGAACCGTGCCACGGCACGGTCACCCGCAGTCCCCCGTCCGGCTTCACCCGCAGGATGTAGTGTCTCGCCCGCCGGGTGCGCACGAATTCCACCGGCACGGCGTGCCCGTCGATCGTAACGACGTCCACGCGGCCCGGCCGGGCCGGGCCTGTCCGCGACAGACGATCAGCGTCCGCACCGGTGGGAGCTGGCGTGACCGCCGGCGGGCGCCGGTGCCCGAAGGGCAGGTTCAACTGCATCGTTGCTTCATATCACGGGAATGCCCCGCGGGCCGAAGACGGGATTGTTGCCTTCCCCCTACTTCCTACTTCCTACTTCCTACTTCCTACTTCCTACTTCCTACTGTCCATACCGCTTCCTGCTATACACTCGCCTCGATCATGGCGCCATGACCGATCCGATTGTCCTCGAAGGCCTCACCAAACGGTTCCACGCGCTCGTAGCGGTGAAACACCTGAACCTGCGCGTGCCGGCCGGGTGTGTCTTCGGGTTTCTGGGCTTGAACGGTGCCGGCAAGACGACGACCATCCGGCTCCTGCTCGATCTGCTTCGTCCCACCTCCGGCCGCGCCCTGATTCTCGGCCACAACTGCCAGCTCGACGGGCTGCGGGCCCGGGCGCATGTCGGATACCTCCCGGGAGAGATGCGTCTCTACCCCGACATGACGGGCCGCCAGGTACTTCGCCTGCTCGCGCGCCTCTCCGGTCAGACGGTCGACGAGCAGCGCCAGCGTGAGTTGCTCGCGCGTCTCGCGTTCTCGGAGCGCGATCTCTCCCGCCGCGTCGGCGAATACAGCACGGGCATGAAGCGGAAACTCGGGCTCGTCCAGGCCTTC
Source organism: uncultured Vicinamibacterales bacterium (assembly GCA_964372095.1). Classification (GTDB taxonomy): domain Bacteria; phylum Acidobacteriota; class Vicinamibacteria; order Vicinamibacterales; family JAKQTR01; genus CAYJPV01. The sequence continues at coordinate 303,001 of CAYJPV010000002.1, read as the reverse complement.
CAGTCCGATCCGGACGTCCTGATCCTCGACGAGCCGACTGAGGGACTCGACCCGCTCATGCAGGAAGTCTTCTCGCAGTTGGTATGCGAGACGAGCGCACGGGGTCACACGGTGTTCATGTCGTCGCACGTCCTGTCCGAAGTCGAGCGTCTCTGCCATCGCATCGCCGTGCTGCGCTCCGGCGAACTGGTGCTGGAGGCCCCGGTCCACGAGCTGCGCCGCCTCGCGCCTCGCGACGTCCGCGTTACGCTGTCCCGTCCGGCAGCACCACCGCCCACATGGCCGCCTGGCGTCATGCCGGTGTCCCTGGCCGCCACACGCTGGGATCTGCGCGTCACGTCCGACCTCGGTGAACTGGTCGTGCTCCTCGCCGGACTGCCCGTTGCGGATCTCGACATTGCCGAACGGCGGCTGGAAGACGTCGTGATCGGGTACTACCGGGGGGTCTCGTGATTCGACACACCCTGGTGCTCGTGACGCACTCGGCGCGGAGGATGCGCGCCTTCGTCCTGGGCCTGGCGATCGTGCTGGGCATCTTCCAGTTGCTGCTCGCCGCCATGGCGGACCTGCTGCAGTCCCAGTCGGCCTTTGGTCAGATCGGGGCACTGGTGCCGCCGGCCGTGCGGCAGTTGATGGGCCAATCGCTCGTGACCATGCTCTCCGTGTCTGGCGTCGTTGCCCTGGGCTATTTCCACACGGCCGTCGAAGCCGCGCTCGTCGCGATGGTCATCGTCATCGGCAGCGAACCGGCTGCGGAACTGGACGCCGGGTTCCTCGACCTCGCGTTGTCCCGGTCAGTCCCCCGCCTGGTTCCCCTGCTCCGCACGATGGTCCTGCTGCTGGCCTGCCCCGCAGCGCTGGTCGCCACGATGGGCCTGGCGACGGCTGCCGGCGCGCGCTGGGTCACGTCGCCCTCGCCGGGGGGCCCGACGCCCCGCCTGGTGCTGTCGCTCATGGTGAACGTCTGGGCGCTGATGATGGCCTGGGGCGGCATCACCGTGGCCGTGGCCGCCGCCAGCCGCACACGAGCACAGGTCACGTCCATCGTGGGCATGGCGGCTCTCGTCACGCTGCTCGTGGATTACCTGGCGCGGGTCTGGGCGCCGGTCCGCTACGCTGCGTGGGCGTCGCCGTTCCACTACTACTCCCCGCTCGACCTCGTGATGGGCAGCGCGTTGCGGATCGGGGACGTCCTGACGCTGCTGGGCATCAGCCTGGCAGGCGCGGCGGTCGCCTGCGTGGTGTTCACCAGGCGGGACCTGTGAGCCGGGGGGCGGAGGCCGAGCGTGGCGATTGTGCAGTTCGGGCGACCTGTATATAGTTGTATAGACAGGAGACCGCATGACGGCTGACCCTTCGCGCTTCAGGCTGACACCCGGCTCGGTCACCCTGGCGGATCTGCGACGCCTCTACGCCCGGCACGACCTCCTCACCATCGATCCCGCTGCCCGCCCCGCCGTCGAGGCCTCCCGGGAAACCGTCCAGGCCATCGTCAGGGACGGCCGCGTGGTCTACGGCGTGAATACCGGGTTCGGGAAGCTGGCGCAGACCGTCATCCCGCCGGCGCGGCTCACGGAACTGCAGACCAACCTCGTGCTGTCGCACAGCGTGGGCACGGGTCCGCTGCTCGCAGGACCGGTCGTTCGCCTCATCCTTGCCCTCAAGGCCGTCAGTCTGGCGCGCGGGCATTCCGGCGTTCGGTGGGAGGTCATCGAGGCGCTCCTCGCGCTGGCGAACGCCGGCGTGTTGCCCAATATCCCGTCCAAGGGCTCCGTCGGCGCCTCGGGCGATCTGGCGCCGCTCGCGCACATGGCCGCCACCCTCCTCGGCGTCGGCACGGTCACCGTGGACGGCCGCGTGGTCCCGGCAACCGAGGGCCTTGCCGCCGCCGGCCTTCGGCCGTTCACGCTCGAGCCCAAGGAAGGCCTCGCGCTCCTGAACGGCACCCAGGTATCGACCGCCCTCGCGCTGGCCGGACTGTTCGCGGCGGAAGACGTGTTCGGCGCGGCGGTGGTTGCCGGCGCCTTGTCGCTCGAGGCGATCAAGGGCTCCGTCGCGCCATTTGACGCCCGCATTCACGCCGCGCGCGGGCAACGCGGGCAGATCGATGTGGCCGGGACGTTCCGTGCCCTGATCGCGGGCAGCGCCATCCTCCGGTCGCACGTCAGTTGCGGCCGCGTGCAGGACCCGTATTCGATTCGTTGCCAGCCGCAGGTGATGGGCGCCTGCCTCGACAATCTGCGCCACGCCGCACAGGTGCTGGAAATCGAGGCGAATGCCGCATCCGACAATCCCCTGGTATTTGCCGACACCGAGGAGGTCGTCTCGGGCGGCAACTTCCACGCGGAGCCGGTGGCGTTCGCCGCCGACATCATCGCGCTGGCGATCGCGGAGATCGGCGCCCTGGGCGAACGCCGCATCGCGCTGCTCGTGGACGCCAACCTCAGCGGCCTCCCGGCGTTCCTGGTCAACGAAGGCGGCATCAATTCCGGCTTCATGATCGCCCACGTGACGGCCGCGGCGCTGGCCTCCGAGAACAAGAGCCTGGCGCACCCGGCCAGTGTCGACAGCCTGCCGACGTCGGCCAATCAGGAGGATCACGTCTCGATGGCCACCAACGGTGCGCGGCGCCTGGGCGACATGGTCACGAACACCGCCACCATCGTCGGCATCGAAGCTGCCGCAGCGGTCCAGGGCATTGAGTTCCACCGGCCCCTCCGGTCGTCGGAGGTGCTGGAGGCACAGGTGGACCGCATTCGCACACGCGTCGCGCCGTACGATCGGGATCGGTTCTTCGCGCCTGATATCGAAACCATGACGGAGTGGGCGCTGGAGGCTCCGCTGCCTGACGGCGTGCGCGCGCTGCTCCCGAGTTCCTGACCGCAACCGGCAAGACCCGACATGCACACGACGAGGCACGACCATGAGCACTGATCCCAGACGTGACGAGACCCGCGTGATTCGCGCCCCGCGAGGCACGACGCTCAGCTGCAAGAGCTGGCTGACCGAAGCCCCGTATCGCATGATCCAGAACAACCTGGACCCCGAGGTCGCCGAGAATCCCCAGGCTCTTGTCGTCTACGGGGGCATCGGGCGCGCGGCCCGTAACTGGGCGTGCTTTGATGCGATTCTGGCGTCGCTCCGGACGCTGGAAGACGATGACACGCTGCTCATCCAGTCGGGCAAACCCGTCGGGGTGTTCAAGACCCACGCCGATGCCCCGCGTGTGCTGCTGGCCAACTCGAACCTCGTGCCGAAGTGGGCGACGTGGGAGCACTTCCACGAACTGGACCGCAAGGGCTTGTTCATGTTCGGTCAGATGACGGCCGGTTCGTGGATCTACATCGGCAGCCAGGGCATCGTGCAGGGGACGTACGAGACCTTCATGGAGGCGGGCCGCCAGCACTACGGCGGCGACTGGTCCGGCCGGTGGATTCTGACGGCCGGCCTTGGCGGCATGGGCGGCGCCCAGCCGCTGGCGGCCAGTTTCGCCGGTGCGACGTCGCTCGTCATCGAATGCGATCCGGCGCGGATCGCCGCCCGCCTCCGGACGCGCTATCTCGACGAGCAGGCCCGGGACCTGGACGACGCGCTGGCACGCGTGCGGGAGCACTGCGCGAAGAGAGAAGCCGTGTCGGTGGGGCTGCTCGGAAACGCGGCCGAGATCCTGCCTGCGCTGGTGACACGCACCAGGGCAGGCGGCCTCAGGCCCGACCTGGTGACGGATCAGACGAGTGCGCACGATCTGGTCAACGGCTATCTGCCCACCGGATGGACGCTCGAGCGGTGGCGGTTGGCGCAGGTCCAGCCCGGCGAGCACGACGCGTTGAAGACCGCCGCCGGACGCAGCTGTGCGATCCACGTGCAGGCGATGCTCGCCTTCAAAGGCATGGGCATCCCGGTGGTGGACTACGGCAACAACATTCGCCAGGTGGCCAAAGACTTCGGCGTTGACGATGCCTTTGCATTCCCCGGGTTCGTGCCGGCGTACGTCCGGCCGCTTTTCTGCGACGGCAAGGGGCCATTCCGCTGGGTCGCGTTGTCGGGCGACCCCGAAGACATCCGCCGGACGGATGCCAAGCTGAAAGAGTTGTTCCCCGACAACACCGGCGTACAGCGCTGGCTCGACATGGCCGGCGCGCGCATCGCGTTTCAGGGCCTGCCGTCGCGGATCTGCTGGCTGGGCCTGGGAGAACGTCATGTCGCCGGCCTGGCCTTCAACGCCATGGTCCGTTCCGGCGAGCTCACGGCGCCGATCGTCATCGGGCGGGACCACCTCGATACCGGATCCGTGGCGAGCCCCAACCGCGAGACGGAGGGCATGATGGACGGCTCGGACGCCGTCTCGGACTGGCCGCTGCTCAATGCCATGCTGAACACCGCCGGCGGGGCGACGTGGGTCAGTTTCCATCACGGCGGCGGCGTCGGCATGGGGTACTCGCAGCACGCCGGCGTGGTGATTGTCTGCGACGGCACCGAGGCAGCGGACCGCCGCCTGGCGCGCGTGCTCTGGAACGACCCGGCGTCCGGCGTGATGCGCCATGCCGACGCCGGCTACGAGCAGGCTCGCGCCTGCGCCCGCGCCAACGGCCTGCGTCTGCCGATGTTGCCGTAGCCCGGACTGTCGGTGCGCAGGGGAGGGACACCCCGGACCTTCGGTACGTAGCCCCGGACCTTCCCTGGCCTGAGCGCAGTCGAAGGCAGGTCCGGGGTTCCGCGAGATCATAAGATGCCCAAGCACCCAGCGGCACCCCGGCCGGCCGCGTCGCCAGGATCCAGGACGCGGTATCAGGCTGTGAAGGACCACCTGCGCGCCGGCATCCGCTGCGGCCGCTGGAAACCCGGGCAGCGTGTGCCATCAGAGCACGAACTCGTGGCCGTCATGGGCATCTCGCGCATGACGGTCAACCGCGCCCTGCGCGAGATGGCCGATGCCGGCGAACTTGTCCGGGTGGCCGGCGTCGGCACGTTTGTGGGCGAGGACAAACCGCAGTCAGGCCTGCTTCGTGTTGCCAATATCGCGGACGAGATCCGCGCCCGGGGCCACAAGTACGACTGCGATGTCATCCGGGTTGTCCGCGAGACGGCCACGCTCGAGGTGGCGGCCGCGCTGGAACTGAAAACGGGAGACGCCGTATTCCACTCGGTCTGCGTGCACCGCGAAAACGGCGTCGCCGTCCAGCTCGAAGATCGATTCGTCAACCCCCGTGTCGTGCCGGAGTTCATCGCCCAGGACTTCCGCCGGGTTCCTCCATCGGCGTACCTGCTGAACGTGGTTCCCCTGGACGAGGTGGAACACGTGGTTGATGCCGCGAGGCCGACCAAAGAAGAAGCGCGCCTGCTCCAGATCCGGCCCAAGGAGCCGTGCCTGGTGCTGACCCGGCGCACGTGGTCCGACGGCCGGCTTGTGACGTTCGTGCGCTGCGTCCATCCAGGCTCGCGGTACCGCCTCGGCACGCGGTTCAAGGCCCGCGGCCCGCAGCCGTTCGCCTAGTCCAGGCGCGGCCAGACCCGTCGCCACGCCGGGTCCTGCTTCCGTCCTCACGCTCCCTCCCAGCATGCCGATTCTATCGCTGGAGCATTATTGATACATGAGTGCCGCGCCTGACACCGCCAACTCGTCCGAACCTGCCCCCCGGGCGGCCGTGGCCGCCCCACAGGTGGGCGCTACCGTCGAAACTGACTCGACGGCGGGGATGGCCGTGGCACAGGTGCTCGTCGACACCGGGTACCTGACGCCCGAGCAGGTCACCCACGCGCGGAGGGTCCAGGCCAAACTCCCGTCGCCCCGGTCGTTCACCCGGGTGCTGCGTGATCTGCGGATGGTGACCGAAGCCCAGATGCGGGAGTGTCTCCAGACGCAGCGGGTTTCCGTGCGCCTGGGGGATCTGCTCGTCGAACTCGGTTATCTGACCACCTCCGATCTCAAGCTGGCCATCGCCCTCCAGAAGAGCCGGCCCGGCACCAAGCTCGGCGCGATCCTGATCGACAACGACCTGGTCTCCGAGCATGAGGTGTTCGAGGTGCTCGCGTTCCAGCTGGGATTCATCCATGTCCCGGTCTCGGAGTGCGTGGTCGACGCCCAATTGGCCAAACAGGTGCCAACTCGATGGATGCGCTCGCACGAAGCCGTGCCGATCCGCGTCGATCACGGTGCGGTGCTCGTCGCCTTTGCGCGCCCTCATGACGAGGTCGCCGTGACATCCGCGAAGCGGGTGTTCGGCAGCCAGGTGCTGGTCGGCATCGCGGCCCGGCGGGCGGTGGAAGCCGCCATCGATCGGCTGGAGATGGTCAGCCGGCAGGTCGGCGGCGTCGGCGACACCGGAACGGTCGCGCTGGCCGAGACCATGCTCGCGGATGCCGTACGCGAGCGTGCAAGCGATATTCATATCGAACCGTTCGGCGATCGCTTGCGCGTGCGGTTCCGCCGTGACGGCGTCCTGGTCCCGTACAAGGAGTTTCCGGCTGAAGCGGCCGCGAGTCTGTCCAGCCGTCTGAAGGTCCTGGCCAAGGCCGACATTGGTGAACGCCGCCGCCACCAGGACGGGCGGATCCTGTACGAGTCGCCCCGCGGCAACGTCGACATCCGGGCGTCTTTCTACGTCACCATCCATGGGGAGAAGATCGTCCTCAGGCTCCTGAACAACCGCGAGACGCTGCTCAACATCGACGAGATCAACATGGCGCCGCGTATGCTTCAGCGTTACCTGGAGGATGCGCTCGAGGCGCCCAGCGGCGTGATCATCATCACGGGACCGACTGGATCGGGCAAGACCACGACGCTCTACGCGTCGGTCAACCACCTCAACAACGCGCGCACCAGCATCATCACGGCCGAGGACCCCGTCGAGTACGTCATTGACGGGATCTCCCAGTGCTCCATCAATTCCCGGATCAACCTGTCGTACGAAGAGACCCTGAAGCACATCGTGCGGCAGGATCCCGACGTCATCGTCATCGGCGAGATTCGGGACCTGTTCTCCGCCGAGACGGCCATCCAGGCTGCCCTGACGGGCCACAAGGTGCTGACGACCTTCCATACGGAAGACTCGATCGGAGGCCTGCTGCGTCTCCTGAACATGAACATCGAGGCGTTCCTCATCTCCTCGACTGTCGTCAGTGTCGTGGCGCAGCGCCTCGTCAGGCGGGTCTGTCCCGAATGCGCGGAGGACCACACGCTGAGCCCGCACGAAATCGGCCGGCTCGGGTACGAGCCGCGTGACATCGCGGGTGTCACGTTCAAGGTCGGGCGCGGGTGTGCGGCGTGCCGCCACCAGGGATACCAGGGACGACTGGCCGTCTTCGAGGTGCTGGTTCTCAACGAAGCGGTCAAGGAAGCCGTGCTGGAAAAGCGGACGTCGTACGAGATCCGGCGCATCAGCGCGCAGACGAGCGGCCTCGTCACGCTCATCGAGGACGGAATTCTGAAAGCCGCCCAGGGTCAGACCACGCACGAAGAACTGATCCGGTGCCTGCCGAGGCTGATGAAGCCGCGACCGGTCCTTGAATTGCGTCGCTTGCTCGGAGTGATGTGATGACTGTTGGAACTCCCCTCCTCGAACAGATCGGCACGTTTGCCGCTCAGCACGGCGTCACCTTGCCCGTAGTCAGTCCCGTGGCGACGGGTTTGATGGCCGCAGTCCAGAGCGAGAGCGTGCGGCCGGCCGATGTCGAAGCGCTGGTCCAGTCAGACCAGGTACTCGCAGCCGAAGTGCTTCGCGCGGCGAACTCCGCGTTCTACGGCGGCCTTTCGCCGGTCACCACGGTGCAGGGCGCCATCTTCCGCCTCGGCCTGGTGCAGGTTGCCCGGCTCGTCGTACTCGCCACTGAGCGAAACCGCTACCACGCGCATCACCCGGGCCTCCGCGCCATCATGACGCGCCTGTGGACGCACGCGACGGCGTGCGCGCAGGCGTCCGAGTGGCTCGCACGCCGGCTCGGTCATCGAGGCGTCGAGCAGGAAGCGTTCGTTGGCGGATTGATGCACGACATCGGCAAGCTGTATCTGGTACGCGTGCTCGACGAGATGGTCGCCAGGTCGAAGGAGCCGCTCGAGACGCCGGAGCCATTCATCCTGGAACTGCTCGACGTCGCGCACACCACCCAGGGGTATCAGCTCGTCCAGGGCTGGGGCATCCCGGACGTGTACGGGGCCATCGTACGCGACCACCATCTAACGGATCCCGATCCCACCAACGTCGCCCTGCTCCTGGTACGACTCGCCAACCAGGCCTGCCACAAGGCAGGTCTGGGATTGACGGCTGATCCGTCGCTCCTGCTGTCCGTCCTGCCCGAATCCGCCATGCTGCTCACGGGAGAAGTCCTGCTGGCTGAACTCGAGGTCCTGCTCGAAGACCTGGGCGCCGAACTCGCCGCAGGGGGCGCCCACCAGGCGGCCTGACCCCGGCACGCCGTCGCGTCGTTCCCGGATGCCTGTTCCTGTGTCATCATCCCGTCCTTGACTGACGACGGCCATGTCGCCGGGCCCGCGAGTGCGCGCCAGCGCATGAGCTGATCAGACGAGGAGGGGCGGTCATGGTGAAGCGAATCGTGTGCCTGCTGCTGGTCGTGTCGTCAACCTGGTTGTGGGCTGCCGCCGACCCGCAGGTTCCCGGCCCTGCCCGCCACACGGTCGTCTTCCCCCTGTTCTGGACCTGGACCGACCGCCAGATCGACGACCGGGCCTTGATGACCCGCGAGATCGACGACATCGCCGCCGCCGGCTACGGCAGCGTGTACGCCATGGTGCGGGCCACCCGGTACAACCTGTTCGATCCCGAGGTGACCGCCGCCGCCGCCTTCGCCAGCCGGCTCTGCCGCGAACGCGGGCTGGAGTTCGTCTGGGGCGCCGACCCCCGCTTCGGTGCCACGCACATCGTGCGCAAGACCGGCTTTGGGGCGCAGTTGCTGATGGTGAACCGTGAGTTCCAGACGAAGCTGACCGTCGAGCCGGGCGCCAATCCCGACACCGCCCTGCTGAACGAAACGCGGGTGACCGACGGGCGGTATTCGCTGCGCTACAACTACCCCGCGCGACGCGACCTGCACATGCTCACGGAGGTCAGCCTGTGGCTCAATCCGGTCTCCGTCGAGAGAGTGTACGCGTACCGCCGCGACGGCGGGCGCGTGGTGCGGGCCTCGCTGCGTGACATCACGTCCAGCCATCGCCTGTTCGTCAACCGGGCCTTCAACTACATCGAAGTGTTCGGGCGCGCAGACCTGCCGGCCGGCGAGTGGTTCGTGTTCGCGTTTCCCCGCTTCGACACGAACATGTACGCCTATGACGCGCCGGAACACGAACGCGAGTTCCTGGCGCACGTCGATACCTACAAGGCACAGGGCCTGGAACTGGACGGATTCTGGTGGGACGAACCCGGGTACTACTTCCAGTTCGGCCACTACGCGATCGGCCGGAACGTCTACGAGGACTTCGCCCGCAAGTACGGCTACCGGCTCGAAGACGTGCTGTACGCCCTGCCGCTGGCGCTCGACGACGACAGCCAGATTCGGGTCCGGCACGACTACTTCAACCTGCTGATGGACTACGTCTTCGGCGGCCAACGCCGGTTGCTCGAACGCGGAGAACGCGCGTACGGGCCGCTGCGAATGGGTATCCATCACACCTGGCACTGGCTGCCTGACGACGCCTATGCCGGCGCAGGGGATCTCTGGCGGGGCCTGGACGCCGTGGACGGCGGGTACACCGACACCTCCGGCGGGTTCGAGAAATACTTCACCGCCAGCCTCATGGATCGGTACGTGGACGCGTCGCGCCTCGTGATCGCCAAGAGCCTGGCCAAGTTCTCCCGGAGCGGACGGGCGTACTACAACACGTGGGGCGTGGAGTTCGGCGACGAGGTGCCGGTCTACTGGAACGACCTGATGGCGGCGTTCTCAACCGAGTGGATTGCGCACTGTTACGGCTACACCGGCGTGATCGGTGCTGACCGCAGCTTCGGGCCGGGGTTCCCCAACCATTCTTCGTGGGCGCTGGCGGCGGGGTTCAATGAACGAAACCGGAAGGTGCTCGGCATCACCGGGTTCGTGCCGGCGTCGGCCGACGTCGCCGTGGTGTTTCCGGTGTCGGCCGTCCTCACGGCCGCTGGGGGACCGGCGCCAGCCATGGTCAACGATGTCCACCGGCTCATCGGCGTGATGCCCGCGCTGGGCCTGCAGAGCGACGCCATCTCGCCGGCCCTGCTCGGGGAGGGCGTGCTGGAGGGGGACACGCTCCGCATCCGATCGGAGCGTTATCGGGCGCTGGTCCTGCCCCACGCCACCGTGATGCCGGCTGCGGCCGTGGCGCTCGTCAGGCAGTTGCTGGCGAGAGGATTTCCCGTGCACTTCACCAACGCGGTGACAACGCGCACGACCGAAGGCGAGCGGGTGTCGATCGCCGCGACGCCACGATTCGACATTCCGCAGGACCCCGACCGGCTGGCCGCCGCCGTCGGGTCGCTGGGTCTCCCCTCGCCCTGCGGCCGGCTGGAGGGGGCCTACCTCAACGTGATCCCGGCTCCGTCTGGCGCGTCGTTCGTGACCGTGATGCCGATCGACCCCACGGTGCCCGTCGCCGGCACCGTGACGTGTTTCGGCCAGCGTCTCAACGTGAGCGCCACGTCGGCCCTGAACATCTTCAGGATCGACGCACGCCCGCCTCGGGTCACGCGGGTGTTCTGAGGGATCCGGCCGCCGGGCGTCACTCCCGTTCCGGCGTCAGCACGTAGATCCCGCCGGCGTGGGTTGTGAACTCAACGACGCCCGGGGCGGGTTGCGAGGTCGCCACGGGTCTTCCGCCGGCCCTCACGCGGACAGGCGCTCCGGTGCGGACACGGCAGGTGCCGCCCAGCCGCTAAGTGATTTCGGCACGAGTCAGGCGGTGGCGCTCCCAGGCGAGCGCCACGTCGAAACCTCCCCGGGCCCTGAGCCCGGCCACCTGGCCAGCCGGCCACGCGGCGGGCAACGCCGGCAATAGCGCCAGTTCGTGTTCGTGGGACTGCAGGACCAGTTCGGCCAATGCCGCCGTCATGCCGAACGCACCGTCCACCTGCAGGGCGCGCGAACAGATCGAGAACAGGCTGTCGGTCGTGTAGGTCTTGACCGCGTAGACGACGTTCTCCATCGCCTTGTCGCCGTCGAGCAGGCGCGCCCAGCTGGCGGCTTTCCACGCCGAGGCCCAGCCGTTGCCCACGAGGCCCCGCTGTTCCAGCACGACGCGGCTGGCGGCAGCCAGGTCTGGTGTCCGCCGGGGTGAAATGTGGCTGCCCGGAAACAGCCCGTAGAGCTGGGAGATGTGCCGGTGGCTCTGTTCTCGCTGGCCCCAGTCCTCGAGCCATTCCTGGAGGTCGCCCTTCATGCCGATTCGCATCGGCGCGAGCTTCGACCGCGCGTCGAGGACCCTGGCACGCAGCTCCTGGTCGATGCCGAGGACCTCGGCCGCATCGGCAACCGCGGCAAAGACGTCACCCACGATCTGGGTGTCAATGGCCGACCCCGCCACCAGCGCCGTGCCGTTGCTCATCGAGCCCGTCACTTCGTCGAAGAACCGGTTGTTTCCGGGTGCCAGCGGGAAGTTCTCGGGCGACGTGGACGGGTTGGTGACCAGCCATCCGTAGGTCGGATGCGGCACCAGGAAGTCGAGGAAGAACTCGGCCGATCCCCGCAACACCGGGTAGTACTCCGCCAGAAACCCCTTGTCTCCGGTGAACCGGTAGTGCTCCCAGAGATGGGTGGCCAGCCATCCGCCGCCCGTGGCGAACCCGCCCCAGTTCGGCCCGTCCATCGGCGCCGCGACACGCCAGATGTCGGTGTTCTGGTGGAACGCCCATCCGCCCGCGCCGTACAGTTCGCGCGCGACACCGGCACCCTGGTCCGTCAGCTCGCGGATCATCCGGAAGAGCGGCTCAGCCAGCTCGCTCAGGTTACCGACCTCGGCGGGCCAGTAGTTCATCTCCGTGTTGATGTTCGTTGTGTACTTCGAATCCCACATGGGATTCATGTCTTTGTTCCAGATGCCCTGGAGGTTGGCGGGCTGGGTGCCGGGCCGGGACGACGAAATGAGCAGGTACCGCCCGTACTGGAACAGGAGGCCCGCCAGCGACGGATCGTTGGCGCCATCGAACGTCCGGAGGCGTTCGTCCGTCGGCAGCGCGGCGTGCGGCGTCGCAGGGAGGTTGAAGGCGACGCGCCGGAACAGGCGCTGGTGTTCGGCGACGTGCGCGGCCTGGATCGTCTCGTAGGTTCGCGCCTGCGCGGCCGCCATCGTGGCGTCGACTCGCGCGTCGGCGTCACCACTGACGTCTGTGTAGTTGACGAAGTTCGTGGCTGCCGCGAGGCGCACCGTGACGGTGGTCGCGTTGCGGATGACCATACGGTCGTCGTCGATCACCGTCGAGCCGCCTTCGGCTGCCGCGCGCAGTCTGGCCGTGAAGCGCAGGCGCCCAGCCACGCCCAGGTAGTCCGCGGACTTGCCCCGCAGCACCAGTCCCTGGGGGCCGTCCCCGTCCATGCGGAAGTAGTCGGTCGCGTAGTTCGAGTGTGCCTGGTTCCGATCGCCGCGCAGTTGCACATCCACAGAGACCCGGCCCGCCGGTTCGGACACGATCCGCACGACGATGACCTGGTCGACGGGCGAGCAGAACACGTCGCGCCGGTACCGCACGCCTCCGCGTTCGTACGTCGTCGTGGCAATGGCGGTGTCGAGGTCGAGTTGATGGCGGTAGTTCGAGACCGCGCCGCCACCGGGGAAGGTCAGCACGAGATTGCCCAGCGACTGGTACTTCTGCTGCTCGACCGGGTAGCCCATCAGATGACGACCAAAGAGACGGTGGGCCTTGATGAGCTGACCGTCGAAGAGCAACGCCCGGATCTCTGGCAGGGCCTGATGACCGCCAGGCACGGTTGTCGAGTACGGCCCGCCCGACCAGTACGTGTCTTCGTTGAGCTGGAGGATCTCTTCGTCCGTGCGGCCGAAAACCATCGCGCCCAGCCGCCCGTTGCCCACGGGCAGGGCGTTCTCCCACTTCTCGGCGGGGTGGGTGTACCAGAGGACGGGCGCCGGCTGCCGGGGCGGCGACGCGGCAGACAGAGATCCGGGCCACCAGGCGAGACACACGCCGGCAAGCAGGACGAGGCACAACACGGGGCGTCTCATCTCCAGGTTCCTCCAGAGGGGGAGTTCAGTCCGGGCGGGACAGTCCTGACGGCTCACGTTCGCGAGTGGCGGCCGGCGGAGGGGGCAGCGTGCGAATCGCGTCAGCAATTTCGCGGCTCAGCGTGGCGAGGGCTTCGTTCAGGCCAACCACCACACCCTGCGCCCCTGGTGCAGCCGATCGCCCCCGATCGGAGGACCGGCGCCGCACCAGGGCGTCGCCCTTCCCGCCGATCACGTCCCAGCGTGTTTCGACGAGCACGGTCCCGTCAGCCTGTCTCGCCACGTCGACGGTGGTGACCTCGACACGGTAGTCGACGGGGAGGCGCGGCGAGATCGGTTCGGCGAGGATCCTGCGCTCGGGAAGCAGGGCAGCGAGATTCTCCGTCAGCACCCGCTGCATGCCTCGTGGAAGGGGCTCGCCCCACCGGGAGAAATCGTCGGCAACGATCTCGCCGTTCGCGGCGCGCGCCAGAATGTGCGGCCGATCGAGCCAGTCCGGCACCGATACCTTCGCGACACCAACGACCGCCACCGCCGGGCCCGACGTCGCGCCGTCGGTGCGGGCCTCGGTGGGATCGAGCACAAACGTGCGCGACGCCGGCGAGCGCTTGAGCAGGCAGCCGCCTGAGGCAACCGCCGCGGCGAGCACCAGGCCGATGACAACGCCTGATCGCATCACTTCTTCTTCTCGGAAGCGGGTTTGCCCAGGAACAACGCCTCAGGATTCCGCTGCAGCGTTTCCACCAGGTGGCGTATCGAGCGGACGAGTTCGTTCATCTCGTCCAGGGTCTTGGCAGCCTCGTGCTGGGTGTCAGCCGTCCGATCGACGTTGCGGTCCACGGTGCCGAGCGTGCGATCGACGGTTGCGAGCGTGCGGTCGATCCGGTCGAACGTGGCATTCAGGCCTTCCAGCGTCTTGTCCACGCCCGTCAGGGTCGTCTGGACGTTGCCCACCATGGCATCCATGCCGTCGAGCGTGCGTTCTGCCCGGGTCAGTGCCCGGTCGGCCGTCTGAAGGCCGCGGCGCAGGTCACCCAGCGCGCCCTTGAGGTTGCCGCTGTCGAGAAACGTCTGCGCGCTCTCCAGCGTGGTCCGCAACTGGAGTACGACGTCGGTCACGGGAATGTCTGCGGCTTTGTCGAGAGCTTCCTCGAGTCTGTCCTGTACGAGCCTCAGGCTGGAGGGTCCGGTCGGAACCTCCGGGTACGGCATGGGAATGCCCGAGAACCTCGCCTGGCGCTCCGGATGAAAGTCCAGGTCGAGCGACTTCTGGCCGGCGATGGGACTGGAGGAATGGACCGCCGCCCGGAGGCCGGCCTGCACAAGCGTCTCAATGAATTCCGCGTCGGACAGGTCGACGATGGCGGCCTTGCCGGCGATGTCGCGGAGCGCGCCTTTCCGGACATCGGCGATCACTTTGACCTCCGTCTCCATGCCCCGGCCAGTGAAGACCAGTTCGACGTCGCGCACCTGGCCCATTGGGGTCTGGCGGAACGTGACGGGGGCGCCGTCTTTGAGGCCGCTGACCGGGTTCGGGAAGAACACGACAAACGTGCGGTGTTGAGAGAAGAGACGGCCGGGGCCGATCGCGGCAAGGCCGACCACAATCAGCGCCAGCCCAACCAGGGTGAAGATTCCGACAATGCGTGGACGAAGTTCCGTCGTCACGGCTAGTCTCCCTCGTCCCGGCTCCGGTCAGAGCCTGATCCACCTGAAGATGAACGCCAGAGCCATGTCCGTGAGCGCCACGAGCACGGCCGCAGCCACCACGGCGTTCCTCACGGTGCGGCCGATGGCCGCGCTGCCCCTTCCGCTGTGGAAGCCATGGTAGCACCCGGCAAGCCCGGCGACGAAGCCGAAGACCGCTCCCTTCACCAGCCCGGCGACCGCGTGTTTGAAGGTCAGCGCCGACAGGATCGTGGCCGTGTAGTGCTGCACCGGATACCCCAGCAGTCCGGCCCCCACCGCCGTCGCGCCGAGGAGCGCCAACGCATTGGCGTAGGCCACCAGGAGGGGGCCGGACAGCACCAGGGCCAGGACACGAGGAGCCACCAGTACGTCAACGGGGTCCGTCCCTGCCGTGCGCAGTTCTGCGCCTTCCCCGGTCGTCATCGCCGTGGCAACCTCGGCAGCAAAGGCCGAAGCGACCCGGCCCGCCATGGCGATGCCGGCCATCAGCGCACCGAGTTCCCGCACCACGACGGTGCCCACGAGTGTCGGCGTGAAGAGCGGGACCCCGAGCCTCTCGAGTTGCTGCGTCGTCACCAGCGTCAGGACCGAGCCGCTGGCGATGGCGAACAGGGCCACCACGGGCAGTGTCTCCACGCCGGCATCCTGCAGGGTGCTCACGAGGCGCAGGTTGAACCGCGACGAGCGGCCGAGCACGAGTCTCCCCAGCGCGAGGACCGTTCGGCCCAGAAACTCGACCCGGTCCCCAAGATCGTGGGCCTCCCGGATGACCCATCGACCAACGGCGTCGGCAACGTGAGTGATCAACATGATGATGAGTCCGCCTGTGCAGGGCGGCGTGACCATCTTATCTCTGTCTGAACTTTCTGCCCGTGTCCCTCGTTAGAATCAACATGGCCATGAGCCGTCAGGCACTTCCCATGTCGATGCGGGTCGGTCTCCAGACCCTTCGCGCCAACCCGATGCGCACGTTCCTCTCGACGCTGGGCGTCGTCATGGGCGCCGCCTCCCTGGTCGCCGTACTGTCGGTGGGTGACGGGGCCGAGCGGTTTGCGCGCCAGCAGATCGAACAACGCGGCATGCAGTCGGTGACCGTGCTGGCACGGACCAATGAAACGGTGGACGGCCTGCAGGTGCCCAGGACGGAGTTCCCGCGATTCACCACGGACGACATGGACAGCCTGGCAGGCGCGGTTTCGGCTGACACGGAAGTGCTGCTGCGGGTCGAAGGGACGGGTCCCCTGACGCTGCGCGGCGAGCCACGCGCGACGCTCGTCGCCGGCCTGGCCGCCGCGAATCCGGGCCGGATGGGGCTGCGCCTCTGGCGCGGGCGGGCCTTCACGACCGACGAACTGTCCGGCGGAGCCCCTGTTGCCGTCATCGGCTTTCAACTGGCGATCCAACTGGCCGGCGAACGTCAGCCCGAAGCCGCGCTTGGCACCGAGGTCCCCTTCGAGGGCGGGGCGCTTCGTATCATCGGCATCCAGGAACCGTTCGCCGGCGAGCGGTTCCTGACGGTGACCGTCCCCTTCTCCCGGGCGGAAACGCTCATGGTACCAGCGCCCACGCCGCGCGCCCGGGTTCTGACGTTGAATGCCCCGCGGGTGGAAGACGTGCTCGCCATCAAGTCCGACGCGGAGGCCTGGGCATCCCGCCGCAACCCCGACTGGCTCGGACGCAAGCAGATCACGCTCGCGACAACCGGCCTGGACCGCCTGCTCCTGATGAATCAGGGCATTCTCGTCTTCAAGATCCTCATGGGCGCCTTCACCGCCATCTCGCTCATCGTCGGCGGGATCGGCATCATGAACGTGCTGCTGGCGTCGGTGGCGGAACGCACCAAGGAAATCGGCGTGCGTAAGGCCGCAGGAGCCCGCAGCCGCGACATCGTCGTGCAGTTCCTGGCCGAGTCCGTGGTGATCTCCATGGCCGGCGCCATCATCGGCGCGGTCACGGGCATCGGCGGCGCGTATCTGGTGACCGCAATTATGCGCGCGCGCACCCTGGCGCACGTGTACGCCGCGGTGACGTGGCAGACGCTGGCCGTGGCCATGGGCGCGGCGGCCTGCATCGGGCTCGTGTTCGGGCTCTATCCGGCACTGAAGGCCGCGCGGTTGTCGCCGGTCGAGGCCATGCGCTACGAGTAGCAGCCCCCGCCATTCCGTCAGCCGTCAGTACCTCCACGACAGGTCGGCCCCCGCCGGCGCGGTCATCAGCATCCGCTGAACCATTTTCGGGAGAATTCGCTGCTCAGCCCGCTGCCCGGGAAACTCCGGAATACCCGAGTAGCAGTGAGGCTGCCGCTTGCCGATGTCGAACGATCCGCCATAGTAGGGATCTGTCGTGCTCTCCAGGAACTCCTGCAGTTTGAACGTGGCCTCTTCGAGCAGGAACGTGTCCTGGTCCCCCATGTAGATGTGCAGCTTCCCGACGAGTTTCGGGCCGAGCGTCTTCCAGTCACGCTCGAGAATGTGGCGCAGGTCGTAGTGCTCCCGCCAGTACGCCGCGACGGACTTGTCGATGACTCCCGTCCACTTGTCGTAGAGCAGTTTCGGGTAGCCGTCGGTCCCCACCGGGCCGAAGACCGCCATGAAGATGTCCATCTGCTGGCCCGACCGTCCGCGTGTGCCCAGCACCTCTTCGTACCGGCTCGCATCGAACTGCGAGTTCATCGTCTGATCGTCGAGCCCGCGCGACCACGGCCGTGACGGCGTCTTCTTCCACTCGCTGTTCGGATAGAACGCGTTGTCGTCGTCATAGATGTTGACGAGCTGGAAGTACCGGAAGTCCACCGGGTCGGGGCAGAACGTCCACGTGCCGTTCAACTGGTCGGGATAGAAGACCTGCCACGCCAGCGATTCCCAGCCGCCGGTCGATCCGCCGTACGTCATGCGGGCCCACGGCTGGCCGATGCCGCGGAACTGCCGCTCGACGCGGGGCACGAATTCCTGCCAGAGCGCGTCGCCGTACGGGCCGTTGTTCGCGGAATTCACGGCGTACGAATCGTCGTAATAGGGCGTGGGGTGCTGGATCAAGACGATGATGACGCGGCCCATCTTGCCGGCCACCCAGTCCTGGTAGAAGCGGTAGGCGCCTTCCTGCATGGTCCGCATCCGCCCGGTGGCAGCCGGGTCCGGCGGCGTCTCGCGGAAACCACCAAAGGTCCGCGGAAAGTGCCCCTGGTTGTAGATGACGGGATATTTCGCGTTGGGATGCTCGGCCCAGCCTTCAGGCAGCACAACGACAGCCCCGAGGTGGATGTCGGTGCCCCACCAACGGCTGAGCATCTCGCTCTTGAACTTGAAGTGCTTGACGTACTTCGTGTCGGCCGGCGTTTCGATGGGGGGGTTCTTCGTCGCCAGGACAACCTTGATCGTGCCGCCCGCCTTCGGGTCGATGCGGACCTTCTCGACACGGCTCAACAGGTTGCCGGGTGACGTCCGGAACTGTTGCCCTTCCCACTGGTCCAGATGGACCTTGATCGTGTGGCCGTCGGCACGAGTCACCGTCGTGTAGACGTTGAGCGCCGCCTGAACGAAGTAGTCGCCGGGGGGCAGATCGCGCAGACTCTCGACGGGCCAGCCTCGCGTGGCGCCGTCAATGACCGCCGCCTGGCCCGGTTTCAGTCCGTTCACGTCGACGCCGAACATCGGCTGCGCGCCGGGGCCTGTCATCTGCGCGTTGAGCGGCGGCGGCGTGTCACGCCGCGAGATGGCGAGCAGGACACGGCCATCGAGCGCCTTCGTTTCCAGGCTCGCGGGGAACGACACCTCGATCCGGAGCGGTTTCGGCGCGCGGGATTCGATGGCAACGGCGCCGGCAGCCAGGCCGGCGGCAACAAGCAGGGCAATGGTGAGATTCGAGCGCGTCATGCCCCGGAGTGTATACCACGAAGGGGGAACCGCACGCTGCGGTTCCCCCTTTCTGGTGTGGCGATGCGGGACGGGCGTTCGTCAGTTCTTGATGGGCTCGATCAGCACCCGCGGACTCGCGTTCATCGCCTTGTTGATGGCGGCGATGTCGCCGGCAATCATCCCGTTCAGCTTCGAGACGGCCTGATCGACGAGCACAGCCAGGTCCTTCATCCGCTCCAGTTCGCCGGCGTTCGGCGCCTTGAACCCGCGATTGATGTACCCGCCGAGCGACTGCAGATCCTCCCGCAGCCTGGGATACATCCGGTAATTCATCGCCGGTGTCGGCCGGGTGACTTCGGTGTCGCGGAAGGCCGTCAGCGCGTCGATGGCCTTCTTCACCTGTCCGCGCACGGCCGGCACCGGGCGCTGCTTCGCCAGCACGCCGTCAAGGCTCGTCAACTGGGTAATCAGATCGCTGGTTCTGTCGATGACCGCATTCACCCGCGCCTGCATCCCCAGCACCTTCAGCGCGGCCTCATGCTGGGCCGCCAGGTCCGCCGGGTTCACCTCCACACGCGGGTCGAGCCGGACGCCGAACGAGCTCGACAACTCGCCGGCGGCGGTCTTCACCTTCACCACGTATTCGCCCGGCAGGACGAACGGGCCGAAACTGCCGAACCCGAACCGCTCGAGCATGGCCGGAGAGATGCCGGCCATCGCGGCCGCCGGCGGGCCGGCCTGTTCGGCCGGGTTGTCCGCACGCAGATTCCAGACGAAACGGTTCACGCCGGCCACCGCGCGCTGGTTCCGCAACGTGCGCACGACCGTGCCGTTCTTGTCCGTCACGGTGATGGTCAGCGGCTCTTTCGGCGCCGCCGCGAAGAACACGTTGATGTACGCGCCGGCCGCAGGGTTCGGCGCGATCCAGTCGCGTTCGTTCTGCCGGAACATCCCTGCCGCGCCCGCCCACCGAATCACCGGCCGCACCGGGAACAGGTACGCTTCGGTCTTCAGCGCTTTCCCAATCTCCTGCAGCGGCGCCGCGTCGTCCAGGATGTAGATGCCCCGCCCGTGCGTGGCGACGATGACGTCGTTGTCCCGCGGGTGGATGGTGATATCGCGCACCGGGACGGCCGGCATGTTGTTGCGGATCGAGACCCAGGTGGCGCCGCGATCCCACGACGCATAGAGGCCGTTTTCCGTGCCGGCGTACAGAAGGTCACGGTTCGTCGGGTCTTCGCGAATCACGTGCGACCAGCCCCGGGCGGGCAGTCCGTTCGTGATCCGTGTCCATGTCTTGCCGTAGTCGCTGGTCTTGAAAAAGTACGGCGTGTAGTCGCCGCTCTGCCAGTGGCTGGCCGACACGTACGCCGTGCCCTTGTCGAAACGCGACGCGTCGATTTTGTTGATCCACGCGTTAGCCTTGATCCCGGGCACGCTCGCGAACGTATTGCTCCAGGTTTTCCCCCCATCCCGCGTCACCTGCACGTTCCCATCGTCCGTGCCCACCCAGATGAGCTGCGGGTCGAGAGACGACGGCGCGATGGTAAGAATCGTGCAGTGGAATTCGGCCGCGGTGTTGTCGATGACAATCGGGCCCCCCGACGACTGCTGCTTGCTCTTGTCGTTGGTCGTGAGGTCGGGGCTGATCACGTCCCAGGACTGTCCGTAGTTCGTCGTCCGGAACAGCACGTTCCCGCCGTAGTAGACGATGTTCGGGTCGTGGGGCGCCAGGACGATGGGTGCGTTCCAGTTGAAGCGGTACTTCTGCGGCTCCATCCACTGTCCGGCCGACCCGATGCCTCCCGGGTACGGATTGATGCCCCATGACGCCCCAGTGCGGCGGTCCGTCAGGCTGATGACACCGCCCTGGAGGTTGTTGTAGACGAGGTGCGGGCTCTTGAGGTCGGGCACGGCGAAAAACCCGTCGCCGCCGCCCATGTTCTGCCATTCCGCTTTGATCGTCCCCAGTTGCCCCGGCGACTGGCTCGGGCCGCACCACGACCCGTTATCCTGCAACCCGCCACACAGATTGTACGGTGTCTGCAGGTCCCAGGCCACGTTGTAGAATTGCGTGAACGGGATGTTGTTCAGGATGTCGAAGGTCTTGCCCGCATCGTACGACACCTGGAATCCGCCGTCGTCCACGCTGAGGACACGATTCGAGTTGGCGGGATCGATCCACATGCCCTGATGGTCGCCGTGGGTGGATGAGCCGATGCGCACGAAGTTGCGGGCCCCGTCTTCCGACTTGTAGAGGCCGCCGGCCAGCGCGTAGACCGTGTTGGGGTGATTCGGATCGATGCGGATGTCGGCGTAGTAGAAGGGGCGGAACACGATGTTCCGGTCTTTGCTGGTCATCTGCCACGAAACGCCGGCGTCGTCGCTGCGCCACATCGTGCCTTCATCCGTCGTTTCGCTGATCGCGTACACAATGTTCGGATTGCTGCGGGCGACGGCCACGCCAATCCGGTCCATCGGTCCTTTGGGAAGTCCGCGCGCCACGTCGGGCCCGGACAGCCTGATCCACGACTCTCCCCCATCGGTGGACTTGTAGAGGGCTGTCTCGCCGCCGCCTGAATCGAAGGACCAGGCGAGGCGGCGGAAGGTGTACATGCCCGCGTAGACCACGTTCGCGTTGGTCGGATCGATGTCGAGGTCCGAACACCCCGTGAGGTCGTTCTTGTACAGGATCTTCTTCCAGTTGCGGCCGCCGTCGGTCGTCTTGAAGACGCCGCGTTCGTCATTCGGTCCCCAGGCGTGGCCGAGGGCGCAGACGTAGGCCGCGTCGGCGTTGCGCGGGTCGACGACGATTCGCGAGATCTTTTCGGTGTCAGACAGGCCGATGGGCGTCCAGTGTTCACCGGCGTCGATGGACTTGAAGACGCCTTCGCCGAACGACGCGCTGTTGCGGGGGTTGGCCTCGCCCGTGCCCACGTAGATGACGTTGGGGTCTGTCGGCGCGATGGCGATGGCGCCGATGGACAGGTTGGGCTGGCCGTCGAAGAGCGCCTTCCAGGTGACGCCGTTGTTCGTGGTCTTGAACACGCCGCCGGCGGCCGCGCCCAGGTACCAGGTGTTGGCGTCACCGGGCAGGCCGACGACCACCGACAGGCGGCCGGTCTGAGCGGTGGGCCCGATGTTGCGCCACGGCAGGTTCCTGATCGCGTCAACCGGAGAGGACGCGGCGGAGCGGTTGCCCTGGGCCGACAGCGGGGAGCGATCGGTGCCGTTCGTCGCCAGGAACAGGCCGGCGGCCAGCACGACGATTCCAGTCCGAAGCAAGCGTCTTGTCATCATGGTAGGTTCCCTCGATCAACGTGATTGGGCCGGGATTATACCAATCGGCGACACCAGGCGGGAGTCGTGCCGGGACGCGTCAGAAACACAGTGGGGGGAGACGCCCGCGGCGCCTCCCCCCGAGACAGGTCACGACCCCACGGTCGCTCGCATCACCCTGCCACTGCCTGCCTACTTACTACTTACTACTGCCTTCTTACTTGAACATCGGGTCCGGCAGGACGGTTAGTTTTTTCGTGGCGATCTCCTTGCCGTCCACCGTCAGCGTCACTTTGTAGACGCCTGGGTCCATCAGGTTGCGGGCGCCGAAACCACCACGCCCGCCGCCGCCCGCAGGTGCTGCCGCTGCCGCCCCTGGAGCAGCCTGGCGGCTGAGGTTCCAGAAGAGCTTCTGCAGGCCTTTCTTGGCGCTGGGCGAATACTCCTGCAGCACGGCGCCCTCGAGGTCCTTGATCGTCAGTTTGACGGCCTTCGCCTCGGCGCCGAGGTAGTAGTAGAGGTTGGCGCCCACCGGCGGGTTGTCGGCCTTGACCATCTCGCCCAACGTCTCGCCCCGCCGCTCGTACCGGCTCCACTTCACGGCATCCGTCGGCTCGAAGAGGTATGCCGGCGATGTGAACACCTCGGGCGTGAACTGCTTGATCGGCCCGATATCCGCAATCCAGAACCCGCGAGCGTACGTCCCGATGGCCATTTCGCGATCACGCTTCTGGATGGCCAGGTCACGAATCACCATGATCGGCTGCGTCGTAGTGAACGCCGTCCAGTTCTTGCCCTGGTCGATCGTCACCCAGATGCCGTTCTCGGTGCCCAGGTAGAGCACGTTGGCGTTGGCCGGATCTTCTTCGACGTCGAAGATCGCGTTCTGCATGCCGCCCGAGATGTCGGTCCAGGTCTTGCCCAGATCCTTCGTGACGTAGAGCCACGTCTTGTCTTCGTTGTGAGTCCGGTAGCCGCTGAACGCCACGTAACACGTCTTCTCGTCATGGGCCGACGGCACGACGCGTTTCACCCATCGGTCGTAGGGAATCACGTCGCCCTTGACGCCCGGCTTCACCTTGCCCGCCGCGTCGTAGAACTGGTTCGTGATGTTCGTCCACGTGGCGCCGCTGTCGGTCGACACCTGCAGGTTGCCGTCGTCGGTGCCCGCCCAGTAGAGACCGGCCTTCTTGGCCGATTCGGCGAAGGAGTACACCGTTGCCCACTGGAGGTTGGTCTTCCGCGAGAGCGCGATCTTCTCCTTGCTGGCTTTCGTCAGGTCCGGGCTGATGCGCTGGAAACTGCCCGGTTCGCCGCGACTGAGCGACCGCCATACGTACTGGGACGCGATGTACACGATGCCCGGATTGTGCGGCGACAGGACGATCGGCGCGTTCCACTGGTAGCGGAGGGGCGGTTCACCGGCAGCCACCTCGTCCGGCGTCAGCCGCACGGCCAGGGGGGACGTTTCGCCGGTGCGGAGGTTCTGCCGGCTCGAGGAACCGAACTGGCTCTCGTAGTAGATCCAGTCGGGATTCCACCAGTCGCGGACGACGTAGAACCCGTCGCCGGTCGGCAGGTACCTCCAGTCGTTCGCGAACATGCCGTAGCTGTTGCGGTTCTGCGACGGGCCGATCCACGCGCCGTTGTCCTGCGTGCCGCCCATCACGTTGTACGGCTGCTCGTTGTCCACCGACACGTCGTAGAACTGCTGCGCGCGGATGCCGTTCTTCTGGCTCCAGGTCTTGCCGCCGTTCCACGTCTCCGAGGTGGCGCCGTCGTTGCCGCTCATGATGTGGTTCGAGTTGAGGGGGTCGACCCAGACCACGCGGTGGTCGACGTGCGTCTTGCCCGTGCCGTCCCATCCGGTCACGGCAAACGTCTTGCCGCTGTCTTTCGACACGGTGGTGTTCGTGTCGCCGCAGTACAGGACCTTGTCGTCGTTGGGATCGATGATGATACGGCCGTAGTAACCACCCTCGGTCTGGTTCACCTGGATGCTGCCGCCGGTCATCTTGTACTCGGTCATCGCCTTCCAGGTGTCGCCCTGGTCATCGGACCGGTACACCACGCCGTTCCGTTTGGTCGGCTGCAGGATGGTCAACTGGCCCGCGTAGATGAGTTCGAGCGCGTGACGGTTGATGATCTGCTGGCGCGCCTTGGCTTCGGTCGAGTCGGCCTTCGCCGGCTCCTTCGTCATCAGTCTCTCGATGTCCGCGATCGAGGCGATCACGTCTTCGTCTTTCGCGTGGAGTTTCTTCGCGAGCGTCTGGAGCTTGGCGAGGTCGATGGCGTGTTTCGTCAGGAAGTCCTTGTCCGCGATCAGGTCGTTGAACGCCTTGACGACATCGGCTTCCTTGTCGACCGTCACGAGCGTGAACTTCGGCAGCAGTTTGGCCATCTCGGCCGGCATCTTGTAGGCCTTGAGGGTGACCATGCTTGCATCGGGCCGGAACAGCGTCGTCCCGCCGATGGCCCCGCCGCCCCCCGCTCCGCCACGCCCGCCGCCCGCCGACAGGGAGCGGAAGTTGGCGACGTTGTCGCGTTCGGGGAACCCGAGGTTCACCTCTTCATCCACACGCGCGTAGACGATCTTGGGGTTCTTCTCGTAGATCGCCAGGCCGGTCCGCCCGCGTGCCACGTTCTCGGCAATACCGTTCGTCAGCTTCTTCCAGGTCTTGCCGCCGTCCGTGGTCTTGTAGAGGTCGTTGCCGACGTGGCGATCGATATACGTCCAGGCGCGGCGGAATGTCTTGTAGGCGGCCGCGATGATGATGTCCGAGTTGGTCGGGTCGATCACGAAGTCGCCGATGCCGCGATCGTTCAGGGGCGTGAAGATGTTCGTCCAGGTCTTGCCGCCGTCGGTGCTCTTGTAGAGCCCCCGCTCGCAATCCATCTCGTTGTCGTACAGCTTGCCTTCGGCTGCCACGAACACGATGTCGGGGTTTTTCGAGTCGACTTCGACTTTGGGGATGAAGTAGCTCTTCTCGAGGCCGATCTTCGTCCAGGTCTTGCCGGCGTCAGTGGATTTCCAGACACCCTTCCCGTGCGTGCTGGACCGGGCGTGCATCGGCTCGCCGGTGCCGAGATAGAGGATGTTCTGGTTGGACGGCGCGATCGCCATCCAGCCCATGCTCAGCGAGTCGCCCTTGTCGAAGATGGGGTCGAAGTGCACCCCGCCGTCTTCGGTTTTCCACACGCCGCTGCTCGCGGTCAGCACGTAGTACGCCTGGCTCTGGCCGCGCGGCACGGCAAAGGCGGTCATGCGGCCCGAGAACGTCATGGGGCCAATCCACCGCCAGGAGAACTGGTTGAAGTCGTCGGCCGTGAGGGCGACGGGCGCCGGCGTGGCCTGGGGAGCAGGCGCAGCCGGAGGCTGTGCGGGCGCCGTCGGTGCCGGGTTCTGCGCGGAACTCACGGCGCCCAGCAGGCACACCGAGAGCACGACCGTAAGCAATAAGGACCTGTTGGATGATCCGAACACGATTCCTCCCCCTTTTGTGTGGCGTGTCTGACGAGTTCCAGCCTGGCAGGTAATAGAGAAGTAGGCCGGCCGGCAGAGCATAGACCGGCGTCCGGTCCGGTGCAAGGCATCCCCGGTGACGGGAGGGTCTGCCCCGCTCACATTACGCGGGGGCCCGGGAGGTCGTTTACACTGGGATGGGCGCAGTTCCCTCGCGCACACCATGGAGGTTGCAATGGTCGGCAAGACGTACGCACGTGGCGGATGGGTCGCTCTGGCGTCGGTTCTGGCCGTCCTGGCCGCGGACACGCCTGTGTCGGCTCAGGTGACGGCCAGGCTCGACACCGCCGTCGCGGTCTTCGACGAAGTCACGACGATGTCGGACAAGTCGATTCCTGACGACCTGCTCCGCAAGGCCCAGTGCGTGGCCATCGTGCCCGGACTTAAGAAGGGGGCCTTCGTCGTCGGCGCCAAGTTCGGCAAAGGTTTTGTCACCTGCCGTCAGGGTTCGGGGTGGTCGGCGCCGGCCGGAATCCTGATCGAAGGTGGCAGCGTCGGATTCCAGATTGGCGGATCCGAGACGGACGTGGTCCTCGCCATCATGAACAAGCGGGGCGTGGACCGGTTGTTGTCGAGCAAGTTTACGCTTGGCGCGGATGCTTCGGTCGCGGCCGGACCAGTGGGCCGATCGGCGTCGGCGCAGACCGATGCCAGGATGACGGCCGAGATCCTGTCCTGGTCACGGTCGCGGGGCGTCTTTGCCGGGGTTGCGGTTGACGGCGCGACCTTGCGCGGTGATGACGAAGCCAATCGCGACCTCTATGGCCGCAAACTCTCCGTGCGCGAGATCGTGACCGGCCGCATCGAGGTCCCCGTGGCCGCGAAGCCCCTGATGGAACGGCTGGCGCGGTACTAGAGGCTAGAGGCTAGAGGCTAGAGGCTAGGGGCTAGAGGCTAGGGGCTAGGGAAAGGCAGAGGATGTCCCCCTGCCCCGCCGGTCCGCCATAGCCCGAAGGGCGACGGCGGCTGCCCCTCGCCCCCGGCCGTGGTTCTTGGGTCTTGCTTCTTGCTTCCTGCTTCCTACTGACTACTGACTACTTCCTACCTTCCCCCCCCCCGCATCGTCAGTTAAGAGGACATACCACTAGATATGCGACGTGGAGAAGCAGCGTACCCAATCGGCAGTCGGGATCCTGGTCTGACCGGGTGAGCCGGCCGGGCGGAATGTGGCGGCCAAATGCCTACAATGGCCCAGAATTGTGGTGGACCCCGCACGAATGATCTTGACATCCGAACCGGGATGGTTTTTCCTACCAAGAGCACGGATTGGACTGTCCACTTTTCTTATTAGTCCAATACTCAGGTAAGCCAGTGCGGGCACATCAGGGGGTGGTGGGTCCCGTGCTGACGACAGACGCCGTCGGCGGCTGGTACGCGTTCCACGCAGTCCGTTTCGCGCCGTCACCGCGCGCGCCCGAGTGGCGCACGTGTCCCAGGAGGAAGGTATGAGCAAGTTCGCCATCAGGCTCGCGGTGGTCGGGGCCCTGGTTGCGCTGGCATCGATGGGTGCCAGTGCGCAGGATTACCGCGCACGCGTGCAGGGATCAGTCACCGACGAAAGCAAGGGCGTGATGCCCGGTGTGTCCGTCAGCCTTATCAATGTCGCCACGGGCGTGTCGGCGAATCGGATCACCGACGAGAAGGGCCGCTACCTGTTCGACTTCGTCGAGCCGGGCGCGTACACGATTACCGCAGAGCTCGATGGCTTCAAGAAGGCCGAGCAGAAGAACGTTCAGGTCTCGCAGCGAGGAGACTCGACGGTCGATCTCACGCTCGCGGTCGGTGGTCTGGCCGAGACCGTCACCGTCGAAGCCGCGCCGGTCGTCGTCCAGTTCAATTCGAGCAGTTCGAACATCACGCTATCCCGCCAGCTCATCGACCAGGCCCCGATCAGCGGCCGTAACCCGTACAACCTGGCGAACCTCGACCCGACCATCGCCCCGGCGACGGCCAGCTCGGGCGCCGCCGAGAACCGCCCCTACCACCACGCCTACGCGAACAACTACGACGCGGGCGGCGCGACGACGAACGCGAACGACGTCCTGCTGGACGGCGTCGCGCTGGGCGCCAGCTACAAGACGGCTTACACCCCGGCCGTCGACGCGGTTGAAGAAATCACGGTGTCGAAGAACAGTGTGGACGCCGAGAATGGCCACAGCCTGGGCGGCATCATCAGCCTGAACATGAAGTCGGGCACGAACATGTGGAAGGGCTCCGTCTACGGGTTTATGCGCGACCCGAGCCTGAATTCCATTGCCGACCCGACGATCCGTATTCCCGCCGGCGCCAACCTCGACAACTACAAGGGGACCGAGCTCAAGACCTTCGGCGCGACCCTGGGGTTCCCCATCAGGAAGAACAAGCTGTTCTCGTTCTCGTCGTACGAACAGTGGGACGACACACGCCCGAACACGATCGTCCGCACGGTGCCGACGGCGGCCGAACGCAACGGCGACTTCAGCCAGTCGACACTGAGCGGTGTGGTGCGCACGATTTACGACCCGTGGTCGTCGGTCATCAACCCCGCCACAGGGCGTGTCGTCCGCACGCCGTTTGCCGGAAACGTCATTCCCAGCTCGATGTTCGATCCTGTCGCGCTGAAGATGCTGCAGCAGATCCCGCTGCCGAACGCGCCAGGGTTTGTGGACAACCTGCAGTACAGCGTGGCCGACAAGACCGACTACTGGAACTTCTCGCAGCGCGTCGACCTGAACATCACGGACAACTGGAAGATCTTCGCCCGCTACGGCCAGTTCAAGGCCAATCTGTACCAGCAGAACCCGACGGATTCCGGGTTCTTCCCCCTGACCGGCAGCAACCGGTACGGCATGAGCGCGGCCGCCGACTCGGTGTGGGTCATGTCGAACAAGATGACCCTCAATATCCGCGGCAGCTACTACAACATGACCGACGAGTTCTACAACCCGTCCCTGCTGCTGGGCGAAAGCGGTCTGCAGAGCTACTGGTCGAACAGCTGGTACTCGTCACTCTACAACAGCGGTTACGTGTACTACCCGGCCTTGGACGTGGTCTCGGGTTCCGGCACCGCCACGACGAATCGCCTCGGCCGGCAGGGCCGCGAGTGGTACCAGCACCCCGATGCCTGGACCGCGGCGGTTCGCTTGAACCGGTACGAAGGGTCCCACAACCTGAAGGTCGGCGGTGAAGTCCGGGCGTACTACGGCGAAGCCGCCCGCTTCGAGCCGATCAACGTAGCGATTAACTCGGCGCTCACCGCCAACAGTTCGGACTCGCCGGCCGTGACGAGCTCGGGCAACCAGTGGGCGTCGTTCCTGCTCGGGGCACTGGACAACCGCTCGTCCGCGCGCCTCGTGCCGCTGCAGACGGTGAACCTGCTGGGGTACGCCGCCTACGTTCAGGATGACTGGAAGGTGAACGATCGGCTCACGATCAACGTGGGCCTCCGTTGGGAATACGAGCCGGGCCCGACCGATCCGGACTATCGGCTGTCGCAGCGCATCGACCTGACCCAGCCGATTCCCGAGATGATCGCCACGCCGCCGACCATGCCGGCGCAGGCCCTGTCACTGATGGCGTCCAAAGGCTACGGTTACACCTACAACGGCGCCTGGGTCTTCACGTCGGAGGACAACCCGCACGCGTGGGAATCGACGTGGAAGAACTTCCTGCCCCGCTTTGGCGCCAACTACCGCCTGGGTGACAATTCCGTCATTCGATTCGGGTACGCCAGGTTTATGCGGCCCACGAGCAACGTGCGCGATACACTGGGCGCCTTTGTCGATCAGTACGCGGGTTACGCCCAGACGACCACGACGCTCAACCTGGCGAACGGCGTGCCGCGTCAGACGCTTGCGGATCCGTTCCCGGTCGGCCTCAACCCCGTCATCGAGCCCTACGGCCAGGCGTACGGCCGGTACACGAACCTCGGCGGCGCCGTGACGCTCGACGAGTACCAACTGCGGCCGCAGCTGAACGACCGCATCAATATTTCGTACCAGCGCCAGATTCTGTTCGGGACGATTCTGGACCTGTCGTACTTCTTCAACTACGGCACGCGCGTGCCGTACACGATCGACCTGAACATGATGGACCCGGCGTTCAGGTACGAGTACAAAACACTGCTCAACACGCAGGTCCCGAACCCGTTCCGCAACTACCTGACCGTTGACAAGTTCCCCGGCGCGCTGCGCAACCCGTCCACGGTCACCCTCGGCAGCCTGCTCAAGCCGTACCCGCAGTATTCCGCTCTGAATCAGGCCAACACGAACGGCTCGAAACTGAAGACACACAGCTTCGACATCAAGCTGCAGCGGCCGTTCACCAAGGGCATTACGTTCCTCGCGGCGTATGCCTACGCGCACGAACGTGTCCAGGGCTGGTTCGACGACCTGGCGCAGTACAAGGTGCTGACGAGCGGCGGGAAAGATGGCTGGGACTGGCGGCCGACGGCCGCGCCGGCCCACCGCATGACCGCCGCGGCCACGTGGCAGATTCCCGTCGGGCGCGACCGCGCCTTCGGCAAGAACATGTCGCGCGCGCTGGACATGGTCCTCGGCGGCTGGCAGTACACCGCGTCTGCCCGTTACTACTCGGGCCGTCCACTGCTGTGGGGCACGAGCTACCTCGTGTCGGGCAACCCGAAGCTCGACAATCCGACCAACGACAGGTGGTTCGACACCAGCATGTTCTCCGTGGCCGACGCGTACACGCCTCGGTCGAATCCCTACTACTTCGACGGCCTCAACGGCCCGAGCGCGACGTTCGTCGACATGACGCTGACGAAGAACTTCAGCATCACCAACAAGTACAAACTCGAAGCGCGCGTGGAGGCCTACAACGCCTTTAACAGCATCATCTGGGACAACCCCGACATGACGCTGGGCAGCGCGAACTTCGGCAAGGTCACCCGCAAACGTGCCGAGAGCACCGGGCGCGAAATCCAGATCGGTCTCCGTTTCGTGTTCTAGCTCGTTCCTCCGTGGCTGCCGGGGCGAGGCCCACTCGCCCCGGCTCTTTTTTTCTCCGGCCGGCATTCCATGATCAACGACGATCGTTCCGATCGCACCCCAGCCCGCCGGGGACACGCTCTGTGGCGGAGCCTCCTGGCCGCTGCCCTGCTCGCACAGCCCGTGGCGTCGTCGCAGTCAACCGTGCCGGCCGACCGGCCCGCCGTCTCGATCGGCCGCGGCGCCGACGGGCGGCTCGTCTACACGTCAGATAGCCTGGGCACCCGGGTCGTTGATTTCTCTCACGCCGGCTACGCCGGCGGCGGCCACGCTCTCCCTGATGTGCCCGCCCGGATTCGTGTCGCACCTGCCGGTACGCACGACGGTCAACGGGTGCAGGCCGCCATTGATCTCGTGGCCGCCATGCCGCTGGATCCGCATGGATTTCGCGGAGCGGTCGTCCTGGAGCCGGGGCGCTTCGTGATCGACGGCGCGTTGCGCATTGCCGATAGTGGCGTGGTCCTGCGCGGCGCCGGCGCCGGCGAAGACGGAACCGAACTCGTCGCCGCAGGCCGATCCCGCCGGGCGTTCGTCGTGATCTCGGGCACGGGCACACGGCTGGAAGTGCCTGGCTCGCGCGTGGCTGTGGCCGATACGTACGTGCCATCCGGCGCCCGTTCGTTCACCGTCGCGCCTGGCACCTCGTTCCGCGCGGGCCAGCGTGTCGTCATTCATCGTCCGTCAACGGCCGCATGGATTGCCGCGCTGGGCATGAACACCTTCGCCGGCTGGCGTCCCGAAAACCGGCTGCACTGGCAGCCCGGTTCTCGCGACATCGAATGGGACCGCGTGGTCACCGCCGTCGCTGGCAACCGCGTGACGGTCGATGCCCCGATCACGACGGCCCTTGACCAGATCTTCGGCGGAGGCTGGATCGCCCGCGCCGAGTTCCCCGGCAGAATCGCCCGCGCCGGCGTCGAGAACCTGCGCCTGGCGTCGACCTTCGACACGACGCGCCCGCACGATGAAGACCATGCGTGGGACGCCATCGTCATCGACAAGGCCGAGAACGTGTGGGTGCGCCGCGTGGCCGTGCGCCACTTCGCCGGTCACGCCGTGCTGGTGGGGCCGGATGCCAAGTGGACCACCGTGGAACACGTGGATGCCGGCGCGCCGGTATCGGAACCGGGCGGATATCGGCGCCGGGTATTCGTCACGGAAGGGCAACTCACGTTGTTCAGGCACTGCCGCAGCGAGCAGGGTCTGCACGACTTCGTTGCTGGGTTCGCCGCGGCGGGACCGAACGTCTTCCTGCAATGTTCGTCGCGTGACGCGCTCGGGTTCAGCGGCCCCCTCGAAAGCTGGGCATCGGGCGTGCTCTACGACTCGGTGACCATCCGCGGCAACGCGCTGCGTTTCACCAACCGCATGACGGCCGACCAGGGACAGGGATGGGCGGCCGCCAATTCGGTCCTGTGGAACGGCGAGGCCACGGACATCGAGGTCGTGAGCCCGCCCGGTGCCGTCAACCAGGCGTACGGCTGCAAAGGCGTGGTGACCGGCGACGGCGTCGTCTGGGATCCCCGGACCATGCCGTACCGCGACTTCTACCGCGGCATGCCCGTGGAGCCCGCCAGCCTCTATCTTGCGCAACTGGCGGAGCGCCTCGGTACGTCCGCCGTCAGCGCGATCGAGCCGGCCATGCCGCCTGCGGCGGCGCCCGATCTCCGCCGGTTGACGGACGAGGACGTCGCGGCGTTCGTGGCGAACGAACAGGCTCGCCACGCCGGGCCGCCACCGTCGCCCCTGCGGGCCAGGAACGGCGCCTTCACGATCGACAGCCTGCCGGCCTGGACCGCCCGCACGTCGTACTCGTGGTTCCAGGCCCAGATGCCGCGCACCCTGGCCAGGACCTTCGGCCCGGCCATCACGCGCTTCGCGCCTGGGAAGACCGGCACCGGCTGGACGGACGACCTGGAGGCCATGGCCGCCGCCATGGCGCCGCGTTCGGCCTTCTACCAGCATTACGGCCTCTGGTACGATCGGCGCCGCGTCGACCACAACTACTACGGCTCGCCCGAGCAGCGCACAGGCGAGGTGTGGGCGCCTTTCATGGAACTGCCCTGGGCGCGCAGCGGCACGGGCAAAGCCTGGGACGGCCTGAGCCAGTACGACCTCACACGCTTCAACCCGTGGTACTTCGACCGCATGAAGGCCTTTGCGGACATCGCCGACCGCAAGGGACTCATCCTGTACCACAACTTCTACTTCCAGCACTGGCTGCTGGAAAGCCGCTCGCACTATGTCGACTTCCCGTGGCGGCCGGTGAACACGATCCAGCCGACCGGCCTGCCCGACGAGGTCCCCGCAGCCAGCGTGTTCTACGACGTCACCGACCCGCTGCGCCGCGACCTGCATCGGCGCTACATCCGTCACGCCCTCGACACGTTCGGCCACAACAGCAACGTCGTTCACGGGATCGACCGCGAATACACCGGCCCGATCGAGTTCGTGCGTTTCTGGCTCGACACCATCGGCGAGTGGCAGCGGGAGCGGGGGAAACAGGTTTTCATCGCGCTGGAAATCCCCAAGGATCAGATGGACACGATTCTGGAGGATCCCGTGCGCGGCCCCATGATCTCGGCCGTGGACGTGCTCGGGTGGGTCTACCGCGCCGATGGGACCCTGTTCGCGGCCCGCGGCGCCATCAACCGCGCGCCGCGCGAACAGCGGCCCGACATTGCCACACCACAGGAACTCGCGGCGCTGAAGCAGAAGCTGGGCATCTCGGCCCTCGACCAGAAAGACTTCCTCAACAGCCCCGAGTTCCAGAAGCTGTTTGACACGCGTTGGGCCAGTTCGAAGCCGATGAAGTACCGGGCCTGGCGCGAATACCGCGACAGCCACCCGCTCATCGTCACGCTCTGGAACGCCGATGAATTCCCGGCCTTGACCGCCGCCGTCGAACGTCACATCCCAAACGTGATCCGCGCCGCCACTCGCCCCGCCGATCTTGTACGATCCGGCCGCGATACGGCGTGGGCCCTGGTCAGGGCGAGCGAGACGGTTCTGGTGTACGTCACGGCCGGGCAGCCGGTCGTGGTGGACCTGTCCGGCGAGCCCGGCTTGTTTACCGTGTCGTGGGTGAGCGACGCCGGCACCGCACCGCTGACAGGCGCGGCGATCCCGGGCGGGCGTGCGGTTACACTGGCGCCGCCGGCC
Source organism: uncultured Vicinamibacterales bacterium (assembly GCA_964372095.1). Classification (GTDB taxonomy): domain Bacteria; phylum Acidobacteriota; class Vicinamibacteria; order Vicinamibacterales; family JAKQTR01; genus CAYJPV01. Next base: position 269,353 of record CAYJPV010000002.1, on the reverse strand, counting down.
ACGATCGCTGGCCAGCCGGCGGTGGCGTGGCTGACCCGGAAGCGCTGAAGACATTGCGAGGCAGAACCATGTCCCGATCTCATGTGGCACTCGTGCTGATCGCAGGCGCCCTGCTCGGGGCTGTTGCCTCAGGCCAGGCTCCCGCGGTCCAGTCCGTCACGTGGCTGGTCGACAATCTCTCGCGCGTCGGCGGTCATCCGGTCACGGTGATTGGCACGCCGGCCGTGGTCGAGACGCCCCTGGGACCCGCTGTCGAGTTCAACGGTGCCACGGACGGGTTGTTCCTCGAAACCAACCCCCTGCAGGGGCTGCGGCGGTTCACCGTCGAGGCGCTGATCCAGCCTGCGGTCGAGGGTCCCGAAGAGCAGCGTTTCTTCCACGTGCAGGACACTGCGGCCGACAACCGCGCCTTGCTCGAGCTCCGGCTGGCCCCGGACCGGACCTGGTGCCTCGATACGTTCCTCAAACAGGGGGCGGCCGGCCTGACGCTGATCGATCGCGGGCGCCGGCATCCGGCCGGGTCGTGGCACACCGTCGCGCTGAGTTACGACGGCACGACGATGACGCATTACGTGGACGGGCAGCAGGAACTCGCGGGAGCCGTCGCGTTCGGGCCCATGAACGACGGGCGCGTGTCGATTGGCGTCCGCCAGAACAAGGTCTCGTGGTTCAAGGGGCGTATTCGTCTGGTTCGAATCACGCCGGAGGCGCTGCCGGCAGGGCAGTTGCTGACCGTACCGGCGAAAAAAGGGGCCAGGCCCCTTTTTTCGGCTGTCGACCTTCGGCATGCGGCTCAATACACGGGCCGCGTGAACTGGTAGCCGATAGCCGATAGCCGATAGCCGAGGGCCGATGGCCGAGGGCCGATTGTGGAGGTCTCATGTCTCGTGTGGCGTGGCGTCGAGCACTGGTCGCGACTTCCTGCGTGTGGCTGCTGGGCGCCGCTCCGGCGCCGACCGCCAGCCCTGAACCCGGACTGCTTTTCTACCTGTCGGGCGAACACGGGCTTACGGCCGACCACGCCGCTGGCGGTGACCCGCGTCCGAATTTCGCCCACGACGTCCGCGTGATCGCCGGCGGTGCCAAAGGCCAGGGCCTCGAATGCGGACACTCGCAATTGCTGTCGTACTGGGCACCCGGCAACATGTACGCGCAGCGCGGCACGCTGTCGTTCTTCTGGCGTTCGCGCGAGCCGGTCGGCCCGACGCCTTTCTCAATCTTCCGCGTCGGATACGGCGATCACTCGAGTTGGGACATGGTGTGGCTTCGTATCGACTACAACGGCCGCGGATTCGATGCGTTCGTCACCGATGCCAGCCTCGCGCGCACCCGCGTCTCGTACCCGATGCCCGCGTTCCCCGCCCCGGATCGCTGGATGCACATCGCATTGTCGTGGGACGAAAACCGGGGCATCCGCTTCTACGTGGACGGGAAACTGGTTGCGAAGCAGGATGGCGTCGCCGTCTTCGACGCGGCCCTCGACCAGTTCGGACCCCATTCCCGCATCATCAGCCCCTACCAGGTCCAGAGCGCATACAACTTCGTGCGCGGCGGTGATCTCGACGAACTGCGGGTCTACGACCGGATGCTGACGGACGACAACATATCAACGCTGGCCGGAGGCGCAGGGCTGTCCGAAGTCCCGCTGCTGACACGGACGCTCGATCGGCCGGAATGGCGCGACGAATGGTGGTTCCGCAACGGCTGGAACAGACCCGGCGACGTGCCGCCCGCCCTCGAGGCGCCGGTGGTGGGCATCCGCAAGGTCGAGATTCACGACGCCTGGGACATCAAGCGGTGGTGGTGGAAGGGCACTGACGGCATTCGCGAAACGACCTGGCCCGGGGTCTACAACCGATCCCGCCTGCCCGGCCGGAACGACTACTTCCAGCTGCCCGACTGGGACTGTTACTCGACGTCCGGGACGTCGGTGACCTTCGACATGCCAGACGAACCGTGGAATCACGTCGAGATGTCCGGTGCCGCCTGGGGCCAGGTCAAGCTTGCCGCCACCGTCGGTTCGGCGCTGTCGGGCGGCGTGGCGCTGTTCGATCGGCCGAAAGGCCAGGAACGGACGTATCACCGCCTGCCCACACCGATTCGAGGCCGGTCGGTCACGTTCACGAACGCCGAGCAGGAAACGCCCATCGGCGAGTTCGGCGCCTACTACGTGGCTCCCGCCACCGAGCCTGCGGGGATAGGCAAACTGACATATCGACTGACGGCCTTCGTCGAGCCGAATCAGCCGAGCGTGGCGGCGGCGCTGGCGTTCGTCAACGGGCGCTACCCGGCTGACGAACGCGCGACGATGGTGGCGCTGCCACCGCAGGTGCCGCGAACCCCGCGCACGACGCTGCCAGCGGGGCTGCCGATCGTGCACATCCTCGTTCCGTCCGACTTCCGGGACGCCAATCCGGGGCCGGGCCGTGGTGACAGCGTGTTCTCGTGGATGAACCTGCCGGGTGGCCTCGACGGCATCGCGATCGACCTGCCGGCCCTGAAGGTGACGCCGACGCACGGGTCGTCTCTCCCGCTGCGTATTCAGGTGAAAGACCCGATCTGGCCGCTGAGGAACATGCTGGACGTCAGCGTCTCGGTGAAACCCGGCGAGGCTCGCACAATCTGGCTCGACACCCGCGACCGGATCCTGCCGGCTGACAAGGGCCTGTATCTCAGCATCAGCGGAGCCGGGGCGGATTTCGGTCCCGCAGCACTCGAAGGCGCCGAACTGCGTCTGGTCTTCAAACCCCGCAAAGACGCGCTGGCCGAACATACCGCCGATCGGTTCACCCAGGTCCGCGACAACTACGCGCATCTGGTTGAAGAGTCGCCCCGCACGCGCCGTCTCACGCTGTTCACCCGGTGGGAAACGGACATCACCGACCTGCTCCGGGCCGATCCCGAACACCTGCTGGGCCGGCAGTACTGGTACGACTACAACAAGGAACAGCCGGCGCCGCCGGTGGCCACGGCTCCGGTCTCGGCCGGCGTGCCCGCGTGGGCCTTCCGGCAGACCGAACTGCTGCGCGCCATCAAACGGTTCGTGAACTGGTACATCGACCGGCGCCAGATCGAGAACGGCGAGTTCGGCGGAGGTCTGTCCGACGATGGTGACCTGACGAACGCGTGGCCGGGCGTGGCGTTCATGGGGGGCAATCCGGACAAGGTGACCCGATCACTGACTCGCCACATGGACGCCTTCTACGAGCAGGGCCTGTTCGTCAACGGCCTCTCGGCCATTCAGACCGACGAACTGCACAGTTACGAAGAAGGTATTCAGGTGCTCGGCCAGGTGATGCTCCTGGACTTCGGCAATCCGAAACACATCGAGCGGGCCATGGAAACCGCCGCCGCGCTCGAACGGATCACCGGCATCAACAAAGCCGGCCACCGGCACATTCGATCGACGTACTTCAGCGGCGCGACGATCGCCGAGGAAGGCGTGTGGGGCTGGCAGAAGACGAACTCGCTGCTGGCGCTGCATCCCGCGATCTCGCTGGTGGACTACAACGGCGCGCCGCGTGTGCGGAAATGGCTGCTCGAGCTGGCAGACGGACTGCTGGCGCACTACGTGGCGGATGCCTCAGGCGCCCGCACGCTCCGCACGACGATCGAGTTTTCCACCGATCGCGACCTCCCCGGCCCGTCAGACCGAGCGTGGCCGCTGTTGTGGGCCGCCTACCGGTGGACGGGAGACCGCAAGTACACGCAGCCCATGATCGACGCGGGCCCACGGGCGCTGGCCAGCCTGAACACCAACGCCCTGGATCGCCTGGGTCTGCGCGACACCTGGCGCACGCAGATCCTGGCGCCCGGCGGCCAACCGCCCCGCACCGACGGCGCCCGGCACCTCGCCTGGCAGGTGTCCGGCCACGTGGACGTGCTGGGCACGTTGTACGGTGACCAGGTCAGGGCTGCGGCGCTGCGCGAGTACATCAACACCGATGGCAGCTTGTGGATCGACCGGGTCAACGTTCCGATGACCGAGATCCAGCGCGCCCGCCTGGGCGGCGTGGCCCTCGTCCGGAACCTGTACGTGCCTGGCCACACCGTCAGCTGGCGGTTTGCCGGCACGGACGACGAGAAGGTGGGTGTGCTGATCCCGGACGCGACACCCCGCCACCTCACGGTCACGGGGTACAACCTCGATGGGGCCGCCGTCGCGGCCACCATGACGCTGTGGGATATCGACCCGGGCCAGTGGGAGGTCACGGTTGGCACCCGCGCCGAACCGGGGTCCGGCCCGCTCTCGAATATCGTCTCCCGCACGGTCGCACTGGATCGTTCGTCCTCGTTGCCGGTCTCGTTCGCGGCACGGGCGTATACGGTCATCGAGCTGCGCCACCTGTCTGCGGGTACGCCGTACTGGGAACGTCCCGATCTGGCGATTGGGCCTGAGGACGTGCGCGTCGCCGGGCGTGTGTTGTCCGCCACCGTGCACAACGTGGGCTCCGTTGCGGCGGGCGTTTCCCGGCTTGTGGTGCGCGACGGAGCCGGCCGCGAGGTCGCGTCCGCGACGGTGCCGGCGCTTCCGGCGCCGGCAGACCTCAGGCCACGCGCCGCAGCGGTCAAGGTCACGCTGCCCGGGCAAAGAGACCGGACAGGGTGGTCCGTGACAGTCGGGTTGCCCGGCGGCACGAGGGAGATCACGCAGGTCAATAACCGCGTGGGGCTCTCCAGGGACTAGGGGCTAGAGGCTAGGGGTATGGGTAGGGGCAAGGGGCTGAAGAACTCGGGGTTAGCGGGGGCAGGGTTCAGGGCAGGCCGGGAGCCGCGGGACGCGAGCCGAAAGCCTTGCCAGTGAGGTTGTCGATGAAACGTGTACTTGCGTGTGTCGTGCTGTGTGGGGTGTGTGTGGCGCCGGCGTGGGCCCAGCCCTCCAGGGATGAGGCGCTGGCGGCCATGAAGAAGGCTGCCACCTTCATGGTGGAGAAGGTGTCGGTGCGGGGCGGATACGTCTGGGCCGTGTCGGACGATCTCTCGACACGGTGGGGTGAAGTCCCGGCGCGTCCGTCCCAGATCTGGACGCAGGGTGGTACGCCTGGCGTCGGCATGGCGTTCCTCGACGCATACGACGCGACCGGCGACCGTCTGTTCCTGGACGCCGCGAAGAAAGCCGCTGACGCCCTGATCTTCGGCCAGCATCCGCTCGGCGGCTGGCACTACGTCATCGACTTCGACCCGGCCGGTCTCGAAGAGTGGTACGCCACGCGCGCGTCGAAGTTTCTGTACGGGTACGAGGAGTACCGGCACTACTACGGCAACTGCACCAATGACGACCAGGTCACGTCGGACGGCGCGGAGTTCCTGCTGCGGTACTACATGACCACGCTCGATCCCGCGTATCGGGCGCCGCTGCTGAAGGCGCTGGACTTCGTCCTGCAGGCGCAGTATCCCAACGGCGCCTGGCCCCAGCGTTATCCTCTCCGCTACGAGTTCGCCCACGACGGACTGCCGGACTACACGTCGTACTACACACTGAATGACGGCGCGCACCAGGGGTACGTCGAGTTGCTCGTCCGGGCGTATCGCGCTCTGGGCGACGCGCGGTATTTCGAGGCCGCACGGCGCGGTGCCGACTTCCTGATTGCCGTGCAGGGCCCCGAGGGTGAAGCGGCGTGGGCCGAGCAATACGGGCCCGACATGCGGCCGACCGCCGCCCGCACCCACGAGCCGACGGGATACGTCATCCGCGAGAGCCGCGATGCGCTCAGAGTGTTGCAGCTTTTCTACGCGCTCACGGGAGACCAGCGGTACCTGACACCGATCCCCCACTGCCTGGCCTGGTTCGACCGCGTGAATCGCGAAGCCCTGGAACTGAAGCGGCCACCAGCCCGTTATTGGCAGCCGGGAACCAATCTCCCCGTGTACAACATCCGCATCCCCGAGCGGAATGCCGACGGGTACGGTCTCTACAAGTGGACAACCACCCCGGAGCCGGGCATGCAGGTCAGGGCGGCGGTGGACGTTGCACCCATCCGGCGCGAGTACGAGTCCGTCGCGGCCCTCACGACCTCCGCGGCCCGGGCGGCGTACGTGGCCGAGTACCTCGGTGCGCGCGGCCGCAGGCCCGCAGCGTCCGCGGCGGACGCCGCGGCCCTCGTCAAGAGCCTGGACGCGCGCGGCGCCTGGGTCACGGACACGGTGCGCGTCCACGAGATCCAGACGTCCGGAATGAATTCGGGTGACCACGTGACGATCCGCGGCATCGCGACAGGCGTGTTCGTGCGCAACCTGGGCGTCCTCTCGGCCTACGTGGCCGGATTGGGACGGTAACGGCTCCCGCCTTCGCCCAACAGGCTTCGGCGGGCAGGCGGGGCTGGATTAGAGGAGACGGACATGACGGGACTTCGGGTTCGTGCGGGGATGGTGGTGGCAATCGGTGGCCTGGTCCTGGGCGCCGCCGTGCTGGCGCAGGACCGGGCGTGGTACACGCAGGGCGACTTCGCACCGTCCCGGCGTCTGGTCTTCGAGCTGAAGAACGATCTCGATATCGATCGCGTCAACGTCCCGGTAGTGATTCGGCGCGGCCAGATGCCGGTCGCCGACCTGCACGAACTCCAGGTCACCGTCGTTGATCCGTCATTGCCGCCGGCGCCGGAACCGGACGCCGCTCGCCTGAAACTCGCCGGGGGCCACGAACTACGCGGCGAGTCCAACGGCCACATCCTGCTCCAGCAACTGGACGACCTCGACAAGGATGGCGTCTGGGACGAGTTGTTCTTCGTCACGGACATCGGGCGCACGGCCACCAAGCGGATCGAGATCTACCTGGGCATGAACCAGCGCGGCTGGAACCCTCACGAGACCCACGCAGCCATCGGCAGCTACATGCGTCATCTCGTCCCGTTCTGGGAGTCGAATCACATCGGGTGGAAGCTGTGGTTTCCGACGAGCGTCGATGTATACGGCAAACGGAAGCCGATGCTGATCGCCAACCGCCTCTACATGGAGAACCTGGACGGGTACGGCGTCACGATTCTGGATCCGGCCATGGGCTCCGACATCCAGTCGGTGGAAAACAGCTTCGGCGCGGGAGGAATCGGGGTGTTCGAGTCGCCCGAGTCGCCGGCGACGGTGTCGGTGCCCCGCTACACGCCGGCCCGTACGGCGGCGGGTGTACGCCTGAACTTCAACGCGGGCCAGATCAGCGATACGCGCTACGCGTACGACGTGGTCGTCAACGGCCCCGTGCGTTCGATGGTGCGCGTCAAGACGATGAACTGGGACTCCGGGCAGGGCAGCTACGAGGTCGAGCAGTTGTACACCGCGTACGCGGCCCAGAGCTACTCCACCTGCCACGTGCGCTTCACACGATGGCTGCCCATCCGTGCCGGAGCGAAGCCGGCGGTCGGCATTCGCAAGAAGACGGGCGAAAACCACTATCTGCAGCGGGATGGCGTGGTCATCACCGCGAGTCCCGAAGCCAGCGACCCCGAAACCGGCCAGTCGTTCCTCGACATCGACATGGTGGGCAGCGCCCTCATCGTGCCCGGCGCATTCCGCCCGGAGTACCAGTTCGTGAACGACTATCTCGGCAACCACACCTTCCGCGTGACGCCGCGGGCCGACGGGACGTACGAGTACCTGATCGCCGGCGCCTGGAGCGAAGGTGCCGTCCTGAAGACCTGGGACACGTTCCAGCAGTACGTCGTGCAGACCGCGCTGGAGTACGAGAGTCCGTTGCGTATACGATTCGTCGCGGACGAAGTCCGTCGCTAGTCCCCTGAAAGCGGCCGCACGACGCGTCCTCGCGGTCGCGCGCGGGCCGCTCGCGCAGGTGTTGAACCGGTCCTGGGATAGTTCCGCCCGGAGGTTGATGTGCGAACGATCGTGATCGGCGCAGTGATCGTGTTCGCGGCCAGCGCGGCCGCCGCCCAGTCGACCGTGATCCCGCTGACGGGCCCGTGTGCCGACGTCGTCAGACTGCAGAAAGCCTTCGACCGTGACGAAGCGCGGCTGACCGACTGGCCCAACCTGGGCCGGTATCGCGAAGCCAACAACGAACTGCCGCCGCCTGCGGCGGGACAACCGCGGGTGGTGTTCCTCGGCGATTCCATCACCGACAACTGGAACAATCCGGGGTTCGGCGGCTTCTTCCCGGGAAAGGGCTACCTCAATCGCGGCATCAGCGGCCAGACAACCCCTCAGCTGCTGCTCCGCTTCAGGCAGGACGTGCTGGCCCTCAAGCCGGCGGTTGTCGTCCTGCTGGCCGGCACGAATGACATCGCCGGCAACACGGGCCCGATGACGGCCGAGGCCATCCAGGGCAACATCGAGAGCATGGCCGAACTGGCCGCGGCTCACGGTGTCCGGCTGGTGTTGTCCTCAGTCATGCCCGTCAACGACGTCGGCCACGGGCCGGACGGGTCATTGCTGAACCGCACGAAACAGCGCCCGCCCGAGAAGATTGCTGCGCTCAATGCCTGGATGCAGGACTACGCGAAGCGGGCCGGGCTGGTGTATCTCGACTACGCCGCCGTGTTGTCGGACGAGAAGGGCCTGCTGCGTGCCGACCTCGCAGACGACGGCCTGCATCCGAACGCGCAGGGTTACGCTGCGATCAATCCCCTGGCTGAACTGGCCATCAAGCAGGCCCTCGCGCAGAAACGCTGATCAGCGCTTCGCGAACGCGAGGATGGCGCCAAGCGCAATCGACAGCAGCGCTGCCGCCAGCACGCGGTATTCGGGTGCCAGCAGGAACGTCACGGTGTGAGCGGGAATCCAGAAGAGAGGGATGGTCTTCACCAGGACGAACGACACGAAGCCGCGCCAGTCGATCGCCGCCACGACCTCGTCCAGGCCGACTCGCGTGCCGGGGCGTGCATGGCGCAGGTCGATGAACGTGTCGGTGACCCGGTGGAACAGCATCATCGCCGGGGCGAACGTCAGGTTCATGATGGCGCTGACAAAGAACGCGAACGCCAGACGGGAGTCGCCGCCGGGCAGCAGGCCTTTCTTCAGGGCGCCCGCCACGCCGCCGGCAAACACCTCGAACACCATCACGATGGTGATGCCCAGGAACCCCCAGACGAGCGCGCGCGCGAGCAATCCGGCCGGCGTTCTCCACACACCGGAGGCAATGCGCCGAGCCAGCAACTCCCCCATCGTCGCCAGGACGAAGAACTTGGCGAAGCCGACGAGGTAGGGATGGCTGGAAGTGGCCGCCACAAAGGCCCGATGCGTCGCGGGAACCGCCAGCAGTCCGAACACGCACGCGAGCAGCAGCAGCCAGATCGTGTCGCCGACCTTCATCGTGTCACTCTCGCCGGAATCACAGGTTCGGGAACTACTTGTACTGGAAGTTCGCGCACGGCACCAGGGTTTCGAGGGTCTCCCACTCGGCCGTCGCCGTCATCGAACCGAACAGGTCGACGTTCGGCAGGTGCCGTTTGTCCCCGATCCGGTTCAGCGCAAGACTCCCGCTGTACTGCGTGCGGTTGAAGATCTGGAGCAACTGCGGAATCGACGTGCCGTAGTCCGACACCGTGCCCGGCTGGCCACCGTCACACACCGCCGTGTAACTGATCGCCGGGAACGACGGCAGGGTCTTGAGCATCATGTCGAACTGATCGGTGACCGACTTGACCTTGCCCGAGCCGTCTTCGGTCACCACCGCATCGACGTTCACGTGGGCCCACACCGTGAAGGGCCGCGGTGCCGTCGCCGAAGCCGGCAACGTGTTCCGGCACTGGCGCGCGCCGCCGTACGAGTGGCTGTTCAGCCGCGCCAGGCTGACGGTGTTCTGCTGGTAGAGGACGTCTCCACCCTGTTCGGGGAAGATCAGATCCATCGTGAACGTGCCTGCCGACGCCAGGATGACACCCTTGAAGCCGGCTCTGGGCTTCGGCGTCACCGTGATGGTGCCGTCCAGTTTGACGCGGCGGCATCGGGTGTCGGCACGGCCGGCAGCAGGACCCGCGGCCCCGGCGGGCAGGATCCAGGCAATGACCGTGGCAAGACAGAATGCCCCGGAGAGACGTCTCGCGCAGTTGGACATGGTTCCCCCTGGAAGCGGACCGTCGCGGCGGGGGCTCAGGTCCGGACGCGCCGCATCATACCTGTACTGTTGGACCGCCCACGCGCGCGGAAGAAACATGAAGAGACGGCCCGAGGCCCGGTAGAATAGGAAGATCGCCGGGCCGCGACGGGCCCCAGTACGGCGAACCGGAACCACCAGATTCGAGGATCGACTCATGGCAGCGTTGATTGAGGCTATCGGCGTCAAGCGGAAGATGTACTTCGAGTTCGAGGGCGCGCCCTACCACTGCATCGACGTGGAGATTTCCACGCCGACGGCGCGGGGCGGTCAGACGCTGGTACGCCTCAAGATGCGAAACCTGCTGACACGCGCCGTGTTCGACAAGACGTTCAAGGCCGCCGACAAGTTCAAGGAACCGGATCTCGCCATGGTGCCCGCGTCGTTCCTCTACTCGGGCGGCGACGGGTTCCACTTCATGGATCAGGAGACCTACGAGACGCTCACGCTCAACGCGGACCTGATCGGCGACGATCGGTTCCTGCTGGTCGAGAACCTGCTGGTCCAGATCCAGAAGTTCAACGGGAACCCCATTGGCATCCAGTTCCCGCCGCACGTCGAGTTGACCATCACCTACACCGAGCCTGGCATCCGCGGCGACACGGCCAGCGGGAGCGTGACCAAGGCCGCCACCCTCGAGACGGGCATGGAGATCCGCGTGCCGCTGTTCATCAAGGAAGGCGAGAAGGTGAAGGTCCACACCGAAACGCGGGAGTTCGCCGGGCGGGCGTAGGGGCCGGAAGCAAGAAGCAAGAAGCAGGAAGTAGACAGTAGGAAGTAGACAGTAGGAAGTAGACAGTAGGAAGTAGACAGTAGACGGTAGGAAGCCAAACGCCGCAGGCCGAAAGTCGATAGCCGATAGCCGATAGCCGAACGGGGTCGGGTCCGTCCGTGGACCCGACCCCGTTCGGCGTTCGGCTGTCTACCGGTAGGCTTCCGGATACAGGCTGCCGCGGTACGGAATCACCTGCCCGGGCAGGACGTTGATGTCGAAAGCCGTCGGCTCGAAGCCAGGCGCGAAAAGCTCGATGCGGTGGTATCCGGCCGCCACCGGCACCGGCTGCCCACCGAAGTCCCTGGCGTTTCCGACAAACTCACCGTCGATGTAGACCTCGGCGTAGTCGGGCTGGAGCAGGAACGACATGCCGCCGTAGGCCAGGCCGGGCCGCATCGTGTAGTAGTAGCTGAAGCTCGGTCTCCAGCCGTAGTCGAAGCGGAATCTGAACGGGTTGCCCGCGAAAATCGAGACGTTCAGTCCGAACCGAACCCGGCCCCGCCACATGTCGCGGTTGTAGCTGCCGTAGCGTCCATAGTCGCGTCCGGAGTAGCCGCGGTTCGAGTAGACGCGGGAGTTGTAGCCCCGGTCGTACGCCCGATTGTCGTAGCCCCGGTTGTTGTAGCTGCGGCCGTCGTAGCCGCGGTTGTCGTAGCCGCGGTTGTTGTTGCGCTGATACGTGTCGTTGCGGCTGCTGCCACGATCGTTGCCGGGGCGATAACTACCTGCACCGGGCAGGCCGGAGGCGCCGGAACGATTGCCCGTCTGCCCGCCGCCGTAGCTGCGGTTCTCCGTCGCGCGGTTCCGCCCATCGTCAGTGGTCGCGCGCCCCGACTGCGGGCGTGCGTCCGAACGGCTCACGGCCACGTCGCGCCCGGCACGACTGCCACGGTCGGCACGCGCCTGGTTGCCGGAGTCCGCCGTACGGGCCGAGCGGTCGCGCGAGCGGCGAGAGTCACCGGACTGCGCGAAGGCCGGTGCGGCTGCCATCGTGAGAGCCAGCATCATGACCGCCGGCGTCGTGAGTCGTTGCAGTTTCATCACATCCTCCAGTGCCGCCGCCGCAAGTCCGGGTCTGAAACGGAAGCCCCGGGGACCGGCTGACGGGCGACACCACTCACTAGAGCAATGATCCTGCCATCGCGAGATTGGCCGAATTGTTAGGTATTTCTCCTCGCCTGGGGCTGCACCGCTTCGACGAATCACCTGTTGAGGACACTGCGCGGCGCGCCCGGCACCGGTTGGTTCGGAGCATAATGAGGAATCTTGATTCCGGACCTTCGCCCCCGCCGGCGCGAAGCCGAGCTGATGGATCAGCCCGGCCTCGACATCCGCGAGCATCGCCATGCCCTGGCTGCACTCGGCCGGGCCAACCTGGTCAGCCGAACGGCCGCGTCCCTCTGGCCGCGTATCCGCAGCGCAGCCGATGCGGCCCGACGCACGCCTCTTCGTCTCGTCGATGTCGCCAGCGGCGGCGGCCAGGTTGCGATCGCGATCGCGCGGCGCGCCGCCCGCGAGGGCATCGTGCTCGACATCACCGGCGTCGACAACAGTCCGGTGGCGGTTGATGCCGCGCGAACCCGCGCGGCGCAGGCCAGCGTCGAACGGGTACGGTTCGAACACACGGAAGCGTTGAAGGGCGCGTGGCCTGACGAGGCGGACATCCTGGTGTGCACCCTGTTCCTGCACCACCTCGACGAGGAGGACGCCGTGGCGCTGCTCGGACGGATGAAGGCCGCCGCCCGCCGCCTCGTGCTCGTATCGGACCTGCGGCGCTCGCGGCTGGGCTACGCTTTCGCCTGGGCCGGCTGCCGCATGCTGTCTCGCTCCCGGGTGTTTCACGTCGACGGCGCCCGGTCGGTCGCGGCGGCGTTTACGCCAGCGGAAGCCGGCCGGATGGCCAGGTCCGCCGGGCTGGCTGGGGCCACCATCACCACGCATTGGCCGCAGCGCTGGCTGCTGGCATGGGCGCCCGAACGTCGATGACGACGAACGCCTGGGACGTCGTCACGATCGGCGCAGGGCCCGCAGGGTCTCTGGCCTCCTGCCTGCTCGCCCGCACGGGCGCACGGGTGCTGCTCGTGGAGCGCAAGGCGTTCCCCCGGTCGAAGGTGTGCGGCGGATGCCTCAACGCCCATGCCGTGGCGTCGCTGGAACGAGCCGGACTGGCCGCGCGGGTGCGTGCCCTTGGCGCTCACCCGATCACTGAAGTGCGGGTCCATCAACGATCCCGGACAGTCGCGCTCCCGCTGCCGCCCGGGCTTGCCGTATCGCGGCCGGCGTTGGATGGCGAACTGGCGAGTGCCGCCATCGACGCGGGAGTGGTCTTCGCGCCCGAGACCACCGCGCTGGTCATCGACGAAGGGATGTCCCCCGCGCACGACGGCTGGCGAAGCGTGTCGCTCACGCCCCGCCGCGGCTCCGCCTCGATCGTGCGCGCACATGTCGTGCTGGTGGCCGACGGCCTGTCGCACAGTTCCCTGCGCGCGTGCCCGTCCCTGCGCAGTCTGCCCGCGCGTGGCGCGCGCGTGGGCGTGGGTGGTTTCGCGCCGGCGGGCATCATCGAGACCGCACGCGGCGCGATTACCATGGCCGTCGGACGTCACGGGTACGTGGGCGCCGTCGAGGTGGAGGACGGACGCATCAACGTCGCTGCCGCCCTCGACGGTGGTTTCTTGAAGGCCCATGCGAGCACGGGGCAGGCTCTTGCCGCAGTCCTCGCCGAGGCCGGTGTGCCATTCGAACCCCGTCTCGACGCCGTCGAGTGGAGCGGTACGATTCCCCTGACGCGCCGGATGGCGCATCCGGCGTCGCGCCGGCTTTTCGTGCTTGGCGATGCCGCCGGCTACGTGGAACCGTTCACCGGCGAGGGCATGGCGTGGGCGTTCGCCGGCGCCGAAGCCGTGGCGCCGCTGGCCTCCCGCGCGATTGCGGGTTGGCACGACGATCTGGCGGGCGCGTGGGAAACCACGTACGCGCGACAGATCGGCCCGGAACAGCGCTGGTGCCGCGTCGCGACCCGCGTCCTTCGTCTGCCGGCGCTCGTCACGCCGATTGTCGCACTCCTGCAGCACCATCCCGGGCTTGCGCGCCCGGTGCTGGCGCACCTACGTCCCCGCGCAGCGAAACCCTGAGGCCGCCTCATGCCCTTCTTTGTTCACGGCATCGGAACCGCGTCGCCGCCCCACGCCATCTCGCAGGAAGACGCCGCGGCCATGGCCCGGCAGTTCGGCTGCACCAGCGACGACCAGTTGCGCCAGTTGAAGGCCCTCTACCGCATGACGCGAGTGAAGAAGCGCCACAGCGTCGTGCTCGACGCCGGGAGCGAGACCGGCGAGGCCCGCCAGTCGTTCTTCCCGCCGATGCGGGACGCGAACGACCGCGGACCGTCGACCGCCGAGCGGATGGCGCGCTACGAACGGGAAGCTCCGCCCCTGGGCGCGCAGGCCGCGCGCGCCGCGCTGGACAGCGCGGGGTGGTCGCCCGGGGACATCACCCACATCGTCTCGGTGTCCTGCACGGGGTTTGCCGCGCCGAATTTCGACCTCGGCCTCGTGCGAGCGCTCGGCCTGGCTCGCACGGTCGAACGGACGCATATCGGCTTCATGGGCTGCCACGGCGCCTTGAATGGCTTGCGCGTCGCGCGAGCGTTCGCCGACAGTCAGCCCGATGCCTGCATTCTCGTGTGCGCGGTCGAACTGTGCAGCGTCCACTATCAGTACGGCTGGAGCGGTGACTGGCTCGTGTCGAATGCGATCTTCGCCGATGGGGCGGCGGCGCTCGTGGGCGGCGGCGCGCGCCCGTCAGCCGGTGACACCTGGGAACTGGCGCGCAGCGGCGCCGCCCTGCTCGAGGACTCGGCCGAGCTGATGAGCTGGCGCATCGGCAACCACGGCTTCGAAATGTCGTTGTCGGCGCGCGTACCCGGCGTCATCGAGCGCGAGTTGCGGCCGTGGCTCGACGCCTGGCTGGCCGGCCAGGAGCTTTCGGTCGATCGTATCGCCACCTGGGCGGTGCATCCGGGTGGACCACGCATCCTGGAATCGGTGGCACAAGCGACCGGAATCGGCCGCGAGGACTATGCGATCTCGCAGGAAGTGCTCGCCGAGTTCGGCAACATGTCGTCGCCGACCATCCTCTTCATCCTCGAGCGATTGCGCCAGCGCCGCGCCCCGCGCCCGTGCCTCGCCATCGGGTTCGGCCCCGGGCTGGCTGTCGAGGCCGCGCTGTTCCTGTAGAGCCTGTGGGGCACTCGGTTCGCGCGGCTCCGATCCTAAATCCGTCCCGACCCCTCTCCGCGCTCGTGGCGGAGCAAGGCACGTTTGCGATCCAAGCCGCCAGCGTAGCCCGTGAGCGAACCGTTCTGACCCACGACGCGGTGGCACGGGACAATGATCGACGCCGGGTTGCGGCCGACGGCCGCACCGACAGCTCTTGCCGCGCCTTTCTCCCCGAGCTGCTCGGACAACCGGCCGTACGTGGTCGTCTCGCCATGGGGGATCGCGCGGAGCGCGCCCCAGACACGTCGCTGGAACGCGGTCCCCTCGAGGTCCAGCGGCAGATCGAACACCCTCCGCGTGCCCGCGAAGTACTCCGCGATCTGGGTCTTCGCGCGGCCCAGCAACACGTTGCCGGGCTCCTCGGTCCAATCTGGCCCGATTGCCGGGTAATACTTCTGCCCCACGAACCACACTCCGGCAATGCCCCGTTCGCGTGCCGCGACGAGCATGTCCCCAAGGGGCGTTCCAACCGTTGAATACGAAATCATCGTGGGTCCTTTGGTGAAGCCGGTTCTGAAATCGCTCGCAGCGATCGCCAGAGATGCAGCGTCGCGTAGGCGCGCCACGGCCGCCAGGCCTCGGCCCGCGCCAGCACGCGCGCCAGCGATGTTTCCCCGAGTGCCTTCTTCACGCCGTAATCGGCGGCTGGGAACGCGTCGGGCCACGACAGGGCCCGCATGGCAATATACTGGGCCGTCCAATCCCCGATCCCCGGCAACTTCCGCAACTTCTCCACCGTCCGCGGCACGTCTCCGCCAGGTTCGAGCCGGACCTCGCCTGTGTGGCAAGCATGGGCAAGGGCTTGAATGGCGTGCGCCCGCGCGCCCGTGACACCCAGCCGGACGAGCGACTGAGTGCCGGCGTCCAGCACATGTTCGGGTTCGGGAAAGACCAGATCGACGTCTGGAAACGGCGTCTCGGCAGGCGTCCCCAGGGCGTGCGCGACGCGGCCGGCCAATGTTCGTGCCGCCCGAACGGTGATCTGCTGGCCGAGAATTGCCCGGACGGCCATTTCGAACCCGTCGAAGGCTCCCGGCACTCGGAGTCCTGGTTCGTCTTCGGCAATCGCGCCGAGATGCTCCGCCACCTCGTCCGGGCGGCACGTGAGATCGAACAGGCGCTTCACGCGAGCCAGCACAGGCGGGACGACGCCGGCCAGCGACCCGGCCAGCGTGACCCGCAGCATGTTCCGCTGCAACACGGGCTCGACGGCCAGCCAGCCAACATGCTGCGTGGTCCGGTAGCGAATCGACACGGCACGCCGGTACGCGCCGCCAGCCACCGCCTCAACCCGGTCAATCGTGCGGCCTGCCAGAAACTCGAGCAACGCGTCCCACGCAAACGGCGGCCGGAAGCCCAACTCGAAGACCAGTTCCGACACGGAGGCCGCGCCGGGCCCCTTCCGCAGATCGGACGGTTTCATGTCATACCGGCCCCGAAACAAGGCGTTGAACCGACGGACACTCCCGAAACCCGCCGCCATGGCCACGTCCGTCACGGGCATGCCGGTGTCAGTCAGCAGCCGTTTTGCCAGCAGCAGACGCTGCGTCTGCAGATAATCAACCGGCGCGACGCCAAACTCCGCCTCGAACACCCGCCGGAGATGGCGGTCGGTCACACCCAGATCGGCCGCGACGTCGGCCAGCGACCCATCCGTCAGGCAGCCGTCCTCGATGCGCGCGGCCACAGCCTGCGCGAGACGGCGCGAGGCATCCACGCTTGCCATTCCGGGAGCCAGTTCCGGACGGCAGCGAAGGCACGGACGGAACCCCCCGTGCTCGGCCGCGGCGGCGCTGGGGAAAAACGAACAATGCGGCCGCCGAGGTGTCCGGGCCGGGCACACCGGGCGGCAATAGATGCCGGTGGACGACACGCCCACGAAGAACTGGCCGTCGAACCGCGGGTCGCGGGCCTTCAACGCCGCGTAACAGACATCGCCTCCAGGCAGCATGAGGGCATCATACCGGCGGGCGCGTGGCGATACTCGCCATTTTCGGACATGGCACTGACACGCGGTGGAGTCGCTGTGAGTCCGACGGAACCGTGGGCATGCTTCTTCTCGTCCAGGCCCCGGAAGGGACGACATCCGAGTCCCGCTGATACCGCCGGCGAGAAGCTCACGGGAGCCGCCGGATCACGTCCAGCACGAACGCGGCGCAGTATTCTCCCGCGATGCGCATGAACTCGGTTGAACGGAACTCGGAGTCCGAGATGATCCGGATCGCAACCAGACGTGTGCCGAAGCCCGCCGCCGCGCCCGCCGCGAACGCGCTCTCCATGTCCTCGGACACCGCACCGTAGGTCTTGTTGATCCAGACCAGACGATCAATCTCGCGATTGAACTCGAAGGCCGATCCGATGATGCCCTTCACCACCCGGCCCCTCGGGTTGGGCGTCGCGAGCACGACCTGTGTCGCGGCCTGGTCGCCCGGGAACTGCGGGAACGGCGTCCGCTCCTTCCCGTCAAGGCGCAGCATCGTCGGCATGGGCGTCCAGCGGGACTGGCTGACACCGTCGCCGGCCTCGGCACGGGTCGACCGGAACGCGCCGTAGTCCACGGTGGCTTCGCCGACGACGATGTCGTAGAGCGCGAGGTCGGGATGGAGCGCGCCAGCCGTGCCCTGGTTGATGATGAGGCGGGGGCGGAAGTGGGTGATGGCCAGCGTCGTGGCCACGCTGGCGTTCATCGCCCCAACTTCCGTACGCGATACGACCACCCGGCGGGTACCAATCCGCCCCCGCCAGAAGGTCCAGGCGGCGATCTGGATCTCCTCTTTGTCCTCCAGCGCGGCGAGCAGCGGCTGCAATTCGGTGTCGACGGCGCCCTGGACCACAAGGTCCGTCGGCAGGCCGGCCTGCCCTGCCGCCAGAACGGAGGTGGGCGGAGACTGGGCAAGGCCCAGGGGGGCGAGCGACATCCACGTGAGGAGGCTGACACAGAAAAGCATGCAGGCACGGCGCGCGTTCATCATGGCGGTCCCCTGAATCGGTCGCGGCCGTCTGCCGCACCGTGCCAGATTCTATCCCCGACTGGCATCAGTCGGCCCGGCGTGTCGGCCCTCGTGTCCGCCCCTCTGCATGCTGCTTCACTCGGGGACGGAGTAGTATGAGGCATTGATACGGAGGTGTCATGCGTCTGCGCGCAACTGTCGGTGCGGTCGTCGTCTTCCTGACTCTTGGATCGGTCATCTCGGCCCAGCAGCCCGCCAGCGAGACGCTCCGGTGGTTCAGGGGCAATACACACACGCACTCGCTCAACAGCGACGGCGACAGCGCGCCTGACGAGGTCGTGCGCTGGTACCGCGAGAACCGGTACCACTTTGTCGTCATGACCGACCACAACATCGTGACGCCGGTGGAGGGCCTGAACGCTCTGTACGCCGCACCGGACCGTTTCCTCGTGATTCGCGGCGAAGAAGTGACGGACTCGGCCGCCAAGAAGCCTGTTCACCTGAACCTGATCGGCGGCGACGGATTCGTTGCGCCCCAGGGCGGCGCCACGCCCGCCGAGGCGCTTCGCCGCAACATCGCGGCGATGCTCCTGGCCAAAGGCGTCATCTCGATCAACCATCCCAACTTCGGCTGGGCGCTGACGGCCGACGATCTGGTATCCGCCGGCAAAGGTGCCGAGTTGCTCGAAATCGCCAATGCCCACCCGCTGGTGAACAACAGGGGAAACGGCTCGAGTCCCGGTGCCGAGGCGCTCTGGGACAGCATGCTCACCGCGGGCATCATGATCTACGGCGTGGCGAGCGATGACATGCACGAACTGAAACGCCCATGGGCGATGGCTGCGGCGCGCCCGGGCCAGGCGTGGGTTGTCGTGCGTGCGCCGCGTCTCACGGCGGAGGCGATCCTGGCGTCGCTCGCGCGCGGCGATTTCTACTCGTCCACCGGCGTCGAACTGACCGACATCCAGACCACGGCGCAACGCGTGACCCTGACGATCAAGGAGCAGAGTTCGTCCCGCTACGCGGTCCAGTTCATCGGGCGAGGCGGACAGATGCTCAAGGAGGTTGCGGCGGCGCCGTACCACTACGACATCACCGGCACCGAAGGGTACGTCCGCGCGAAAGTGGTGGATTCGAACGGCCTCATCGCCTGGACACAGCCGGTTATCGTGCCGGCGCGGTGAGCGAATGGCCGATCAGAAATACGCGATCGTCACGCCCGGATTCCGATCGTCGGGAACCGCGCACGTGACGGCCGGCATCTTGGAGAGGTAGTCCCGGACCGCCGCGCGCAGTTTCCCGCCACTGATGCCGTGGATGATTTCCACGCGCGGGAGGCCGGCTCGAATCGCGCGGTCGAGGAACACCGGGAGCGCCGCCAGCGCTTCCGGCACAGTCATCCCGTGCAGGTCGATCCGCTGGAACCGGCTGGTGTCGGCTGCGTACGGCACGGGCGGCGGCGCTGCGGGCGCCCCGGTTCGTGTGGGTGCTTCGCGTTCGCGCCGCTGCTGCTTCTTCGAATGCGAAACGGTTTCCAGTTGTTCTTCCCGGCACACCATCGTCAGACCGCCGACCACGACACGGTAACGGTTGCCCGGAAGGAGTTCGAGGACCTGTCCGTGTTTGCGCAGGCTGACGACCGCAACGGCGGAACCAGCGACGAAAGGCATGCACTCATAGTGCCGCCAGCCGCCGTGGGAAGCAACGGGGGCAAGAATTACGGTCTTGTAAGGCGGGAGGGCCCCGGTACTTTATCCGTCCCGACCCCGATGCCGAGTTGTTTCTGCAACTCTTCGAGCGAGACGCCTTTCGTCTCGGGCACCATGAGCACGACCCAGAGCAATTGCAGCGTCATCATCCCGCAGAAGAACAAGAACACCTGCCCCGGGGCGAAGACCGACACCATCTTCGGGAACAACGTCGTCAGCAACGCCGCGAACGCCCAATGCGTGAAACTCCCGAGAGCCTGGCCCTCGGCGCGATACCGCGTCGGGAAGATCTCCGAGATGAGCACCCAGATCACGGCGCCCTGACCGACGGCATGGGCGGCAATGAACGCGAAGATGCAGGCGGGCACGATGGCGTAGTGACCGTTGAAGAACGCCCAGGACGTGAGCCCCAGCGAAGCGATGTAGCCGAACGAGCCGATGATGAGCAACGAACGCCGGCCCAGGCGATCGATCAGCCACAGTCCCACGAACGTGAACACCAGGTTCGTGATGCCGATGCCCGTTGACTGCAGCAAGGCCGCCTGTGCGCCGAGCCCGGTCATCTCGAAGATCCGCGGCGCGAAATACAGCACAGCGTTGATGCCCGACATCTGGTTGAAGAACGCCACCAGGAACGCGAGCAGGATTGGGACACGCAGCCGGCGCGTCCAGAACCGGCCGGCCTCCGCGCGCAGACCCGCCGACTCCTGAATCGCGTCCGCGGTGGCGGCGATCTCGGCTGCCGGCGCGTCCGGGCTGATCCGCCGCAGCACATCGACGCCGGCGGCGCGGTCGCCTTTCCGCGCAATGAGCCAGCGGGGGCTTTCGGGAATCGCCAGGCACAGCACCGCATAGACGATGGCCGGAAGGGCCTCCACGCCGAGCATCCAGCGCCAGGCGTGCTCGCCGATCCCGCCGAGCAGGGCGTTCGACACAAAGGCGATGAGGATGCCGAACACGATGTTGAACTGGAACATGCCCGCCAGGCGCCCGCGCCAGGCCGGCGGCGCGATCTCCGCAATATAGAGCGGCGCGGCCACGGTCGAGATCCCGACGCCCAGCCCACCGATGAATCGCGCGACGATGAAACTGTAGACGTCGGCGGCAAGGCCCGACCACACGGCCGAGACGAAGTAGAGGATGCCGATCCACAGGAGGGTTGGCCGGCGGCCGAAACGGTCTGTCGGCCAGCCCCCCAGCAGCGAGCCGAGCACGGTGCCGTAGAGCGCGGAGGCCATGGCCACGCCGTGCATGGTCGGGCTGAGGGCCCAGAGGGTCTGAATCGTCTGCTCGGCTCCTGAGATGACGACCGTGTCGAACCCGAACAGGAATCCCGCCAGAGCAGAGGTGAGCGACCAGAAGAAGATGCCGCGTTTCATCAGGTGGTGGACTCCAAGGCAGACGAGTGACCCGCGGCCGGCAGTGGTCCGGCGCGGTCAGATGATAGTCCACATGGGGCTGCTCTCGGACGGGGCGGATCGGAGACGGTTCCGCGCCAGGAACCCTGGCCGTCGCGGCCGAGTCCATAATGAGTGGATATGCCGCCCCGCCGGTCCTGGTTCACCGCGTGTGTGCTCCTGATCGTCATCATCCTCGCCCCCCGCTTCGCCATGGGTCAGGCCCCGCCCCCGGTGGTCGGGCGCGTGGTCGATGCGTTCTCGATGCGCCCCGTCGCCGGCGCGACGGTCGACGCCGGTGCCGGAACCCGCCCAACGGTGACCGGCCCTGACGGCCGTTTTGCCCTGTCGCTCCCGGCCGGTCCTGCAAACCTCACGGTGGCTGCAGAGGGCTACCTCACGGAGCGCGTCGACATCACCGTCGGTTCAGCTCCCGTCACGGTCGAGATCCTGCTGATCGATCAGGCACAGTTCACCGAAGACGTGGTCGTCACGGCCGGGCTGAAGCCGATCGCTCCTTCCCCGTCGGTCATCGACGTCAGCCCGATCGAGGTCCGCAGTGTCGCCGGCGCGGCGGAGAACATCTTTCGCACGCTGCAGACGCTCCCGGGCGTCGCCGCGACGGAAGACTTCGGCAGCCGGCTGTCCGTACGGGGAGGCGGCCCCGATCAGAATCTGACCATGGTTGACGGGGTCGAAATCCACAACCCGTATCGCCTGTTCGGGCTCACGAGTGCGTTTAATCCCGAGACCGTCGAGAACTTCGAATTGCTGGCCGGGGGCTTCGGCGTCAAGTACGGAGACCGCCTGTCGTCGATCCTGGTGATCGAGAATCGTGCAGGCACCCGTCAGCAGAAGATCGCCGGTTCCGCCGCCTTGTCGCTGACCGACACGAATGTCGTCGTGGAGGGGCGTCTGCCCGCTGCCATGACCGGATCGTGGCTGGTCACGGGTCGCCGCACGTACTACGACCTGGTCGCGAACCGCATCACGGGCGAAGAACTGCCGACCTTCGCCGACGTGCAGAGCAAGTTCGTGTGGGAGTTCAGGCCCGGCCACCGCCTGGCCGTCTCGGCCTTGCGAAGCCGGGAGCACACCGATGCGTTGTTCGACAGCAGTTCGTCCGACTCATCCCTCGGCCTCGCCAACGATTCGTCGAACGATCTCCTGTCGGCCTCCTTGTTCTCTACGATCGGCACCAGGGTGTCGTCGCGGACCACCGCGGCCTGGTACCGCTATGGTGACGACTTGTCGGCCGCGGGTGACATCCGCGACGAATCCGCGCGCGCCAACGTTCCGGGGGACGACGCCTTCGGGCGGGCGTCCGTGGCTTTCAGCCGGGTCCTCGGCGTACGGGACGTGTCGCTGCGTCAGGAGTTCGTGGCCAGCGTGGGCACCCGGCAGCAGATCGAGGCGGGCGGTGAGTGGCACGCCCTCCTGACGAGGTGGGGCTGGACGATCAGCGGCGATCGGAATACCAGCGAGGCGAACGGGTCGAGCATTCAGGGTGGCGTCGGGTTGCCATCGCAGCTGGATTCCCGTCCGCGTTCCGGGCGAGGTGCGGCCTGGCTCGCGGACCGCGTGCAGGTGGGCCGCCGTGTCCGTCTCGAAGGCGGGTTGCGGCTGGAGCGGGGAGGCGTCGATCCCGAGACCAGCGTGTCTCCGCGGGTGGCCACCACGGTGGATGCCGGCAGCGGCGTGACGTTGCGCGCCGCGGTCGGGCTGTTCACGCAGACACCGGGGTACGAGAAGCTGCTGCAGTCGGACTACTTCGTGGACCTCAGTTCGGCTGACCGGGCCCGACTTCGCAGTGAACGCGCGACACACGCCCTCGCGTCGATCGAACGCACGTTCGCCAGCGGCGTCGTCGCCCGGGCCGAGGTGTACCTCAAGTCGTTCGACCGGCTGATTGTGGGGCGCCTCGAAACGCCGGCCGAAACAGCGGCGCGCGTCGCGTTGTACGAGTTCCCCGACGCGCTGGCGGCGAGCGTTCCGACGGCACCGATCATCACGAGCCAGGCCGTCAACGGGGCGAGCGGCCGGGCCTACGGGTTCGACCTCTACCTGGCGCACCGGCCGTCGAGCGCGTCGGAACGACTGTCGGGCTGGGCGTCCTACACGTGGGGCCGCGCATCAACCTCAGCGTACGGGCGCCGGTATCCCCTCGACTACGATCGCCGGCACGCATTTTCGCTGGTCGGCACGTACCGCGCGTCTGGCTGGATGGATGTGGCCGCGACGGTGCGCATCGCATCGGGCTTTCCGTACACGCCCGGGCTCGGCGTGCGTGTGAAGGCCGACGCCCGGATGAACGACGTGGGCGACGTGATTCGGTACGTGCCGGCACGCGACGCGCAGGACAACCTCGTGTGGACGGCCAACCCGGGCGGCGTGGACACGCTCAACTCGGCGGTCCTGCCGGTGTTTGCCCGCCTTGACCTGCGGACCACCTTCCGTCCGCCGTGGTCCGGCCATCGCTGGCAGTTCTATGCCGAGATCATCAACGTGCTGAACCGGACCAACGCCGGAGCCCTCGACGCGGAACTCACCTACGACCCGAACAGTGATCGCCCCGCGGTGACCTATGTCCGGCGCGGCGGGTTCCCGCTGCTGCCGTCGGTGGGCGTGCGGCTGCGTTTCTAGGGCCGCGGCCACCCGCGGGGCTGCCGCTGCCGTTTCTGGCTGTTCCGGCCCTCGGGTTCGTGCAGCTACTGATCGTGTCGCTCCTTCCTGATGAACAGCAGGTACGCGTCGCTGACGGGCGAGCGCTGCAACCTGAATCCCTGGTCCACGATCGTTTCCCCCGAAAGGCGCTCCGCCACGCTTACCCGTGGCACGGTCAACTCATACTCCGCGCTCACATCGACACCCTGCGGCTGCAGGATGAAGTCCGGCGGCGCAGCGTCGCCGGCGAATGCCAGGGCGACCAGGTTTCCGGTGCCCGGCGAGTACCACTGCATCGCCTCCCAGTCATTGGTCGCTGCCACGTCCGACGCTCCCGTCAGCAACCACAACACCGCGTCGCCCGCGGATTCCCGCATGAGTTTGTAAACCTGGATCTCCCGCTGCATGGCCGCCTGATCCTCGTCGCCGAATTCGCCTCCCCGGATCGAGAGTCCCAACGCGCCGACCATCCGGCTCCGGAAGTAGAAGGACATGTCCTCGGCGCCGTGGATGGGCTCGGCCGGGTCGTCCATGACGAACGACAGGAGGTACGCCGGCGGAAAGACGAGACCGAGTCCCGTCAGGTTGTGGCGCACGTGTGAGGATGGGCCGCTCACGTCGTCCATCCACGCCACGTCGGTGTACTGCGCCATGCCGAGGTCGAGGCGATTTCCGCCGGTGGCGCAGTTCTCAATCACCAGATCGGGATACCGGTCCCGGATATGGGCGAGAACGTCGTACAGGCCCTTGACGTGCGCGAAGTTCCCGTCGCCGGAGCCATGCCCGTGGCTGGTGCGATCGCAGTTGATCCAGTAGTTGTTGTCCCATTTGAGATAGTCGGGCTGCACTTCGTCCAGGAACGCGAAGAGCCGGCCGATGACCCATTCGCGGGCTTCCCGGTCGGCCAGGCAGATCTGGGCGGCATCAGCATTCTCGTTGCGGACGCCGGCGTTGTACCGTCCCCCGATCGTGGCGAGGTACCGTTCTTTCGCGAGCCCCGTGCGGCCGACGGTCGCCGTATCCACGCGTTCGGGTTCAACCCAGATACCGAACTTCAATCCGAGATCGTGGGCGTGATCACGAAGCGGGCGCAGGCCGTCCGGGAAACGCCGCGTGTCGGCCGCCCACGTGCCGAGACCAGTCGTGAAGTCGGACGTGGTGGTCCCTCCGGGGTACCAGCCTGCGTCCACCACGAATACTTCTGCGCCGAACTCCGCCGCGTGCTTCATTTCGGCGCGGAGCGTCTCCTCGTCGATCTCCACGCCGTAGGCGAACCAGGTGTTGTGAACGACCAATGCGGGCATGGCGCGCCCCTGACGAAGCCCGTCGATCGTATAGGCACGCAGTGCGAGCGCAACATCGGCGGGATCTGTCCCGGTCACGCCGAACATGCCGCGGGGGGTCTCCACGGGGCTGCCGCGCCGGACCGTCGTCGTGGCCTGGTCGACGACGAACCGGATGGCGGTCAACCCGCTCACTTCAGGCCCGGCCACCGAGAGATGCCACGCGCCTGACCAGAGGATCGCGCCAAATAGCTGCCCTGCCCCGCTTTCGAACCAGACTGACGGGACCGTCTGCTCGGACGACCGCCCGGTTGCCCCCAGCTGGAGGCTGGCGCGTGTTGCCAGGACCTGGCGGCGGTGCGTGAACCTGCCGCCGTCTGCGACCGACGCCTGCAGCCCGGTCAGCCAGTTGAGGGCATTCACGTCCAGCGCAAGTTCCCACACGCCCATGTCGCTGACGGCGACGTCGGCGGCCAGCGCTTCGAAGGTCGTGAAGGTCTCGATGGCCGGCACACCCGGATAACAAAGGTAGGTGCGCGTCACACGGAGGGAGGCCGCCTGGTAGTCGAAGGCGAGGCGCAACCGGACCGCACCGCGTTCTTCGTCTCCATTCGCCGTACGAAAAGGAAAGCCCGACTGGCCAGGCGACACCTGGCGCGACTGGGCGGTGAACGTCAGGTCGGCCGACTGGCCGACCCGCCACGAGGTTTCGACATCAGGGCGCTCGAGCGCCTGAGCCACGAGCAACCCTGTGGCGTTCAACCCGACGCGAAACCGGATGCCATCATTGCCGATGGTCCAGCTGCGGCCATCCGCGTCCTGGGCAACGTAGGCCGAACCGACCTGCGACAGAAGAGTGGGTTCTGAAGCCGCCGCCACGGACGGCTCGAACACGGCCCCGGCAAGGACGGACAAGACGGCAGACACGAATGGTACGAGGGCCGGCTTGAGGCGGCCTGGATGACGTCGATGAGCTTGCACAATCAACCTCGGCGGGGCGTGCGATGACAGGGGCGAACCCGGCCGACATGCCGGATGATCATCACGTAATCAAGGAGCCTGCCAACCCTACCGACCTGTCGATTGTATTGGACTAACTCACTGATGTACAACACGTTGCAGGTGACTGTCGCTCGTGGAACCGTCGTCCTGGGACCGATGAATCTCGACCATCACGTCGACCCGAGCAACCATCTGGTCGAGACCGGGTCCTGGCGCAGGGGGACAGCGCCTACGCGACCAGCGGCGGACCGGCCTTCCGCTTGATGAAGACGCCACGGCCCTTGCGGCCGAGGAATGTGCCGTGGTCCACGATGACCTCGCCCCGCGACAGCACGACGGCAGGCCCGCCCTTGACGACGCGTCCTTCGTACGGGTTGTAGTCGACGCGCATGTGATGCGTCTTCACCGAAATGGTCGTCTCGAGCTCGGGGTTCCAGATCACGATGTCGGCGTCCGACCCCACCGCGATCGTGCCTTTCCGCGGCCACAGACCGAACATCCTCGCCGGGTTCGCGGCGACCAGTTCGACGAAACGATGCGCGTCAATCCGCCCGGCGCGGACGCCGCCGTCCCAGAGCAGCACCAGCCGCGTCTCGATGCCGGGAACACCGTTCGGAATCTGCGAGAAGTCGTCCTTGCCGAGCTGTTTCTGTGGCGGTTCGTTCATGCAGAACGGGCAATGGTCCGTTGACACCACCTGCAGATCGTTTTTCAGCAGCCCCTTCCAGAGAGGGTTCTGGTGGAACGTCTCGCGCAGCGGCGGCGACATCACGAACTTGGCTCCTTCGAAGCCTTCGCGCTCGTAGTCGTCGGACGACAGGAACAGGTATTGCGGGCAGGTTTCGGCGTACGCCGGCAGGCCCATGTCCCGGGCCTGCCGCACCTTCTCGAGGGCGTCGAGACACGATACATGCACGATGTAGATGGGCGCGCCGGCCATTTCGGCCAGCGCGATCGCACGGGCGGTGGCTTCTCCCTCGGTCCGGCTCGGCCTCGTCAGCGCGTGGTACCTGGGTGCGCGCTGTCCCTTGCGCAGCGCCTCCTTCACCAGCGTGTCGATCACGCCGCCGTTCTCGGCGTGCATGCAAATCAGCCCGCCGTTCTCGCGGGTCCGGCCCAGCGCCCTGAAAATCGTCGCGTCATCAACCATGAAGACGCCGGGGTAGGCCATGAACAGCTTGAAGGAGGTGACGCCTTCGTGGCGGACCATCGTGTCCATGTCGTGCGCGACCTGGTCGCTCAGTTCACGCACGACCATGTGGAACGAGTAGTCGATGACCGACTTGCCTTCGGCCCGCCCTCTCCAGTTGTCGAGAGCCGGATACAGGCCTTCGCCGGCGTTCGGGGTGGCGAAGTCGATGATCGTCGTCGTGCCGCCGTGCGCCGCGGCGATCGTGCCGCTCTCGAAGTCATCGGCCGACGTCGTGCCCCCGGTCGGCAGGTCGAGGTGTGTGTGCACGTCGATGCCGCCGGGCATGACCAGCATCCCGGACGCGTCGACGACGGTGTCGGCCGGGAGCGAGAGCCCCTGGCCGATGAGCGTGACGGTGCCTTTGTCGATGTAGATGTCGGCGTCGTACCGGTCGGAGGCGGTGACGATCGTGCCGTTCTTCACCAGGGTCGTGCTCATGTGAGATCCTCCGCGTGGCTCCTGGGTGGGGATTGTGACTCAAATGCTGGCCGACGTGCGTGCGGATCGCAAGACTGACGAGCGACGCCGCGCCCGGCCGAAAAGGGGCCAGGCCCCTTTTGCATTTGACCTAAATACGGTATCAATTTCGATACGGCCTCACCCAAAGGGGCCAGGCCCCTTTTCCAGCGTGGTCACTCGCCGCGGGCGAACATGTCGAGGCGGGCCTGCTCGGAGATGGCGACAACCGCCGGGTGCTTCAGGCGCTTCTCAACCGAAATGGCGTAGAACCGCTCCCGAACGCCGTCGGCAGTGCCGACCGGCACCACTCCGAGTTCGCGGCGCAGCTCCCGCTGGAGCACCAGCGGCGCGGGAAACGCGCCGGCGCCGCCCTGTCCGAACGCCTTCATGAGGGCGCTGTCCTCGAACTCGGCCACGACATTCGGCCGCAGCTCCTGCGCGGCGAAATAGTCGCCCAGGGAACGCCGGAGGGCCGTATTGTCAGTCGGAAGCAGCACCGGAGCGGTCTCGAGCGAACGGGGGAACGTGCGCCGCAGGCGTCTGGCGTCAGCCGGCCGCGCGAAAAACGCCACCGGACACTCGCCCAGCAGGTGGTTGTAGGCCTTGACGCTCACACCGGGACCGGTCGGCGTGTCGCTGAGGACGACGTCGACCGCGTGCACGGACAGCTCCGCCAGCAGGCGCTCGACCTTGTCTTCCCGGCACACCAGATGAACGCCGCCGCCAAGCGCCATCGCGGGCGCCAGCAGACGCCGGACGACGAGCTTCGGCAGCACGTCGGCAACGCCCACCGTCAGACGCACGGGGCGGCCCGGGGGGCGGTCCTGGATCGCATCCATCATCTCGCGGCCCAGGCCGAAGATCTCTTCGGCGTATCCGAAGACCAGGCGGCCGGTGTCGGTGAGTTCGAGGCCGCGGCCTTTCCGCCGGAGGAGCGGGGCGCCGAGCGACGACTCCAGGGCGCGAATCTGCGTGCTGATGGTGGGCTGCGTGAGGTGCAGATGCGACGCGGCGCGCACCACGCCGCCTTCGCGGGCGACGGTCCAGAAGTAGAAGAGGTGCTGGTAGTTCACCATCGGGGCGGGTCTCCGGCGGCCCGTATGCCGCACAACAATGATAGTACAGACCTATGCTAATCATCTAAACAATCGATTTGTTCGATGCAACAAGCCTTGTTACCCTTTGAGAGTCATTGAACAGCTCGCGCCCGGGCCTCCACTCCCGGTCACGCGCCGGCGCCTGCTGACCCGGGCGCCGGCCAGCCACAGGCGGTCGGTTCGTTCGGCGTCATCAGCCTTGTTCTTCCTGGCAGTTTATGGACCTCACGTCAGTTCCGCTTTTTCCCCTCAGCGAGTACTGGAGTACGTACGCGGCCTTCACCGCGTTCGTGCTGCTGATGCTGGCGCTCGACCTCGGGGTGTTCCACCGCACGGCACACGTGGTGTCGATGAAGGAGGCCACGGCCTGGAGCCTGGTGTGGGTGACCCTGGCCCTGGCCTTCAACTACGTGCTCTACCTCTACGCCGCCTCGTCGTTCGCCGCCAACGAGCGCCTGCTGGCTATTCCCGGCTTCGACCCCGACGCCGCCGCCCGGCAGGTGGGCCTCGAGTACCTGACCGGTTACGTCGTCGAGAAGTCGCTGGCCGTCGACAACATCTTCGTCTTCGTGGTGGTGTTTGGGTTTTTCGGGATCCCGCCGGTGTACCAGCACCGCGTCCTGTTCTACGGCATCCTGGGCGCGCTGATCTTCCGGGCGGTGTTCATCGCGCTCGGGTCGGTGCTCATGCAGTACCACTGGATCGTGGTGGTGTTCGGCGTCTTTCTGATCCTGACGGGCATCAAGATCTTCGTGGCACCCGAGAAGGGCATCGACCCGGAACGGAACCCGGTCATCCGCCTGTTCCGGCGGTTCGTGCCCGTGACGCCGACACTGCAGGGCGAACGGTTCTTCACGCGCATCTCGGGCCGGCTGGTGGCCACGCCGCTGTTCGTGGCGCTGCTGTTCCTGGAGATGTCGGACATCATCTTCGCCGTCGACTCGGTGCCGGCCATCTTCGCCCTGACGAAAGAGCCGCTCATCGTCTTCACGTCGAACATCTTCGCGATCCTGGGATTGCGGGCGATGTACTTCCTGCTGGCCGGCGCCGTGGATACCTTCTACATGCTGAAGTACGGCCTGGGCGTGGTGCTGGTCTTCGTGGGCCTGAAGATGGTGTGGCTGAACAGCCTGTTCGGCGGGAAGTTCCCGATCACCTGGTCGCTGGGCGTCATTCTCGGCGTGATCACGTTGTCGATCGTGGCCTCGCTGGCGTTCCCAAAGAAGAGGGCGGACGCGGCCTGACCACGAAAAAAGCCGGGCCTCCACTCCCGTTCATACGCCGACTCGCCGACGCCGTGGATGACCGTGGTCGGGGAGGCCTGGTCGAATCGCTGCTCGCATCGTACGTGCCGGCCCGCCGTGCTTCGCGGATCGAACCGGCGGACGTGTTGCGGGTGGACTAGTGTCCCGAGTCAGAGAAACGGTGACGAATAGTCCGGGCGCGGCGCCCGGATCGCCAGGCGCGATGACCGAGGATATTGGACATATCCGAGGGAAGAGCAACGCAGCGAGGCGGGATGCCCCGCCCGGAATATGTCGGCGTTTCTCTGACTCGGGACACGAGCGGGTTGGCGGAGGAGCACGAGTTCATCGACGGCCGAACCGCCACTCTATCCCCACGAGCAGCGCTTCTGGAGTTACGGTCAGGTCCTGCGGGAGGTCGCCCGTGCCCAACTCGGATACCGAGAAGCCTGTCCGCTGAATCTGGAAGGTCGCTGACACCCCCCAGCGACTGGACGGGGAGGCGTAGCGCACGCCGATGTGCGCGCCCACGAGCGCCTGGCCGCCGCCGCCGAAACGGCGGGAGCGGCCGAACTCCGGCACGACATCGGCCGTGCCGAACAGCCCGACTCCGACCTGCGGGCCCACGCGAAGGGTCCAGGTGGATCCGTGCAGGAGGTCGATGTCGGCCGTGAGCCGAAGCGGCACGAACGTGACGTGGGCGGTCGGCTTGGCGAAACGTTGCTGGGCGGTCCGGTGTACCTCGGCGTGGAGACGCATCGGGGTGATGCTCACGGCCACGCCCACGTTCACCCTTCGGGCCACCTGGTAGCCGAAGGCAACGTCGACGCCGCCTGAGACACCGTGCGTGCCGTTCGCCGCGGACTCGCTGTCCATCGCGGTCGGGTTTGTGGTGTACCAATTGACCCGCTCGGAACTGTTGAGCTGGAGCATACCCGACAGCCCCACCGACCAATGCCTCACCACCACCGGCGTCGTCGCTGCCGCTGCGACGGGCGTGATCCGCGGGACGTCGTGTCTTCCGCCCCCTGGCATCGAGAAGTTGGCGCCGGTCGTCAGCAGGCCAACGGCGGCAAGGATCGAAAAGAAGGTCATGGGCATCGGCGGTCCTCCTGCCCGGGATGACCGGTGAACGCCAAGAACTCCTTCGCCGCCCAGCCTTCGTTTCTGCTCCAGAAGCAAACCCGAACATCCGCGCGACACCCCCACCGCTAGACTGAGCCCTGGGAGTGTCGGATGTGGGAACGAGTCCCGAGGCCGGCTCGACGCGCGCGTGCTGTCGACGGCGCGCCGGGCAACGTGTGGCCCGACGGTGCGGAACTGGCCTCGCGGATGCTCGCGGGCGACGAGGCGGCGTTCAACGCATTCTTCGACGTCAGCTTCCCTCGGCTGTACCGATTCGCCCTGGCGCGCGTGGGGCGCGACACGTCAGCGGCAGAAGACGTGGTGCAGGCCACACTCGCGCGGGCCGTGGCGAAACTGCACACGTATCGCGGAGAAGCCTCGCTGCTCACGTGGCTCTACACGATCTGCCGGCACGAAATCAGCGACCACTACGCGCGGCGTGGACGGTTCCCCGCCGCCGAACTCACCGACGACAACCCGGAGGTCAGAAGCGCGCTCGAGTCGCTCGGCGCCGGCCTCGCCGACCCCGAGCGGGCGGCCCTGCGGGGGGAGGTGTCGCGGTTCGTCCAGGCTGTGCTCGACACGTTGCCCCCCCACTATGCGGACGCCCTCGAATGGAAATACCTGCTGGGGCTGTCTATAGAGGAGATCGCCGCCCGCCTCGATCTGAGCCGGAAGGCCGCCGAGTCGCTGCTGACAAGGGCCCGCGTGGCGTTCCGTGCCGAGTTCTCGGGCCTGGACCGGGTGCGGGGCCACGCCCGCGCGGCGAGAGGTGCGGAATGACGGCCGAGCTGCCACAGGAGGGTCCGTGAACGACCAGCGCCACGAGCCATCGGAAGACGCTCGGGAGGTCGTGGCCCGCCTGCTCGAGGTTGCCGGCCCGCGGCCGCCGGTCCCGGACGACGTGGCGCTGCGCGTCAGGACAGCGGTGCACGCCGACTGGCAGCGGGAAGTACGGGCACGCCGCGTGCGGCGCCGGGCATGGACCATGGGTCTTGCGGCTGCCGCCTGCCTCGTCGCAGCCGTCGCTGGCACCAGCATGCTGCGCCCCGACGTCGCGGACTTACCGGAGCCTCCGGTCGGCCGGGCCGTGGTGGCTGCCTTGGAAGCGCACGTCGGCGCAGACCTCTCGATCAAGGAACCGGGAGGCGCGTCCTGGCGACAGCTGGGCCCCGGCGAGGTCGTGCGCGCGGGTGCGACGGTCAGGACCGGCCGTTCGAGCCAGGCAGGGATTCGACTGGGCTCGGGCGTTTCGTTGCGTGCCGACTCCCACACCCGGTTCCGTCTCGTGTCGGCGTTCGACGTCGCGGTCGAAGGGGGATCGGTCTACATCGACAACCCGCCGGACGGCGAGCACGATGAACCGCTGACGGTGCGCACGCCCCTCGGCGTCGTGCGTGACATCGGCACGCAGTTCGAAGTGCGGCTGGACCCCGGCGCGCTCCGCGTCCGGGTGCGCGAAGGGACCGTGACCGTCGAACGAGACCGGCGTACGGATACCGCCACGTCCGGAGTCGAGTTGCAGGTCCGTGAAGACGGCACGGTTTTGAGCCGCCCGATCCCCGTGTCGGGTCCCGACTGGGCGTGGGTGCTGTCGGTCGCGGGCCCCATGGAGATTGAAGGCCGGCCCCTCAGCGCATTCCTCACGTGGGTCAGCCGGGAACACGGGTGGCGGCTCGCGTATACCACGGACGCTGCGGCCGCCGCCGCGCGCACCGTCCTTCACGGGTCAGTGGCGGGCTTGAGCCCTGAGGACGCCATCGGTTCCGTGCTGGCGACGTGCGGCCTCGCGCACAGGGTCGAGGACGGCACGCTCGTGATCGTTGAGCAGGCGAAGGAGCCCTGACCCGTGCGCCTCCGAGCCTCACTGCTTGTCGTGGCCGTGTTGGCAGCCGTCGCCGTTCCTGCGGCCGCCCAGGCGCCGCAGCGGTACGCAGGCAAAGCCGTGGCCGAGGTCCTGATCGAATTGTCCCGCCAGGGCGTTCGGCTCGTCTTCAGCGACCGCCTGGTCACGCCCGGCATGAAGGGTACGGCGGAGCCGACGTCGAGGTCGGTGCCCGGGGTCCTGAACGAGATTCTCGCGCCCCACCGCCTTCAAGCCATGCCGGGGCCGGCCGGACAATGGCTCGTCGTAGCGGCGCGTGAGGAGCGGCGCGCCCCGCCGCCGCCGGTGCAGCCCGTCGAACCAGACACGGCGGAATCCCGCCTGGTGTTCCGGGAGACGATTGTCGTCGTGCCGCCAGCGATACGGGCGGCCGCCGGGTCGCCGACGCTCTCGGTCTCGGCCGAGCATCTCATGGGCGGTGCCGGTCACGCGGGCAACGTGCTGGCGCCGTTGCAGAGTCTGCCCGGCGTGAAGAGCGGGCGGGCTTTCGACGGCCGCCTGGTCGTGCGCGGCGGCGCGCCCGACCAGAACGTCGTCCTCATCGACGGGGTCGAGGTCTTCAGCCCGTATCATGTCTTCGGCCTCGCGAGCGCCTTCCTGCCCGCCGCGATCGAGGGCGTAGAGTTCGACACGGGCGCGTTCGACGCACGGTACGGTGACCGCCTGTCGTCGGTGCTGTCGGTGCAATCCCGGTCGGGGCCCTCGTCGGGCGGCCTGCACGGCAGCGGAGGCGTCGGCCTGCTCGACGCCGACCTGCTGCTCGAGGGCCCAGTGCCCCGGCTGGCCGGCGCCGGCTGGCTGGTGGCCGGCCGCCATTCGTTCGCCGATCGCGTGGCAGGCTCGGTCCTCGATCTCGCGATCCCTAGTTTCAGTGACCTGCACGTCAAGGCGTCGTGGGACCCGCGCCAGGGCCAGCGGCTGTCATGGCTCGTTCTGCTCAGCCGCGAACAGTCCGACTACCGGGAAACCAACGATGAAGGGGAAGACTGGACCCTGCAGACGCGCGTCCCCACCGGACTCGCCTCAATGGGTCTGCAGCGCACGATGGGGAGCCGCGCGTTGCTGAACGCCTCGGCGTCAGTGACCGAGGTGCGGGACGAGATGGAGATGCACGGCGGTGTCGTGACCGACGCGTGGGGCACCGGAGAGCCTGGGGTGGGAAACGCGCAACTCGCGCAGGTCTCGTTCTCGCGCGGCGCCTCGGTTCGCGACTGGGGTCTCCGAAGCAGCGTGGCCATCGAATCATCCACCCGGCAACTGTGGGAAGCGGGCGCGGAGGCGCACTGGCTCCAGACCGCGTGGCATCTGCGCATCGGCGGAGACCGCAACTCGAGTCTCGCCAATCGCAACCTCCCGTGGCCGTACGGCGTACCCGGCGCCAGCCTGCCTTCTCAACTGGATTCGCAGCTCAACTACGGCCGGATGGCCGCCTGGATTCAGCACCGGGCGACGTCGGCCGACACGATCACCCTGCAAACCGGGCTGCGCGCCG
This sequence comes from uncultured Vicinamibacterales bacterium, assembly GCA_964372095.1. Lineage (GTDB taxonomy): Bacteria > Acidobacteriota > Vicinamibacteria > Vicinamibacterales > JAKQTR01 > CAYJPV01. The sequence continues at coordinate 234,759 of CAYJPV010000002.1, read as the reverse complement.
ACGGCAGCGGCCTGAACGGCCGGTGGACCTTGTCGCCGCGCGTGTCCGCCGCCTGGCGTGTCGGGACGGCCACCAGGGTCAGGGGCGCGGCCGGTACGTACGCGCAGAGCCCGGGGTTCGAGAAGGTGATCCAGTCCGACTACTTCGTGGATCTCTCGGCCGGCGGGCCGCTGCGAAGCGAGCGCGCCGTACACGCGTCGATCGGCGTCGAACGGGACCTCGCGCGCGGCGTCACCGGGCGCGTCGAGCTGTACCGCAAGTCCTACGCCGACCTGATCGTGGGACGCCTCGAAACTGACGACGAACGTCTCACCCGGCTGGCCCGCTACGACTTCGGCCCGATGTCCTGCGATGTGCCCACGGCCCCGCAGGTGACGTCGCTACCCGTGAACGGCGGCACCGGGCTCGCGTACGGCCTCGACTTCCAGATCGCCCGAACGTCGGCCGCACCGGGACCACGGCTGACGGGCTGGGTCTCCTACTCGTACGGAGTGGCCCGCCGAACGGCGTACGGGTATGACCTCCCCTTCGACTACGATCGCCGGCATGCGTTTGGGGCCGTCGCGCAACTCGCGCTGCATCCGTCCGTCACCCTGTCCGCCACGCTCCGGCTCTCGTCCGGGGCACCGTGGACGTCGCCGGCCGGGCTTCGGGTGCTTGAACGCGAAGACCGCGCCGACGAAGACGGCGACGGAATCACGACCGAGCTCGTCCCTGCGCGAGACGATCGCGGGCACGTCATCTTCACCCACGACCTGGGGAACCTGTCCCGCGTCAACGGCGCGCGCCTTCCGTCCTACGCCCGGCTCGACGCACGCGTGACCTACCACCCGCACGGGCTCCGGGGCCGCTGGACGGCCTTCGTAGACATGATCAACCTGCTCAACCGCGACAACCCCGGGCTGGTCTCGTGCCGCATCGGCAGCGGGGCCGGCGACGGACGCCCGGGGCTCGTCCGGGAATCTGACTACTCCATCCCCGTGCTTCCTTCGTTCGGCATCCGCTTCCGCTTCTAGGCCGAAGCCTTCGGCCCCGACCCGAAGGATTCGGCCGCGCGACACCGTCTTCTGATCGCGGGCGTACGCGCGCCGCGCGAGGAGGAGACGATGTTCACGATGCGATGCGTGCGAGTGGCTGTGGCCGTCGGGCTGATGGCGGCGTGGCCCTCGGTCGGAACGGGACAGGAGTCGACACCCGTCCGGGCCGGCCAAGGGACCATCGCGGGGCGTGTTGTCGTCCGCGGCACGGACCACCCGGTCGCTGGGGCACTGGTCACGCTGAGCGGGCCGGCAGCGAGGGCCACGTCCGACGAAGCCGGGACGTTCGTGTTCGCCGCCGTCCCGCCCGGCCCCTGCACCGTCGCTGCCGAGGCTGACGGCTACAAGGCGGCGTCGGTCGGGGTCGTCGTCGAGGCCGGCGTGACCGCCCGGGTGACCATTGCACTCGATGCCGACCCGCTGCGCATCGAGGAGCGGGTCGACGTCCGCGGCCGGCTCCCGCGCGGGAGCGAGGCGCAGCCCGGCACCGCCTTCACCCTGACGGGCACGCGGGTAACCACGATCTCGGGCACTCTGGGCGACTTCGGCCGGACGCTGAGATCCGTCCCCTCGGCCTCCGGGACGAGCGACGAACGGAGTTCCGTGGTCGCGCGCGGGGGTAATCCCGTCGAGAACGGCTTCTACATCGACAACATCGAGGTCCCCAACGTCAGCCACCTGCCTGACTGGGGCTCCACGGGCGGCTTCTACTCGTTGATCGACCCGTTTATGGTCGACGCGTTCGACTTTGTCGTGGGCGGGTTCCCGGCCAGGTTCGGCGGCCACCTGTCCTCCGTGACAGACATGACCTATCGGGTGGGTTCACGCGATCGTATCCGGGGACAGGCGCGGTTCGACATCGCCATGGCCGCCATCGGTGCCGAAGGCCCGCTGCCGGGGAAACGAGGCACGTGGCGCGCCTCGGTCCGCCACGCGGACTTCATCTACCTCAAGGAGATCATCAGCCTGGACGACGCAAATCCCCGGTGGACCGACGCCCATCTCCACGTGGCGTACGACCTCTCGCCTCGGCACCGCGTGTCGCTGCTCGACGTGTTCAGCTCCGACCGTCTGCTCGAACACCAGGAGAGCAACCTCGACGAACGGACGGAGATCGACCAGAACACGGTGGGCCTGAACTGGCGGGCCACGTGGTCGGACGGCCTGCGTTCGGAGACGTCGGTGTCATGTTCACGATTCGAGCGGCTCCTCGGGCTGGAGTACAGCCCTCCGGACGACCGGTACAACTGGGCGATCGCCCGCAAGACGACGTGGGCGGCGATCCGGAACGAGAACACCTGGTCCACCGGGGCCCGCGGGCAGCTGCGCTTCGGCGCGCAGGCCCGGTGGTACGAGCACGATGTGGAGTACCTCGTCGTCCCGGCGAGGCCCGGCACGATCCTGGTGTCGACGGGGCCCTGGGCGTACCGGACGACCGACACGGCGGCATTCGTGTCAGGCGACGTGCGGCCGCATCCCCGGCTCGGCCTCACGGCGGGCATCCGCGCCGAACACGCCTCGGCCAGCGGGCGTTCGCATGTCACGCCACGTGCTGCCGTGTCTTTTCGCGTGACCGAGTCGGTCCAACTCAACGGCACCGCCGCCGTTGTCCATCAGCCGTTGCCGGCCGACCTCATGGCGTTGACGCCGGGGGCGCTGGCGCTCCGTGACATGGGGGCACGCCAGTACTCGGCCGGTGTCAGCGTGGCCGCTCCCGGTGGCTGGCGCGCCACGATCGACGCCTACGACAAGTCATCGACCGCGTTGCCCCTCGACCCGTCCGCAGGCCACCGCCTGGTCCTCGATCGAGAGCCGTTTCGCGACTACAACATCCCGCTTCGCCTGGTCGACACGGGGACGGGCCGCGCGCGCGGTGTGGAGGCCCTGATCGAGCGGCGCCTGGGCCAGGGGTTTTCCGGCGTGATCGCCGCCCGCGCGTCCCGAAATACGTATCGCGACGCATCCGGGGTGGAACGGCACCGGCTGTTCGAGAGCCGCTATGGCGTAACCGTGGCGGCTGACTGGACGCACGGTGATGCCTGGAATGTCTCTGGCGCGTTCGTCCTCCAGGACGGCACGCCGTACACTCCGACGCACGAAGAGGCCTCGGCTGCCCTGGGGATGTGGGTGCGGCGCGGCGGTCAGTACAACACGTTGCGTTATCCGGTCTACGCCAGCCTCAACGTCCGGGTGGAACGGCGCTTCCAGGCCGGCCGAACGATCCTCGCCGCGTATGCCGACTGCTGGAACCTGCTCGGGCGGCAGAACGTGGGCTGGATCGAGGGGTGGAACGCGGAGACGGGCGACGTCTTCCAATACCAGATGCCACGGACGCCGTTCGTTGGTGTTGGGGTGATCTTCTGATCACTCAGCGCCCACGCGCATGGACGCGACCAATCGCATGGAGCGCCAGGGCTGGATCAAGAGCCGCTGGGTCGATCCGAGTGAGTGCCGCGCGGCCCGCTACTCGCGCGAAAGACCGCCTGATCTCGATCGGCGCCTTCGGGAGGCGTTCCCGCGCGACACGCACGCCGTCGCCAGGTTGGGTGCCGAGCCGTTCCGGCAGCAGCGCACCAGGGAGGCGAGGCTCTCCTGCGCGATCTCCTCGGCGAGACTGCTGTCGCCGACGCGCGCCGTCACATAACGCAGCACGCGGGGCGCCAGTTCGGCGATGACCCCATCCAGGTCCACGTCCATAGAAGAACCCTGACCGGCGAATCGGTCACTCTCCCCCTGGGTCTCTGCCGTCCGGTGTGGCCAGTGGGTGACAGGGTTGGCTTTCGCAGACCGCGGCGGCCGAGCCCGGCGAGTCAGCGCAGCTTCGGATCGGGGCGGCGTGTGATCTCCCCGCAGCGCGGCATGGCAGGACCGTAGAAGGGGTTGGCGATCTCCTCGCCCTCCTGCAGCCAGCTCTTCTTGGCCATGGGGCAGTAGGCGATGTAGATGGTCTTGCCGCCGGTGCCTTTGCCGGCCCACCTGATCAACACCGCACTCAGCTCCCCGAATGCGTCGCGGGCTGTCTTGAGATCTGGTGCGGCCGAGATCCGGTTCGAGATCATCATCAGATTCGTGTCCGACGCGCGGTGCGCTGAGGCAGCAACGGTAAACTCCGTGGCGCCTGCCTGCGCCTTGTACAGGTCATCAGCCGCAAGAGCGGTCTGCACCTTCAGATAGGGATTGAGCAGCGCCCGCGAGATCTCGGGGGGCGCTTTCTGGGGATCGCGAGAAGCCTTCTGGGAGTCGGCCGCGAAATCGGCCCCGGCAGACAGGCAGACAACGATCAGCGCGAAAACGGTCGCGAGGCGGTCTGGCATCGTGGAGTCCCTCCAGGACCGTTATACGCGAGGCCGGGCCGCTTCGGCCAGCGGCGCGGGAAAAAGGGGCCAGGCCCCTTTTGCATATGACCTAAAAGCTGTGTCGATAATGATACGGTGCGCCCGAAAAAGGGGCCAGGCCCCTTTTGCATATGACCTAAAACCCTGTGTCAACTACGATACAACATCCCGGTCATCGGGCGGCGCCACCTGGCCGCCGGTCGGCGATGACTCCCGCGTCCGCCCAGTAGGAACGCTGGTCGCGCCCGATAAACAGGTATTTCCCGTCGGGAGAGACGACGGGAAGCATGCCGCGGTATTCGGGCCCGAGGCTGACCGGTTCGCCCCACGCGCCGGAGCTGTCGGGGAAGCTGATGGTGTCGTCGCGCCCGCGCGTGAAGAGCAGGTAGCTGCCGTCCGGCGCGATGAAGGGGAAACTCGCCCCCGCGCCCTCGGCGTTGATGCGCGGTCCCAGGTGCTCGGGCTCGGCGTACGCGCCGTTGACCAGCCGCGACCGGAAGATCCCGCTCGCGCCGTTCCACGTCGAGCTGAAATACAGTGTGCCCGCCCGATCCACCGAGAACTGCCAGTGGTGCCGCAAGCTGTTCACCGTGGCATCCACCGGCCTGGGATTACGCCAGCCATCCGTCCCGCCGCGGTCCCACACCCAGATATGCTCGCCTCCAGCGGGAAAGCCGGCCGGCATGGGTCGATCTGCCATGTCGTACAGGTGCTGGCCGTCCGGGTGAAACATGGGCACGTCGTCCAGCGGGACACCGTCAAACACCGCCCGCTTCGGGTACGTCCAGCGGCCGCCAACGAGTCGCGACACCATGGTCCGTCCGGATCCGTAGCCCACGCCGCGCGCCGGAACAATGACCGACCAGAACGCTTCGGTGCCGTCTGGCGAGAACACCACGTTCGAGTGCATGCTGTACGCAGCCGACACGATGCCCGGCGCGAAGACCTCGGGCGTACGTCCCGGCGGCTTCTGTCCCAGGTACGGGCCGCGCAGCTCCGGGAAGTGCGGCGCGGACGTTTCGGCGCCCTGCTTCTGCAACAGCGCCTTCATCGTGGCATCGCCGTTGTCGTTCGCGATGTTGTACGGCGTCTGCCCCATGGTCGTCCGTGCGTTGATCGCCGCGCCGTGCGCCAGGAGCCAGGAAACCGCCTCGGCGCGACCGGCGTCAGCGGCGACATGGAGCGGCGTCCAGCCAAAGGCGTCAGCTTTCGACGGGTCGAGCGTGCGCGCGGCAAGGGCCTCGAGGATGGGGACGGACCCGCCCTCCGCCGCGCTGTGCATGAACGAGCGGCCGAAGCCCAGGTCGCGTGCGAAGTCAACGCCGGCGCTGGGCAGCACGTTGAACAGAGACGTCAGCCCCTTGGTCACCGCACTATCGAACACCTCGACGGCCTGCCGTCCCGACGGGAGGGGCGCCTTGTGCGCCAGCAACAGGTCCACCACGTCGGCGCTGCCGCGCCAGGCCGCGAGGGTCAACGCCGTGTCACCGAACTTGTCGGCGGCGGCGACATTCGCGCCGGCGTTCAGCAGCGCGCGGATCACCTGGATCCCGCCCATCTCGCGCGCGGCGAGCACCAGCGGCGTACGCCCATAGGCGTTCGCCAGCTCCAGGCCGGCCTTGCGCGCAATGAGCAACAGGACGGTGTCGACGCGTCCCGCCTGGGCGGCCTGGTGGAGCGCGGTCTCACGCTGGGCTGAAGCGAGGTTCACGTCGGCGCCCCGGTCGAGCAGGAGGGTGAGACCCTGGATGTCTCCGCGTGCCGCGAGGCTGTGGATCGGCGCCAGCCCGGCCCTGTCGAGGGCATTCACGTCGGCGCCTTTCTCGACGAGCAGCGCCAGCACCGGGCGGCTCGTGGAGCGGGCGGCCCAGTGGAGCGGGGTGCGGCCTGTTTCGTCGGTGGCTCGGACCAGCGCCGGGTCGGATTCGACCAGCGCCTGCACCTTGGTCACATCGCCGGCTTTGACGGCGTCGAAGAGCACGTTGTTCGCCGCCGGCTGCCACGCTTCCGGCCGGGCGCCCGCCAGCAAGCCGGAGCCGAGGGCCGTGGTCACGAAGGCCGCAAGCATCACACGAACCGGCCCGATCTCCCGTCGTGTCATACACACCTCCAACGGCGAGTCTACGCCGCTGGAATCCCGGCCGATCTTCGAATGCGCTCGGTAAGCAAGAACGAGGGGTTCGCGGGCGCGTCACGCGTTGCCGGGAGACCGGAGAAAAAGGGGCCAGGCCCCTTTTGCATTTGACCTAAAACCCTGTATCGGTTACGACACAGCCCGCCGCACGTCGGCCCTACCAGGACGTCGGACGGTAATCCTTCAGGAACTGCCCCCACACGTGAACGCCCGTGTTGAAGCCTGTGATGATCGGGGCCACGATACGGGCGCCACCGTCGACGATGTCGAGCGGCGGATGAAACCGCTGCTCCACGACCTTGCGCGCCGCGATCGCGGCCGGATCTTCGTCGGTGACCCACCCGGTATCGACGCTGTTCATGTGAATCCCGTCGTTGTAGTAGTCGGTGGCCGCCGTCCTGGTCATCATGTTGAGCGCGGCTTTCGCCATGTTCGTGTGCGGGTGGCGGGTGGTCTTCGCCAGCCGGTAGAACTGCCCCTCGACCGCCGACACATTGACGATGTGTTTGTCGCGGCCCGGCACGCGCAACATGAGCGGTTTGAGCCGGGCGTTGAGGATGAACGGAGCGATCGCGTTCACGAGCTGGACTTCGATCAGTTCCACCGTCGGGACGTCGGCCAGCAGCATCCGCCACGAATTCTGGCTCCGCAGATCCACCTGCTGGAGGTCCTGATCCAGGCACCCTGCGGGAAACAGATCCGGGCGCGACAGCAGTTCGTCCGGCAGCAGCGGCACCTGCGACAGCGCAGCCGAGTTGGTGCCGGCCACAATCTGGGCCGTCGAGCGCGCGATGGCGGGTTCCGGCTCGTCTTCGCGGAGGAGCCTGCGGGCGTGGGCCGGCAGATCCCGGGATGTCGCCCGCTCCTCCGCCATCATGTGCGCGTAGAACTCGGGCGGGCGGCGGACGGTCTGGCAGGCGTTGTTGATGATGAAATCGAGCCGGTCACGCGTGGCCACGAGCATGCGGCAGAACGTTTCGACACTCGGTGTGTGGCGCAGGTCGAGTCCCACGACTTCGAGCCTGTCGCCCCAGTCGCCGAAGTCCGCCTCCGCCGCGTATCGCGACGCCGCGTTGCGCGGGAAACGCGTGGTGACGATCAGGTGTGCCCCGGACCGGAGGAGCTTGAGTCCGGCCTGATAGCCGATCTTGACGCGGCCGCCGGTCAGCAAGGCGACGCGCCCGCGCAGGTCGGCAAGCTCGGTTCGTGCCGCGAAGTTGACGTCGGCGCACGCGGGGCACAACTGGTCGTAGAAATGATGCAGACGCGAATATGGGCCCTTGCACACGTAGCAGTGGCGCTCGCCGACCGACGCCTCTGCCGTCGACCCGCAGGCGTGGGGGTCGCCATCACCGAGGGCCTTGGGGGCGAATACGTTCGGCGTGGTCACGGCGGGGCGGGACCGCAACGTGCGGATGCCCGTCGTGTTCAGCACGGCCTCCTCGTGGCGGATGCGCGCGGATTCCCGTTCGCGGGCCGTCCGCCGGGTTCGTTTCCGTCCGGCACCCGGCTCGGGCACCGACAATCCGGCAATGGCGCGGTGCAATCGTGCCCGGTCCGCGTCGGGCAGGCCGTCAAGCAGGCTCCAGTCGGCGGCCAGCCGTTCGAGAAGCTCCGTTGCGGCCGTCAACTGCTGCTGGAAGGGCGGGGTGGTCTCGCGTCCTGATTGCGGGTGCGTGCGGAATCCCATCGCTCAGAGCATAGCCGACTCGGCGCACGCCACAGCGTGTTGTCTAGCCAAACAAGGAGTGCGGTTTCACACCGTACGCGTCGTTGAACAACACCACCAGCAGGCCGATGTAGGCGACAAACCCGAGGGCGATGAGGACCTGTGCGCCCGTCGTGTTCTGGATCGGCTGACGCACGCCACTCTCGCACACCTCACCCGGGCAGTACTGCGCCTTCTCCCCATAGCGCCATGCATAGAGCTTGCAGCCCAGGCAGATGCCGAAAGCCGTTTCGAAGAAGAGGAAGACGAGGCACGCCAGGCAGATCAGACCCGAGATCGGGCTGTAGGTGTTCATCACGTTCACCAGAACGAACATGACCGACCCGAGCAGCGCGCCGAGAATCCACGCGTAACGTTTCTGCGGGGCCCCGACGTACTCGGGGACCTGGTTCCTGACGATGAGGCGCCCGACGATGAGCGAGGGCGAATACCGTGGCGAGATGAACACCCGAATGAGCATGTCCGGCAGGAAGATGACGATCGCGTACTTCAGGAGCAGGAAACTGCCCTTCGTGACCGCCGCCACGATGGCGATGAACATCATCAGGAACAGGATCCCGGCCGCGGCCCGGATCTCCCGCTCGTTGAGGACGGGGATACGGTACCCGTCGACGTCTTCGCCGAATTTCACGATGCCGCTCATGCGCGTCCCTTTCGAAGGAAGCCAAACCCTCGTCTTGTGGTGGTGGGTAGGAACTATTGGACGGGACCCGGCGGTTTGAAGTTCCAGCTCCGCGGCGACGAGCGTGATGGTCCTGGAGCGCGGACGGCGGCCTCGCGTCCTTAGAAGGTCGGGCGGGGCTTGAAGTCGACCGGCTCGACCTCCATTCCCAGCAGTGACCCCTTCGGCTTGAAGTCGACGGGTTCGACCTCCATTTTCGCCACCCCCCCGAGCCCGCCCGAGACGCGGGCGAGGTCACGGTCCGACAACTCCATGTCTTCGGCTGCCACGCCGGCATCGGTCGGTTCAACCGTCGAGCGAGTCTCATCGTCAGCCACAGGACTCTCCTTTCGAACGCGCGCTGCGGGATCAGGCCCACCAGGCCTCGTCAGGCGAAATATCGCCACGCCCGCCAGGCCAGCCAGGCGAGCACTATCGTGCGGATGATGGTCGTCGTGATCGCGGCCAGGCGGTTTGTGGTCAGCGTCGATCTCGCATCTGCGGCGTGCGAGTCGTCGTGCCCGGAGGATGCTCTCTGCGCGTCGTAGATGGCGACTGCGCGAATGCTGAGTGCTGCCGCTTCGGCGAAGCGCCACCGGGAACGCATGATCTTCGAGAGGTTGTTGAGGCTCCGGGCCACATCCAGGTCTCCGCCTGGCGCTCCCTTCCCGATCTCGAGCGCGCGCTCGAGGACAGCCTGCGCCTCGCGAAGATCGCCTTTTTGTCGCAACATCTGCGCGAGGTTGTTCAGGCAGTTCACGACACGGGTTCGAAACGCCGGAACCGTCTCGTAGATCGCGATGGCCCTCCTCATCATTGCGATGGCTTCGGGCAGCCGCTTCACGTATTGCAGGTACCTCGCGTGGTTGTTGAGAACCATGGCTAGGTCTGTGCTGTACGGAGCGTAGAACCTTTCGGCGATGGCGAGAGCGCGGTCCCGAAGGGGCCCCGCCTCCTTCAACCGTCCATTGGCGGTGAACACGTACGCGAGATTGTTGAGGGCCGGAACCACTTTCACATGGCTGCCGCCCCAGTTCTTTTCGTCGATAGCCAGGACGCGCCTCAGCATCTCCTCCTTGTTCCTGTCCGAGTCGAGCAACATGATCGCGAGGAACGTCAGGTCCGTCGAGACTTTCTCGTGATCGGGGCCATAGTGCGCCTCGTCGATCTTCAACGCCCGCGTGAACGCTTGATGTGCTTCGCGAAGCCTCGACCCTGCTTTCGCGTCCCAGAGCACCTGTCCCAGGGACCGTAGATCCCGCGCGATCGTCGGGTGGTTCGGGCCCAGCTTGGCCTCATCGTCTTTGATCGCCTCCCTGATCAGCGCCTCACACTCTGCGTAGCGCCCCTGAATCGGGATTGCAGACGCCAGATCACGGCGGCACTGGGACACGAACTCGGCGTCCTGCGGCGTGCTGGCCAGGGCCAACGCGAGAGCCTTCCGAAACAGCCGCTCCGCGGACGCAATGAAGTCACCCATCAAGAGGAACGCGGCCACCGCATGCACCGCGGCGGCCATCTGCGAGCAATCCCGCGACGCATCGCCTGCCCATCGCTCGACCGCCTGCACGTACGCGTCACCCATCGTCTGCTCTTCGCCCAACCACACCCAGTACCCCATGAGTTCATATTCGTCTCGCCGGTGAATCATGAGGAAACGCGAAATGTCGAGAATGCAGGCACGTAGTCGGTCACGCTGACCCGCCTGCCTGAGCACCCACGGCAGTTCGTCGCAGCTCCGCTCGGACACGGGTTCCTGCTCGAAACAGTCCGCAAGGCGTTCCCGCAAGCGGTTCTGCTTCGACTGGTCGGCGGCAACCGCCGCCTCGACGGCCGTGCTGAGAAAGTCGTGGGCGAAGTTGAGGACGCCGCCCCGGTCCACCAGGCCTTCTTCGAGTGCCGCGCGGAGCGGATTCCAGACGGCCGGGGGCAGCTGCGGCAGGTCCGGAGGCCGAAGCAGGCGGAGTAGTTCCGTTTCAGTCAGGCCGCGGCGGGCCGCCCACATCAGACCCAGCGCGTCGCCGACCAATCCCGGCCGGTCGTGCTCGTAGTCGCGCTGGTAGCGCGCCAACACCTTCCGCAGCAGCGCCGGGATATCGGACGCCTCGAGGTAGTCCCCGAGCCGCTCGTCCAGCCGATCATGGGTGCCGGTGACCCGCAGTTCGTCGAGGAGGATCTTCAGGTAGAGCGGGTTGGCGGCAGCAGGCGCGGCGACCAGGCGTTCGAGCCTGGGGACATCGAGTCGCTTGCCGAACCGGCCGAGGTAGTCAGCAATCAGCCCGCGGCGCTCGTCAGGGGTGAGCGGCTGGACGCGGAGTGACTGCCACTGGCGGTGCTCCACCGCCTTCAGCGTGTCGCCTGGCAAGGTGGAAACGACCAGCCGAAGCGGGCCGGTGAACGGATGCACCGGCAACCAGCCGAGCGACTGGGCCTGGTCCCGGTCCTCCATCTGATTGAGCGCATCGAGCACGACGAGGCAACGGACGCCCTCTCGTTCCGCCTGGTGCCGTGCCTTGGCCAGCCAGGTCGGGAACGCCTTCAGTACATCGTCGTGGGTGCCGGGCAACTCCTCGGGGTCGGTCGTCCAGCGTTTGATCTCGGCGATGAGTCGCGCCATCACGCGCCAATGGTCGGCGCTGTCGCGGGTGCTGCCGATGTAGTGCTGGAAGATTCGGTCGCCCGGGTGTTCCTGGCGCCAGCGATCGAGCCAGTTGGCCAGCAGGGCTGACTTGCCGCTGCCCGATTCGCCGAGTACCACCAGCGGAGGCCCATCGCCTGCCGCATGATTGTCGAGCGCCCCGAAGTTGTCAGGCCGGCCGATGTAGGTGCGGCGGCGGCTTTCGGCGAACGCCTCGTGGTCGCGCGCCTCGCGGTCCAACGGGTCGGGAATTCCGGCGAGGGGAAACTGTGCGTCAATCGCGGCCTGGAGGTCGGCGAGGACAAGTGCGGGCAACGTGCGCGGGTCTGGGTAGTTCTCGCGCAGCGGGATACTCGTTCGGGCGCAGGCCTGCCTGATAAGGTTCTTGAGCTGCCGCTGCTTCTCAGCGCTCTCGTCGTTCTCAGCGGTATAGTCCGGCTTGCTGTCCTCTGGCAGGGACTCCAGATACGACGAACTGCGGAAGTAGAAGAAGGCGCGGCCGGCCATCTCGGGGTTGTTGAGCACGCCGTGGAGGATCTCGAGCTCGGTGACGCTCTTGCCGTGGAGATCGCGCAGCCACGGCTGTTCCTCCTTCAGGTCGGCGGTGAAGGCGTCGTCGCCGGGCACCCAACCGTAACGTTCGCCCAACACGCCAATGAAGAACGGCCGACACGCGCGGATTTCGTCGAGGCAGAGTCTCAGGGTTTCTTTGCGCGTGCTTTGTTCCTCGGCGATGCCCCAGCGCAGATCCACCTCGACCAGCTCGACCTGGCGCTCCCGGCAGAAGCGGCGCAGTTCAGGCCAGGCGTGGGTCATCAGCTCATCGCGCTCCCCCGTCATGTCGCGAAACGTCGAAGACACGAATACGCGGATGCGGCGGTTCGGGGCGGACGGTTCCGGGAAGGTCACGGCCTTACAACCCCCAGAGGGCGGGATGCGCGACATGGTAGCAGATGCGGGGCACGCTGACGTTGCGCATCACGGGGAACCACTCGGGCTGGGCTTCGAGGAGGATACGAACGCGCGAAGCAAGTGGGAGTTATTCGTCCGATCGCGGTGATCGTGAGTCGCGACCGTTGGACGTTGACAGTGATGGCTGCCAGTGGGAGACTGCCCGCGTACGTAGGGAAGGAGCCCGACGCATGACAACGATCGCCATCGTTCAGATCGCGGTTCTGCTGCTGCTGGGACTGGCGGCGCTCGCGCCCGGGACGTTCTTCGCCATGTTGCTGCTCGGCGGTGCAGCCGCAGGTGCCCTGCGATACTGGGGATGGGACTGGACCGTGGCGCTTCAGATGGGCCTGGCCGGAGCATTGTGTCTGCCGGCGCTTCGGATCTTCGCGGCAGGCCGGTTGCTCGCGGCCGGGGTGGTGATCATCGCGGTCCCTGCGCTTCTGATTTCCCGCCTGGGGCTGGGCGCGACGTGGACGCACTCGGCGCTGTACGCCGTCGTGCTGCTCCTCCTGCTGCCGACTGGCGTTCTGCGGTCGCTGCTTCGGCTGGGGGTCATCAAGCCTCCGTCAGTTCCCACGGTTCGGGAACGCAATTTCAGCGAGTTCAACAGTAGCGACTTCAGCCATTTCAAGAGCAGTGCCCCGTCCTACCCCTCGCGTTCGGAAGTGAGGACGCCCAGATGAGGCTGTCTCGCTCCGGGCGGCGGCAGACCCGCATGGGGGATCACAGCGGGATCGTTGCGGGCGACTGACGGCAGCGCTCGACGTTTCGCTCGATCACGGCGGCGAGCCCCTTACCCCCCTGGCGCGCGGTCTGGCGCGCCGCATCCCACAGCGGACCCGCGGCCGCCGTGTTCCCTTCGTGCCATCGGATGGCGCCCTGACCGACCAGCGCGCGGGCCTGCCAGCCGGGAATCCTGTGTTGCCGGCAGAATTCCACGGCTGTCGCGTACGCCACATACGCGCCAGGGCTCCCGGCCTGATGCTCGTGGGCCGCGCTGAGGAACGTGTGCCACCCCCACAACTCACAATTGCTGCCGTCGGTCAGGTGATCCGCTGCCGCACGGAGCCAGCGGCCGGCGTCCTCTGCCGCGCGTGCCAGGCCGCACGCCGCCAACCCGAGTTCGGCCTCGATCTGGGTGTAGACGTCATGCATGCGCAGCGCCGATTGCCGCGCGCCGTCAAAGGCTGCCGCGGCCGCGTCGGGCTGCCGTCCGGCGAGCGTCGCTTCCAAGAAATCGAGACGGCCCCGGAGTACCCACGCGCGCGTCTGTTCGATATCTGCGGGCGGTTCGAGCGCGCCCGCGCGCTGGAGCCAGCGGCGGCACTCGTCGTATCTGCCCATCGGGAGGCAGGCGGCCGCCGCCAATCGCCAGGCGGATCGGCGATGGGACGCCTGGCGGTCATCGGTCGCCAGGCTGGCAGCCGAGATGGCCAGCAGCCTGGCCGTGGCGTTCCGGCACTGTCCGATCGCCACCGCACCCAGGCCGATGAGGTTGGCGGCGGCCTCATCGCTGAGGAGGGGAAAGCCCAGGACGCACAGATTCAGCGCCCGCCGGTACGAGGACGCGGCCAGCCGGAATCGTTCATGGTACAGATGCAGGGAGGCCAGTTCATGCAACGCGATCGCACGAATGCGCCGACCGCGCAGCCAGGACGTGCCGGCTGACGCCTGCTCCAGGCATGACTGCGCGTCCGCGTAGTGTCCCTGACGGCTGTGGATGCGCGCAATCTGGGTGGCCATGGCCGCTGCCGCGACGGACTGACCGGGTGTGGCCCAGAGGTGCTCGGACAAGCCCGAGAGGCAGACCACTCCGTCTACGGCGTCGCCCTGGTCGACCCATCGATCGAGCAGACCGGAATCGGGTGTCATGACCATGGTTCGCAGGTCGTCCCAGCGGCCGGCATCAGCGAGGTGGCGCGGTAGATGGGCAACCGCATACGGCGACATCGTTCCCGTCCGGCGTGTGTACTCCAGCCAGCATTCCTGTGCCAGGCGCTGCCCGCCATCGGCGAGACTGACGAAGTAAGCTCCGGCTGTTCCAGCTTCCTGCAGCCATTCAGCCAGTGCGCGGTGACAGGGCCTGACGACCTCGTGGGCCCGGTCCACCGTCACGGGAAACAGAGAGCCGACGGTGCGCAGCCAGTTCCTGCGTTGCGGGGCGCTCCAGCCGAACAGCCGCCCGAGCATCTCGACGGGAAGCGCTTCACGCGCAGCCAGGATGGTGCCCAATGCCGGCTCGACCCGTGTTTCGTAGATCTCCCGATTCGGGAATTGCCGTTTGAAGTACTGGAAGAAGATGCCACCAAGTCCCTGCGGGAACGTGTCCGGGCGGTCCAGCGACACGTGACCGAGCTGGATGTCGTCGCAGAACCGCTCGACGAACAGGAACACGCCTTCGCTCCGGTCCAGGATACGTTCCACGAGTGGCGCAGCGTCCAATCGTCCGTTCAGCCACGGCGCGAGTTCAACTCGCAGGTACGCACGGATATCGTCGCGGTTGGAGTCCGATTCGGTGTCGAACGGGCAGGGGTTCAGCGACTGAAACGGCGTCGTGACGTCGAATTCGGGCCGGCTGGTCACAACCATGCCGATCCAGTCGGGCAGGCGCTGGACGTTCCGCGCGAGCATCTCCACCAGCGGGTTGCGCCCGCCCTCGCCGGCTTCGTCCAGGGCATCGATGACCAGCAGGTACCGATTCCGGGTCCCGCGGATGGCCAGGCGCAGAGGGTTGGTGAGGAGGTATTCGAAGAGTTCGTCAGCGTTCTTGTGATCCAGTTGGTCGATCTCAGGCAGGGTCAGCAGGAGTTTCCGGTAATCGGGAAGCCGGGTGGCGAGCTGGAAGGCCAGGCTGCAGACGACGCGCCGGGCGTCCCGGTGATCGGCCATGTTCCAGGCGCAGAACTGGGCAGCGATCACCGTGTCGCTGCGGGTGTGGGTCAACCGCGCGGCAAAGGTGCTCTTGCCGACGCCCGGCGCGCCCGTGATCCAGAAGAGCCGGGAACCGTGCGAGACGTCCTGTCGCCAGCGATCAACCGCGTCGAACAACCATCGTCGCCCGTGGAAGCCCTTGCTCAGGAGCTGGCAGATACGCGCCTCGGAACTGATCGGGTGCAGATGGCCTGTGAGCATCTCGATTTCGCCAGCGAATCGGCGGCTCTCGTCACTCTCGACTACGCGGACGATCTCGGCCAGCTGCTCCTGATACCACGCTTCCCACACCCGGTCACCACTCGCGGGCCCTTCACCGGCGGCCTGTACGTTGCCATGCGCCGCCTGCCAGTCGTGCATGTCCAGCCACTGGATGTGCCCGATGCTCACCGGCGCCTGCACTTCGTACTCGCTCTCGACGAGGATGGTCTGGATGTTCCCACCTTTGACCCCGATCGCGATCGCGATTTCATCGCGGCAGACGCCCGGATCGCGGGTGGAGTGCTTCGAGAGAAAAGACACGACGCGGTGGCTCTTCAGAATCCCGTCCGTGATAGCCCGCCGCCAGTCATCCCCCGTTCTGATGCCTTTCTCGTGGTCCGGTGTCTTGTCGAACCAGACGTCGTGGCCGCGGGCTTCAAGGTCGGCCTTGATACGGCGGACCAGCGTCTCGTTCCCGTCGTGACCGTAGCTGAGGAAAATGCGGAGCGGGGCGTGGGCGGTGTTCGCGGTGCGTCCCTGCGGAGCCAGGTCTGGTGTCGTGTCCATTGGCTGGGTGTGATTATGGCCGTCTCACACCCGATGTCCAGTGGCGAATGCGCCACCTCGATTTCGGGATGAACGACATGGGGTTCGCCAGCGACTGGCGGAAGATGGCCTACGTCCTGCGCGAGGGCGAGACCAGCGCCCCCGCGGGCCTCCAGCGCGCGATGGCGAACACCAACGCGCTCCAGGATACGATGGCGCGCCTCTCGCGCCCCGGGAAGGCAGCCGGCGAGGTTCACGCCGAGACGATGGCCGAGATGGCCGCTGCCGGGGGGCCAGCGACGTGGGCTATGATGGATATTCGCCCTGACACCAATACACCGAACACCACAACGCGAGGAGACCCCTGTGCCATCGACGACCGGCTATGCGGCCCACACCGCCACCTCACCGCTTGAATCATTCTCGTTCGAACGCCGCGAACCCGGCGCCGGCGACGTGGAAATCGACATTCGGTACTGCGGCGTGTGCCACTCGGACCTGCACACCGCACGCAACGAGTGGAACATGACGGCCTATCCCGTGATTCCCGGCCATGAAATCGTCGGCCGGGTCAGCCGCGTGGGCAGCGGCGTCACCCGCTTCGCCGCCGGAGACGTCGTCGGCGTGGGCTGCATGGTGGACTCGTGCGGGACGTGCCCGGACTGTGCCGAGGGGCTCGAACAGTATTGCCAGAGTTTCCCCATCCTCACGTACAACAGCCCGGACAAGCACACGGGCGGGATGACGTACGGCGGCTACTCCAAACGTATCGTCGTGGACGAGAAGTTCGTGCTGCGCGTCCCGGCGAACCTGACCCTGGCCGCCGCCGCGCCACTCCTGTGTGCGGGAATCACTACCTACTCGCCCCTGCGTCACTGGGGCGTGACCGCCGGACAGAAAGCCGGCATCGTCGGTCTCGGCGGGCTGGGGCACATGGGGCTGAAGTTCGCGCACGCACTGGGCGCGCACACCGTCTTGTTCACCACGTCTCCAGGCAAGGCCGCCGACGCGCGCCGGCTGGGGGCCGACGAGGTGGTGGTGTCCGCGAACCCGGACGAGATGAAACGCCACGCGGGCAGCTTTGATTTCATCCTCGACACGGTGGCCGCGCCGCACGATCTGGACGCGCTGACGGCGCTGCTGAAGCGCGACGCGACCCTGTGCCTCGTGGGCGCGCCCGCCGAGCCGCACCCGTCGCCGGCGGTGTTCAACCTGGTGTTCCGCCGCAGGCAGATTGCCGGCTCGCTCATCGGGGGAATCCGCGAGACGCAGGAGATGCTCGATTTCTGCGGAGCGCACGGCATCACGTCGGAGATTGAAATGATTCGGATGCAGGACATCAACGTCGCGTACGAGCGGATGCTGAAGAGCGACGTCAAGTACCGCTTCGTGATCGACATGAAGTCGCTGGCCTAGTCCCGGGAATCCTGCCCCTGCGACAGCAGCCGGCGTGGCGGGCCGTCGTGGCGGTGCCGGGGCTTCTCACGAAGCCCCGGAGCCGCTTCGTCTACTCGATGAACGCCTTCGAGCCGCTCATCTGGCTGGTTCTCTCGTGGCTCCTGGTTGAGATCGCATCCGGCGGAGCACCGCGACTGTGGCTGCCGTTCGGCTTGGTTGCAGGCCTCGGCGCGATGACCAAGCACACGATCGTCACCTTCCTTCTGGCGGCCGGTGTCGCAATGGTGTTGACCCCGGCACGGCGGCAAGTGTTCTCTCGCTGGTTGTGGTTGGGTGCCGGCATCGCCCTGCTCATCGTCTCGCCCAACCTGATCTGGCAGGCCACGCACGGTTGGCCGTCGATCGAGTTCTATCGCAATGCCGCGCTCCACAAGAACCAGCCCGTCGGACCGCTGCAAGCTCTGTTTCAGCAGGTGCTGACGGTGAGCCCGGGCGCGCTTCCCGTGTGGGTGGCGGGAGTCGTGTGGCTCCTCCCGAATGGAAACACTACGAGTAGCAGGTGGTCCCTGCCAGAGGCTCGGCATCAGCCGGCGCGCGCGCCGGCCGGACGGCCACCGCCGTCGTGCCGGTACCTGGCGGTGAGCATGCCGGGCGTGTTCAACGACGGCAGCACGGATCCAGGGGACTAGAAGCTCGGACGGGGCTTGAAGTCGACCGGCTCGACCTCCATGCCCAGCAGCGATCCCTTGGGCTTGAAGTCGACGGGTTCAACTTCCATTTTCGCCAGGCCCCCGATCCCGCCCGATACCCGGGCGAGGGCATCGTCCGACAACTCCGTGTCTGCGGCCACGCCCGCATCCGTCGGTTCAGCCGTCGAGCGAGTATCATCACCAGTCACAGGACTCTCCTTTCGATGGCGCGCTGCCGGACCAGGCCGACCGTCTCCACCCTGCTGACGCCCGCACCAGGCCGACGCAAGCCCGTCTTGGCCGCCTCAAGGATACAGTACCGCCGCGCAAGTCATGCAGGTCCACCCTCTGAATGCGCATGCTCTGGATCCGGCGGTGCTCCCGTCCAAGGACCGTTTGGACGTATACTCAAACGGCTTTCTCACAACACAACCCAGACGCCAGCTGGCGGTGCGGGTCCTGAAACGGGCCCCGTCGACGCGGGCCGTGCCCGAACGGCGGACTGCCGCAGTGTCACTTCTCGGTCCGTCGTTTCGCTGACGAAGCACTCGGACGAAGGGATCGAGCGATGGCAAGCCTCTCACAGCCGCTGCTCGGCGCCGGGGCCTCCGCAAAGAACGACTGGGGGCGGGCCCGCGCAGCGACGTCGCTGACATTCACCGGCAATGCCGAATTCCGGCGCGGGTTCGAGCTCGAGATCGGCCTCAACGCCCTGGCAACGGCCGACGCGGGCCTCAGCAGGTTCATCGACGCCTCGGTGCGCGGCAACGCATTCGCCGAGGCCAGGGTCAATCTGCAATGCCAGTTTCCGCTCAACCTCTTCGAGCAGTTCGGCCTGTCTGTCGGGGCAGAGGCGGTGGCGCAGGCGGCAGCCGGCATTGAAGTGGGCCTGGGCCTGGTGGTCGGCGACTTCGTCGCGTTGATCCGGCAGAACCCGGAGAGCCATGGCCTTCCACTCGATCTGCTGGTGCTGCTGCTCGAGGAAGCAAAGGTCGGCGGCCACTTCGAGGTGCACGTGGCGGCGACCGCCATGGCGTACGCGTCGGTGCAAATCGTCGGCGAAGTCGTCAAGGACCCAGGCTTCCACATCCAGGTGGACGCCGGCCTGGGCCTTCTCGCGGGCGTGGGATTCAGCGGGGGCCTGGACCTCGGCCTCCGCGACTTCCGCCGCTTCTACGGACGCGCTGTCGATCGCACGGTCGGTTCGGTGGTCGAGGAACTCAGCCGATCACTCGCAACCAGGAACGAGCCGCTCCTGCCCGTGGTCAAGGCCCTGGCGCCGGTCGCCTCGGCTTCGCTGAGGGTGGCCTACGAGCTCGGCGCCTACATCGTCCAGAACAGCCCCGCCCAGAACAGGCAGGAGGCGTCCAACCTCGCGAACCACTGCGTCGGCATCGTGCTCGAGGAAGCGCAACGATTCCTGTTTCAGCAGTTCGTGGAGGCTGGCCTCAAGAGCTTTGAACGCCTGGTCAGCCAGCAGGTGCCCACGCTCGGACCGGGCGTCTGGGACGGGCTCCTGCCGCAGCGGCGAGCGCTCGCGGATACGCTGCGAGCCATCCCGGCCGAGCCCTTCCAGCCGACTCCGGCAAACATCGCGTACTGGTCGGCCCTGATCGCCAGGGCGACCGACCTGATCGCGCCGCTACCGCCTGCGACGAGTACGGACGTGGTCCGTGGCATGACCGTCCTCTATGCAGCCACCGAGCTGCTGGCCAAGGCGATCGACACCAAGGTCAATCAGGCCGAGGCGTATTCGTTCGCCATCGGCGCTGGCCGCGTGTCCACGCCCCAACCGCCTTTCGGCGGACCGTTGGCACGTCAGCCCGCTCCCCGCATCCGGTCCCTGGTCAATGACGTGCTCGGGCGCGTCAACTCTCACGCCATCGACTACGCCGACCTCGTGTCGTACCTCGTCAGCGACAGCGCCATCGGGCTGCTGCGGCGCACGGTGCCCGACATCGACGGGTATCTGTCCATCTTCCGGCACCCGGCCGTCGCCGGCAACCTGAACGACGTGCTTCGCGCCCTGGTGCAGAACCGGGACGCGTTCGTCCGCAACACGACAGGCGATCGGGATCCGCAGGAGACGCTGCGCGTGCTGCTGGGCGCCCTGGATTCGTTCATTACGATCAAGATCCACGAAGACCTGGCGGCGGCCGTCAACGCCAGCGTGAGCGACGGGAACGCCAGGCTCTATTTCAACGAAGTGATCCTGGGCACGTTGCTCTTCACCAAGAACGTGACCTTCCGGACGGTACTCGACTGGGAAAAGCGGCCTGTTGATCGATCCGCCTTCACCGAAGCGCTCGCCGGCATCATGACGATGCTCCTCGGCCGGAGCCTCGTGCTGGTCGGCGAAGGATTCATGGCCTCCCTGCAGGCGGACATGCGTTCGGCCTGCCGGCACGCCGCGGGCCAGCTTGGCAGCCGGAACGATCCGTTCACGGCGATTGGCATTCAGCCGGGCCCGGAGATCAGGGCGTTGTTCGCGGACACATTACGCATCGCCGGCGAAGTGTTCGGGCCCTTGCCGGCAGATGCGCGGCGGCGCCTTCGCGCCGTGTTGTATGACGTCTTCGAGACTCTGCCGCCGGGCGAGGCGGCGCAGCGGGCACTGGTCGACAACCTCGGCGATCAGTTTTTCATCCCGAACCAGGATGCCGTCGACGACGTGAAGGAGGAATTGCTCGCGATCTCGCGTGATCGCTTCCAACTGTTCGTCGAACGTGTGCTTCAGGCCGGGGCCGACCTCATGCTGCGCGGGATCGAAGACGCCATTCAGGATGCGATTCGGCTCGTGCAGGAATGGGAACGACGGATGGAGGCCGCGATCGCCGATCTGCTCGCGTCGATCGCTGCGCTGGAACGGGCCCTTCAGAAACAGGTTGTCCAGGCGCAACGCGCCTTTCAGGACGCGGCGGCGCAGTTCGAGCGGTTGCTCGAGCGGCTGTCGCAGCGACCGCTTCGTCACCGGTTACGTGCCGATCTGGCGGACAGGTTCTACCGGGATGCCAGGAGTCTACTCAACGACAACGTGCTGTATCGGTCGCTGCCCGGGGATGCGAAGCGGCTCGTCAGGCGGGTGCTGAAGGATCTGATCGCGGACCTGATCGAGGGGCCGGTGGTCGATCCTCTCTTCGATGCGCTGGGTTCCGTCGCCGGCGAGCTCGACCACGTGCTTGACGACATGCGTGAGCTCGACCCGTCCGAACCGCTGGCGCCGCAACTGCTGGACCTGATCCTCGACCAGCTGGAAGGCCGTATCGCGGACCAGTTTGGCGGTACCCGTCCACGGATCGACGTGGGCTTCACCGTCACCCTGTTCGGGCTGTCGCAGCATTTCAGCCTCGGCAGGATCGAGCTGCCGCTGAGCAGGGTGTTCTCGATTCTCCGAACGGCGGTGGCCGAGCTCGACTTCTACGAAGACCAGCTCGAAGCGACCGCCATCGCGCTGGCCGACGCGTTTCGCAGACTCATCGACGTCCAAACCGCGCAACGCCATCACGACGGCCAGGCGCTTGAGCGTGACCGGCTGAGGAAGCTGCTGGCCGAACACACCGCAACGACCAAGACGGTGACCATCGTGAGCCCGGCACAATCCGCGGTCTGTCGCGGCGACGTGGCCGCCAGTATTCATTTGGGTGGCGTTCCTCCTTCCTATCTCGGGCGAGGCATCGATGAGCAGCAACGCGTGCTCGTCTTCCTGAACGGCGAGCTGCTCGATCCACTGTCGCTCACGGTCGACCAACAGCCTGCTGCCGCCGGCGAGGGCGCCACGCACGTGCCCGGCGTGTTGAAATCCGTGGCGGCGGTGCGCACGGGCGCAACCAGTTTCCTGGCCGGCCGGCCCATGACGAAGACGCGCCGTGCCAGGCTCGAACAGGGCCTGCCGGCGGGGTTGACCATCCGTTTCCGCATCGCCGCACGTCGCTTGCAGGCCGGGACCAACTCCCTGATCGTGGTCGTGATCGATCCGAACGGCCGGCGGTACCAACAGGCAGTGAGCTTTGCCGCCACAGCCGGGGCCAAGGGGCCGGGCAATCGTGTCCGCCTGCCGCCGATAGCCGGGCTCGCGCCCGGTGGAACGCCCGTGACGCCGAAGGCCGGAATCGGCCTGCACTTCGATACCGCAACGATTGCCAGTCGTGTGGCGCAGGGCCGTCGGGAGATGCAGGCCCGCTCGGAGAAGCACCTCACCGCGTTCCGTCCAGCGCCGGGGCCGAGGGCATGATCGCGCCCTGGCTCCCGCGTCACATAACGGCCGGGATCTTCAACAGGAAGGGGATGGACCGATGACGAGCCTCGAGACCGTCTGCATCCAGGTGGCGCGAGTTCTGGCAGGTGGCACGCCCGGCCTTCCGAGTCCGGAGGTCAGTGCCGCACTCGCTCGCATTGATGCATGGAGGAAGACCGCGACGCAGGGCAAGTGGGTCCCGACGCCAGGGGAGTTCGGGGACCGGTTGAGCGCTCTCGTCGAAAACCCCGGCGTCCTCGACCAGACCAATCAGTACTCGTGGTGTATGCCGGCGACCTTCTTCTACGTAATGCTGAAGGACTTTCCTGGCACGGCGATCGATTTCGCGCTGACGCTCTACGGCACCGGCGCAGCCAGTCTCGGAGGTCTTTCGGTTCAGCCCGACGTGGCCCTGATGAGCTTCGACTTCGACGCCTACAGGACGGGCGCCTACCGTACTGCAAACCCGAACGCGACTCTCACGGGCAACAGGGTCGACTTCATGCTGATCGGCGCGATCGTCGACAGTGCGAACACCTTCATCGACTTCCACGGCCCGATTGACGATTACGGCGCCACCCCGGGCGCCTCGATGTCGTTCATCGAGAGTCTCTTCGCCCGCACGGGCTTTGCGCAGACGGTCGAAGGGACGAGGCTCTCCCGCGAGGCGGATGTGGACCGGCTCGTCGAGCGTTCGCAGTCGCAGCGAATCGTGCTGGTCGGCCCCGTCAGCTCCTTCGGCGACGGCGGTTTGGTTGACCACGCGGCGCCGCTCACCGCACCCATCACGCAAGACGCTGGCACGTACGCGCTGCGCTTCTGGTCTTCCCATCTCCCCGACAATGCGCCTCTGTCCGAGCGCGATATCACCTACAACCGCAAAGACCAACTCCGGACGAGGTTCGATGGGTTCGTCAGCGTCGAGTACCGCTGAAGCGCCAACGCCACCCAGCCCAGACGTGTGCAACCGGGAAGCGTGGAGCGTTCCAGCGGCCTTCGGTCTGCTGGCCGCATGTGCACTCAACCCACAACAGCTATCACTCGTGGGGACCGCCTCCCCGCTCGCCGGCGGTTGACCGTCGTCATCGGCGAAAGCACCGGGCCCTCGCCCCGGATCGTGTCGCGGCAGGTGTGGCAGAATGTCCGCGTGGAAAGCCGCACCATGTCGAACATCACGCCGTCGCGCCGCCTGAGATTCCGACTCGTCCTGGCCGTTCTGACCGTCGCGCCCGCGCTGCTGGCCCAGGAGCCGTCGGTGCGACCGGCCGGACGCGCATTGCCGCTTGGCGGCTCTGCCCTCCACGAAGAACGTACTGATCGCCAGATCGGCGAAGGCCTCACCTACACGCACATCGTGCGCGGCCACGCGTCGTCCGACGACGTCTGGACGCTGCGCATCATGCTGCCGAGCCGCGAACCAGAAGGCAGTATTGACCCGGATGCTCCTCTCGGGATGCTGGCCTCCAAGTCGATCGCGGACGCCGTCGTCGCGAGACTGGTGTCGCTTGGGTGGAAGCCGTCGACGCCGTGTTTCGCTACCCCAGCCTTGCCCACCGACGTGACGGCGCACGACATCGGCTGCGCCGTCAGCGTCGGCCGCGCCGCGTCCGGCGAAGCACTGGCAGAAGACGAGCGGCAACTGCGACAGCAGGGATTCCGGGCCCGCCGGTGGCACACCTCGTTCGACGGGGACGACACGACCGGGCCGTGGGACGTGCACGTGCTGACGATCGACCCTCGCCGGTGGTCGGTGACGAGTTCGCTCGGCGAGTCACTGGTCGGCCGCGAAACCGTGAAGTCGATCGCCACGCGTGCCGGGGAGATTGCGGCAGTGAACGGCGGATTCTTCGCCATGCAGCCCTTCGACCCGACGTCGGGACGAGGCGACGGTGAGCCCGGCGAAGCCGCAGGCATCGCCGTGATCGACGGCCGGCTGGTGAGCGAGGCGACAGCCGGGCGCCCGGCCTTGTTTCTCCGCGATGGCGGGCGTGAGGTGATCATCGATCGGTTCGCGACGCCGCTTTTCGTCGAAGGTCCTGACAGGGAACGCCGCCCCATCGACGGTCTCAACCGCGTCCCCGGCGTGATCCGCAACTGCGGCGGCACGGGCGGCGATGTCCCCACCGAGCGCGCGGCCCACGATGTCACGTGCACCGATCCCTCCGAGATCGTCGCATTCACGCCCGATGGGCTCACGACCCTGCCCCGCGGACCAGGGCTGGAAGTCGTGCTCGGCACAGCCGGAACCGTCGCGGAGGTGCGGGCCCGGTCTGGCGCGGCGCCGCCACGCGGCTGCTGGGTGCTCCAGGCCACTGGCGACGAAGCCGCCTGGCTGGATCGCGTCGCGCGCGTGGGCCGCCCGCTGCGTATCACGACGGAGGTCCGCGATTCCCGCGGGGCCCCCGTCCCGCTCGCGGCCGGCGACTTCATCGTCAACGGCGGACCGATGCTCGTGGAACGGGGAGCGGTCGTGATTGACGCCGACCGCGACGGTCTTGTCCGGCACGAGCCTGGCGTCGACAACTTCTTCTTCGGCTGGGTGCGCCAGCGTAACCCGCGCACGATGGCGGGCATCAACGCGCGCGGGCACGTGCTGCTTGTCGCCGTGGATGGACGGCAGGCCGGCCGCAGCCCCGGCCTCTCGATCCTCGAGGCCGCGCAGGTGATGCGGGCGCTGGGCGCCGTGACGGCGGTCAACCTCGACGGGGGCGGATCGACCACGATGGTGCTGGAGGGTCAGGTCGTGAACCGCCCCTCGGACCCGTCTGGAGAGCGGGCGGACGGCGACGCAATTCTGGTGGGGCCACGCCGAGCGTCACGCTGAGCTATTCCTGCGGGACCCGCCCTCCGTTACGCGGCCCGTCTCAATCGTTGATGAACGGATTCACGACCGTGACGCCCGCAATCGCCTGTCCCGGATTCAGGTCCTCCGAGAGGATGCGGTCAGCTCCGCTCCTGACGGCTGATGCCACGATCAACGCATCCCAGCTCTGGAGCAACTCCCGGGCAATATCGCGCTTGCGGTCAGCATCGGCATCGTGAGCGTAGATGAGGATGTTTGTATCGACGAAGGTCCTACCGCTCATGCCATGGACCAAGGCCGACCGTCTCCTGGCCGACCCCTTGGTGCGGCTCTGCCTCGACCACCAGACCCAGGTGGTCCCTGCCTGAGGCCCGGCACCAGCCGGTTCCGGCTCTTCCGACCTGACCCGCGAAGTGCGAGGCTCCTCCGCGGCCGACGTTACGTCTGTGTCAAATCCGGCCGTCGGCCCGCCTCGGCGATCCCGCCCGGCCCCGCACTCGTAGGTCCGGGTCGGAGGACCTATGGAACGTTTCGATCGGGCCGTCCACCGTCCGATGCGCTGGGTGCAGCCGAAGATGCTCGACATGGCCTACGAACTGCGCGACGGCGATGCGCCCGTGGCCACCCTGGCCTTCCGCGTTGATTGGTTTCGGGCGGTACCTGGCCGTGACGCTGCACCAGGATTCGAGCGCGGCGATCGTGATCATGTCGTAGGTGTCGTTGCCGAACCGGCAGGAAAGGCCCAGGCGATGCGCGTTGTCCGGACGGAGAGCACGATTGTCCTGGTGCCCGACGAACAGATCGACCTGGTCGTCACGCGGCCCGTCGGGATTCCCGAACAGTTCATGTACGAATGGCCCGCGGCACCCTTCATCGAGGGTTCAGCGGTGCGATTTGTCGGGCGGCGGGATGTGCCGCCCCCCGCCGACATTGATGGAGGCGTGACAACGGTCCACTACGATCTCCTGGCGGTCGCGCCTGGAGCCGCGCGTGTCGTGGTCACGCCGCGCCTAGCCAGCCGTGAGGCGGTCCAGCCAGCCGTGGTGCTTTCTATCACGGTTCGCGCCGCCGAGGCGACAGGGGCGTGCACCTCGCAACGTCCACGCGCCGAGTAGGTTGCGCACGTCGAACCCGGCTGACCGACACGTTCATTGACGATCTGCCCCTGCCGCTCGCCTCTCAATTGCTGTATCCTCAGGCCGCCCTCGGCCCCCGGTCAGGAGCATGCCCGTGCGCATCGTGAAACCCCTCAGTGGCCTCGCCGCCGGCGTGGCAACCGCCGGCTTGTTTGTCGTGGTGGCGGCCGGCGCGTCGGCACAGCCCGCGGTCCCGATCACCTTCGACCAGTTCCACAGCACGACCGCCGTCTTCAAGTACTTGAAGAACGTGGCGGCCGCGTATCCCGCCATCACAGAACTTCGCGAGATTGGAACGAGCACGATGGGGCGGCCCATCTACGTGCTGGTCGTGTCGAACATGAAGACAGGCACGACGCTGGACGCGTTGGTGCCCATCAGGAACCCGCGCGCCGAGGGCGTGAAGAACGTCACGCCCATGAAGCCCTACATGGGGAAACCAGGCCACTGGATCGGCGGCAGCACGCACGGCAACGAGTACACGGGCACCGAAGTGGCGCTGGCGATGATCGACCGCCTAATGTCGCGCTACGGCAACGACCCGGCAATCACGAAACTGGTCGACACCAAGACGTTCTACATCTGTCCCATCGTCAATCCCGACGGCCACTTCAACAGCCTCGAGAAGGGCATCTCCCAGCGCGCGAACTCGGCCCTGACAGACGATGACGGGGACGGGAAGGTGAACGAGGACGGCCCCGACGACCTCGACGGCGACGGCGTGATCGCGCAGTTCCGCTACAAGGATCCGCAGGGGCCGTACGTCGTGGACGAGGCGGACCCGCGCCTGATGGTGCGCCTGCCGCAGGGCCGGCAGACGACGAAGCCGCGGTACTCCGTCATCACGGAAGACCGGGACAACGACGGCGACAAGAAGCGCGGCGAAGATCCCGAGGCGGGCATCGACATCAACCGCAACTTCCCGGAGCGCTGGTGGCGCGACGACAGCATGCCTGGCGGCACGGGCGCCTATCCCACGTCGTCTCCGGAAGTGCGGGCGGTGGCCGAGTTCTTCCACACGCACCCGAATCTCCTGATGGCACAGTTCTTCCACACGTCCGGCGGCTTCACGTACCGGCCGCTCGGTACGGCGCCGCAGACGCAGATCGCGCCGAGGGACCGGGCGGTGTTCGACTTCATCCTGGGCAGGAAGTACCTCGAGATCATCGGCGACGAGGTGCCCGCGGCCTGGCTGAAGCCTGACGCGATCCCGGCCCTGCGCGAGGAGCTGCGCAGGACGTCAAAGAACAAGTACGCCATCGAGCGCGGCTACGAGTTCCCGCGGGCCTGGAAGGTCAGCTACGACGAGCTGGCCGATCGTTCGTACGGCTACGGCCTCTCCACCGACTGGGACTACCTGCAGCTCGGGATCTATTCGCTCACGACCGAACTGTGGAACCCCGAGATCGACATCCCCGGGTTCCCGGCGATCGCGGCCGGCGAGGATGCCCCCGCGGCCCGGCAGCGGGCGCTGCTCCAGTTCAACGACAGGCAGTACGGCGGCCGGGCGTTCGTCGCCTGGAGGCCGTTCAGGCACCCGGAACTGGGCGACGGCGAGATTGGCGGCTGGAACCCGAAGTACGTGAGCAACGCCTGGCCTGGCGAGATCCTCAAGGGCGTCTGCGAGCGGCACGTCCGGTTCGAGCTGTTCCGCGCGGGGCTGATGCCGGAACTGGCGATCACCGAGGCCTCGGCGCGCGTCGTCTACGACGACCCGAATGCGACACGGGCGGCGGCCGACGCGAAAGAGGGCGCGGTGGCCGTGACGAAAGGCGAACGGATCGGCACCTATCGTGTGCTCGAGGTGAAGGCCGTCATTGAGAACACGGGTCCCCTCGCCACGCACACCGCCCGCGGCGCCGACCTGCGCGGCAACCGCCAGGACGTCGCATGGCTCATCGGCAATCGTGACGCGATGACCTTCCTCCAGGGCACCCCGTGGCAGCAACTGGGCGTCATCGACGGCGCGATGCCGGTGCCGGGCGTCGCCGCCCCGCCGGGCGGGCGCGGCGCGACTGCCGCTTCGGTGGCTTCCCCGCCCCAGGGGCGCGGGGGCGGCCGCGGCGGCGGGGGTGGGGCCACGCAGGTCCGCGAAGGCGGCTCACGGCGCACGGTCACATGGCTGGTCGCGGTGAAAGGCAACACGCCGCTCAGGGTTGTGGTGTCGTCGCAAAAGGGCGGCACCCAGGTGGTCACGGTGAAGGTTCAGTAGGGAGGCGGCCATGACACACACACGACGCACCTCGCCTGTCATCGCGGCCGCGCTCGCGCTGCTGCTCTGCCTCATCGTCGCCGGCCCGGCCTTCGCCCAGGCCAAGGCGGCGAAGAACCCCGGCAGTTACCACGGCGAGCTGGACTTCCCGATCTCGTGGAAGCGCTACTACAGCTACGCCGAGTGGACCGCCATCCTGACGGACCTGCAGAAGAAGTACGCGGCCTTCGCCGACATCCAGAGCATCGGCAAGAGCCGCATGGGCCGCGATCAGTACGTGCTCACGATCACGAACAAGGCGACGGGCACGGCCGGGAGCAAGCCGGCGATGTGGATCGACGGCGCCATTCACGGCAACGAGGTGAACGGCATCACCTGCTCCCTCTACATCGCGTGGTACCTGCTCACGCGCTATGACTACGATCCGTTCGTCCACGATCTGGTGGACCGGACCACGTTCTACATCCTGCCCGGTCTCAACGTCGACGGGAACGACTCGTACGTGCGCTTTCCGAATACCGAGAACAACCCGCGCGAGCCGTACCGCCCGGCCGACGACGACGGAGACGGGCTCTACGATGAGGACCAGACGGAGGACGTCGACGGGGACGGGGAACTGTCGATCATGTGGATTGAGGATCCGGCGGGCGCGTTCACGCTCTCGCCAGACCGGCGGCGGTTCGTCCCGGTCGGCGACCCGCGCGAGCCCGGCCGGCGGTTCCGGCGGATCGGCGGCGAGGGGTTCGACAACGACGGCGACGGCCGCATCAATGAGGACGACATCGGCGGGCCCGATCCGAACCGAAATTTCCCGTTCGGCTGGGGCCTGGACTCGGGGTACCCGTACCCGCTGTCGGAAGCCGAGACGCGCAACGTGTTCGAGTTCCAGCTCGCGCACCCGAACATCTTCGCGACGTTTCACTTCCACAACACCGGGCGGCTGATCATGTTCCAGGCGCCGCTGGCGACCCCGGCACCGGCGGGCGAGACGGCCGAGTCGCGGCAGCAGGCGGCTGCCCTATTCGAGCAGCGGCTCGCGGAACTGCGCAAGACGAACAAGTAC
Organism: uncultured Vicinamibacterales bacterium; assembly: GCA_964372095.1. Lineage (GTDB taxonomy): Bacteria > Acidobacteriota > Vicinamibacteria > Vicinamibacterales > JAKQTR01 > CAYJPV01. The sequence goes on along the minus strand of CAYJPV010000002.1, from coordinate 205,058 downwards.
GCCTACCTCCTCGACCGCCGCGTCGCGCCCGAGTACCAGGGCGATCTCGATGTCCAGCAGGATATCGTCACGACGGGCGCGCGGATCCTGAAGGACTACCGGCCGACGCCCAGCGGGCTTTCCGGCCAGGCCGCGCCCGCGGCCTACTTCATGCTCGGCGCCTACAGCTACCTCATCGAGTTGTGGGGGTCACAACCCGGCGAGGCCGACGTCAATGGCGACGGCCGGGTCGACGATGAGGAGTTCCTCGCGTGGATCGATCTCGAGTTGATGGGCGAGGGGTGGATCACGCCGCGCCCGTTTACGCACCCGGATCTCGGCGCCATCTGGATCGGCGGGTCGGCGAAGAAACACATCGGCCGCACGCCGCCCGCGCGCTACATCGAAACGGAGGCGTTGCGAAACGCCAACTTCGTGCTCTACTGCGCCAGCCAGTTCCCGAAGGTCGACGTGTCGGACATCCGCGTGAGGCCGGCGACGGGCGACCTCTACTGGATTGACGCCGTCGTGACCAACGACCGCGCGTATCCGACCTCGTCCGACCGTGCGGTGGCGATTGGGCGCGCCGTGATGGACCGGATCGGCGTCACGGCGTCCCCGAACGTCACGGTGCTCGACGTACCGCAGGCACCGACCGTCATCGATCCGCTCAACCCAGGGGCGACCGTCGACGTGGTGGCGGGCGCGCCGCGTGCGTTCAGGCTCGGCGCGCGATCGACGCGGCGGTTCACCGCGCTCGTGCGCATGAAGGGTGCCGAAGGCTGGGTCGAGTTCACTGTCACGTCGAAGGCCGGCGGGACGGCGACCAAGCGGGTGGCGCTGACGGCGAAGTGACCGGGCCGGGGCGGAGCGTCGCGGGCGGCGCAACTCGCCATCGACACCCCCAAGGTGATCTGGTAGCCTCTGTCACGGTTCTGCTCCCGTCATCCTGAGGCCCCCGGAATCCTGGTGGTGTCGACATGGGCAGCTCGAAATTCATCGACACGGGTCTCGTCAGCGGCTCGGACATCATTCATTTCGCGCAGGCCGCGGCAAATATCAATGCGCGGGTGGCGGGGCCGATGCTCCTCGAACCCCTCAAGGGGCACTGGGGGACGTCCCCGAAGGAGTTCCAGAGGAAGGTGGCCGAGCAGCTCGCGCAGACCGCCGAAGGGTTCGAGTGCATGCAGATGCTGCCCGACGGCAAGTCCGCGCCGTTCAAGATGGATGGCCACCCCGAGATTTTCGCGGCCGCCGAGAACGACACGTTGCGCTTGCTGGTGAGCGTGGACAGCCGCGGATGCCGACGCGTCGCCTGCGCCATCCTGCAGAAGGGCCGTGGCAGCGCGTCAGGGCGGGCGTCAATGGGCGCAGCGAAACGTCCGTCGATCGGGTGGCTGGAAGTGGTCGCCGTGGTCGTGTGCACGCTGATCGGCGGATGGCTGCTCTCGCGGCCGGAGATCGCGGCGCTTTCCAGCGGTGCGAAGGTCGGGGTCACCGCCGTCACCGCGCTGGTCCTCGCCGTCGTGATGACGTGGGTCCAGATGCGCAGAAGCCGGCAGTAGCCACCTCCCCGAACGGTTCCGGCCATCAACCATGATTCGCGACGAAATCCTCCCGACTTTTCGGGTGTTCGTCAGTTCGACCTTCGACGACTTCAAGGTCGAGCGCGATACGCTGCGCGAGCACGCCTTCCGCGAACTCGAGGCGTACTGCGAGCAGCGCGGCTGCAGCTTCCAGGCCGTCGACCTGCGGTGGGGCATCGACGCCGAGGCCTCGGTTCAGCAGCGGACGATGCGCACCTGCCTGGACGAACTGAAGCTCTGCCAGTCGTTGTCGCCCCGCCCGAACTTCCTCGTGCTGCTCGGCGACCGGACGGGTTGGCTGCCCCTCCCGGAGGAGATCCCCGGACGGGAGATGGAGCAACTGCTGCCGCACCTGCCCGCGTCGTGGCGCGATCGCGTGCTGGACGGCGACGGCCGGGACGGCCTGTACCGCCTGGATCGCAACAGTCTGGCGCCAGGCGGGCTCTACGAGCTTGTCCCGCGAACGGGCGTGTACGCGGAGCATCGAACCCGTTGGACGGACGAGGTCGAGCAGCCGCTGCGCCTCGCGCTGATCGAGGCGGCCACCGCTGCCGGCTTCTCCGACACCCAACTGGCGCGCTACCGGGCGTCCGCCACCGAGCAGGAGATTCTGGCCGGGGCATTCGCCCCCGAGTCCGCCGACAAGCACGTCGTGTTCTTCGAGCGCGTCATCGCCGGGGCGGGCCCCTCGCCGAACGAGACGATGAAGGCGCGCCTCCGGACGCGGCTCGGCGCGCGAGCGAAGCGGTATCCCGTTCCGGCGGCGCCCACGTCGATCGACGATCCTGCGATGCTGTCCCTCAGCGAGGCCGTCGCGACGGAACTGCGCGCCATCATCGATGCCGAGATCGAACGCCGACGGCTGCAGGACCGCGCCAGCGCGGTGGCGGCCGCGTGGCGTGGCGAGATTGCCCGCCGCCGGGGCCCGCTGCCAGGCCGCGAGATCGTCTGCGAGGCGGTCGTTCAGCGGTGCCTCGAGGCGAAAGGAACCGTTCAGGTCATCGAAGGCGCACCCGGCATGGGCAAGACCGCGTGCGTTGCCCGGTGTGCGGCGCTGGTGGCGGCCGAAGTCGAGGATGCGCTGATCGTCGGGTGTCTCTGCGGCACGCGCCCCGAGTTGTTCGACTGCGCCGGGGTCTTCACCTCGTTGCAGGAACAGGCACTGGCCGCGCTCGGAACTCCGTCGGCGGTGGCTGAAAGCCGTGGACTTCGGGCCGCGCTGAAACTGCTCGACATGCTGAAATTCCCGGCACGGAAACGGCCCGTTTACCTCTTCATCGACGGTCTGGACGTCCTCGAGCCGGACCCTGCGGCGGCGCACCTGCCGCAGGTGCTCCTGGAGTTCGCGCGTCAGCGTATTCACGTCGTCGTTGGTGTCCGAACCGGGGACACGGAGAGCCGCCTGGCCGGCGCGGTCGGGCCGGACCACGTGACCCGTCTCGGCCCCCTGGACCAGCCCACGGCGAGTACGCTGCTCGCCGCGTGGCTCGCCGAGGATCAGCGCTGCCTCACCCCGGAGCAAACCGAACTCGTCCTGCGAGGACACGCCGAAGCCGGGTCGCCGTTCTGGCTGCGTCTGGCCGCCGGCGTGGCCAGAGCGTGGCCGCACGACCGGGCGCTGACGCCGTTGCCCGGCACCGTGGAAGGCCTGCTGCATCGGCAGGTCGAGATGCTGTCCGCCGAACTCGGCCACGGCCCGCTGCTGGTCGGCCGAACGCTCGAAGCGCTGGCCGCCGTACGCCAGGGCCTTCCTGAGCCTGATTTGGTGGCGTTCCTGTCGAGCAACGCTCAGGTCATGGACGAGTTCCGGCTGCGCCACCCCGACTCGCCGCCTTCCGGCACGCTGCCCCCCATCGTGTGGACGCGCCTCCGTCGGGACCTCGAACCGCTCCTGGGGCGCCGCTTCGTCTGGTCGAGCCTCGTCCTTCATCTGGCGTACTCCCAGGTCAGGGACGCGCTGCGATCGGATTTGGCGCGCACCGGGCGCCTCGTTGAATGCCAGGCGCAATTGGTCTCCTGGCTCACCGCGCACCGCCCGGCCGCACCGTGGGCGATGGCCGAGAGAGATGACCTGCTGGCGGAACTCGGCCGCGACGACGAACTGGCGACCGCGCTGGGCGATCTCGGCCACCTCGAGCGGCGTTGCCGCGCCCGCCAGGTGCGGGCGGTGATTCCCGCGCTCCACCGGCTGGCCGGCCGGTATCCGTCGGCCGCCGAGTGGCATCGCCGGCTGAGCCGCCACGTGGGCGACCTCGCCAGTGGTCATCTGTCCCTGGCGACGATCGCCAGCATCGAGACCCCCCAGGCACTGATGTCGATCCGCGCCCGAGGCGCCGAAGGCGAACTCCCGGCCGACTACCTCGAGGTGCAGCCCGTGTGGTCGGCGCAGCTGGTCGCCGACGGGCCGGTGGTCGAGTGCGAGCTGACGTCCGCCGTCGACGGGCCGGTATTCGTCTTCGCCACGTCGGACAATCCGCTGGCGTTCTTCCGGTTCCTCGGGCACGGCATCATCGAGCGCACGAGCATCGACCAGGCCGGCGCGGCGTCGATCGCCATCGAGAACGGGCCGCCGGCCCGGCTCGCAGCCTCCTCCGACGGCGCGCATCTCGGCATCATCTGGCAAGGCGGAAGCGGCGCGGTCGTCGCCGCGGACAGCGGCGGCAGCCAGGCGCCCACGGTCCATCGTTTCACCGTGCGACAGCCGCACGCCGAACTTCCCGCGATGTGCTGGCTGGGCGAACGACTGTTCTGGCAGGGGAGCGATGGCAGCCTGCGCAGTTTCGACCGGACGTCGGCACGCGAACACGCGCGCCCGATGCCGCCAGGTTGGGAACGCGCCGAGATCGGCGACGTGGCGGGCGGGGCCACCAACGTCAAGGCCGTGCTGCGGCAGGATGGCGACTGCGCGATCGGCCGTTGGGCGGGCGACGCGGCTGGCGCCATCGTTGCCCGCTTCGATCAACAGTTCCCCGTGGCGTTCGCGGCCATGGGTGAGCAGGCCTCGGTCATCGCGCTGGCCTCGCACCGCGTCGTCATCATCGACGAGCAAGGAGAGACCACGGGCGAAGCGGCGGTGGATCTCCTGCCGATGAAGTTCGTCGTGGCCGGCGGGCAGGTGTGCTGGCTGTCAGACGGCGGACACCTGTGGACGTGGACGCCCGGCAGCGCACCCGAGGAAATCCTGCCCTACACGGAAGTGATCGATGTCGTGGCCCTGGGTGACGGACGGCTCGCGATCCAGCGGCACACCGAGGTCGAAGTCGTGCGTCTCGGCCGTCGCCGGCGCCCACTGACGACGTCAGCGCGCCTGCACCTGTTCGCCCAGGCGGGACTGGAAGGCGCGTATTGCGGGTTCCGGACGGTCAGCGATGATCATGGCCGCGTCACCGGCCTGGAGTACCTCGAGGCGACGTCGCGCCTGGTCCTGTCGGCCTTCAATTTCAAGTCGGTGACGGTGATGACGGCCGGCTCCGGCCACGCGATCGCCTGCCTGAACGAGGGCGGCTGGGGCTTCGTGTACGAGACCAGGAACCACGGCACGATACCGGTCACGGGTATCCCCGAAGTCGCCCGCCTGGCGTCGGTCGCGGGCATCGACGCCCTCGATCCCGACTTCCGCGAACCGGCGCCCGGCTTCGTGGCGGCGTGTCTCGACGGCACGCTGCACTGGCTGCAGATGAACGGCAAGGCCCGCCCGATCGGACGGCTCTCCTTCGACGGCATCTCGAGGGCTGCGCTGCTGCGCCGGGGCGGCCTCCTGCTCTGGCACGGCATCTACCTGCTGCAGGGCGACGAGGGCATGTCGGACACCTACGGCCTCTGCCTCTTCGACATCCACCCGGATGAGCGGCGCCTCGCCGCGAGAGGCTCCCGCCAATTCGCGCTGTCGGACGGGAAGCTCAACGCCGCAGTGTTCGACGACGTGACCGGTGAGATCGTGCTGTTCTGGAGCGGGCACGCGACGCTCGGCAGCTACGTCATGCGGGCGCAACCCGACGACCTGGTCAAGGGCAGGGAGGATCGTCGTCCGCTGCCGTTCGACGCGCAGGCCGCGGCCGGGGCCGGGGCGCTGCCCCGTACCAGGCTCTGTGTGCTGGACGAGCCCGGCGGCACGGCCAGGCTCTTCGACCTCGAGCATCTCCGCATCCTGTGCGCGCTTCCGGGCGGCCTGGCGGCGCAGTCACTCACGCCTGCCGGCCCCGGCGCGTTCCTGTTCGCCGACCAGGGAGGCGGCGTCCATCTGGCGACGCGCCACACTCCGGGGAGCGCGTCATGAGCCCGGTTATGCCCGAGCGCGAAGCGCTGGCCCTGCAGCGCCTGGACGCCCTCAAGGAGGCGGGGGACGCCGCCACGTTCTTCGCGCAGACCGACGCGCTGCTGGGAGCGCCGGCGCACCGCGCCACCCGCCTGATCGCCGCATCGGGCGCCGGCGTGTACGCGACGGTGACGTGCGGCAACGGCAGTCTGGGCACGCGCTATTTCGAGACGGTCGTCGAGGTGTCGCGGGAATTCGCGTTCCTCGAAGAAGACTTCTGGCTGAGCAAGACCGGCGCGCTCGAGAACCTGCTCATCCTTGCCCCGGACTTCGACACGAGTTCTGCGTGGGTGGAGCGACTTCGCGACGAGAATCCGGGCGCGGAGGTGCTGCAGTCGTGGGTGGGGCGCAACGAGACCCGCCATGCCGAGGGTCTGTCGTGGCCCGATTTGCAGCTCGCCCTCGCCAGGGGCTACATGACGGAGATGCAGCGGCCCGGGTGGGCCGCGGCGATTCTCGAAGCCCTGCTCTCGAGCGCGCAACCGCGGTCGCACCGCGAGTGGCGTCTCGCCCTCATGGGGTACCAGGCGGCCATGTCGACCGTGGTCGCGTCGGCCTTCGTGGAACTCGCGCGCAGGGGAGACGCGTCGGGCCCGCGGGCCACGGCCCTGGCGGAGGTCCTGCTTCGGCCCGCCAACCGCGTGACCGACGCCTACCTCCGGGCGTTTCCCGCCGACAGCGTCATGGCAACCTCGGCGAGGGACTTCCTGCAGCACTGCGCCGACCTGCCGCGTGTGCTGTCGGAAGTCGTCGACCGGCTGCGCAAGCCGGAGGAGACGACCGACACACTGACGCGCCGATCCGGCAAGCCCGTGCCGGCGGTCTGGATCCAGTCGGCGCCGCAGGTCCGGGAGAACATCGCGCTTGGTCTGGCGGGCTGCCGCTTCAGGCTCGTCAGCGTCGACCCCGGCATCGACCGCACCCGCGCGCCCGAGCCCGTGCCGTGCGTGAACCTGCGATTCGTCCCTTCGGGCGCGGCGCCGGCGGCCGACGACGACACGATCCACCTGGCGCTGCGCAGCGTGGTGTCGCTCTCGCTGGTCTACGCCGCCAACCGGTCGCACGCCTGCTGGGCCGTGACGGCGCAGGTGCACGCGCCCCAATACGTTATTGGCCTCGGTCAGGGCGTGCCCGCGCAGTTCGCCTTCGTCGGCACGGCCCCGACCGACGGCCTCGGCGCGCGAATCATGATGTGGTGCGTCAGCGACACCGTCGACGGAGGCTGGATGGTGGAGATCCTCCCGCACGTGATTCGGGCCGATCAGGCCGACGTGCTGGCGAAGGTGAACGCCGGCCTCTGCGCGGCGTTCCGCGAGTACCTCGACGTCGAACTCGAGCTCCTGGGCAGCCCGGTCGGCGCTGGAGCCGGGCCCGACGACGCGTCCACGGCGTGATCGGAGTGTTCGCACCAGCTGCCCGTATTTCACGCTACAATCCGCCAGCCCTCGCCGCGCCGCCCTCCGCGCCCGGAAATCCGGCTCGTTCACCGCTGACTCCGTGAGGGGTGTCGCCCACGATGTCCACACCCGGCCAACACGATCGACCCGGCAAGTCCCGCGTCTTCATCAGCTACAGTCACCGCGGGCACGGGCCGGACTGGAAGGCGCACGAGTGGCTGCGCGCGACCCAGGCGCCCAACGCCTCGAACCCGCTCTCCGAGTTGTCGGACAGCGCCCGGGACGGCGTCCTCCGGCAACTCGCGACCGACATCGCCCGTGAACTCAGCGGGACCGTGCTTGCCGGCATGTCGAAGCCCGCGCAGCCGCTGCAGCCTGACCGGACCTACGTCGACAGGTTTCCGCTCAGCCGGGGCGTCGGCCAGCGGGAGGAAACACTGATCGGCCGCGAGCAGGAACTCGCGCTCCTCGACCTCGCCTTCACCCAGCCGGAGACCGCCATCGTCTCGCTGGTGGCCTGGGGCGGCGTGGGCAAGAGCATGCTCGTCCAGCACTGGCTCCGGCGCCTCCAGCGTCAGGGCTGGTGCGGGGCGCGGCGCGTCTATGCGTGGAGCTTCTACAGCCAGGGCACCTCGGAAGACCGGCAGGCCTCCGACGACGGCTTCTTTGCCCACGCCCTCGCGTGGTTCGGCGTCCAGTGCGAGCCGACGCTCTCGCCGTGGGACAAGGGCCGCCTGCTGGCCGACGCGGTCGCGCGCGAACGCGTCCTGCTGGTCCTCGACGGGGTCGAACCGCTCCAGTACCCGCCCGGTCCGATGGGCGGCCAGCTTCGCTCGCCTGGGGTGCAGACCTCGCCGCGAGTCGCGACGTGGACAACCACGCGCTCACGCTCACCCTGCTGGGCCGCTTCCTCGCCCGCGCGCACCGCGGCGACATCCGCCGCCGCGACCTTGTGACGTTCGAGGACGCCGATCGCAAGGAACAGGGCGGAACGACGTTCAGGATGCTCGGCGCCTTCGAGCGCTGGTTCGCGAAGGGTGGCGAATTCGGGGGCCGGCAGCTCGCGGTCCTGCGGATGCTCGGCCTCTTCGATCGCCCCGCCGACGCGGGCTGCCTGGCGGCCCTGCGGACGCCGCCCGTCATCGACGGCCTGACCACGCCGCTGTTTCTCTCGCAGGCACAGTTCTTCGGCCTGTCGATTGGCGTGCGACCGATCGGGGACGAGGACTGGAACACGGCCGTCTCGTTTCTGTGCGAATTCGGTCTCGTGCACACCGCGCAGAACGTGACCCCTGCGGTGCTCGACTGCCACCCGCTGATTCGTCAGTATTTCGGACGGCAGGTTTCCGCACGCTCTTTCCAGGCCGCCCACGGCCGCGTCTGCGACCACCTGCTGACCTCGACCGAGGCGCGGCCCTCGTCGGTCGAAGGGCTCGAGCCCCTGTACCACGCCGTCACGCACGGGTGCTTCGCCGGACGGTTCCAGGAGATGGTCAGCGCCGTCTACCAGGAGCGCATCAATCGGGGGACGTACGAAGGCGGCTTCTACAGCACCCGCGTCTTGGGCGCCTACGGATCGGACCTGGAGGCGGTCGCGGCGTTCTTCTCCGAACCGTGGACATGCGAAACGGCATGGGCACGCTGTCGCTGGCGGTGTCGCTGCTGAGCATGTGCCGTGCCGCGACCTATCTGACGACTCTCGCACCGTATGCCGGTGCCGACGCATCGGTCGACGAGCAGCCGGTCGTCGAGCGAACCTATCGCGAGCTCAAGAAGGCCAACGCCTCGCAGCACGTGCCGCCCATACTCATGACCAGGGCGATGTGCGCTCCGATCCGGGGGGGCCAGAAAGCGGCCGCAGCGGACCTCGACGTGGCCTGGGACATTGCCGAACGCGGGCCGATGCGGCTGCACATGGCGGACATCCGCCTCCACCGCGCCCGCCTCTTCTTCCGGGAGCGGCCCTATCCATGGCATTCCGCCGAGGACGACCTTGTCGCCGCCGGGACGATCATCCGCGACTGCGGCTACCGCCGGCGCGACGAGGAACTCGCCGACGCCAGGCGAGCGATCCTCGGCGTGTGACCGACGGCCGCAGGCCCCGGCCGCACGCGGATGCTACAATCCGCCTGCCCTCACCCCGGTCTCAGCCTGCCTCCCCCGGAGATCGGCGACTGTGCCGTCGTCGTCTGTCGTTCGGGAACCAACGCCAGGTCCACGACGCACGCTCCGCGCCTTGAAAGGAAGACGCAGTCAGGGATGACGCCGACGACGAGTTCATCCCGGGTCTGGTCGATAAGCGCGGTCAGCCGGAAGGGGCCACCGTCGCACAGTCTCGGGGCCAGGCTCCCGGGCTACGTGTCGCTGCCGTAGGAGATCTGCATACGTTTGACGGCGCGGCTGGCGATCCACGGCACGAACGCGGTCAGGGGGGCATCCCGAGAATCGCCCCGGGACGCGAGGCGTGTCCGGCCGGCGCCGCCAGCAACCGGACCATGCCGGCGCGTTGTCAGATCGCCGCGAGCGCCATCGATCCGGCCGCACCTTCCAGGCGGCCGAGCTCCTGAAGAAGGGACCAACGTCCGCCAATGCGATTGGGGCGGCCGCCGCTGTCCACAGGATAGGGACCGCGGGCGTTTAGCTAGTGAAGGGGGCGTTATCCGGGCCGGCACGGCCGGCCGACGTCATGGCGAGACATCAATGGACGAACGTCAACTGGCCTACGAGCGACTGATTGCGCCGATCGAATCCCGGCTGATCGGGACGATCTGGAGCATTGTCAGGGACCCGGCCGACGCGCAGGACGCCCTCCAGGATGCACTCACCGTGATCTGGCGGCGCTGGGATCGCCTCCAGATACACCCGAACCCCGAGGCGCTCGTCGTACGAATCTGCGTCAACGCGGCCTATGACGCCATTCGACGACGGCACCGTCACCTGCGGCGGTTTGAAACGGAGAACGTGCGCCTCGATCCGCCCGATCCGGCACCATCCGCGCTCCAGGTCCACGCGGGAGCTGAGGCGCGGATCCGCGTTCGGCGGGCAATCGCCTCACTCTCCAGGAACCAGGCGACGGCCATCGTCATGCACGTCGTTCAGAACATCCCGTACGAGGGAGTGGCCGAGGCGATGCGCTGCCGCGAGGTGACGGTTCGCAAGCACGTCTCGCGCGCCAGGGCGAAGCTGCGCACGCTGCTGCCTGACCTCGTGCCGGCCGGCCCCTCACAGGAGAAGACCCATGCCTGACCGCGATCCCGTGGACGATGTGCTTCGGAGGAACACCGAGGTGGAGATCCCGACCGATGTCGAGGCGCGGATGCGCCAGCAGTTCACCGACTTCCGGAGTCGCCTCGATCAACGGCGAGACCCGGTGCGCGAGTGGGCGACAACGATCGCCTGCCACTGGCCGTACCGCTGGGCTGCGGCTGGCGCCGTGCTCGCCGCCGTGGTCGCAATTGTCTTTGTGTGGGGCGGCACCGACGGTGGCCGCGTGTATGCCGCGGCGGTCTCGCGCCTGGCGAACGCCCGGTCGGTGCAGTACACGATGGAGCTGGCCCCGTTCGTGACCGTAAAGTTCAGCCACGGCGCGTCCGGTCGCGAGCGCGTCGAGACATCCTGGGGCATCGAGATTCGCGCCGACGGTACGGGCACGAAGTTGATCCTGCTCCACGGGTCGAAGCAGTATGTTCGGGAGCAGAACGGTGCCGCCAACTTGATGCGCACAGCGGATCTGGTCGAGCAGCTCACATCGCTGCCGACGACGGCCGACACGGCGCTCGGCAGGCGAACGGTCGGCAGCGGGCGGTTCGTGGGCTATCGCGTCCTGGGCGCGCGCATGCGCGGAGAGCACGGCGTGGAGTCGCTGGATCTCTGGCTCGACGAAGCGTCCGGGAGACTCGACCACGTGAATGTCTCGCCGACGGGTGCGGGGGCGTCTGGATACCAGTTGCACATCAGGGACATCCGGGTGGACGCCGATGTCGATCCGTCGCTGTTCGACATGACCCCACCCCCCGGCTACTCCGACGCCAGGTCAGCAGACGCTGCCGGGCCGCACGATTCGCGGTCTCGTCTCGACCTCGCGCGGGTGCCGCCGCGGGTCATGCCAGCCACGCAGCAGCCGGCCCTCGTCATCCCGATGCGGGGTTCGTACCTGCAGGCGAGTGCCGCGGCCGCGATTGTCGCACATCACCTGCAGCAGCGCGGCATCGCGCCCGCTGGTCCCCCATTCGGGCGGTTCGAGTCGGAGGCGCACTGGGACGTCGGATACCCGGTGCCGGCGGGCACCGTTCCCGAGGCGCCGTTCGAACTCGTGACCCTGCCCGGTGGGTCGGTGGCCTCGCTCGTCGTCGAAGGTCCCTGGGGACAGCAGTCGGCTGAACGCTGGGCGCGGCTGCTCGCGTGGCTCGGCGACAACGGCTATGTCGCCGTCGGACCGCCCACCGAGGTATGGTCGGGAGACGCGAGCGACCCGCGCAGCCAGGTGACCGAGATGCGGATCGCGGTCGTCTCAGGCGGGCGCTGATCGTGCGTGTCGCTGAGGAGGCTCCGCGGTTCCGGGACGTCACGGCGTCCCAGAATGTCACGGTGCTCGACGTGCCGGAGGCACCGACCGTCGTCGATCCGCTCAATCCCGGGGCGGCGCCCCCGAGAGTTGCCCCTCGAGCGTCAGCCCTTCGATCAGATGGCCACCGCCTTCCAGCGATGTTTCTCCAGCAGCGGATACACCGCGTTCTGATATTCACGCTTGTTCTTCTGCGCGACCCGGCCTGCCAGGTCGGAGGGAGTCAGTTCCACCGCCAGCAGGGCGGAGAGTACGATCACCTCGCTCGGGCGCTCGCCTGCTGGCTTCGCTTCCTGATCTGGATCCACCTGACCGGCTGTGTGAGCCGTCACCGAGGCCAGCAACACAACCGCTGCGATCCAACCACTCAGTCTCACCGTCATCCCCCGTTCTCACTCTTACGGAAAGCCAGGATCGAACGTTCACCGGACCACGGAACGGGGCCGCGAGCGTTCGTGTCGCGCGGGGACCTGCGCAGCGGACGCGCGCTTCCGGCGCCAGAGAATGGACACACCCGCAGGTGGACGTCAGCCGGCGCTGTCGTACGCGAGTCTGATCCAGCCGATCAGTTCGGTGTTCACCTCGCCGGGAACGGTGACCGCGACTTTGTACTGGCACATGCCGCCTGGAGCTTGCTCGACCAGCCGAGCGGTGCCCTTGACACCCTTCATGTTGATCCCGATGTCGACGCGCGTCTTCGTCCCGGGTCCGATCATCGCGAACTGCTTCTTGCGGCGGAGGCTGACGTATCCTTTCTTCGGCGCGATCTCGAAGGGGCCGAGCGCCGTGACCGCCGCCATGAACGCGTCGTGAATCGGCCGGAGTGCGGCCTTCGGGCCCGCGTAGATCTCGGCCACCACGTCGTCGGTCGTGGCGCCCGCGGCCGCTGCCGCGCTGGCACCGTCCGACTTGAGACACACGTGCACGACGGTGTTGGCGTCGCCGTGGCCAAGGCCGAGTTCCCGCATCAGCAGGCTGCGCAAGTCGCCATGTTTCGTCAGGCCGCTCTTGCGCAGGATGTCCCCGAGTTGCTCGAGCGTCTTCCCGGTCTTCGCCTGGATGTTCCTGAGTTGCGTGTCGATCGCTTTGTCAACGGTGCTCATGGTGATCTCCTTTTCTCGCGGGCGCCGGCGGACTCCTTACCGCGCGTCCCCCGGGGCCCGAAGCAGGCGGACCGTTCCGTTCATCGGGAGGGCCGCCAGCGTACGGCCGTCCGGCGAGAACTTCACCCCATAGACCTGCACAGGGAGCGGGATGGTCAGCAGGCTCGCTCCGCTCTCCGGATGCCAGAGGCGCACGGTCTGGTCCCGCGAGGAGGAGGCGAGCCGCGAACCATCGGCCTGGAAGTCCAGACCGTAGACGAGTTCGGTGTGGCCGTCGAGCACGCGGAGCGGCTTGCCCGATGGCACCTCCCAGAGTCGAACCGTCCGGTCGCCTCCGCCGGTGGCCAGCAGGCGCCCAGACGGATGGAAGGCGACGGCGTAGACGCCGCCCACGTGGCCTCCGAGGGCGATGACGTCGACGCCTGTGGACGCCTCGACGACGTGCGCTTCGCCTCCGGTCCAGCCGATGGCGACCCACCGGCTGTCGGGGCTGAAGGCGGCGGCGTAGATCTCACCCTTCCCGCCGGCGATCGTGTGGATGAGGCGCCCGGCCGCCGCGTCCCAGATCTTGCCTGTCGGTCTCGACGACGGACAGAAGACCAGCCGCCCGTCGGGACTCCAGGCTATGCCGGCTGCCCGGCCGTCCTTCACGGTTTCCCAGGTCGCGACCATGTCGCCCGTTGGCGCGTCTACCAGCCGGAGCCGGCCGTCGTTCCCGCCCGAGATCAGCCGCCGCCCGTCGGGGCTGAAGGCCACGGCGTTGGCCGAGGAGTCGTGGATGGGCTTGCGCCAGACCTGGCGGCCGGTGGCCGCTTCCCACAGGGTGAGGTGCCCCCCCCATGCGGCTGACGCGGCCCAGACGCCGTCGCGCGAATAGTCGAAGCCGTAGACATCTCCCGGGTGTTTCCATACGGTCCCGCTCAGATCGGCGAGCCCGGTGTCCCACCAGCGCAGCGAGCCATCGGCCGCGGCGCTCACGAGCCTGGTCCGATCGGGAGTCACGACCAGCGCCGCTACCGATGCCGTGTGGCCGTGCAGCACCCGCACCGGCTCGTGGCTGTGCGCGTCCCAGAGCCGGATCGGCTCGTCGCTCGACCCGGTGGCCACCCAATCTCCGGCGGGACCGAACACGGCCGCGTTCACCCACCGGGAATGCCCGGCAAGTTCCGACACCAACGTGACGTCCACCGAGGAATAGAGACGCGCCATCCCGTCCTTCGACGCCGCCACGAGCGTCTTGCCGTCTGGCGAGTACGCCACGCTCTGCATCGCCGGGTAGATTCCCTGGACCACCGGGAAGCGGACCTCGGCGGCGGGCGTTCCGTCGCCGGGCGCCGGAAACAGGCCGATCCATCCGTCCCAGGTACCGGCCGCGAACTGCAGGCCGTCGCCCCGAAAGGCCACGGTCGTGATGGGCTTGACGCCGTACTCTGCCTTCCAGATCAGCTCACGCCGATCCATGTTCCACACGCGCAGCCAGCCGACCACGCCTCGTCCCTGCTCGACGGTCCACGTGCCCGCCGACAGCAACGTGCCATCGGGACTCCAGGCCACCGCGCCCATGCCGTTGCCGACCTTGTCGAACCGATGCACTTCCTTCTGGTGTTCGAGATCCCAGATGCGGACCGTGCCGTCCGATCCCAGGGTGGCCAACTCTCCGCCGCGCGGGCGAAACGCGGGCGACCAACTCGTGGCCGTATGCCCCGCCAGGGTGGCGCCGGGCTCCCCGGTGGCGGCATTCCAGAGTCTCACGCTCGTGTCGCCGGACGTTGTCGCCAGCCAGCGATTGTCGGCGCTGACCGCGAGGCCGGTGATGGGCGCGCTGTGCGCCTGCCGGACAAGCAGGCTCTGGTCCGCCATCGCCTGGAGGTAGCGCCACTCCCACCCGCGGTGGCCGGCCGGCGCTTCAGCCAGCCATTGCCTGGCCGCCGACGTCTCGTGCAATCGTTGCGCGCCGTCGGCTGCCGCGACCGCCGCTCGATATAGACGCCAGTCGTCAGGAGCGTCCGATGCCGCGGGACCCTGTGGACCGGTTCCGAACCAGGCGAAGCAGGCCAGCGCACACACCCAGGTCAGTCTGCTGCGGTCAACGATCACGTACACCTCCGATGCCATCAATCCTGGAGCCCCGTTCCCGCGCGGGGCCCGCGCCCGCGAGCGCGTGGATGGTCGCACGGTCGCCATGGCCGTTATCTGCCGGGTTGTGGGATGAAGCGCACGATACCACAGTCTCCGGGTGAGCACGTCGGCGACGTAAAAACGGTCACACGGTCACGCCGTCTGGCCGCTGGTATTCTTTACTAGTGTGGTAAGGATGTAATACCATTATTGTATGATGTCTACTGTCTCATCCAAAGGGCAGGTCACCGTGCCGAAGGACGTCCGCGACCGGCTCGGCCTCAGAACGGGCACGGTGGTGGAGTTCGAGATCACGGGTGCCGGCGTGCTGCTCCGCAAGGGGCATAAGGGCATCCGGCCGGTCGACCGCGTCCGCGGCATTCTCGCGCGCAGCCGCGGCACGGACGATCTCATCGACGAGATGCGCGGGGCGCCCCCGTCCGCCAGGAGCGCACGCCGGTGACGACCGCCGTGGATTCGGCAGTGCTGATTGACGTGTTCCAGGAAGAGCCCGGGTGGGCCGCGCGATCCGCCGACGCGCTCGATGCCGCGTCACGGGCCGGTCGCCTCACGGTGTGCGACATCGTCTGGGCCGAGGTGGCGGGGCGCTTCGCGTCGCCGGCGGCGGCCGCCGCGGCGCTCTCGATGCTGGGCATCGAGTTCGATCCCGTGACCGCGCCCGCCGCGGCCGACGCGGGCCGGTTGTGGCGCGCCTTTCGTGATGCCGGCGGAGGCCGCCGCGACCGGGTCGTCGCCGACTTCCTGGTCGGCGCGCACGCGCTTCACCAGGCGGACGCCCTGCTCACCCGCGATCGCGGGTTCTATCGGCGCTACTTCAAGCGGTTGCGCATCGTCGAACCCGGGTGAGAGGGGCTACGCGTCGCTGCCGTAAGAGATCTGCATGCGCCGGACGGCGCGGCTGGCGATCCACAGGACGAATGCGGTCAGGAGCAGCAGACCGGGCATCGGCGCTTACGCAGCCTCCCGGGGGTGCACATCCCGCTGGATTCGATCCATGGAGAGTCGGGTCGTGACTTCGAGATCGTACGCGGCCTGCAAATTGAGCCAGAACTGCGGCGAACTGCCAAAGTAGCGTGCCAAACGGAGTGCCGTATCGGCGGTGATGCTGCGCCGGCCATTGACGATTTCGCTGATCCGGGTGACGGGAACGCGGAGATCCCGCGCTAGGCCGTTGATACTGAGTCCGAGAGGGCTCATGAGATCCTCTCGCAGGATCTCCCCGGGGTGTACCGGCGGTAGTGTCGGGTTCTTCGTTGACATCGGCACTCCTCGTTCCGGTGGCGGCGTCAGTGATAATCCACGATCTCCACGTCGTGTGCGTCGCCGTCGCGCCAGACAAAGCAGACCCGGAACCGGTCATTGACACGAATGCTGTGCTGGCCGCTTCGATCGCCGCCCAGCGCTTCGAGCCGGTTCCCAGGAAAGATGTTCAGATCCCGGAGTTCGTGAGCCGCGTGCAACTGGCGGAGTTTCCTCTGGGCCACCCGTGCCACGCTCTGGAGGCGGCGTGTCGGCTGTCCATTGAAGAGGCGCTCTGTTTCTTCGGCCTTGAACGACCGGATCACGGAACAGCAAGGTATAACGTCTCGCGTGATATGTCAAGCGTGATAGGCCTGCCGGTCACCAGCGCCGCATTCGAGCGTCCGTGCGTCACGCGTCGCTGCCGTAGGAGATCTGCATGCGCCGGACGGCGCGGCTGGCGATCCACAGGACGAATGCGGTCAGGAGCAGCAGCCCGAGGATCGCCCCGGGGCGCGAGGCGGGAGCGGCAGGCGCCGCCAGCAGCCGCACCAGTGCCGGCGCGTCTGCGTCCATCGGCGCAGGCACGGGACACAACGACTGCAGGTAATACAGGATGCTCATCTTCTGCAGCGCGTGCGGCAGAATGCCGTTGACGCTCTCCCACGCGAGCAGCACCGCGGCCGGTACGATCGGATTGCGGATGTACAACCCGAGCGCCAGAAACACACTGCCGTAGCCCACGCAGCCCAGCGCCGCCGCCGCCGCGTACCAGAACGCGTGCCCCAGGCCTCCGGCGCTCCAGTACGCCTGGACCTGCACAGGGTCGTGCGGCCAGAGCATCGCCCCAAACGAGAGCATGGCGCCGCCGCCGAAGATGGCCGCGGATGCCATCAGTCCGGCCGCGTACTTCCCGGCGAGCAGCACCTCGCGCCGCGCCGGCGCAAGCAGCCAGAAATGCAGCGTGCGGTTCGTCATCTCGCCGCGGAAGAGGGAGATGAACAGGCCGAGACAGCCGAAGAAGATGGCGAGCCGGAGGTAGAAGAACTGGAAGATCCCGGCGTAAATCATCCGATCCTCTTCGAAGTTCGCCACACGTGCGACGTCCCGTCGCTCCACCTTGCCATCGACGAACAGGAGCCGGGCTTCGCGCTGCCCGTCGAAGTAGACGGCCTGGCGATATTCGGTGCGCTGCTCGACGAACCCGGCGCTCGTGGACGTTTCGACCGTGGTGAAGTCCTTCCCTTCCGTGCTCACCTGGATGTTGAAGTCGCGGGTGTCTGATTCTTCGTCTTCTCCTCCCGCGCTGGCGTGCTTCACGACGAAACGTGTGACCGGACGCGTCGTCCCCAGATCCACCTGCAGGAACAGAGGCCAGTCTTCCGCGCACCACCGGTCGGCTTCCCCGCCCGCCACGCTGCCGTTCACCGCCTTCTCGGGCCCCTGGTCCGGGCTGCACGGCACACTTCCCGTGGCAGGACGGCCCTGCGCGAGATTCGCCCGGCCATCGGGCCCGTACACCTCGAACTCGTAGATCCTGGCAACCGGCTCCCCGCTGTACGAAGGACGGGTGACGTTGAGGCGGACGAAACGGGCGTCGACCGCTGGCTCGATCACGTGGGTCGTCGTCCCGGCGTGGCCGGTGTGCTGCCGGACACGCCGGCTCCGTGTCGACCAGCGTTCTTCGGCCGGCTTGCCGACCCGCTTCTTCACGTCCTCGACCGTCTCGCCTTCCCGGATGCTGTCCAGCAGGGCCGACGCCACAAGGCTTTGACGGCCAAGCCGTTCGGTCCGGATCTTCGTCGCCACGCCATGCCCGAAGAAGATCAACGACGGCAGGAGCGCCAGCGCGTAGACCCACAACGCGCGTTTGGCGAAAAACGCACGGCGCAGCTCGATCTTCGCGATCGTCCACGCCTGCTTGGCCCGAGCCGGGTCGTCCCTCGACGTGGCTCTGGACGACCCTGAGCCTGCCGAAGGGTCGAGGGCCTTGGCCCGGGCGGAGAAGGAAGGGGCCACGCTACTTGCCTCCAATCAGGTACTCGTAGAGCGCATCCACGTTTTCGTCGGCCGGCAGGACGGCTTCGATGGGGTGGCCATCGAGCGCGATCCGCCCGAGCGCCCGCGCGAACTGCTCCCGATCCCGGGTCATCACCAGCATGCCGAGCCGGTCGTCGTTCAGTTTGATCTCGGTAATGTGATCTTCGCCGAACAGCAGCGCTGCCACCCCGGAGGCGTCGCGGCATCGGATCACGTACTGGCTCGGGTGTTCCTCGATCTCGTCGCGGACGTCACGAATCGTCCCCTCGGCCAGAATCATCCCGTTGGCAATCAGCACCACCTGATCGCTGATCAGATCCACCTCTTGGAGGACATGGCTCGACAGAATGACGTGTTTCCCCGCTGCCGCCCAGGAACGGAAGAGGGCAATCGTCTCGGCGCGAACCAGCGGATCCAGTCCGTTCAGCGGCTCGTCCAGCACGAGCAACTCGGGATCGTGCGCGATCGCCTGCGCCAGCCGCACGCGTTGCCGCATGCCCTTGGAATACGCCGCCACCTTGCGGTTCGCCGCGTCAGTCAGCCCCAGGCGCTCGAGCGCCTTCCACGCCCGTTCTTCCGCCTCCGACTGCCCGTATCCGAACAGCAGCAGCCCGGTCGTGATGAACGTGAACCCGGTGGCCCAGCGCGGCGCCGTGTCGTACTGCGTGGCGTACCCGGTGATGCGCATCAGCCGTTCGGGGTCGCGCGGAGAGATGCCGCGCATGAGGATGCGGCCGTTATCGGGATGAATGAGGCCGGTCATGAGGTTCATGAGCGTGGTCTTGCCCGAACCGTTCGGCCCGACCAGGCTCGTGATGCCCGGCGGGATGTTCAGCGTGACGCGGTTCACGCCAAGCACCTCGCCGTAGAACTTCGACACCTCTTCAAACACCACAGCCTGCGGCTTTTGCGCGTCCACGTTTCGGCTTGCGTCGCCGTAGCCTTCGGCGGAGGCGGGCCCGGTCATGACACGACCTCCACCGGCCGCAGTTTGCGCTCAATCACCACTGCGAGGAGCACCATCATCACCACGAGGGCCCCCGCCGACGCCCAGGCGCCAGGCCCCTCGAGCAGGTCTACGCCCAGCAGCGCGCTCCACACCTGGTTGACCGCCCAGGCGGGATCGATCACGTGCCCCCACTTCACTCGGAACACGTTGTCGATCATCTCGGCCACGCCGCTCAGGATGAAGAAGAAGGCCAGGCTGACCGCGGCCGCCACAACCCGCCACTTCACGTAGGCCGAGCTGGCCATGGCCACCAGGCCCAGGAGCAGCAGCCACAGAAGAAACCCGGCAACCACGCCGGCACCAAGCGTCCAGTTCGCCCAGAACCACCAGCCCCCGGCCAGCCCCACCTGCAACCCGAACAGCAGGAGTCCAGGAATCCACGTCACGACCGACAACATCCCGACCAGCACCGTCAGCCGCGCGAGCGCATAACTCCAGCGCGTGAGCGGCCGGCTGAAGTAGAGCGGCAGCGCGTTGTTCGCGAGATCCGGCGCAAGAAGACCGGGCCCGGCCAGCGCCGCAAGGAACACGGCAAAACCAGCCTGGACGTACATGAAGATCGCGAAGAACTTGCCGTCCACCTGGATGAACTGCCGGAACTCCTGATCGAGCCCCTGCAGCAGTTCCGCATGATTGGTGAGATAGACGAATCCGGCGCACAGGATCGGCCACACCATCGCCACCATCGTCAGTAGAATCACGAGGCGCTGCTGGTAGAGCTTCCGCCAGGCGTAGCGGGGCAACACCATGAATCTGGTCCAGTGCCCCGTGAGGGGCCCCCGGTAGCGCCGGTATCCTCGTTTGTAGACCGCCATTCAACTGTCTCCAGCGCCCCCGGACCTGACCGCCTCTGCCAAGGCTACGGCGGTCCGCCGAAGCGTTCCGCGGAGGCGGAAGGTCCGGGGCTACTGCCCCACGCGACTCACGACCTGCGGCGCGTCCTCGCCGGGCGTATGCGCCAGGTGCCCCATGGCTTTCAGGAAGATCTCTTCCAGCGTGTCGCGGCGATGGGAGAGTTTCCTGATCAGGAGATTCTGCTTCGCCGCCAGTCCCCACACAGCTTCGAGTTCGACCCCCTGGGGCAGGACGATGCGCCAGCGGCCGCCGCCTTCGGGAACGCCTTCGGCGCCGATCTCCGGCAGCGCCGCCCTCAGGTTCCCGTCGTCGCCGGACACCTCCAGCTCGACGAAACGTTTGTTCGACCGGCGCTCTTCTTCGAGATTGCACTGGTGGACAATCGCCCCGTCCTTCATGATGACCGCCTCGTCGCACACCTGCTCGATGTCGCGCAGCAGGTGTGAGCAGACGAGCACACTCATCCCCTGGTCCTCTTTCATCTCGGTGATGAGCGTGAGCATACGCCGGCGGGCGGCGGGGTCGAGTCCGTTGGTGGGTTCGTCCAGCACGACGAGCTCGGGCCCGTGCACGATCGCCTGGGCGAGTTTCGCCATCTGTTTCATGCCGTACGAATAGGTCCGCAGCTCGCGATAACGCGCCTCGCCGAGCCCCACGTGAAACAGGACCTCGTGGGCCTTTTCGAGCGCGGCTTCCGGTGGCAGGCCGGACAGTTCAGCCATCTGGCGCAGGAAGGCAACCGCCGTCATGTCGCCGATGAACGAGTCGTTCTCGGGCATGTAGCCGATGCGCGACCGGGCTTCTCCCCGGCTGCGGCGGCAGTCGAGGCCGAGGATTCGGGCGCGCCCGGCGCTCGGCTTGAGGAATCCCAGCAGGGTCAGGATCAGCGTGGACTTGCCCGCCCCGTTGGGGCCCAGCAATCCCACGGCTTTGCCTGTGCCAGACACGCCGAGGCGGCAGGAGATCCCGTGCAGGATCTCCCGCCGCCCCAGCCTGACCGTCAGGTTCTCGAGTTCGACGACCGGTCTCGTCTCCAAAGCGTCTCCGACTGAGCAGCGTTAGCGCGCAGGTGCGGACGGCTGCCCGTCTTGTGTCCGGCTCGCGCTCTCGAGCAGCATCACGTCCATCATCAAACCTGATAGACGAGTACGGCTGGCCGCATGGATCTGTTCGGCCGTTCCGTCGAACACCACGAGCACCGGATCACGCCCGGCCAGCAGCTCTTTCAGCGCCGGATTCGGGGCCAGGGCCGAAATGATGCCGAGTGCCCCTTTCGGGTTCAGCCAGGCGAACGCGGCCGGATGCAGACCGGCAGACGAAGGCAGCTGGCCAAGGAACCCCGGCGACCAGACGAGCTGGGCGCCGCCGTTCCGGGTCGCGATGGCACGCTCCGCGGCGGCACGGTCGGAAGCCGCCACCAGGTAACCCCCATCGTAGGTCCAGGTCACGCCGAGGGGGAAACTTGCCGGCTTCATCGTGCTCCAGACCCGGCCGCCCGCGGTCTCCTGCCCGAACACGATCCGGTTGCCCTGTTCTTCGGGCGCCAGCTCCGCGTTGAAGGTGTCCACCAGCTTCTGAAGCGAGCTGTCGATGACCGCCGGATTGTTCACCAGGGCAGCCATGACCCACGTCGGGCCGCTGACCGAGAATCCGTTCAGCGCGAACGCCGCTTCGGTTCCCATCGCCTTGGCCAGGTTATCCATGAACTCCGCGCCGAGTTTCTCGTTCGCCTGAGCCAGGTCGGTGTCGAAGGACGCGTTTTCTTTCTTCAGCAGCGTGGTCAGTTCCTGGAACAGCTGCCAGGGCTCACGCGTCGACGCGTAACCAGCGAGGAGCGCATCGGCGGACAAGTACTCCGCCGCGCCCGCGGAACCGGAATCAGCCAGCCAGGACGCCATCCCCTTGCGCCCGCCCTGGAACACCAGCGTGACTTCGTTTTCTTCCGCACCCGCGGGGGCACGCTGCTCGAGGAAGATGTACTTCATCCCGGTCATGGCGGCGAGCTCGACTGGAGGAGCGTCGTCTCCCTCTGCCATCGCGATCACCGGGGCCGTATCGATGCCCACCAGCCAGCCGGCGCCGCGCCGGTACCGCGCCTCGATGGCTGCCGCGAACGGGGACCCGGCCCCTTTCCCGAGGTTCCCGAGGGCCCATGTCAGGTTCGCAGGGGAGCTCGAGATGACGATCAGGCTGTCGGACAACGAATACGGCAGAGCCGCTTCGCCCGCTTCGGCAAATAGTCCGTCCAGGGCGCTCGCCAGTTCCGCCCTCTTGCCGGGCAACACGCTGGACATCACCATCGGGACTTCCCGTCCGGGTCCCATCGACCCGGCACAGAAGACAATCTCGTTCCCGAGCAGCGAACTCACCGACTGGACGCGGTCGACCATCTGTTTCAACTGCTGTCCCGTCTCGGAATTCCACCAGGCCGCGAAGGCGGCTTTCTCGGACGCCTGCTGCTCCGCCAGCACCAGGGCCTGACTGATCTTCCCGCCGAGGTTGGGCACGGCGCCATAGACGAATGCCCCTGCCGGCAGATACGGGAGCAGATCGGAATGCGTGCGCAGTTCGTCAGGGGAACTCTCTGCCAGCTGGCGTTCAATCGTCGCGAACGACGCGAGCAGTTCCAGATATTCTTCGGCCCCCGGGCTCCAGGCGACGGCTTCCGCCACCGACGTCGCCAGCGCGTCGTTCGAGGCGGCCTGCTCGCCAGGGCTGAGGACCACGTCCCTGCCGGGCTGGTTGACCGCGACGGACCCTTCCACAACCGACACGACCGAGCCCCCCATGCCGGCGGACACCGCAAAGACGGTTCCTTTCACGGAGGCGATCGAGTCGCGGGTCAGGACGCGCAGATGCCCGCGGCGCTGTTTTGCGGCCTGGACGATGATGTCGCCGCGCTGGAGGTGAATGGCGCGGCCGCTCCAGGCGGTGGTCACGAAGAGTTCGGTACGTTCGTTGACATCCACCGTCGACCCGTCGGCGAGACGCAACACCGCGTGAGCGCCCGGGCCGGTACGAACCAGCTCGCGTTCACCGATGGAGGCGCCGGTTTCGAGGGCGCCGCCCGGCAGGCGGTACAGCTCGCCCGTGGCCGAAACCACCGTGGCCCGCGGGCCGCCAGGCGCCATTTTGGCGTCGATGACATCACGCCCGAGATACAGGACCGACAGGACCAGTACCGCTGCCGCGGCCAGGGTTCCCCAGCGCGTCCAGCGTGAGGCGGATCGTTGCGGCATGGCGACGACGCGCCGGTCGCCTTTCATCTGGGCCATCGAGGCGCGGCAGGTGGCACAGCGGCTCAGATGGTCTTCCATGAGAACCCGGCGGCTGGCGCCGAGTCCGCCGCTCAGGTAGGCGCGGAAGTCGGGGCGGAACTCCGCGCAGGTGGCGCCGGCGGTGTGTGTCACCTTGTCCCAGACACGCATGCGCGCGGCCTCGAGTGTCCCGGCGTCGAGGTCTTCGTGTTTCATGGCTTCCAGTGCCTCATCCAGTCGATCTTCAGACATCGCCGTTCTCCTTCCGCCTTCGCTCCATCAGCAACCCGGGAGCTACGGCGCGACTAGCGCTCCTACTCGGTTTGCCCGCCTTCGCTCCGGACACCCCTGAAGCTACGGCGCGGCTACACGTCGTTAGCGCTCCATCTCCGTTTGCAGCCGGAGCCGGATCCTGTGGAGCCGGACGGCTACGTTGTTCTTTTCCAGCTGGAACATCCTGGCCAATTCGTCGTTCGACAGTCCCTCGACGTACCGCAACAGAAACAGCGTGGCGTCGTCATGGTCGAGGGTGGCGATGGCCCGGCGGAGCCGCTCTTTCAGCAAGGAAGGCGGCTGGACGGCGGCATGCGGCGCCCGATCGTCGTACACAGACTCGGCGTGAACGGCCCGGCGGCGCAGCAGGTCAACCGCAGCGTTGACGGCCGCGCGCCGGAAGTAGGCTGCCGGCAGCGGCGAGGCTTCGACGTGTCCCCCGTTGGCCAGCACGCGCAGGAAGACGGTCTGCAGCACGTCTTCGGCGTCGGCCGGGTTGCCGGTGACACGCAGGGCCGCGCGGTAGACCGCTTCGTGGTGCCGCGTGAACGCTTCGGCACACCCGGCCAGCGCAGTCGTGGAAGTCATGGCGATGGGCTGTTCGTGTTCGATGGGCACGCTGGCTGCTGTCACGATGTTGGCCTCACCAGCATTGACGCGCCAGGAGGTCAGTTATTACAGGGTCCGCAAAAATGCTGCCGCCGTCCGCCGCGGCGCAGGGTGGTCAGCGTGCCGGTTGGGTTGCCGGCTGTGAGAAGGCCTCGGCGACCTTCAGGGCGAAAGGGGCCACGCCTTTGGCGTGCGACACGTTGGAAAAGGCGGCAATGGTCAGGCCGAATTCCGGGACCAGTATGAGCGAAATGGAGCCCCCCATCGGGTTGCCCCGGTGACTCAGGACCTGAACCGGCGTTCCGGCAAGCTGTACGCGTTCGGCCTTCCAGCCCAGGGCGAATCCGGTGGAGGCGCCCGATTCGAGCGTCAGCGGCGTTTTCAGGAGGGCGATGGTCTCGGCTGTGAGCAGTCCGGGCTTCAGCATGGCAGCGCCGAAGCGGACCATGTCCGAGGGTGTGGACTGGAATACCGCGGCCCCCGCCCAGCACGAGTAGTCCGCCTCCGGCGCCTCCTGAAGGCCCAGATCGGTGCGCAGGGACGTCCTCGGGAAGTAGAGCGACGCCCGGCCGGCCACCTCTTCGGGGTCGTCGAATCGTGTGTGTTCCATGCCGAGCGGCGCGAACACCTCCCGGGTCATGAACGTGGCAAACGGTTCGCCGGCGGCCGCTTCGATCACCGCGCTGGTGAGGATCCATCCGTAGATGGAGTACCGGTACGCAGTTCCTGGCCGAAACAGCAGGGGATCGTTGGCGAAAATCGGCAGCGCGTCACCGAGGCTCGTGCAGTGGCGGTCGGGCAGTCGTTCTTCGTTGCCACGGAGGTGGTGGACCCCTCCGACGTCACCCATCAACTGGCGGGTGCTGACCGCCCACTGCTTCTGGGGGTAGGTGGTGACGTACTGCTGGACCGGAACGTCGAGATCGAGGCGCCCCCGGTCGTGCAGCAGGCCGGCGGCGGCGGCGGTCAGGGTCTTGGAGACACTGCCGAGGCGGAACCGCGTGTCTGGCGTCGCCGGCGTGCGGCTGTCGACGTCGGCCCAGCCGAACGTTTCGGCCCAGACGGCCTGGCCCTCGTGCGCGACGGCGATCGAAAGGCTCGGCAGGTTTTCTTCCACGACCAGTATCCGTGCCTGTCGCCTGGTTTCCTCGACCGTGGCGGAGTATCGGCCGGGAGGGTTGATGGCGGCCGTCGATGGCACGGACCCCGGGCCGGTGTGGACGGAGGTCGTCGAGAAGAAGTAGTAGGCCGCCCCGCCCGCGAGCAAGATGGCGCCGGCGAACAGCACGGCGAGGGCGGTCTCCAGTTTGAAGCGGGTCATGTCGTCAGCCTCCGGCCCTCAGCGCTTCGGTCGGATCGATGCTGAGCGCGCGCCGCAACGGCACCGCGCACGCGGCCAACCCCACGACGAGCATGACGGCGTCCGCGGCAAGCAGCAGCAACAGGTCGCGCAGCGAGCCGAGGCCCAGCAGTGCGGCGATCCCGCTGCCGACGAGGATGCCCGCGCCGATCTGCAGGAACGCGCGCCGGAAGATGTCGGCCACAATACGATTCGGGCGCGCGCCCAGTGCGGCGCGAATGCCGATCTCGCGCGTGCGCCGCGTCACGGTGAACGACATCAGCGCGTGGATGCCGGTGGCCGAGAGCAGCAGGACGGTGAACGAGACGAGCCAGGCCACCGAGGTCAGCGTCCAGTTCATCTTCGCTTCCCCGCCTCCGACCTGGGTCAGCGGCTGAATGTCGGTCAGCCTGATCGCGGGATCGACGCTGACGGCCAGCGCGCGCAGGCGCGGAGCGAGTGCGTCCGGGTTGTGCACGCGCGCGGCAAGACTGAGGCGCGTGCCCGGCGTCGGCGGGCGCGGGCGGTACATCGCCGACTGTTCGTGCGGGAGCGGCAGTTGCCAGCCAAAGTCCCTGACCATGCCGACGATCTCGTACCACTGCTCGCCGGCAACGCTGTCGTCTTCGCCGCCGAGGATGCGGATACGGTGGCCAATCGGGTTGCGGTTGCCGAGCACGTGGCGGGCAAACGACTGGTTGACGATCAGGACGTTGCTGGCGCTGAAATCCACGGGCGTGAAGTCGCGTCCGGTCACAATGGACGTGCCAAATGTGGCAAAGAAGCTGTGGGACACCTGCACGAGCGTGCTCATTCTCAGGCTGGTGGCCGGCGCGCCTGTCGTCGTATCGACGTCGATCCGGTATTTGAACTGGTCCATGACCGGAAGGCGGTCGGCAAAGGCCACCTGCTCCACGCCGGGTTCGGCGAGCAACCGTCGTTCCAGTTCGTCGAAA
The DNA here is from genome assembly GCA_964372095.1 of uncultured Vicinamibacterales bacterium. Lineage (GTDB taxonomy): Bacteria > Acidobacteriota > Vicinamibacteria > Vicinamibacterales > JAKQTR01 > CAYJPV01. Next base: position 178,398 of record CAYJPV010000002.1, on the reverse strand, counting down.
CTGGTGCGCCCGCGGGCAGCAAACGTGGCCGGATCCGTTGTGTGATCTTCGTGGTCGATGTCGATGCTCGCCGTCAGGTACGCTTCGGCGTTGATGGCTTCGGCTCGCTGCCGGAACCTGTTCGACTCGAACACGCCACCGGCGGCGACCGGGAGGAACGCCACCGTGATGGCCACCTGCACCACGATGACCGTCGTCCAGAATCCACCGAAGCGGAGCCCGGCGCTGGCCGTGTGTTCGCTGCGGAGCGCGTCCTGAACGTTGATCCTCGTGATCCGCAGCGCAGGCAAAATGCCGATGATCGCGGCGCCCAGGAGCGTGAGCAGCGACGCGTACAGCAGGGTTCGGCCCGACAGGCTGGCGTCGATCCAGAACGGCAGGGCGTCGCTGGCCGCCAGTAGGGTCAGTGCCCACCGGAGCGAGAGCCGCGCGATCACCAGCCCGAGGATCGCCCCGACACCGGTCAGGACCAGCGCCTCGATGAACAGCTGCGTGATGATGCGGAGGCGGCTCGCGCCGAGCACGTTCCGCATGGTGATTTCCCATCCACGGGTGGCCGTCCGGGCAAACACCAGTGTGGCGATGTTCGCGCAGATGACGGCGATCAGCATCACGAAGATGCCGTTGACCGCGAAGACGACGTTCCTGATGATGAGCGCCTGGCCGCCTTCAGCGGGCGGCTTGCCGTACGTCGAGACGCGCAGTGTCAGGTTCTTGCGGGTCTCGGGATTGGTGGCCGCGATCCGTGTGCCGATCGCGCTCAATTCGGCCTGGACATCGTCCACGGAGGCGCCGGGCGCTATGCGGCCGAAAATGGTGACAACCGGGCCCGTACGCGGCGCGAGTGTCGCCCCGTTCACGCGCAGGGGTATCCAGAGACGCTGGCTGACGGGAAAACCAAATCGCTCCGGCATGACCCCCACAATGGTCGCGTGGGATGTGCCGAGCCTGATGGTCCGGCCCACCACAGCCGGGTCACTCACGAAGCGGGTTTTCCACACGGTGTGACCGAGCACGACAACCGGAGGCTGCGTCGGTTGTTCGTCCTGCTCCGTGAGCGTGCGACCGAGCAGTGCTGGCGTGCCGAGCAACCGGAAGGCGTTCGCCGTGATTTCAGCTCCGCGTACCGGTTCCACGCGACCGTCGTCGGTGGCCAGGTTCCGCACGAAGAGGATCGCCGCACCCAGATGTTCGACGGTCCTGACCTGCTCGCGCCAGATCGCGAAGTCGTGCAGGGATCGCCCTTCGGGCGTCATGGTGCTGACGTCCCAGTGGCGGATCGAGATGGCGCGATCGCCGTCCGGAACGGGCAACCGGGGGTTCTGCCACTTGTTGACGACTTCGAAGTAGATCGTGCCCAGGGCAATGGCAACCGTGATCGCCACGACACCGACCAGGGTCAGTCCCGGGAACCGCGCCAGCATACGGAAGCCGACTTTGAAGTCGAGCCAGGTGAAGCGGAGTTGGGCGATGCGGCTTGGAGTGTCTGTGGTCATCGGCGCCAGGTTCTTTGCCACGCAAAGATGTCAGTCGCACCACATCCTGTGTCGCGGCGGCTCGTGGCGATTGGGCCTCTGCCAAACGTGTGAGGGGATCGGGAGGCTGGGTTCGGCGTCACCCGAGCCACTTTGTCACACAAAGCGTGCGTGAGCAAGAGGAAATCAGTGCGACACTGCCCTGTGGTGAAGCGACATCGGCGAACACGACTCGTCATCCTGGCTGTCGCGCTGGCGGCGGCGGTCGCGGTACCCCGGAGCCAGGTCTCCTACGAGAAGGACCTCGAAATCAGGACGTCCCGGATTCCGCACGCCGGCAACGGCGTGTTCACCAGGGTCGCCATCCCGAAAGGCGCGTACCTCGGGGCCTACGGCGGCGAGTTCATCACCGAGCAGGAATACCTGCGCCGGGCCAGTGCAGGCCAGTGGGTGTACATGATGGGATTGCTCGACTGCGCGAAACCGCAGTCCGGCGGCCTGGTGACCATCGACGGCGTCAACGGGAACGTGTTCACGCGCATGAACTACGCCCCGGCGGAGTTTCAGAACGTGAAGTTCGCGAAGGTGTGTGAGGCGCCCTTCGTGAAGGTCGCGGCGCTGCGCGACATCGCCGCCGGCGAAGAACTGTGGGTGGATTACGGGCCGCGTTATCGGTACGACTTCATGGACGACCCGGCGGTGAAGGCGTTTTTCGCCGGCTTGCGCGCGCGGAAATGAGCGGCTTTCGGCTTTCGGCTTTCGGCTTTCGGCCAGGACGTGTACGTAGCCCCGGGGCTACGTACGGCGCCGCCGGGATTCGTGCCGAGTCCGGCGCGAGCCGGACGCCTTCGCCCCGATGGCTAACGCGGGGCTTCGGCGGGCCAAGCACGACGGCCTGAGGCCCTATCGAGCAGCCAACGAGCGAGCAGTGATGTGAGCGAGTTGGCTGGGAGATAGGGATTCGAACCCCAATATCCTGGTCCAGAGCCAGGTGTCCTACCGTTGAACGATCTCCCAGCAAGGAGGTCCGCGACCGGCGGAACAGTATCAGTCTATCAAATGATCGCGGCTGAGGGCCAGAGAAGGCTTGAGTCCCTTCCCTGAGGGGGGACGCGCGGGCGGCGTGCGACGACGCGGGGCGAGGCTCGAGAGAGGCGGCGCCTGGTGCTTGACGACGGCCGGGGGTAGGTCTATGCTGTCAATATTAATAATGAGACTCAGTCTCATTATGGCAACACAACAACCAACCGCTTCCCGCGCCGGCTCGTCCCTCGCGCTGTCTCGCCCGCGCCCCCGAGCCCCGCGGCCAACGATCGGATACCGCCATGAGACACCTCGCCGCCTGCATCGCCGCCCTCGCCCTCCTCCTCGCCGCAACACTCGCCACCGCTCAACCGCCCACGGCCACCATCACCATCGCCGTCGCCGACTCCACCGGCGGCGCCCTCGTCGGCGCCACCTGCCAGCTCGCCGGAGACCGCCTCGCGCCCCCGGCCTTCGTCGGCCCCGACGGCCGCTGCCGTTTCACCAGCCTCGCCCCCGGCACCTACCGCGTCGAGGTTGAATTGTCGGGCTTCGAATCCCGCACGGCCACCATCCACATCACCGACGGCCGCACGATCGACACCGCCGTCACCCTCTCCCCCGCCGGACTGGCTGAAGCCATCGTCGTCAGCGCCACCCGTGTTCCCACCCCCGTCTCAGCCCTGCCCCACACCGTCACTATCGTCGAACAGAGCGCCATCCAGCAGCGGACCGCCTCCAGCGACGACCTGGCGAGCGTGCTCGAAGCTCACGTGCCCGGCTTCGGGCCCAGCATGAAGAAACTGACGGGCCGCGGCGAGAGCCTGCGCGGACGCAACCCGCTCTACACGATCAACGGCGTGCCCCAGCACACGCCGCTGCGCGACGGCGAACGTGACGGCCATACCATCGACCTCGACTTCGTCGAGCGGATCGAGGTCGTCCACGGGTCGAACGCCATCCAGGGCATCGGCGCGACAGGCGGCGTGGTGAACATGGTCACCAAGGCGCCGCGATCGGACGGCGCCTGGACCCACGACGTGAAGTTTTCCCTCAGCAGCGGTGACGGATTCGACGAAGACGGCTTGTCGTCCAAGGCGTCGTACCTGCTCGGCAAACGTACGGGGCGCGTGGACTGGGTGGCCGGCGCGGCGTTCCACAAACGAGGCCTGTTCTACGACGCAGGCGGCCGCGCCATCGGCCTCTACCCCACGCAGGGCGACATCATGGACTCGACCGCGCGGAGTGTCTACACCATGGTCGGCGTCGACGTGTCGCCCGCACGCCGCGTCGAGCTGGCCGTCAACACTTTCAGGCTGGCTCGCGACGGCGACTTCGTGGCCGTGCCCGGCAATCGTACGACCGGCCGGCTCTCGACCAGCGTCGCAGGCGACCCCAGGCCGATGGTCGGTGATCCCGCCGTGAACGACGTCACCACGGTGTCGCTGAACTATCGCGACCGCACCGTGCTTGGCGGAGCACTGTCGGTGCAGGCTTACGCGCAGGACTATGACGCGCTCTTCGAAGGCGGATCCTTCACCACCTTCGCCCTGGCCGTCGGCGGGCCCGCGTTCCTCGACCAGTCGCGCATCACCAGCGACAAACTGGGCCTCAAGACCACCTGGTCGATGCCGCACGGCGGCGTTGCCGGTTTCACCCCAATGGTCGGCCTGGACCTCTCGAGCGACACGTCCGCTCAGAGCCTGGCACGCACGAACCGCACGTGGGTGCCCGAAACCACGCTGCGCGAAATTGCGCCGTTCGTCCAGCTCCAGCGCACCTTCTGGCGAACCGTGCTGCTCAGCGGCGGTGCCCGGGTGGCCGTTGCCGGCCTGCGCGTGGACGACTTCACGACGCTGCCCTCGGCCCGCAGCACGTTCGTCTCCGGCGGCCGGCCGACGTTCACCGAAGTGCTGCCGAACGCCGGCCTTGTGTACTACCCGACCGCCAACCTGTCGTTCTTCGCGTCCTTTTCGGAGGGGTTCACCATGCCGGACGTCGGCCGCGTGCTGCGCGGCGTGAACACACCCGGGCAGGATGTCGATGCGCTCGTCGACGTCGAGCCGGTTGTCACGGGCAACATCGAGGTCGGCGCCGACTACCGCCTTGGCGGCGCCCAGTTTCACGCCTCGTACTACCGGTCCAACGCGGACCGCGGCTCGCTGCTCGAGCGGACGGCCGACAGCCAGGTGTTCGCCGTCCGCCGCGAACGGACCCGGATCGACGGCATCGACGTGACGGCCACCGTGCCGTTCGCGCGGAACTGGTCGGCCGGCGGCACGATGTCGTGGCTGCGCGGCCGCTTCGACGCCAACCGCGACGGGCAGGTCGACACGGACCTGGACGGCCTGAACATCTCGCCGGGCCGCGCGAACCTCTTCATCCAGGGACAGCCCGCGTCATGGTTCACCACACGGTTGCAGGTCTCGGTGCTGCGGCCGCGCACGGTCGAAGGACTGGCGCCGCCAGCCCGGGGCCGCGAGTTTGGCGGTTACACCCTGGCCGACCTGTCTCTTGGATTCCCGACGCGCCTCGGCACGATCCGCCTCGGCATCGAAAACCTGCTCGACAAACAGTACGTGCTCTACTTCTCACAGGTGGATACCGGTGCAGGTAACGATACGTTCTTCGGGGGTCAGGGCCGGAGTTTCCTGATGACCTTCGAACACCGGTTCTGACGAAGCGCCGTGACCGCGCTTCGATTCGTGCACCGCTGGCTTGGCCTCCTGCTTGCCGTCGTCATTTTCGCCATTGCGGCAAGCGGGGGGCTGTTGCTGCTCCGCGATCCCTACCACCGCCTCGCGTACCCGACCCTGCGGGCACCCATCACGCCGGCGCAGACGGCGGCTCGCGGGGCGGTCCTGACGGCCATCGAATCCCGCTGGCAACGTGAGGGTGTCCAGTCCGTCTGGTTCCCGCGGCCTGGCGCGAACGTGTACCTGGTCCGGCTGCTCGACGGCTCCCAGGCATTCGTCCACCCGCTCACCGGCGCGGTCATCGATCGCTGGCGGCCGCTCCAGCGCCTGCCTTCGGCGCTCTTCGAGCTGCACGCCCACCTCTTCGCCAAACGACCAGGCACTACGATCAACGGCATCGTCGGTCTGGCCGTCGTGTTCCTGGCCCTCACAGGCCTCATCCTCTGGTGGCCCGCCCGAGGCACGGCGTTCCGCCTGCGCCACACGCTGCCGCGCGGCATCGGACGCATGAACCTGCTGCGCTCGCACGCGGCAGCCGGCGTGCTGGCCTTCCTACCGATCCTCCTGTTTGTCGGCACGGGTGTTGGGATGGCGTTCTACCAGCCGACGGCGCGGGTCGTCAGCCGGCTGTTTGACCGGCGGCCGCCGGCCGAACCGAACGCGCACGTGGCTCGGCAGCCCGGTCCCGTCCGTCCGTGGGCAGCCCTGCTGGCGGCCGTCGATCACACCTTCGCGGACGGAGAGACGGTCTACTACTACCCCGGCACCGCAGACAACGCACGGCTGTTGTTCCGCAAACGGCTGCCCGGCGAGTGGCACCCGAACGGCCGGAGCTACGTCGCGATCGATCCCTACACGGCCCGCGTCGTGCAAGCGATCGATGCGCGGCAGCACGGGGCCGGTACACGCGTCATGAATACGATCTATCCCCTGCACGCAGCCAGGGTGGGGGGCCTCGCCATGACCCTGTTCGGCACAATGGCCTCGGTCGCATTGTCGTGGCTCGCCATCAGTGGCGTCTGGTGTTACGTTCGCCGGCGGGCCGCCCGGAGGAAGGCGGCTTGATGTCCGGCGGTCGGACACTGTGGCAGAATCATGGAGACTCTCCAGTCCACGAGGTGCCCCGTGATCCCGTCTTTTCTCCGCCGTCGTGCGGCTCACTCTGTCTTCGTCTTCCTGCTGGCCGGCGCCGCCGGTGCGTTCGTTATGCGCACGCAGGCGCAAGACCAGGCTCCCGCCATTCCCGCGCTGTTTTCGCACATCAGCACGAACGCCGATGGCAAGCTCGTGTTCCAGCCGCCGTCCGGAGGCGTGTTCATCGAGCGTGAACGTCCGGCCGCATGGACCGTCGCGCAGCTCCAGGGCTCGCCCGTGGGCACCGAGACCGGCCTGGTCCTCGACTTCAGGAAACCCGGGTTCACGGGTTCGCTGATCTACGGCCTCGTGCCGTACCACGACACGAAGTACCCGCAGCCGGTGTACCGCACGTCGGTCGCCATCATGGACGGCAAGGCCGAGATCGACATCAAGGGGCGCCTGGCCGGCACCTACGACATGGTGGGCTGGCAGAAGTCCGGGTCGGCGGTGATCGGGTACCGCATCATCTCGTCGTCGGGCGCGATGGTGTACGACGGCCGCATCCGCTTCAAGGGCACGGGTCCGTTCGAACCCACCGTCACGATGCTCGAAGGGCCGTTCGTTTCCAACGTCACGGCCCGCAGCGCCGTGATCTGGTTCACGCTCAATCAACCCGCTCCGTGTTCGGTCACCGTCGGCTCGCGTACGTTCCCCTGCCGTGAGGGTTCGGCCCACCAGGAGATCCTGATCGACAAACTGGCGCCGGCCGCCGACTATGCCTACACCGTGAAGTACGGCGACTACGACGAACGGTACGGCTTCCGCACCTTTCCGCTGCGCGGGTCGCAACGGCCTTTCACCTTCAGCTACGCCAGCGATTCACGAGCCGGCCAGGGCGGCGGTGACCGCAACTTCAGCGGGCCAAACGCCTACATCATGCGGCGCCTGATCGCCGTCGCACGCCAGCGCCAGTCGGCGTTCACGCTGTTCACCGGCGACCTCGTCGGCGGCGGGGTGACAAGCCCGGACGCCATGCGCTTTGAAATGGCCAACTGGAAACGTACGGTTGAGCCACAGGGCCACTGGATGCCCATTTACACGGGCATCGGCAACCACGAAGCCGTGGTGCGCGAATTCGTGGGGGGCGAGAACAACAAGGTCATCAGGGTCGATCGGTTCCCCTACGACACCGACTCGATGGAGACGGTATTCCGCGGGGAGGTGGTCAATCCGGAAAACGGCCCGGACAGCGAAGACGGCGCCGTCTACGACCCCAATCCGTCCGCCATCGACTTCCCGAGTTACCGCGAGAACGTCTACTGGTTCGCCCACGCCAACACCGCGGTTGTCGTACTCAATTCGAACTACTGGTATTCGCCGACGATGGGGTCGACGCCGGAGCTGGAGGGGAATCCTCACGCGTACCTGATGGACAACCAGATGGCCTGGCTGACGACCACGCTGGCGGCCCTGGAAAGGGATCCGGCGATCAACCACGTGTTCCTGACCGTCCACACGCCGGTGTTCCCGAACGGCGGCCACGTCAGCGACGACATGTGGTACCGCGGCAAGAACGACATGCGCCCGCGCATCAACGGCAAACCCGTCGCCAAGGGCATCATCGAGCGCCGCGACGACCTGCTGACGCTCATCCAGCGCAGCCCCAAGGTGGTAGCCGTGCTGACTGGCGACGAACACAACTACAACCGGCTTCGTCTCGATGCCACCGTGCCGATCTACCCCGACGACTGGACCGGGCCGCGGGTCACGCTGCGCCGCCCGTTCTACCAGGTGAACAACGGCGCCGCCGGCGCGCCGTACTACGCGCAGGAACAGACCCCCTGGTCGGCGTTCGTCAAAGGTTTTTCCACCCAGAACGCCGTGTGCCTGTTCCACGTCGCGGGCCCGCGCGTCAGGCTCGAGGTGGTCAACCCCGAGACGCTGGAAGTGCTGGATACGGCGACGCTGCGCTAGGGGCTTGGGGTTCCCGCCTTCGCCCGTCGGGCTACGGCGGGCAGGCGGGGCTCGGGAAGAAGCAAGAAGCAGGAAGTAAGTAGTAAGTAGTAAGTAGGTAGCATAGGCCATAAGATGGCCTCCGCGCTGACGCGCTTCAGCCCTCCTGACTACTGACTACTTACTACTGACTACTGCCTACTGATGAGGGTCCGCCATGTCCACCCTTGATCGCCGTGAATTCCTGGCCAGTGTGGCCGCTGGCGTGGCCGCCGGCACGGCCACGCTGGGAGCCGCGTCACCCATTGCGGAGCAGTCCACGCGTCCGGCTACGGGACTGGCTGCTCCGGCCTTCACCCCCTTGCCGCTGGGCGCCATCCGCCCGGCGGGCTGGCTGCTGCGGCAGTTGCGCATCCAGGCCGATGGCCTGACAGGCCATCTCGACGAGTTCTGGCCGGACGTGGGCCAGAGCCAGTGGTTCGGCGGCAAGGCGGAAGGCTGGGAGCGCGCGCCGTACTGGCTCGACGGGGCGATCCCCCTCGCGTGGATCCTCAACGAACCCGCGCTCAAGACGCGTATCACGGCGTACGTCTCGCACATTGTCGGACACCAACGCGCGGATGGCTGGTACGCGCCGTATCCCGAAGACGCCGTGGCCAAACGGTACGACATGTGGGCCATCCTGCTGGCGAACAAGGTGCTGACCCAGTACCACGAGGCCACGGGTGACGCCCGGGTGCTGGACGCCGTGGTCAGCAGCCTGCGCGCGATGGCCAAAGGGCTGGATCGCACCCCGCTGTACAACTGGGGCCGCACGCGTTGGTACGAAGGCCTGGTCTCGATCTTCTACGCCTACGAACGGACCCGTGAGCCGTGGCTGCTCGACCTTGCGCGCAAGCTGCGCGACCAGGGTATCGACTTCGAGGCGCTGTTCGCCACCGACGACATGATGGTGCCGACGCCGCGGCGCGGTCTCTGGAAGTGGACCAAACACGTCGTCAATACGGGCATGGCCGCGAAAGCCGCGGCGATGAGCTGGCGCCTCGATCGCCGGCCGGCCGACCGCGCGTGGGCGCCGAAGATGATCGCGTTCCTCGATCGGTACCACGGCCAGGTGACGGGCATGTTCTCGGGCGACGAATGCCTGTCGGGCAAGAACCCGCTTCAAGGCACGGAACTGTGCTCGGTTGTCGAGTTCATGTATTCGCTCGAGCTGCTGTTCTCGGTCTTCGGCGACCCGCAGTTTGCCGACCGCCTCGAACGCGTGGCGTTCAACGCCCTCCCGGCGACCTTCGCGCCGGACATGTGGTCGCACCAGTACGACCAGCAGGTCAACCAGGTGCAGTGCACGATCAACCCCGACCACTACTGGACGACGAACGGGCCCGAGTCGAACCTGTACGGCCTCGAGCCGAACTTCGGGTGTTGCACGGCGAACATGCACCAGGGCTGGCCCAAGTTCGTCGCGCATCTCTGGATGAAGACGGCAGACGAAGGCATTGCCGCGGTGGCGTACGCGCCGAGCCGCGCAGAGTTCCGGTCGCACGGCATTCCGGTGGCCGTTTCCCTCGACACGGATTATCCCTTCCGCGAAACGCTGGCGCTCACCGTCACGCCGGAGCGGCCGGCCCGTTTCCCGCTCGTCCTGCGTGTGCCATCCTGGGCTGAGGGCGCAACGGTCCGCGTGGCCGGCGAAGCGCCGGTGGCGATGAAGGCGGGAACGTTGCACCGGATCGAGCGCGAGTGGTCGGGCAAGGTCGACGTGGCCGTCCGGTTCCCGATGAAGCCTGCCGTCACCGAACGGTACAACGGCGCCGTGGCCGTGGAACGCGGACCGCTCGTGTACGCGCTCAAGATCGGCGAAGCGTGGACGCGCGTCAACATCGACAAGCCGCACCGCGAACTGCCGCACGGCGACTTCGAGGTTCGGCCCACCACGCCGTGGAACTACGGGCTCGTCGTTGAGGACGCTTCCGTACGTAGCCCCGGGGCTTCAGCCCCGGGGAACACGCCGGCCCTGACCGTTGCCGGCCTCGCCTTCGAAGAACGCCCGGTCGGCGACAAGCCGTTCTCGCCCGATGGCGCGGGCGTGGTGGCCGTGGCGAAGGCCCGCAAGATTCCCACCTGGAAACTGCAACACGGATGGGCCGGCGAAACGTCGCCTCCGGATCTGACCTGGGCCGACAAGGCCCGCACGATCACCACGGAGCCCGTCGAGGAGATCACGCTGATTCCGTACGGCTGCACGAATATCCGGGTTGGGGAGTTCCCGAAGCTGGGGGTTGGGGATTAGGGATTAGGGATTGGGGAAAGACAGGGGATGTCCCCCCTTGCCCCTTGCCCCTTGTCCCTTGCCCCTACATGAGTGCGCTCTCAGGTGCGCCCCAGCACCGCCCCAATGCGAGCCAGGACGCGGTCGCGGCCGAGCAGTTCGAGCACCTCGAAGATGCCGGGGCTTTCGGCGCGGCCCATAACGGCGACGCGCGTGGGGTGGATCAGCACCCCCGCTTTCGCGCCGCGCGATTCGGCCAGGGCCCGCAGCGCAGGCTCGAGCGCCGCTGCCGTGAAGGGTTCCGCCGAGGCGCACAGGTCCCGCACGGCGGCCAGATGCGCCAGCGCTTCGGGCGTGCCGAGGTGTTTCGCGGCAGCCTGAGGATCGACCTCCACGGTTTCCACGAAAAACGGCCGGCCTTTTTCCACGAATTCCGTCAGGCGTTTGGCGCGCGGCTTGAACAGCTCCACGACGCGCGCCAGCCACGCGCGGCCTTCTCCGGCTGCCCACGTCTCGTTCCACAATCCCGCGGCGCGCAGCCCGGGCTCGATGCGCGATACCAGTTCATCGGCCGACAGCCGGAGGATGTGCTGGGCGCTGAACCACTCGAGTTTGTCGGGATTGAACACGGCGTTGCTGGAGCTGATGCCGTCGAGTGAAAACGCCTGTACCAGTTCGTCGCGCGTGAACAGTTCGCGGTCGTTACCCGGCGACCATCCCAGCAGCGCCAGGAAGTTCACCATGGCCTCGGGGGCAAAACCCTGACGGTCGTACTCCATCACGGACGTGGCCCCGTGGCGTTTGCTGAGCCGCCGTTTGTCGGGCCCCAGAATGAGCGGCACGTGGGCGAACGCCGGCAGTTCACAGCCGAACGCGCGATACAGCAGCACCTGTTTGGGGGTGTTCGAGATGTGGTCGTCACCGCGCAGCACGTGCGTGATGGCCATATCCATGTCGTCCACCACCACCGACAGGTGGTAGGTCGGGTGGCCATCCGATCGGAGGGCAACGAAGTCTTCGATGTTCGTGTTGTCGAAGGTGATGTCGCCGTGGACGAGGTCGTGAAAGATGGTGTTGCCTTCAGGGACCCTGAAGCGGATGGCCCGGGGCAGGCCGGCAGCTTCGCGGGCCGCCACTTCGTCCGGCGTCAGGCGCGAGCAGCGGCGGTCGTAGGTCCACGACTCGCCGCGCGGCGTGTCGCCTTCTTCGCCAGCGTCAGAGGGTACGGGGCTACGTACGGCGTCGTCGGGGGAATCAGAACCCGCGGCGTTGCAGTAGCAGTAGTAGCCGTGGCCGTCGCGCACCAGTTGTTCGGCCATGGCGCGATAGCGGTCGAGGCGCTGCGACTGGAAGTACGGCCCGTGGTCTCCGCCTTTCTCGGGACCCTCGTCCCAGTCGAGGCCAAGCCACCGCATCCCCTGCAGGATGCCCTCCACCATGTCCCACGACGAACGTTCGACGTCGGTGTCTTCGATGCGCAGGACGAACACGCCGCCCATGCGGCGCGCGTACAGCCAGTTGAACAGGGCCGTGCGGGCACCGCCGACGTGGAGGTATCCGGTGGGAGACGGGGCAAAGCGGACGCGGGGAACGGGTGAACTGGACATCCTGCCTATTTCATCACAGGAGGCAGGGGGGCAGGAGGAATCAGTAGCAAGTAGTCAGTAGACAGTAGGGGGGCGAAGCAAGAAGCAGAGATTCGTGGCGACTTCGCGCGAAGTCTGGCTTGCCCAGACGTAGCTCCCCGAAGGAGATGGCAAGCTGGAGGGGAGCGAAGTCGGCCTGCCGAGACGTAGCTCCCCGAAGGAGATGGCAAGCTGGAGGGGAGCGAAGTCTGGCGGTGAGGCAGGGATTCGAACCCTGGGTAGGACTTTTAAGGCCCTACAACGGTTTAGCAAACCGCCGCCTTCAGCCTCTCGGCCACCTCACCGGACTATCGCGATTCACGGCGACACCTCACCCGGCCGTCCCGGGTGCGTGCCCCCGAACGAACAGGATACCGCAGGCGGGCGCGGCGCGTCCATGCCGGCGGGGGCAGGCCTGCGCCCGCCCCCCGTGACATCCGTGACCTTACCGCTTCTTCGCGGCCTTCTTGGTCGGCTTCTTCACGACCTTCTTGATGGCCTTCTTGGCCGGTTTCGCGACCTTCTTCACCAGTTTCTTGACGGCCTTGGCGGGTTTCGCAACCTTCCTGGCTGGCTTGGTGACCTTCTTGGCAGGCTTCTTCGCGACCTTCTTTGCCGGTTTCGCCGCAGGCTTCTTCACCGCCGGCTTCTTGACTGCCGGCTTCTTCACAACCTTCTTGGCCGGCTTCTTCGGCTTCGGGGCCGGGGCCGCCACCGGGGCCGGGGCGGGAGCAGGTTCCGGGGCCGCAGGCGTCTCGGCCGGTACGGCTGGCACGTCGATCACAACGGTGTTGTCATCCATAGTCGCGTCCTCCCTCCGTCCTGGTGTGCCTGACGGAGTTATCACACGCGAAGTATAGGGATGCGCTTGATGCGTCGCAAGATGGAAATCGCGATCCGCACGGGATTTCTGATCGGCTATCGGCTATCGGCCATCGGCGGCAGGTCGTAGACAGTAGAAAGTAGGCAGTAGACAGGGGCCGCGTCCGCTCTTCCGTCTCCCCCCTACTCTCCCCCCTACTTCCTACTTCCTACTTCCTACTTCCTACTTCCTACTTCCTACTTCTTGCTTCTTGCTTCTTGCTTCTGTCCCTTGCCCCTAGCCTCTAGCCTCTAGCCCCTAGTAAGATGCGCCCATGCGTCCGCTCAAGATCGGCATCACCGGGGTCAGGGGCATCGTCGGCGAGACGCTCACCCCGGAACTCGTCGTCAGCTTCGCCCAGGCGTTCGGCACGTACCTCGACGGCGGCCGTGTCCTCGTGGGGCGCGATACGCGGCCATCCGGGCCGATGGTCCGCTCCGCGGTCATCTCGGGCCTGCTCGCCGCGGGGTGCGAGGTGATCGACCTGGGCATCTGCCCGACCCCGACCCTGCAGCTGGCCGTACGCGACACCGAAGCCCGGGGCGGCATTTCCCTCACGGCCGGCCACAATCCTTCGGGATGGAACGCGCTGAAATTCGTACGCCACGACGGCCTCTACCTCGACGCAACCCAGGCCGAAGAACTGCTCGACATCGTCCATCAGGGCGAATTCGAGAAAGCCACCTGGGACCGGATCCACACGACCATTGGCGCCGACAACGCGGTGCCGCACCACGTGGACCTGCTGATGCGCGCCTTCGACGTCGCCGCGATTCGCGGCCGGGGCCTGCGCGTCGCGGTGGACTGCTGCAACGGCGCCACCGCCCGGCTCGTGCCGCAGTGGCTCGAGGCCATGGGCTGCACCGTGCTTTCCATCAACGACGACATGACCGCGCCGTTCCCGCACCGCCCGGAGCCCAAACCCGAAACCATGGCGCAGCTGAAGGCCGTGGTCCGGGCCGGCGGCGCCGACATCGGCTTCGCCCACGACGCAAACGGCGAACGCCTCGGCCTGGTGACCGCCGACGGCACGGCGCTGTCGGAAGAACTCACCCTGGTGCTGGCCGCCGCCATCGCCCTCCGCGACAAGCCGGGCCCCGTGGTCACCAACATCTCGACGAGCCGCTCCGTGGACGACGTGGCGGCGCGGATGGGCGGCAGCGTGGTCCGGACGCCGGTCGGGCAGTCGTACATCTCGGAAGCCATGGTTGAACACCGGGCCGTGCTCGGCGGCGAAGGCAGCGGCGGCGTGGCCGTGCCCCGCATCCTGTGCTCGCACGACGCCGCCGCCACCGAGGGCCTGATTCTCGAACACCTGGCTCGCACCGGACGCAGTCTCGCCGCCTGTGTGGCGGACCTGCCACGGTACGAGATGGTCAAACTGGATTTCCCCGTCAAACCCAGCACCATCTACTCGATGCTGCAGAGTTTCCGCGACGAGATCGAACACGATCACCCCGGCGCGGATTTCTCGGACGGCATCAAGGTGCCGTGGCCCGACGGCTGGGTCCACGTCCGGGCGTCGCAGACGGAGTCGCTGGTGCGCATCATCGCTGAAGCGCCCACGGCCCTCCGCGCCCGCGATCTCGCAGACTGGGCAAGGGACAGGCTAGGGGCCAGGGGCTAGGGATTGGGGGTTGGGGGTTGGGGGTTGGGAAGACAGAGTAGACAGTAGAAAGTAGGCAGTAGGGGGCACGCTGGCCAGCTTCCTACTTCCTACTTCCTACTTCCTACTTACTACTTACTACTTGCTACTTTGCTTCTTGCTTCCTGCTTCTGCCCCTTGCCCCTTGCCCCTACAGGTGACTGAGAATGCGTGCCATTCCTACTCTCAAGATCAGCATTTCGGGTGTCCGGGGCGTCATCGGCGATTCGCTGACGCCCGCCATGCTCGCCCGCTTTGCGCAGGCCTTCGGCACCTACGCGGGCTCCGGGACGGTCGTGGTCGGACGCGATACGCGGACGTCCGGCGAAATGGTGCGGCAGGCGGTGTTCTCGGGCCTGCTGTCGAGCGGCTGCCGCGTCCTCGACGTGGACATCGTGCCCGTACCAACGGTGCAGATGGCGGTCCGCCATCGTCGGGCGCACGGCGGAATTGCCATCACGGCGAGCCATAATCCGGCCGAGTGGAACGCCCTGAAGTTCATCGGCGAAGACGGCCTGTTCCTGGGCCCGGGTCCCGCCCGCGAACTGCTCGACATCTACCACCAGGGCGAATACGCGAAGGTCGCCGGCGCGGACATACGTTCGATCGAACAGATGACCGACGCGCCGGCGGTGCACCAGCAGGCCATCCTGGACGCGGTAGGCCGCCTGCCGGCAGACGGCCGCCGGCTGCGCGTCGCCTTGGATTCGTGCAACGGTGCCGGTTCCCTCGTCACGCCCGTGCTGCTCGAGGCGCTGGGCGTGGACGTGGTCCCCATCCACGTCACACCCAATGGCCTCTTCCCGCGCCCGGCCGAACCGCTGCCCGAGAATCTCGGCGCCTTGTGCGATGCGGTGCGCGCCAACGGCTGCGATGTGGGGTTCGGCCAGGACATGGACGCGGATCGTCTGGCAGTCGTGGACGAACAGGGCCGTCCCATCGGCGAAGAACTGACGCTCGTGCTGGCCGCCTGGTTCGTCCTGAGCCGCACGCCGGGGCCGGTGGTCGCCAACCTGTCAACCACGGCCGCGCTGGACGCCGTGGGGCGGCGGTTCGGCTGCGCCGTGGGCCGCAGCAAGATCGGCGAAGCCAACGTCACCGAACGGATGCGGGCGGACCGTGCCGTCATCGGCGGCGAAGGCAACGGCGGCGTCATCTATCCGCACATTAATTTCGGCCGCGACAGTCTCGTGGGGATGGCGCTCATCCTGCACCTGCTCGCCAGCACGGGCAAACGGGTATCGGAGCTTGTCGGCGAGCTGCCGCCTTACCAGATGATCAAGGAGAAGATCACCTGCCCGTCCAGCCGCATTCCCGACGTCCTGCGTATGGTCAAGCGCGATTTCGCGGACCACGAGATGGACACGCGCGATGGCGTCAAGGTCATCGTCGACGACGGCTGGTTCCTCGTGCGCGGCTCCAACACCGAACCGATCGTGCGCGTCGTGGCTGAAACCACCAGTCACGCCACCGCCCGCGCGCTGGTGGACGACATGATGACCCGCGTGCGGGCCGTCGTCGGATAGTGTCCACACAACTAATCTCGGCCCGGCTACGTCTCAAGTAGAGGCGGTTTCACAATCCGTTCTCGCGGTTGGGAGCAGGTCGCCCCCGCAGGTCTTGAAACCGGTCCCGATCATCCAGCCCCCGGCCGGTCCGGCGTTGTTGTTTCTGTTGCCCGGCCGACGGTCAACTCCGGAGCTGTGATGTTTCCATCCTCCCGCGCCGTCCTCCGCACATTCGTCGCCGCCAGCCTGTTGTGGTGCACCGGGCACGTCGGTGCCCAGGCCCCGCCCGCGCCTCAGCCCACGCCGGATCCTGCCGTGTTCACGATTGACGTGACGGCCCTGAGTCGCGCCGGCGCGGTTCCCGACCGGTTGATGCCCGAAGACCTGACGCTGACCGTTGGCGGCCGCGTGCGGCCCGCGTTGTGGATTCGGCGGGTGAGCCGCGGCCCTGGCGCCGTGGCCGACGCCGCAGCCCGCCGGGCCAAAGGGGCCCAGGGGACGCAGTACGTCGCCGAACCGGATCGCACGATTCTGATTGTCGTCGACGAGGCGTCCCTGCCCGCCGGCGGCCACCGGCAGGCCATCGAGGCGGCGGCCGCGTTCCTCGACCGGCTCGGAGTCAACGATCGTGTGTCGGTGGTTCGGGTGCCGCTGGCGACCGATCAGATCCCCGCGCCCACCGCCGAACGCCCCGTCTCCAGGTCCGCGATCAATCAGATCGTCGGCCGGATGACGCCCGAGTCCGTCAAGGCCGATGGCGTCACGCCCGACTCCCGGCACGTCGCGGGTGACCCCTTCGGTGCCCGGGCCAGCCGCGGTGAGCGGACGGAACGTGAGGAGCCGCGCGTGGTTGGCGAGACACCCGACGGCAGCCTGCCGCCGGGCCTGGACAGCCTGGATGGGCTGATCCGGACGCTGAAGGCCGCAACCCGTCTGCCCGGCCGGAAGACCGTCGCGTTCTTCTCGGCCGGCCTCGATCGAGACTCGTCGGGGCGTATCACCGAGGCCGTCCGTGCGGCTGCGGACGCGCGGGCCAACGTCTACGTGTTCGGGCTGGGCGGCACGTCAGACCCCCGGTATTCGCAGCTTGACAGGAAGCTCCTCGACCGGTTGGCCACCTCCGCCGGCGGGTTGTTCGTGGCCCCCAGCCGCAACTCGGCGCGGGACGTCGAGTCGGTCACGGCGGAAATGGCGGCGTGTTACCAGATCGCGGTCGAACGTACGGCCGAAGACGCGCGCCGCGGCGTGCTGGATCTTCGGGTGGCCGCCCGGCGCAGCGACTTGCTGGTACGCGCGCCGGCGGTTGTCGCCGTTCGTGCGCCAGCCACGGCAGACATCGATCCGCCGGCACCGGCGCCTCCGGCTCCGCTGGCGGCAGTCACGGCCGAAGCGTACCGGGGCTCAGGACGCCGGGGGCCCACCCCGCCCGCTCCCGCGGCGGCGGCCGCCGGAGGCCCGGCGGTGGACCTCGTCCTGGGCCGGCTCACTGACTACGCGCTGGCCTACCTCGGCCAGTACTCCGCCGTGGTCGCAGAAGAAGAGTACCGCCAGGATCAGCGGGTGGGCGGCCGGGACCGCCGCCTGCGTGCCGATCTGCTGTTTGTCAGGGCCGAACCATCGCGTGAGCTGGTCTCGTTCCGAGACGTGTTCGAGGTGGACGGGCAACCCGTGCGCGATCGCGACTCGCGGCTGCAGGATC
Organism: uncultured Vicinamibacterales bacterium; assembly: GCA_964372095.1. Lineage (GTDB taxonomy): Bacteria > Acidobacteriota > Vicinamibacteria > Vicinamibacterales > JAKQTR01 > CAYJPV01. The sequence continues at coordinate 160,563 of CAYJPV010000002.1, read as the reverse complement.
TGTTCATCACGCCCAAGCCGGACGCCCAGGAGCAGTTGCGCTCGATCAAGGACGAAAGCGCACGTTACAACGTCGGCGCGTTCGAACGGAACATCAACGTCCCGCTGTATCCCCTGAAGATCCTTCTCCCGGCAAACCGGTCCCGCTTCGACTTCGCCGTCGGCCGGGTCACCGACACAGGCGGCGTCAAGACGTGGCAACTCGATTTCGTCGAACGCGGGCGCCCCACGCTGGTGCTTGATCGCGAGGGTGAAGACATCCCGCTCGAGGGTCGTTTCCTTGTGGAACAGGCGACCGGCGCCGTCGTCGAGACGACGCTCAAGGTCGAGCAGCGCGACTATGCGGCCGCCATCGTGGTGCGCTACTCCCGCGACCAGAAACTCGGCCTCTGGGTGCCCGCCGAGATGAAAGAAACCTACAAGGTTCCGGACCAGGTCGGTACGCTCGGAACCGTTCTGGAGTGCACGGCGCGGTACAAGAACTTCCGGCGATTCCAGGTCAGTACCGACATCCAGGTCATACCGAAGTAGGACGGGCTACCGTTCGGCTTCGCTCACGGCCTTCGGCAGGCCACGGGCATCTGCGCTATACTCCCGACGTCAGCGCCTGCATGACACGCGGTCGCCCCCGCTTCGTGTTGAAGGGGGAACCATGCGCGCTCGCCGATCGCTGTGGGTGTTGACGTTTGTCTGTGCCACGGCCTTCCTGCTCGGCCCCTCCCTGGCGGCCCTGCCAACTCCCGATATTGCCGCCATTGTCGATCGTGTCGTTGCCACGAACACGACCGACCAGATCGACTGTTACGGCGACTATCTGGCCAGGCTCGGAACGCGCGAAGGCGATCGCCGGGGGTACACCCGCGAACGGCTGAGCGCGGCGCGGTTGCCGCCCGCGTGGTTGTAGGCCACCATGGCCGGATTCCCGGCGCTCCTCGTGAGCGAAGAGTTCGACAAGGACGGATGGCCCCTGAATCCGTACTACCATCGCGCGCAGGACTTCTACCTCGCCACCGATGGCACCCCGCTCGAGTATGCGGGTCATCCGTACCTGGATCTGCACTACGCGGCCCGGATCGTGCGGGGGGTGGTGGCTTGGGCGGCAACTGAGGCCGGGCACCTCGGGCTGCGCGAGGTACGGTAAGGCGGTCTCGGGCAGCGCCTGTCGCCTGCCGAAGGCCGTGAGCGAAGCCGAACGGTAGCCTGTATAATCTCCCCGCCGCCGTCGGACACTTACCTCCGGGGAGCATTATGGAATTCCCGAAACACTCTGGCGCCTACCGATTCCGCAGAGCCTTGAACTGGGTCCCCCTGGGATTCGCGTACGCCTTTCTCTACATGGGCCGCTACAACCTGACGGTGGCCAAGAGCGTCCTGGGCGATTCGCTCATGACCAAGGCGCAGTTCGGCGAGATCTTCGCCATCGGTGCGTGGGTCTACGGGCTGTCGTTCCTGATCACCGGCCCGCTCACGGACAAGATCGGCGGGCGCGCCGCGATGCTGGTCGGGACTGCCGGCGCGCTGGCCGCCAACTTCCTCATGGGGCTGACGCTCTACGGCATCGCGTACTGGGGCTGGACCGTCCAGGTCTCTGCCACGTTCATGGTCCTCTACGCGATCAACATGCACTTCCAGAGTTACGGAGCCATCTCCATCGTCACGGTGAAGGCGCCGTGGTTCCACGTGCGTGAGCGGGGAACGTTCTCGACGATCTTCGGCTCGATGATCGCCTTCGGCCTCTTCTTTGCGTTCGACTGGGGTTTCGCCCTGGCCGACGCCACGCGAGCGGTCCCGAAGGCGGACCTCGGATTCTGGGCGCGGGTCTTTGCCGTCGTGTTCGGCCTGGGCGACGCGGGCGTGGATCAGAACTGGTGGCTGTTCTTCGCACCCGCGTCGATCCTGGCGGTGTTCTGGGTGGTGATGTACCTGTTCCTGCGCAACTACCCGAGCGAGGCCGGTTTCGCGAACTTCGACACCGGCGAAGAATCTGTGTCGCAGTCCGGCGAGCGGCTGCCGATGCGCCAGGTCTTCCTCAAGATCATCACGCACCCCGTGTTGATGGTGGTGTGCCTGATCGAGTTCTGCAGCGGCATCCTGCGCAACGGCATCATGCACTGGTACCCGCTCTTCGCAGCCGAGGTGGGCTTCAAGGACACGTTCATCGTCACGCAGAACTGGGGTCTCGTCCTGCTGCTGGCCGGTCTTGGCGGGTCGTTCCTGACCGGCTTCTGCTCGGACCACTTCTTCCAGTCGCGGCGGGCCCCGATGGCCGCGCTGCTCTACGGCGTCATGGCCGCGAGCGTGGGCGTGATGGTCTTTACGCTCGGAGGCGGGCTCTGGCTGGCCGGCGGCGCGGCCGTGCTGATCTCGATGGCGGTCACCGGCGTGCACGGCATCCTGTCGGGCACGTCGACCACGGACTTCGGCGGGACCAAGAACGCCGGGGCGGCCACCGGCGTGGTGGACGGGATGGTCTACCTGGGCACCGGGCTCCAGTCCATCATCATCGGCTACCTCACGCCCACCGGCGAGGCGGCCAAGAACCCCGACAACTGGTTCTGGTGGCCGGTGGTCCTCGTCCCGTTCGCGGTGGCAGGGCTGCTGCTGTCGGCCAAGATCTGGAACGCGCTTCCCAAGAGGGCACACAAGGCGGCCTGAAGGAGGACATGGTCATCCTCTCGGTCGAACACGTCCGGAAACGGTTTCGCTCCGTCACTGCCGTCGACGACCTCTCGTTCGACGTCAGGTCGGGCGAGATCTTCGCGCTGCTCGGCCCCAATGGCGCCGGCAAGACGACGATGGTCCGCCTGCTGCTGGGCATCGTGCGACCCGACGCCGGGCACGTCCGCTGGCTGCTCGGCCCGCCGGGCACGACGCCGGGCCCGCGTGACATCGGGTACCTCCCGGAAGACCGCGGCCTCTACCGCGACCAACCGCTGCTTCGCACCCTCGTCTACTTCGGCGCGCTTCGCGGGATGTCTCACGCCGAAGCCGCCGCGGAGGGCTGGCGCTGGCTGGAGCGATTCGGCCTCGGGGACCGCGCCCACGACAAGCTGGAAACGTTGTCCAAGGGCAACCAGCAGAAGATGCAGTTCGTCGCGGCGTTGCTGCACAGGCCGCGCGTGGCGATTCTCGACGAGCCCTTCTCAGGGCTCGATCCGGTGAACCAGGATCTCTTCCTCGACATCATCCGCGAACTGCGCAACGCCGGTACCACGGTCATCCTCTCCGCCCACCAGATGGACCTGGTGGAGAGGCTTGCGGATCGTGTCCTGCTCATGGCCCGGGGGCGGATGTTACTCAACGGCACGCTTGCCGAGATCCGGGGCGCCGCGGCAGAACGTCTGCGCCTGGTGATGCAGGTTGCTGGAACACCGGACGTGCGGCCGTTCGCCCAGGCGCCTGGCATCATCGAGGCCCGGCTCGAGGGTGAGCGTCTCACGTTGCTGATGAGCCGCGACGCCGATCTGAATCGCGTGCTGGCCGTCGCAGCCGGGCACGCCGCGATCCGGGCGGTGCACTCCGAAGCCGTCAGCCTGCATGACATCTACGTACGGACCGTCAAGGATGCGGGCAAACCCGTCGAGACAGCCGGCGTGGAGCGGGAGTCATGACGGGCAGGCGGGCGGCACTCGAGGTGGCGCGGTGGGAGTTCCGGCGGTTCTTCAAGCTCCGCGATCAGATCATTTCGCTCGTGCTCACCATCGTGATGGCCGCGGCAGGCTACGGAGTGGTCCGCTGGATGAAAGGCGCGGAGCCGAGGCCGAGGCTGGTCGTCTCGGGCGTTCCCCGGGAATTGCTCGCCGCACTGCCGCAGGACGTCCGGACCGAAGACGCCGCGGGACGGGACCCATCAGTCCTGAGGGCCGGGCTCGCCGCCCGCGAATTCGACGGAATCCTCACGAACACTGATGAAGGCCCGGCGCTGCTCGTGCGCACACACGCCGCGTGGCAGGCCCGCGTCGTCACGGCGCTGCAGGCATGGCATCGCGACCAGCGGCTGGCGGCAGCGGGGCTCACGGCCGGCCAGTTGCGGCAGTTGCTGGCACCCGTGCCCGTACCCATCGAGCTGGTCTCCGGCGATGCCGACGTTGTGCGCGCCGAGCGTATCGCCGCGGGCATTGCCGGCGCGCTGATGCTCATCGGCATTTTCAGCGGTCTGTCGTTCATGTTCGTCGGCATTACCGGCGAGAAGCAGTTGCGGGTCACCGAGCAGGTGGTTTCGGCCATCTCGCCGCAGGCGTGGATCGACGGGAAGATCCTGGGCCTGTCGGGCGTCGCAGCAACCTCGACGATCGGGTACGCCGTGTCGGCGCTGGTGCTCGCCGTCGCGTCGCGCTCGGCCGGCCTGACGTGGCCCTGGCCCGACGCACTGGGCCAGCCGGGGACGCTGGTGGTGATCGTCGTCCTGGCCCTGCTCGGGTTTGCCTTCTGGAACACGTTCATCGGCGCGATTGCCGCGACCATCTCCGACCCGAACACCTCCAGCCGCGGCGGCTTGCTCATGCTGCCGCTGCTGCCCGTGATGTTCGCGCTCATGGCGATCGGCGACCCCGACACCACCGCCATGCGGGTGCTCGCGATCTTGCCCCCCACGGCGCCGTTCGTCATGCTCGTGCGGCTGGTGGCGGGAGAGCCCGCGTGGTGGGAGGTGGCGGTGACCATCGCCGTGCTCGCCGGCAGCACGTGGCTGCTGCGCGTGGCGGCCGGGCGGATCTTCCGCCTCGCCATGCTGGCCTACGGCAAGGAACCCACGTGGCGGGAACTGTGGCAGTGGGCTCGCGCCGGCGAGTGAACCGGACGGCGTGCTCGCCGGCGCGCTGAACAGGAATTACAGTTCCCGGATCTTGACGTTCCGGAACCAGATGGCGTAACCGTGGTCCTGGAGGCCGATGTAGCCTTCTTTGGCGATGCCTTCGGTAAACCCCGGGAACGTCTTGAACTTGCTGTTCTGGACCAGGGCCTCCCATTCGGGCGTCCAGAGCGTGTACTCGACCACCTTCACGCCGTTTTGCGTGTGCGTCACCTTGCCGTCTTTCACGCGGATGACGATGGTGTTCCAGGAGCCGGCGGGTTTGACGGTCTTCGGGTCGGCCGCCACCATGTCGTACAGCGAGCCGGCCAGGTGGCTGGCAATCTTGTTGTCGGTGGCATCAACGTTGTCGAGCACCTGCACTTCCGGCGCGGCATAGTAGATGGTTTTTCCCGGCACTTCCCGCACGTTGTAGAAGATGCCTGAATTGCCGGCTTTTTCGGTTTTCCAGTCGATCGACAACTCGAAGTCGCGGTACTTCCGCACGCCGTACAGAATGTCGCCGTTTGCTCCCTGACCCGGCTTGCGCCCTTCGCCGGTGAAGACCTTCATGGCGTGGTCTTCTATCACCCAGTTCGCGGGCATGGCCGTGCCGTTACACTGCCGCCAGCCGCTGAAGTCGTTGCCGTTGAACAACAGCACCCACCCCTGCTTCTTCTCGGTGTCGGTGAGCGTGTTCACCGACTGCGACAGCAGGCTGCTGCCCGCGATGACGATGAGCGCGGCGATTGCTGAAATCGTGACGGACCTTCTCATGTTCCCGTTCCTTCCATGAAGACGCACATCCGCGTCATTCTATCGCAGCAGCACCAGGCCATCCGGGCGAGGAGTCCAGCCCTTGATCGTCGGACGCACGCCCCAGTAGTTGGTCGGCCGGTACAGGAACACCCACGGCGCGTCGTCGCGGACTATCGTGTAGATCTCCCGGTAGAGTTTCTGGCGGTCGACGTCCGCGACGGTTGCCTGCGCTCTGTCGATCAGGGCGTCCACCTGCGGATTCTGGTATCCCTCCCACCAGGGTCCGCGCAGCCGCGAGTGCAGCTTCTCGCGCAGGACACGGAACGTACTGCGCGGGCTCGAGTCGAAGCAGCACGCATCGTTGATCTTCTTGTCCCGGACCATCTCCGAGTACGCCGCGCGGTCGCCGTGCTCGACCACTTTCACGGTGATCCCGACCTGCTTGTACTGCTCCACCATCATCCGGGTGAGCGCGGGCGCTTCGTCGGGCATGGTTGACGGGATGTCGAACACCAGCGTCAGCCCCTTGCCGTAACCCGCCTCCGCCAGCAACTGCCGGGCTTTCTCCGGATCGTGCGGATACGCGGGTGTGTCGGGGTTGTAGCCGAAGTGGTGGGCTGTCAGGTACCCATTGAGGCGCGTGGCGCCCCCGTTCATGACCCCGGCAATGATCGCGTCCACGTCCAGCGCGTAGTTCAGCGCCTGGCGCACACGCCGGTCCTTGCACGGGCCGTTCTGCGCATTCAGCATGAAAATGATGCACAGGCCGCTCTCGCGTTCGTGCACCGTCGCCCCGCCGGCCGCGGCCAGGCGTGCCTTGCCTTCGATGCCAATGCCGGCGGCCAGATCGGCTTCGCCGGCCACCAGCGCATCGACACGTTTGCCGGCGTCGGGTTCCGCCACGAAACGAATTTCCGGGTAGGACGGCGCCGGGCCCCAGTACCGGTCGTGGGCCGTCAGCACGACACGGCTGTCAGCCTGCGCGGTGATGCGGTACGGGCCGCTGCCCACGAACGTCGTCGGCAGGCGCGGCAGCTCGCGTTCGGGGCCGATGAGGATGGCCGCCATCAGGTCGAGGAGGTCGGCCATGGGCTCGGCCGTAACGATCCGGACCGTGGACTCGTCGAGGGCCTGCACGTCGGCAGTGCCGAGATAGGTGGCAAGTACACCCTGGGTTCCGAAAGCACCACCGATGGCCGGATCGAGCGCCCGCGTGATGCTGGCCACGACGTCCGCGGCCCGCAGGGTATCGCCGTTGTGGAACGTCACGCCCTTGCGCAGCGTGAACGTCCAGGTGCGCGCGTCGTCCGTCACACTCCAGCGCTCGGCCAGCGCCGGCTGGTACACCCCTTGTTCGTCGATGGCGACAAGCGCCTCGTAGATCGAGAAGAGGATGTTCAGACGGTTGACCGAATCGCTGACGATGTGAGGGTCGCCGAGGGCGACGGAGGCCTGGACCACCGTGGCGTGGGCCGCCGGCGGGGCCGGAGATGGGCCGCCCTTGCAGCCCGCAGCTGCCAGGACCGGAACGAGAACGAACGCCGTGGCCTTCATGGGTGCCTCCCTGTGCGCACCCATTATCCACACGACACCATCGCTGGCCAATCGGTGGGCAACACGTTATCCTCCCCGGCAGGATCGTCCATTGGTGCGCACTGTTCTCGCTGTCGCGGCGTTCGTGCTTGGCGTGTTCATCGCCAGCGTGGTACTCACGCCGGTGTTCCACGCGTTCTTGCCGTTCCCGTTCGAGCGGATCTTCCGGCGCGTGCAGATGGTCGCCGCGCTTGTCGGTGTCGTGGCGCTGGGCGGGTTTCGTGCCACGACGCTCTCCGCGATCGGTGTGCGGTGGACGGGCGGGAGCGGTCGTTTCCTGTGGATCGGGTTCCTGACCGCCCTGCCGCTGCTGACGGTGTGCACGATGGCCGAAGTCGCCGCCGGGCACGCCAGCCTGCAGGTGCGCGAACTGGCACTGTCAGACTGGGCCGGCAAGCTGGTCACGGCACTGGCCACGGCCGTCGCGGTGGGCGTCGCCGAAGAGTTCCTGTTTCGCGGGTTCCTCTACACCGCCGTGCGGGATCGGCTGTTCCGGGGCAGGGTCTGGCCGGGCATGGTCCTGACGAGCGCCGTGTACGCGATCGTCCACCATCTCAGCATCCCGAAGACGACGGTTGGCACCAGTCCCGGCCTGGCCGACAGCCTGCGCCTGGCCCTGACGCTGCCGCGGTTCGTCTGGGACTGGCATGGCGTGTGGCCATCGCTCGTCGGCCTCTTCCTGTTCGGCATGATCCTGAATGGGTGCGCCGCCCGCACGCGGTCGTTGTACCCGTCGATGGGCCTGCACATCGGCGCCGTGACATACCTCAGGATGATCCGGCTGTTCGTGCGGTTCCCGGCGCCGTCGTCCCTGTTCTGGGGGTCGTACCTGGTGTACGACGGCTTTGTCGGGTGGGTCTGCCTGGGCCTGATGGCGCTGGCCGCCCGGCGGCTATTCCCGCGAGAGGGCCGGTGCCCTTCGGCCCGTAATCCCGTAGACTTGAAATCATGACAATCCGCGCGCGTCGACCCTCATTGTCTTCCCGCCTGTGCTTCGTCGTCCTGGCATCTCTGGCCCTGCTGGTGCTCATCGTTCCGCCGCAGGTTTCCCTCAACGCTCAGGTTCGGCCCATCTACAGCCTTGGGGCGTCAGGGGTGCTGCAGCAGATCCAGAAACTCCGCACGACCGCGAGCGCCCTCCACACGGCGTCCCATCCGGACGACGAAGACACGGCGTTTATCGCCCGCGTGGCGCGCGGCGACTTTGGCCGCGTGGCATATCTGTCGCTGAACCGCGGGGAAGGCGGCCAGAACGTGATCGGGCCCGAGTTGTTCGACGCCCTCGGCGTCATCCGCACCGAGGAGCTGCTGCAGGCCCGCACCCTCGACGGCGGGGAGCAGTTTTTCACGCAGACGTTCGACTACGGCTTCTCGAAGACCCTGGCAGAAGCCGCCACGACGTGGGGCGAACGCGACGTGCTCCGCGACATGGTCCGGGTTATCCGGGTGCACCGGCCGCTGGTCATCTATTCGCGTTTTGCCGGCACGACCGCCGATGGCCACGGGCACCATCAACTGTCGGGGAAGCTGACGCCGCTGGCCTTCAAGGCCGCTGCCGACCCGACGCAGTTCCCCGAGCAGATCAACGATGGTCTGCGGCCCTGGCAGGCGAAGAAACTCTATCGGGGCGCCGGATTCCGCCAGACGTCCGGCGCCGAGATCACGACCCGCGTCGACACGGGGCGTTTCGATCCCCTCATTGGCCGCAGTTACTTCGAAATCGCCGCGGAAGGCCGCAGCCAGCACAAGTCGCAGGAGATGGGCGTGCCCGAGTCGCGCGGGCCGCAGCAGTCCGCCCTGATTCTGCTCGACAGCACGGTCAAGGCCGCCGCCCCCGAGACCAGCGTGTTCGACGGCCTCGACACGTCGTTGCCGGGCCTCGCCGCGCTCGCCGGCCTGCCCGCCGGCGCGCTCGCCACCGAACTGACGGCCATCGACCGCGCAGCCCTGCAGGCCATCGACACGTTCGACCCGCGCAATCCCGCGGGCGTCGTGCCGCACCTGGCCGAAGCCCTGACGCAGATCCGGGCGGCGCGGCGCACACTGACAACGTTGGTCTCTGCTGCCGCCGACGCCAGGGCGGAAGCCGATTTCCTGCTGGCGATCAAAGAACGCGATGCGGTCATCGCGCTGCAGAAGGCGTCCGGGACGGTCGTGGACGCACTGTCCGATGTCGAGGCCATTGCCGCGGGCGAATCGTTCGGCGGGACGGTTCGTGTGTTCCTGGCGCAGCCCGGTCAGGCGAAGATCACCGGCGTCACCCTGCGCGCACCCGCAGGCTGGCAGGTCGTGTCTGCCCAGCCTGGTGAGCCGGATTCGAGCAACTTCATGGCGCGGTTCTTTCGCGAGACTGCCGATCACACGGCGGCGTTCCGCCTGACGGTCTCTTCCACCGAGCCGCCGACGCAGCCGTACTGGCTGACCACGCCCCGCGATGGCGCGATGTACAAGTGGCCGGCGGGCGCGCCGGCGATGATGCCGTTCGCGGCGCCGCTCGTCACGGCGGAGGTCGATGCCGAGATTGGCGGCGTGCGTGTGACCCTGTCCCAGCCGATGCAGTTCCGTCTCGTGGATCAGGTGCGCGGCGAGTTGCGCCGCAACGTCGAGGTCATGCCCGCCGTCACGGTGAACCTCGATTCGCAGCTGGAGATCGTCCCGCTGGGCTCGCTGGGACAACCGCGCCGGATGGCCATTCGCCTGCAGAACAACGCCCTCACGGCGCAGAGCGGCGCCGCCACCCTGCGCGTGCCATCCGGCTGGAGTGTCACGCCGGCCTCGGCGCGGTTCAGTCTGGCCCGCAAAGGCGATCGGACGGCCCTGGCCTTCACCGTCACGCCGGCGAAGACCACCGCGTCCGGGCGTTACACGATCGGCGCCGCGGTCACGGTGGGCAGCGTGACGTACGACCAGAGCGTTCGGACGCTGGCATATCCACACATCCAGACGCACCGGCTGTTCAGCGCGGCCGAAGCGCAGGTGCGGGTGTTCGACCTGAACGTCGCGCCCGTCAAGGTCGGTTACGTGATGGGCAGCGGCGACCAGGTACCCGATGCGCTGAGGCGTATGGGCCTGTCTGTCACCGAACTCAGCGACGAAGCGCTCGGCGGCTCCGACCTCTCCGTCTTCGACACCATCGTCGTCGGCGTGCGCGCCTCGGAAGCCCGGCCTGATTTCGTCGCGAACAACGGCCGCCTGCTGGAGTTCGTGAAGAACGGGGGCACGCTCGTCGTGCAGTACCAGCAGCCCGACTACGCGGCGAGAGGACTGGCGCCGTTCCCGGTGCAGATGGCCTCGCGCGTGACCGACCAGACCGCGCCTGTCAGGATTCTCGCGCCACAGCATCCGGTGTTCACCACGCCGAATGCCATCTCCGAGGCCGACTTTGCCGACTGGGTGCAGGAGCGGAATCTCTACGCGTTTACGACCTTCGACTCCCAGTACACGCCGCTCCTCGAGACCGCCGATCCCGGCGAGCCGCTTCAGAACGGCGGCCAGGTGTACGTGAAGATCGGGAAAGGGCACTTCGTCTACAGCGCCTACGCCTGGTTCCGGCAGCTGCCGGCCGGCGTGCCCGGCGCTTACCGTCAGTTCGCGAATCTCGTCAGTCTTGGGGGTCAGACCTTGAAATGACAGTTCGCGGTCGGTCGACAGACGCGGGGGTCTCGGGGGTCAGACCTTGAAATGACAGTTCGCGGTCGGTCGACAGACGCGAACTGTCATTTCAAGGTCTGACCCCCGGAGGTACACATGCTGCTCCTCAAGCACGCTGATATCTACGCGCCGGCGCCCGGCGGCCGGGCCGACGTCCTCGTGGCCGGCGGCCGCATTCTGCGCATGGAAGGCAGCCTGACGTTGCCGGATGGCTGGGGCGAGACCTTCGACGCCGCCGGCCTGATTGCCGTGCCGGGGTTCATCGACTCCCATGTACACATGATGGGCGGGGGCGGCGAAGGCGGGTACGCCACGCGCACGCCGGAACTGGTCCTGTCGGACGCCATTCGTGGCGGCGTGACCACCGTCGTCGGCTGTCTCGGGACGGACGGCATCACTCGAAGTCCTGCCGGTCTGCTTGCCAAGGCGCGGGGCCTCGACGAAGAGGGGCTCACCACCTTCGTGTACACGGGCCACTATGCCGTGCCCGTGCACACCCTCACCGGCAGCATCGAACGGGACCTGCTGCTGATCGACAAGGTCATTGGTGTCGGCGAGGTGGCCATCTCGGATCACCGCTCCAGCCAGCCCACGTTCGACGAGTTCGTGCGCGTGGCCGCCGAAGCCAGGCGCGGCGGCATCCTGTCGGGCAAAGCCGGCGTGGTCAACATCCACCTCGGCGACGGGAAGCGGGGCCTGGCGTTGTTGCGCCGGATCGTGGACGAAACCGAGATCCCCATCACCCAGTTTGTACCCACGCACATCAACCGGAATCCCTGGTTGTTCGAAGAGGGGATCACCTGGGCGAAACGTGGGGGATTGGTGGATTTCACCACGTCCACCGTGCCGGCGTTCCTGGCGGAGGGCGAGATCAAGAGCAGTGCGGGCCTGAAACGGATGCTCGACGCCGGCGTTGATGCCGCCAACGTAACGTTCACGTCGGACGGCCAGGGCAGCCTGCCCGATTTCGACGAACACGGCCGGCTGCGGCGCCTCGAGATCGGGCGCGTGACGAGCCTGCTCGAAGAGGTCCGTGACGCCGTGCAGGTGGAGAAGATTCCCCTGGAGACCGCCGTGCAGGTGATCACGTCGAATCCCGCACGCATACTCAAGCTGCGCGGCAAAGGCCAGCTCGCCCCCGGCGCCGACGCCGACCTTGTCCTGCTGGACCCCGCGACGCTGGATATTCGGGGCGTAATCGCCCGCGGCCGCTGGCTGATGAAGGACGGCGTGACGCTCGCCCGCGGCACCTTCGAGGGGGTCAGACCTTGAATTTTCGGGGTGGGGGGGGGGGGGCGCCCGGGGGAATAAACGTCGGGCCCCCCCG
>CAYJPV010000002.1:114951-148435 GCA_964372095.1 uncultured Vicinamibacterales bacterium | reverse complement strand
GGGGGCCCACACTTATACTCGCCCGGGGGGGCGGGCGGAAACCACCTTACAATTCATGGCCCCACCCCCAGGAGACAGGGATACACATGGCTGAGAACAGGCCGTTCTACGCACGTTTCGTCATGCCCCACACCCTCGTGGTGGTCATGGCGCTGGTGGTGCTGGTGCTGGCAGTGTCGTGGGTCATCCCCTCGGGCGAATACCAGCGCACCAGGGTCGAGACCAACGAAGGCACACGCACGGTCACGGTGGCGGGCACCTACAAGCAGGTCGACAAGGTCTACCTCGGGCCGCAGATGATGCTCGAGGCGCCCATCAAGGGGTTCCTCGACGGCGCCCTCCTCATCTGCTTCCTGCTCGTGATCGGCGGCAGTTTCGCGATTTTCCAGGAAACGGGCGCAGTCGAATTCGGCATCCGTAAGATTACGGATACCATCGCCAGGAGGCCGTACCTCGAAGGCCTGCTCATCCCGGTGATGATGACGATCTTCTCGCTGGCGGGCGCGGTCTTCGGGATGTCGGAAGAAGTTATCCCGTTCATCCTGATCTTCATCCCGCTCGCTCGCCGCCTCGGGTACGACTCCATCGTCGGCACGGCCATCCCGTTCCTGGGCGCCGCCGCGGGGTTTGCCGCGGCCTTCTTCAACCCCTTCACCGTCGGCATCGCCCAGAGCATCGCGGGCGTGCCCCTCTACTCGGGCCTCGGCTACCGCCTGGTGACCTGGGTCATCGGCACGGTCGTCATCACCGCCTACGTGGTCTGGTACGCGCGGCGGGTCAAGACGAACCCCGAACTCAGCCCCGTCCGCGACATCGACCTCGAACGCGAAGCCCTGTCGCCTCACGAGGAGGGACCAGCCCGGTGGGACGTGCGCCACGCCGCCACACTCTCGCTGTTCGTCGCCTCAATGGTCCTGCTCGTCGTCGGCGTCCTGCTGTGGAAGTGGTACATCGACCAGATCGCGGTCCTCTTCTTCGGTCTCGGCATCGTGCTCGGCCTGGCTGGCGGGCTGGGCCCCAGTCACATCGCACGCACGTTTGTCGCCGGCGCCAAGGACATGGTCGGCGTGGTGTTCATCATCGCGTGCGCGCGGGCGCTGCTGGTCATCGCCCAGGACGCCAAGGTGCTCGATACGATTCTGTTCGGCGCATCGGCCTCGCTGTCGGTCCTGCCCATCGGCGCGATCGCCCAGGTGATGTTCCTCATCCAGTGCGTGATCAACTTCTTCCTGCACTCGGGCACGGCCCAGGCCGCCTTGACGATGCCGATCATGGCGCCGCTGGCCGATCTGGTCGGCATCACGCGCCAGACGGCGGTCTACGCGTTCCAGCTCTGCGAGTTCATCAACCCGATTCTGCCGACCAGCGCTGTGACGATGGGCGTGCTAGGCGCGGCGAAGATCCCGTGGGAGCGGTGGGCACGGTGGTTCCTGCCCTTGATGTGGATTCTCGTGGTGCTCAGCTTCCTGCTGCTCATTCCGCCGGTGCTCTTGTTCACCTGGAACTAGGGACATGGGGCATGGGGCATGGGACATGGGGCATGGGTAGGGGCAAGGGACAAGGGGCAAGGGGCAAGGTGCCTACTTCCTTTCCGACGAAGGTAAGCCATGAGACGACTGCCTGGACTCGTGCTGGTGCTCACGGTGGCGGTGGCTGTGGGCCATCCTGCCGGGCAGAGCCAGAAACCCGCGCCAACGGTGTCGGCGGACTTTGTGCTCCCCGGCGAACCGGTCACGCTGCCGGCGCCGCTGAACACGATGGTGGCGGGCCTTTCGGCGCGGGCGATCGGGACGCACATCGCGACGCTGGCGTCGCCGGGATTCGACGGGCGCGGCCTCGGGCAGCGCGGCCTCGAGGCCACGGCCGAGTACATCGCCGCCATGCTGGCGCTTCGGGGGGTGCCTCCGCTGGCGACGCCGGCGCCCGGAGCGCTCGCGACGGCCGCATACTTCCAGCCGGTGCCGATGCGCGAGGTCACCAACCCGCAGGGACAGCTCACGGTCGAGGTGCGCCGGGGTGACGCCGTGGACACGCGCACGTTCCTGTCGGGCGTGGACTGTCTGTTCCAGGAGCGGCCTCCGCAGGATCTGGCCGGATCCGTCGTGTTTGCCGGCTACGGCATCCGCGAAACGGCGCCGCTGCGTGACGACTACCGGGATCTGGACGTCAAGGACCGCGTGGTGGTGCTGCTCGGCGGGACGCCTCCGGGTCCCGACTGGGGCACCGATTCGCTCCGCGCGAAGTACGCCTCGGATGGCAGGAGCCGCCACGAGGCCAAGGCCGCCCTGGCGGCGTCGCTTGGCGCCCGCGCGGTCATCGCCATCGAGGGCGAGACCTTTCCCACGATGCTGGCATCCGGGCGCTCGGCTCCAGCCGCCCGGTACTTCGTGCCGTACGAGACAGGCGCCGTCCATGACGGGACGATTCCGGTGATTCGGGTGTCGGCGGCGGTCGGCGGGATGTTGCTGGCCCCGGCAGGCACGAACCCTGGCGGGGCAGCGCTCGCCAGGCCACAGGCCCTCGCCGGCGTGTCCGTCACGGCACGCACGACCGGCACCGAACGCCTGATCATCGCCCGAAACGTGGTGGCCGCGATCCCGGGGTCGGACGCGGCTCTGCGACGCGAGGCGGTCGTGATCGGCGCGCACATGGACCATCTGGGCCGCGCCGGCGACACGATGTATCCGGGCGCCGACGACAACGCCTCCGGAACCGCAGCGCTCCTCGAGATCGCCGCGGCGATGGCCTCGGCCCCGCAGAAACCAAGACGCACGGTGGTGTTTGCCTTCTGGACCGGCGAAGAAGAGGGGCATCTCGGCTCGGAGTACTACGCGCAGCACCCGCTCTGGCCAATGGACCAGACGACGGTCTACCTGAACCTGGACATGATCGGCCACCCGTGGACGACGGAGGAGATTCGGGGCCTCGTGACGGACTCGGGCCTCGAGAACGGCGCGGCGTTCCTGGCCACGGTGAAGACCGATGACTTCATCGAACTGGGCGTACCTCCCACCGCGCGCGATCTGGACCCGGTGCTGGAACAGGTCGCCCGGGCCGCCGGACTGGCCCTGCACCTCGACCGGACCGACGGCCTTCATGGCGGCAGCGACTACCGGGCTTTCGCCCGGAAAGGCCGCCCGTTCGTACGGTTCTTCGGCAACTACTTCCCCGGCTACCACGAGCCGACGGACACGCCCGACCAGGTCGATCCGGCGCAGGTGCTGAAGATCGCCCGCGTCGCCCTCGGCGCCGGCTGGATGATGGCGCAACGGGACTAGAGGCCAGGGGCTAGGGGCTAGGGGCTAGGGGCTAGGGGCTAGGGGCTAGAGAGCCCCGGGCTTTCCGCCATCACCTTGGCGAAGGCGGTCAGCCCAGGGTCCACTGACTACTGTCTACTGACTACTTCCTACCTGCTTCTTGCTTCTTGCTTCTTGCTTCTTGCTTCCTGCTTCTTATTTCTTCCACCTCGGCACGCCGCGCCCGGGCGTCCACGGTGCGCCGGCGGCTTCCATCCGGTCGCCCAGCTTCGCCAGGTCGACGTCCACGATCGTCCGCAACTCTTCAAGCACTTTCTCGAAGCCGGCGGCAGCAATCTCGTAGTCACGTTTCACGGTTGCCGTGATGGGGCTCGTCGAACCGAGCTGCGCGCTGACACGATCCATCAGCGACGGCGGCGTGGCTTCCGACCGCCGGCGCACGACCGGATCGCCGCGCAACTCCACCAGGGCGGTGCGTAGCCTCGTTTCGAGCGCCCGCACGTCGTTCGCCAGCGTGTTGTCGGCCCGCGGCGTGTCCTCCAGGGCCTTCTTCATGTAGCTGAGGTTCCGCATCGCTTCGTCGGCCGCTTCGGAGGCCCCCATCATCGCGCGCTGCAGCTCGCCGGCACGCAACTGGAACGCCAGCAGCGCCTGCCGATCTTTCTCGGCGAGCGACGCCAGGCCGAGCGACTCGACGGTAAAGGTCTGCGGCGCGCCGAGCGGCGTGACCACGCCGCCCACACGTTTGGCGATCGACACAGAGAACGTGCCCGGCACGACCAGCGGCCCCTGCGGCGGCGTCTCCCACGATTCGCGGAAACGTGTTTCCAGATCGGTGGGCTCGACCGGGGCGTAACGCAGGTCCCAGGCCACGCGGTTCAGGCCGGCGGCCGCTGGCGCGGTCAGGCGCCGGACGACCTGCCCCTGCTGGTCGCTCACCGTCACCATGATGGCCGGCTTCTCTTCGCTGCTCTCGGCCCGCAGGGCGTCCCAGCCGGGGAAGCCCACGGGTTTGTTGTCCTTCAGGTGCGCCTTCTCGCGTTCACGCCGTGTTTCGGCGCCGGATTTCAGCGCGTCTTTCAGGTAGTAGGTGAACACCGCGCCGAACGGCGGGTTCGGCGCCGTGAAGAACGACTCGCCGAACATCCCTTTGGCCGCGTCACCAATCGGCGTCTGCGGGATATACATCAGTGCGTTCTTCACGGGGAACAGCAGCGCTTCGTTCTCGAAGGTCTGCTCGCTAATCGTGCGCAGCGGCGAATAGTCGTCGAGCACGAAAAAACTGCGCCCGAACGACGCACCCACGAGGTCGTTCTCGCGCTCCTGGATCTCGAGGTCGCGGAACGAAATCGTCGGCATGCCGCCGGTCAGCTTGATCCACCGCGTGCCGCCGTCGAGCGTGGCAAAGATGCCGTATTCGGTGCCGGCAAACAGCAACTCCTTCTTCACATGGTCCTGCACCACGGACCACACCCAGCCGCGCTGCGGCAGGTCGCCGGCAATCGACCGCCACGTCCGCCCCCGGTCGTCGCTGCGCAGCACGTACGGCTTGTAGTCGCCGGACTTGTGGTTGTCCACGGCCACGAACACGGCGTCTTTCTCGAGGCGCGACGCCTTGATCTCGTTGACGAAGAAGTGATCCGGCACGCCGGGCAGTTTGTCGATCTTTCGCCAGGTCTTGCCGCCGTCTTCCGTCACCTGCACGAGCCCGTCATCGGTGCCCACGTAGATCAGTCCTTCCACCAGCGGCGACTCGCTGATCGACGAGATCGTGGAGAACATCGACATGGCGCCGTGGTCCCACAGGGCGTCGGCGCTCCACGTGCGGCCCATGATCGGCTGCTCGAGGCGGAAGATGTTGCGGGTCAGGTCGGGACTGATGCGGGTCCACGAATCGCCCCGGTTGTCGCTGCGCCACACGTGCTGCGACGCGTAGTAGACGCGCGTATGCGCGTGCGGGCTCACGATGACGGGCGAGTCCCAGTTGAAGCGCAGCGCGTCGTCGCCCGGCGCGAGTTTCGGGCTGATGTAGACGGTCTCCTGGCTCTTCCGGTCGTACCGCAGGAGGTTGCCCTCCTGCCACTCCAGATAGACGATGTTCGGATCGACGGGGTCGACGGCGCAGGCATAGCCGTCGGCGCCGTAGGAGATGATCCAGTCCGGGTTGCCGATGCCGTGGGCGTTCACCGTGCGCGACGGCCCGAACTGCGTGCCGTTGTCCTGGGTGCCGCCGTGAATGTTGTAGAACGGCAGCGCGTTGTCCAGCGCCAGCTTGTAGAACTGCGTGACGGGGAGGTTCTCGAAGAATCGCCAGGTCTTACCGGCATCGCGGCTTTCGTACACGCCGCCGTCGCTGCCATTCAGGATGTAGTCGGGTTCGCCCTTGATGAACGCCATGGCGTGGTTGTCGCCATGTTTGTTCTTCTCGGGCACCCGCCGCCACGTCTTGCCGCCGTCATCCGTCGCGCGCAGGCCCGGATCCATCTGGTAGACACGATCGAAGGTATTCGGGTCGGCGAAGATCTCCTGGTAGTAGTGCGGCCCCGTGCCGCCGCTGATGTAGTTGCTGCGTTTCTCCCAGCTTTCGCCCCGGTCGGTGGAGCGGTAGAACCCGCGTTCGTCCGGCAACGCTTCCACGGTGGCGTAGACCACGCCCGGGTCGATGGGCGACACGGCAATGCCGATCTTGCCCTTGTCGCCGGCAGGCAACCCGACGGTCAGCTTGCGCCACGTCTGGCCGGCGTCGGTCGACTTGTAGATCCCCGAGTCGGGGCCGCCGCCCATGAAGGCCGCCACCGTCCGGCGGCGCTGGTACGCCGCGGCGTACAGCGTGTCGGGATTCGACGGATCGAACTCCACGCTCGTCACGCCGGTGTCCTTGTTGATTTCCAGCGAGACGGTCCACGTGGCCCCGCCATCAACGGACTTGTAGAGGCCCCGTTCGCCCCCCGACGACCACAGCGGGCCTTCGGCGGCAACATAGACGACATTCGAATTGCGCGGGTCGACCAGGATACGCGCGATGTGATCGGACTGGCGCAGACCGACGTTCGTCCAGGTCTTGCCGCCGTTCAGGCTCTTGTAGACGCCGTCGCCGATGCCGACGTGGCGGCCGCTGACGTTTTCGCCCGTGCCGATCCACACGGTGTCGGGATTCGACGGATCGAGCGTGACGCAGCCAATCGAGTACGACTCTTGGCTGTCGAACACGGGCGTCCAGGTCGTTCCGGCATTGTCGGTCTTCCACACGCCGCCGGACCCCACGGTCACGTACCACACGTGGCGTCTGGCCGGGTGGATGGCGATATCGCTGATACGGCCGGACATGATGGCGGGGCCGATGTTCCGGAACGCCAGGCCCGCCAGCGCCGCTTCGGTCACCAGCTTCTTCGGCCCGGCAACCTCGGCTGCCGCTTCTGCTTTGGGTTTCTGGGCCGTCAGGCCCGGGGACAACGCAACCAGACACGCGACGACGCCAAACAGGATTCTGCGCACGGCGGGTTCCTCCTCTGGAAAGCCTATGCTAACGCAGCGTCCTGGGGGTCAGACCTTGAATTGACAGGTCGGGCGAAAGGGGACGACCTGTCAATTCAAGGTCTGACCCCCACGGTCTATCGTCGCAGGCTGATGGTGCCGTTGTAGCTTTCGAGATCGAGGGTGGCGGAACCCGCGCCCAGGGTCACGCTGAAGGTGTGGTTCTCGCCGCGGGAATCGGGCGAGGAGGGATCGAGCATCGAGCGGATCGTCCCCGCAAACGCACGGGCCCCGATGCTGACGTTGGAAGCCTGCCGGACGGTGATGTCGATGTCGCCGGAATGGGTCACGAACTGGTATCGGCCACGCTCGGCAAACGCGCCGTCCCATTCGATGCCCCCGCCGACGGTCGCCACATCCACGGTGGTCGCGACGAGGTCCACGAGTTTGACGCTGCCGGTGACGGTGTCGGCTTGAAGGTCGCCAACCAGCCCGGTGACCCGAATCAGGTTGTTGGCAGAGGTGAGCCTGGCGTGACCCCGGCCGCCGTTCAGGATGACTTCGCCTTCGATGGAACGCAGCGTCATCGATCCCACGCCGCCGCGCACGCGCACGTCACCGCGCACGGTGTCCGCCGCCACCGCGGCCGCCACGCCGTCCACGCTGATGTCGAGATACGTGCCGGCCACGTTCACCGGCATCCACGCCGGCACGTCGATCACGAAGTCGATCGGGTGCGGCGCGCGCCCGCCCACCCGCGCGCGGACCTGCAGATCCTGCCCCGCCGTGCGCACCTCGATTTCGTCGGCGGCGTAGTGTGTCGCCCGCACCCTGACGGTCTGGCGCTCCCCGCCGCGAATCACGATCGCTCCGCCGAACAGACGCACGTCGAGGCGCATGCCCTGCGAGACGGGCACGGTCCGGTCGAACTCGGCCGCGCCGGCACCACCGGGCCACAACGCCGCCACCAGCAGCACCAGCACGCCGGCCGCACGGGCCGCGCGGGCCGCGCGGCTCAATTCGTCACCTCGGCCAGCGCCGCAGCCCGCTCGAGCAAGTCGAGTTTCCGCTCGCGCACGGCGTTCACGCGTTCCCTGACTCGCGCATCTTCCGGCCGGGCCGCCAGCAGGTCGCGGTAGTCGGCGATCGCCACATCCATCGCCTCGAGGTTCTGCTCGAGCACCGCCAGCACCTGCGGGTCGTGCGTCAACCGCGTCCGCACCACCCGCAGCAGACCGGCAACGCGGTCGTCATATGCCCGATCGGGCGCCAGGGCGGCCACGTCGGTCGCGACGGGAGACGACGTCAGCGGCACGGGCGGCTCGGTTCGATGCTGCGCCAGCCAGATCACGCCGACGGCACACACCACCGCCAGCGCGGCAGCCTGCGGAACCCATCGCCAGCCCGCCGGACCGACAACCTGGCGCCACCAGGGCTCAGGCTTCGCCGCCAGCCGCGGCACGATGCCGCGCCACAGGCCGGCCGGCGGCACGGGCCCGTCGCCCGCACCGCGCGCGTGTTCCACCACCGCACGCAGGTCCGCCAGCACGGACGCGCACGCCTCGCACGCCGCCACATGCGTCTCGATGCGCTCGCGTTCAGCGGGCCCCACTTCCCCGTCCACATAGTCCGACAGACGCTCGGACCTCGGGTGGCCGTTCTCATTCGTGTTCATCACGTCAGGTCCTGCCCAGATAACGGCGGAGCATCATGCGGGCCCGATGGAGCTGCCCTTTCGATGTTCCTTCGGCGATGCCCATGACCGTACCAATCTCGTGGTGTTTGTAACCTTCGACGTCGTGCAGCACGAACACCTGCCGCGCCCCTTCGGGCAGCGCGGCAACCGCCGCCTCGAAGTCCATCGCAAACGCACTGTCAGCCGGCCCCACCGCCGCAGCGTCGATGGCGCCTTCGTCGTCCACGTTGCGCCACGCCCGGCGATACGTGCCTCGCCGGTCTTCGATGATCACGTTGACCGCGAGGCGGTGCAGCCACGTGGCGAAACTCGACTCTCCCCGGAAGGTGTGGAGTTTCTGCCAGACCCGCACGAAGGTATCCTGCGTCAGTTCGTCGGCCTGCCGAGGCCCGGCCATCCGCAGCGTGAGGCCGTAGACCTTCCGAACGTGTGCCTGGTAGAGACGCTCGAACGCCGACTGGTCGCCCTGGGCCGCCAGGGCAACGTCGGTTCGGTCGTCACGGACCGGGTCTGCACGTTGCGAATCGCTCAGGGTCGCCTCACTTGGTCTCTCCAGGGACTTAGACGGCGCTCGACCGGGGCGGGGTTGGAACGGAATCGCCCTCCAACCATTTGGGCCTGGCGCGCCATCAAACGGGCTGACGGTCACTTTCGGACCGGGATCGCTGGAGGATGACATGGAACGCAGGATGACGATCGTGGCCGCGCTGGCCATCGTGGCAACCGCGGGACTCGGAACACGCCCGGCTGCCGGACAGAGTGCCGACCCGTCGCATGGCGAATGGACCGCCAGGCTGTCGGAAGGCCGGGTTCACCTGCAGTTGCACGCGACCGCCGGGCGATCCGACCGCTCGGACCGCGAATCCCGCGGGAACTGGAATTTCGGCCGCAGCTACGACCGGAGCGACCTGCCCGGGCTGCCCGCCGGCAACGACCAGCTGACCGCCTCGGCGGTGGCCTTCGAACTGACCCGCGAAGCCGGCGTCTTCAAGTTCCAGGGGGCATTTCGCGAAGGCGGTGGCGCCGGCCTGTTCACCTTCGTCCCGCGCCGCGCGTTCGTCGGCGAGATGAAGCAGCTCGGATTCGTGGTGGAAGACTCGGTCCGCGAGCTGTTCAGGATGGCGGCGTTCGATGTCGGCCCCAGGTTCATCGCCGAGGTCACCGCGCTCGGCTATCCGGGCCAGGCCCTGGACACCTACGTCCGGATGCGCACCCATGGCGCCGACACGACCTACATCAAAGAACTCCGGGACCTCGGCTACAAGGAGTCCGATCTCAACAAGGTCATCCGCGCACGCGACCACGGGATCACCAGGACGTACATCGCCGACATGCAGGAGCTGGGTTTCAAGACGCTGACCCTCGACGAACTGGTCCGCCTGCGGGATCACGGCGTCACCAGGGACTTCGCCCGTGAACTCGCGGCTGCCGGGTTCAAAGGCCTGTCGGCAGACGAACTCGTGCGTGTCAGGGACCACGGCGTTAGCGGCGCCTTCATCGCCGAGCTGCGCGCGGCAGGCTATACGAACGTCCCCATCGACGACATCATCGCCGCCCGGGACCACGGCGTCACCACCGAGTTCACCCGTGAGCTGAAACAGATGGGCTATACGTTGCCCACGCTGGCCGAGCTGCGCCGGATGCGTGACCACGGCATTACGCCGTCGTACATCAAGGAACTGAAGGCGCTCGGCTACACCTCGCTATCGGTCGAAGAGCTGGTCCGCCTGCGCAGCCGCGGCGTGTCGGCGTCGTTCATCAAGGGGTTCGCCGACCTCGGCTACACCAAGGTGCCCGCAGACGAACTCGTCCGCCTGCGGGATCACGGCGTCAGTGCCGACTACGTTTCGGATCTGGCCGGGCTGGGTTTCAAGGGCCTGCCCACCGCCACCCTGATCCGGATGCGCGATCACGGCGTGAGCGCCAGTTTCATTCGCCGGGCACATGAACAGGGCTACAAGACGGCCACCGCAGAAGAGCTGATCCGCCTTCGCCAGCGGGGCATCGTTCGGGACGAGTGAGAGCGTCCTGGGGGTCAGACCTTGAATTGACAGGTCGGGCGACCGGGGGGGCCTGGCTATTACATGTGTGGCCCCCCCGGGCGGGGGGCGACAGGGGGCGACTGTCAATTCAAGGTCTGACCCCCTCGGCAGTCGGGCGACAGGGGGCGACTGTCAATTCAAGGTCTGACCCCCTCGGCGGTATGATAGGGCGATCAACGTTGCCTGGCGGCAACACGGTAAACCACGCCCGCGTCATCACCGACTGAGCCTGACTTATGGAACCCATCGATCCGACCCTGAACCAGCGCCGTAGTTTCCTCAAGATCCTCGGCGGCATGACCGCCGCCCTCGCCGCGCTGCCGTCGTTGGCCAGCGGCCAGTCGTCGGCCCCGGCCCGCCGCCCGGGCGCCAAGTACATGGGCGACGCCGTCGCACCGAAACTCGACAAAGTGAAGATCGCCATGATCGGCGTCGGCGCCCGCGGCACGGGCCACTCGTCGCAGCTGGCCTCCATCGAAGGCACCGAGATCGTCGCCATCAGCGACCTCTACGAAGACCTCGCCCGCCGATCCGAGACGCGCGTCAAGGCGAAGGGGCACAACCCGAAGGTGTACTTCGGCGACGAACACGCCTGGAAGAAGATGCTCGTCGAGACCAGGCCGGACGCCGTCATCATCGCCACGCCGTGGGAGCTGCACGCCCCGATGGCCGTGGAATCGATGAAAGCCGGCGCGCACGCGTTCATCGAAATCCCCATCGGCGTAACCGTCGCCGAGATGTGGGACCTGGTCAACACGTCCGAGGAGACCGGCCGCCATTGCATGTTGATGGAAAACGTCAACTACGGCCGCGAAGAACTGCTCTATCTCAACATGGTGCGGCAAGGCGTCATCGGCGAACTGCTGCACGGCGAGGCGGCCTACATCCACGAGCTGCGCGGCCAGATGAAAGAAGTGGAACGCGGCACCGGATCGTGGCGCACGTACCAGTACGCCAAACGGAACGGCAACCTGTACCCCTGCCACGGCCTCGGGCCGGTGGCCCAGTACATGAGCCTCGGCCGCACCGAAGACACCTTCGGCCGCCTGGTGTCGTTCTCGTCTCCGGCCAAGGGCCGCGCCCTCTACGCCAAGGCGAACTACCCGGCCGACCACAAGTGGAACAAGCTCACCTACACCGGCGGCGACATCAACACGTCGCTCATCAAGACCCACTTGGGCCGCACCATCATGGTCCAGTGGGACGAAACGTCACCGCGGCCGTACTCGCGCCACAACCTCATCCAGGGCACGAAGGGCACGCTGGCGGGTTTCCCGAACCGGGTCGCCATCGAAGGCGTGGGCAGCTACCACGAGTGGACGCAGGGTGAAGAGTTCAAGAAACTCACCGCCCAGTACGATCACCCGCTGTTCAAGCGCGTCGGCGAACTGGCCACCAAGATGGGCGGTCACGGCGGCATGGACTTCCTCATGCTCTACCGCATCGTCGAATGCCTGCGCAACGGCCTGCCGCTGGATCAGAACGTCTACGAAGGCTGCTTCTGGTCGTCGGTCGGGCCACTCAGTGAAAAGTCGGTGAAAGAAAACGGCGCACCGCAGGACTTCCCGGACTTCACGCGGGGCAACTGGAAGACCACCAAGCCGCTGGGGGTTATCGCGTAGCACCCCCCCGGACCTGAAGGTCCGGGGCTACGTACTGTACGTAGCCCCGGGGCTTCAGCCCCGGGGTCCCCCCTTGACGGACCGCCCTCCTGCGCCGACATTGAAAGGGCCCCCTTCCAGTGAGGTGCACCATGGCGATCCCGCTGTCCATCCGGAGATTCGTCGAAAGCCGGGGCGTCCCCTACTTCCCCATTCATCATCGCGCGGCATTCACGGCCCAGGAAGAAGCGGCGGCCACCCACGTCCGCGGCCGCGAATGGGCCAAGACCGTGGTCTGCATGGTCGACGGACAACCGGTGCTGGTGCTGCTGCCCGCAAACGACCACGTCGATCTGGACGCGTTGCGGGCAACCACCGGCGCACGCGACGTCAGACTGGCGACGGAACGCGAGTTTTCGGGTCTCTATCCCGAGTGCGAGACTGGTGCGATGGCCCCGTTCGGTCCGCTGTACGGGCAACCGGTCTACATGGACGAAGCCCTCGCCGCCGACAAAGAGATCACGTTCCACGCCGGCACACACGTGGACGCCATCCGCATGGCCTTCCCGGACTTCGTCTCGCTGGTCCACCCCACGCCCGCCCGGGTGGCCAGGAGGACGATGCATTAGGAGACGTCGGTGGGAAGTGGGAAGTAGGAAGTAGACAGTAGACAGTAGGAGGTTCGTCAGGAGGCAGGAGGAGAGCCCGGCTACTTTCTACTGACTACTGTCTACTGACTACTGTCTTCCTGAACACCAGCGTATTCCGGCCGTCCACCCGGCGGTATTCGACGCTGTCCATCAACTGCCGGATGAAGTGGACACCCAGGCCGCCGGGTTCGCGGTTTTCGATTGGTTCGTCGGTATCGGGGGGAGGCAGGCTCAGCGGGTCGAATTCGGGACCATCGTCAATGACGGTGACAGCGAGCGACCCGTCCGCCAGCAGATAGCTCACGTCGATCACGCCCGTGCGGCGGTCGCGATAGGCGTGTTCGACGATGTTCGCGAGCCATTCGTTGAGGGCGAGCTGAACGGGCCAGGCTTCGTCGGGGGTAATCCGGCGGGCTTTCGTAAACCGCGCGAGGGCGTCCGCGGCCTTGCGGACGCCCCCGGCTGTTGCCGCCACTCGATGCGTGCTGGAGTCGATGGTCGCCATGGTGCGCGTGAGCGCTGCGGCCATCGTATGCCGGTTCTGCCCGTCTGGCGAGCCGGCGCTGCACACTATTTCAAGTTCAACCGCTTGTTGACCTCGCCCCAGTTGATGACGTTCCAGAACGCGCCAACGTAGTCGCCCCGGCGGTTCTGGTACTTCAGGTAGTAGGCGTGCTCCCAGACGTCGAGGCCGAAAATCGCCCGTTTGCCTTCCATCGACGGGGTGTCCTGGTTTGCCGTGCTGTGAATGACCAGCTTGCCCTTGTCGTCGCTGAGCCAGGCCCAGCCGCTGCCGAAGCGGGTCATCGCCGCCTGGCTGAACAGTTCCTTGAACTTCTCGAAGCTGCCGAACGTGCCGGTGATGGCGTCGGCAATCGCGCCGGTGGGCGGGCCGCCGGCCTGTGGCGCCATGAGCGTCCAGAACTGGACGTGATTCACGTGTCCGCCGCCGTTGTTGCGGACGGCGCCCCGGATCGCGTCGGGCACCTTCGTGAGGTCCGCCAGCAACTGCTCGAGGGGCACGGCCGCCGCGGCGGCGCTGGTCGCCAGGGCCGTGTTCAGGTTGTTCACGTACGCCTGATGATGTTTGCCGTGGTGAATCGTCATCGTCTGGGCGTCAATGTGGGGTTCGAGCGCCGCGACGGGGTACGGCAACGCCGGCAACGTATACGGTGAAGCCGGTGCGGCGGGGCTCTGCCCCAGGATCACGTCGGGCGTGACAGCCAGGGCCGCGCCGCCCAGGGCCAGGGCCGACACGGCATCCCTGCGGGACATCTTCATTGGTGTTCTCCTGTTCGTTCCATCATAACCCCGACGAGTTGGTGTCAGGAGGAAGTAGTCAGTAGGCAGTAGGCAGTAGGCGGTAGGCCGGGCGGCAGTGTTTCCTACTGTCTACTTCCTACTGTCTACTTCCTACTGTCTACTTCCTACTACCTACTATGGCGGTATGCTGAGAGATACAGAACAGAGGTAAACGGTGACGTCAGGGCACATCCCCAGGAGCGCGGTTCGTGGGTGACGATCGACTGACACACGCGCGGCGGCCGGCGGCGTTGTTGCTGATGTGCGTCCTGCTGGCCGCCTTGCACACGTGGCCCCTGGTCACGGCGCCGCACCGCTACTCGCGCGTGGACAACGGCGACTACCTGCTGAATGCCTGGGCGATCTCCTGGGTGGCGCACCAGTTGCCCCGCGATCCGCTGCACCTGTTCGACGCCAACATGTTCTGGCCCGAGCCGCGCACGCTTGCCTTTTCGGAAGCCATGATCGTCCAGGGCGTCATTGCCGCGCCGTTCATCTGGATGGGCGCGTCTCCGATCCTGGCCTACAACATCACGATGCTGGCGGGGTTCGTCCTGACGGGGTTCTTCTTCGGGATGCTGGCGCGGCGGTGGACGGGAAGCTGGACCGCCGCGTACGTCACCGCGTCGGCGGCGGGATTCAACGCGCATCTGTTCACGCGCCTCGCGCACCTCCAGGCCATGCACGTCGAGTTCGTTGCGGTGGTGTTGCTGGGCATGGATCTCGTGTTCACGCGCCAGCGTGTACGGGATGCGATCGTTCTGGGTGCGGGTTTCGCGCTGCAGGGGCTGACGTCCATCTACCTGCTGACCTTCACCACGTGGGCGGCGATGTTTGCGGCGGCGTCGCGGATGGTTACGGCAACACGCGGCACACGCGCGCGGGCCGCGGGCCTGCTGACGGGCGCCGGCGTGGTGGCCGTGCTGTTGTTGAGCTTCTACCTGCTGGCGTACCTGCGGCTGCACGAAGACCGGTCGTTCGCCCGCGCGGCCGAAGACAACCAGACATTTGCCGGCAAGTACACGGATTACCTGAGCACGGTCTCGCACGCCCACTATTGGTGGAGCCAGTACTTCGTCGATCAGAGTTCGTCGATCAACTTCCCGGGCCTCACCGTGCTGGCGCTCGTCGGGGTGGCGCTGGCCCACCGCGCCACGCGCCGCGACGCCCGGGTCCGGATGACGGTGGCCGTGGCCGTGGGTTGCGCGTTCGTGTCGATGGTGGCGCGCGTGCCCGGGTACGAACAGATCCACGGTTGGGTACCGCTCTTCTGGGCCGTGCGCGTGCAGGCGCACATGGGACAGGTGGTGCTGCTGGCGATGTCGCTCGTCGCCGGCTACGGCGCGTGGCGGTTGCGGGCGCGGTGGGGTTCGCGGCCGGCGGCGTGGGTTGTGCCCGTCGCCCTGGTGGTGCTGATCAACGCCGAAGCGCTTCGCGCGCCGATTCCGTGGCGCGAGTTCACGGGGATTCCGCCCGTCTACGACACGCTGGCGGCCATCCCGCGCGCGGTCGTGGTCGAGTTGCCGGCGTTCGATCGCCAGGCGGCCTTCGGCAACGCACGGTACCTGCTCAACTCGACGCGCCACTGGCATCCCATGGTCAACGGGTATTCGGGTTTCGTGCCGGCCAGTTACGCGCGGGCCGCCGAAGCGCTGAAGACGTTTCCGGGCATGCAGGCGCTCGAAATGCTGCGCGCCAGGCAAGTCACCCACGTGGTCATCCACGAGACCCCGTTTGTCGGGATGTACGGGCGCCCGGCATTCGATCGGATCGGCGAGATCGGGTCGTTGCAGGAGGTGGTCCGGGACGGCGATATCCGGATCTACCGGTTCCGGTAGTCGTCCGGCCGGCGGGCCCGGCTGTGGGCCGGTTCGGCAACGATACGGAACCCGAGGCTGAACCCTTTGTTTTGGGGCGCGTGCGTGTAGCGTAACGCGCACCGGGCGCTGTTGACGTCGAAGTGCCAGCTCCCGCCGCGAATGACACGTGTGCCCCCGGGCGGCGCCCCGAGCGGATCGTTCAGGCTGGACGGGTCGTACGGCCCGTACCAGTCGTTGGTCCACTCCCACACGTTGCCGTGCATGTCGTACAGGCCCCAGGCGTTGGGGGCAAAGCGGCCGACGGGCAAGGTTCGGTTGTAGGACTGGCCGGCTGGCCCGTCACCGTAGGGGAAACGCGCATCGACGTTGGCGTCGGCACCGGTCAGCTGGAAGCCGGTCGAAAATGGCGTCGTCTGTCCGGCGCGGCAGGCGTATTCCCACTCGGCTTCGGTTGGCAGCCGGTACCGCATAAACGTACTCTGGGCGTTGAGGTTCGAGATGAACTCGTCGACTTCGTAGAAATCCACGTTCTCGACGGGGCACCGGCTGCATCCCGAAAAATGACTGGGGCTTTCGCGCATGACGCTGGCCCATTCGGCCTGGGTGACTTCGAAGCGCCCCATGAAGATACGCTTGGTCAACGTGACCCGGCGCACGACCTCATCGTCTGCCCGGCCCACCTCGTCGGGACGGCTGCCCATGTCGAAGGTGCCGGGCTCGATGGCCACGAGGACCATGCCCGTCTGCGGCTCGATGATCGCCTCGGGCGGGCCGGGCGCACGGAGGGTGGCGGCGGACGCCGCAATCAGCCCGGCGGTGCCGAGCCCGATCAGGACCGGGAAACGAATCGCGTGCCAGCCGCGGCGCGTCACACGGATAGGTTACATGATGTTGACTGCAGACACGTTGACCAGGACGTATATCGGAGGGGCGTCGCCCGTGCGGGCGCTGGGCGGGGTGTCGTTCAGCGTGGCCGCCGGCGAATGCGTGGCCCTGATGGGACCGTCGGGCTGCGGCAAGTCCACGTTGCTGCACCTGTGCGGCGCGATGGATCGGCCGACAAGCGGGCGCCTGGTGCTCGACGGACACGACGTCGGCAGCCTCGATGACGACGCGCTCACGCGGCTGCGCCGGGATCGGATTGGCTTCGTCTTCCAGTTCTTCAACCTGCTGCCGACGCTGACACTGGGCGACAACATCATGTTGCCCGCTCTGCTGTCGGGTGCGAGCGAACGCGACGCCGTGGCGCGGGCCGCGGCCCTGGCCGGGCGTGTCGGCATCGGCCATCGCCTGCAGCACTATCCGCAGCAGGTCTCCGGCGGCGAACTGCAGCGGGCGGCGATTGCCCGCGCCCTGGTGCACCGGCCGGTGCTGCTCATCGCCGACGAGCCGACGGGCAACCTGGATTCGGCAAACGGCGCGGCGGTGTTGTCGCTGCTTGTCGACCTCAACCGCGAGACTGGCGTGACCGTGCTGCTGGCGACCCATGCGCCGGAGGTGGCGGCGGCGGCCCACCGGACGTTGAGAATGCGGGACGGACTGCTGGAAGGTGCCCATGCCATGGCGTCTGTTTGAGCGTTTCGTCCTGCGCCATCTGTGGCAGGAGAAGACGCGGACGCTGACGACGATTGCCGGGGTGGCCCTGGGCATCGCGGTGGTTGTCGCCATTCAGTTGACGAACGCCAGTTCAGTCCGCGGATTCGAGACCGCACTCGATACCGTGGCCGGACGGACGTCGGTTGAAGTGGTGGCGGCCGGCGCCGGCGTTGACGAACTGCGGTTGCCGGACCTGGGGTGGCTGCGCGAGTTCGGCGCGATGAGCCCGGTGATCGAAGGCGACATGGCGCTGATCACCGCCGAGGCGGCAGCGGGTGAGGGGGGCCGTCCCCGCACCGAAGCCGTCCGGGTGCTCGGCGTCGACATTCTGCGCGACCTGCCGTTTCGCGACTATCACCTGATCGAGTTCGAGACTGTCCAGTCACCCGCTGGCGTCGTGACGGACGGGACGGCGGTCACGGCAGCCCAGTTTCTCGAACTGCTCACCGCCAGCGATGCGATTGTCATCAGCGAAAAGCTGGCCCGCCGGCAGGGCGTGAAGCTGGGCGGATCCTTGCGGCTCATGGCGGGCGACCGCATTCAGACCTTCGTCGTCCGGGGTCTGCTGAAAGACGAAGGGCCCGCGCGCGTGCTGGACGGCAACTTCGTCCTCATGGACATCGCGGCCGCCCAGGCCGCGTTCGATCGGTTCGGCCGCCTCGACCGGATCGACGTGCTGCTGGCGCCGGGGCGCGATGTGGCCGCCGACCTGGCCGCGATTGCGGCACGGTTGCCTGAGGGGTTGTCCGCGCAGCGTCCGTCCAGGCGCGGCGAGCAGGTGGAACGGATGCTGGCGGCGTTCCACATGAACCTCACGGCGTTGTCGTGGATCGCGCTGATCGTCGGGCTCTTCCTGATCTACAACACCGTCACGATCTCGGTGATCGCCCGGCGCGAAGAAATCGGGACGCTGCGGGCGCTCGGGGTCACGCGCCGGCAGGTGATGGTCTTGTTCCTGGGCGAAGCCGCCGCGCTGTCGATCGTGGGCATTGCGGCGGGTCTGGGCCTGGCGCGTGTGCTGGCGGACTTGTCGGTCTCGATGACCGCCGCCACCGTCAGCACGCTGTACATCGCGGCAGCGGCGGTGCCGCCGGACATGAGCCTCGGCCACGCCATACTCGCGGTGGCCCTGGGCCTGCCGCTGGCGTTGCTGGCGGCCGCCCTGCCGGCGGCGGAGGCATCGCGTGTGCCGCCGACGGCGGCCATGCGCGGTCACGACACCCTCGAGACACGGTTCCGGCTGCGGCGGCGCCACCTGGTCGCGCCGGTGCTGCTGCTGGGCGCGGCGGCGCTGCTGGCCCTGTTGGGGCCGCTCGGCGGCCGGCCTGTCTTCGGGTACACCGCAGCCCTGGTGACCGTGTTCGGCGGCGCGTTGTTCGTACCCGCCATTCTGTTCGTCACGGCAAGAGCCTCGCGCACGTTCATGCGCCGGCGGTTCGGCGTCGCGGGCCTGCTGGCACACGCCAACCTGGCCGCATCGATTCCGCGCCTCTCCATTTCCGTGGCGGCCCTGGCCGTCAGCCTGTCGATGATGGTGGCCATCGCCGTGATGATCGGGAGTTTCCGCGACACGGTGAGTTACTGGGTGAGCCAGACCCTGCAGGCGGATCTTTTCGTGAGCCCGGGCGTGCGGCCCAGGCCGGGCGTGGAACATACGTTGTCGCCGCCGGTCGTGGACGCCGTCCGCGAACACCCGTCTGTGCGGGCGGCTGACGCGTTCCGCAACATGGATCTCGTGTACGAGACCAATCTCGTCGTCCTCGGCTCGGGCGACTTCGACATCGTGCTGCGTTTCGGATCGTTGTTGTTCAAGGATCCCGAAGATGGCCGGGCCGCGCTGCGGGGCGCGATCGGGCGCGATGCGGTGGTGATGTCCGAGACGTTTGCCAACCGGTACGGCAAAAAACGCGGCGACACCCTGATGTTGCCCACGCCGGCCGGTCCGAAGCCGTTCGCGGTGGCGGCCGTCTATTTCGACTACACGAGCGATCGTGGCGTGCTGGTGATGGACCACGGCACGTTCCGGCGTCATTTCGGGGATCTGCCGCCGACGGGCATGACCGCGTATCTGGATGAGGGGGCCGACCCCGAGGTGGTGCGCGGCGAGATCCTGGCCCGTCTGGGCGAAGGCCACCGCGCGTTCATCTATACGAACCGCTCCCTGCGAACCGAAGTGCTCCGGATCTTCGACAGCACGTTCTCGATCACGTACGCCCTGGAAATCATCGCGATTTTCGTGGCGATGCTCGGCGTGGCCGGCACGTTGCTGACGCTCGTGCTCGAGCGGCGGCGCGAACTGACCATGCTGCGCCTGGTGGGCGCGTCGCAGCGCCAGGTGCGGCGGATTGTGGTGCTGGAAGCGGTGTTGATTGGGGCGGCCAGCCAGGCTGTCGGACTGGGTGTGGGCTTCGCGTTGTCGCTGCTGCTGATCTTTGTCATCAACGTCCAGAGTTTCGGCTGGACGATTCAGTTCCACGTGCCGTGGGCGTTTCTCGGGCAGTCGTCCGTGGCCGTGCTCGTGGCCACCGCCGTGGCGGGTTTCTTCCCGGCGCGCCGGGCCGCGCGCCTCGTGATGGAGCGTGAAGAATGACGCGCCGCAGCCTGCTGGTTGTCGTCTGTGTGGTGGCCTGCGCGATCGCGGCCGGTGCGCAAACGGCCGGGTGGCGCCCCGCGACGGCTGGCTACACGTTCAGCTTTCCGGCGGATCATGCCAGCCACCCGGACCACCGGATCGAGTGGTGGTACTACACGGGCAACGTCGACACGCCGGACGGCCGCCGGTTCGGGTATCAGGTGACGTTCTTCCGTGTCGGCGTGGCGTTCGCGCCGGCCAGCCAGTCCCGGTGGGCCGTGCGCGATCTGTTCATGACGCATGTGGCCGTGTCGGATCCCGCGGGCCGCCGCTATCGTTTCAGCGAACGATTGTCGCGGGGCGGGCCAGGCCTTGCCGCCGCGCGTGCCGACACGTACGCCGTGTGGAACGAAGACTGGTCGGCCACGCTCGACGGCCAGGGCCGTCACGTGCTGCGGGCGGCGACGGCGGATCTCGGTGTCGACCTCGTGCTGGATCCCGGGGGGCCGCCTGTCATCAACGGCGCCAACGGCATCAGCCAGAAAGGTTCGGAGCCCGGCAACGCCTCCCACTACTACTCGCTGACCCGGATGCCGACGCGCGGCACGCTCACGATTGACGGACAGCGGTTCGAGGTGACGGGCGCCAGCTGGATGGATCACGAGTTCGGCACGACGTTCCTTGAAGCGGGCCAGCAAGGATGGGACTGGCTGTCGCTGCAGCTCGATGACGGCTCGGACCTGATGCTCTACCGGTTGAGGCGGGAAGACGGCACCCGCGATCGGCACTCGAGCGGCACGCTGGTGCGCCCCGGGGGCGCTATCGTGCACCTGTCGGCGGACGACTTCACGATCGAACCGGCGGGCCGGGTGTGGGTGTCAAAGGACAGCGGCGCGCGGTACCCGGTCACCTGGCGCGTGGCCGTTCCGCGCCACGGCATCACGCTGGACGTCTCGACGCCCCTCGACGACCAGGAACTGCGCACGGCCGGCTCAACGGGCATCTCGTACTGGGAAGGACTCGTCGATGTCGCGGGCCGCGCCGGCGGACGCGCCGTCACGGGCCGCGGATACCTCGAGATGACCGGGTATGCCGGCAGCATGGGCCGGGTGCTGCAGGAAGCAGGAAGCAAGAAGCAAGAAGCAA
The DNA here is from genome assembly GCA_964372095.1 of uncultured Vicinamibacterales bacterium. Taxonomy (GTDB): domain Bacteria; phylum Acidobacteriota; class Vicinamibacteria; order Vicinamibacterales; family JAKQTR01; genus CAYJPV01. The sequence continues at coordinate 127,279 of CAYJPV010000002.1, read as the reverse complement.
GTTAGCGGGTGGCGAGCCGTGCCAGTTCGGCTTCGGCGGCGATGTAGCCGAATGCCATCCAGTTCGCGCCTTCGATGATGCGGCGGAAGATCGCTTTCGCCTCGGGCTGCCGGCTGTTGTAGAGATACCAGTTGCCGACAGCGTAGCCGTAGGTGGCGGCGGTGACGGCGTCGCCGCCGGCTCGCAGCAGATCTTCAGGCGTGTAGACGCCCTTGTACATCATCAGGCGGTTGAAGTAGTTCTGGTCCGGCCGGACCTTCATCGCGGGATTGATGGCGGCCAGGACGGCGGCCGCGTCGTCAATGCGGCCGAGGCGGCGCAGCGTCATGTAGAGCCAGTCGCTGATGCCAATGGTCTGTTCGTCGTTGCCTTTCGCCATGTCGGCACACGCGCGGTACGCCGCGAGCGCCTGCTCGAAGTCGCCCTTCAGGTAGTGGGCCAGGCCCAGGTGGTACCAGATGGCGTAGTTCAGCGTCTCGCTCGACATCACGGCGGGGTCGGCCAACGTGGGTTCGTCCACATCGGGTTTGCCGGCGATCAGCTGGCTGGCGCGCGTCAGATCGACGATGGCCTGGTCGAACGCGCGGAGGGTGATGTAGCGGTGTCCGCGGTGGCGGTAGAAGCGGGCGTCGTTGGGGAACTTCGCCAGGCCTCGCGTAAAGGTCTCGATGGCGGCGCGCACCTGGCCGGCGGCGGCCTGATGCCGGCCGAGCCAGAGAATGGTGTCGGCTTTGTCGGGTGTTTTCACGAACGTCTGGCGGGCTGCCTCGACGTTGCGCGCGGCCGCGTCACGGGCTGAGGGCGCAAGTTCGACCTGGTGCAGCGGCTTCCCCAGCAGCGACGTGGTTTCCGCGGCGGGGTGCGTGCCCTGGGCAGCACGGGGTTTCAGGAAGCGGTCGTACCACGCGATGCTCCGCTCGTAGCGGTCCTGCTGGTGGCTTGGCGTTTCGAGCACATGCCACGCTTCGGGATAGATCACCAGTTCGGTCGGCACCTTGTTGACGCGGCGGACGGCCTGGTAGAGCTGCTCGTTGTTGAGCAGCGGCACGTTCATGTCTTTCTGCCCGCAGAGGTACAGCACCGGCGTGACGATCTTCTCGACGTCGAAGAATGACGACGAGAGTGTGAGGTACGTCTCGCGGGTTTTCCAGGGCAAGCCGAGTTCCACTTCGTACTCGTACTGGTAGTGGTCCGTCCCGTATCCCGCCAGGATGTTCGCCGCGCCGGCGCCGGACGTGGCCGCTTTGAACCGCGTGGATTTCGTGACGACATGGTTCGTCAGGATGCCGCCGTAACTCCAGCCTCCGACGCCGAGGCGGTCGGGGTCGGCGATGCCCATCTTGACGACGTGATCGACCACGGCCAGGACGTCCTGCGTGTCTTTGGTGCCCCAGTCGGCCCAGATCGCCCGGCTGAACGCCGTGCCGTACCCCGTGGATCCGCGAGGGTTCGGCGCAATCACGGCGTACCCGTGCGCCGCGAACACCTGACATTCGAAGTCGAAGACCGCCGCGTACTGCGAGGCCGGCCCGCCGTGCAGCCACAGAATCGCCGGCGCGGCTTTGCCGGTCGTGTAAGCCGGTGGTTTGGTGACGAATGCCTCGACTCGCGTGCCGTCCGGGCTCGTGGCCGTGATCCGTTCGACCGTTCCAAGGGCGATGCCCGCGAGGAACGTATCGTTGACGTGGGTCACCCGCTCGAGCCCGGCGGAGCCATCGGGGCGCGGGGCTGTGACGCGCGACACTTCGGCCGGGTAGTGGAACGAACTTTCCAGCACCACGATCTCGCCGGCCGGCCCGATGTCGAATGCCGTGATGCCGGATTGCGCGCCGGCCACGCGCACCATGGCGCCTCCCGCCAGCGGGATGCGGGCGAGCGGCTGCGTACCGCCGTCTTCGAGCAGGAAGTAGACGTCGCGTCCGTCTCTCGAGAAGAGCGGCTGCAGCACGTTGCGGTCGAGGCTGGCGGTCAGGGCCTTCGGTGTGCCGCCGCGGACGGGCACGGTGGCCACGTGGCTGGCGCCGTACCACATGTCGCCGGGGTCGCCTCCGGTGACGAACACCAGGTGTTCGCCGTCGGGGCTGAACACCGGGTTCGACTCGGCGCGCTCCGTCTTTGCGACCGTCCGCGGAATGCCGCCTGTTGCCGGCACGACGAAGATGTCGCTGTTCTTGCCCGCGTCGGTATCCGGCAGCAGGCGGTTGCTCGTGAAGGCCACCGTACGTCCGTCGGGCGACCAGGCAGGCTGGCTGTCGTCAAACGGCCCGCTTGTCAGCTGGCGCGAGACGCGCGTCGCCACGTCGAATACGTGTACGTGCGTGCGCTGGTCCGAAAGGTACCCTTTTCCGTCCCGTTTGAACTGCAGGCGCGTGACAACGATCGGGCGGGTCGATTGACGGTCGTCGGATGCCCCGGCCGTGTCGCCAGCCGGTTTCGCCGGGTCGGGGTCTTCGACGACGAGCGCCAGGCGGGTGCTGTCGGGCGACCACACCAGGTCGGACACCGACGCCTGATAGCTGGTCAGCGCCACCGCGTCGCCGCCGGCCCGCCGCATCAGCCAGACCTGCGTCTCGCCTTCCGGTTCGGCGGCCAGGAACGCCAGCCACTGGCCATCCGGGCTGAATCGCGGCTTCTGCTCGGACCGGTCACCCGCCGTCAGGCGAATCGCCTCACCGCCGGCCAGAGGCACCAGGTAGATGTCCGAGTCGGGTTTGTCCTTCTCGCGGTCGGGGCTGGTGACCGTGTAGGCCACCCAGCGCCCGTCGGGGCTGATGCGCGGGTCGCCCACATCCTTCAGGGCGTACACATCCGCAGCCTGGAGCGGGCGCGGCTGGGCCGACAGCGGAGCAGCCAGGGCAAGGACGAACAGCGCGGTCGGCAACTTGGTGGATAGACGCATAAGTTCTCTCGGGGGCGTTGAGTAGGAAGTAGTCAGTAGGAAGTAGTCAGTAGGAAGTAGTCAGTAGGAAGTAGGAAGTAGGAAGCCGGCTACGGACTACAGGCTACAGACTCCGGGCCCTGCTACTACCTACTGTCTACTGTCTACTGTCTACTGACTACTGACTACCACGTCCTTCCTGTCCGTGGTCCCACTGGTCCGCATCGCCGTGGTGGTGGTTCTTGTGCCGGGCGGCGCAGAGACCCCGTTTCGACGCGCGGATAAACGCCACGATTTCTTCCACGAACGGCGACGGCAGCTGCGACAGCAAGGCCTCGATCGCTTGGGAGACGTTCAGTTTCTCGTGGTACAGCGTATGGTAGGCACGTTTGATCGCCAGGCGTTCTTCGGAGGTCAGCCCCGCCCGGCGCATGCCGACCACGTTCAGTCCTTCCACCAGACCGTCGTGGGCGACCATCGTGAACGGCGGCACATCCTTGGACACGGCGGCCAGCGCCCCAACCATGACCACGCGGCCGATTCTCACGAACTGGTGTACGCCCGTGTGACCGGACACGAAGGTGCGGTCGCCCACCGAGACGAACCCGGCAAGCAGGGCGCCGTTGGCGAGGGTCACCTCGTCTCCCAGGACGCAGTCGTGGGCGACGTGGCTCGTCGCCAGCAGGTAACACCGTTCTCCCACCAGCGTCCACGCGTCGGCCGCGACGGCCCGGTGGACGGTGACGTATTCGCGGATGACGGTACCGTTTCCGATGCGGACCCGGCCGCCAGGCCCATCCATCGTGCGCATCTGGGGCGCGCCGCCCACCACGGCGCCGTGGTGCAACTCGCAATCCGAGCCAACCGTGCTGCAGCCTGCCACGAGGACCGACGCCATGATCCTGGTGCGATCGCCAACAACGGCGCCGGCTTCGACAATGGAGTAGGGGCCGACGTCGACGTCGTGACCGAGTTGCGCCGAAGAATCGATGATTGCGGTCGGGTGGATGGTTGCCATGACGACCGGCCTCGGGACAGGAAAGGGGGGGCCTGTCTAGATGGACACCATCATATGCGAAGCCAGGCGAGTCGCCCCTCGACCAAGCTCGGGGCGATCCTGAGCTTGTCGAAGGATCGCCCTTCGACTCACTTCGCTCGCTCAGGGCATTCTCCCTGGGCTGGCTTGCCATGAGCGAGCCTGGCGGCGCGCGAGCGGCGACGGGCCCTGAAGCCCCTGGCGGATGTCCGCCTTCGCGGTGGTCCGGTGGGGCTCTTTCCTCCCACCGCTACGGCGGGACAGCCTTCGCAAGCACTGGGCTTGCCCAGCCGAAGCTCCCCGAGGGCTGAACCAGGCTGCCCGCCTTCGCCGCGAAGCGGCTACGGCGAGGCATCGCGCCGTAGCTCGCGGTCGATCGGGCGCGAGCGGAGGCGGATGGCGGAGGGAGAGGGATTCGAACCCCCGGTACGGTTTCCCGCACAACGGTTTTCAAGACCGCCGCCATCGACCGCTCGGCCATCCCTCCGCGTCGTCCGATTATAGCCGGAGCCCACGCCGGCCCCTGCGTCCTACTTCCTACTTCCTACTTCCTACTTCCTACCTCCTACTTCTTGCTTGCCCCCTACCGCCGCGGCGGCATCGGCACCGGGATGTCGTGACCGGGCATCGGCGGGTATGCCGGCCGCGTGAAGCCGGTCACGAGATCCGCGATCTTCACCGGCTGGCCGGTTTCGAAGCAGCGGTTGGCCGCCACGCCGATCAGGATGGACGCGGCGCCGCCACGTTCGTCCGAATCCCGCACGTACTTGTCGGCCGGCGGGTTGGGCAGGAAGATGTCGTCGAGCAGCACCTTGTCTCCGCCGCCGTGGCCGCCCTGGCCGGTCCACGGCTCGATCACCCGCGCTTCGCCACGCAGCGGAATCACGCGTGTGCGCACGCCGCCTTCGGCAATGCCGCCTTGCACGGTATTCGTCCCGCTCACGTAGATCTGCTCGACGATCGAGTGTTCGATCCGGCCCTTGGTGCCGTTGAACGCGATCTGGTATCCCTCCCAGGCGTTGAAGGCGTTCAGCGAATAACTCAGCGTGGTGCCGGTGTCGTAGGACACGATGACGTTCATCGTGTCTTCGATATCGATCTCGGGCCGGAACACGCACTGATCGCGGAAGTAGCCGTCGTGGTGTTCGTTGTCGAGATACAGCGCTTTCAGCCCGGGGTTGGCGGCCAGGTCCATGTGGAACGTGCACGCGTCTTTCTCGGGGCACGTCCGGCACCGTTCGTGGTGGCTCTTCAGTCCCAGGCGCCTGGCCATCACCGGCGTGTAGAACTCGCGTTTGCCGACGGCGTTCACCGACACCGGCACGGCGCTCAGCCACCAGTTGACGAGATCGAAATGGTGGGTGGCTTTGTGGATCATCAGGCCGCCCGAGTTCTTCTTCTGGCTGTGCCACCGGCGGAAATAGTCGGTGCCGTGCTGCGTATTGAGCAGCCAGTGGAAATCCACCGACAGCACGTCGCCGATTTCGCCGTTCTGCAGCAGGTCTTTCACCTGCGTGCGCGGCGGCGAGTACCGGTAGTTGAACGTCACGCGGACCCGCTTGCCGCTGCGTTGTTTCGCGTCCAGAATGCGCTGGCATTTCGCCGCCGTGGTCGTCATCGGTTTTTCGGTGATGACGTCGCAGCCGGCGTCGAGGGCGCGCACGATGTAGTCGTCGTGGGTGGCATCCACGGTGGTAACAATCACGAAGTGCGGTTTGGTCTCGCGCAGCATCTTGTCGAAATCGGCGGCGACATAGCCCGGCACCGTGACACCCTTCCCGGCAGCCACCTTGCGCGACAGTTCCAGGCGCCCCGGGTTGATGTCGCACAGCCCGACCAGTTCGGCGTGCTGCGCGTAATCACCAAGGATGGCGGTGCGGTACATCGCGTGGCGTGAGCCGAGTCCGACGATGGCGTAACGGCGGCGGGAGGAAGGGGCCGCCTGCGCCATGAGGCCGGAGGGGGCCATCGCGAGGCCGACCCCGGCGGCCGATGCCGCCTTCACGAAGGTGCGGCGGTCCACTGGCGAAGCACACGAACGGGCTGCGGACGGGGTGTCGTTCATCATGGCTGGAACCTCTCAGGGCTGGGGGCGGGTTGTGTGCGATCCGTACAGTCGCCGTGCCCGGCGGAAGACGCGGGCAAGCCGGATCAGGTCGATCACGGCGCGGATACCCGAGCCGAACCTGATCTTGGACCCGGCGATATCCACCCACTGGTGCAGGGGCACTTCGAGGATGTCGCCGATCGGCAGCGGCGGCTCGTCGCCCGATCCGTATCGCAGGCGTCCGAGCAGTTCGACGTCGAACACCCAGGACGTCAGGAACGGCCGCGCCAGCGCGGCTTCCAGCGCCGGGGTTCGCCGGAACAGTTTCGCGCCGCATTGGGTGTCGTAGACCGGCAGTTCGAGCACGATCTGCGACACGACGGTCGCCAGCACACGCCCCGCGTAGTGGCGCGCCGCCCGGCGCCGGATGTCGAGGCCGAGCAGCCGCACGCGGCTGCCGATGACGGCGTCCGCCGGCCACGAGTCGAGAAAGCCGCGCAGGCGCAACATTTCCATCGGCGGGGTGGCGCCGTCCGCGTCGAGGAATCCCACGACGTCGGCGCCCATCTCGAGGCCCGCGGCCATGCCGCGGCGCACGGCTTCGGCTTTGCCGGAGTTGCGATCGAGGGCCAGGAGGGCCAGGTGTTCGGGCGCCTGGGCGACGGCCGCCTCGACGATCGACCTGGTCGCATCACGCGACCCGTCGTCCACGAACAGCACCGTCATGTCCCCGGCGTGCGCCATGTCGAGAAACGTCCCGATGACGAGGCGGCGGGCTTCGTCATAACACGGCACGACCACCACAGGACGCGTCGGCATGGTACGCCGCGATTATGCACCAGAAGCCGGGTTCTTGCGGTCGGCGGTAGGCCGTGCCACGATGAAACGATCACAACCGAGACGGAGGGCTCAGATGCGCGTCAACACGTTCCAGGTCATTCCCCGTATTCCCGAACGACTCAGCCGGCTGCGCGAGATTGCCCTGAATCTGCTGTGGTCGTGGGATGACGAGGTCCGGTCGGTTTTCCGGCGCCTCGACCGGGACATGTGGGAGAGCTGCAGTCAGGATCCCATGCTGATGCTGGCGCGTGTGTCGCAGGAGCGGCTCGATACGCTGGCGCAGGATGATGCGTACCTGGCGTTGTACGACCGGGTGGTCGACCGCGTCGAGCGGTACGTGAAAGAACGGACGTACTGGGATCGCCGGTACAGCACGCGCCCGCTCATCGCCTATTTCTCGGCCGAATACGGCCTGGCCGAATGCCTGCCCATCTACTCAGGCGGCCTGGGTCTGCTGGCCGGCCACCACCTGAAGTCGGCGAGCGATCTCGGCGTGCCCCTGGTGGGCGTGGGCCTGCTGTACCAGCAGGGATACTTCCGCCAGTACCTGGCCAACGACGGCTGGCAGCAGGAAAGTTACCCCGTCAACGACTTCTACAACATGGCGCTCGAGCAGGTGCTCGACGAACAGGGGCGCCCGCTCCACGTCACGGTGCGGCTGGCCGGCGAGGCGACGGTGATTGCCGTCTGGAAAGCCCAGGTCGGCCGCCTGCCGCTCTATCTGCTCGATACGAACGTCCACGAAAACCCCCGTCACCTGCAGGACATCACGGACCAGCTGTACGGCGGCAACGAAGAGACCCGCATCCGCCAGGAACTGGTGCTCGGCATCGGCGGCCTGCGCGCGCTGACGGCCATGGGCCTGAGCCCGGACGTGTGCCACATGAACGAAGGGCACTCGGCGTTCCTGTCGGTGGAACGGATCCGGATCCTGATGCGCGAACACGGATTGACCTTTGCCGAAGCCCTGCAGGGCGCCCGGGCGGGCAATGTCTTCACGACGCACACGCCCGTGCCTGCCGGATTCGACGCGTTCCCGCGCGATCTGATGGTGAAGTACCTCTCGGACGACGTCGCGGATCTGGGCGTGTCGCTCGACGAGTTCCTGGCCCTGGGCCGGCGGCCCGGCGATACGCACGGGCCGTTCAACATGGCCGGGTTCGCCATCCGCACCTCCGCCCACGTCAACGGCGTCAGCCGCCTGCACGGCGAGGTGTCGCGGCGCCTGCTGCGCGAGTACAGCCCGTCCGTGCCGGAAGCCGAAGTCTCGGTGGGGTACGTGACCAACGGTGTCCACACGCGCAGCGTCCTGTCGCGCGAGATGTCGCAGCTCTTCGATCGGTACCTCGGGATGGACTGGTGGCGCGACCCGGGCCCGTCCGACAGCTGGGCCCGTGTGGACGCCATCCCGGACGAAGAGATCTGGGCGACGCATGCCCGGCGGCGCGAGCGCCTCGTGGCGTTTGCCCGCCGCCGCCTCATTAGCCAAGTGCGCCGGCGCGGCGGCACGGCCCGCGACATCGAACACGCCCGCGGCGCCTTGTCCACGCAGGCGCTGACCATTGGTTTCGCCCGGCGGTTTGCCACCTACAAACGCGCGGCGCTGGTCCTGCACGACGTCGAACGCCTGGGCCAGCTGTTGCGGGACATCGACCGGCCGGTGCAGATCATTTTTGCCGGCAAGGCCCACCCCAAGGACCACGAAGGCAAAGAGGTGCTGCGCCGCGTCGTCCAGTTCTGCATGCGTGAAGAGTTCCGCGCGCGCGCGGTCTTCATCGAAGACTACGACATCACCGTGGCACGTTACCTGCTGCAGGGCGTGGACGTGTGGCTCAACACGCCGCGGCGCCTCATGGAAGCCAGCGGCACCAGCGGCATGAAGGTCCTGCCGAACGGCGGTTTGAACCTCAGCATCCTCGACGGCTGGTGGTCCGAAGGGTACACGCCTGAAGTCGGCTGGGCTATCGGGCGCGGCGAAGATTACCAGGATTACGCCTACCAGGATGCCGTCGAGTCGGGCGCGCTCTACGAACTGCTCGAAAAGGAGATCGTGCCGCTGTTCTACGCCCGCACGTCCGACGGCATGCCGCGCGCCTGGATTCAGCGTATGAAAGCCTCGATGCGGCTGCTCTCACCGGCGTTTTCGACCAACCGCATGGTGGGCGAGTACGTCGATCGGTACTATCGGCCGACCGCATCGCTCTATGCGCGCCTCGGTGCCGACGGGTTCGCCCGCGCGAAAGCGCTGGCCGCCTGGAAGGCGCACGTCGAGCGCGAGTGGGGCGCGGTGCGCGTGGAACAGGTGGATGCGAAAAACGGACACAGCCACCAGGTGGGCGAGTCGGTGCCCATGACGGCGGTCGTCTCGCTCGGATCCCTGCGCCCGGCTGACGTGGCCGTGGAAGTCTATTTCGGGCCCGTGGACTCGAACCGCGAGATCTCACACGCCAGCGTGGCCATGCTGTATCACACCGACGATCTGGGCGGCGGGCGGCATCGTTACACCGGCAACGTGCCCTGCGGCCGTTCGGGACTGTTCGGGTACACCGTCCGCGTCCGCCCGTACCACGAAGACGCCTCGAACATGTTCCTCACGGGGCTCATGGCGTGGGAATAGCGACAAGGGTAGGGGCAAGGGGCAAGGGGCAAGGGGCAGGGGGCAGGGGGCAGGGGGGAGGGGGGGGGGGGGGGGCCCAAAACCGGTCCTTCCCCCCGCCGACCCCGGACCGGGCACCCCGGGGCTGAAGCCCCGGGGCTACGCACGGCCGCAGGCCGTAAGCCATAAGCCGCAGGCCTACTGCCGTCGCAGCGTCACCACCACCTCCACGTGATCCGTGTGCGGGAACATGTCGACGGGCAACACACGGTCGGCCTGGTAACCGGCGTCCAGAATGGCCGGCAACTCGTGGGCGAGGGCTTCGGGGTTGCACGACACGTACACGACCCGTCCGGGGCGAATGGTGTGAAACAACGCCTCGATCACTGACGCCGGACAACCGTCCCTGGGCGGATCGATCACCGCGAAGTCGATAGTGCGGATGGCCGGACCGCGGCTGCGGTTCCCGGACAACGCCACTTCCGCCCGTTCGCAGATCAGCCGCACCTGCGTCGCGGGAATCTTGTTCGTCCGCAGGTTCTCGGCCGCGTCTTTCATCGCCTGCGCGTTTTCTTCGATCATCGTGACGGCATGCCCCCGCTGCGCGAGTGGCAGACCGAACAACCCGCTGCCGCTGTAGACGTCGAGCACGCGTAACGCCCGGCCGGCCGGCGCCGACGCCAGCACTTCGTCGAGCAGCAGGCCCGCCGCGTGAACGTTGGTCTGGAAAAACGCATTCGGCGAAATCAGAAAGGCCGACCCCGAAGAGGCCTGCAGGCCGGTTTCGCGCACCTGGCCACGTCCCGCCACAACAAGCGTGTCGCGCCCGACCATAAACGGGCCGGGCCTGTCGTGCACGTTGATCAGGAACCCGTCGGGCGCGTCCTTGCCGGCCATCACCGCACGCACGGGCGCCCGCAGCCGTTTGTCGTTGCGCGTCACCACCAGCATGGCCACGGCCTGACGTTCGTCGGCCGTCGTGCGCACGATCAGGTGGCGCACGATACCGGCCAGGTCGGGGCCGGCAGCCGTGATGCCGGCTTTGGCCACGGCGTCGCGCACGGCAAACGCAATACGATTGCCCCGCGGGCTGTGCACCGGACACTCAGTGATCGGGACGACGCGGTTCGAACTACGCGCAAAATGACCAAAGAGCAGGACCGGCTTCAAGACCTGCGTGGGCGGTCTGTTCTCGGCAACCGCGCGAACGGGTCTTGAAACCGCCTCCCTATCGCCGCCTCGGCCGCGGCTGGCGGGGCCAGGCCCGAAGACGAACGATACCTTGTGCCGGAACCCCCACGGCATGTCGCCGGCGCCCAGCGGCATACCCGCCACCGGCAGGACATGGGGCGCGCGCCCGCCGAGGGCACGCTGCAGCAGGTCCTGAACACGTGCCCGCTTCCGGGCCAGTTGCTCGGGATACGGGACGTCCTGCTGCGAGCAGCCGCCGCATTCAGGGAAGTGGGGGCAGATCATGGAATGGCCTGCGGCCTACGGCTTACGGCTTACGGCCTGTACCGCAGGCCGCAAGCCGCAGGTCGTAAGCCGTTTTATCACCGCCGTGGTTCGATGACGTCGAGGCCGCGCATGTACGGCCGGAGCGCGTCGGGAATCACGATGCTGCCGTCGCGCTGCTGGTAGTTCTCGATGATGGCAATGACGGTGCGGCCGACGGCCACGCCGGAGCCGTTGAGCGTGTGGGCCAGTTCGGCTTTGCCCGTGCCGTCCGGGCGGAACCGGATGTTGGCCCGGCGCGCCTGGAAACTCATCGTGTTGCTGCAGGACGAGATCTCGCGATACGTGTTCTGGCTCGGCAGCCACACTTCGATGTCGTAGGTCTTGGCCGATGCAAACCCCATGTCGCCCGTGCACAGCAGGACGGTCCGGTACGGGAGGCCCAGGCGCTGGAGTACGGTTTCGGCGCAGCCGGTCATCCGTTCGAGTTCGTCGAACGACTGGTCGGGGTGGGCGAAGCTGACCAGTTCGACCTTGTGGAACTGGTGCTGCCGGATGAGACCGCGGACGTCCTGGCCGTGCGAGCCGGCTTCGCTCCGGAAACACATGGTGTAGGCGGTATAACGCAGCGGCAGCTGGCGGCCGTCGAGGATTTCGTCCCGGTGGAGATTGGTCACGGGCACTTCGGCGGTCGGCACGAGGTAGAGGTCCCAGTCCCCGGCAATCTTGAACAGGTCCGCCTCGAACTTCGGCAGGTTGCCCGTACCCTGGAGGGCTGCCGCGTTCACGAGATACGGCGGATCAACCTCCGTGTACCCGTGTTCCTGCGTATGGAGGTCGAGCATGAAGTCGACCAGGGCCCGCGTCAGCCGCGCGCCTTCCCGGAGCATCACGGCAAAACGCGCGCCCGACATCCGCGCTGCACGCTCGAAGTCGAGGATGCCCAGCTCGACGGCCAGGTCGTAATGCGCCCGGGGCGTGAAGTCGAATTCCCGCGGCTGGCCCCACCGGCGCACTTCGACGTTGTCGTCGGCGGACCGGCCCACCGGCACCGACTCGTGGGGCAGATTGGGAATCGTGAGCAGGATCTGGCGCCGTTTGACTTCGAGTTCGTCGAGGGCCGCTTCGCGCTGCTTGATCTCCTGCCCGCGCGCTTTGTTGGCCGCAAAGATGTGCGAAACGTCTTCGCCGGCTTTTTTGGCCCGTCCCACGGCTTCGCTGGCCGCGTTCTGATCACGTTTCAGGTTTTCAACTTCGGGAATCAGCCGGCGGCGCTCCACGTCGAGGGCGGCCAGGCTGTCGAGCTCGGCCTCCATGTTCGCGCCCCGCTGCGCCAGCTTTTCCCGAACAACATCCAGATGTTCCCGCACAAAGATTGGATCGAGCATGGTAGGGAAATGGTACTCCAATCACGGCAGGGCGGGTAGAATCTGGGGGTTGGGGGTTGGGGATTGGGGATTGGGGAAAGGCCGCCCC
>CAYJPV010000002.1:68646-114941 GCA_964372095.1 uncultured Vicinamibacterales bacterium | reverse complement strand
TTTGTGGTTAATTGTGACAAAAAATCCGGCGGGGGGGTTTTTTTTGGGGGGGGTGGGGGGGGGTTTGGGGTTTTTGGGCAAAGGCCGCCCCTCCTGCCTACTAACTACTGACTACTTACTACTGACTACTACTGACTACTGACTACTGACTACTTCCTGCCACGAGGCAGCAGAACCATGCGAATCCGAAAAGTCGTCTTCCCCGTCGCCGGTCTTGGAACGCGGTTTCTCCCGGCCACGAAAGCGCAACCCAAGGAGATGCTGCCACTGGTCGATAAGCCCATCATTCAGTACGGCGTGGAAGAGGCTCTGGCGTCGGGAATCGACCGGATGATCCTGGTCACCGGCCGCGGCAAGAACGCCATCGAAGACCACTTTGACGTGTCGGCCGAACTCGAAGCCCTGCTCGAAGCCCGCGGCAAACTGGACATGCTGGAAGAAGTGCGCGCCTTGTCGAAGCTCAGCCAGGTGTACTACGTTCGCCAGGGCGAGCCGCTGGGCCTGGGCCATGCGGTGCTCGTCACGCGCGACCTGGTGGGCGACGAGCCGTTTGCGGTGGTACTGGCCGACGACGTCATCGACGCCGAGCCGGCCGGGCTGCAGCAGATGATCGAGGTGTTCAACAAGGTGCAGGGGCCGGTGCTGGCCGTCGAGCGTGTGCCCTGGGATCGGGTGTCGTCCTACGGGATCGTGGACATCAAGAACGAACAGGACGGGATTTTCGAGGTGCGCGACCTGGTGGAGAAGCCGCCGCGCGACGAAGCCCCCTCAGACCTGGCGATTATCGGGCGGTACATCCTCACGCCCGACATCTTCCCCGAACTCGAAGCCACGCAGTCCGATCGGACGGGCGAGATCCAGCTGACCAACGGCCTGCGGAACCTGCTGAAAAAGCGGCCGATCTACGCCTACGAAATCAAAGGTGTCCGCCACGACGCGGGCAACAAACTGGGTTACCTGAAGGCCACGGTGTACTTCGCCCTCAAACGCCCCGACCTGGCCGGGCCGTTCGCGGAGTATCTGCGGGGGCTCGATCTGGGGAACTAACGGGGACGGTAGGATGCCGACAAGATAGTAGGAAGTAGTCAGTAGTAAGTAGGCAGTAGGGTCGCCGCTCCATGCTGACTACTTCCTACTGTCTACTGTCTACTTCTTCTCCCCCCCACCCCCCCCGCCGCTGTCTGACGACGAGGAACTCTTGGTGTCGGAGGATGAGCTGGCGGATGAGCCGGAGGTCGTGTCGGACTTCGTCTCGGACTTGGTCTCGGACGAGCTTTCGGACTTGCTGTCGGACTTCCCTTCAGACGTGCTCTCGGTCTTCCCGTTGTCTCGCCGGGCCGTCGACGGCGTGCCGTCGGACTTCTTGCCGGCGTAGTCCGTGATGTACCACCCCGTGCCCTTGAACTGGATGGCCGGTGCTGACAACAGCTTGTGAACCGGTCCCGTCCCGCAGGACGGGCATTCGTGAACGAGCGGATCCGAGAATTTCTGAATCTTCTCGAAACGATGTCCACACGCGCCGCATTCGTATTCGTACAGTGGCATTACGTTATCTTTCGGCCTTCGGCTTTCGGCTATCGGCTTTCGGCTTTCGGAAGTAGGCAGTAGACAGTAGTCAGTAGACAGTAGGCTGTCGCTGCTCCATGCTCCCTACTTCCTACTGACTACTTCCTACTGACTACTTCCTACTGACTACTGCCTACTTGCTTCCTGCTTCCTGCTTCTACTCGATCACCGCCCCCCGCGCGTCGGCCAGCATCAGCTGACGGTGCACGCCGATGGTGGCCACGCCATTGTGCAGGAACGTGTCGTGGAACGTTTTCAGCGAGAACTTTTCGCCCTGCTCGGCTTTGTAGTCCGAGCGCAGCTTCAGCAACATGAGCTTGCCGGCGGCGTACGCGCCGTACCCCGGGTCGAACGTGCCGCGCTCGGCTTCCCGGCGCGCGCTGCCTTCTTCGAGGAACGCTTCGTCGCGGAAAAACCGCACGCCCTGCTCCACCGACATGTCTTCCGCGTGCAGGCGGATGGCGACGACGAGCCGCGCGAGCCGGACGAGTGATTCGGCCAACTGGCCGAGCCTGATCGCCGGGTCGCTCTTGCCGAATCCCGCTTCGATCATCATCTGCTCGGCGTAATGGGCCCAGCCTTCCACCGTCGCCACCGACGCCAGCATCAGCGATCGCCGCGCTTTCGATTCCACGTGGCGCAGGTGCTGGAAGTGCAGGAAGTGGCCGGGGTACGCTTCGTGGATCGACACCGACCACAACCTCGGTTCGTTGAGGTCGCGAAGGTGATCCTGCTGGCGTTCGGGCGCCCACGCCGGATCCGCGTCGGTCACGTAGTAATACGCCTTCGACAGGCGCGTCTCGAAGGGCCCCGGCGTCCACATACTCGCGAACGTCCACCGGCAGAATTCCGGCGTCGGCGCCACAATCACCCGCTCGCCCGTCGGCACGGTGACCAGATCACGGCGCCGCAGGAACTCCGCGAGTTCCTGCACCTGCTTGGTGGCGGTTTCAACGATGCCCCCGGGAGCGAACTGGCGTTCTTTGACACGTTTCCAGACTTCGACCGCGTCGCCGGGCTCCACTCGTCCGGCAGCTTTGCGGAATTCTTCCTGCAGCCGGTTCATCTCGCGCAGGCCGATATCCAGCAGTTTCTCCACCGTTACGTCCAGGCCGTCATCCAGCCGGATCTTCCTGGCAAACTTCTCGGCACCGAGGCGGAACGACGCCCGGGCTTTTGGCGCCAGCTCGGTATCGAGGTGCGCGATGTAGCTCTTGATCGCGTCGATCGCTTCGGTCTGCGCGTCAGCCAAGTCGCCCAGTAGCCCGAGGTCGTCCACGTCCATGAACGCTTTCGGGAGGTCCACTTCCACGAACCGCAACGTGCCCTTCATGGCATCCAGGCTGCTCTTGACGAAGATGCCCGGCGGTTCTTTCACGTTGTCGCGGGCCGCCTGCATGAGCCGGGGCGCCTGGCGCAGCTTGGATAAGACGCGCCGCGCCCGTTCGTCGGCCGGCGCGTAATCGAACAGCACCTGCGTGGCCAGGCTGGCCGCCAGGATGTCAGCGTAATGCTGAGGGTTGCGCTCCCAGGTGCGGACGTGTTCCAGTTCGTGCAGGCGCGACTGGACGTGCGTGGCGACCCACGGACGCTCAATCCGCTCGATCGCCGTCAGCGATTCGTTGTTCATCGACGACAGCCGCCTGGCGAACGCCGACAGTTGCTGCGCTTGCGCTTCGATCGCTCCGCGGCCCAGATCTTCGAGATGATCGTCGAACAGGTGGACGCCGTCGAGCGTGGCACCCGTCGGATTGGTCTCGTGCAGGAACGACAGATAGTCGTCGATGAAGTGGCAGAGTGGTTCCGTAGCAATCATGAACACGCTCGCGACGGCACGGGGCCTGGGGCCCCCGCGCGGCCTGGCCGGATATCCGGCGTTATCGCTGAAATCACATCAACCCACAATGGTACAATACTTGGGTCCATAATGCCCGATTCCCGAACAGGCACTTTGTTTCTGGTGGCGACGCCCATCGGAAACCTCGAAGACATCACGTTTCGCGCACTCCGGGTGTTGCGGGAATGCGATCTCGTGGCCGCCGAGGATACCCGGCATACCGCCAAACTGCTGAACCACTACGGCGTCCGCACGCCCACCACGAGCGTCCACGAACACAACGAGCCCGCCAGGATTGCCGGCCTCGTGGCGAAACTGACCGCGGGCGTCCGCATTGCCCTCGTGTCGGACGCCGGAACGCCCGGCGTCTCGGACCCGGGTTTCAAGCTCGTCCGGGCGGCCATCGCCGCCGGCGTACGCGTGGAAGCCGTTCCCGGCCCCAGCGCCGTGCTGGCGGCGTTGTCAGCGTCCGGCCTGCCCACCGACTCGTTCGTCTTCGTGGGTTTCCCGCCCGCGCGGAAAGCCGCCCGGGAAACCTGGTACCGGACCCTCCTGAACGAACGCCGGACGCTCGTGTTCTTCGAGGCTCCGCACCGTATCCGTGAAAGTATGGAGGCCGCGATGCTGGTCCTGGGTGACCGGGACGTCGCGGTCTGCCGCGAGTTGACCAAGCTCCACGAAGAATTGGTCAGAGGACCTATTTCTGCCGTCCTTGGGCGCCTTGGCGAAGAGCGGGGCGAGTTTACGGTGGTGATGTCGGGAGACCCGCCACGGCCGGCCGGCGCTGAGACCGCTCAAGTATCTGATGAATCAGTATTTACGGCCTTTTCGGCAGCTGTCGAGGCGGGGCTGGGCCGGCGCGAGGCGCTCAAGTCGGTGGCCGACGCTCTGTGTCTGCGGTCGCGCGACGTCTATGCCGCCGTCGAGCGGGCTCGCCGTTCTTGACCCCACTTCGGCGCATCTGTTAACGTAACCCCCGCCAAACCGCTTCCGATCGTCATCATCCGTGGCCGCAATGCCGCCACAGGAGCAGCCATGGCGAAGCTTCGGCGTAAGACCATGCCACAGAAGAAGTCGTCCTCGCCCAAACCCAAGGCAAAGGCTGCCCCGGCCAAAGCGAAACCGTCGCCCAAACCCAAGCCGAAGGCCGCCAAGGCCCCGGCGAAGAAGGCGGCGGCCTCCAAAACCGCCCCCAGGCCGGCGAAAACCCCGGCGAAAACCCCGGCAAAGGCGCCGGTGAAGACACCGTCCAAACCCGCGCCGAAGACCTCCCGCGCCAGGGTCCCCGAACCCAAGCCTGCCACGAAAGCTGGCGTCCGGCCCAAGACCCCGGCGGCACCACCGCCGCCGCCGCCTCGGCGCAGCAACTACGTGGACGCCATCGCCATGTACGAACGGGGCGTGCACTTTCTGCAGGCTCGTCAGTACAAGGAGGCGGCCGAAGCCCTGAGGGGCGTCATCGACCAGTTCCCGGACGAGAAAGAACTGCACGAACGCGCGTTGCTCTACATTCGCGTGTGCGAACGGGGCATCGCCGCGGCTCCACACAAACCCGAGTCGCCCGAAGAACGGGTGTACGCCGCCACGCTGGCGATCAACAACGGTTCTCCGGACCAGGCCATCACCATCCTGGGCGCGGTTCTTCAGAAAGACCCCGAGAACGATCACGCCACCTACATGATGGGCGTGGCGCAGGCGCTGAAGGGCAACGCCGATGCGGCGATGCAGTATTTGTCACGCAGCATGGCGCTGAACCG
The DNA here is from genome assembly GCA_964372095.1 of uncultured Vicinamibacterales bacterium. Lineage (GTDB taxonomy): Bacteria > Acidobacteriota > Vicinamibacteria > Vicinamibacterales > JAKQTR01 > CAYJPV01. The sequence continues at coordinate 109,781 of CAYJPV010000002.1, read as the reverse complement.
CGAGAACCGCGATCTCGCGTTCAAGGAACCCGATCTCGAAGCGTTGCGCCGCACGGACGAGATGCGGGCGCTGCTCGCGTCACCGCCCGCGCAGCTGCCCCGCAGGGATGGTGCGAGGCCAGGTCAGAGGCAAGAAGCAAGAAGTAGGAAGTAGGCAGTAGGCAGTAGGCAGTAGGAAGCAGGAAGCAGCGCCTCGCCGTCGGTCGTATCCTCCCGGCGACACTATTTGCGGCGGCCCGTGCTGGCCGTCTCGTCGCCGGGAGTAATATCCCTCCATGACTCACGAGCGCCTGGAACGCCTGCGTGCCGGTGGTGTGACGATTCTCGATCCCGCAACGGCCTACGTCGACGACACCGTCACCATCGGCCCGGGCACCGTGATTCATCCCGGCGTGACGCTCGAAGGGCAGACCTCCATCGGGGCGGACTGCCGCATCCGGTCCTGGGTGCGCCTCACCGACGCCACCGTCGGTGATCGTGTCCACATCAACGACTCCTGCGTTATCGTCGAATCCACCCTTGAAGCCGATACGCGCGTGGGCCCGTTCGCCCACATCCGCCCGGGGTCTGTCGTGAAGGCATCGGCGCACGTCGGCAACTTCGTCGAGTTGAAGAAGACCGTGCTCGGCGAAGGGTCCAAAGCCAGCCACCTGACGTATCTTGGCGACGCCACCATTGGCGCGCACGCCAACATCGGCGCCGGCACGATCACGTGCAACTACGACGGCGTGAACAAGAACCCCACGATCATCGAAGACGGCGCGTTTATCGGGAGCGACTCGCAGCTCATCGCCCCCGTGCGTATCGGTGCCGGCGCCTTCGTCGCCGCCGGGTCGTCGATCACGCACGATGTGCCCGCGGGGGCGTTGGGGATCGCCCGTGGTCGGCAGCAGAATGTGCCAGGCTGGGTCGAAAGGAGGAGGGCAGATTCTGCTACCTCAGGAGAAGAGTAGGCAGTAGTCAGTAGGAAGTAGGCGGAAATGCCCGCCACTGAGAAATGGCTCGTGTCTTGCCTCTGGCTGGGTGTGCAGACTGACTTGCAGCCCCGGTGGGAATCAACGGTCGTGTGGAGAAGTGCCCACGCTCTCGTATTGGGCGTGTACCGCTACTCAGGCTTGTTCCCTCGACACGAGATGTACGGACTTGCATCGCAGTTGCGCCGGGCCGCTGTCTCCGTTCCGGGCAACTTCGCTGAGGGTTACGGACGGCGAAGCCCGGTCGACAAGGCCCGCTTCTACAACATCGCGGAGGCGTCACTCGCGGAGACACGGTATTACCTCCGGCTTGCAGAGGATCTCGGTTACGGACCATCGGCTGAACTCCAACGCAAGGCGGTCGATGTCAGCAGGATGCTTGCTGCATATCGCCGGCGAATGTTGGAGTGTTCTGGTCATTGATCCCTACTGACTACTTACTACTGACTACTGACGACTGACTCCTTCCTTGCCTTGTTGACGTGAGGATCACCCATGTGCGGTATCGTCGGTTACATCGGTCCGAAACCCGTGATGCCGGTGCTGATCGAGGGCCTGCGGCGCCTCGAGTATCGCGGCTACGACTCGGCGGGCGTGGCGGTGGTGCGCGATGGTGTGGTGTCGGTCCGCAGGGCGTCGGGTAAACTGGCGCGCCTCGAAGAAGCGGTCCGGGATAATCCGATTGCCGGTGACTACGGCCTCGGCCACACACGCTGGGCCACCCACGGCCGGCCGACTGAAGAAAACGCGCACCCGCACCGCGACTGCACGGGCCGCCTCGTGGTGGTCCACAACGGGATCATCGAGAACTACCTCGAGCTGAAACGCGAGCTTCAGCAGCAGGGCCACCGGTTCGTTACAGAAACCGACAGCGAGGTGGTGGCCCACCTGGTCGAACAGGAACGCACCACGTCCGGCGGCACGCTGGAAGCCGCCGTGCGCCGTGCCCTCGGCCGGCTGCGCGGCCTGTACGCCCTGGTGCTGCTCTCGGCCGACGATCCCGACACCCTCGTCGCCGTCCGCAACGGTCCTCCTATCGTCATTGGAATCGGTCAGGGCGAGTCGTTTGTGGCGTCGGACATCCCCGCCATCCTGGCGCACACAAGGGACGTGGTGTTCCTGGGTGACGAAGAGATGGCGGTCCTGACGCCCGCCGGCGTGGCCTTCTCACGCGTGGACGGGACGCCCCTCGAGAAGGCGCCGCAGCGGGTGTTGTGGGATCCGATCCAGGCCGAGAAGGCCGGCTTCAAGCACTTCATGCTGAAGGAGATCCACGAACAGCCCGCGGCCGCCCGCGACACCATCCTGGGGCGGGTATCGCAGGAAACGGGGCGCGTCTTTCTGGACGAGATCGCCCTTGGCGGCAGCGACATCGCGGCCATCGAGAAGGTGGTCATCCTGGCGTGCGGCACGTCGTGGCACGCCGGCCTTGTCGGGAAATTCCTGATCGAAGAACTTGCCCGGCTGCCGGTGGAAGTGGACTACGGGTCGGAATACCGCTACCGGTCGAACGTGGGCGACAGCCGGACGCTGGCTGTCGTCATCACCCAGTCGGGCGAAACGGCGGATACGCTGGCCGCCTTGCGCGAAGCCCGGCGAAAAGGCGCGCGCAGCATTGCCATCTGTAACGTCGTCGGCAGCATGGCCACGCGGGAATGCGACGGCACGATCTATACGCACGCCGGCCCCGAAATCGGCGTGGCGTCCACCAAGGCGTTTACGTCCCAGTTGGTGGCGCTGCACCTGCTGGCCCTCTACCTGGCGCAGGGGCGGGGCACGATGCCTGCCGACCAGACGTTGTCTCACGTCGAAGCGCTGCTGCGGCTTCCGCAACTGCTCGAAGACACGCTCAAGGCCTGCAGCGGCATCTCGGACCTGGCGCGGCGATTCCAGCACCATCGCGATTTCCTGTACCTCGGCCGGGGCATCAACTATCCCATCGCCCTCGAAGGCGCGCTGAAACTCAAGGAGATCTCGTACATCCATGCCGAGGGTTACCCCGCCGGCGAGATGAAACACGGCCCCATCGCGCTGATCGACGAAAACCTTCCCGTTGTGGCCCTGGCGCCCCACGATCACGTGTTCGAAAAGATGCTCGGCAACATTCAGGAGGTGAAAGCCCGCGGCGGGTCGGTCATCGCCATCACCATGGAAGGCCCAAGCTCGCTCGATCACCTGCTGGACCCGTACACCGACTGCCGCGTGACGTTGCCGGTCACCCATCGCCTGTTCACGCCAATCGTGTTTACCGTGCCGCTCCAGTTGCTGGCCTACCACATCGCCGTCTGGCGCGGCTGCGACGTGGACCAGCCGCGCAACCTGGCGAAAAGTGTGACGGTGGAATAGGCGATCGGCCTTCGGCTTTCGGCTTTCGGCTTTCGGCTGGCCGATGGCCGACAAGGGCCCCCGGGGCTAAAGCCCCGGGGCTACGTACAGTAGGAAGTAGGTTTCTCTACTCCGCCGGGAGACAATGGGTGTAGCAACTGATTCGCCTACTGACTACTGACTACTTCCTACTGACTACTTCCTACTGACTACTGGTTCGTTTCCCCCACCATGGATTTCCTCAAAAACCTCAATCCGGAGCAGCGTGACGCTGTTCTTCACGAAAATGGCGCCTTGCTGATTCTGGCTGGTGCGGGGTCGGGCAAGACGCGCGTCATTGCCTACCGGATCGCGTATCTGGTCGGAAGCGGGATCGCGGATCCCGGCGAAGTGCTGGCCGTCACGTTCACGAACAAAGCCGCCGAAGAAATGCGCGAGCGCGTGGCGTCGCTGCTCGGCGCGCAAGCCGCGGGGCTCTGGATTTCGACGTTTCACTCGCTGTGCGCCCGCCTGCTGCGCCGCGAAGCGCCTTCGATCGGCCTGCCGCGCGAGTTTGTCATCTACGATTCGTCGGACCAGCTCTCGGCCATCAAGCAGGTGCTCCGCGATCTCGAGATCGATGAATCGGTCATCCAGCCCAGGGCGGCCCTCGGCCGGATCAGCCACGCCAAGAACCGGATGGAGTCGCCGTCGGCCATGGCCGCCAAACGGTTCGACTTCCGCGCCGAGCAGATGGCGAAGGTCTACGACGGATACACGGCCGCGCTGAAAACCGCCGGCGCCCTCGACTTCGACGACCTCCTGCTGAAGACGGTGGAACTTTTCGAGACCGCCGAAGACGTCCGCGCCCGATACAGCAACCGCTTCCGGTTCGTCATGGTGGACGAATACCAGGACACCAACCGGCCGCAATACCTGCTGATGCGCCGTTTCGCGGAAGTGCACCGCAATATCGCCGTGGTCGGCGACCCGGACCAGTCGATCTACGCCTGGCGCGGCGCCGACATCCGCAACATCCTCGATTTCGAACACGACTTTCCCAACGCCACCATCGTCCGTCTCGAGCAGAACTACCGCTCGACACAGGTGATTCTGGATGCCGCGTCCGCGCTGATCGCGAACAACCGCAACCGCAAAGAGAAGCAGTTGTGGACCGACCAGAAAGGCGGCGACCTCATCACCTGCGCCCGATGTTCGGACGAGCTGGAAGAAGCCGAGTTCGTGGCCCGCTCGGCGCGTACCGCGCTGAACGCGGATCGCGACGCCGCGGTGGCCGTGTTGTACCGCACCAACGCGCAGTCGCGCGTGATTGAAGATGCGCTTCGCCGCGAAAACGTGCCGTACCAGATCATCGGCGGCGTCCGGTTCTACGAGCGCAAAGAGATCAAGGACACGCTGGCGTACCTCAAGCTCCTCATCAATCCCCACGATGACGTCAGCCTGCGGCGGGTGATCAACGTCCCCACCCGCGGCATCGGCAAAGGCGTCATGGATCAGCTCGAGGGGCTGAGGACCATGGACGGCGAACCCGAGTCGCCGCTGCTCGCCCTCGAAACGCCCGAGGCGCGCGGGTTGTGGACGAGCCTGAACCGCGGGCTCGAAGCCCGGAAGTTCCCGAACCGCGCGGCGGCATCGCTGACGACGTTTCGTGATCTGATCGTCCAGCTGTCGGACACGGCCAGGCGCGAAACGTTGTCGGTCACCATTTCTAAGGTGCTCGACCAGTCGGGTTACATCCAGGACCTGCGCGAAGATCGCAGCGAAGAGTCGGATGGGCGGATCGAGAACCTGGCCGAACTCGTGTCGGCCGCCCGGGAATTCGAGACGCGCGAGCAGGACGCGTCGCTGGCCGGCTTCGTCGACCGGCTGTCGTTGCTCGCCGAAGCCGACGAGAAAGACGGCGCCGAAGACGCCCGCATGCTCCTGATGACCATGCACAGCGCCAAGGGGCTCGAGTTCCCGGTGGTGTTCATCACCGGGCTCGAGGAGGGGCTGTTTCCCCATTCGCGGGCCACGGGTGAAGACGACGACATGGAAGAGGAGCGGCGGCTGTGTTACGTGGGCATGACTCGCGCACGCCAGAAGCTGTTCCTGACCTCTGCGGCCCGGCGCCGTGTCTTCGGTGAGTACCGATCGTCCGAGCCGTCCCGGTTCCTGGACGAGGTCCCGTCTGAACTGGTCAGCCGCTACGACTTCAGCATGGGCTCGGGGCAGAACTCACTGTTCCGGGGCGGTGCCGCCAACGCATACGGGCGCCGCGAGCCCGGGGGTTACGACCGGTCCGGCCGCGCCGGTTACGGCGCTCCGGGGCGGGGGGGCCAGGCCTGGGGCGGCGGGCGCGGAGGTGCGGGTGGGGGCTCGACGGCCGACGCGCCGCCGCCGTTCATGTACGAAGACGAAGATCAGTCGTCGTCTTCGGGCCTGCGCCTGGGGATGCGCGTCCGGCACGCCCAGTTTGGCGTGGGGACGATCATGGGGATGGAAGGCACCGGGGAAGACCTGAAACTTGCCGTGCGCTTCACCACCGTCGGCACCAAACGGCTCGTGGCGAAGTTTGCGAAGCTGGAAAAGGCTTAGGCGGCTTTCGGCCTTCGGCTATCGACTTTCGGCCGGCCGATAGCCGATGGTCGATAGCCGATAGCCGAGTACAGCAAAAGGGCCGCCCCGAAACGGGCGGCCCCTCTACTTACTACTGACTACTGACTACATCCTACTGACAGGTGTCTTACTTCCCTGCCTCAACGAACTTCGTGATGACCCAGCGGCCAACCATGTCGCCCGGCTTGCCGTCCTTGCCCACGACGCCCTTCAGCGTCGCGCGCTGAATCGTGAACACGTACTGCTTCTGGCTGGTGGTGCCGTCGGCGGCCTTGATCTTGGCGTCGATCGTCAGGTCTTTCGTGGCCAGCTCGCCGTCATAGTCGGTCACGATGACCGGATCGCGGGGATCCAGCACGCTGATTTCGACAACGGGGCGGTCGACGTTGAGCGCCTTGCGGGCATCCGTCACCTTGGCCGCGAACGTCTTGGTCTCTTCACGCCACTTGCTCCAGGCGGTCTGGATCTCGGCGTCTTTGCCCTTGAGCGGCTTGTTGGCGGCTTCTGCCTTCAGGATGCGCTCGATCGCTTCCGCGTTGGCGTCCTGGTACTCTTTCTTCTTCTTGCTGAATTCGGCTTCGGCATCCTGGGCGGCCTTCAGTTCGGCCTGGTGCTGCTTCAGCGTGAGCGGCGTCACCTGGTCTGGCGTGGAGGCGGTTACGCTGAACCCCTGCACCTGCCCGTGGGTGTCCGGATCGAACGAAACGGTGGCGATGTTGGCCAGCGTCGCGTTGTCGCGCATCCTCGATGCGTTGAAGTACTTCCGGAGGGTGGTGTTCTCTTCGCCACCTCCCGTCGCGCAGCCGGTCATGGCCACGATGGCAAGAATCAATGCTGGAGCGATCAAGATACGCAGACTTCTCGGCCGAAACATGCCAGCCTCCTTTACTCCACTGTTGGGGAATCGTCGCCGTCCCCGTTTTCCCTGTCGTCGGCCTCACGTTCGGCCAACCGCACCACCGACACGACCCGGTCTTCAGTCTCGATTTCAATCAGGCGCACGCCTTGCGTCGCCCGACCGATCGGCCTCGTCCCGCTGGTCGGCATTCGAAGAACCTTGCCCTGCTGGGTGATGAGCATCAGCTCATCTTCGCCAGTGACGCACGCTATCCCGACCACCCGCCCGTTCCGATCAGTCGTGTGGATGCTAATAATACCCACTCCGCCCCTTGACTGCACGCGGTATTCGTCGAGAAGCGTCCGTTTTCCGTACCCGTTCTCGCAGACGGTCATCACGGACGTGTCGCCGGCGGCCGGAATAACCTCCATGGCCACCACCGTGTCGTCGTCCCGGAGGCTGATGCCGCGGACCCCGTACGCGGTCCGTCCCATAGGCCGGACGTCGCTTTCGGGGAACCGGATCGCCATCCCTTCGCGGGTCCCCAGGAAGATCTGGCCCGTCCCGTCGGTCATCTGCACGGCAATGACCGCATCATCATCTTCCACGCCCATCGCGATGATGCCGCCGGCCCGGGGGTTCTGGTAGGCCGTCAGTTCGGTCCGCTTGACCACGCCCTTGCGGGTGCCCATGAACACGAACTTCTCGGCTTCCCACTCCCGGACGGCCAGCAGGGCCGCAATCTTCTCGCCGTCGGCCATCGCCACCAGGTTCGGCAGGGCTTTGCCCCGGCCGTCGGGTCCGACATCCGGAATTTCATGGACCTTCAGCCAGTACGCCCGGCCCCGGTCCGAGAAAATCATGATGAAGGCGTGGGTACTGGCCACGAACAGGTGCGCCACGAAGTCTTCTTCGCGGAAACGCATCCCGATGCGCCCCTTGCCCCCGCGCCGCTGGTTCCGGTAGCTGGAAAGCGACGTCCGCTTGATGTATCCGGTGGCCGTGACGGTGATCGCCACTTCTTCGTCGGCAATCAGGTCTTCGATGCGGAATTCGCCGTCTTCGTCCGAAATCGTGGTCCGGCGGTCGTCCCCGTACTTGTCGCGCACGGCCCGCAGCTCGGAAATCACGATGTCCATCAGCAGGGCGTCGCTGGCCAGGATGGCCTTCAGCCGCTCGATGGTCTTGAGGACTTCCACCAGCTCGTCTTCGATTTTCTGCCGCTCCAGGCCCGTCAGGCGCTGCAGCTGCATGTCGAGGATGGCCTGCGACTGAATCAGGGACAGCCCGAAGGTGGTCATCAGGCCCGTTCGCGCTTCGGCCGGCGACCGCGACGCCCGGATCAGGGCAATCACTTCGTCCAGGTGGTCGAGGGCGATCTTCAGGCCCTCGAGGATGTGGGCCCGGGCTTCGGCTTTGCGCAGCTCGAATTCGGTGCGGCGCCGCACGACATCGCGCCTGAAGTCGATGAACAGGTCGATCAGTTCGGGCAGGGGCAGCACGCGCGGCCGGCCGGCCACGATCGCCAGCATGATGATGCCGTAGGACGACTGCAGCTGCGTGTGCTTGTACAGGTTGTTCAGGACGACGTCGGGCACCTCACCGCGTTTCAGCTCGATGACGATGCGCATGCCGTCGCGGTCGGATTCGTCGCGCAGGTCGGAAATGCCTTCGATCGTCTTTTCGCGCACCAGTTCGGCGATCTTCTCGATCAGCCGGGCTTTGTTCACCTGGTACGGGATCTCCTCGACGATGATGGACGTCCGGTCGCCTTTCTTCGAGGTCTCGAGGCTGGTTTTCGCGCGGACGGTGATGGTCCCGCGGCCGGTCCGGTACGCCTGCAGGATGCCCAAGCGCCCGATGATCGTGCTGCCGGTCGGGAAGTCGGGTCCCGGGATGATGCGCAGCAGCGCGCCGAGGCGTTCGTTGAACGAGGCCTGCGGGTGTTCGATCGTCCAGATGACGCCGTCGATGACTTCGCGCAGATTGTGCGGCGGGATGTTCGTGGCCATCCCGACAGCGATGCCCGACGATCCGTTCACCAGCAGGTTCGGGTACGGCGCGGGCAGTACCGACGGTTCCGTGGTCGTCTCGTCGTAGTTGGGGACGAAGTCGACGGTGTCCTTGTCGAGGTCCACCATCATTTCTTCGGCCAGCGCCTTCAGCCGCGCTTCGGTGTAGCGCATGGCCGCCGGCGGATCGCCGTCCACCGACCCGAAGTTGCCCTGCCCGTCCACGAGCGGGCTGCGCATGTTGAAGTCCTGCGCCAGCCGCACGAGGGTGTCGTAGATGGCGCTGTCGCCGTGGGGATGGAAGTTGCCCATCACCTCGCCGACGATCTTCGCGCACTTGCGGAACGCCCGGTTCGACGCCAGCCCCATCGTCCGCATCCCGTACAGGACACGGCGATGCGACGGCTTCAGGCCGTCGCGAACGTCGGGCAGCGCACGCCCGATGATGACGCTCATCGCGTAATCGAGGTACGAGCGTTTCATCTCGTCTTCGATGGCGACAGGGATCTTGATTGAGTCCATGCTTCGCTTTTTCCGCTGCTTCGCACCGACGGAGGTTGGTCGTTAGGTCGTGGTTGTCAGTAGGTAGTAGTCAGTAGTTAGTAGCCTGTCGGCTGTGCCACGGCTGTCGTAATTCCTACTTCCTACTGACTACTGCCTACTGACTACTGCCTACTGACTACTTCCCACTGCCTACTTCCCACTGCCTCCTAGATATCCAGATTCCGCACATCCAGCGCGTTGTCTTCGATGAACTTGCGGCGCGGTTCCACCTGGTCGCCCATCAGCGTCGTGAACATCTGGTCGGCTTCGGTGTGGTCTTCCGCACGCACCATCAGCAACGTCCGCCCCGCGGGGTCCATCGTCGTGGCCCACAACTGATCGGGGTTCATCTCGCCAAGGCCTTTGTACCGGTTGATCGCCACGCCTTTCTTGCCGGCGGCGATGAAGTACTCGACCAGTTCTTCGATGCTCGCAATCTGCACGTCGGGGATCGGGCCGTGAGCCCGCGCGCGAGGCCGTGCGGCGGCTTCGTCCGCCGGCGCGTCGCCGTCGGGCGTGGTTTCGGCCTCGGGCGTCTCGTCTTCGGCGGCCCCCTGGGCCACCACCGTCACCGGCCACTTCAGGTCGCGGATGTCGCGCCACGACGCCAGCAGCGTGCGGTAGTCGTTCGTGCTGATCAGTTCAGCGCCCACGATCATCCGCTTCGGGTACGGCACCGTCCGGTCGTCGATCCGGAGCTGGTACCGGTTGTGTTCTTCGTCTTTCTGGAGGTCCACCGTGCGGCCGTCGGTCCGCAGCGCCGCGCCCAGTTCGTCCACCTGGGCGGCATCGCCGAAGAACGTTTTGTCGTGCACGTCACGGTCCAGCATCACGGCCACGACGCCCGGCGTGATGCCGCGCCGTTCGACCGCGGCCATCTGCTTCAGGTACGCCATCGCCCGCTGCAGGCGCTGCTCGAGTTCCGGGCCGCCGATGATGGTCTGGCCGTCGGCCGACCGCAGCGTCCGGCTTTCCACCGCCCGTTTGATCAGGAACGCCTCGAGTTCGCGGTCGTCCTTGATGTACGTCTCGGACTTGCCGCGTTTCGCGCGGTAGAGCGGCGGCTGCGCGATGTAGATGTGCCCGCGCGCGATCAGTTCGGGCAGCTGCCGGTAGAAGAACGTCAGCAGCAGCGTCCGGATGTGCGAGCCGTCCACGTCCGCGTCGGTCATGATGATGATCCGGTGGTACCGGACCTTGTCGGCGTCGAAGTCGTCGGCGCCGATGCCGCATCCCAGCGCGGCAATCATGGCCCGGATCTCGTCGCTGCCGATCATCCGATCGAACCGCGCACGTTCGACGTTCAGGATCTTGCCCTTGATGGGCAGGATCGCCTGGAACTTGCGGTCGCGGCCCTGTTTGGCCGACCCGCCTGCCGACTCGCCTTCGACGATGTAGAGTTCGCAGAGGGCGGGGTCGCGTTCCTGGCAGTCCGCCAGTTTGCCGGGCAGCGCGCTGTTGTCGAGGGCGCCTTTCCGGCGCACCAGGTCACGGGCTTTGCGCGCGGCTTCCCGGGCGCGGGCGGCGTCAACCGACTTGGCCACCAGCCGCTTGGCGATCGCCGGGTTTTCTTCGAAGTACGCGCCCAGCCTCTCGTTGATGATCGCCTCGACGATGCCCTTCACTTCGGTGTTGCCGAGCTTCGTCTTGGTCTGGCCCTCGAACTGCGGGCGCGGGATCTTCACGCTGACGATGGTCGTGAGGCCTTCACGAATGTCGTCGCCGCTGATGCCTTCGTTGAGGTCTTTCGCGAGATTGTTCTTCGACGCGTAGACGTTGACCGTCCGCGTCAGCGCGGCGCGGAACCCCGACAGGTGCGTGCCGCCTTCGTGGGTGTTGATGTTGTTGGCGAACGAATACACCGTCTCGGTGTAGCTGTCGTTCCACTGCAGGGCGATCTCGGCAATGATGCCGTCTTTTTCGCCGCGCATGTAGATCGGCTTGTCGTTCACCACCGCCTTGTTCTTGTTCAGGTGGGTGACAAACGAGACGATGCCGCCGTCGTAGTGGAACTCGTGTTTCTTGCCGTCGCGTTCGTCTTCGATGGTGATGCGGACGCCCGGGTTCAGGAACGCCAGTTCCCGCAGGCGCTGCGCCAGCGTATCGAAGCTGTACTCGAGGGTTTCGAAAATCTGGGCGTCGGGCTTGAAGTGGACCTTCGTGCCGCGCCGCGTGGTGGTGCCCGTCTGCTCGAGGTCGCCAATCGGCTTGCCGCGTTCGTAGGTCTGCTGGTACACGTGGCCGTTGCGCCAGATCTCGAGATCGAGCACTTCGGACAACGCGTTGACCACGGAGACGCCGACGCCGTGCAGGCCGCCCGACACCTTGTAGCTGTCGTTGTCGAACTTGCCGCCGGCGTGCAGGACCGTCAGCACCACTTCCGCGGCGGATCGGCCGCTCGTGTGCGCGTCCACGGGAATGCCACGCCCGTTGTCGGTGACCGTCACCGAGTTGTCGGAGTGGATGATCACGTGGACGTCGTTGCAGAAACCTGCGAGCGCTTCGTCGATCGAGTTGTCGACGACTTCGTAGACCAGGTGGTGCAGGCCGATGGGCCCCGTTGACCCGATGTACATCGCGGGCCGTTTGCGGACGGCCTCGAGGCCCTCGAGGACCTTGATCTTGTCGGCGGAGTAGTCGTCGGCGTTCGTCCCGTTCCCGTTGAGGCCGGCTTCGTCCACCGGACGGTCGTCTGCCGTGATCGCATCAGCGATCGCAGCGGGCGGAAGGGTGTCGGAGCTGTCTTGCGGGACCCGGGTCAGCTTGTCGTCGGCCGGATCGTTCACGGACTGCGGCATGTGACGGTCAGATCCTCATGGGCATCACGACGTAGGTGTAGTCGTAATCCGAGTTGCCCGCCGGACGCATGACGGTCTGGCTGGCTTCGTCCTTGAATTCAATGGCGATGACATCGGTCTGCACGGCGTTCAGGAAATCAACGACGTACTGCGCGTTGAACGAGATGTGCAACTGTGGCCCGCCGTACTCGACTGCGAGTTGTTCGTGCGCCTCGCCGAACTCCTGGCTGTGCGAGGCAATGTCCACGCGACCGGGTTCGAGCGTCAGCTTGATGGCCCGCGACCGCTCGTTCGAGAGCAGCGCGACGCGACGGATGGCGCTGCCAAGACGATCGCGCTCGAACTCGACACGTTTGTCGTTCCCTTTCGGGATGACGCGCTCGTAGGCCGGGAACTGCCCGTCGATGACGCGCGATACGAGCAGCCGCCCGTCGATCTTGAAGAACAGGTTGTTCTCGCCCTTTTCGAAATGGATGTCGCCTTCGCCTTCCGCCAGCAGACGCGACAACTCGCTCATCGTCTTCTTGGGCAGGATCGTGCGGAGTTCGTCCATCTTGGCGCCGGCGGCTTCGCGCGGCGTGGTGACGAGCGCCAGGCGATGGCCGTCGGTGGCCACCATGCTCATCGAGTCGTGGCGCAGCACGAACAACGCGCCGTTCAGGAAGTACCGCGTGTCTTCGCCCGTCATGGCGAACTGCGTCTTGGCCACCATCTCGCGCAGCGCCTTGCGGTCGATGGCGTACCCTTCGCCGTCGGCCGGATCGGCCATCGACGGGAAGTCTTCCTTGGGCAACGTCTGCATCCGCGACTCGAAACGATCGGCGGCAACCTTCACCGTGCCGAGGCGCTCTTCTTCGATGCGGATGTCGGTCTCGGGCAGCTCTTTGACGATCTCGAAAAACTTCTTCGCCGGCAGCGTCAGCGACCCGCTTTTCGCCACCGATGCGGGGCAGCGCCCACGCAGGCCCACCTCGAGGTCAGTCGCTGCCAGTTTGACTTCCTCGCCGCTGGCCTCCAGCAGGACGTTCGCCAGAATCGGAATCGTGTTCTTGCGTTCGACGATGCCCTGGAACAACTGGAGTTCCTTGAGGAGGTCAGACTTCCGGACGACGAGTTCCATGATGGCCTGCCCTTTCGTACGCCTGAGGCCGGGTAGTGATCTCTCAGAACAGAGGTACAAACTAGATCAAGAAATTATACTGAAAAGATGGGGTGTTGAAAAGCCCTCACGGTCCCGCTAAAGCTTTAGGGATGAGTGCTTTGCGCCCATAGTTTCCTGTTGACAAACTGGCTACGGATCGTGCGGAAATCCGGTCTCGACGGTGACGCTTTTTCCCGCCGCCGGTTATCCACAGGCGGCGCGGGCGGGGGCTGTGGAAAAGTAGGGGCAAGGGACAAGGGGCAGGGGGCACGGCCGCAAGCCGTAAGCCACAGGCCGTAAGCCGTCACCGCAGTGATTCAATCAGCGTGTTGATAACCCTGTTGAAATCCCGATCTTTCTGCCGCAGCGTTTCCACCTTCCGAATCGAGTGAATCACCGTCGAGTGGTGTTTGCCGCCGAAGCTGCGGCCAATCTCGGGCAGCGACGCCGACGTCAGCGTCTTGCACAGGAACATGGCAATCTGGCGGGGCATGGCCACCGACTTTGAGTTGTTGCGGGAACGCAGGTCGACGGGTTTCAGCTGGTAGTAGTCGGCCACGGCTTTCTGAATCATGTCGACTGTCAGCGCCCGCTCGTCGTGGCTGCCGATGTTCTTCAGCACTTCCTGAGCCAGGGCCATCGTTACTTCGCGGTTCGTGAGCGACGCGTACGCAATGAGGCGGATCAACGACCCTTCGAGTTCGCGGATGTTCGACTTGATCTTCTCGGCGATGAAGATAGCGACGTTGTCGGGCAGCGGAAGCAGTTCCGCTTCGGCTTTTTTCTTCAGGATGGCGATCTTCGTCTCGAGGTCCGGCGCCTGAATGTCCGCGATGAGGCCCCATTCGAAGCGCGACCGGAGCCGTTCTTCGAGGGAGGGAATTTCGTTCGGCGGACAGTCGCTGCTCAGGACGATTTGTTTCTGCGAGTCGTACAGCGCGTTGAAGGTGTGGAAGAACTCGGTCTGGGTGCCTTCTTTGCCCGCCAGAAACTGGATGTCGTCGACGAGCAGGAGGTCCACCGTCCGGTAGCGGGCCCGGAAGTCGATGATGCGGTTGTTGTGAACCGCGTTGATCATCTCGTTCATGAACCGTTCGGTCGAGATGTAGGTCAGCTTGAAGCCCGGGTTGTGCTTGATCGCGTAGTGCCCGATGGCGTGCATGAGGTGGGTCTTGCCCAGTCCCACCCCCCCGTAGATGTAGAGCGGGTTGTAGGACCGCGAAGGCATTTCAGCCACCGCCCGGCAGGCCGCTTCGGCAAACTGGTTGGACGGGCCTACAACGAAGCTCTCGAACGTATAACGCAGGTTCAGGCCGACCGCCGGCGTGCCGTCGTAGGCCACCCCCGAGTAGGGGGCTTCCGGCTCGGCGGCGGGGTTTTCGTGTTCGCTTTCGCCCAGCGGAGGCAGGGATTCAATCACCTGGGCCGTGGCCAGGCGTTCTTCCGACGCGTCGGCAATGTAGGTGATGGTCACACCCGGGCGCTGAAGTTCGTCCAGGGCTTCGTTGATGAGGGACGCGTAGTGGCGGGTCAGCCAGTCGCGGAACACCGGATCGGGCACCCTGACGACCACGACGCTGCCTTGATCGGCCACGAACGTGGTGGGCTTGAACCAGGTGTAAAAGCTGTGCCTGTTGACTTTAGTCTCGATCCGGCCCAGCACGTCGTCCCAGATGTTCGTGTCCATCCCCACCCCCGGCCGGCACCCGCCCGGCCAGTCCTTACAGCCATCCACCTACCGCAGAAAACCGAACCTTTCGCCCCCCACCAGCACCACAAATGGTGCCTTCCGGGTCACCGTGGTGTAAAAACCCCTTGAATTTTCTGCCTCTACCAACGTTTCGCCCAAGGGGTTTTCCACAAGTTTTTCAACAGCTGTGGAAATCTTTCACGCCTGGTGCAAGGCCGGGGGTCTGCCGCCTGTGGAAAACGGAACTGTAGCACACACACGGGGCTTGCGGCCTACGGCCTGCGGCTTGCGGCGCGAGCAAATTTTTCCCAGCCAGGTGGCTCTAGCCGTAAGTCGCAGGTCGCAGGCCGCAAGCCGCGGTTGACTAAGCCCCCTGTTGATCGGTAGTATGAAAAGTTCCGTAAGCCGTCATCAAAGGTGCCTGAATGAAGCGCACGTTTCAACCGAACAATCGTCACCGGAAAAAGACCCACGGATTCCTGGTTCGTATGGCCACCAAAAACGGCCGACTGGTCCTGAAGCGCCGTCGCGCCAAGGGCCGGAAGCGCCTGACGGTTTCCACGGCCTGAGCCCCGGCGGGGCGGCTATGGCGCCCGACGGCCTGGAGTCTCGCGTGATGCCGCCGTCAGCCGGCCCCGAAGCGGAGCTGCCGCCAGACCTGCGGTTTCCTCCCGGCAGCCGCCTGCGGAGGCGTCAGGACTATCAGGCCGTGTACGAACACGGCGCGCGCCTCTCGGGCTCCCTGATGACCGTGTTCTTCCTCCCAAACGTTCTCGGCAGACCCAGGCTGGGCATCGCGGCCACCCGCAAGATCGGGTCGGCCGTGATCCGCAATCGCGCCAAACGCCGGGTCCGCGACCTGTTCCGCCGCGAACAGGTCCGGGAAGCCATGGATATTGTCGTCATCCCCAGGCGGGAACTGGCCGACGCGCCAATTGCCCGCCTCGAGGCGGAATTCCGGGGCATTCTCAAGCGCCGGTTCCGGGCTTCTCGTGCATAGGGCAGTGAAAGCGGCGTTGTGGCTGCTGCGCGGCTACAAGCTGCTCATTTCGCCTTTCTTTGCCGGGTCGTGCCGGTATCTGCCTTCGTGCGCGGACTACACGGCCGAAGCCATCGAACGCCACGGCCTGGGGGCCGGTGTCTGGCTGGGCGGCGGCCGCCTGTGCCGGTGCCACCCGTTTGGCGGATCCGGGCACGATCCCGTGCCGCTGACGTTCTCGTGGCTGCGCCGCGGCCCAGTTTCGCGCGGAATCGGTAACACCGAGTCGTAGAAGCTACGTTCTTATGGAAAAGCGCGTCCTCGTCGCCGTTGTCCTCTCGTTCCTGGTGCTCTACCTCTATCAGGCCTTCCTGGCGCCCCCGCCCCCGAAACCGCAGCCCAGGCCGGCCGCGGCGACCCAGGCTGCCGGGGCAGCGGCCGCGACGGCGACGACGCCCGCGGCGAACGGCCAGCAGGCCGCCGCAGTCGCGGCGATGGTTCCGGCCCTGGCGGCTCCCGCGCCGGCAGAGGGGTATTCCGAGCCGGTGGAGCGCGAGATTGTTGTCGAAACCGACCTGGTGCGCGTGGTGTTCACGAACCGCGGCGCCCGGGCGAAACACTGGCAACTGAAGAACTACCACGACGAAAAGGGCGAACTGGTTGACCTGGTCCCGAAGGGGGTTGCCGGCGCCGTCCTGCCGTTCTCGCTCGAAACCGGCCACGGGGACGTGGACTCGCTGATCAACGGCGCCCTGTTCAAGGTGACGGACGAAGGCCGCAGCGGCGCCGCCCGGGCCTCGAGCACCGACCCGCGGAAACTCGCGTTCGAGTATCGCGATGCCTCGGGCCTGACGGTGAAGAAGGCCTTCGAGTTCAGCGGCACCACCTACACCGTGGGCTTCCAGGCCGACGTGGCCATGGGCGGCACGCCCATCAACGTGGCCGTGGCCATGGGCCCGGGCCTTGGCGACGTCCAGACCAGCACCGGCACCAGCTATTCGCAGAAAGCCAACGGCCTCGTGCACACGGCGGGCGAAGTGACGCGGTTCGACGCGAAGTCGATCGTGGCGCAGCCGTCGCACCAGGGCACGTGGGATTTCGTGGGCGTGGACAACCACTACTTCATGTCGGTGGCGCTGCCCGAAGGCAAAGCCGAGACGGGCATCAAGTATCGCCACTACTGGGTGGCCAAGACGCCCGAGCGCGGCGAACACGACTTTGTGGCCTACACGCTGAACCCGGCCGGCGCCGGCATCAACCTGCCGTTCTACGTCGGCCCCAAAGAATTCAGCACGCTCAAGAACGTCAACGGCGATCTTGTCCGCGCCATCAACTTCGGCTTCTTTGCCTGGCTGGCTGTTCCGCTGCTGCAGGCGCTGAATGGCGTCAACGCCTACCTGCACAACTACGGCTGGTCGATCATCGCGCTGACGGTGCTCATCAACCTGGCGATCTTCCCGCTGCGGCACAAGAGTTTCGTGTCGATGCGCAAGATGATGGCCCTGCAGCCCGAGATGAAGGCCATCCAGGAGCGGTACGGCAAGCTCAAGAACACCGACCCGCAGAAGCAGAAGATGAACTCGGAGGTCATGCAGCTCTACAAGGACCGGGGCGTCAACCCGGCCAGCGGCTGCGTCCCTATTCTTCTGACGATGCCCCTGCTGTTTGCGTTCTATTCGCTGCTGTCGGCGGCGATTGAGCTGAGGGGCGCGCCGTTCATGTGGTGGATCAAGGACCTGGCCGTGCACGACCCGCTGTACGTGACGCCGATCCTGATGGGCATCACGATGGTCGTGCAGCAGAAGATGACGCCCTCGCAGGCCGACCCCGTGCAGCAGAAGATGATGATGTTCATGCCCATTGTCTTTACGGGCATGTTCCTGTGGGCGCCGAGCGGACTTGTGGTCTACTGGTTCGTGAGCAACGTGCTGGCGATTGCGCAGCAGTATGGAACCAACCGGCTGCTCGCGCCGGTCACCGCGCGGGATCTGAGGCCGGTCAAGAAGTAGCAGGCCGGCATGTCGAGCTGAGCGAAGGGCGAGGCCGCAGCCCGGGGCTACGTACGTCGGGACGCATATGGACAAGATCGCAATCTTCGTCGAGGCCGTCACCACGGCCATGGGATTGAGCCTGAAGGCGACCGTCGAAGAAGTACCCGACGGCCTTCGTATCGACCTGCAGGGTGCCGGCGGCGAGATGCTGACGCGCCGCCGGGGCGAGGCGCTCAACGCGCTGCAGCACCTGGTCGGGTCGGTGTTCCGTGACGCCGTGCCCCAGGGGCAGCGTATTGCCGTGGACTGCCAGGGTTTCAGGCGCGACAAAGACGCCGAGCTGAAACGCATGGCGATCTTCCTGGCCGAGAAAGCCCAGATGTCCGGCGTGGCCCAGGAAATGGGCCCCCTCAACCCCTACGAACGCCGCATCGTGCACATGGCGATTGCCGAGGTCCCCGGCGCCACGTCGGAAAGCGTCGGCGATGCGTTCATGAAGACGGTGACGATCTCGGGGCGTTGATGGGGGCAGGGTAGGAAGTAGTCAGTAGGCAGTAGCAAGTAGGCGACATCCTCCCCCGCCCAGCTGGACTTGGTGGGTGGCGGGTAGACACGGCCAGCTTCCCTGTCTACTTACTACTTACTACTTACTACTTACTACCGATTCCGTAGCCAGTAGGCGTCGGCTGTTTGGCCGCAGGCCATAAGCCGCAGGCCACAGGCCATTTCCCATGTTCTCCCCCTCCGACACCATCGTCGCCGTCGCAACGCCGCCGGGGCGAGGCGGGATTGGTGTGGTGCGCATCAGCGGGCCGCGGGCGCAGGACGTGGGGCGCGTCTTGCTCGAGACGCCGGCGCCGCTCGTGGCCCGGCATGCGACACTGACCCGCGTCCGCGATGAATCCGGCGCGCGCCTCGACGAGGTGCTCGCGACTTTTTTTCCCGCTCCGCATTCCTATACCAGCGAAGACGTCATCGAAATCAGCACGCACGGCAGTCCTGCGTTGTTGCGGGCTGTGCTGCGGTCGGCGATTCGGGCCGGCGCGCGCCTGGCCGAGCCGGGCGAGTTTACGCTGCGCGCGTTCCTCAACGGCCGGATTGACCTCGTGCAGGCCGAGGCCGTGGCGGACCTGGTGGACGCAGCCACGCCGCTGCAGGCCCGGGTGGCGTTCGATCAGCTTGAAGGAACCCTGACACAGGCGATTGGCCGGATCGACGGCGAGTTGTTCGACGTGTGCGTGCGCCTGGAGGCGTCCCTGGATTTCCCCGAAGAGGGGTATCACTTCGTGGGCCGCGAGGAGGTGCGCGAAGCACTGGCGGCCGTGCGCGACCGGTTGGGGGTCTTGCTGGACGGGGCGCAGGAAGGGCGGCTGATCCGCGAAGGGCGGCACATAGCCGTGCTTGGCCGGCCGAACGTCGGCAAGTCGAGTTTGTTCAACTGGCTCGTGGGCAGCGAGCGGGCGATTGTGTCGGATACGCCCGGGACGACGCGGGATCTGGTGACGGAACACGTCGACTTCGAGGGTATCCGGCTTGGCCTGATGGATACCGCCGGGATTCGCCTGGGCGAAGATTCGGTGGAACGCGAAGGCGTGGCGAGGGCCCGGCGCGCCGCCAGCGTGGCCGAAGCCGTGCTGGTGGTTTGCGACGCGTCCCAGCCGTGCGCGCAGGACGATCGGGACGTGCTGGACCAGGTGCCCGAGGCGCGGCGGTTGGTGGTGCTGAACAAGATCGATCTCGGCGTGCATGAGGGGTGGGAGGCGCTGGTGGGTGGTTTTCCTTCCTACTGCCTACTATCTACTTCCTACTCCTCAAAGATCCCCTCCGTCTTCGTCTCCCTCAAGACTGGTGAGGGCCTGGACGAGCTTCGCGTGGCGTTGCGCGCGTTGCTGGGCCACGAAGGCGCCGGCGTGCCGCGCGACGAACCGCTCGTGACCAACGTGCGCCACGAGACGTTGCTGCGCCAGGCGCACGACGCGATGGTGCGCACCGTCGCCGCGCTCGACGACCGCGGCGGCGACGTCAGCGAAGAACTCGTGCTGGCCGACGTCGCCGAAGCCCGCCACGCGCTGGAAGAAGTGACCGGCCGGCGCTCCACCGAAGACCTCCTGCGGCGGATATTCGAGCGGTTTTGTATTGGGAAGTAGGAAGTAGTCAGTAGTCAGTAGTTAGTAGGGGGGCGGTCGACGCGTGTCAGTCGGCCGTGATGCGGGCTCATCTGCCTTGGCTACTGTCTACTTCCTACTGTCTACTTCCTACCACCCGCTTCCTCCCCTATACTGTCCTTCCTATGCTTCTTGTAACCGGCGGTGCCGGGTTCATCGGGTCGAATTTCGTGCTCGACTGGATCGCGGCGACGGGCGAAGCGGTCGTCAATCTGGACAAACTGACCTACGCCGGGAACCTGCGCAACCTGGACGCGCTGGCTGAAGATCGGCGGCACGTGTTCGTCCGGGGCGACATTGGCGACAGCGATCTGCTGCTCGGGTTGTTGCGGGATCATCGGCCGCGGGCCGTGGTGCACTTCGCGGCCGAAAGCCACGTGGACCGCAGCATTCTGGGGCCCGAGACGTTCCTGCAGACGAACGTTGTGGGGACGTTCAGGCTGCTGGAGGCCGTGCGCGCGTACTGGGGCGACCTGGCTGGCGGCGAACGCGATAATTTCAGGTTCCTGCACGTCTCGACCGACGAGGTGTTCGGATCGCTTGGGCCAGACGAGGCGGGGTTCTCGGAAACGACGGCGTATCAGCCGAACAGCCCGTATTCGGCCTCGAAAGCCGCGTCGGACCATTTTGTCCGGGCGTATCATCACACCTACGGCTTGCCTGTGGTGACAACGAACTGCTCGAACAATTATGGGCCGTTCCAGTTTCCCGAGAAGCTGATTCCGCTGCTGATCGTGAACGGCCTGGCCGGCAAGGCGCTGCCGGTGTACGGCGACGGGATGAACGTTCGCGACTGGCTGTATGTAGGTGACCACTGCGCGGCGATCAGGACCGTGCTGGCGGGCGGGCGCGTAGGCGAGACCTACAACATCGGCGGCAACAACGAACGCGCGAATATCGACATCGTGCGTACATTGTGCCGGCTGCTGGATGAACTGGCGCCTTCGAACGACGGCCCGCACGAACGCCTGATCACGTTCGTGAAAGACCGGCCCGGTCACGATCGCCGGTATGCCATCGACTCGAGGAAGATCGCGGCCGAACTCGGGTGGTTGCCCGAAGAGACGCTCGAGTCGGGTTTGCGCAAGACCGTGGCCTGGTATTTGGCAAATCAGCCGTGGGTGGCCGGCGTGTTGGACGGCTCGTATCGCGAGTGGATCGAGCAGCAGTACGGCGGCCGAACCGGAGGGGTGTGATGAACGACAGGCGTGGAATTGTCCTGGCCGGCGGCAGCGGCACGCGCCTCTACCCCGTGACGCAGGCGGTGTCGAAGCAGTTGTTGCCGGTGTACGACAAGCCGATGGTGTATTACCCCATCAGCACGTTGATGCTGGCCGGCATTCGCGAGATCTTGATCATCTCGACACCGCAGGATACGCCCCGTTTTCAGGAACTGCTTGGCGACGGCAACCAGTGGGGCGTGTCGTTCACCTATGCCGTTCAGCCGCACCCCGGCGGCCTGGCGCAGGCGTTTCTGATTGGCCGCGAGTTCGTTGCGGGACGGCCGTCCGCGCTGGTGCTGGGCGACAACATCTTCTACGGCAACGAACTGCTGCAATTGCTGAGCGCGGCGTCGGCGCGCACGACCGGCGCGACGGTGTTTGCGTATCACGTGGGCGATCCCGAGCGGTACGGCGTGGTGGCGTTCGACGCAAGCGGGCGGGCGAGTTCGATCGAAGAGAAACCCGCGAAACCGAAGTCGCGGCACGCCGTCACGGGCCTGTATTTCTACGACGAACGTGTCGTGGATATCGTTCAGAACCAGAAGCCGTCCGCGCGTGGCGAACTCGAGATCACTGACGTCAACAGCACGTATCTGGCGGCCGGCGAACTGCACGTGGAGGTGATGGGCCGCGGGTTTGCGTGGCTCGATACCGGCACGCATACGTCGTTGCTCGAGGCCAGCCAGTTTATCGAAGTCGTCGAACGCCGGCAGGGCCTGAAGATCGCGTGCCCGGAAGAGATCGCCTACCGGATGGGCTTCATCGACGCAAAGCAGGTGCTGGTCCTGGCCGAACGATTGCGCAAGAACGAGTACGGGGAGTACCTGCTGCGGCTGGTTGAGGTAGGCTGATGGTGTGACCGTCGTCGAAACCGCCATCCCCGGCGCCTTGATTCTGGAACCGCGCGTTTTTCGAGATTCCAGGGGCCTGTTCTACGAAAGCTGGAACGACCAGGTGTTCAGGGCCGAGACCGGGGTACACGCGCCGTTTGTTCAGGACAACTATTCGTCTTCCACGCGCGGGGTTCTGCGCGGCCTGCATTACCAGATCGATCGCCCGCAAGGGAAACTCGTGTGGGTGGGCTGCGGCTGCGTGTTTGATGTGGTGGTGGATTTGCGTCGCCAGTCGCCCAGTTTCGGCACCTGGCTCGGCGTCGAGTTGTCGGCCGACAACAACCGGATGATGTGGCTGCCGCCCGGGCTTGCCCACGGCTTCCTGGTGTTGTCGGATCGGGCGGATTTCCTCTACAAAGTCACCGATTATTACTCCGTGGCCGGCGAACGGACGTTGCTCTGGAACGATCCCGCCCTCGCCATCAACTGGCCGCTCGGGGATATCGGTTCTCCCGTACTCTCGCCCAAAGACGCCGCCGGCACCGTGCTGGCCGAGTGCGAAGTGTATGCATGGGGAGAGTAGGAGTAGGCAGTAGTCAGTAGGTAGTAGACAGGTTCGGGTCTGGGACGCTTTGTCGTACCGCCTACTCGCTACTGCCTACTTACTACTGCCTACTTGTTACCGACTAACGACACGACAGCACTGGCCACATGTCCCTATACCCGCCCCCCGATGTCCTTGTCCTTGGTGCCGGTCATGCCGGCATAGAGGCGGCGTGGGCGGCGGCGCGCGTGGGGTGTCGTGTGGCGTTGGTGACGACGTCGCTGGACACAATAGGTCAAATGCCCTGTAATCCTGCCATTGGCGGGACGGCGAAGGGGCATCTGGTTCGTGAGATCGATGCGCTGGGCGGATTGATGGGTGAGGCCATCGACGCCACCGGTATCCAGTTCAAGATGCTGAACCGGAGCCGGGGCCCGGCCGTCTGGTCTCCGCGTGCCCAGGCCGACAAGAAGCTCTACGCGGCCTGGGTTCGCCGGGCCCTCGAGAACCACCCGCTGATTTCCGTGATTGAAAACAAGGCCGGCAGCCTGATCGTGTCGGACGGCCGCGTGTCTGGTGTTGAATTCGAAGGCGGCGGGCGGGTGGCGGCCGATCGGGTGGTTGTGACGACCGGCACGTTTCTCAATGGCCTGATTCACGTCGGACCCGATGTGACTCCGGCTGGCAGGCTAGGTGAGGCCGCAAGTTGCGCGCTGGGGGAGTCAATCCGGCAACTCGGGTTCCGCATGGGGCGCCTGAAGACCGGGACCCCGCCGAGGCTGTTGCGCCAGAGCATCGACTTCGAAGGGGCTGTCCGGTCGGGAGTGTTCCACGTGGAACATGGCGACGCCAACCCGGTGCCGCTGTCCTTCATGACTCCAGCCATCACGAGGCCCCAGATATACTGTCACCTGGTCCACACCTCCCAGGCGGTTCACGACCTGGTCCGCGACCACGTCCACCTCTCTCCCCTCTTTAACGGCCAGATCCAGGGCGTGGGGCCTCGGTATTGTCCGTCGCTTGAAGACAAGGTCATCCGGTTCCCGGCCCGGGAGCGCCATTTGATCTTCCTGGAGCCCGAAGGCCTCGACGTGGACTCGATCTACGTCAACGGGTTCTCGATGAGCTTGCCTCGGGACGTCCAGCTTCGAATCGTCCGCGCGATGCCGGGTCTCGAGCACGCGGAGATGTTGCGCCCGGCGTACGCGGTCGAATACGACTTCGTCCAGCCGACGGAGCTGTGGCACACCCTGGAAACCAAGAAGATCGCCGGTTTGTTCCTGGCAGGGCAGATCAATGGGACGTCCGGCTACGAAGAAGCCGCGGCCCAGGGGTTGATGGCCGGCGCGAACGCTGCCTTGCAGTGCAAAGGGCGCGAATCGTTCACGCTGCGGCGCGACGAAGCCTACATCGGCATCCTGATTGACGACCTGGTGACAACAGGCTGCCTCGAACCCTACCGCATGTTCACGTCGAGGGCGGAATACCGGCTGCTGCTGCGCATCGACAACGCGGATTTGCGTCTGACTCCCATCGGCCGGCGCCACGGACTGGTTCCCGACGACCGCTGGGAACGTTTCGAAGCTCGCCGCCACCGGCTCAACAGGAATCTGGCAATCCTCTCGGCATCTACCGTCAGATCCCCTGGAGGCCCGATTCCCGCCGTCCGGAAGTTGAGGCAATCTGGTGTGAAGCTGGCCGACATGGTGGAAAACGGGGACGTCACCATTGAAACAGCCCCCGAAACCATCGAACACGACCTGGCCACCGCCGAAACCGCCGTCAAGTACGATGGGTACCTAAAGCGGCAGGAGCTGGAGGTCGAAAGATCCAGACGAGACGAATCGCGCAAGATAGGCCCCGGTTTCCCGTATAGTCTGATACCTGGGCTTTCGCGCGAGGTCGTACACCGCCTCAGCGAGGTTCAGCCACGCACGCTGGGACAGGCGGGTCGTGTTCCCGGCGTCACCCCAGCCGCCGTCGCCGTGATTGCCGCATACTTGGAGCGTTTCAGCCATGACGGTTCGGGAGTTGAGCGACCGGATTCAGAAGAGGACCCGCAAAGCGGGCGTGTCGCTTGATCCGCAGTTGGTCGAACCGCTCTGCGCCTATTACAACCTCCTCGAGTTCTGGAACGAAAAGATCAACCTCACCGCGTTTTCGCTGAAAGACGCCCCGGACGACGCCATCGACCGGTTGTTGGTGGAACCGCTGGTCGCCGCGAAACACATGGCGGGCGCGCATCACGGCCACAGCCACATGGCGGCCGGAGAACACCCTGTTGTGCTCGACATTGGATCGGGCGGAGGTTCGCCGGCGTTGCCGCTCAAACTCGCCATTCCAGGCATGAAACTGCGGATGGTCGAGTCGAAAACAAGGAAATCCGCGTTCCTGCGCGAAGCCGTTCGCGTTCTCAGCCTCACGAACGCGGATGTCGAGACGGCCAGAGCCGAAGAACTGCTCACCAGGCCCGAACTGCACGAATCACAGGACTTCGTCACGGTTCGCGCCGTCAGGCTCGAGCTGAAACTCCTCGTGAAACTGCAGGCATTCCTCAAGACCGGCGGCAGGATCCTCATGTTCCGCAGCGGCACCGGCTCGGACGCACCCCCGACCGTCGTCCCGCCCCTCGTCTACGAAGCCACGCTCCCGCTGGTCGAATCTCTCCGCAGCCGCCTCGTCGTCCTCCGCAAAATGCTCTAGTGCCCCGTGATACAATCAAGGGTCGCCTTGGAATCGTCGTGTTTGTGTTAAACGACCTAATGCCGGGCGCCTGGGAGTCCGCTCTATGGCCCGTACCCTCGCCGTCGCCAACCAGAAAGGCGGCGTCGGCAAAACCACCACCGCCATCAACCTCGCTGCCTCCCTCGCGCTCGCGGACCAGCGCGTCCTGCTCATCGACACCGACCCGCAATGCAACCTCACCAGCGGCATCGGCCTCAAAGGACGCTCCAGCCCCGCCGGCAACATCTACGACGCCCTCCTGGCCGACCACATCTCCGACTCGGCCTCGTTCGTGCTCCCCACGAACGTCTCGGGCCTCTTTGCGATCCCGTCCGACCGCAATCTCGCCGGCGCGGAAGTGGAGCTGGTCAACGTCGATCACCGCGAAACACGGATGCGCCGCCTGATCGACCCGCTCCGCGGCTCCTTCGACTTCATCATCATCGACTGCCCGCCGTCGCTCGGCCTGCTCACGCTCAACGCGCTTGTCGCCACCGACGCCGTCCTCATCCCCCTCCACTGCGAATATTTCGCTCTGGAAGGCCTCGCGGATCTCGTCAGCACGCTCCAGCGTGTGCGCTCGTCCCTCAACCCGGACCTCGACATCGAAGGCGTCTTGTTGACGATGTATGACGAGAGAACGAATTTGGGCCAACAGGTGTCGAGCGACGTGAGGGAGTTTTTCAAAGAGAAGGTCTACAACACCGTCATCCCGCGCAACGTCCGGCTCGGCGAAGCGCCCAGCCACGGCATGCCCGTGATTCTCTACGACGTCAAGTCCCGCGGCGCCGAAGCGTATCTGTCGCTCGCCCGCGAAGTGATCGCGCGCACCGTCGTGGCGCGCGCCGCCCAGAACAACACCGAGCCTACTCCCGCAGCGAACTGACGACCATGGCCGAGAAACGACCCGCCCTGGGCAAGGGCCTGAGCGCCCTCATCCCCGACACGTTCAACGCGCCGCCGCGCCCGCAGACCAACGAAGTGGACATCGATCTGCTGTCGCCGAACCGCTACCAGCCTCGCGGCACGCCCAACGAATCGGGCATCGAAGAACTGGCCGCCTCGATCAAGTCCACCGGCCTCATCCAGCCGATCGTCGTGCGCCGCGTGGGCGGCCGGTACCAGATCATCGCGGGCGAACGGCGCTGGCGCGCGGCGCAGAAAGCCGGATTACTTCGGGTGCCGGTGGTCGTGAAAGAAGTGCCGGAAGGCCAGGACCAGCGTCTGCTCGAGATGGCCCTCATCGAGAACATTCAGCGCGAGAACCTGAATCCTATCGAAGAAGCGCAGGGATACCGGCGCCTGACCGACGAGTTCCACCTCACGCAGGAAGCCATCGCCACCGCAGTCGGCAAGGACCGTTCAACCGTGGCGAACCTGCTGCGGCTGCTGCGCCTGCCCGAAGAAGTGCGCAACGAGGTGGCGGCCGGCCGCATTTCCATGGGCCATGCCCGTGCGCTGCTCGCGCTCGAGAACGAACTGTCGCAGCGGAACATGGCCAGGGACGTCATCGCCCGCGGGCTGTCGGTGCGCGAAACCGAACAACTTGTCACGCACGAACTGGCGAAAAAGGACGCGCCGGCCGCGCCCAAGGCCGAGAAGGTGATGGACGTCCACACCCGCGCGGCCCAGGACAAGCTGCGCATGACGCTCGGCACCAAGGTGGATATCGTCCGCCGCGGAGTCGGCGGCGAAATCCGCGTGTCGTTCAAGAACGAAGACGAGCTGCAGAGGATATACGAAATACTCACGGACTAGGGAAATGAAGTAGGCAGTAGGAAGTAGTCAGTAGGGAGTAGCCGGTGGCGCGAGCCCAGCCCCCGCCTACTGCCTACTGACTACTGTCTACCCCAAGGAGCCCTTGTGAATAAACGCCTGACCGAGATGGTCAGCTGTTCGGGTTGAGCCAGTAAACTCGCCGCAGGCGAGCTCGCCCAGGTCTTGGGCGACATACCCGTTCAGCAGGACAACCGGATTCTCATCGACTTCCGCACCTCAGACGACGCGGGCGTGTTCAGGTGGGCGGGCGGGCCGGCGCTCGTACAGACGGTGGACTTTTTCACGCCCATCGTTGACGACCCCTATACCTTCGGCCAGATTGCCGCGGCCAACGCCGTCAGCGACGTCTACGCCATGGGCGGCCGGCCGCTGACCGCCCTGGCCATCGCAGGATTCCCGGCGAAAGACTTCGACCCCGCCATCATCAAAGAGATCTTCAGGGGCGGCTTCGACAAGTTGCGCGAAGCCGACGTGGCGTTGCTGGGCGGCCACACCGTGCGCGACAACGAGGTGAAATTCGGCTACGCCATCACGGGAGAAGTCGATCCCGACCGCGTCTTGTCGAATGCCGGCGCCCAGGCCGGCGACGTCCTGTTCCTCACGAAAGCGATTGGCACCGGCATCATCGGGACCGCCATCAAAGCCGGCCGGGCGCCCGAAGCGGTGGTCGAGGCCGCCATCCGGTCGATGGTGCAGTTGAACCGGGCGGCCGCGGAAGCCCTTGCGTGGTTGCCCGCCGGCTACGTCCACGCCTGCACCGACATCACCGGATTCGGCCTCCTTGGCCACGCCAGCGAGATGGCCCAGGCCAGCAACGTGACCCTGGAGTTCACCGCCGCCAAGGTGCCGCTGATTAATGGGGCACTTGCCCTGGCCAAGGGCAACCGGCCCGGCGGTCTGGCCAGCAACCTCGACTACTTCGAGCGCAACGCCCGAGTGGCCGGCACCATCGATCCCGACCTGCTCTGGATGTTCCACGATCCCCAGACCTCCGGCGGCCTGCTCATCGCCGCGGCCGGCGAACACGCCCGGGCCGTCGACAAGGCGCTCATGCGCGCCGGAGTCGCCGCGGTCGAGGTCGGCAGGGGGGTGGAGCGGGGGGAGGCGGGGATAGTGATCGTGTAGAAGTAGGCAGTAGTTAGTAGTCAGTAGGAAGTAGGCAGCACGAAGCGCCCCTGTCTACTGTCTACTTGCTACTGCCTACCCCCGTGCCCCGCTTGTCCGCCACAGCCCGAAGGGCGACGGCGGAAGCCCCGAGCCCGGCGCCCGTAGCCCGTAGCCCGTAGCCTGTAGTAGAATCAATCTTTTGACGTGCTGGCGAGGTGTCGGCACGTGGAGGCGAAGGCGTGCTTCCCGATCTCTCAGTTGTCTGGGTCATCCTTGCCGTGCTTGTGCTGGCGGTCGCACTGGACCGTCTGCTCTTCAAGCCCCTGCTCCGCGTGGTGCGCGAACGCGAATCCGCCGTCAAGTCCGCGATGGACCTGGCGACCGAAGCGGCCGCCAAAGCGCAGGCAGCCACGGCTGAATTCGACGCCAAGGTTGGCGAAGCGCGCACCGATCTGTACAAGCAGATGGACGAACGCCGCCTGGCCGCCGAGCAGTATCGCACCGCCGTGATGACCACCACGCGCGAAGAAGTGGATGCTTCGCTGGCTTCCGCCAGGACGCAGCTCGACGCCCAGACCGCCGCGGCGAAAGCCCAGCTGGAACGGGATGCCGACGCCCTGGGCCAGGAAATCGCCAAGAAAGTTCTGGGACGGTAACGCATGAACCAGCCGCGGATTCAGACCGTTCGTGCCGCCATCACCACCGCGTTGATCCTGACCGTTGCCGTTGCCGGTGCCCACGCCGCGGGTGGCGAAGGGGATCACGGCAACCCGGTGGTCGAGATGATCGCGAAGTTGCTGAACTTCGCCATCCTGGCTGGCACCCTCGTCTACTTCCTGAAGTCGCCGTTCAACCAGTACCTGACCAACCGCAAGACCCAGATTCGCAGCGACCTCGTGCGTGCCGCGGATATGAAGACTGCCGCCGCCGCCCAGCTTGTGGCCGTGGATCAGAAACTGGCCGCATTGCCCGCCGAACTGGACGCGATGCGGACGTCGGGTGCGGCCGAAGTGGCCACCGAAGAAGCGCGAATTCGGGAATTGGCCGAGAAAGAACGTGCCCGGCTGCTCTCGCAGATGGAGCGCCAGGTGGAATCGCACAGCAAAGCCGCGGAACGCGACCTCATCCGTCTGGCCGCCGACCGCGCCGTCACCGCCGCCACCAGAGAAATCGAAAAGACCATGACGACGGCCGACCACGCCCGGCTGCAGGAGCGGTATGTGACGATGGTGGGTGGGGACAAGTAGGAAGTAGTCAGTAGGAAGTAGACAGTAGCGAGCAGCGACGGCCTACCGCCTACTGCCTACTGTCTACTGTCTACTGCCTACTGTCTACTGCCGATAGCCGATAGCCGATAGCCGAGCCGATAGCCGATAGCCGAACGCCGATAGCCGCTTTATGAGCCCAAAGACTTCCGCCGCGCGATATGCACGAGCGCTCTTCGACGTGGCCCTGGCCGAAGACAATCCCCAGGTGGTGGAGCAGCAGCTCGCCGCCACGGTGGAGGTGTTTACCGGTCATGCCGACCTGTGGCGCGTGGTGACCAACCCGGCCGTGCCCGTGCAGAAGAAGAAAGCGCTCGTCGACGAGTTGCTCGTGAAACTGGCGCTGCAGCCGGTGTTGCACAAGTTGTTCGTGATGATGGCCGGCCGCGATCGTCTGAGCCTGCTGCCGCATCTGCTCGAGACGTACCGCGCGCGCCTGATGGATCACCAGAAAGTCGTGCGCGCGGAGATTACGACAGCCGTGCCCCTGGCGCCGGAACGCGAAGCCGCCCTCCAGGGCAAGCTGACCGCGCTGACCGGGCGCAAGGTGCTGATGCAGACCAGCACGAGCCCCGACATTCTCGGCGGCGTCGTCGCCCGCATCGGCAGCACGGTGTACGACGGGTCGGTGAGGCGCCAGCTCGAGAAGATGCGGGAGAGGCTTGCTGGCGCTGTGTAGCGGGTAACCAGTAGGCAGTAGTAAGTAGTAAGTAGACAGTAGAAACGCCACTGCCCGACCTACTGACTACTGACTACTTCCTACGGACAGAAGCAGGAAGCAGGAAGCAAGAAGCAAGAAGTAGGCAGTAGTAAGTAGTAAGTAGACAGTAGAAACGCCACTGCCCGACCTACTGACTACTGACTACTTCCTACGGACAGAAGCAGCAAGCACGAAGCAAGAAGTAGGCAGTAGTAAGTAGTAAGTAGACAGTAGAAACGCGAATGCCCGACCTACTGACTACTGACTACTTCCTACGGACAGAAGCAGCAAGCAAGAAGCAATGCCGTAAGCCGTAAGTCGCAGGCCGCAAGCCGTGAGATGACCATGAACATCCGAGCCGAAGAAATCTCCAAGATCATTCGTGAGCAGATTGGCAGCCACGCCGTTGACGTGGACGTTGCGGAAGTGGGCAGCGTCATCTCGGTGGGCGACGGCATCGCCAGGGTCCACGGCGTCGAAAAGACGATGGCCGGAGAGATGCTGGAGTTCCCGCACGGGGTGTATGGGATCGCGCTGAACCTGGAAGAGGACAGCGTGGGCTGCGTGCTGCTGGGCGAATACCACGCCATCAAAGAAGGCGACCTGGTGAAGCGCACGGGGCGCATCATCTCTGTCCCGATCGGGGACGCGATGATCGGCCGCGTGGTCAACTCCCTGGGACAGCCGATTGACGGCAAGGGACCCATCCTCACGGACACGTTCGCGCCGATCGAGCGGATCGCGCCTGGCGTCGTCGATCGGTCGCCGGTCAAGGAGCCGCTGCAGACCGGCCTCAAGGCCATCGACGCGATGGTGCCCATCGGCCGCGGTCAGCGCGAACTGATCATCGGCGACCGCCAGACCGGCAAGACGGCCATCGCGATTGACACGATCATCAATCAGAAGGGCCAGAACGTCATCTGCATCTACAACGCCATCGGCCAGAAGCAGTCGACGGTGGCGCAGGTGGTCAAGACGCTCGAAGAAGCCGGCGCCATGGAATACACGATCGTGGTCGCGGCCACCGCGTCCGATCCGGCGCCCATGCTCTACATCAGCCCGTTCTCGGCGTGCACGATTGGCGAGTTCTTCCGCGACAACGGCCGCCACGCGCTCTGCGTCTACGACGACCTTTCGAAACACGCGCAGGCGTACCGGGAAATTTCGCTGCTGCTCCGCCGCCCGCCGGGCCGCGAAGCGTATCCGGGCGACGTGTTCTACCTGCACTCGCGCCTGCTCGAACGCGCCGCGAAACTCCGCAAAGAACTCGGCGGCGGCTCGCTCACCGCGCTCCCGATCATCGAGACGCAGGCGGGTGACTTGTCGGCGTACATCCCGACGAACGTGATCTCGATTACGGACGGCCAGATCTTCCTCGAGAGCGACCTGTTCCACCAGGGCGTGCGCCCGGCCATTAACGTCGGCAACTCGGTGTCGCGCGTCGGCGGTTCGGCCCAGGTGAAAGCGATGCGCCAGGTGGCTGGCAGCCTGCGTCTCGACATGGCCCAGTACCGCGAACTGGCGGCCTTTGCCCAGTTCGGCAGCGACCTCGACAAGTCGACGCAGGCCCAGCTCAACCGCGGCCGCCGGCTGGTCGAGGTGCTCAAGCAGCCCCAGTACCAGCCGATCCCCGTCGAGAAGCAGGTGCTGATGATCTTTGCCGGCACCAACGGCTTCCTCGATCCGGTGGACGTCGATCAGGTGGGCGAATACGAAACCGAGATGTACCGCTTCTTCGACCTGCGCAAGCCGGCCATCCTGCGGACGCTCGACGAGAAGAAGCAGTTTGACGACGCGCTGAAGGCCGAGGTGAGCGCCGCGCTCAAGGAGTTTGGAGAAACCTTCGCAGCGAGACAGAAGACCGCTGCGTAGGCAGTAGTCAGTAGTCAGTAGGCAGTAGACAGCATGGAACCGCGACCGCCGATTGCCTACTTACTACTTACTACTGACTACTGACTACTTGCCACTTCCCACTGTTGTCAGGCCGAAAGTCGAAAGCCGATAGCCGATGCCATCACTGATCGATCTCCGTCGCCGCATCCGTGCGGTGAAGAGCACGCAGCAGATCACGAAGGCGATGAAGATGATCGCCGCGTCGCGGTTGCGCAAGTCGCAGGAGCGCATCCTGAACGCGCGGCCCTTCGCCAACGAGACCCGCAGGCTGCTCAACGACCTGGCGAGCCGCAGCGATCCGTCCGCGCATCCGCTGCTGGCCCAGCGCCCGGAACGTACGACGCTGGTCTTTGTGCTGACAGCCGACAAGGGGCTGTGCGGCAGCTTCAACACGAACATCATCAAGGCGGCCGGCTCCTTCGTCCTGTCCGACCCCGAGCGCCACGTACGTCTGGGGCTGATCGGCCGCAAAGGCCGCGACTTCTTCGTGCGCCGCGGCCTGGACGTCTGTTACGAGCGCATCAACATCTTCCAGCGCCTCAGCTTTGACGATGCGAAGGAGATTGCGGACGAAGCGGCCGACCAGTTCACCACCGAGAAGGTGGACGCGGTGTACCTGGTCTACAACGAGTTCAAGTCGGTGCTCCAGCAGCGCGTGGTGGTGGAGCAGGTGTTGCCGATTCCGCGCGAGTCGCTCGAACACGTGGAAGCGGCGTCGCGCGTGGACTATATCTACGAGCCGAACGCCGCCGAGCTGTTCGACCACATCCTGCCGCAGTACGTGCGCATCGAGGTGTGGCGGGCGCTGCTCGAAAGCGCCGCGGCCGAAAACGCCGCGCGCATGACGGCCATGGACTCGGCGAGCAGCAACGCACAGGACATGATTGAAAGCCTGACGCTCTATATGAACAAGGTGCGCCAGGCCGCCATCACGCGCGAGATCATCGAAGTGGTCTCGGGCGCGCAGGCGCTTTAGGGCTGGGGATTAGGGATTAGGGATTGGGGATTAGGGAACAGCCATACTGGCCAACCCCCAATCCCAAGAGGATGCGAAGACATGAGTTCAGCCGCTGCTACTGTCCGTGAAGGCCGCATCGTCCAGATCATTGGACCGGTCGTGGACGTCGAGTTCGAGGGCGGGCACCTGCCGCCGATTTACAACGCCTTGCGGATCCAGGCCGACGTGGCCGGGGAACACATTGACGTTGTCGCCGAGGTGGAACAGCACCTGGGCGAAGGGCGCGTGCGCGCGGTGGCCATGAAACCCACCGACGGCCTGCAGCGCGGCATGATCGCCGTGGACCTGGGCGAAGGCATCACGATGCCCGTCGGCCCGGCCACGCTGGGACGCGTGCTGAACGTCCTGGGCGAGCCGGTTGACTATCCCGACATGCCCGTGAACTCGGCCGAACGGTGGCCGATTCACCGCCCCGCGCCGACACTGGAAGATCAGGCCACCGAAGCCAAGATGTTCGAGACCGGCATCAAGGTCATCGACCTGCTCGAGCCGTACCTGCAGGGCGGCAAGATCGGGTTGTTCGGCGGCGCCGGCGTCGGCAAGACCGTCATTATTCAGGAGCTGATCCACAACATCGCCCTGAAACACGGCGGTGTGTCGGTGTTTGCGGGCGTCGGCGAACGGACCCGCGAAGGCAACGACCTGTGGATCGAGTTCCAGGAAAGCGGCGTCATCAACACCGAAGACATCAGCAAGTCGCGCGCGGCGCTGGTCTACGGCCAGATGACCGAGCCGCCAGGCGCGCGTCTGCGCGTGGCGCTGTCGGGCCTGACCGTCGCGGAGTACTTCCGCGACGCCGAAGGCAAAGACGTGCTGCTGTTCATCGACAACATCTTCCGCTTCACCCAGGCCGGTTCGGAAGTGTCGGCGTTGCTCGGCCGCATGCCGTCGGCCGTCGGCTATCAGCCTACGCTGGCGACTGAAATGGGTGAGCTGCAGGAACGGATCACGTCGACGAAGAAGGGTTCGATCACGTCCGTCCAGGCCATCTACGTGCCCGCCGACGACTATACCGACCCCGCGCCGGCCACCACGTTCGCTCACCTCGACGCCACGACGAACCTGTCGCGCGCGATCGTGGAACTGGGGATTTATCCCGCCGTCGATCCGCTGGCGTCCACGTCGCGCATCCTCGACCCGCACGTCATTGGCGCGGAACACTACAACGTGGCGCGGTCGGTGAAACAGGTGTTGCAGCGGTACAAGGATCTGCAGGACATCATCGCGATTCTCGGCATCGACGAGTTGTCGGAAGACGACAAACTCACCGTGTCGCGGGCCCGCAAGATCCAGCGGTTCCTGTCGCAGCCTTTCCACGTGGCCGAGCAGTTTACAGGCCTGAAGGGCAAATACGTGCCCGTGAAAGAAACCATCCGCGGCTTCAAGGAGATCGTGGACGGCAAACACGACGCTCTGCCCGAGCAGGCGTTCTACATGGTTGGCACCATCGAAGAGGCCATCGAGAAGGCCGAGAAGATGAAGGGCTAGGGATTCGGGGCTCGGGACTCGGGGCTTGGGACTCGCGACTCGTACGTAGCCCCGGACCTTTAGGTCCGGGGTCCCCATGGGGCATGGGTTTCCCGCGTCCCTCTCCGTCCTTCTACTGACTACTGACTACTGACTACTCCCATATGTCACTACCCACCCACCTCGACCTCGAGATCGTGACTCCCGACCGGGCCGTGGCCCACGAGGAAGTGGACGAAGTCCAGTTGCCCGGCAGCGAAGGCAATCTGGGCATCCTCCCCGGCCACACGCCGCTGCTCACGCGCCTGCGGGTGGGTCCCGCGTGGTTCCGCAAGGGCACCGAGATCACGAACCTGGCGATCGCGAACGGCATTGCCGAAGTTCTGCCGGACAAGGTTCGCCTGCTCGCGCAGGTGGCCGAACGCAGCGACGAGATCGACGTGGAGCGGGCCGAAGAACAACGACGCCGCGCCGAAGAACGGCTGCAGGCCGCCCGCACCGGCGTGGCCGACATCGACATCGAAAAAGCGCGCGTGTCGCTGCTGAAAGCCATGACCCGCATCAACGTCGCCACGAAGATGCACGTATCGGAGCGGAAGGGGAGAGGGACGAGGTAGGAAGTAGTAAGTAGAAAGTAGTCAGTAGTAGCAGGTATGACGGGCCTGCAAGCCGCCCAGCCGATTGCCGCCGAAAGCCGAAAGTCGAAAGCCGATAGCCTGCTCCCTATGCTCATATCCTCCTCCGCCCTGACCCACACCGGCCTCCGCCGCGAATCGAACGAAGATTCCGTCGCGGCGCGCCCGAACCTGGGGTTGTGGGTGGTGTGCGACGGTATGGGCGGCCACGCCGCCGGCGAAGTGGCGTCGCGCGTGGCGGCGGAATCGATTGAGGCGTTTGTCGAAGCCACCGACCGTGTCGATTCCAGGGTTTTCACGTGGCCGTTTGGTTTCGATCCCGAACTGGGCACCGATGGCACCAGGCTGGTGTCGGCCTTCAAGCTGGCCAACCGCGCGATCGAGACGCGGGTGCAGGACGATCCCGCACTGAGCGGCATGGCCACCACCGCCATTGCCCTGCTCCTGCGCGACGGCGACTGGCGCCAGGGCGCCGGGGACATCCCCGGGATTTCCTCTCCTGTCCGCCATAGCCCGAAGGGCGACGGCGGATGCCCCTTGCCCCTTGCCCCTTGCCCCTTGTCTGGCTTACTTGCCCACGTGGGCGATTCGCGCGCGTACTTGTGGCGCGATGGCGTGCTTTCGCGGCTGACGCGCGACCACTCGTGGGTTGAGGAGCAGACCGCCTTGGGCGAGCTCACCGAAGCCGATGCCCGCACGCACCCGTGGCGCAACCTCGTCACGCGCGCGCTGACCGGCGGCGGCGACCCGCAGCCCGACATCACGCAGCTCACCCTGGAACGCGGCGATCGTGTGCTGCTGTGTTCGGACGGCCTCACCACGCCGGTGGCAGACGACCAGATTGCGCTGTTGATGGGGAACGGAAACGGCGGCGATGTGGCGAGCGTGTGTCAGGCGCTCGTCGACGCCGCCAACGCCGGCGGCGGCCCGGACAACATCACCGTCGTCGTTTTGGAAGTAATGTGACGACGACGAGTCGGCCTACGGCTTGCGGCCTACGGCCTACGGCCGGCTGTTGGCTGTTGGCTGTCGCCGTAAGCCTCAAGTCGTAAGCCGCAGGCCTTCTATGTTCAAGAACCTCCAACACCTCCTCAAGTATCGTCAGCTGATTCAGTCGCTGGTGGTGCGCGAACTGAAAGCGAGGTACCGCGGATCGGTGCTTGGCTACTTCTGGTCGTTCATCAACCCGCTGTTGATGCTGCTGATCTATACGTTCGTGTTTTCCACCGTGCTGCCGAACCGGGCCGTGGGGCTGCAGCCGTACGCGTTGTTCATGTTCTGCGGCATCCTGCCGTGGACGTGGTTCAGTTCGTCCGTGCTCGAGTCGGCCAACGTCCTCATCGCCGGCGGCAATCTGATCAAGAAGGTTCTGTTCCCCGCCGAGGTGCTGCCCATCGTCACGGTCCTGGCGAACATGGTGCATTTCTTCCTGGGCCTGCCGATTGTGGCCGCGTTCATTGGCTACTATGCCGTGACGCAAGGCCGCGCGTGGCCCGACGGCTGGGACCTGCTGTGGTTCCCCGTGGTTGTGCTGGTGCAGTTGATGTTCACCACCGGCCTGGCGCTGCTCGTGTCGGCGCTGACCGTGCACTTCCGCGACCTCAAGGACATCATCGGCAACCTGATCACGTTCTGGTTTTTCGCGACGCCAATCATCTATTCGATGAACGACGCCGCCGTCGGCGGGTACAAAACCTGGCTCGACATCAACCCGTTCTCGCACCTCGCGATTTCGTATCAGGAACTGCTGTTCTTCCCCGGCGGGTTCGGGCACTGGAAGTGGCTGCTGTCGCTCGGCGGCGCCTCGATCGTGCTCTTCCTGTTCGGGTATTTCATTTTCGATCGGCTCAGGGACAGCTTCGCGGAGGAAGTGTAGAAACAGGCTTGCGGCTCGCGACCGGCGGCTCGCGGCCTGAACCGCCGACTGCTGTGCCGTACGCCGCCGCAAGCCGCAAGTCGCAGGCCGTAAGCCTTTGCCTTGTGCCGTAAGCCGCAAGTCGTAAGCCTTTGCCTTGTGCCGTAAGCCGTAAGCCGCAAGTCGTAAGCCTATGAGTAATGCTATCGATGTTTCCAACGTCACGAAGATCTACCGCCGATACGCGCAGCGCAAGCAGTTTGCGACGCTGAAAAGCGCCATCCTGCAGGGCACGCTGATTGGCGAGCTGAAGCCGGAAGAAACCTTCCAGGCCCTGCGCGACGTGTCGTTTTCCGTCCGCAAAGGTTGCACCTTCGGGATCGTGGGCCGCAACGGGTCGGGCAAGAGCACGGCGCTGAAGGTGGTGGCGGGCATCACCAAGCCCACCAGCGGCACCGTGAGCGTGGACGGCCGCATTTCGGCGCTGATCGAGCTGGGTGCCGGGTTCCATCCCGAAATCTCGGGCCGCGAGAACGTCTTCATCAACGGCATCATGCTCGGGTTGTCGAAGAAGGAGATTACGCAGCGGTTCGACGAAATTGTCGAGTTCGCCGAACTGGAAGACTTCATCGACGCGCCGGTGAAAACCTATTCGTCGGGCATGTACATGCGCCTCGGGTTTGCCGTGGCCATCCACGTGGACCCCGACGTGCTGCTCATCGACGAAGTGCTGGCCGTCGGCGACGAGTCGTTCACGCACAAGTGCCTCGACAAGTTTGCCGAGTTCCGGCGGCGCAACAAGACCATTCTGCTCGTCACCCACGCGCTGAACCTCGTGGAGCGGTTCTGCGACGAAGCCCTGTGGCTCGACAGCGGCCGCACGCGCGGCCACGGCGATCCCCGTCGTGTCACCTCGGCTTATATCGTTGACGTCGAGAAGCAGGAAGAACGTCACCTGGCCGAGATGGACGCCAAGGCCCGCGCCGCCGTCGATGCCTCAGGCGACTCCGGCAGCCCCGACGCCACTTCCCGCGGCACCGGCACTTTGGATTTGTCGCCCAAACCCAGTGAAGATGCGGTAGGAACCGACCTGACTGGGACTCAACCCGAGGGTGCCCCCGTCGGCGAAGCCGACGCCCTTGCCCCGTGGCCCGTGGCCCATGGCCCGGAAGACCCGGGCGCGGCGGGGCCGCGCCCGCCGCAAGAAATTTTAAAAGCCGGCGCAGGGCCGGGGGGGTCGCGCGAAGCCGAGATCACGAACGTCGTGCTGGTGGGCGGCGATGGCGAGCCGTCCCGCGTGTTCTACGCCGGCGAACGTGTGGAAGTGCGCCTGACCCTCGACACGAAGAAGCCGCTGACCGACTTCGTGGTGGGCGTCGGCATCTTCAACGTCGACGGCGTGTGCTGTTACGGCACCAACACCGATATCGAAGAACTGAAAGCCGATACGCTGAGCGGCCAGGCCGAGGTGACGTTTGTCATCGACGCCCTCGACCTCGTGCAGGGCACGTACAAGATCGACGTCGCGCTGCACAAACTCGACGGGTTCCCGTACGATTATCACCGGCTGCTCTACAGCTTCCGCGTGAAGTCGCGCACGCACGACGTGGGCATCTACCGCCCGCGCCATTCGTGGACCTTCTCGGGAAAGGTTTCGTTTAAGGAAACCGTAAAGCCGTAAGCCGTAAGCCGCAGGTCGCAAGCCGACTATGTCCGTCCTGTCCCTTCCCTCCGCCGTTGCGTGGCGCGAACAACTGGGTCGCGACGGGAAACGTGTGGTTTTCACCAACGGCGTTTTCGACATCCTGCACCCCGGCCACGTCCGGTATCTGACCGTAGCCCGCTCGCACGGTGACGCACTGATTGTGGCCGTCAATTCGGACCGCTCCGTGCGCGCCAACAAGGGCCCCAGCCGGCCCGTGAATCCCGAACAGGAACGTGCCGAGGTGAT
Organism: uncultured Vicinamibacterales bacterium; assembly: GCA_964372095.1. GTDB lineage: Bacteria > Acidobacteriota > Vicinamibacteria > Vicinamibacterales > JAKQTR01 > CAYJPV01. The sequence goes on along the minus strand of CAYJPV010000002.1, from coordinate 70,733 downwards.
TGCCGCCCTGGCCGTCGTGGACGTGGCCGTGGTCTTCGACCAGGAAACGCCGCACGAGATCATCCTCGCCCTCCAGCCCGACGTGCTCGTCAAAGGCGCCGACTGGGCCCACAACGCCATCGTCGGCAGAGACACCGTCGAAGCCCGCGGCGGTGTCGTGATTCGTGTCCCCATCGAGCAGGGGCACTCGACGACGGGGCTCATTCGGAAATCGGGGGCTGGGGATTAGGGATTGGGGATTGGGGCCTACTGCCTACTGACTACTTCCTACTGTCTGCTTCCTGCTTCTTGCTTCTTGCTTCTGACTATGTTCACCCTGCCAAGCCCCCTAGTCCTTGCCCCCATGGCGGGCATGACCGACACCGCGTTTCGCCGGCTGGTGAAGCGCCAGGGCGGGTGCGGGCTGGTGGTGTCCGAGATGGTGAGCTCGGAGGCGATCATCCGGGGCATCGACCGGACGCTCGAGTACGCCGAATACACCGAAGAAGAGCGGCCCGTCTCGATTCAGATCTTCGGCGGCGATCCCGAACACATGGCCCGGGCCGCGTTGGTGATCGAGCGGATGGGCGCTGACGTCATCGACGTCAACATGGGCTGTCCCGTACCCAAGATCGCGAAACACAACGCCGGATGCAGCCTGATGCGCGAGCCCGAACACGCCGCTGCCATCGTGGCGGCGATGGTGAAGGCCGTGAAGATTCCGGTGACCGTGAAGATGCGCGCCGGGTGGGACGAACGCGCGGTGAACGCGCCGCTGCTGGCGCAGATGGTCGAGCAGGCTGGCGCCGCGGCCGTGGCCGTGCATGGGCGGACCGCCGCGCAGCAGTATCACGGCCATGCCGACTGGGACCTGATTGCGCAGGTCGCCCGGGCCGTGAAGATCCCCGTGTACGGGTGCGGCGACCTCATCGAGCCCGCGCAGATTGTCGAGCGCCTCGGCCAGTCGGCCATCGCCGGTGTGCTGGTGGGCCGCGGCATCCTGCGCAACCCGTGGCTGTTTGCCCAGACGCGCGACCTGCTGGCCGGCCGTCCCATGCGCGAGGTCACGCTGCACGACCGCGGGCGTTTCCTGCTCGATTACATGGACCTGCTCATCCACGAACGGGTGGACGAACCCGCAGGATTCCGCCATTCCGTTCGCGACCCCGGGGATTCCGTACGGGACGCCCCCGCCCGCGGGCGCGAACGGTGGGTGATCAACAAACTCCGCGCCCTCTGCGCCTGGTATACCAAGGGGTTCGAGAACGGCTCCCACCTCCGCGTGGCCGTCAACAAGGCCGAATCCCTCGGCGAACTGCGGGCGATCATTGGGGGGTTCTTCGGGATCGGGAACGAGCGGTAGTCAGTAGTCAGTAGTCAGTAGGAAGTAGGAAGTAGGCGCAACAGCCGCCGCCGCCCCTGTCTACTGCCTACTGTCTACTCTCTACCTCCGCGGATGGCCACCCTGTTGCCTTGCCGTCAGATTTCCGGGATAAATGACGGCGACCTGTCATAGACCATCGCCCGAAGGGCGAAGGCGAACGCCCGGCGCATTTGTTAGAATGGCCGCGGGACCAGGCGAATCCCACCTGTCCGCCATAGCCCGAAGGGCGACGGCGGATGCCCCTTGCCCCTTGCCCCTTGCCCCTGCAAGAATCACCCGATGCCCATCTACGAATTCGAGTGCCGAGCCTGCCACCGGAAGACGACCGCGCTGGTGATGGTGCGCGACCGCGTGGGTGAGGTGCGCTGCAAGGCGTGTGGCAGTGCCGACCTCGAGCGGTTGTGGTCGCGGTTTGCGTCACCCAAGTCGGAAGAAGCCCGTCTCGAGGCGATGGCCGACCCCTCGGCCCTTGGCGGCCTCGACGAAGACGACCCAAAAGCCGTCGCCCAGTTCATGAAGAAGATGGGCCGGGAGATGGGCGAAGACTTCGGCGGCGACATCGACGAAGCCATGGAGCAGGAGATGTCGGGCGGCGGCGAAGGCGGCGGCCCTGACGGCGACGGTGGCGACTTCGGCACGCCCGGCGACGACTCGTTGTAGTACGTAGCCCCGGGGCTTTAGCCCCGGGGACCCCCGGCCGGAAGGCCCGGGGCTACGTACAGCA
>CAYJPV010000002.1:0-68636 GCA_964372095.1 uncultured Vicinamibacterales bacterium | reverse complement strand
GGGCGGGGGGGCCCTTCCGCCCCCCCCCGGCCCCCCCTCTTTCCCGCCCGCCCCCGGGGGGGTTCCCCCCGGGGGACCCCGGGCCTGAAGGCCCGGGGCTACGTACAGCATCCAGGCCGTAGGCCGTAAGTCGCAGGCCGCAAGCCTACCCCTTGATATCCACCACCTTCAATCCGCACGCCTTGGCCGCGGCCAGCTGACGGTCGTCGCCCGACACGAACACCCGGCATTCTGCGGCGAGTGCGGCGGCCACATGCAGGAGGTCCAGACTTCGCGTCAGGAACCGGGCCGTGTGCTCTTCAGACAGCTCGCACGCGCTCGTGAACACCCGATCCCAGTCGAGGGGGACGCGAACGAGCCGCTGTGCGTCAATATCGTCCTTCAGGTGGCTGTGAATCACGCGATGTTCATCGGTGGTGATGAGCCCGCGCGCCACCAGCAGCAGAAATGCGTTCGGCACCTCGAGCGCGTGCAGCGGCGTCCACGGCACTTGCGCCAGCCCAAGAAGCACGCGACGAGCAGTAGCCGAGTGACGTTCGGGCACGTAGACCGGCACGATCGCGCTCGAATCGACGTAGGTCGTCACCGCTCGCCTCGCCCCTCAGATACGGCGTCCAATCCTCCTGGTGTGACGACACGACCGCCGAACACCGCGCGCACGCGAGCCTCGAGATCCGGCCACGGTGAGATCGGACCGTCGGCGCGCACCGGCGCGAGGCGTGCCACCGGCCGCCGCCGCCGCGTCACCTCAATGGTCCGGCCTCGCTCTACCTGCGCCAGGACGCGCTTGAGATTCTGCTGCAACTCGCGAATCGAGACCGAGTCCTTCTGCATGTCTAACATTTTGTATGACATACGCACGCGCGTCAAGACGGACAAATTCGGCCTTCGGCCTTCGGCCTTCGGCTTTCGGCTTTCGGCGATAGCCGATGGCCGATCTGTGCCATTCCGGAACCGCGAATTCCGTTTTTGAACCCATTCTGGAATCGGCTACGTACAGCATCCAGGCCGCAGGCCGCAGGACATAGGCCTGAGACCATCCTCATTGTTCGCAATTTAGCGCCCATTCGTATATAATAAGCATCCTTATGCCAGCTAAGCCGCAGCGGCTGTTCCCGTCGTCCCAAGCGCGGCTGGCGGCCCTGGGCGAGCGCCTGAGGCTGGCACGCCTGCGGCGCCGGTTCTCGGCCGCGACGGTTGCCGAACGGGCCGGCATCTCGCGCGTCACCCTCTACCGAGCCGAGCACGGCAACCCGGCCGTCTCTCTCGGCACCCTCCTGCGCATTCTCGAAGTGCTGATGCTGGAGCGCCACCTCGACCTGCTGGCGAATGACGACGAGCTTGGCAGGAAACTGCAGGACCTCGAGCTTCCCGTCAGGAGGCGGGCGCCAAAGAAGCCGCCCGCAGCGTCATGACCGCCGCGCGTCGCGGCCCAACCACGCGGCCGCTCTCCGACACCCTCGAGGTATGGCTGGATGCGGACCTCGTTGCGGCGCCCACGCGTGTCGGATGGTTATCGCACGATCGCGGACACATCCGCTTCAAGTACGACGCGTCGTGGCTGACCCACCAGGCCTGCTTCTCTCTCGACCCGGACTTGTCGTTGCACGACGGCATGTTCTACCCGGGCAGCCGCCTCGGCAACTTTGGCATCTTCCTCGACTCGGCCCCGGATCGGTGGGGGCAGACACTCATGGACCGGCGGGAAATGCTGCAGGCCAAGGACAATGGCCGACCCGCGCGGACCCTGCACGCCTGGGACTATCTGGTGGGGGTACAGGACGAAACACGTCAGGGCGCGCTGCGATTCCGGCTGGACTCACGCCTCGGCATCTCCGCCGCCGACATCGAACTCACCGCCCCAGCGTTTGGGACGGGACAGTAGGGACGGTGGGAAGTCGTCAGTAGTCAGTAGTCAGTAGACAGCAGGAGAGTCTGGAGCCCGCCGCCTACTCCTACTGACTACTTACTACTGACTACTTACTACTGACTACTCCCTACTGACCGCTTCCTCTCTCCCTCCCCCCCCACGCAATCTCGCGCCACCCCCCGCCACCTGCCTCCCTCCCGCCCCGCGACGCAGTTTGGCGCTTGCCCCCCACCCTGCCCCCGGGTGCAGAATGTCGCCCTTATGAAACGATGTCCTCTGTGCTGCGGAACAGTCCTCGTCGTTTCCCACACCCGCTGGTGGACCAAGACCGGCCACCAGGTGACCTGGCGGCGGGCCGTCCAGTGCCGTTCGTGTAACTGGCGGGGCTGGCTGACCGGCCCGGCCGGGGATGCCGAGCCCGTAAATCTCCTACATCCCGGTATCAGGGATGACAGCCGGGTCACGCTCTTGTAACTATTTTGATACATCCCCCTTTTTGGGTCGGATCTGTATTAAGATAGCCGGCACAACATCACGCGAGAAGCCAGCCCCCCGCATCTTCGCGGTATGCCCGCGTCAAATGCTGACAACGGCATTCGTTCGAGATTCCGGGGGGTTGTGACGCAATATGGCGTTACCACGCTCTGTCTGCTTTCGGGCACACTTGTCCCCGCAGTAGACAGGATCGTTGGCGCCCCGGATACGAAGTTCCGCGTGATGTTGCGAAAACGCGGAGTCCGTCCGTCCATGCAAGCGGTTTCAAAACGCAAGTCAGGTTTGGAAACCGGTCCAGGCGGTCAGGGTTTTTACGTATGACCCAGTGTCCCGCGTGCGGATCGTGGCGCCTGCACCGTTCCCACACCAGGTGGTGGGAACGACCGGCCAAGCTCCTCGTGAGGAAGCGGCCGTTTTCGTGTTTTGAGTGTCACTGGCGCGGCTGGTTGCCCCTGAGCGCCGTGATACAGAGTCAGGTGGTGCCGTTGCCGGTGCGCGAGCGCAAAGACGGCGACCCTGACTTAGCGAAGGTTGATGAGCAACTGACTGGGCGGCCCCCGGAACCTCCTCCGCGGGCCCTTGTGTAGTCGCCGCTGCCTGTGCCGATTGTCTGTATCGGACAACTCGGCTTGACGGAATGCTCGTGGGCCGGGTCGATACTCCCGGTCCCCGACGTGTCGCTTCCAACGGATTCCGATCCCTCCCTGTCGGAACCGGCCGTTGTAAGTCACGGGGCGGAGCTATCCCTACGTTCGTACCCCGACCGTACGTAGCCCCGGACCTCCCGCCTACGCGCCAAGCGCTCCGGCGAGGCCTCGACGTAGTTCGAAGAACGAAGTCGGGTTAGGTCCGGGGGTTCTCCCAGGCGTCATCATGCACGACTCACTCTCTTCATCGTCGTCTCTCGGCCTCATCTGCCACTCCGCGCGGATGCGCGAGTTGTCCGCCGACGTCGAACGTGCCGCCGCGATGCCCGGCGGCGTCCTCCTGGCTGGCGAGCCCGGCACCGGTCGCGGCCTGGTGGCCCGCACGATCCACGCCGTCGCCCACGAGCAGGGCGCGCCGTTTGTGGCCGTGTATTGCGACAAAGCGAACCACTCCACCCTCGAGATGGAGTTGTTCGGCACAGCCGCCCCGCACCGTCCCAACCCAATGCCCGGCTCCGGCGTGCGGCCGCGCACCGGCCCCGAGCACGTGGCCGTGGGTTCGCTGTTGCATCGTGCCCGCGGCGGCACCATCTACATCGCGCACGCCGAGATGCTTCCCGACCGTGTGCAGGCGCGCCTGGTGCAGATCCTGGACGAAGGGGTAGCGCTGATTGGGGCGGGGATAGAACCCGAGCCGTGCCGCGTGCGGCCCATGACCGCCCTCGATCCCCGGTTCTTGTCCGACCGGGACGAAGACCGGATCAGGCCCGACCTCTTCAAGCGCCTGTCGGCCATCACGGTCAAGGTGCCCGCCCTCCGGGAGCGCCGCGAAGATATCCCTGACCTGTCCGGGTACTTCCTGGCGCGGGCGTGCCGCCAGCGCGGCCTGGCCGAGAAGAAACTGGCACCCGAAGTGCTGGCCGTCCTGGGCGCCTTGCCGTGGCAAGGCAACGCCCGCGAACTGAACGACCTGATTGATGCGCTGGTGCTCGGCTCCAACGACGGCGACGTGGGCATTGACGCCCTCATGCGCCACCTGCGCCTCGAGCACCCGAACAGCGGCGAAACCGCCCCGTCACCCAAGAGTCACGGCGCCACGTTGCGCCAGGCCCGGATGCAGTTCGAGCGCGAATACATCAGCAATGTGCTGGCGCGCCACCGGGGCCGTATCCCCGACGCCGCCCGCGCGCTGGGCATCCAGCGCACGAACCTGTATCGAAAGCTCCGGCTGCTGCAGATAGGCAAAGTCCGGGCAGCCGCCTCGGCGGAACAATGATCCACGCCCGGCATGTCGAGTCCGAGCGAAGGGTGAGAGTGCATCCCGTCTCGCAAGTAGCCGATTAGGTAATCAGATGACTGCCCTCCGCCGATACCGCACTCTCGTCCTCGGACGCGCGATCCGTTTCGCGCTCGAGCACCGGCGTGTCACCTCGGCCGTCATCCACATCATCCTCATCGTCCTCTCCAGCTACCTCGCCTTCGCGCTGAGGTTCGACTGGGCCGTGCCCCCCGATGCGGCGCGCGTGTGGAAGGTGACATTGCTGTGGCTGATCGTGATCCGGTCAGCCGTCTTCATCCCGCTGCGCCTGTACGAAGGCCTGTGGCGGTACACCAGCATCTGGGACCTCCAGCGCATCGCCGTTGGCGTATTCCTGAGCAGCGGAATCTTCTGGTTCGCCGTGTACGGCATCGCCGGCCTCGGCCCGTATCCCCGGTCCGTGTTCATCATCGACAGCTTCCTGCTGATCATGTTCATGGGCGGCGTGCGGATGACCCGCCGTGTGCTCCGGGAAGCGCGGCACGGGTACGCCAGCAAGCGGGTGCTGATCCTCGGAGCCGGGGATGCCGGCGAGATGATCGTGCGCGACATGCACCGGAACCCGTCGTACGGCAGCAATCCGATTGGGTTCCTGGACGACGATCCCGCCAAGAAGGGCAAACGGATTCATGGGCTGCCCGTCCTGGGCAGCCGCCACGACATCGCCGACATTCTGAAGAGGTACCCGGCCGACGAAATCCTGATCGCGATTCCGTCCGAAACGCCGGCCAGCCTTCGGAACATCGCCCGGTCGTTGCACGCCCAGGCCGTCACCATCACCACGCTGCCCAGCATGCGCGACCTCGTGCAGGGCGAGGTAAACGTCAGTCAGATTCGGCCGCTGGCGATTGAAGACCTGCTGGCGCGGGCGCCCGTGGGCCTCGACCTTGCGCCTGTGCGCAAGCTCATCGAAGGCAAACGTGTGCTCATCACCGGCGCCGGCGGATCCATCGGCTCCGAGTTGTGCCGCCAGGTGGCTGCGCTCAAGCCCGCGCGCCTGGCCATGGTGGAGCGGTACGAGAACAGCCTGCATTTCATTTCGGTCGAGGTGGGCGACCGCTGGCCCGACACACCGTCGTGGCCCTATCTGGCCGACATCACCGATCGCAAGCGGATTGAGCGCGTCTTCGAAGAAGTGCGGCCCGAGATCGTGTTCCATGCGGCCGCGCACAAACACGTGCCGATGGTCGAAATGAACCCGTCCGAAGGGTTCAAGAACAACGTCCTGGGCACCCGGACCATCGCGGAAGTTTCGCAGAACTGGGGCGTCGAGCGGTTCTTGTTCATCTCGACCGACAAGGCCGTCAACCCGACGAACGTCATGGGCGCCACCAAGCGGGTGGCCGAGTTCTGCGTCCAGACGCTGGGGAATTCCGGGCCCACCACGTTCTGCGCCGTCCGGTTCGGCAACGTGCTCGGGTCGAATGGCAGCGTCGTACCGCGATTCGTCGAGCAGATCAAGGCCGGCGGGCCCGTCACCGTCACGCACCCCGACATCAAGCGGTTCTTCATGCTGATCCCGGAGGCCGTGCAGCTCGTCCTGCACGCCGCTGCCCAGGCTCAGCCCGGCGCCGTGTACGTGCTCGAGATGGGCGATCAGATCAACGTCGCCGACATGGCCCGCAACCTCATCCGCCTCACCGGCCATGTGCCCGACGATGAGATCAAGATTGAGTATACGGGCCTGCGCCCGGGAGAGAAGTTGTACGAGGAGCTGATCGGGACCGACGAGTCGTCAGAGCCCAGCGGGATCGAAGGCATCCACCGTGTCGTGCGCGAGAGTCCGCTCGACCGTGAGTTCATCAAGCAGCACGTAGACATCGCCATCCAGGCCGCCATCGAAGGCTGCGACGCCGAAGTCATCTCGCGCCTCAAAGAAATCGTCCCGACGTACAGGCCCTACATCGCGTCGGAACAACGCGCAAGTGGGGTCCGGCTTCAGCCGGACCTTGATACCCCGGGGAACGGGGGACGTGGCGTCCGGCTTGAGCCGGACGTTGATACCCCGGAGAACGGACGTGGGGGCCGGCTTGAGCCGGCCCCTGATCCCCGTCCCCGTATTCCCCCGCGTCCCGACTACCCCCACAACCCAGCTATACTCCCCTCGTGACACCCCTTCGCCTTGTCGCCGTCGTTTCGCTCATGCTGTGCGTGTCGTCGCCCGCGTGGTCCCAGACCACCCAGCCCGACCCCTGGGAACAGCAGCGTTTCCGCCTCGGCGCGCTGGCCTTCACGCCGACGATCCAGATCAAGAACGTCGGCGTCGACACCAACGTCTTCAACACCGTCGAAGACCCCAAGCAGGACTTCACCTTCACCGCCGGACCGCAGGTCGCCTGGTGGTTGCGCGCCGGCGCCGTGCGTCTGCACGGCACGAGCGGCGCCGACTACGTCTACTTCTCGAAGTACGACACCGAAAGCGGCGTCAACCAGAGCCACAAGCTGACCGCCGAGTATCGTCTCAATCGGATCCGGCCCTACGTCAGCGGATCGTTTCTCGACACCAAAGACCGCCCCGGGTTCGAAATCGACGCCCGCGCGCGCCACACCGAAACCGACTTCCGGGGCGGCGCCGTCATCCGGCTGACCGCGAAGACCCGTATTGATCTCGCAGGATTCCAGCGTCAATACGAGTTCACCGGCGACGACGAATTCCAGGGAACCAGTCTCGCAGCCATCCTGAACCGAAAGACCACGGGCGGCAGCGGCACCCTGCTGTTCTCGTTGACGCCGCTAACTACGGTGACGCTGCTCGGGGAGTTTGGCGAAGAACGTTTCGTCGACGAACCCGTCCGAGACAACTCGTCATTCCGAATCATGCCCGGTATTGAGCTCTCCCCGGACGCCCTGCTCAAGGGCAGCGCGAAGATTGGGTTTCGAAAACTGAACATGACCTCCATGACCATCCCCGATTTCCAGGGTGTGGTTGCGTCGGTGAGCGTCAGCTACGTGATGCTCGCCCGGACCCGCGTCACGGTGGCGATCGCCCGCGACGTCCAGTTCTCGCACGAGTTTTCGCGGCCGTACTACGTACTGACGAGTCTCGGCGGCGCCATTCGCCAAAGCCTGGCCAAAGGCTTCGATCTCGAAGCGCGGGGAGCGGAGCAGCGGTTGTCTTATAGACGGGCGACTGACACTCCGGCCCCGCTAACCGACCGATTGGATAAGGTCTCCACGCTTGGTGCGGGCCTTGGCTACACCCTGAGCAGCGGCACGCGCATTGCGATTAACGCCGAATACACCCAACGGAACTCCCCCATCAATGGCCTCGGCTACAGCGGCTTCCGTGCAGGCCTTGGCGTCAACCTTGGTCTGTAGGAAAGTCTGCTGTTGACTAACCTCGCCTTGCGGCCGCGGGGCGACACCAACCTCGCTTCCCCACGCAACCGAAGCAACACCGCGGCCAGTAGAAGCACCGTCCAGTGAGGCTAGCCTATGCCCGCCGCACGTATTATGCGCACTCCAAAACCCAGGTCGATAACGCCACTCACTGTCGGACGACGCGTGGTCGGTGAGGGGTACCCCTGCCTGATCATCGCGGAGGTGGCTCAGGCGCACGATGGAAGCCTTGGAACCGCTCACGCCTTTGTGGACGCCATCGCTGACGCCGGTGCGGATGCAGTCAAGTTCCAGACACACATTGCCAGCGCCGAGAGCACGCCGCTCGAGCAGTTCCGAGTGCACTTTAGCGTTCAGGATCGCACGCGGTATGACTACTGGAAGCGCACGGAGTTCACCCAGCAGCAGTGGGCCGGGCTGATGGAACACGCCGAGAGTCGCGGCTTGCTGTTCATCAGTTCGCCCTTCTCGGTGGAAGCTGTTCAGTTGCTGGCACGCATCGGCATGCCGGCTTGGAAGGTCGCCTCCGGCGAACTGTCCACGACCCCGATGTTCGACGCAATGCTTGCCACCTCGCTCCCGTTCATCGTCTCCAGCGGCATGAGCAACTACGCGGAGTTGGACGATGCCGTGGCACGACTCACCTCGGCCGGTGCGCGGCTTGCGGTGCTACAGTGCACAACGGCCTACCCCTGCCCGCCCGAACGAATCGGACTTAACGTCATGAGCGACATGCGGGAGCGCTACGGGGTGCCCGTCGGGCTCTCCGACCATTCCGGCACGATCTACCCAGGGCTCGCTGCCGTCACGCTCGGCGCTTCGATTGTCGAAACCCACTTCACTCTGAGCCGCCAGATGTTTGGCCCCGACGTGCGGGCATCGCTGACTCCCACGGAGTTCGCACAGTTGGTGCAGGGCATCCGCTTCATCGAGCGGATGGAGGCCAACCCGGTGGACAAGGATGTCCTCGCTGCGGAAATGGAGCCACTCAGACGCTTGTTCACCAAGAGCATCGTCGCCGGCCGACCCATCTCACGCGGCCAACGGATATCGGCGGAAGACTTGGCCTGCAAGAAACCAGGAACGGGGATGGCACCCGCACGCCTGCCAGAGTTGATAGGGCGAACGGCGAAGCGCGATCTCGAAAGGGACAAATTGATCGAGGAGAACGACCTTGAGTAACAAAGACCGGCGCCGTGTCGCGGTGGTACTGGTGGACCGGGCCAACTACGGTCGTCTGTGGCCTGTGATGAAGGCCATCGAGGCCCATAGCGGTCTTGAGTTGCTAACGGTGTGCGCCGGGACGATGCTGCTGGATCGGTTCGGACACGCCGAGCGGATTGTCGAGAACGAAGGCTTCCGCATTGCGTCGCGAGTCTATATGGAGCTCGAGGGGTCGCAGCCGGCCACGATGGCCAAGTCTATCGGCCTTGGCATCATCGAGTTCACCGGCGAGTTCCAACGACTTCAGCCGGACGTGGTGCTCCTCATCGGTGACCGTTACGAGGCGCTCGCCGCCGCCATCGCCTCCGCCTACATGAACATCCCAATCGCGCATGTCCAGGGCGGCGAGGTATCGGGCAGTATCGACGAGTGCGCGCGCCACGCGATCACCCGTTTCGCGCATCTGCACTTCCCCGCCACCCGGCGGGCGGCCGACTACTTGGTGCGCATGGGCGAACGGCCGGACAGTGTCCATGCAGTGGGCTGTCCGGCTGGGGACTACATCCGGCCTCTTGAGACCGATCTGCCGCCTGACCTGATGGCCAAGCTCGGCGTCGGGCCGGCACTAGACATCAGCAAACCCTTCTTCCTCGTCATATACCATCCCGTGACGACCCAGTTCGGCACCGAGCGCGCCAACGCCGAGGAGTTGCTGCAGTCCCTGCACGAACTCGCACATCCTACGATCTGGATCTGGCCGAACATCGATGCGGGCGCTGACGACATATCCAAGGCTCTGCGTGTCTACCGTGAGTCCCACTCGAACAAGTGGCTGCACTTGGTCAAGAACCTCGATCCGACCACTTTCCAGAAGTGCTTGAAGCGAACCGTGTGCGCGATCGGGAACAGTTCGAGCTTCATCCGCGACAGCACCTTCACCGGGACGCCGGTGGTGCTGGTCGGAAACCGACAGGTCGGGCGGGAGTACGGCGAGAACCTCGTGCAGTGCCGGGCCGACCGGGAGGACATCCTCCGGGTGATCCGCGCCCAGCTTGCGCACGGCCGCTATCCGCCCTCGGACCTCTACGGCTCTGGAGACTCCGCGCGGCAGATCTGCGAGGCGCTTGCCTCCTTTTCGTTTCCCCGACAGAAGCACCTGAACTACATCATGGATGGTCGATCGGCTTGACGCTGCGGCACCTTGGCCGCCGGCCGGCGTGAGCGCCCTGAGCAGAGGGAAATAGACGTGATCGGAATTTACATGGTGTGCGGCGCGGAGGTCGCGTCTGGCCAGCACGCTCGCCGCCTTCGCGACTTGGCAGGCCCGGCGATCGCGCCGAGTTCGATATTCACAAACCCGACTGGGACGCTGGCAGCCTGCCTGCGGGCGCCCGACTACCGGTACGCCGCCTCCAGCGTTGGGGGCGCTCCCGGTAGATGGCTGCTGATCGACGGGATCGCGCTGGATCCAGCGGGCGGCCACCCCCTGCCTGCCCAAACGCTGCTGGAACTCCTCGACCGTCGCGGGATCGCCGCACTCCAGGATTTGAACGGCGAGTATCTGGTGCTGGCCTGCCTTGGCGAAGAGACATGGTTGGTCTCCGACCGCATGGGCCTGCGGCAGCACTGCGTGGCCAGACCCGGTCGCCTCACCGCGGTGGCCCCCACGCCTGCAGCGGCATTATCGCTCGCCGGTGCCGACGTCAGCGTCGACACCGAGGCCATGCTCACCTTCCTGTGTTCGAACAAGCTCCGGCTTGACGAGCAGACGATCTACCGGCACTGCGAGACAATGCCGGCTGCCAGCGTGTACCGCCTCGCCGCCGACGGGCAGCTGTTGCATAGCCGTTACTGGTCGCTTTCCTACGCTCCGGATGCCAACATCACTTATGAGGCGATCGTTGAGGAGGCCGAGGCGGTCTTCCGACGGGCCGTGACTACGCGCCTCACCGCTGGAGCCAAGGTCGGCCTGACACTTACCGGAGGGCTCGACAGCCGACTGATGGCCGGGGCAGTGCCGCTGGACCAGCGCGAGGGCATCGTCTGTTCCACCATGGGCACGCGCGGCTGCGACGAGGTCGAATTGGCGAAACTCGTCGCGCGAACTGGCGGATATGACTACCGTGAGGTGACGATCGACGCGGCGACGGCCCTATCGCCGTCAGGCGCGAGCTACCTGGACGGCGAGGATGTCGACCTGCTCATCCAGAACTGCTGGCATCACTTCCTTCGCGCGAATGCCGACCGCGACGTGCTGCTGCACGGGCTGGACTTGGACGTGACGCTGGGTGGCATCTACCTGACCAAGGAGCTTGCACAACTGACGACGTTCGACCAGTTGACTGACTACGCCGTGCGCCATGCCCTCTCCTGCCCCCTCGCGGACCTGGTGAAGTTGTTCCGACCGGAGGTAATGACCAACGCCGCGGAGAACATCCGCGGCCGCATCGCCGGCATGTTGGCAGCGGCGCGTGAAGAGAACCTGCTCAACACGTACGACCACTTCATTCTGCAGTCCAGCATGCACCGGGTCATCCTGCAGCGCTACCGGACCATCCGGCGCTACATAGACACGCTAACTCCTATGTACGATCGGCACCTCATCGACCTGTATTGCCGCATTCCGCCTGACATGCGTGCGCAGCACAGAGTGTTCCAGCCGGTCCTGCTGAGAATCTGCCCCGAGTTCGCCAATATCCCATACCAGCGTACGGGCCTGCCCCCCAGCGTTCCCCGGCACTTCTGGGCCGAGGGACAGGGCCTCGAAGTCCAGCGCGAGGAACTCCTCCGCCGCATTGCCCGCGAGACCGCCGGCGCTTGCCACCTTCCCGTCCAGCGGTACTATACCAACGTCGACGAGTGGCTCCGATTCGACCCACTCTGGATGCAGGCATGCGATGAGTTGCTGCGCAGCACCCGCAGCCTGATCCGCCAGTACTACTTGTTTGGGGATCGCGTTGATGAGCTCATCGCCGAGCACCGCGCCCACAAGCGCTCGAACATGAAGATCATCCTTATCCTGATGAGTGCCGAACTCGTGCTGCGCAAGGCCGCCGGCACCGACTTGGCGAGCCTCTTCGAGAGCTTCGCCAGCGACCCGCTGAAGTCGAACCCATGACCCGCGACGGAGCACCCAAGCAAGGCCCGGTGCTGACCATTATCCCAGCGCGGGGAGGCTCCAAGGGCGTTCCCCGCAAGAACGTGCGCTTGGTCGGTGGCAAACCCCTGATCGCGTGGTCGATCGAAGCGGCCCAGGCGAGCCGACTGGTGGGAGAGTTCTACGTCTCCACGGACGACGCCGAAATCGCCTCGGTGGCCCGACAGTGTGGCGCCGAGGTGCTGCCCCGCTCCCCGGAGTTGGCCGGCGATCGAACCCCGATGGTTGATGTCGTGAAGCATGTCCTGGCAGCATGCGAAGCTCGCCGCGGCAGCGCGTACGACTTCATCCTCCTGCTGCAGCCCACCGCGCCGATGCGAACGGCTGCCGACGTGGACGGCGCCCTGGGGGTTCTGATGTCGGGCGACGCCGACAGCGTGATCAGCGTGTACCGCGTGGAGGACGCTCACCCGTCGCGCATGTACCTGCTGAGGGGGGGGGAGTTGGACCCATTCTCGCCCGAGCCGCCCGGATCGCTGCGTCAAGATCTGCCGGATGTGTACCACCGCAACGGAGCCATCTACGCCTGCACGCGCCGCTTACTCGTGGAGGACGGGAAGCTCTGGGGCCAGCGCATGGTTCCGTTCATCATGCCAAAGCAGCGCTCGCTAAACATCGACGATTCGCAAGACCTAGCAATGGCCGACTTCCTGCTCGGCCGCGCGGCGTCTGCCGGCCATGACTAGCCGCTCCCGTGAGAGGAGGACCCCGAACACGGCGGGTCCTCGATTGGGTGCCAAGCCGGTCATTCTCAATGCCGAGCCCGACGGCTACGCTGAGGAAGCGTCAGCAATCCTTCGCCCCGTGGCCGAACTGCGCACTCGAGCATTGAGCCCGGCCGAGTTGCCCGCCGCGCTGGCCGATGTCAACGGCCTGATCGTGCGTCTCGGCCATCGCGTGGACGCATCGCTCCTGGCTGCCGCCCCCAACCTTCGCCTCGTCGCTACGGCGACGACGGGGCTGAACCACATCGACACGGAAGCGGCCGGCCGCCGCGGGATCGCCGTACTGTCGTTGAAAGGCGAGACGGCGTTCCTCAACACCGTCACGGCGACGGCCGAGCACACTTGGGGCCTGCTCTTGGCCCTGATCCGGCACCTCCCGGCGGCCTGTGCACACGCCGCTTCCGGCGCGTGGGACCGTGACCTGTTTCAGGGCCGCGAGCTTTCTGCGCTGACTCTCGGGATCGTCGGCTACGGACGCTTGGGGCGCATGGTGGCCGGCTATGCACATGCTTTCCGCATGCGCGTGCTAGCATCCGACCCCACCCCGATCGCGCGTGATGCGAACGTCGCCTACATGCCATTGGAGGAACTCCTTCAGCAGGCGGACGTGATTACCCTCCACGTCCCCCTCGCCCCGCAGACGAAGCTCCTGCTCGGGGCGGCGCAGTTCGCCACAATGAGACCCGGCGCCTTTCTCATCAACACCTCTAGGGGAGAAATCGTGGACGAGTCTGCGCTCCTCTCGTCCCTGAGAGCGGGACGCCTGGCGGGAGCGGCAGTGGACGTGCTCACCGACGAACCGCGCTCCGGTTCCGCTTGGCCCGCTCGTCATCCGCTGCTGGCCTACGCTCGTGAACACAACAACCTACTGGTAACGCCTCACATCGGCGGCAACACGAGCGATTCGAAGCAGCACACGGAGGTCTTCTTGGCGAGGAAGATCCGCCGCTTCCTGACGGCCGGCGAATGACACGGTCGCCGCGTGATACATGGCATCAGTGGTGCAAACAGTGTCCCACTCCTCTGCGCAAGGCCCTGTCTCCAGGCGGTCTATCCGTCAAGGGCGCCAGCGTCTTCGCCAGCAACCTGCAGAACCAAGTCGTCCACGTGCTCTTGGGGGTCTTCATCGCGCGCAAGTTCGGCGCCGACGGGAAAGGAGTCTACTCGCTGATCACCAACAGCACCGGCCTCCTTGCCGTGGCGCTGTCGTTCAGCCTCAACAACGCGATTTTGTACTACGTGAAGCGCGGCGAGTTGTCGTCGCGAGAGGGCTTCCGCCTCACCCTTCAGAATGCCCTGCAGGTGGCCCTTGCCGTGATGGTCTTCCTCGTGCTCTGCCGAGACCAGATCTCCATGGCGTTCTTCGACAATCGAAGGCTGACGCCCATCGAGATCGCGGTGATCGTCACCTACTCGCCTGTGCTGCTGATGCGACTGTACCTGGTCTCGCTCCTGCTGGCTAGGCACGATACTCGACGTTATCGTACGCTTGTAACCGCGGGCGCTTGGGCCATCCTGGCAGCAACCGTAGCCGTTGTGATGGGCCTATCCACCGGTCTATCGGGAGCGCTCGTGGCTCTGATGCTGGCCGAATTGAGCTTTGCGGTCTGGTTTTCCATCCCGGTCATTCGAGACGTGTCAGCCAGCGCGCCCGGGCGAACGGCCCCCACCCTTCGGGCGCTCTACTCCTTCGGACTCCGCAGCCATCTCGGCGTCGTTGGCAACGCCATCCTGGCTCGGATCGACTTGCTGTTCATCGCAGCAGCGTTTACGCCCGCGGCTGTGGGCTACTACGCGGTGGCCACATTCTTCTACCAGGCGGTGCTCGGTATTCCGCAGGCGCTCACGGGACTCCTGTTCGGCGCCTACTGTGACATTGGGCCAGCAGCCGCTTGTCGGTTGAACGCGAAGATAACCGGCCGCCTGGCCCTGCTGCTCCTAGCCGCGCTGGGATGCGCGCTCCTCGTTGGAAAGCCGGTAATCACGCTACTGTACGGGCCTGCCTTTGTTGAATCCGTGCCCGCCATGAACATCCTGCTCCTGGGGGCTGTCGTTCTTGGTGCGTCAACACCCTACACCTCCTTGTTCTTGGCCTGCGGTATGCCGGGGGTCACGAGTCAGATCGCGGTCGGGACCGGGATCTTGAAGATCGCCCTCACGGCGATCCTAGTCCCCCGCTACGGCGCTGAAGGCGCCGCGTCAGCCACCACTATCTGCGCTGTCGTTATCCTGGGCCTGCGCTCGTACTTCGGGGCCAAACTCCGACGGCAGATGGCCGCGCGCGAAGTCTTGGCCGCCGTTCATTCTGATAGCTGACATGACCGACCAGACAATCACGGTTGTCGCCGACTACAAGATCTATCTGTATCTGATGCTGCCGCTGCTGCGAGAGTTTCTTGCGAGGGGGGTGCGTGTCGACCTGTGGGGGTACGCCGACGCACTTGACCTTGCAGCCCGCGAATTGGGCAACCATCAGGGCATCACCCCGCGAGATCTCCGGCCACTCAAGCGCCGCCACCGGCTCCGTTGGGTAGTTCATCGCACGCTTCAGGAGGTCGTGACGCCGACCGAATTCTCATATCAGTACCAGAAGAAGCGGTCACAGGCCTCGTTTCGCGCCACCGGCACCAAGAGGATCCTCCTGGAGCTATCGCGGATCGTTCCGAAGGTCAGAAAGTCCCGTGTCAATAGGTTTCTCTCCGCGGTGACTGGATTCGGCATGAGTAACCCGTTCGGCTCCCGTAAGATCGTGGTCAGCAGTCTGAATGGCTGTCAGGAACTGCTGGTGGCTAGGGGGCAGCGCATCTTCACTGTAATGGAAAGCTGGGACCACCCAGTGAAGGTACCGAACGGCTACGTCTCGCACCGTGTCTACGCCTGGAACCGCAGCCTTGGGCAGGACTGGGAGGAGACGCAGGGTGATGGCGGTTGGATGCCCACCTATCCCCTGAAGCTCCGCTACGCCATCGAGCGGGTCGCGAAGGCCGGCCTCTGGGAACGTCGCCGCAACACGGCGCGCCGCCCATTATGCGTGTACGCTGTCGCCAGCACGGCGAAGTTCAGCTACGGCAAGATCGTTGGGATCGAGTCGCGCCTGATAACCCAATTGTGCGAGGCCACGCGGTTGGCCGGATGGGACCTACACATCAAGCCCCGGCCCAACGGCTTGGAGGGCGAGTTTGACGCCTTCACCAAACAGTACGGGCATGTCCGAGTGGGAACCACCCAATCAGACCAAGGACACGATCCCGCCAACTACTATCTTGACGACGAATACAACAGGTGCCGCTTCGAGGAGTGCCTGGATGCGATGGTAGTCATCAACGCATTCACGACCTTTGGCCTTGACGCGGCGGCTGCCGGTATCCCCGTCCTGCAGCTCGATATGCGCGATGCGCAGGGGTTCGGGGATTCGCGGCTCGTCTACGGTAACAACCATATCGCCAAGTACCTCCTCGGCTTGCCTCACGTCTGCCGGATCACGGGCGATAGCGTGCCAGCGCAGCTCGCGAATATCCTCTGCAACGGCGTGCCTCAGGCGGCTCCCTACCGCGACGAACTCCGCCGCTGGCTCGTGCCCGACCAAACTTGCCAGCAAGCCGTAACCAGAATCGTCGACGACATCTTGTCTCATTAGTTAGCCAGCCGATGCTCCTCAATGCCCTCCCCTACGCGGTCTCTCTGCTTGCCCTGCTCAATGTAGTCCTGCTCCGCTGGCTTGGGTTCAACCCCCTCTACTTCATCGGCGCGCCGACGATGATGACCCTATTGATAGTCGCCCTGCACAGGCGGGCAAATTCGCGTGCGATAGCGCACCTTCCGCAGGCTCCGTCACGCCCGATTCTCCTCTATGTCGCGTGGATCGTGCTGCTGCTGGCGGTGGAGGGCGTGTCCAAGAGCTACGCCATCAACGCAGAACTTGCTGCCAGGGGTGCGGGACTGATGATATGGATGCCGGCCTTCGGGTTGCTCCTGCACGAGGTATGCCCAAAACTTAACCTCCGCCGGTTCGCTGTCTTCATTGTCTGGACAGGCCTCCTGGTGGCGGTCCTGGGCACCATCCAGTCGGTCGTGAGCCTGAACCTCTTTGGCCTAATCCCCGACATCAAGTGGCAGACCCACTTCGAGACTAGCCGTGCCCAGTTCCGAGCAATCTCGATCATGGGAAGTCCTCAGGTGTACGGCCTATACACAGTTCTTTGTGCTACCGTCGCGCTGTGCTACGAGGATCTATTCGGCCGCAGGACGCGCGTCCTGATGTTCACTCTCCTGACGGCCGGCGCCCTACTCTCAGGAAACAGACTGGTCCCTCTGTTGGCAGCGATTGCGGTATTCCTGAAGTTCCGCAAGTGGACATATCGCCTGGGACTTCTGGTGGCAATGGGCACCGTCCTAGTATTCATCGAAGGATCACCACTCGACATTGACGCACCGACCATCCAACGGCCCACCGCGTGGCTGTGGGACATGGGAACGCTGATTAGCAGCGAGCGGGCGGGACGCCTGGCGCGGTACGCGTTTGTCCTTGAGAACAGCAATCCCCTGACAGGGCTTGGCCTGGGTAGCACCACGCCCACCGATGGCTACTCGCTCGTGATTCCTGAGAGCCAAGTCCTCATGGTCTACGCCGAGGCCGGGGTTGTCCCCGTGATCCTGCTCGGCTGGTTCATCGCCCTTGCCGTGCGGCAGACTCAAGGCCTGCACGGACCTGGCGCGATCCTTGCTGTTATCGTGGTGTCATGGCTCTTTGTTCATGCCTTTACCTACCCCGCGTTCGTAGTGTTCTGGATTTTGATGCTGGCGCCCCCGGCGCGGCTGCATCAGCCAATCGCGGAAGCGATAACGCGACCGACCGCTGGTCTACGAACCCTGCCGGTAGGAAGAATCCGTCGACCATTCGGGATCTCTCGCGGCACAAGTAGTTGCAGTTGCACCCGGCGGTGGACGAGTGAGGGGCATGGTGCATGAACGTTACACTCATTAACTGCTATTCCGATCGCAACAAGGGAGACCTCGGCATCATACTGGCTACGATCGGTATCCTGCGGCGACAGGCGCCTGGTTGCCGAATCAGGGCTGTGTCCTCGTTCATGCAACACGACCCTTGGTTTGCAAGCGAACATGCTGCACTTCGCCCTCACGTGGACGAACTCTATCCGGCAGTGGTCGGTCGGCTCTACGCCGGCGGTAATCGAGGGCTTGGGCTGCTACTGCGCCTGCTTCGCGAGATGCCGAAGGTGCTGGCGTGTCTCGTGCCTGCATTCTTCGCGATGCGGCGCTTGATTTTCGACCCCAGCGACCTTGAGGTCTGTGCCTTGCTGCGCACGTCCGACCTCGTGATCAGTAAGGGCGGCAGCTTTCTCTGTTCCGAGCCCGGTTCCATCGGCGCGATGCGGCTTGTCCGCGAGTTGTGTATGCTGGGCCTGGCCCTGAACTGCCAAGCGAAGACCGTGCTCTGGGGGCAGTCCCTCGGACCAGTGCATAGCGTGGTAGGCCGAAGGCTGATGAATTCACTCTTGCACAGGGTCTGGCGCGTAGTGCTGCGGGAACCGGAATGCCTGCGTCGCTATCCGTACCTGCGTGTAGAGCCGTCGGCACAGGTGTTTGGCCACGACTTGGCGTTCAGCCTGACGGCCTTGCCGGCCGCCGTCGATCACATTCTGCCGGCGGCGCATCGATACATCGGGCTAACGGTGAAGCGCTTGGCCCCTCACGACAAAGACCAACGATACACTCACGAAATGGCGACCGTTCTCCAGCGCATGGCCAAGGAAGGCCCGCACCATTTTGTCATTATCCCGCACGTGACGATTGACCCCGATCTTGACAAAGCCCTCGAACTGTACCGCGCGGTGGACGATGCTTTGAAGCCGCGGGTACACGTTCTGACCGGAGACTACTCGATCGAGGAGTTGCTTGGACTCTATAAGCGAATGGACCTGCTGCTTGGGACGCGCCTGCACTCTACCATCTTCGCGATGGTAGTTCGGACCCCCGTCGTCAACTTGTCGTACCACGGAACGAAGGCCGAGGGCATATTCATGGACATCGGCAACGACAAGGCTGTGCTGGAAGCCGGCGTCGCTTCGGCCGAGACCATCGTGCAGGCGTGCCACCTGGCACGGCTCGAGGCCAACCGGCAAGTGGTCGCTCTCGGCGTCACCCGCATACGCGCCGACAACGAGCGCATCGGCGCCGATCTGCTTGCGGATCTGGGCGTCGGTAAGTAGTCCACGAGGCGACCGAAGGATCGCAGTCAACGCGGACCAACCCAAGACGGCGTCGACAGGAGTCGTACCACGGAGATGAGAGTCTTAGTCAACTTGGCGACGCTTAAGACCGGAGGCGGCCAGAACGTCGCGATGAACTTCCTTCACGCGATTTGCGCGGAACCCACACCCGACGTGACTTGGGTCTTTGCAGTAGCCCGCCAGTCCGAGCCCCACATCTTTCTGAAAACAACAGCGGCGTTTCGGTTCATCGTAGCTCCAAGGAGCGCGGCAGCTCGGGGACTCTTTGAATGCTGTGTGGCTTGGTTCTATCTCAAGAGGCATCGAATTGACATAATCTACTCGTACTTTGGATATGGACTATTCCCGCACGCATGGCCCCAAGTGTCCGGATCTGCTGACTCAAACCTGTACTTCCCGGAGATTGACTTCTGGAAAGGCTACCGCGGACTGAATCGCCTGAAGCGATGGGTTGTCGACATGTACCGACGCCGCGGCTTGACACACGCGACTGCAGTAGTCTTCGAGAACGCAAGCCTCGAGAAGAGAGGTCGAGAGTTGTTTGGGCTCCGACACACGGTGGTGATCAAACCATCAATTCAAGTCAGCCAGGATACCGCCTTGTTCCGGATGACGGTCAAGCATGACCCGGGGCCGCCACGTGGGCTGTTCCTCTGCGGATGGCATCTCAACAAGAACGTCATGCTTGTTCCGGCGTTGGCTGCGGAGCTCAAGATCCGCAACCACCCAGTGATCTTTGTGGTTACCGCACCGCTTGATGGGTCCCCTCTCCATCAGCGGTTCAACACCCTGCTCAAGAAGTACGGAGTGGAAGATCTGGTTCTCATGCCAGGACCGGTTCCAAAAGCTCAGCTGGAAAGTCTTTTTAGGCAGATTCATTACGTACTCCTCCTGAGCAAACTCGAGAGCTTCAGCAACAACATCATCGAGGCGTGGCGTTTTGAAAGGCCACTGGTTGTCGCCGACGAACCATGGTCGAGAGCGCTATGTGGAGACTCGGCAATGTATGTCGACCGCGATTCGATCACAGACATCGCAGACAAGCTGGTGAAGTTGTCTCTGGACAGCCAACTGGCGGACACGTTGATTCAGCGCGGGAAGGCGTGTCTTGCCCAGTACCCAACGATCGAGGAGCGCGTCCGCCAGGAGGTGGCGTACCTTCAGCATGTCCTCACCATTTCTTAAGTCGTTTCTGGTCACATCCTACGAAACGGGGATGTCCTTGGCGCTGGGTCTCCCACGTTATGGCCCCTGCCTCCTCCTGAAGAAGTGGTTCCTGATGATCGCTGGTGCGCGAGTAGGAAAACGCGTGGTCATATACCCGGGCGTCTGGATCTCCCCGGGCAGGAACCTAACTATTGACGACGATGTGGATCTTGCCAAAGACGTCTTGATCACCACCTCTGGAGGCGTCCACCTCGGCAAGAGGACGCTCGTCGGCTATCGAAGTCAGATTCTGTCGGCAAACCACTCAATTCCTCGAGTCGGCGAACGAATCCCTGTGTCCGGAGATGTATACGGCAGAGTTCACATTTCTGACGACGTGTGGATTGGAGCAAACTGCGTGATCACACCGGGTGTCACTATCGGCGAGGGCGCCGTCGTTGCGGCTGGCAGCGTCGTCACAAAGGACATCCCTCCGAACGCTATCGTTGGAGGCGTGCCCGCAAAGCTCATTCGAATGCGAGAACCAGAACCATCTACGACTCGCCCGCCGGCGGTCTGACCATCACCCCGAAACAACTATGCGTCCTTACCGCTGCTGCACCAACTGTGTCATGGACACGTCCGATTCTCGCATCAGTTTTGACGAGAAGGGGTTCTGTGATCATTGCATCACGTTCTATCGCCAGACCCTGCCATCATGGCGGACCGACGAGCGCGGCCGTCGAGAGCTTGAGCGCTATGTTGAGAAGATAAAGCAAGCAGGGAAGGAAAAGGACTTCGACTGCATCCTCGGTATGAGCGGTGGCATCGACAGCTCCTATTTGACGTATCTGGCCAAGCAGGAGCTCGGGCTGCGGCCTCTGGTGTTTCACGTTGACGCTGGCTGGAACTCGCAGGAAGCCGCCAACAACATCGAACAATTGGTGGACAAGCTGGGGCTGGATCTCTTCACCGAAGTCATCGATTGGGAGGAGATGCGCGACCTTCAGCTGGCGTTCTTTAAGTCGGGCGTCCCGCACATCGACTGGCCGCAGGATCTGGCGTTCTTTGCGACGATGTACAAATTCGCCCACAAACACCGAATCAAGTACATCCTGACCGGCGCCAACCTGTCGACCGAGTGCATTCGAAACCCCGTGGAGTGGATGCCGTTTGGTGACCCAGTCCAACTGAGAGACATCCACCGGCGCTTCGGAACCAGACCGTTGGTCACCTTCCCGCTGACTCACACACTCTGGCACAAGGTGTACCTGCCCTACGTCGAGGGGATCCGCGTCATCCGGCCGCTGAACTACATGCCCTATATCAAAGCGGAAGCCATGAAGCTCTTGGTGGATCGTTTTGGATGGCAGCCTTACCCACAGAAGCACTTCGAATCACGGTTCACGCGATTCTATGAAGGGTACTGGCTTCCAACGAAGTTCGGCTTCGACACCCGGCGCGTGCAGTACTCGAGTCTGATCGTCACGAACCAGATGACACGCGACGAAGCGCTTGAGAAGCTCACGCGACCGGCCTGCGACGAAGAGACGGTGACTCGTGATACCGAGTACGTCGCAACGAAGCTCGGCATCTCGGTGGACGAGCTTCTGGGGTACCTGAAGGCTCCGAACAAATCCTATCGAGACTACAGATCACAGCAGGGCATGCTGAAGATCGGGGCAGCCGTAATGCGGACGCTCGGACTGGAGGTCGGTGGCAAACGATGATCGGGATCGTGAACTATGGCTTGGGCAACGTTCAGGCGATTGCCAACATCTACCAGCGTCAGGGCATCGAGGCCTGCATCGCGACCACACCGAAGGAACTCGAGGAAGCCGACAAGCTGATCCTGCCGGGCGTTGGCGCCTTCGATTGGGCAATGACGCGGCTCAACTCCTCAGGAATGCGCGAGTCCCTGGACGAGCAGGTGCTGGGCAGAAAGAAGCTCGTCCTGGGCATCTGCGTCGGCATGCAGATGATGGCGGCCGGGAGCGAGGAAGGCGTACTCGCGGGGCTGAAATGGGTGGACGGCGACGTCCGCCGGTTCGACGAGGCCTCCTTCACAACGAAGACCCACCTCCCGCACATGGGGTGGAACGACGTCGAACCGAAGGAGCCTATCGGGCTGTTCGAAGGAATGGCACTGCCCGCGCGGTTCTACTTCCTTCACTCGTACTATATCGCTCCCAGCAATGACAGGGACGTCCTCGCGGTGACCGACTACCACGGACACTTTGTGTCGAGCGTACGATCTGGCAACGTCTTTGGCGTTCAGTTTCACCCGGAGAAGAGTCACGAATGGGGCATTCGACTCCTCCGGAATTTCGCGGAACTCTGAGCATGCTTCGGCCACGAATCATTCCTTGCCTGCTGGTCAAAGGGAAGGGTCTCGTCAAGACTGTCCAGTTCGGCAGCCCGAAATACGTCGGTGATCCCCTCAATGCGGTCCGGATTTTCAATGAGAAGGAAGTCGACGAGCTCACGGTGCTCGACATTGACGCCAGCGCCGAAGGGCGGGAACCGAACTACGCTCTCATCAAGAATCTGGCGGCTGAATGTCGGATGCCCCTCTGCTACGGCGGCGGAGTAAAGACAGTCGAGCAATATCAGCGCCTCGTCGGACTGGGAGTGGAGAAGGTGGCGATTAGCAGCGCGGCAATCGACACCCCCGACTTAGTGTCGGATGCCGCTGCGAAGGTCGGTGGGCAAAGTGTTGTGGTCGTCATGGACGTGAAGAGAGATTCCGGTGGCTCCTATGCGGTGTGGACGCACAACGGAAGAAGAAACTCTGGTCGCAGCCCGGTTGAGTTTGCAGAAGATATGCAGGCGCGCGGAGTTGGTGAGATTGTTGTCAACAGCATCGACCACGACGGCACGATGAAGGGTTATGACACAGAACTTGCGAAGTGTGTGCGAGCGTCAACAAGCGTACCGCTGACCATTTTGGGTGGCGCCGGCTCCCTGGACGACATTGGAACCTTGATACGCTTGTTTGGCATCATCGGCGCTTCGGCCGGCAGTTTGTTCGTGTTCAAAGGCGTCTACCGGGCCGTTCTGATCAACTATCCGAGTCGCAGACAACGAGATGACATGGCTGCCGCCACGCACGCCGGGGCGCTAGGCTGAGAAGTCTGAATGAAACAGGTACTACAGAACCTTGGGTCTGGCGAGACGCTTCTTGCCGAAGTTCCTGCTCCCATGTCGCGTCCCGGGCACTTGCTGATCCGAACGGACGTAACCCTCGTGTCGCTTGGCACCGAGAAGACGCTGGTTGCATTTGGCAAAGCCAACCTGCTCGACAAGGCCCGGCAACAGCCGGATCGCGTCGTTCAGGTCCTTCAGAAGATCCGAACCGACGGACTGATGCCAACCATCGACGCAGTCCGGGCCAAGTTGGATCAGCCGATGCCCCTGGGGTACTGCAACGCAGGAACCGTCATTGATGTCGGAGCCGGCGTCTCAGGGTTCTCCGTCGGCGATCGTGTCGTATCCAACGGGCCTCACGCGGGCGTTGTGTCCGTACCCCGTAACCTCTGCTGCCGTATCCCCGACGGAGTGCCTTCCGATGCCGCGCCCTACACGGTTGTCGGCGCCATTGCCATACAGGGCATAAGGCTTGCCGCGCCAACAGTCGGTGAGGCGGTTGTCGTCACTGGCCTGGGCTTGATCGGGCTATTGGCGGTACAAATCCTGAAAGCCAGTGGTTGCCGCGTCCTTGGCATCGACTTCGATTCGGCGAAGTGTGCGTTGGCGCAGTCGTTCGGTGCCGAAACAGCTGACCTCTCCGCCGGCGCGGATCCAGTGGGAGCAGCCGACGTCTTCTCACGCGGGAGAGGCGTGGACGCGGTCTTGATTACGGCTTCGACCAAGAGTAACGAACCCGTCAGCCAGGCCGCGCGGATGTCCCGGAAACGCGGCCGGATCGTCCTGGTTGGGGTAACGGGCCTGGAGTTGAATCGAGCGGAGTTCTACGAAAAGGAACTCACGTTTCAGGTCTCCTGCTCCTACGGTCCTGGTCGCTACGACCCCGAGTATGAACAGGCTGGACACGACTACCCAGTTGGCCACGTCCGCTGGACCGAACAACGGAATTTCGAGGCAGTTCTCGACCTCCTTGCGTCCGGCGCTCTGAGCGTCGAGCCACTGACGAGCCATCGTTTCCCGATTGATCAAGCCCTGGAGGGCTACGAACTGGTCGCCCAGGGGTGCGGACTCGGAATCCTGCTGGAATACCCGCCGTCCCCGGCGTCAGACCCCGGCCTCCGCCGCACGCTGGATTTGCCCAAACCCGCACCGCCCAGCGTGGGGAACGTTGTCGTGGCGGTGCTCGGTGCCGGCAACTACACAGGCCAGACGCTTCTTCCCGCGTTGGCAGAGACCGGGGCGCGACTCCGGCTGATTGTGTCGGGTGCGGGCGTAACAGCAGGACAATTAGGCAAGAAGTTCGGTTTCGAACAGGCAGGAACCGACGTCGCTGTCGCCTTCAGGGATGCTGAAGTCAACACGGTGTTGATCACAACCCGGCACGACAGCCACGCGCGGCTTGTGATTGAAGCATTGCGAGCAGGCAAACGTGTCTTCGTGGAGAAGCCGCTGGCGCTGACCGAGGAGGAACTGACTGAATTGGATCACGCTTGGCAAGACGCAAAGGATCCGTTCGTTCTTCTAGGATTTAATCGCCGTTTCGCTCCCCAGATTGTCACGGTGAAGCGCCTCCTTGCGGCAAGTGCAGAACCGCGAACCATGGTCATGACCGTGAATGCTGGGGCGCTACCAGGCAACCATTGGACGCTCGACCCCAAGATTGGGGGAGGGCGTATAGTAGGCGAGGGCTGCCACTTCATTGATCTCCTGCGCCATCTTGCCGGAGCACCGATCGTGGACGGGCATTCGACGTTCCTCAGAGTCGGTGGCAAGGTGCGATCGGATGTAGGCAGTCTCCACCTCCGCTTTGCCGACGGCTCGATTGGATCCGTCCACTATCTTGCCAACGGATCCAAAGACTTCCCAAAGGAACGACTCGAGATATTTTGCGGCGGCGGTGTGCTTCAACTGGACAACTTCCGAGACCTGCGCGGATTCGGATGGCCGGGCTTCAAGAGACAGAAACTCAGGCGACAGGACAAAGGGCATCACGCCGAGATGAAGGAACTGGTGACTGCGGTTCGTGACGGCGTGCAGAGCCCCATCCCATGGGAGGAACTCCTGGAAGTCTCGCGGTGGAGCATTCGACTGGCCACAGACCGATAACGACCAAGATGGCTCGGCTCAGTCTGGCAACACAGCTGCTGCGACAGATGGGTCCGCGGTGGCTCCTGTTCCGAGCCGCCTATGCCGCGAGACAACGCAGCGGATGGGACGCCTGGCGGCTGCCGGTTTCCACTTGGCAATCGACACCGCTCTCGAGCCTTCTCTGCAAGGGTGTCCCCGCAGAGCCCCAGGCCTACGAGGTGTTCCGCCGTCAATCCGACACCAGGCTATTCATCCCCCCGGGCTACTCGAACCTGCTTGAGGCTTGGGACGCCGGCGACAATCGGACCCGCGCCTCAGCCGAACGAGCGCGGACCGGCGAGTTCCAGTTCTTCGGCGCCGGCTTCCGCCGGTGCGGAATGCCCCCAGACTGGCATGTGGACCCGTTCTCAGGGCGCAGGTTCGACGCCGCCCGTCACTGGAGTCGGACCGATGAGTTTGGCGCTGGGGATATCAAGCTTGTCTGGGAGTTGAATCGGTTTGGTTTCGCCTTCGCTCTGGTCAGAGCCTACCGGCGCACGCTAGACGAGTCGTTCGCAGAGTGTTTCTGGCAACTTGTCGACGACTGGTACACACACAATCCTCCACAGGTTGGTGTGAACTGGAAGTGCGGCCAGGAAACCAGTTTTCGTGCGATGGCTTGGTGTTTCGGGTTGTATGGACTCAAGGATGCTGCGGCCAGTTCGCCGGAGCGAGTCGCCCGACTGGCACAGATGCTGGCCGTCAGTGGGCGGCGTATCGCCAGCAACCTGGGATACGCCCTGAGCCAGCGCAACAACCACGGCATCAGCGAGGCCACGGGGCTGTGGACACTGGGAATCCTGTTCCCGGAGTTTCGACAATCTGCGAAGTGGCTTCGGATGGGACGCGCCGGGCTTGAATCGCAGGCGCGCGAGTTGATCTACGACGACGGTGGATTCAGTCAGCACTCAGTCAACTACCACCGCGTGATGCTGGATGACTACGTCTGGTCCATCCAGTTGGGACGGGCGAATGGAATCGAGTTATCCTCGGAATTGGTTCGCCGCGTAGGCCTGGCTGGGAAATGGCTTGAAGCCCAACTCGACACCGACACCGGGCGGCTTCCGAACTGGGGCTCCAACGACGGCGCGCAGGTCCTGCCGCTGACCAACTGCGACTACCTGGATTACAGGCCAGTCGTCCAATCGGTCTCGGTCGCCGTCTCGGGGAGGCCGAGCCTCCCGGCCGGGCCCTGGGATGAGCAAAGATGGTGGTTAGGCCTGCCCCTTGCGCACGCCGCAACCACACCCACGCACGCCGGCATCGGGCTCCGGGACTTCCCGGACACCGGCCTGACTGTGCTGCGTGCAGACTCAACCCGCGCTCAGTTGAGGAGCGCTCGGCGCTTCCGCCACCGTCCAGCACAGTGCGACTTGCTTCACCTGGATCTGCGGAGCGGTTCAACCAACATTCTGCGAGACTGCGGAACGTTCAGCTACAACGCACCAGACGACGCTGGAAGCTACTTCAAGAGTGTCGCAGCACACAACACAATCCAGTTCGACAACCACGACCAGATGCCGGCACTTGGCCGATTCCTGTACGGCGAGTGGCCTCGCGGGGAGGCTCGGCTGTTCAATGATCGCTTCGCAGTGACGGCGTCTTACCAGGATTGGCAAGGCTGTCGGCACGAGCGTACCGTAACGCTGACGTCAGGCCGCTGTCTTGTGGCCGACAGGATCTCTGGATTCCGGCGGGAAGCAACCCTACGATGGCATCTCTGCCCAGAAACCGAGTGGGTGCTCACTGACTCCTGCTGCGCCAGCCCCCTCGCGGTGATCCAGGTAAGCGTGCGCGGGACCGCGACCTATCGACCATCAATGGGCTGGGAGTCCCTGTACTACAACACGAAGACTAGCATCCAAGTCTTTGAGATTACTGTGCCTGTGGGTGTGGTCCAGATCGATACCGAGATCCTCGTGCCTCGAACAGCACGGGAAGCCCATCACCCCAGCGCATGAAGGTCCTCTACTTCCACCAGCATTTCACAACCCCGCAGGGTGCCTCGGGAACGCGCTCCTATGAGTTTGCGCGTGTTCTGGTGAGTCGAGGGCACACCGTGACTATGGTGTGCGGGGCCAACTCACTCGCTGGCGTACAACTGCCCGTCCCACCCTCGGGCCAGCCGGCCAAGGTCGTGGTGGACGGCATCGACATTGTCGCTCTACCTCTGCCGTACTCAAACCGAGACGGACTGACGCGCCGTGCGTTCATCTTCCTGCGGTTTGCCTGGCGGAGCATCGGATTGGCCCTCCACGAAGACTACGATGTTGTCTTCGCGACATCGACGCCCCTCACTGCTGCCGTACCCGGAATCTGCTCAAGATGGCTGCGACGCAAACCGTTCGTCTTTGAAGTCCGCGATTTGTGGCCCGAGCTGCCTCGGGCCCTTGGCGTAAGGAACCCGGTGATCCTGGGAGGGATGTCCTTCCTCGAGTGGGCGGCTTACCGAAGCTGCTCCGCTGCGGTTGGTCTGTCACCGGGCATCGTCGACGGGATCCTGAAGAGAAGCGCCAAAGGGCTGTCCGTCGCGATGATTCCGAATGGCTGCGATCTTGATCTATTCCGCCCGGAACTGCGGCAACCGCTCTCGCTACCCGGCGTGGTGCCAGGAGACTTCGTAGCAGGCTTTACCGGGGCTCACGGCGTGGCCAACGGGCTGGACGCCGTCTTGGACGCCGCCGCGATCCTCAAGTCCAGCAGGAAACAGAAGATCAAGCTAGCCTTCATCGGGGATGGCAAAGAGAAAGACAGGCTCGCCGAGCGAGCGCGTCGAGAAGGCCTGGACAACTGCCTCTTCTTCCCGCCAGTTCCAAAGACAGAGTTGGCCACGCTGACCGCGTCACTCGACTGTGGGTTGATGATCCTCAAGAACGTGCCAGCCTTCTACTACGGAACCTCGCCGAACAAGTTCTT
Source organism: uncultured Vicinamibacterales bacterium (assembly GCA_964372095.1). GTDB lineage: Bacteria > Acidobacteriota > Vicinamibacteria > Vicinamibacterales > JAKQTR01 > CAYJPV01. The sequence continues at coordinate 40,334 of CAYJPV010000002.1, read as the reverse complement.
TGACTATCTCGCAGCAGGCATCCCAGTGCTGAATAACTACCCGGGATGGCTTGCCGACATCACCACGAACAACCAGTGCGGCGTCGTCGTTCCACCAGACAACCCGTCGGCTTTTGCAGATGCCCTCGTGCGTTTGGCTGCCGATCCGGCCGAATGCCGGCGAATGGGCGCGGCCGGACGGCGACTGGCAGAACGGGACTTCGCGAGACCCGCGCTTGCTGAGCAGTTCGCCCAATGGCTGGAGCGACACAGTGCCTGAAACACGGGCTGCTGGCAAAGTCGGTCGAGGGTATGAGACGACCCGGCGTTCCGGCCAGTGGTTCGCCACGTGGGGCAAAAGGACTCTCGACATCCTGCTGACGGTTCCGCCATTGGTCCTGATCCTGCCAGTACTCATCGTCCTGGCCTGTCTCGTGCGGATCTTCCATGGGCACCCCGTGCTCTTCAAGCAGACCAGACCAGGGCATCTCGGCACGCCATTTACCCTCTACAAGTTCCGGACAATGACAAGTTGCCGAGACAGTCGTGGTGATCTCTTGCCCGACGCCCAGCGACTGACGAGACTTGGCAGGTTCCTCCGAAGCAGCAGCCTCGACGAACTGCCGGAACTATGGAACGTCCTGCGGGGCGACATGAGCCTCGTTGGTCCGCGCCCCCTGCTGATGCAATACCTGGAGCGGTACACGCCGCAGCAGGCGCGGCGGCACGAAGTGAAGCCTGGCATAACCGGCTGGGCGCAAGTTAATGGCAGGAACGAGCTGACGTGGGAACAGAAGTTCGAGCTGGACGTGTGGTACGTGGATCACGTGTCGTTCTGGCTGGACGTCAAGATCCTCGCACTGACAGCGTGGAAGACACTGGCTCGCGAGGGTATCTCTTCCCCTGGGCACGTCACAATGCACGAGTTCCAAGGTCGCGTTCCTGGACACGAGTCGACGATTGATGGTTCGCGCTGACATGCGAATAGCCGTTGTTGGCGCCGGTGGCCACGGGCAGGTGGTGGCGGATATCCTCCTGCGCATGCGAGATGCCGGCGCCGCGATCACTGTCGTGGGCTATCTTGACGACAACCCAACCCTCGAGGGCCAGCAACTGATTGGTGTACCCGTCCTTGGGCCGGTTGCCGAACTGGGCTCCTTCGAGCATGACGCCGTGGTGGTAGCCATTGGGGGGAACGAGACCCGGCAACGCGTTGCAGCACAGCTTGCCGCCCACGGTGAACAGTTCGCAACGGCGCGTCATCCCAGTGCCGTGATTGCACCAGACGTCTCGATCGCGCCTGGCGCGATGATTTGCGCAGGTGCTGTCGTGAATCCAGGATCGGCCATTGGCCTGCACGCCATCGTCAATACGTGTTCATCTGTCGATCATCACAACATAATTGGGGACTTCGCCCACATAGCTCCCGGCGCCCACCTCGGGGGCGATGTCCACGTGGGTGTCGGCACGTTGATTGGGATTGGCGCGACGGTCCTGCCTCAGCGAAGCGTTGGCGACTGGGCCGTGGTCGGCGCCGGTGCCGTCGTCACCCGGGACGTCCCGTCGAGAACCACCGCGCTGGGCGTCCCTGCGCGCATTTGCTGAATCTCCAGACTGTATGAAACGGATCTACCTTTCTCCCCCTCACGTCAGCGCCGATGAGCGCGTGTTACTCCTCGACGCCTTCGATTCAAACTGGATTGCGCCGCTTGGTCCCCACGTGGACGCCTTCGAGCGGGAACTGGCCGACGTCGTCGGCGTCCCGTACGCCGCTGCGTTGTCGAGCGGCACAGCGGCCCTGCACCTGGCTCTCCTGCTCCTCGGCGTCGGTCCAGGCGACGAGGTGATCACGTCCACGCTGACCTTCGCGGCTACCGCGAACGCCATCACCTACCAGTGCGCGATCCCCGTGTTTGTTGATTCCACTCGCGACACCTGGACGATGGACCCGGAGCTGTTGCGGGAAGAGTTGAAGGAGTGTGCCGAGAAGGGGCGGTTGCCCAAGGCCGTGATCGTGGTGGACCTCTACGGGCAGTGCGCCGACTACGACCCGATTCTGGCAGCGTGCGAAGAGTACGGCGTGCCGTTGATCGAAGACGCAGCGGAAGCTCTTGGATCTACCTACAGAGGCAAGTCAGCGGGCTCGTTCGGCAGTTTTGGCGCGTTCTCGTTCAATGGGAACAAGATCATCACAACCAGCGGCGGCGGCATGCTTGTGTCACACCGCTCCGACTGGATCGAGCGAGCGCGGTATTACTCGACGCAGGCTCGAGACTCGGCGCCACACTACCAGCACTCGCGGATTGGCTACAACTACCGGATGAGCAATCTGCTGGCGGCTGTGGGCCGCGGGCAGTTGCGAAGCCTGGCGGACCGCGTAAACACCCGGCGGAGCCATGCGGCATTCTATGAGGAAGCCCTGAACCTTCCGGGCGTTGCCCTGATGCCCGAGGCTAACTACGGCCGGTCCAACCGGTGGTTGACCTGCCTGACCCTCGATCCCGGCGAGTTTGGGGCCACGCGGGAGCAGGTGCGGCTGCACCTTGAGTCTCTGTCCATCGAGTCGCGCCCGATCTGGAAGCCGATGCACATGCAGCCGGCATTCGCGCACTGCAGGGCCAGGGGCGGCGCGGTGTCGGAAGACTTGTTCGAACACGGATTGTGCCTACCCAGCGGTTCGAGTCTGAGCGAGCCGGACAAGCAGCGCGTGGTGGACGCAATTCTTGAAGCACGAGACCAGGTTGGCACAGGCAGGAGCGATCGCCCGAAGGTCCCGGCAGTGACCAGAGCCGAAGCAGCCGCCGTCAAAGCGAAGCCAGACGGGGGAAAATCTTCGCGGCCTGCCAAGCGCCGCGTCCTGATCATGGGAGCCGGGTCGGCCGGGGAGTTGGTCGTCCGCGACATGCTCCGTAACCGGTCACACGACCTGGAGCCGGTCGGATTCGTGGACGACGCGCCCGCGCGGCAGGGGGAGGCCGTCTTCGGAGTGCCTGTCCTGGGAACCCGTCAGGAGCTCGGGCGCATCTTCCGCCTGCACCACATCGACGAAGTTGTGGTGGCGCTGCCGTCGGCAAACGCCGTCACCACGCGCTCGATCCTTCGCGACTTTGAACCCTTCAAGATCCCGCTGAAGACTCTGCCGCCGTTCCGCATACCGTATCAGGAAATGATTGGCGTTGATCTGCTGCGCGACATGCGGATGGAGGACCTCCTGCCACGGGCTCCGATCGGCCTGGCGCTCGACTCGCTGCACACGCTGGTCGGAGACAAGCGTGTGCTTATCACCGGGGCCGGCGGGGCCACGGGGCGCGAGCTGGCCCGCCAGATCGCCCAGTTGGTGCCGGCCTCGCTTGTGCTTCTGGACGTGTCGGACCACCTGCTGAAGCAGGTCGTCGAGTTGGTTGCCGGGACCGAAACACCGGTGGTGCCCATTTTGGCCGATGTCACGAGCCGCACGCAGGTGTTCGACGCCTTCCGGCGTTGCCGGCCTGACCTCGTGTTTCACGCAGCCATCCAGAACGACGCCCCGCTGATGGAAGACAACCCCTCCGCCGCGGTCCGAGTAAACGTCCTGGGGACGAGGGTGGTCATCGATGCCTGCCGCGAGTTCGGCGCAGCGAAGATGCTATTGCTCTCGACAACGAAAGCTGTCAATCCGACAACCGTGGTTGGCGCCACGCGCCGGGTCATGGAGTTGCTCGCGCGCTCGACGGCCGGACACGATGGCGTTGTGGTGTCTGGCGTGCGACTCAGCAATGTCCTGGGGAGGCCAGGAAGCGTCGTGCCTGCTCTATCGCGGCAGATCGATGCGGGAGGGCCCGTGCGCGTGTCGCACCCGGACGTAAGCCGTTATCTCATGCTGCCAACAGAGATGGTCCAGCTTGTGCTGCATGCCGCGGCCATCGCTGAACCGGGGATGCTTTACGTGCTTGACATGGGCGAGCAGGTCAGAATCGTTGATCTGGCCCGCGACCTGATCCGTTTGCGCGGGCTCACGCCAGACGAAGACATCCAGCTTCAGTTCACCGGACTTGCCCCGGGTGAATTGCTCTTCGATGAACTTGCCAATGCCGACGAAATCACGTCGCCGTCAACAGTTGAGCAGATACTGCGCGTGCGGAGCCGACTCAGGGTGGACGGCGCTCGGCTCAAGGCGCAACTCGACACGCTGGCTGAGGCTGCTCTGAACGGCGACGACAAGACTGTTCGATCTCTCCTGCAGACCGTCGTCCCCGAATACAGCCCTATCCAGTTGCCCGCTGCTGTTTAGGCGACAGTCCCAAGGTCAGGCAGCGGCGCGAGACCGATTCCGCCCCCCGGACGATTGCCGAGGTTGCGCCTGAACCTCCGCAGGATCCGGGGCGTCGGCCAGTCGCGCCCGGGACATCATCCGTCCGAGCATCAGGCTGACAACGGCCCCACACACGAACCAAACGCCCAGGAACCACAACACACCAGTCAGGCTCATTGCACGTCTCCAGACGGAGCTCCGTTGCCAATCCTTGGCCAGCAAACAAGCAAGAGTTGAGCCATTCCTTTCGAGCTGAATGGCGTAGCGTTTACGGAGAGATGAGGGACTCTGACCAAGGGTGGCCGGACGGCCGTCCGTCCAGGATCCCGACACCTGCCGCGAACTCAGACACCGCCGCTGAGTTACACTAGAAAGAATCCGAGGTTTCCAGATGGCCGATTCCGTATCCCCCGACCCGCGCCGGGCCGAACAACCACTCCCGTTTGTGCCCGCTGTTCCAGGGGACGGACACCGTGATGCGCAGGGGTTCGCTGGCCCCGACCCCGGCGCCGCCCAGCAGGCGGGTGGGGCACCAGGATACGGTTACGGGCACCCGTACGGCTACACCGATTACGCCGGGTATGGGTCGGAGCCCCACGACGACCTGATGCATTACGTCAGGACGGTGTACCGCAGGCGCTGGTCCGCTTTGTCTGCCTTCGTGATTGTGCTGGTTCTTGTGGCGGCGTATACCCTCACGGCGACGCCTATCTACGAAGCAAAGGCGCAGGTACTGATTCAGCCCGAAAACCTGAACGTCATCTCGTTCCAGGAAGTCCTGCAGCAGGAGAAGGGCACCAACGAGTACTACCAGACCCAGTACACGATCTTGAAGAGCCGGGCCTTGGCCAGGCGCACGATCGATTCCCTGAAGCTGTGGGACAGCCCTGAGTTTGGCGGCGGGAAAGAGCAACAAACGTCGTTCAGTGTAAGCCGGATCATTGGCGGAGCCGTTGGCCTGGTGACGAGCCTATTCTCCAAGGCACCGGATACCGCAGCCGTTCCGGCAATTGGCGAGACAGAAGCGCAGTCTCGGGTCATCGATGCGTTTCTGAGAGGCCTGACGATCACCCCGATCCGCAATAGCCGCCTGGTTGATATCCGTTTCGCGTCGCCGAACCCGCAGGTGGCTGGAACGGTCGCCAACGGGATTGCAGCGCAGTACATCGAGCAGAACCTTGAGTATAAGTTTCTGTCCACCAGGGAAGCGGCAGACTGGTTGGGGGGCCAGTTGGGTGAACAGCGGAAGAAACTCGAAGAGAGCGAACAGGCCCTCCAGCGTTATCGCGAACAAGGCAACGCTGTTGCCCTCGAAGACCGCCAGAACATCGTCGTCCAGCGACTGGCCGACCTGAGCACGGCCTATACACAGGCGCGCACGGCCCGCATCGAAAAGGAAGCGCTGTACAACCAGCTTGCCAGCCTTCAGGCAAACCGCGGCGCCCTCGATTCGTTCCCGGCGGTCCTGTCGAACACCTTCATCCAGGGCCTGAAAACGCAAATCTCGGACTTGCAGCGCCAGCAGGCGCAGTTGGGCGAACGGCTTGGCGACAACCACCCCGACATGCTCAAACTGGCTTCCGCAATTGCCAGCACCCAGGCCCGCCTCGACGGCGAAATCGGGAAGGTTGTGCAGTCCGTCCGGAGCGAGTTCCTCTCGGCGCAGGCCCAGGAACGCAGCCTGTCGAACGAACTGGAAACCCAGAAGAATGACGCCCTGGCCCTCAATCGCACGGGTATCGAATACAGCGTTCTGAAACGTGAAGCCGACAGCAACAAACAGATCTACGAAGCCCTGATGCAACGGTCCAAAGAGACAGGCATCTCTGGCGAGTTGAAGACCAGCAACATCCGGGTGGTGGACGAAGCTCAACTCCCGCGCAGCCCCATCCGTCCGCGGAAGTTCACCAACCTGGTGCTTGGTCTTTTCGGCGGCCTGATGGTGGGCCTTGGCCTGGCCTTTGTGCTCGAGTTTGTCGATAGCCGCATCAAGAATCCCGACGAAATCCAGTTCCGCCTCGGCATTCCGTTCCTCGGCATCGTTCCTGGATTGGGGCCCAAGGAACTGGCTGGCGACCCGTTGCTGGATGTTGGCTTGCCCGCCCACTTCACAGAGGCATTCCGCGGGATCCGGACCAACGTCGTCTTCTCGTCGGAAGAAACGGGGTCACGCGCAGTACTCGTCACCAGCACCCAGCCGGCCGAAGGCAAGACCATTGTCACGGCGAACCTGGCAATCTCGCTGGCACAGACAGGTCAGCGCGTGATCCTGATCGACAGCGACATGCGTCGGCCACGTCAGCACGAAGTCTTCGGCCTCAAAGCCAGCTCGGGGCTTTCTTCGGTGCTCGCCGGCCGCACGAAGATCTCGGAGTCGGTCCAGAAGACATCCCGGGAAGGTCTGTGGGTGCTTCCGGCTGGTCCGCCGCCTCGAAACCCTGCGGAACTCCTCGGCTCGGACCGCTTCAAGCAGTTGCTCGTGACGCTCCGCGAACATTTCGACTGGGTCATCATCGACTCGCCGCCGGTCATGGCTGTGACGGATGCGGCCGTCATCGCGCACCTCGCTACCGGAGTGGTGTTTGTCATCGGGTGCGAGCAGACGGCCCGTCAGCTTGCTTTGCGCGCAACCCGCCAGCTCCTGGCGGCAAAGGCGACATTCATGGGTGCCATCCTGAACCGCGTTGATTTGGACCGGAACCCGTATTACTACTCGCATTATTACAAACGCGAGTATGCCAGCTATTACACCAGCGACAACAGCCAGCGAAAGAGCTAGCAATGGTCTCCAGTAGAATTGTCTCATCGACGGTCCGAACCCTGGTCGCGGCAGCTCTCCTATTTGCCGTGTCAGGATCTGCGCTTGGCCAGACCACACCTGGCTCCACTCAGGCCACGCCCCAGCAGGCCGACCAGGGGCTGCACTACGTCATCGGCCCCCAGGACGTGCTGGTGATCACGTTGTGGGATCAGGCCGAAGTGCCCGCCAAGTTCACGGTGGAAGCGGATGGGAGTTTCACGTTCCCGTACATCGGCCGGATTCAGGCAGCTGGTCTTTCGTTGCGTCAGTTCGAAGCGGACATCAAGAAGCGCCTCGTGGACGGTGGTTTCTTCAAGAACCCGCAGGTCAGCGTCGCCGTTGAACAGTACCGGAGCCAGCGGATCTTCGTCGTCGGTGAAGTTCGAACCCCCGGCGCCTACACGTTGACGGGCGAGATGACGTTGATCGAGGCCCTGGCCCGCGCCGGATCGACAACGGTTGCCGCGGCGGATGAAGCCGTGATCGTGCGACCTAAGGCCGGCACGCAGCAGACCGGCCCGGTTATGCCCGGCGACCAGACCGAAGCTTCAGAGATCATCAAGGTCGATATCAAAGAACTGCAGGGCGGTGCGCTGGGCAACAACGTGCCTCTCCGTGACGGCGACACCTTGTTCGTCCCCCGCGCCGAGAGCATTTACGTCTTCGGTCAGGTCAAGAACCCCGGGGCGTATCCGCTGCAAGGCAAGAACACGACGGTCCTGCAGGCGCTCTCGCTTGCCGGCGGCGTGACGGACCGCGGGTCCACCAACCGAATCCAGATCGTCCGCATCGTCAACGGCGAGAAGAAAGAACTGAAGGCGAAGCTGACCGACCCGGTCAGACCCGGCGACACGATCATTGTCAAGGAGCGGTTCTTCTAAGTGGACCGCCGCGGCATGGGGGTCGCTGCCCTCGGTGGCGGCGCCCTGGCGCTCTTCGTCATGGTCGGCCGGTGGACGCCTGGCCGGATTTTGGGCCGCTCCGACTGGTGGGCCCTGCCGCCACGCGTCTGGGCTGTCATCGGAATTGCCACCGCCGTCGCTTTCTGCTTTCTGTTGCCATTCAACCGGGGCCCGTGGGCGCGGACCGACCGCGCCAGCCTTCGCTGGACGTGCCTGTTCCTGGGCTACATGATGACGGCGGCCACGTGGTCCAGGGCTGGCAGTTACGCCGGCGAAAAGGCGGTATTGCTTGGGCTGATCCTGCTGGCCGCTGTGCTGACCGCGAGACTGGCCCACGATACCGGACCCTGGATGGCCCGGTCGTTCTGGATGTGGATGGCCGTCGCCACCGGCCTCTATGCGGTCTACACGGCGCAGGCAGGCTGGTTCGAGGCCCGCCGCACCGGCGTCCAACGTCTGGTGACCCCCCTGGGCGGCGGCCCCAACGTCTTCGCCCGTCTCGCAGGCTTGCTGACAATCGCAGGGGCCAACTACGGGACCCGCGGCGCAAAGTGGGCCTTGTGGTACGTGCCCGCGGCCCTGGGTGTCGTACTGATCCTCGCAACCGGGTCACGTGGCGGTCTGCTGGCCACGTCCGTTGGCCTGCTGGCCATGGCCGAGGCCAGGGGCGTGTTTCGCCGGCGAGGTATTCTGCCGGCCGTCCTGCTGGTTGGCCTGATCGTCGGTGGTGTCAGCGTAACCCGCTACTGGGACAAGGCCGTCAGCGTGTTCCAACAGCGCGTCGTGGAGATGACGTTCGAGAAAGGTGATGATGCGGGCCGCATCATTCTATACCGCCAGGCGTGGCGGCTTGGAACGGCGGCACCCTTCTTTGGCGCCGGACTGGGCGGATTTCACGCCAGAAACCCGATCGGCGAGTACCCGCACAACATGTTCCTCGAGGCGTTTGCCGAAGGAGGACTGGTTGGAGTGGTCCTGCTGGGCGCGGTGGTTGTTGTAGGCTTGCGTCAACTAGCCCCGCACCGCCATACAGATCTCGGGACCGTTACCTGGGCGGCGTTCGTCACGCTGGCGGTCGCCAGCCAGTTCAGCGGCGACTTCTACGACACGAGGTTGCTGTTCATTCTGCCGGCACTTCGGCCTTCGCTTCCGCTCTCCGGGCTGGATCACGCGGCGCGTTACTGAGGATTCCTGATGTCAGAGTACGATCCCCATCCCCTCAACGAACCGGTGCCAGAACGCAGCCCGAAGCCTGCAAAGCCGGAGGAGGGGATCCAGCCATCTCCTGCGCGTGAACGAAGCCACTCAGGGCAGCGGCGACGCCGGCGATTCCCGGAACTGCGCCAGGGCCATGGGTACCCAGGCGTTCCAGGGGCCGGCCCAGGTGCGCCCGGTAATGGTCCGGAACCCCGCCACCTGATGGACTACGTGTTGACGCTGTATCGGCACCGGTGGACGGCCTTGTCGGCACTGGCGGTGGTCTTTGTGGCTGTGGCGGTGTACACGTTCACGGTCACGCCTGAATTCGAAGGCCGCGCCCAGATCCAAATCGACCCCGATCCGAACATCGTTGCGTTTAAGCAGGTGTCCGACCTGGACAAACGGTCCCTCGAGTACTTTCAGACGCAATTGACCATCCTCCAGAGCCGGGCGCTGGCGCGGAAGACGATCGACGGTCTGAAGATGTGGGGCGACCCCGAGTTCGTCGGCGACCAGGCCGGAGGAGGCACCCCAGCCACTGCTGACGAAACATCGGCGCAGTCGTTTGCCATCGACACACTTCTCAGCCGGCTCACGATCGAACCCATCCCCGACACACGCCTGGTGGAAGTGAGAGTTTCTTCGTCCACCGGGACTGCCGCCGCCAAGATCACGAACGCTCTGGTCAACACCTACATCGAGCAGAACCTTGAACTGGGCTCCCAGTCGTCCCGCGACGCCACCGATTGGCTGGGCGAACAACTGGCCGAGCAACGGAAGAAGCTCGAAGCCAGCGAGCAGGCCCTTCAGAACTACAGGGAACAGGGCAACGCCATCGCCCTCGACGATCGTCAGAACATCGTCGTTCAGCGCCTGACCGACCTCAATGCGGCCGTTACTCGGGCCAGGACAGATCGCCTGCAGAAGGAGGCGCAGTACCAGCAACTGGCCCGGCTGCAGGGGAACCGTGCTGCGCTCGAGACGTTCCCGGCGATTCAGTCTAACGGCTTCATCCAGAGCCTGAAGAGTCAGTTGTCCGACCTGCAGCGCCAGCGTGCGCAAATGAGCGAACGCCTGGGTGAAAACCACCCCGACATGATCAAACTGGCGACGGCGATCGAAGCCATCGACAGCAAGCTGCAGCTGGAGATCGAAAAGAGCGTCGAGTCGGTGCGGAACCAGTATTTGTCGGCGCAGGCTCAGGAACGCAGCCTTGTCGGCGAACTGGAACGCCAGAAAGGCGACGCGCTGGCCCTGAACCGCACGGGCATCGAATACGACGTGTTGAAGCGCGAGGCCGCCAGCAACAAGCAGATCTACGAGACGCTGATGCAGCGCGCCAAGGAGACGGGGATCACCCGCGACCTCAAGTCGAGCAACATCCGAATCGTGGACCTCGCCGAAGTTCCGTTGAGGCCCGTTCGACCGAACAAACAGGTGAACCTGCTGCTCGGTTTGATCGCCGGCGCCCTGGCTGGAATCGGCCTCGCAGCATTCTTCGAGTACCTCGACAACCGGATCAAGAACCCCGACGACATCAAACGCCAGCTTGGCCTGCCGTTTCTGGGCCTCGTGCCCACCATTCAAGCCAAAGAACTCCAGGGCACATCACCCCTGCTGGGCGGCAAGGTCCCCGTGAGTTTCGACGAAGCCATGCGGGGCATCAGGACCAACGTCCAGTTTTCGTCGGCCGAAGAAGGGTCCCGATCGCTCGTCGTGACCAGCAGCCAGCCTGGCGAGGGCAAGTCAGTGATGGCCTCGAACCTTGCCGTGTCCTTCGCCCAGGCGGGCAAACGAGTGCTGCTGGTTGATGCGGACATGCGCAAGCCGCGTCAGCACGACATCTTCGGTGTCGTGGCTGACCCCGGGCTTTCGAATGTCATCGCGGGAACCGCAAACGCCGTCGACGCCGTGGTCAAGACCAAGACCCAGAATCTCTGGCTCCTGCCCGCAGGGTTCATCCCGCCGAACCCGGCCGAACTCTTGGGTTCAACGCGCTTTGCCGAGATTCTCGAGAATCTGATGGCGCACTTCGATTGGGTGGTGTTCGACATGCCGCCGGTGCACGCGGTCACAGACGCCTCGGTGATCGCTCACCTCATGACGGGCGTCGTGTTCGTGGTCGGGTCCGAGCAGACCACCCGCCAGTCCGCACAACGCGCCGTGGAACAGCTTGCCGGAGCTCAGGCCACTATCCTTGGTGCCATCCTGAACCGCGTGAACGTCAGCAGTAACCCCTACTACTACGCGCAGCAGTACCGGCGCGCCTACGGCGGGTACTACACGGCGTCGGGGAAGCGCCGGTAACTGGCGGACACGTTCGAAGATGACTGAGCACCTCATCGACATCATTGCCGGGGCGCGACCTAACTTCATGAAGGTTGCTCCCATCATTCGCGCCATTGAAGCGAGGATCCCGAGCGGCGGCCCGCTGCGCTATCGATTGGTTCACACTGGACAGCACTACGACGGACGAATGTCCGAAGCGTTCTTCGAACAACTGGGCATTCCCACCCCGGATGTGAACCTCGGGGCTGGTTCAGGGACACAGGCCGAGCAGACGGCTGCCATCATGACTCGTTACGAGGCGCTGCTGCTGGATCGGCCCTGCGAACTCTGCCTCGTCGTGGGCGATGTGACCTCGACAATGGCTTGTGCCATCACATCACAGAAACTGTGCATTCCCGTGGCCCACGTTGAGGGGGGAATTCGCTCCGGTGACTGGTCCATGCCGGAAGAAATAAACCGGATGGTGACCGACGCCATCACGAATTGGTTCTTCACGACTAGTGCGTCGGCAAACGACAACCTGCGCCGCGCCGGTGTGGCCGATCACCGTATCTTCTTCGTTGGGAACACCATGATCGACACACTGCTGGCGAACATGGACAAGCTCAAGCCACCGGTGTTCTGGGACGGCCTTGGGTTGGTGAGCGGCGATTACTTCGTGGTCACCCTGCATCGCCCAGCCAATGTGGATTCGGGTTCCTCGCTCAAGAATGTCTTAACAGCCATCGCAGAAGGCACGCGTGGTCTACCCGTGGTGTTCCCTGTACACCCCCGCACAGCAAAGACGCTGCAAGGCCTAGGGCCGCTCCCGACAAGCCTGCGGCTTGTGGATGCGCAGCCTTACCTTGAGTTCAACTACCTGGTGAAACACGCACGTGCGGTGATTACCGATTCGGGGGGCATCACCGAGGAGGCAACGGTACTCGGGGTTCCATGCCTGACGCTTCGCGACACGACTGAGCGACCGGAAACGGTCAGCATCGGCACGAACGAGTTGATAGGCACGGACCCAAGTCGCCTGGCCCCGGCCTTGGAACGACTGTTTGACGGCAAGTGGAAACGTGGCTCAATCCCCGAGAAGTGGGACGGAAAGACCGGCGAGCGGATCGTCAAGACCCTTGAACAAGTCCTGTGCGGTGCACCAGGGTCGTGTGTCTGTACGTAGCCCCGGGGCTCCCGCCTACGCGCCAAGCGCTCCGGCGAGGCCTCGACGAAGTTCGAAGAACGTAGTCGGGTCAGCCCCGGGGCTACGTACCCAAGGGGGGCCAATCATCGGCCCCCTGTTTCGTGTCAGGTGAAGGAAACCAAGGGTTGAACCCGTCCGCCCACCGTATCTGTACACGCTGCGTGATGGATACGACGGATCCGCGTATCCGTTTCGATGCGGCGGGGTTGTGCAATCACTGTACGGATCACCTGCAGCGGATGGCACGGCAACTCCTTCCCGCCGGCCAGCGCGAGCAAGCGCTCGACCGCCTGGTCTCCCAGATCAAACTTGAAGGTCACGACAAGGACTACGACTGCATCCTCGGCGTCAGCGGCGGCGTGGACAGTACGACGGTCGCCTACACAGCCAAGAAACTGGGCTTGAGACCGCTGGCGGTCCATTTCGACAACGGCTGGAACTCGGAACTGGCGGTCCACAACATCAAGCGCACGCTCGATGTCCTTGGTATCGAGTTGTTCACGCACGTGGTGGATTGGGCAGAGTTCAAGGACGTGCAATTGTCGTTCCTCAAGGCGTCGGTGCCTAACGCCGAAATCCCCACGGACCACGGCATCGCGGCGACGCTGTTCAAGACCGCCGAAAAGTTCGGAACACGGTTCATCCTCAGCGGGAGCAACCTAGCCACCGAAGGCATCTTGCCCCTGGCGTGGGGCCACTTTCACCAGGACCTCAGACACCTCAAGGCGGTCCACCGCCGGTTCGGCACGGTGCGCTTGAAGACCTTGCCGGGCATCTCGGTTCCGGACTACCTTCGCTACGTCTTCGTAAAGAAGATCCGGCAGATCCCGTTCCTCAACTACGTCGATTACAACAAGGACGAAGCCAAGGAAATGCTGTCGCGCGAGCTGGGGTGGCGTGACTACGGCGGCAAACACTACGAATCCGTCTGGACACGGTTTTTCCAGGGTTACTACCTCCCCACGAAGTTCGGATTCGACAAACGCAAAGCTCACCTGTCGTCGTTGATCTGCTCGGGTGCCATGACGCGTGACGAAGCGCTCGAGGAATCAAGACGCCCGATCTACGCCCCAGCCCTTCTCGCTGAAGACCGGGCCTTCGTCCTGAAAAAGCTGGGCCTGTCTGAAGAGCAATTCCAGGCGATCGTCGACGCGCCGCCGGTGAAACACACGGCATACGCGAGTCACGCATTTCTCTTCGAGACCCTGGCCGTGTTCAAGAACGCCTTCCGGACGATCGCCACCCGGCCATGAGGTGGCCGCGTCTGGCAGAAGGTTCGTTCGGACGGGGCGTGGTCACGCTTGCCTCAGGCACAGCCGGCGTTCAGGCCCTCTACCTGGTCTGCCTGCCGCTGCTGACCAGGTTGTACTCTGTCGAGCAGGTTGGCGACCTGACGGTATTCCAAGCCCTGCTCGCGGTTCTGCTGGTCGTCTCCGCACTCCGCTACGAAGTAGCCATCTTCGTCTCGAGTGACGATCGCGAAGCCATCAACCTGCTGGCACTCGCGGCCGTCGTGGTGCTGATGAGCAGCCTGGCGACGGCCGCAGTCCTGACAGGCGTGCCCGCCCTGGCCAGTTTGCCAGGCCGCTACTCGGTGCTGACGCGGAACTGGGGCTGGCTGTGGTTCGCGCAGGTTGGCGCCGGACTCGGCCTGGCGCTCACCCAGTGGACGCTGCGAAGGCGCAGTTATGCCACTGTCGCAACGGCGAGGGTATCGCAGGTTTCGTCCCAGTTAGGAACCCAGCTCCTCCTTGGACTCGTCTGGCCCGGCGGCGCCGGCCTGATTGCCGGCGACGCGGTAGGGCGACTTGCCGGCTGCGCCGCCCTTGCGCGCCGGTTGTTCCGTGTGGACGGCACACTGCTCGGCGAGGTTAAGAAGACCCGTGTCGCCAAAGCAGCCCGCGAGTACGCGGACTACGCGGTCTACTCGGCGCCGGGCGCGTTGCTCAATACAGCAACGCTCCAGTTGCCGCCGATCATGCTCATGTTCATGTTCGGCTCGCAGGTGGCAGGCTGGTTTGGACTGATGATCCGCGTGTCATCGGCCCCCATGATGCTGATTGGCAAGAGCGTATCGGACGCCTACGCGTCGGAGTTCTCGCGCCTGATTCGTGAAAACCCTGCTGCGTTGAAGGGCCTGTTCCTCTCCACCTTCCGGCGGCTGGCCCTGATTGGCTTGCTCCCCCTCGTGATCATGTCCGTCGCCGGCCCGTGGCTGTTTCATCTGGTTTTCGGCGCAGCATGGCGCGAGGCCGGGGTGTACGGCCGCTGCGCAGCCATCTACGTGTTTGCCGAGTTCTGCTGCTTTCCGTTGTTCTTAACGCTGAGTCTCCTCAAGAGGCAGCGAGTGCAGTTGGCATGGGACGCGACGCTGGTCGCACTGCTTGTTCTCGGCCTGCCGGCCGTCTGGTACCTCGGCGGCGGACCCAGGGTAGCGGTGCTGTACTACGGCATTTGTTTTGGACTAATGTACTTCGTTCACGTCTGGCTCTCGTACAGAATGCTCGGAACCGTAGCCCAGCCCACCGCCAACTGAGGAGCCTGTCTGCCAGCCAATATCTGGATCGTCAAGACAGGCGAGACGCTGCCCCTGCGTCCCGACGTGACGCGGCTCCGGACGGCGCTGCTGGCCGAGACACTTGTTCGCCGCGGCCACTCCGTGAGGTGGTGGGCCAGCGCCTTCAATCACTTCCGCAAACAGTGGGAGTTCCAGCAAGACACGAGCGCCCGCACCGATACTGGAATCGAGATCCGTGCCCTCCGGGGTGTGGGTTACGGGAGGAATCTCTCGCCGCGGCGCTGGCTGGACTATCGTTTGGTCGCCGCGAAGTTCCGAAGGGAAGCGGCTCACGCGCCACGCCCGGACGTCATCGTCGCCTCAATGCCTGGGTACGACATGGCAGACGCGGCGGTCAGTTATGGAAAGGCCCATGGCGTGCCCGTGCTAGTAGACGTGCGGGATCAGTGGCCCGAGAGTTTCGTTGACCCATTGCCGACTCCGCTTCGACCGATGGGGCGGCTACTGTTATCGGGCGAAACCCGGATCATGCGCCGATGCCTGGCTGGTGCCGATGGGCTGGTCTCGATGTCCGAGTCGCTGCTGGCCTGGGGTCTGGCTCAGGCTGGCAGGCCCCGAGCCGACCACGACAGGGTCTTCTACCTCAGCGCGCACGCCCCGTCAGAGTCATGCAAGCCGGCGACGGAGGCCCTTGCCGCCGCTCTCGCCCGAGCCCGTGGCGCGTTCATCGTCGCCTTCGTCGGCACCTTCGGCCACTTTCACAATCCGGCCACCCTCATTCAGGCGGCCAGACGGCTGAAAGGCGAAGGATTTCACTTTGTTTTGGCAGGCGACGGGCCACTCTGGGCCGCAACTGCTCAGGCGGCCGACGGGTTGGACAACGTAGACCTGCCGGGCTGGCTTGGCCAGTCCGACATCGACATCCTTCTTTCGCGCGCGGCCGTGGGGGCCTGTCCGACAGGCAGAGAGATGCTGCGCCCGTTCTTGCCCAACAAGGTTTCAGCCTACCTGGCGGCCGGACTACCGATTGTCTCGGCGTTCCCTGGCGAACTGCGCACGATGATCGAACACTACGGCGTTGGAAGCCACTTCTCGACGGTAGACGAACTGGTTGCCGTGCTGCGGCGACTCAAGAGCGACACCAGCAAGCGCGCTTCGATGTCGGCATCTGCGCTTGCCCTGTTCGCCAGACACTTCGACGCCACGCGCACGTACGAAGCCTACGCGGATCACGTGGAACAGATGATGCGGTGAGGCCACGACCACAGCCCGACCTGGTCGTCTGTTGACGTGTCTGCATCAATGATGCATCTTGATACAGATGCGAACCACGCTGAACGTTGACGATCGTCTTCTGGCTGAGGCGGGCAGGTTGACCTCCATCACCGAGAAGACCGCCCTGATTCACGCCGGCCTGCGCGCCCTCATCGCGCAAGAATCGGCACGCCGGCTGGCGGCGCTTGGGGGCAGTGAGGCCGAACTGAAGCCCATCCCACGGCGCCGCTCTGCCGCCCCCGACGGCGCATGATGATCGTCGTCGATACGTCTGTCTGGGTCGAGCACCTGAAGACCGGCAAGAAGTCCCTTGGCAAAGAACTGGTTGCCGGCCACGTGCTGAGTCACCCCTTTGTCGTGGGCGAACTGGCGTGCGGCCAGTTGCGAAATCTGGCAGAGATCCTGAGACTGCTTCAGGCACTTCCGCAGGCGCCGGTCGCCGGGCACGACGAGGTCCTGGCCTTCATCGACAGGCACCACCTGATCGGCATCGGCATCGGCTGGGTGGACGCCCACCTGCTAGCCGCGGCACGGCTCATGGGCGCTCGGCTCTGGACCCTCGACCGGGCCCTCCGCGAAGCCGCGCGAAGAGCCGAAGTCGGCCTCGTCGCCGACCTTGCTTCCGAATGATCGGGTGTTGTTCGCGCCAGGCAGCTTGTTGTCATGAACTCACAATTGTGACATCGTGCAGGCATGCCGAGCCAACTGACCGTGCGTGACGTACCCTCTGGCCTGCACCGCCGCCTCGTCCAACTGAGCCAGGCTCGAGGTGAAAGCATGAACGCGACGATTCGCACGATCCTGGAGCGCGCAGTCGGCGCCGACGGGCGTCGTCAACAGCTCGAAACCTACGCCACCTGGAGCGCCGACGACCGCGCCGAGTTCGACCGTGCCCTTTCCGAGCAGCGGACCATCGATGCCGACCTCTGGCGCTGAGCCCGTTCGCCGCCTCGTCTTCGACACGTCCGCCTATTCCCACTTCCGCGCGGGGCACCCCCTCGTTCTGGACCTGCTGGCGGCGGCCGACGTCATCCTGCTTCCCGCCACCGTCCTGGGCGAACTGGAGGCCGGATTCGAACTGGGCCAACGCGCCCTCGAGAACCGGACAACGCTCGCCCGCTTCCTCCAGGAACCGTTCGTCACGGTGCTGCCCACGACACCGGACGTCGCACGGCGCTACGGCCAGGTATTCGCGCGGCTGCGCCGGGCGGGCACACCCATTCCCACTAACGACATCTGGATCGCCGCCGCAACCTTGGACGTCGGCGGGCAGCTCCTGACCTTCGACGCACGTTTCCAGCAGGTGCCCGGCCTCGACTGCGTCCTGCTGGGTCCTTGATCAGCAAGGTGCCCGAGCCCCTTGGCGCTGACCCCCGGAGTGGTTGTTACCCAACCAGATCCTCGAGTGACACGGCCAGCACCTTCGCCAGCTTCCTCAGCAGAGACACCGACGGATCGCCCTTGCCGGACTCGAGCTTTGACACATGGGCCGGAGTGATCGCGACCGCCGCAGCGAGCTTCGCGGCTGTCATGCCACGATATTCGCGCCACACGCGGAGCGGGCTTTCACCCGCCAGCAGCCGATCCACGACGGCAACAGGAACGGTCTCCTCTTCGCCTTTCGAATAACGCGTGGCAAAGCGCACCAGCGCAGCGGCATCTTCGGCATCTTCAGCCAGCTCGCGCAGCGCCTTGTACTCGGCATACGGCAACACCGCGAAGGCCGGTTTGCCATTGGTCTCGAGGATTTTCACGTTCATCGATACACCTCACCCCGATGCGCGACCCGGATGACCTGAATCACAACGCGATCCGCGTCGAGCAGGTAGACGACACGCCAGTCGCCAACGCGCAGCCGAAAGCCCGGGTGTTCCGTCAGCTTCCTGACATTGGGGGCGCTGTACGGATCCCTGACCAGGTCGTCCAGCCTGCCCCGAATGCGCTGCGCCTGATCCCTGGGCATGCGCAACATGGCCCTGGCAGCCTCTCGACTGAACTCCAATTTCCACACGCCGCCAGTATTAACTAAGGGACAACTTGGTGTCAACCTGCGTGCATGTCGCAGCGCCATCGCGTAGTCATCACTGACGACAACCAGGATGTCTTCCGGATGATTCGGCGAGGTTATCGGGCCCCGGCCGACACGCTTGCGCCACACCTTGTCGTGTGTGATACTTCACACATAGAGGTGATGCCGTGGCAACCAATCTGGCACTCGACGACGCGCTGATTGAGAAGGCGAGGGTCGCCGGCGGGCACCGCACCAAGAAGGAGGCGGTAACCGCAGCGCTGCAGGAGTACGTGCGCCACCGCCAGCAGGCGGACATCCTGCGGCTTTTCGGCACGGTCGACTTCGACCCGGACTACAACTACAAGTCTGAACGCGAGAGGAACGCCGCGCGGTGAAGGTCCTGGTCGACACCTGCGTCTGGTCGCTGGCCCTGAGACGCCCTGCGGTCAGACTCGATGTGGCCGAGAGACGAACTGTGGATATCCTGCGCGAACTCGTCGCAGACAATCGCGCGGGCCTCATCGGGCCGATCCGTCAAGAGATCCTGTCCGGGATCCGTGACGTGCGAACGTTCGACCAGTTGCGCGATCACCTGCGCGCGTTCGAGGAGCCGCCGATCGAAGTCGAGGAGTACGAGGAGGCCGCACGCTGCGCGAACCAGTGTCGCGCTGCCGGAATCGCGGGCTCCAGTGTTGACTTCCTGATCTGCTCGGTCGCGATGAAGCGCGAGATGGTGATCTTCACAACGGATCGGGACTTCAGCCGGTTCGGAACCGTATTGCCAATCGTCCTGTACCAACCTTCCTGAAGCTGAGACTCGGGCAATCATCGTCAGCAGGTCATCGATATGAAGATACTCGTCACGGGCGCAGCAGGGTTCATCGGGTCTCACATCAGCCAACGGCTGCTGGCGCGAGGAGACGATGTCGTTGGTGTGGATAACCTCAATGACTATTACGACCCTGCGCTGAAAGAGGCTCGCCTCGCGCGGCTGACGCCACACCCAAAGTTCACGTTCGTGAAGCTGGACCTGGCCGAGCGGGAAACGACAGCCGCAATGTTCGCGAAAGAACGACCAGCGCGCGTGATCCACCTGGCAGCTCAGGCGGGGGTCCGCTACTCGCTGATCAATCCGCACGCGTACGCCGACGCCAACCTGCTGGGATTCCTGAACATCCTGGAGGGCTGCCGGCAGAACGGCATCGAACACCTGGTCTACGCCAGTTCGTCGAGCGTCTACGGCGGCAACACACGCCTGCCGTTCTCGGAACACGACGCGGTGGACCACCCGGTCAGCCTCTACGCCGCCACGAAGAAGGCGAACGAACTGATGGCCCACGCCTACAGCCACACCTGGGGGCTGCCCGTGACAGGCCTTCGGTTCTTCACGGTGTACGGGCCATGGGGCCGGCCCGACATGGCCCTGTTCCTCTTCACGAAGGCCATCCTGGCCGGCCAGCCCATCGATGTCTTCAACCACGGCAAGATGTCCCGCGACTTCACCTACATCGACGACATCGTCGAAGGGGTGCTCCGCACGGTGGACAAGACGGCCGAGCCCGACCCGACCTACAACCCAGACACCCCGGACCCGGCCAACAGCAACGTGCCGTACCGCGTCTTCAACATCGGCAACAACCAGCCGGTCCAGTTGATGGAATACATCGACGCCCTCGAAGCCGCCCTCGGCAAGACGGCCCAGAAGAACTACCTGCCGATGCAGACGGGCGACGTGGCCAACACCTTCGCCGACACGAGCGAACTGGACGCGTGGGTGGGCTTCAAGCCGAACACCCCCGTGCGCGAAGGAGTTGCGCGGTTCGTCGCGTGGTACAGGGAGTATTACGGAGTGTAGGCGGGCTACAGGCTACGGGCTACGGGCTACAGGCTACGGGCTACAGGCCCTCTGGGGACCCCGGGGTTACGTACCCCACGCGTACCGCGTCCCCGGGGCTGCCTTCGACTTCGCTCAGGCCAGGAAAGGCCCGGGGCTACGTACCTCACGCGGTCGGTCCAGACCCCCGGTGCTACAATGCGCCCAGTGGAAACCTACCAGCCGATCCTCGACGCCTTGTCGGCCCGGCTAGGGCCACACCTGAAGACCGTCGTGCTCTTCGGTTCTCAGGCCCGTGGTGACGCGACCCCGGAAAGCGACCACGACCTGCTGGTCGTTGCCGCCAACCTGCCCCCGGGACCCCTCGAACGACAGCGAATGCTGCGCGCCTGTCTGATTCCCGTGGCGGCCAGCCTCCCCGGGTCCATCACGTTCGTCGCTCGCACCCCGGACGAATTGCTTGCCAACCTCAGTCCGCTCCTCGTCGACGTGTGCGCCGACGGGCAGTGCCTGCTGGGCGCCGAGTACTTCGAACCGCTGCGCGCGAAAGCACTGGCGGCGCTGGCCCAGTCCGGCCTCCAGCGACGACGCGTGGGCGGCACGCTGATGTGGGTGTTTCCAACACCCCGCCTCCATGACTGGCGGCTCGATTGGGACGGCTTCCATGACCGCGTCTGAAAGCGTGCGGTACCGTCTGGCCCTGGCAGCGGGTTTCCTCGTCGAAGCCCGTCAGGACAAGGAACTGCAGCGCTGGCGATCCTGCGTGGACAACAGCCAGCTCGTTGTCGAGAACGCGGGCAAAGCCGTCTTGCTCCTGTTCGGTATGTCGCCAAAGACCCACGACCCGGGACGGCAACTGAGCGAGTTGCTCGGCACCGGAGCCGTTGAACCGACGATGCGCGGCGACATCGCGGCCCTGGCGGACGACCTGCTCGTGCTCGGCCCCGCGGAACATATCCTCACCGACTACGGCGACGAATCCACGTCCACGCTGCCGTGGGACTTGTTCACGCGCGACTCCGCCGAACAGGCTCTCGCCACGGCAGAACGCGCGCTCACGCGCGCGCAGGCCACCACCGCTCGGGTCCACCCCCCACGCTGAACGGCACGGTACGACGGAGTGTAGGGAGCGGCTGTCGGCCTTCGACTATCGGCTATCGGCTTTCGGCTCACGACGGTGGTAGACAGTAGGCAGTAGTCAGTAGCAGGGGCTGTGCTGGCGCTACCGTCTCCCTTCTACTGCCTACTAACTACTGACTACTTCCTACTAACCCATGTCCCCCGTGACCCGCCATCGTCGCCTCCTTATCGCCCTCGCGATTGTGGTGGGACTGCTGCTCGTTGGCTACGTCCAGCGGGCGAACATCCTGTCGGCAATGGGGCGGGGACTCGTGCGGGCAGATGCTCTCGAGAAGGCCGACGCGATCGTGGTGCTTGCGGGCCAGGTGCCGGTGCGGGAAATTGCGGCGGCCGACCTGTACCACGCAGGGTGGGCGCCGAAGGTCGTCGTCACCCGCGAACCTGATAATCCTGCCGTGCTGGCGCTCATCAAGAGGGGCGTGCGCGCCGAGCCGCTGTTCGACCTCCAGCGGCGATACCTCAGGGAACTCGGTGTTCCCGAGTCCGCTCTTGTCTCGCTGCAGTCAGTCGTCGAAACCACCGCCGACGAAGCGGAGCTTGTCACCGAATGGGCGCGCCACAACAACGCACGCCGCCTCATCGTCGTCACCTCCAACTTCCACACGAAACGCGCGGGCTACATCTTCGCACGCGCCACACGCGGCCACGACATCCAGATCCTCATGCACCCGGCCACGCTGACACCCTTCGACCCGAACACGTGGTGGCACCGCCGGCCAGTGCTGCTGACGGGGCTGGTGGAGTGGCAGAAGACAGTGTTTTATCGGCTGCGGTATTGGTAGAGGGTTCGACGCAACGCAATATGGCCATACTCATCCTGCTCATCATCGCGTGGGGAGCGCTGGCGTTCGGCGCGGTGTACGAGTGGGCGTACTGGCCGCTGCTGGCGGCAGCCACGGCGACGGGCGTGTGGGGACTGGTCAGGCACGTGCCGCGTGTGCGCCAGCGGATCAACGTGCCGGTGCTGGCGGGCATCGTCATCATGACGGCGGCCATCGGCGCACAACTCATCCCGATGCCGCGAGCCACGCTCGTGCAGGTGAGCCGCGGTACGGACGAGTTCCTGCGGCAATACGACGTGGGATACGCGTTGCGGGTGGTGTTGGTGGCGCGGGGGATTGGGGACGGCGGCCACCCCGGACCTGAAGGTCCGGGGCTACGCACGGAAGCCCCGGGGCTACGTACTGACGCGGGACAGATACGCCACCCGCTGAGTATTCACCCGCGGAAGACGTGGGTGGGGCTGGCGTTTGTGGTGGGGCTGGGGGTGTTCCTGCTGGGCGTGGCGCGAGGACTGGATGGCTTCGAACTCCGCTTCTTCGTCCAGGCCCTCGCGGGACTCGGCGTCCTCCTCTCCCTGATCGGCATCGTCCAACGGGCACTATGGAACGGTAAGTTCTACGGATTCTGGACGGCCGAGAATGTCGATGTCACAGGCTTCGGCCCGTTCATCAACCGCAACCACTTTGCGGGCTGGATGCTGATGGCCGTGCCGCTGGTGCTGAGCTACAGCGCGGCGCAGGTGATGCGCGGCATGGAAAACGTCAGCCCGGGCTGGCGCAACCGCGCGATGTGGTTCTCGACATCCGAAGCCCGGCGCGCTGTTCTGACAGGCCTCAGCGCGCTGGTGATGGCCCTGGCAGCCACACTGACGGTCTCGCGCTCGGGCATCATGTGCCTGCTGCTCGCAATCCTGATCTCGGGATTCCACTTCCTCCGTCACCAGGGACTGACGGCCCGCCAACGCTGGCTGTGGGCCTACATCGTCGTCGCGTTCGTCGTCGCCGCGGGGTGGGCGGGCCTGGACGATGTGCTCATAAGGTTTGATGCGATGGACTCGGGGATGGCGGCGCGGGCGGGCGCGTGGCGCGATGCCTGGCGTATCCACGAGATGTTCCCGTGGTTCGGCACGGGGTTCAATACCTACGGGACGGCCACGGTGCTGCTGCAGCAGTTCCAGGTGGGCGTGGCGCATTACGTCGAAGCGCACAACGACTACCTGCAGATCTTCGTCGAAGGCGGCTACCTGGTGGCCGTGCCGGCGTTCATCCTGATGGTGATTGTGGCGTGGCAGATTCGCGCGCGGTTCCGCGAAGGCCAGGACGACCACACGGGTTACTGGATCCGCCTGGGCGCGGTCACGGGCATCATCGCGATGATGGCGCAGGAACTGGTCGAGTTCAGCCTGCAGATGCCGGGGAACGCGGTGCTGTTCACGGTGCTGTGCGGGGTGGCGATGCGCAGGGCCACTGACAAGACAGGGCCAAGGGGCATCCGCCTTCGCCCTTCGGGCTATGGCGGACAGGAGGGGCAAGGGGCAGGGGACAAGGCAGCGCCTTCGGCGACCCCGGGGCTGCCTTCGACTACGCTCAGGCCAGGAAAGCCCCGGGGCTACGTACGGTCGGTGACCCTGCTCGTGCTGGCGGTGACGATGGCGGGGTGTGGGCAGAAGGGGGCGGATTCATCGTCGGTGGAGGCGGTGTATTCGAAGACGACGGGCAAGCTGGAGTTGCTGAAGTACGACTCGAACAAAGACGGCAAGAAGGACGCGTGGAGTTACATGGACGGCACGCGCCTGCTGCGGATCGAGATCGACTCGGACTTCAACGGCGTCATCGACCGCTGGGAGTACTACACCGACGCCGGCGCCATCGAGAAGATCGGGTTCTCGAGGCAGAAAGACGGCGTGGTTGACGCGTGGGCGTTCCAGGCGCCCGACGGCAGCATCGGCCAGGTGCAGGTGTCAACCAACCGCGACGGCAAGGTGACCCGCTGGGAATACTACGAGAAGGGTGCGCTCGTGCGCGCCGAAGACGACTCGGACGGCGACGGGCGCCCCGACCGGTGGGAAACCTACCAGGACGGCGCCCTGGCCACCCTGTCCCTCGATACGACGAAGCAGGGCCGCCCCGACCGCCGGCTGACCTACGGCCGCAACGGCGTCACCGTCGAACGCCTCCGGTGAAAAAAGGGGCCTGGCCCCTTTTCTGCCCCGGCGGCGCAACCCGCGGGAAACGCACGGGATGCGCCGCCCGCCCCGAATAGGGGCCTGGCCCCTTTTTCCGCGGCGATCTCCTACCTGTCGTGTGAGTGATACAGAAAAACCTTGTCACGTATTGACTTAGCGCCGAAAGGCTCCGATACTCTACTGGACAGAACGTGTGTCGACGGCTACAGGTGTCGCCGAATTGGCGACTTCAGCGGGGTGAGAACATGAAGAGAATGGTTGCGATTCTGCTGGTCATGGTGCTGTGCGCGCCTATGGCGGGCTTCACGCAGGGCCTCGGCTCGGTGGGCGGCGTCGCGCAGGACGCGAACAACGCCATCATGTCGGGCGTCAAGGTCCAGCTCCGCAATGTGGACACGGGCCAGCTTGTCAGCACGACCACCTCCGGGACGAATGGCGGCTTCTCGTTCGCCGGCCTGAACCCCGGCAACTACGTCGTTGAGATCGTGAATGCCGCAGGCCAGATCGTCGGCACCAGCGCGTCGATCGGCGTCGCCGCCGGCGCCACCATCACGGGTATCACCGTGGCCGCCAGCGCGGCCGGTGCAGCCGCTGCCGCAGCAGCAGCGGGCGGCTTCGCCGCGTTCTTCGGCAGCACGGCCGGCATCCTGACGGGTATCGCCGTTGTCGGCGGTATCGCGGCTGGTGTGGTCATCGCCGGCAACGCCAGCGCGGCACGATAGCGCCCTGGTCTGATCGGCCTGCGGGCCGAACAGCCGCCGCACACACACTCAAGGCCCCGAGCGAGGACTGCAAGTCCACACTCGGGGCTTTTTCTCTGTCACGGCATTGATTCAAACGGCTCCGGCAACGCGGTGTAACGGGTTTGGAGGTCTGGGCGTCTAAAGCAAGGGTGTAGGGGCAAGGGGCATCCGCCGTCGCCCTTCGGGCTATGGCGGACAGGCGGGACTGTGGCCCGTAGCCTGTAGCCGATAGCCGATAGCCGCTAGCCGATAGCCGATGGTGTCGTTGAATGGTTGCGTGTCCCAAATGCGGCTCCCGCCGCGTCCAGCGTGTCCGGAGTTTCCTCGCCCTGGTGGTGGCCCTCGTCACCCCCGAGCGGCGGACGCGTTGCCCGAAGTGCGGGTGGGTGGGATGGAAACACGTGAGCGAGTGGCGCCTGGCGCCGCCGCATCCTGATGAGCCGGTGTTGTCGAAAGCCGACCGCCGACAGGCGAAAGTTCGCCTGCGCTGGGCCCAGCTGGGACTGGCTGCCGCTGCAATTGGAATGCTGCTGTGGGTGATTGGCCGCCTGTCCTGAGCCGGCCGCTCAGGACCCCAGCCGATTCAACGCGCAGCGCCTCGAGGCCGATTACAGACCAATGTTGAGTTGCCCGCGCTGCGCGTCGCCCCGAGTTCATCGTTCACGTTCGCGATCCTGGTTCGAGCGCCTGCGCCGCGAATTTACCCAGAACCGCCTGTTCCGCTGCGACGCCTGCGGCTGGCGCGGCTGGGGCGTGGAACTCGAGACGCCTTCGTCCCGCCTGCCCGTCACCAACCCCCCCACGCCCGACGTCCCCGCACCCGACCTCGCCGCCATGGACGAGTCGCTCGCCAACACCGAACCGGTAATCGAAGACGAAGACGAGACAGCCAAGGGATAGGGAAGGGCGGCTATCGGCCATCGGTTCCGCGGCGCGTGTATTGAGCCGAATGCCGAAAGTCGAAGGCCGAAAGCCGTGCCATTGAGCCGAATGCCGAAGGTCGAACGCCGATAGCCAACTATTTGACAACCAGCCACTCGATTGCGGATAATCCGCAATGTGATTGCGCGTCATCACGCACCCGCAGTCCGTTCGGCTCTCGCCCAATTCCCGGCGGTGCTGCTGAGCGGCGCACGCCAGGTGGGCAAGACGACCCTCGCGCGCGCGCTGTGGCCAGACGCCCGCTACATCAGCCTGGATGACTCGGCGCAGGCTTCGGCAGCCACGTTGGAGCCGGACCGCTTTCTCGGCGCGCATTCGGGGCCCGTGATCCTCGACGAAATCCAGTACGCGCCCGGCCTGTTCCGACACCTCAAACAGGCCATCGACAACGATCGCCGCCCGGGCCGCTTCTTCATCACGGGATCCCAGACCTTCGCCCTGATGGCGGGCGTCAGCGAATCACTGGCCGGTCGCGCCGCCATCTTCACGCTGCCGCCGCTCTGCCTGGACGAGATCGTCACGTCTCCGGCCGGCCCGGCAACGGACGAGTTCCTCTGGCGCAGCGGCTTCCCAGAGTTGTGGCAGCAGCCCGGCCTCGACCGCGAACTGTGGCTCGCCAGCTACGTGGCCACCTACCTCGAACGCGACGTGCGCCAGGTGGTCAACGTTGGCGACCTGCGCGATTTCGATCGACTGCTGAGATCCGCGGCGCTGCGGGCTGGCCAGTTGCTCTCTTTCGCGGACCTCGCACGTGATGTCGGCGTCGCCCCCAACACGGCGAAACGATGGCTGTCGGTCCTGGAAGCCAGTCAGCAGGTGTTCTTCCTCGAGCCCTACCACCGCCAACAGAACAAGCGGCTCATCAAGGCACCGAAGCTGTACTTCGCCGACACCGGGCTGCTGTGTTTCCTGATGGGATTTCGCCGCGCCACGGACGTTCCCGGACATCCTCTGTGGGGCGCCATCTGGGAGAACTTCGTCGTGTCCGAAGTGCGAAAACGCCTGCTCGCGTCAGCTCCGTCGCCAGCCCTCTGGTTCTGGCGAACCGCCCATGGCGACGAGGTTGACCTGCTCGTAGAAACCGCCCCCGAGCGGTTCGTAACGGTCGAGTGCAAGGCTGCCGAGCGCGTGTCTGCGACCGACCTGAAGGGTACCGCGCGCCTGGCGGCGGAATACGGTCCGGAATCGGTCGTCCGCGCCCGCGTCGCCTGCCGAACCACCCTGGCCTACCCGCTGGACAGCCCGCTCGACGCGCGAGCCCTGCCTCTTGCAGGCCCCGACGGCCTCCTCGCCGATCTCGTGCTCCTGGGGTCAGACCTTGATTCTTGACCCGAAACCCGGCTCAGCGACCGCGGCCCCCGCCTCCCGAGCCGCCCGGTTTCCGGCCGAAACCTCCTGAGCCGCCCGGCTTCCGGCCGAACCCTCCCGAGCCTCCCGGCTTGCGGCCAAATCCTCCCGAACCCCCAGGCTTCCGACTGAACCCGCCCGCGCCACCCGGCTTGCCGGCAAAACCACCACCGCCGCCGGGCTTGAAGCTGCCGCCGCTGGGCGGCTTACGATCGAAGCCCCTATCGTCGCCCCTGGGCCGGTCGCCCCCCGGCCGATTGCCGAACGTCGATGGCCGATGGCCGCCCCCTGGCCGATCGCCGCCCCCCGGCTTCGGGCCAAAGCCGCCCGAACCCCCTGGCTTCTTCCCAAACCCACCCCCGCGCGGCCGGTCAAAGAAACCGCCACCGGCGGGCGGCTTACGGTCGAACCCGCGGTCCTCGCCCCTGGGCCGATCGCCGCCGGGCTTGAAGCCGCCCCCCGGCCGATCGCCGCCTGCCGGCCGATTGCGGAAGTCACCCTTGGGCTTGAAGCCGCCACCAGGGCGGTCGCCCCGGTCTTCCCTCGGCCGGAAGCCGCCGCCTTCACCGCGCGGTCCGCCAATACCTCCGCCGGGCTTTCCAAAGCCTCCCCCGCGCGGACGATCGCCGAAGGTCGAAGGCCGACTGCCGGGGCCTGGACGACTGTCGCCGTCCTTGGGGAACCCTCCACCACCAGGCTTGCGGTCGAACCCGCGGTCCTCGCCCCTGGGCCGGTCGCCCCCCGGCCGATCGCCGCCTGCCGGCCGATCGCCGAAAGTCGATGGCCGATGGCCGCTCCCTGGCCGATCGCCGCCCCTTGGCCGATCGCCGAAGGTCGAAGGCCGACTGCCGGGGCCTGGACGACTGTCGCCGTCCTTGCGGAACCCTCCACCCCCAGGCTTGCGGTCGAACCCGCGGTCCTCGCCCCTGGGCCGGTCGCCCCCGGGCCGATTGCCGAAAGTCGATGGCCGATCGCCGCCCCCTGGCCGATCGCCGGCCTTTGGCTTCCAAAACCCGCCGCCTGGCTTCTTGCCGAAGTGTTTCGCCTTCCAGCGCTGGCGGCTTTCGCCGGGCTTGCCCTTGTACTTGTCGCGCGGGTCTTTATGATCGCCGCCGGGCCGCCAGTCTTTGCCGCGGCGTTCGGGACGGTCCGCTTTCGCGGGCGGCTTGCCGGCAGGCGGTTTCCCCGCTGGAGGGGCATCAGCGCGACGTTTGGGACGCGCGGGAGACGAACTCCGGGCGGGAGCCCCAGGGCTACGTACGGCCTTCTCACCGTCTCCCTCGTCGTCCTCGGATTCATCATCGAGGTCGTCGACGTCGAGATCGTCGCCGTCTACGTCGTCTTCCTCTCCCTCGAGTTCATCCACCTCGTCTTCATCGCTCTCGAGGTCGCTATCCTCGTCTTCGTCGCCCTCGAGGTCGTCATCCTCGTCTTCGTCGAGGTCGTCCACGTCGACATCGTCTGAAGCCGCCAGTTCTTCGTTCCCGGGCTCGTGATCCTCGGTGCCTTCGTCCTCGACGTCGTCGTCATCCTCAACGTCGCCGACTTCGATCTCTTCGGCGTCGTCTTCCGGAACCTCAGCCAACGCGGCAGGGGACTCGGGGGCTGACTCGCCGGCGGCCACAGGCTCTTCCGGCGCGGTGGCGGACGGGTCGGCCGCCTCCCGCTCCTCGCGTTTCTTGCGGAGGCCATCCACTGCCTCCCGCCATGTCGCGTTCTCGCGTTCGGCGCGTTCGCGCGCGCGCGATGCGGAGGCCTCGTCTGGCGAGTCCCACAGCTTCCCGCCCGAGAACCACCGGATGACGGCGTCCGGGCTCTTCTTCTTCAACTGCTTGAGCGTGGGCTCCAGCTCTTCGCGCTCGCGCGCGCGAAACGACGTAGGACCGCCGTCGACGATGATCGTCCAGTACGCAAAACGTGGTGGCATGGAGGAATAGTACACCCTTGCCGCGTAGTAGACTAACTAACGCGTGAGTCCTTCACTGAAGCTCCAGGAGCTGCTGCGCGGCGTACTCGTGCGCACGGGTTTCGCCTCGAGCGCGAAAGTGGCCGGCCTCACACCGGCTGCCAAAGCGCTTTGGATTGCCGGCGCTGCCACGCGCGATGCCCGCAACGAAGTGGTGCTCGTCGTGGTGCCCACGGACCGCGACGTCGAACAACTGACCAGTGATACGCGGTTCTTCCTGGCGGGTCTGGAAGGCGCGTCGCGCTCCGACCTCGAAACGGCCGTCGTGGCGCTTCCTTCCCACGAAGTCGACCCGTACCGCGGCATGGCGCCGCACACCAGCATCGCGTCGACGCGCGCCCGCGCGTTGCAGGCCCTCACGGCCGGCCAGGCACGCGTGGTCATCGCATCGGCCACCGCGCTCACGCCGCGCGTGGTCTCGCCCGACGCACTGTTCGATCTGGTGCTCGACCTGCGCCCCGGCGGCGAACTCGACACGCAGCGCCTCGCCGAGATCCTTGTGGATGGCGGCTTCACGCGCGAAGACCCCGTGGCCGAACACGGCGCGTTCTGCATCCGTGGCGGCGTGGTGGACATCTTCCCCGCCAGCGACGAACTGCCCGCGCGGCTCGAACTCATCGGCGACACGATCGAATCGATCCGCCGTTTCGACCCGACCACGCAACGTTCGCTCGACACGATCGATCACCTCACGGTCGTCCCCCTCACCGACCGGCCCGGCCGGGCGGAGCGCCCCGGGGATGCCCCTTGCCCCTTGCCCCTTGCCCCTACCCCTACCCCTACCACTAGCTCCGCCACCCTCTTCGACTACCTCACCCTCGGCCGCCGGCCGGTCTTCGTCGTGTCCGAGCCGGACGAAGTAGACGAACGTGGCCGCGCGTGGCTCGACCAGATGGCCGAGAGTTACGCCGACGCGGCCGATCGCCGCGCCCGCGCAGGTGAAGATCCTCCGCCCGAACCCCACGAGATCCTGGTTGCGTGGACCGACATCGCCGCCCGCCTCGACGGCGCGGCCAGGCTCGAAGAGTTGGTGGTTGATGATGGGGACGCGGGTTCCCCCGGACCAACCCCCAACCCCCAATCCCCAACCCCCAGCCTGTGTCAGCCCTCCCTGTCTTTCTCGGGCCGCATCGCTGACTGGATCGCCGAAGTGCGCGGCGCGCGGGCGCGTGGCGACAACGTGCTGTTCGTGGCGGCCACTCCGGGCCGGGCCGATCGCCTGGTTGAAGTGCTCGAAGACTACGACCTGCGCGGCGTGCAGATCGATCGCACCGTCAATCTCGATGGCGCGTTCGGCGCCGCCGTCCTGATTGTCACGGGCGTGTTGTCGCGCGGCTTCCGCATTCCTGCCGCGAACTTTCAGATCTACGCCGAGACCGACCTCTTCGAAGAAGAACGCCGCGCGGCCGACCAGCGCCGCCGCAGCGCCGCCCGCGCGTTCCTCAGCGACCTGCGCGAGCTGAAGGTCGGCGACCTCGTGGTGCACGTCGACAACGGCATCGGCGAGTTCGTGGGCCTGAAAGAGATGAACGTCGGCCCCAACGAAACGCTCGAGTTCCTCGAACTGCGGTATGCCGGCGACGACAAACTGTTCGTGCCCGTGTCGCGCCTCGACCTGGTGCAGAAATACACCGGCGGCGCGCGCCCGTCCCTCGACCGTCTGGGCGGCGTCACGTGGGAAAAGGCCAAGACCCGCGTCAAGAAAGCCATGCGCGACATGGCCGAAGAGCTGCTCAAGCTCTACGCCCAGCGCCGCGCCATCACGGGTCACGCGTTCCCCTCCGACACACACTGGCAGGAAGAGTTCGAAGGTTCGTTCCCGTACGAACTCACCACCGATCAGAAGACGGCGGTCGAAGACATCAAACGCGACATGGAATCCACGTTGCCGATGGACCGCCTGCTCTGTGGCGACGTGGGTTACGGCAAAACCGAAGTCGCCATGCGCGCGGCGTTCAAGGCGGTGATGGACGGCAAGCAGGTGGCCGTGCTCGCGCCCACCACGGTCCTCGCGTTCCAGCACCAGAAGACGCTGCGTGAGCGGTTCAACGGCTTCCCGGTGCGTATCGATCTGGTCAGCCGCTTCCGCACCAAGCAGGAACAGAAGGTCACGCTCGAAGATCTCGCCGCCGGCAAAGTCGACGTCATCGTAGGCACCCACCGCCTGCTGTCGAAAGACGTCGTGTTCCGCGACCTGGGCCTGCTGGTCGTCGACGAAGAACAACGATTCGGCGTCGCGCACAAAGAAAAGATCAAACAACTCCGCAAAAAAGTCGACGTCTTGACGATGACCGCGACGCCGATTCCGAGGACGTTGAACATGTCGCTGGTGGGGATTCGCGACATGTCGATCATCGAGACGCCGCCGAAAGACCGCCTGGCGATCCAGACCAACGTGGTGAAGTTCGACTCGGGGATCATCGCGCGCGCGATCCGCCAGGAGATGGCCCGCGGCGGACAGATCTACTTCGTGCACAACCGCGTGGAGTCGATCTGGTCGATTGCGAACCTGCTGACGCGTATCGTGCCCGAGGCCAAAGTGGTGGTGGGCCACGGGCAGATGGACAATCACCAGCTCGAGCACGCCATGCTCGAGTTCATCAACCGCAAGTTCGACATCCTCCTCTCGACGACCATCGTTGAAAACGGCCTCGACATCCCGAACGCGAACACGCTCATCATCAATCGCGCGGATCGGTACGGGTTGTCGCAGCTGTATCAGTTGCGCGGGCGGGTGGGGCGGTCCGACCGGCCTGCGTATGCGTACCTGCTGATTCCGCCCGAGCAGTCGTTGTCGCCGATTGCGAAGAAGCGGCTGGCGGCGATCAAAGAGTTCAGCGACCTCGGCAGCGGGTTCCGCGTGGCCGCCCTGGACCTCGAGATTCGCGGCGCCGGCAACCTGCTGGGCGGGCAGCAGAGCGGGCACATCGAAGCTGTCGGCTTCGAGATGTACATGAAGCTGCTCGAGCAGGCCGTGCGTGAACTGAAGGGCGAAGAAATCGAAGACGACCTGCGGGCGACGGTCAATCTGGGGATCGACATCCGGATCGACGAAAGTTACATCCCCGACATGGCGCAGCGCCTGGTGGTCTACCGGAAGATCGCGTCCGCGCGCGAAGAAGCCGAACTGAACGACGTGCTCGACGAGACGCGCGATCGGTATGGCCCGCTGCCCGAGTCGATGCTGAACCTGGCCGCGTATGGGCAGATCTGCGTGCTGGCGAATGCGCTTGGCCTCGAGACCATCGACCGCAAAGGCGGGCACGTCATCTTCAAGTTCCGCGAAAACGCGCCGTCGCGCGTGCCCGATCCTGTGCGCATCATGCGTGTCGTGCAGGAGCGCCGCGACGTCCAGGTGATGCCGCCGTCGTCGCTGAAGCTGGAACTAGCGTCCTTGGGGACTTCCGTACGTGGCCCCGGACCTTCAGGTCCGGGGACTTCCGTACGTAGCCCCGGCAAGTTAGCCCCGGGGACCCCGGACCTGCCTTCGACTTTGCTCAGGCCAGGAAAGCCCCGGGGCTACGTACCGTCGGGGACCCCCTCGCGTGGCCGTCGCCCAATCCCCAATCCCCAATCCCCAACCCCCAGAAGTTGGTGGACCGCCCGTGCCACCGAGAGCGAAGTGCGCGGCGGGTTCACGAAAGAAGAGATCCTGAAGCCGACGAAAGAAGACCCGCGCGCCCCAGGCGGCGTCTTCGAGCGTGTCGGCGGGTTATTGGAGCAGTTGCGCCAGCGGTCGTAACACCGCGGTATAGTATTCGCTGCCCATATGTCCTCCGCTCACGACAGCCTCATCGTCACGCCGGGCCGGGTTGTACCGGCTCCAGACGCCGAGATTGTTGTACCCGCCGTCGAGACCGTGGCCCCGTGGTACGCCATCTGGACCCGCAGCCGGGCCGAGAAGGTGGTGTTCGATCAACTGCTGCGCAAGGACATCGAAGCGTTCCTGCCCACGATCCGCCGCGTCAGCCGCTGGAAAGACCGCAAGAAAGAACTCGACTGGCCGCTGTTCCCCGGCTACTGCTTCGCGCGGTTCGACCCGCGGACATCCCTCGCCGTCCTGAAGTGCGTGGGCGTGGCCCAGATCATCATGGCCGACGGGAGACCCGCGCCTATCGACGCGGGCGAAATCGACGCCATCCGCCGCCTGGTGACCACCGAACTGAAGATGGACCCCTGCCCGCTCATCAAGGAGGGCGACCTCGTCGAGGTCATCCACGGCCCGCTCAAGGGCGTGGTGGGGCGCCTGCTGCGCAAGAAGTCGGGCACCAGGCTCATGCTCGCCATCACCATGATCAACCGCGCCGTCGAGGTCGAGTTCGACGCGGCGGATGTGAGGAAATACTAGGGGCATGGGACATGGGGCATGGGGTAGACAGTAGTCAGTAGTCAGTAGCCAGTAGGAACCAGACCCACCGCTACTGCCTACTGACTACTATCTACTGACTACTCCTTGCTTCTGGCCTCCCCCCCGTCCACCCGCCCTCCATCACCGTCTTAACCAGTGCGGCGGAGGCCCGTCCGGGCGTGGTTGCCTCCTGCCGTAGTAGAATTGGGGATTGCCCTTTCGTCCCGGGTTCAGGAATTACGATATGCGCATGCTTTCGACCGCCGCCCTCGTCCTTTTCGCCGGTGTTTCGTTTGCCGCGGCCCAGCAGGCCCCGCCGACGCCGGTGGTCGTGCCGCCGCCGGCCGAAGGACGGACCGAGATTCTCGAGCAGATCCTCGTCAAGGTGAACGGCGAGATCTTCACCAAGACCGAACTCGAGAACCGACAGGTGGTGCTGCTGCGTCAGCGCAACCAGCAGTTGCCGGACGAAGAACTGAAAAAAGCCCTGGTCGAAATCACGCCCGAGCTGCTCGTGGACGCCATCGACGAGATGCTGATCCTGCAGCGCGGCAAAGAACTCGGCTACAAGGTCAGCGACGAGCAGTTCAAGCGTGTACTCGACAACATCCGCAAAGAGAACAAGCTCGAAGACGACGCCCAGTTCGAGGCCGCCCTCAAGCAGGAGGGCCTCGACGTGGCGGCCCTGCGCAAGAATATCGAACGCTCGATGGTGATGAACCAGGTGCAGCAGGTCGAGGTCTGGAGCCGCATCACGGTCACCGAAGACGAAGCCACGGCGTACTACAACCTGCACCGGAACGAATTCACCACGCCCTCGCAGTACACGCTGCGCGAACTGAGCGTGTCGGTGAAAACCGACGGCGCCACGATGAACGTGGCGGCCGACGAAGCCGCCAAAGCCAAGGTCGAAGCGGCCCTGGCGCGGGCGCGCAAAGGCGAGACGTTCGAGACGCTCGTGGCGGAAATCTCGGATTCGCCCTCAAAAGACAGCGGCGGCCTGGTTGGCCCTATTAACGAGAGCGACCTCGATCCGGCCATTGTCAAGTTATTGACAGGCCTCAAGTCTGGCGACACAACCGACGCGTTCCGCACTCGCGGCGGCTGGGCCATCCTGAAGGTTGAAGACGCCAAACCCGCCCAGATGGAGACCCTCGAGCAAGCTCGCGACAAGATCGCCGACAGGGTCTACAAGAGCCGCCAGCGCGAAGAAATGCTCAAGTACCTCCAGAAACTGCGTGCCCAGGCCATCATCGACTGGAAGAACCTCGAGATGAAACGCCTCTGGGAAGTCAGGGTCGGGGCCGAGAGCAGCCAGCCAGCGCGCTAGGACCTATCCTAAAGTCCTCCCTTCATCGACCCACGGTTCCGTCATGTCATTGACAGTGCCGGAGTCTGCCCTCGTCAACACGTTGACGCACGCGGATGCACCGGCCTCCATTCCCGTGCGCATTTCTGCACAGCCTCTCTCTCATAAGTCATTGATTTTCATGGCTTTACGCGAGTATTCCAAAGAAAAGGCCACAATCTTCGTCGAGTGAGCGATCTGGCACCTCCGTTGCGAGTAGTCATGGCAACGGAGACGATGATGACCAATAGAGAGCTTGCCCCCGCCGCCCAGGACCGAGTCGCCAGGACCATCCCGTTTGTTGAAGCCCTTGCCCGCCGGATGGCGGCTTCGATGCCCCACAGCATCGACATGGGCGACCTGGTGCAGGACGGGGTCCTGGGCCTGATTGACGCTGCCCAGCGGTTCGACGAAGGGCGGGGGATCAAGTTCGAGACCTTCGCCGAGCGTCGCGTCCGCGGAGCCATCATCGATGCGTTGCGCCGTGAAGCGTGGCCCCGAGGCGTCCGCCGCGTCCGTCGCGAGCTCGAAGCGGCCCGCGAAGAACTGCGCAAGGAACTCGGGTGCGAGCCGTCTGTTGCGGATCTGGCTGCCAAGGTAGGTTCGGATGAAAAGCGGCTGAGCCGCACGATCGTGCGTATCAACACGATCGAATCGACGTCGCCCCACGCGTCTGGCGACGCGACGGATGATGTCAACCTGCCCGCTGTGCTCGTGCCCAGCGAGCCAGAAAATCCCGCCCAGGCGTACCAGCGCAGCGAGACACGCGAGCGCGTGCGCGCGGCCATCGCGTCGTTGCCCTGGCGCGAGCGCAAGGTCGTCAGCCTCTACTACTACGGCGACGTGACGATGAAAGACATCGGCACGGAGCTGGGTGTGAACGAATCGCGCGTCTCGCAGTTGCACGCCCGCGCCATCCAGCGCCTGCGCGCTGCCCTCGGGACGCTCGAGACGCCCAAGTCGGCGCCCAGCATCATCCGCGAAGCCGTGGCGGCCTTCCAGCAGAAGCCGCGCATGCTCAAGGCGCAGCTCGCCACCCGGCCGGCGTTTGCGACGGCCATCGACGACGAGCAGCCCTCGATGGTGGCGTCGTGGACGCGGATGCCCCTGGCGATGGCGGCCGAGAAGCCGCGGCGCCGCGTGGCCTCGAAGAAAGACGTGCAGGCAGACCAGCAGTCAGCGTAGGTGTTGGAGAACTGATACCCAGGGCCCCCAGCCCCGGGGTAGAGAGTCTCTCGTGCCGGCCCGGGCCATGACAGGTGGCCGCCACGGACAAGACTCGTGAGGTAGACCGTGGAACGTAAAGCGATCTCGATCATGAAGGCGTGCGAACTGGTTGGCGTGAGCCGGCGGACGATCTACAACTGGATTTCGGCCGGCAAGGTCGAATACGTCCGTACCGCCGGCGGTTCCATCCGCATCTTCACCGACTCGCTGTGGCGCGACGCCCACCCCGAGATGGCCGCCATGCCCCAGGTATACGCCCCGCAGTTCGGCCTCCAGAAATAGGACCGTCGCCATGTTTGTTCAAGACGGTGCAGCGTCGGCGTCGGACCTGAGTCGGTGGCTGGGACCTTTGTCGCCCGCCTTCACGGCCCTGGCCCAGAACTTCACGGGGGACTCTTCCGTACGTAGCCCCGGACCCGTCGACTCGGCTCAGGCCAAGTCAGGTCCGGGGAACGACAATGGAGGGGGGAACCCCGGACCCGACCTCGCCGACCTGCGCTCGCTGTTCCACACCCTCAACAACCAGCTGGGTGTGATCCTCACCTACGCCGAGCTGGTGGAAGCCAAGTCGCCCGACGAAGCCCTGCGCGCCCGCGCCACGCAGATCGTGTCGGCCGCCATCGATGCGCTGAATACGTCGAAAGAAATTCGGGCCGCAGTAGTGGGGAAGTGACGAATCAGTAGGCAGTAGCAAGTAGTCAGTAGGCAGTAGGAAACAAGGGAGACGATCTCCGCTTCTGGCGAACGCCTACTTACTACTGACTACTTACTACTGACTACTTACTACTGACTACCCTTCCGAGTCCCTCGCCCCCATCCTCTTCAGCTTCTCCACCAGCGTCGTGCGCTTGAGGTTCAGCAGCTTGGCTGCGGCGCCTTTGTTGCCGCCGGTCTTCTCGAGGGCGCGGGTGATGACGTCGCGCTCCAGGCGTTCGATGTAGCCGGGCAGGTCGAACCCTTCTTCGGGGATGGGCATGTCGACGGGCGCGATCGACGCGCCGGCGGCCTGGATGGTGGGCGGCAGGTCGCGGACCTCGATCTGCCGGCGCCCGCCGCTCAGGGCCACGGCGCGCTCCAGCGCGTTTTCGAGTTCCCGCACGTTGCCGGGCCAGTTGTACGACATCAGATGGCGCAACGCGTCCTGCGAGATGCCGGGGCTTGCGTTTTCGCCGTCCTGCGAGCGCGCGAACGCCCGCCCTTCGGGAATCGCGTGCCGCAGACCCGCGGCGCCGGGGTTCATGGTCTGCGCGAAAAACCGCTCCAGGAAGTGCTGCGACAGCAGCGGGATGTCGTCCTTCCGTTCGCGCAGCGACGGCAGGTGCACGGGGATGACGTTGAGACGGTAATACAGGTCTTCGCGGAACGCGCCTTCGGCCACGGCCCGCTCGAGGTCGAGGTTGGTGGCCGCGATGATGCGCACGTCCACTTTGATCAGACCCGTATCGCCCAGGCGCTGCACTTCGCGGCCCTGGATGACGCGCAACAGCTTCATCTGCAGCGCCGGCGGCATGGTGCCAATTTCGTCGAGGAACAACGTGCCGCGGTTGGCTTCTTCGAAGCGGCCCGCGCGCGTGGTCACGGCGCCCGTAAACGCGCCGCGCACGTGACCGAACAGCTCGGCTTCGAGCAGCGTTTCGGGAATCGCGCCGCAGTTGATCGCCACGAAACGCTGGGCCCGCCGCGGGCTGTTCTGGTGTACGGCGCGCGCCACCAGTTCCTTGCCGGTGCCGGTTTCGCCGGTCACGAGCACCGTGCTCGCCGTCTGGGCAATGGTCTCGAGCAGTTCGAACAAGCCGCGCATCACGCGGCTCTTCCCCACAATGCCGCTGAAGCTGTATCGCTGTTCGAGAGCCTTGCGCAGATACGCGTTCTCGGCGCGCAGGCGACGCTGCTCGAGGGCGGTGTCGATGACGTGCGTCAGTTCGTCGAACTGAAACGGCTTCTGGATAAAATCCGTCGCGCCCCGCTTGATGGCATCGACGGCATCTTTCACCGTGCCGAAGCCGGTGATGACGATGCCGATGATGTCGGGATAGAGCGCTCTGGCTTCGTCGAGCACCTGGCTGCCGTCGACGGCTCCGCCCAGCCGCATGTCGGTGATGACGATGTCGTAGGCAAAGTCGGCGATGCGGGCCAGGGCGTCTTCGCCCGAGGCAGCCTGTTCAACGTGAAAGCCCCGGTCGGTCAGGCGTTCCGCCACGGCTTCGCGCAACGGCGCTTCATCTTCGACGATCAGTATGTGTTTCTCGGGCATACGCGGCTATCGGCTATCGACCATCGGCTTTCGGCTATCGGCGATCGGCTTTCGGCTCTCGGGTCTTCCTACTTCCTACTTCCTACTTCCTACTTCCTACTTCCTACTTCTTACCCTACCCCCCTGCCTGCGTGATGACGTCCCTGGCCACGCGCAGCAGTTCATTGATCCTGAACGGCTTGGGCAGCCACCGGCAGCCGCTCTCGGCCAGGAACCGCTCGGCATCGGTGGCGATCACGTCGCCCGTCACGAACAGAATACGCGACGTCATCTCCGGATAATACTCGCCGAGAGCCCGATAGAACTGCATTCCGTCCATCCGGGGCATTTTCAGGTCGCAGACAATCAGATCGTACTGGCCGCCTTCGAGGCGCGCCATGCCTTCTTCGCCGTCGCCGGCCCGATCCACCAGGTACCCGGCGTCCACGAACGACTCGGTCATGGCCGATGCCAGCGCGGTTTCGTCTTCCACAATCAGCACGGCCAGGCCGTCCAGTTTCGGGACGGGCTGCGGGCGCAACGCGGGCACGGCGGACGCGGACTGCGGGCGCAGTTTGCCGCCGGTCGCGGGCAACTGGATGAAGAACGACGCGCCCTGGCCGGGCTCCGACTCGAGCCACAGCCGGCCGCCGTGTTCTTCCACGATGGCGTACGCCACGGTCAGGCCAAGTCCGGTGCCTTTGCCCACCTCTTTCGTGGTGAAGAACGGATCGAAAATCTTCTTCTTCACCTCGGCTGCTACACCCGGCCCATCGTCATTCACCTCGAGGATGACCGATTCGCCCGTGGCGTCCTGCCACGTGCGCACGACGAGCATGCCGCGGCCGTTGGCTCCCAGCATGGCCTGTTCGGCGTTGATGACGAGATTGAGCAACACCTGCTGGATCTGGTGCGGGTCGGCAAAGACGTGAGGGATGCCCGACGCGAGCGCATCGAGCACGGTGATGTTCGTCACTCTCTGCTCGTACGCTCTCAGCGCAAGCGTTTCCCTCACCACCTGATTAATATCCACCATCGTCCTGGTGGTGTGCCGCTTGCGGGCGAAGGTGAGCAGGTTGCGAACGATGCGGGCGGCGCGGTCGGCTTCGCCGAGGATCGTGGTGATGCCCTTGCGTGCCTGCGGGTCGAGGTCGCGTTCGGTGAGCCGCTCGGCCCACGTGAGGATGGTGGCGAGCGGGTTATTGAGTTCGTGAGCGACGCCCGAGATGGTCGTGCCGAGGGCGGCCATCTTTTCGGCCTGCAGCAACTGGTGGTAGACGTCGCGCGACTGGTCTTCGTGGCGTTTGCGGTCGCTGACGTCGCGCATCAGCGCTTCGATGCGGACCGTTTCGCCGTCGATTTCGACCACGGCGCGGGCGTTCACCTCCACCCAGAGGGCCGAGCCGTCGGCGCGGCGCAGGCGGAGCAGATAGTCCGACACCGCGCCGTCGCGGGCCAGGCGGTCCACGAACACCGCGCGGGCGTCCTGGTCGGTGAAGCGATCCGGCGCGAACGGGCGAACGTGCGATTCGGGCGTCTCGGGCGGGTGGCCGAAAATCAGGCGCAGGAAAGGATTGGCCGCAAGTGTCTCGTTGTCGCGAATGGTGATCCGGCCGATATAGACGCCTTCGTGCACCGCCTCGAACAGTCGGGCGAACGCTTCTGCACGTGTCTGGTTCGGATTCTTCGGCTCGGCCACTCGGGGAATCATACTCCGGGAGGACGGACAAATTGGGGGTTGGGGGTTGGGGATTGGGGGTTGGGGACATCCCCTGCCTTTCCCAACC
>CAYJPV010000001.1:424631-515782 GCA_964372095.1 uncultured Vicinamibacterales bacterium | reverse complement strand
CCCTAGCCCCTAGCCCCTAGCCCCTAGCCCCTAGCCCCTAGCCCCTAGCCCCTAGGCAAGTTCCCGCCCCGTCATCAGCCGGAACGCATCGAGGTACTTCTCGCGGGTGCGGGCCACGACGTCGGCGGGCAGCGCCGGAGCCGGTGGCTGCTTGTTCCACCCGATCGTTTCCAGGTGATCCCGGACGAACTGCTTGTCGTAGCTGGGTTGCGGGCCGCCCGGCGCATATTGGTCGGCCGGCCAGAATCGCGACGAGTCGGGAGTCAGCACTTCGTCGATCAGGATCAGCGTTTCGCGGCCCTGGGCGTCCGCCACGACGCCGAACTCGAA
Organism: uncultured Vicinamibacterales bacterium; assembly: GCA_964372095.1. Taxonomy (GTDB): domain Bacteria; phylum Acidobacteriota; class Vicinamibacteria; order Vicinamibacterales; family JAKQTR01; genus CAYJPV01. The sequence continues at coordinate 515,452 of CAYJPV010000001.1, read as the reverse complement.
TTTCGTATCCGCGACGATGATGCCCCGGCCCAGGGCATGGGCCGCGCCGCGGCGGTAGATGTCGATCGACAGGTCGCGCAGTTGCGCGATCCGCTCGGTGCCGACGATGGCTGCCGCTTCAGCCTCGGTGATATTGACGTCGTGGCCGGACTCGGCCTTGGTCGACGGCGTGAAGATGGGAGTTGGCAGGCGGTCCGATTCGCGCAGCCCCGGTGGCAGGGCGATGCCGCAGACGCTGCCGGACTTCTGGTATTCCTTCCAGCCGGAGCCTGACAGATATCCCCGCACGACACACTCGATGGCGAGGGGCGTCGTGCGCCGGACGAGCATCGACCGGCCCCGCAGCAGCGAGGCGTGCGGACGCAGCGGAGCCGGGAACGTGTCCGCATCGGTGGCGAGCACGTGGTGGGGGACGATCCCCTCCATCCGCTCGAACCAGAACCCGGACAACTGGTTCAGGACCTTGCCCTTGTCGGGAATCCCGCTGGCCAGGATGTAGTCGAACGCCGAGATGCGGTCGGTGGCCACGATGAGCAGGTCGTGGCCGACGGTGTAGACGTCGCGGACTTTACCGCGGCGCGGCGGTTCCAGGCCGGTCAGGTTGGTTTCGAGCACGGGCGTCGTCATGAAGGCCTCGCTGGAGTTGATGGAAGTGTGTCCCGGGTGCCACATGTTACCGGTGGGCTGGCCCGCTCGCAAGAGACAGGAAGTGACGGGACGTAACCCCACGCAAACATTAGACTTGCGACTTCCGATATAGTAGAGTGCAAAGCCGGTGGAGCCGGCGTCCGCTTCTGCGGTAATGCATGAACCGACATCTTCGAACCGTCCTGGTCGTCGCCTTGGCCGTTGGCCTGTTGGCATGGTTCCTTCGCCACGCCAACCTGGTCGACGTGTGGAATGAACTGCGCGACGGGAACTGGGCCCTGCTGGGGGCGGCTCTGGCGATGCAGACGGTGACCTGGCTGTCCCGGGCGGTACGCTGGCGGTACCTGCTGCTGCCGGTCGGCCGCGTCAGCTTCCGGAACGCGTTCGAATGCACGATGATCGGGTTTGCCGCGATCACGCTCCTGCCCGCCCGGGCCGGCGAGGTGATCCGCCCGTACCTGCTGGCGCGCCGCGAACACGTCAGTGCGTCCGCGGCGTTTGCGACGGTCGTGGTCGAGCGTCTGCTGGATCTGCTGACGGTGCTCGTGCTGTTCGCCGGTGTCGTGCTGTTCGCGCAGCCACCAGCCGGGGCGTCCGACCCGGCCGTCTATCTGGCGATGCAGACCGGCGGAGGGATTCTCGGCGCGGGCGCGGTGGCCGGGTTTGTCGTCCTGTTCCTGGTGGCGAGCCATCCGGAGCGTCTCACGGCCATGGTGGATCGGCTCGCGCGGGTGCTGCCCGTGCGGTTCGCGCAGGTGCTGAGCGCGTTCGTTGCCCAGTTCGCCGCGGGACTCGTGACCGTCCGGCAGCCCCGCCGGCTGGTGGTTGCGTGGCTGTTGTCGTTTCCGCTCTGGCTCGCGATCGCGCTCTCGATCTGGTGGGGAGGGCTGGGCTTTCACATGAGCCTGCCATTCAGTGGCAGCCTCGTGATCATGGCCCTGCTGGTCGTGGGCGTGTCGGTGCCGACGCCGGGGGCTGTGGGCGGGTACCACGAAGCGTTCCGGATCGGGGCCACGGCCCTGTACGGCGCCGCCAACGATCGGGCGGTGAGCGCGGCCATCGTGATGCACGCCATCTCGTTTGTGCCGATCACGCTGGTCGGCCTGGCGTTCATGGTGCGGGATGGTCTCGATCTGGGGCGGATGCGTGAACTGGCGCGCCGGCCCGAGGCCGAGGAGGTGGCTCCGTGAAGTGCCCCTACTGCGGCAACATGGGCGACAAGGTGGTCGATTCCCGCGAGAGCAAAGAAGGCGACGTCATCCGCCGCCGTCGCCAGTGTCTCGAATGCGAGCGACGGTTCACGAGTTACGAGCGTATCGACGAGATCCCGTACATGGTCATCAAGAAAGACGGCCGGCGGGAACGGTTCGAGCGCCAGAAGCTCATCGCGGGCCTGCTCAAGGCCTGCGAGAAACGTCCGGTGACGGTGTCGGCGCTCGAGGCCACGGCAGACCACGTGGAAGAGGTGCTGCAGAACCGCCCCGAACGCGAGATGGAAACCGGTGAGATCGGCGCGCTGGTGATGCACGAGCTCAAACGGCTCGACAAGGTGGCCTACGTGCGGTTCGCGTCGGTCTACCGGGATTTCCGGGACATCGGGGAGTTCATGGCCGAACTGAGTGACCTGGTGAATTCGCGCGAATGACGACTGTGCGCTGGTGGACCTGTTTCGTGGCCGTCTGGCTGATGGCGGCGGGGGATGCGCCGGAGGTGCACGTCTCCACGCTGGCGCGTGACGGGCGCGTGCACGTCTCGTGTACGGTCAGCGGCGGGCTGACGCCCGACATGGATCAGGCCCTGCAGTCGGGCCTCAGCACGACCTTCACCTACGACGTCGATCTCCGCCGGGCGGTCAGCGTCTGGTTCGATCGTGGCGTTGCCGCCAGCACGGTGACGGTGTCCGCCCACTACGACACGCTCACCGGCCGGTATCAGGTGAGCCGCAGCGTGGACGGCCGGATCGAAGACTCGCGGGTGTCCGAACACAAGACCGATGTCTCGAAGTTCGTGACGTCCTTCGAGCGGCTGCCCCTGTTCACGACGGCCGACCTCGAGCCCAACGTCGAATACGTCGTCCGCGTTCGTCTGCGAACGCGCCCGCGGGTGAACTGGTTCATCTGGCCGTTCAACCGCAGCGACGCCGTCGGGTTCGCCCGGTTCACGTTCATCCCGTAGCGGCGCCGCGCGGCGTCGGCCGCTCCGGCGGCGACGCACGACCGGCGCGTGGGGCTTCGCATGGCGCTGTTCGACCAACCTCCACCGTCCGCACCCCCGGCGCGCGCTCCCGGGCGGACGGCGGTGGTGCGCCCGCCCCGCCGCCGGTTCAAGGACAACCCGGTTCTGCTGTTCGTGGGCATCGTGCTGCTGGTGGCGGTCCTGGCCGGCATGATGACGCTGGCCACGCGGTCGAGCCGCTTCTCGCCGGACTTCCTCACCGAGTTCGTCTTGTACGCCCTCTCCGTCGTCGACCTGACGATGCTCGTGGCCCTGCTGTTCATGCTGGCCCGGAGCGTCATCAAGCTCATCGTGGAGCAGCGGCGCGCCCTGCCGTTCGCCCGGTTCCGGGCGAAACTCGTGACCATGCTGCTGGCCATGACGCTGGTGCCGGCCGTGCTCGTGTTGCTGGTGGGCAGTGAACTGATCAGCAACAGTGTGGATCGCTGGTTCAACGCGCCGATGGCCGAGGTGCTGCAGTCCGCCCAGCGGCTGGCGAGCGACTACTACCGTGAGCGGCAGGTGCAGGTCACCGACGAAGCGTCCCGGATTGCGCGGCGGTTGTCGGCCGTGGACCTCGGGGCTGCCGACCTCCGCCCGGTGCGGGACGCCGTGGCGCCCGCCATCACGGACCAGCGGGCCATCAGCCTGGTCGAAGTCTATCGCCTGGTCAGAAGCACGTCAGCCGCGCCGGACGTGGCCGCGGTGTTCGCGAGCGCGTCGCCGCAGTTGCGGGTGGAGGCCAACCGGGCGTCGGCCGACCGGCTGGCGGCGCGGGCGGCAGCGGGCCAGCCCGAGTCGTGGGTACGCGAGCCGCTCGATGCCGGTGGCGAACTGATCCGGGCGGCGGCCGTCGTCCGCCGGCCCGACGGCACGGCGACAGGCGTCGTGGTGGCGACGGCGCACCTGACGGGCGAGTTCGCCACGCGAGCCCGGCGCATGACGCGTGCCTACGAACAGTATTCGCAGTTGCAGGTGCTGAAGCAGCCGCTCACCGCCGTGTACCTGTCGTTCTTTCTCATGGTCACGTTGATGATCCTGGTCAGCGCGACCTGGATGGGCCTCTACCTTGCGAAGCGGATCACCCGCCCCGTGCAGGCACTCGCCGCGGCCGCCCGGGAAATCGGCGCCGGGCACTTCGAGCACCGCGTGGAACGGGAAACGGCCGACGAGTTCGGCTCGCTGGTGGACGCGTTCAACGCGATGGTCGACGAGTTGTCGACGAGCCGCCGCCAGCTCGAGCGCTCGGCGGTTGACCTGCAGCGGAAACATGCGGAAGTGGAGGAGCGGCGGCGTTATACCGCGGCCGTCCTCGAACGCGTGGCGACGGGGGTCGTGACCGTGGACACGCTGGGCCGCATCAGTACCCTGAACCCCGCAGCGGCGCGGCTGCTCGGGCTCACGCCCGACGCGGTCGGCCAGCCCGCGGCGGCGGTCTTCGGCCGCGCCGATCTCGAGCCGCTCGCGCCCCTTGCCGTGGGCACGGCGTCGGTGGCGCGGGACACGCCGGCGCAGGAGATTGCCCTGGTGCGCGAAGGGCGGGAGGTGCACCTGGCGGTGGCCGCGACGGTGCTTGCGGCGGAGACGGGCTTGTCGGAGGGCCGCGTGCTCGTGCTGGACGACATCACGCCGCTCATCCGTGCCCAGAAAGTGGCGGCGTGGCGCGAAGTCGCACGCCGCCTGGCCCACGAAATCAAGAACCCGCTGACGCCGATCCAGCTCTGCGCGCAGCGCCTGCAGCGCCAGTTTGCCGGGGCGCCGGATCCGGTGCGGACCCTGGTCGACGAGTGTACGGCCACAATTGTCGGTGAGGTCGACTCGTTGAAGTCCCTCGTGGACGAGTTCTCGCAGTTCGCCCGCATGCCCGCCCCGCGCCGCGTGCCGACGGATCTCCACGAGCTGCTCCGTGGCACGCTGGTGCTGTACGAGGGCCTGTTCACGGAGGTTCGCCTCGACACGCTGTTCGCCGTGACGCTGCCCGCCGTCCGCCTCGACCCGGACCAGATCCGGCGTGTCGTGATCAATCTCGTGGACAACGCCATCGAGGCGATGGGTCAGCGCGGCCTGATTGTGATTGAGACCCACCATGCCGCCGGCGCCCCGACGGTGCGCCTGGTCGTGGCTGACAACGGTCCGGGTATCCCCCCGGACGAACGTGACAAGCTGTTCATGCCCTACTACTCGACCAAGAAACGCGGCAGCGGCCTGGGCCTCGCGATCGTGCGGCGGATTGTCGCCGAACACGGCGGGACGATCGACGTCAGTGACAACCTGCCGAACGGGACCCGCCTCACGGTGGAGATCCCGGTCGAGGGCGACCCCGTCATCCAGGCAGGTGAATGGTGAAGCCGATTATTCTGGTGGTCGACGACGAGCCGGGCGTGCGCAACGCGCTGTCCGGCGTGCTCCGTGACGAAGGGTACGACGTCGAGGTCGCCGACAGCGGGGAAGGCTGTCTCGACCGGACGACGCGTGCCGTCTACGATGTGATTCTGCTCGATATCTGGCTGCCGGGCATCGACGGCCTCGTCACGTTGCAGCGCCTGCGCGATCGTCAGGTCGACTCCGCCGTGATCATGATCTCGGGGCACGGCAACATCGAGTCTGCGGTGAAGGCCATCCGGGCCGGCGCGTACGACTTCATCGAGAAACCCCTGTCGCTGGAGAAGACCGTGCTCTCGGTGGCGAACGCCCTGCGGCAGCGGCGCCTGGAGCAGGAGAACCGGGCCCTGCGTGCCCGCGTCGACCCCGATCTGACGATGGTGGGCGAGAGTTACGCCATGCACCAGCTGCGCGAGCAGGTGGCGATGGCGGCACCGACCAACGGGCGTGTGCTGATCTTCGGCGAGAACGGCACAGGCAAAGAACTGGTGGCCCGCACCGTGCACACCCTCAGCCGGCGCCGGTCCGGGCCGTTTGTCGAGGTCAACTGCGCGGCGATTCCGGAAGAACTCATCGAGTCGGAACTGTTCGGCCACGTGCGCGGCGCGTTCACCGGCGCCGTCGCGGACCGGCGGGGCAAGTTCGAACTCGCGGACGGCGGCACGATCTTCCTGGACGAGATTGCCGACATGACCCTGAAGACGCAGGCCAAGGTCCTGCGCGCCCTTCAGGAGCAGGTAGTCGAGCCGGTGGGCGGCACGTCCCGCGTGCGGGTGGACACCCGCGTGCTGGCCGCCACGAACAAGGACCTTCCGGCCGAGATCCGGGCGGGCCGCTTTCGGGACGACCTCTACTTCCGGCTGAACGTCATTCCGATCTTCGTGCCGCCCCTGCGCGACCGCCGTGAGGACATCCCCCGTCTCGCCGAGCACTTCACGAAGATCTTCGCCCGGGAGTACGGGCGCCGCCTCAAGCTGCTCGACACATCGGCGTTGTCGGTGCTCGACCGGTATCCGTGGCCCGGCAACGTCCGCGAACTGCGGAACGTGATCGAGCGCGTGATGATCATGGTGCCCGGCGATACGATCGCGGCGGGTGACCTGGCGTTCCTGGAGGGCCCGGTCCACCAGGACGCGGAGCACGACGAGGTGCCCGCGACCCTCCACGACGCCCGCGGCCGGTTTGAACGCGAGTACATCCTCCGCGTCCTGGCCCGGCAGCTGGGCAACATCTCGAAGACCGCCGAGGTGCTGGGGGTCGAGCGCAGCAACCTCTACCGCAAGATGCGTGCGCTCGGGATTGCGCCGGCACGCCAGGGCGACCGCGACGACGACCACGAGTGATCGCGGCGCGATCGTGCGCGTGGACCGGCGCGCGGGACGTTGACCCTGCGCGGACTCCTGGCCGATAATCGCCACGACGCCCAGATGACTGATCCGTCCTCCCACGATGCCGCCCGGACCGGGAACCCGATGGTTGACCCGGAGCGTGACGCGAAGATCGACGAGCTGCTGCTCGCCGGCCTCGAACACTACTTCGCCGGGCGTTTTCAGGAGTCGATCAACGTCTGGGGGCGCGTGTTGTTCCTCGACCGCGGCCATGCCCGCGCCCGGGCGTACATCGACCGCGCGCGCAGCGCGCAGGCGGAGCGGCAGCGGCAGTCCGAAGAGATGCTGCACGAGGGGGTTGCCGCCATTCAACGCGGCGACGGCGGGGCGGCGCGTGAACTGCTCGAATCGGCAGCCGCCCACGGCGACAGCCCGGACGTGGCGTTGGCCTACCTCGCGCGCCTCGAGCGCCTCGCCGGCGCTGTGGCACCACCCGTCGAGCCCCGCCGCACGGCCGTGCCGGCGCCGCGCCCGCCTCGCGCGATCCTGCCAGCCGCACTGACGGGCGGCCGCCCGCGTCCGGTACGCGTGCTGCCGCTGGTCATCGTGGTCGTCGTGATCGGGAGCGCTGTCCTGTTCGCGGCGGCGTTTGACCTCCTGAAGCCGCTGGTGGACAGCTCCTGGGGACGTCCCTCCGCCGGTCCGACGGTGGTCGTGGAGCCGGATGCACTCCCGCTGCCGCGGGCGGCCGACCTGGCGATTGCCCGCGCGCGGGCGCTGTCCGCGACCGGTCACCTGCGTGATGCCCTGGCCCTGCTCGACCGTGTGCCGCCGGGCGATCCGTCCTTCGCCCAGGCCGAGCAGCAACGGGCCGACATCCAGCGGCGGCTGCTCGAGACCGCGGGCCTGAGCGGGACGCCCGCGGCCGGGGGCGTCCGCGAATGAAGTGCCCCAAGTGTTCGTACCTCAGCCTGGATAGTGGCGACCGTTGCCGGCACTGCGGGTATGAGTTTTCGTTGATCGCCCCCCCGGAATCTGGCGGGTCCGCCACGCCACCCCGGCCTCGGGCGACGCCCCTCAACCTGCCGGTGACGCCGCGGGCCGACGCAGGCCGGTTGCGTCCGGCCCGGCCTGGAAGCGAGCAGCGGGCGCTGGTTGACGGCGCACTCGGACGCGCGCTGGATCGGACAACTGATGGTGCTCCATTGGACCTGCCGTTGTTCGACACCGCGTTTCCCGAGGGGCGGCCGCTGCCCCCTCCCCACCGGCCGCTTGCCGTACGCCGGCCCGGCAACGCCACGCCTCGGCCGCGGCCTCCCCAGGCGCGGGTCGGAGCCGGTGTGCTGCCGCTGGAACCCGAGCAGCCGGTCCTGACGCCGTCGGCGGCCGATTCGGTGCTGGCAGCGTCCGTGCCGCGCCGGCCGCTGGACGCACCGCCGGCCGGGCCGTGGCGACGGGCGGCGGCGGGTCTCGTCGATGGCTCCCTGATCATCCTGGTCGATCTGCTGACCCTGTACTTCACACTGCGTGTGTCCGGGCTGGAGCCGTCCGAGTGGGACATCCTGCCCGTCGCGCCCCTGCTCGCGTTCTTCGCCGTGCTCAACGGCGGCTACGTCGTGCTGCTCACCGCGTCGCTGGGGCAGACCCTCGGGAAGATGGCCCTCCACCTCGAGGTGGTTGCCGATGGGGCCCCGACCGTGGGCGTGGGCCGGGCCGCGCTCCGGACGGCGTTGTCGCTCGTCTCGTTGATGGCCGCCGGCCTGGGTTTCGCCTGGGCGCTGGTCGGCGACGGCCGCACGATGCACGACCGCCTCGCTGGCACACGTGTGGTCGAAGCCTCACTGACCTGATTCGTGTTCAACCGTATGTCCACACGCACTCCCTCAGCCCGTTTCGGACTCGCGCTGGCTTCCGCGGGATACGTCGGCTTCATTCCCTTCGCGCCGGGCACGTTCGGATCGGCCGTCGCCATCCCCATCTGGTACCTGCTTCGCCAGTCGGGAGTCCCCGCGGCAGAACTGCTGGCGATCGTCGCGGTGTTTGCCGCCGGCGTCTGGAGCGCCCGGGTGGCCGAGCGCGAGCTGGCCGTCGAAGACCCGGGCATCGTGGTGATCGACGAAGTGGTGGGCATGCTGGTTTCCGTGCTGTGGCTCCCGCTCACGTGGCAGGTCGCTCTCGCGGGGTTCGTGGCATTCCGCGTCTTCGACATCGTCAAGCCATTCCCCGTCGGACGATTCGAGCGCCTGCCGGGCGGGTGGGGCGTGATGGCTGACGATGTCATGGCCGGCGTCTACGCCTACGCCGCCGTGCGCCTGGCCCTGTGGATGCGGCCGGAGTGGCTGACGTGACGCCTCACGCATCGCGGGACGCGCGGCCCCGGCTGGCTGAAATCATCGCCGTGGGGTCGGAGCTGCTCGTGCCGCCCCGTCTGGACACGAACTCGCTGTTCTTGACCGAGCGTCTGCACGACATCGGCATCGAGGTGCGCGCGAAGGCCATCGTGGGCGACAACCGCCTCGAACTCGAGGCCGTGTTTCGCGGGGCGCTCGGGCGGGCGGACGTGATCGTGGTGTGCGGCGGCCTGGGACCCACCGACGACGATCTGACGCGGGATGCCGTGGCGTCCGTGCTGGGTCGCCCGCTCAGAGAGGACCCGGCCATCGTCGAGCGGATTCGCCAGCGGTTCGCCTTCCGCGGAGTCCGGATGCCGGAGGTGAACCGCCGGCAGGCCGAGGTTCCCGAAGGCGCCGTGGTCCTCGAGAATCGGAACGGCACGGCCCCCGGACTGTGGATCGCCCACGACGGACGCCTCGTGGTGCTGCTGCCGGGACCGCCCAGCGAACTGAAGCCCATGTTCGAGCGCGTCGTCGAGGAACGGCTCGCGCCACTGGTCGGTGCCGAGCGCGTCTATCGCCGGGCTGTCTTGACCTGCGGGCGCATGGAGTCCGAGCTCGAAGAGGTCACGTTTCCCGTCTACGGCCAGTGGACGTCGCAGCCGCTGCCTGTCACGACGACAATCCTGACCGCGGCGGCCCAGGTGGAACTGCACCTGGCCGTTCGCGCGGCGAGCCCTGCGGAGGCCGAGGCCCGCCTGGGCGGCGCGATCACGCAACTGGTGGGCGTGCTTGGCGCCGACGCGTTCAGCGTGGACGGCCGTCCGCTCGAGCAGGTCGTCGGCGACCTGCTTCGCAGCCGCGGTCTGCAGATTGCCGTCGCGGAATCCTGCACGGGAGGGCTGGTTTCGACGAGGCTCACCGATGCGCCGGGCAGCTCGGATTACGTGCGGTTCAATGCGGTGTGCTACAGCAACGACGCGAAGGTCCGGTGGCTCGGTGTCGATGACACGCTGCTGGCGCAGCACGGGGCGGTGAGCGAACCCACGGCGCTGGCCATGGCCAACGGGATCCGGCAGCAGACCGGCGCGGACATCGGCGTCGGTGTGACCGGCATCGCCGGGCCGACCGGAGGCAGCGATGCCAAGCCGGTCGGTACCGTCGTCGTGGCGGTCAGCGGTCCCGGCTCGCATCTCGTCCGGACGTTCCGCTTTCCGTTCACGCGTGCCCGCAACCGCCAGTTCGCGGCGCAGATGGCGCTCGACCTAGTGCGGCGCCTCCTGCTGGGTGCGCCGCCTGGTCCGGCATTCGTGTATGGCGAGGGGGGCGTGAACCGGCCGTGATGACGCTGGCCGTCTGTGCCTGCATCGGCTACCTGATCGGCTCCGTACCGTTTGCGTATCTGGTGGCGTGGCGGCGAGGCGGGTTCGACATCCGCCGCCAGGGCAGCGGCAACGTTGGTGCGGCCAACGTCCAGCGGACCGTCGGCAGCCGGGCGGCGGTGGTGACGGCGTTGCTGGATGTCGCCAAGGGAGCCGTTCCGGTGCTGCTGGCCCGTTCTGCCGGGTACGATGCGGCGGCCTGGGCGGCGGCGGGGGCCGGAGCGGTGGTCGGGCACGTGTATCCCGTCTGGCTGCGGTTCCGCGGCGGCAAGGGCGTCGCGACGACGTTGGGGGCTTGCCTCGTGTGGGCGCCTCCGGTGGCTGCTGTGGCGGTGATGGTGTTTGCCGTGGCGACATGGGGCAGCCGCATGGTGTCGCTGGGGTCGGTGGCCGCAGCGGTCGTGATCGGGCCCCTGGCGTATGCGTGGGGCGCGCCGAAACCAATCGTGATGGTGGTGTTCGCGGCGGGGGCCCTGATCGTGTTCCGTCACCGCGGTAATCTCATGCGGATGGTGGCGGGTTCCGAACGCCGCATCGGCTGACGGGAAGGGGAGGACAGGTTGCCACTGGACATGGCGGTTCTGGGGGCCGGGAGCTGGGGAACGGCGTTGGCGGTGCACCTCGCGCGCGTGGGGCACCGCGTTCGGCTGTGGTCCGTCGAGGCGGCCATCATCGCCGAGATGCGCGAGCGGCGCGCCAACGCCGTCTACCTGCCGGATGTGACACTGCCGCCGGGGATCGAGCCGATGTTGTCGCTCGACGAGGCGATGGCGGGCGCGGGCATGGTGGTGGCGGCGGTGCCGTCGCACGCCATGCGCAGCGTCATGCGCGCGGTGGCGCCACTCGTGGAGCCCCAGTCGATGATCGTCAGTGTGGCCAAGGGGCTCGAACTGGACACGTTGCAGCGGATGTCTCAGGTGATCGAACAGGAGACCGGCGGACGCGTGCCGGTGGCCGCCCTGTCAGGGCCCAGTTTCGCCGTCGAGGTCGCGCAGCAACTCCCCACGGCCGTGTCTGTGGCCTGCCGCGAACTGGACGCGGCCGAACGGGTCCAGGCGGAGTTCCGGGGGAAGTTCTTCCGGTTGTACGGGACAACTGACGTTCCTGGTGTCGAGATTGGGGGCGCGCTGAAGAACACGATTGCGATTGCGGCGGGCGTGATCGACGGGCTCGGATTCGGCCACAACACCCTGGCGGCGCTGATGACACGCGGACTCGCGGAGATTTCGCGCCTGGCCGTCGCGGAAGGGGGGCGCCGCGAGACGCTGGCCGGTCTGACCGGGCTTGGCGATCTGGTCCTGACGTGCACGGGGCCGTACAGCCGCAACCGCCACGTCGGCGTCGAACTGGCGCGCGGGCGTGCGCTGCCCGAGATTCTCGCCGGCATGAAGCAGGTGGCCGAAGGCGTCAAGACCACCGAAGCTGCCCTGGCGCTGGGACGGACGCGCGGCATCGAACTGCCGATCACCGAGCAGATGGACGAGGTGCTGGCCGGCCGCAAGACACCGCGTGCGGCGCTGGAGGACCTGATGCTCCGGCCCCAGCGGGTCGAGACCGATGCCGGGTGATAGAATGCCTGCATGGGACTGCTGAGCCGCGTTCGTGACGGCCTGCGCCGCACGGCGCAGCAGTTGCTCGGACGTTTTGACGAGATCGCGCGCCGTGCCGACGAACCCGAGCGCCGCAGCGTGCCCGTGGACGCCGAAACCGCCGAGGCGCTCGTAGAACTGCTCATCGGGGCCGACGTCGGCGTGGCGGCGGCCGAACGGATCGTGTCGGCCGTGCGGGCGCGGGCCCGGCGGGGCGAGTCGCTGCGCGATCTGGTGAAGGACGAGTTGCGGGTCGTGCTGGACGGCGCCGAGGCCCGGGCGCCCCGGACCGGGTCTCCCACCGTCGTGCTGGTCGTCGGCGTCAACGGCACCGGCAAGACGACCACCGTCGCCAAACTGGCCAGCTTCTACAAAGCCGACGGGCAGGACCCGCTGGTGTGCGCCGCCGACACCTTCCGTGCTGCCGCGGTCGAGCAACTCGAGATCTGGGCCCGCCGCGTCGGGGTGGACGTGATCCGTGCCAAGGACGGGAGTGATCCTGCGGCGGTCGTCTTCGACGCGCTGGCGGCAGGCAAGGCGCGTGGCCGTTCGCCGATCATCGTCGACACAGCCGGGCGGCTGCACACGCGCGCGAACCTGATGCAGGAACTCGACAAGATCCGGCGTATCGCGACGCGCGAGGTCGACGGCGCGCCGCACGAGGTGCTGCTGGTACTCGACGCGACGGTCGGCCAGAACGGCCTGACCCAGGCCCGCGAATTTACGGCCGTGGCCGGTGTCACCGGTATTGTCCTCGCGAAGATCGACGGCACGGCCAAGGGGGGAGTGGCCGTGGCGATTGCCCACGATCTCAAGCTGCCGATCCGGTATCTGGGCGTGGGTGAGGGCATGAACGACCTGGTCCCGTTCTCCGCCGCCGAGTACGTGGACGCCCTCTTCGAAGAAAGCTGGTGAGCGTGTCCGGCGACGCCCGGCTCATGGAGCGCGCCCTCTTCCTGGCCGGGCGTGCCCGGGGTCTGACCAGCCCGAATCCCATGGTCGGGGCCGTCGTCGCCACCCCGGACGGCCGGGTGCTGGGGGCGGGGTTCCACGCCCGTGCCGGCGAACCGCACGCCGAAGTCCACGCCCTGCGCGAGGCAGGTGCAGCCGCTCGAGGGGCAACCCTCTTCTGTACACTCGAGCCCTGTTGCCACCACGGCCGGACGCCGCCGTGCGTGGAGCGCGTGGTCGACGCGGGTATCGCCCGGGTTGTCGCGGCCACCGCCGATCCCAATCCTCGCGTGTCTGGCGGTGGATTTCGGTATCTCGAGGCGCACGGCGTGCGGGTGGACGTTGGCGTCGGGCGGATCGAGGCCGAACGCCTGAACCGTCCGTTCTTCACAGCCATGCGCGCCGGGCGTCCGTGGGTGATCGCGAAGGCGGCCCTCAGTGCCGACGGATGGATGGCCGCAGCCCCGGGCTGCCGGACGCGCCTGTCGGGCGCGGCCGCGAACCGCCGGTCGCAGGCGCTGCGGGCCGAGGTGGACGCGGTGGCGGTCGGATCCTCCACGGTCATGGCGGATGACCCGCTCCTGACGTGTCGTGAGGTATTCCGAGGCCGCCCGCTCTCGCGCGTCGTGTTCGACCGGCGCCTGCGGGTGTCGGCGGAGGCACGGCTCTTCACCACACTTGACCGCGGGCCCGTGTACCTGGTCACCGACCAGGACCACGCCGGCGCGAAGGCGGCGCACGTGCGGCGTCTCACGGACGCCGGCGTGACCGTCCTGGCGCTGCCGGACGGGGCGATGGCCGGGGCGTTCTCCGCGATGCTGCACTACGGCATCCAGTCGGTGCTGCTCGAGGGCGGCCCCACGCTGCAGCGTGCGGCTCTGGCGGCGGGGCTGGTCGACACGGTCCGCGTCATCGTGGGCACTCGCATGTTGGGGCCCGGCGGAGTACCATGGATAGATCCGGGGGAGCTTGGCATCCCCTTTTTGTCGGACCTGCGGATCGATCCGTGCGGGGCCGACGTTATTGTGGAAGGCGATGTTCACAGGACTCATTGAGCACGTTGGCCGGGTTTCCAGCCTGGCTCCGATCGGCGGCGGGTACCGCCTGTGTATCGAGACGGACCTGGCCGGATCCTTGCGGCCGGGAGACAGCGTGGCCGTCAACGGTGTGTGCCTGACCGTGGTTTCGGGGACGGCGTCGATCTTCGACACGGAGATTGGCCCGGAGACCGCGCGGGTGACGACGCTCGGAGGATTCACGACGGGGACGCTCGTCAATCTGGAGCGGCCGATGCGCCCCGACGGGCATATGGGCGGCCACTTCGTCCTGGGGCACGTGGACACCACGGGCGTCCTGACCGACGTACGCCAGGACGGGGAGTTCTACTGGATCCGGATCACGTTCGACGCCGGACTGGCGCCGTACTTCATTCCCAAGGGGTCCGTTGCCGTCGACGGCATCAGCCTGACTGTCGCGACGTTGCACGAGCAGGATTTCGAAGTCCAGATCATCCCGTTCACCTGGGACCACACGCACCTGCAGGCGTCCCGCGTGGGCGACCGCGTCAACCTGGAAGTGGACGTGATCGGCAAGTACGTCGTGCGGGTCGCCGAACTTGCGGGCATCCGGCCTGCCGGGGGCGTCAGCCTGACGGTGGGGGCATGATGCGCCGCAAAGCACCGCTGCGTATCGCCACCGGCTCACGGCGCACGAGCCGCAGCCCGTTTGCGTCCATCGAGGAGGCCATTGACGCCTTTCGCGCCGGGGCGATGGTCATCGTCGTCGACGACGAAGACCGCGAGAACGAAGGCGACCTGACGATCGCCGCGTCGGCTGTGACGCCGGACGCCATCAACTTCATGGCGCAGTACGGCCGCGGCCTGATCTGTCTGCCGATGACCGGGCAGCGTCTCGACGAACTCGAGATCCCGCTGATGGTGAGCCAGAACACCGCCCGGTTCGATACGGCGTTCTGCGTGTCCGTCGAAGCGCGCCTCAATACGAGTACCGGCATTTCGGCGTCGGACCGTGCCGCGACGGTGCTGGCGGCCATCGATCCCGCCACGAAGCCGGATCACCTGGCGCGGCCCGGCCACATGTTCCCGCTGCGGGCGCGCGACGGGGGTGTCCTGGTACGGGCCGGCCAGACCGAAGCCGCCGTTGACCTGGCCCGGATTGCCGGGATGTACCCGGCCGGCGTGATTTGCGAGATCATGAATCCCGACGGCAGCATGGCGCGCGTGCCGCAGTTGACACGGTTCGCCCGGCGCCACGGCCTGCTGATGATTACCGTCGCGGACCTCATCAAGTACCGCATGCGGACCGAGCGGCAGGTCCGGCGGATCGCCGAGGCGGCGCTGCCGACGCGCCACGGACCGTTCCGCGTGTTCGCCTACGAGAGCGAGATCGATCACGAGAGCCACGTCGCGCTGGTGCGCGGCTCCATCGGGGACGGCCGCAACGTGCTCGTGCGTGTACACTCGCGGTGCCTGACCGGTGATGTGTTCCACTCCCAGCGCTGCGACTGCGGCGAACAGCTCGAGGCGGCCCTCCAGCGCATCGCCCTCGAAGACCGCGGCGTGCTCCTGTACCTCAATCAGGAAGGCCGGGGCATCGGCATCGTCAACAAGATCAGGGCGTACGCGCTTCAGGACGGCGGGCTCGATACCGTCGAGGCCAACGAGCACCTGGGCTTCAAGCCGGACCAGCGCGACTACGGGATCGGCGCCCAGATCCTCCGCGATCTGGGGGTGACGTCCATGCGGCTGCTGACCAACAATCCCCGCAAGTTCGTCGGGCTGGAGGGGTACGGGCTGTCGGTCGCGGAGACCATCGGCCTCGAGGTGGAGCCGACGGAAACCGCCCGCCGCTACCTGAAGACGAAGAAGGACAAGCTGGGGCACCGGCTCACGCTCGTTTAACGGCGCGGTCTCGTTGACAATACCGGCCAAGTGACGATACGATAAGGGTTTGCGTCTCTCTGTGTGGCGCGCTTCAGGGGTGGTGTCTCCCCGCGGGACGCTCAGCCGCGCGCGCACGAGAGGGGTCTGCGTCGAGACTTATGTTCGATTCGTTGAGCAACCGACTCCAGGACGTGTTCCGTACCTTGCGTGGCGAGGCGCGGTTGTCGGAGTCTGCCGTCGAATCCGCCCTGCGCGAGATCCGGATGGCGCTGCTCGAGGCGGACGTGAACTTCAAGGTCGTGAAGGCGTTCGTGGACCGCGTCCGCGAGCGCGCCATCGGCCAGGAAGTCCTGCGCAGCCTGACGCCGGCTCAGCACGTCGTCAAGATCGTGCGCGACGAACTGATCGCGCTCTTCGGGGACACACCGGGGGGGCTGCGGCCTCACGCACGCAGCCCGCGCGTCATCGTGCTGCTGGGGCTCCAGGGGTCCGGCAAGACCACAACCGCCGCCAAGCTGGGCCGGTGGCTGGTGCGCCAGGGCCGGCACCCGCTGCTCGTGTCGACCGACGTGCGCAGGCCTGCCGCCATCGAGCAGCTGAACGTGCTCGGCCGCCAGGCCGAGCTGCGCGTGTTCGATCCGCCGGGCGAGACGGACCCCGTGGTCCGCGCCGCGGCCGCGATGGTCGAGGCCCGCAACACCGGGTTCGACGTGGTGATCGTCGACACGGCCGGACGCCTGCACATCGACGATACGCTGATGGCCGAACTGGAAGCCATCAAGCAGGCGGTGGATCCGACCGACGCCTTGTACGTCGCCGACTCGATGACGGGGCAGGACGCGATCAAGAGCGCGGGCGAGTTCAACCGCGTCATTGGCGTGAGTGGCGTCGTGCTGACGAAGCTGGACGGCGACGCCCGGGGGGGGGCGGCCTTGTCGGTGGTGGCCGTCGTCGGCGTGCCGATCGCGTTTGTCGGCCTCGGCGAGCGGCTGGAAGATCTGGAGCCGTTCCAGGCCGACCGGCTCGTCTCGAGGCTGCTCGGCATGGGCGACGTGCTGTCGCTGATCGAGCGGGCCGAGCAGGTCATCGACGAAGAAGACGCCGCGCGCATGGAGCAGAAGCTGCGCGGCGAAGACTTCACCCTCGAGGACTTCCGGGCGCAGCTGAAGACGTTGCGCAAGATGGGGCCGCTCGAACAGGTGCTGGGCATGTTGCCGGGGATGGGCAACCTCAAGGCGCTCGGTGACGCGAAGCCGGACGAAGTGCAGATGCGGCGCGTCGAGGCCATCGTCGGCTCGATGACCGCCGGCGAGCGCCGCAACTACAAGGTGATTGACGGCAGCCGCCGCCGGCGCATCGCCCGAGGCAGCGGCACCACCGTTGAAGACGTGAACCGTCTGCTGAAGCAGTTCGTGCAGATGCGCAGGATGTTGAAGATGGTCGGCGGGATGGGTGGCGGCGGGCGCAAACGGATGCGCCAGGCGATGGCCATGATGAAGGGACGGGGCCTGAGGGCCTGACAGGCAGGGGCGACAGACCCCGGGTAGAAGGAGTGACATGCTCGCAATTCGTTTGACTCGGAGCGGCTCGAAGAAGCGGCCGACGTATCGCGTGGTGGTAACCGAGGCGCGTACGCCGCGGGACAGCCGCGTGGTGGAATCGCTGGGACACTACAACCCGAAGACGCAGCCCGCGACCCTGAAGGTCGACCGGGAACGCCTCGCCCACTGGATCGGCGTCGGGGCGCAGCCCAGCAGCACCGTGAAGACTCTGCTGAAGAAGCACCCGGAGCCGGCTGCCGCCGCGATCGCGCCTACGGCCGCGCCAGCCCAGTGAGCCGCGCGCGGGACGTGGTCGAGGTCATTGCCAGGGCGCTCGTCGATACGCCCGACGCGGTGACCGTGACCGAGGCCGAGCACCACGGGACGGTGGTCGTCGAGGTGCACGTGCCGGACGTCGAACTCGGGCGGCTGATCGGCCGCCAGGGCCGGACCGCCACGGCGATCCGGACGCTGGCGTCTGCGACCGTCGAGCACGACGGGCTGCGGGCGAACGTCGAGTTCCGCGATCAGCAGGGCTGGCGCTGACGCCCGGCGGGAACGGGATGGACACGCCGCACTGGGACGATCTCGTGGTGGTGGCTCGTGTGGCGCGGCCACACGGTCTGCGCGGCGAAGTCATCCTGAATCCGGAGACGGACTTCGCCGACGAACGATTCCAGCCGGGCCAGCGGTATTTCATGCTGGACGGCCCGCGGGTCGTGACGGTGGTGGCGCGGTCGGTCTTCTTCCAGCGGCACCGGCCCGTGGTGGGTTTCGAGGGGTTCGACTCGATTGAAGCGGTCGAGCACCTGCCCGGCATCGAACTGCGGATCGAAGCGTCCGATCTGCGGCCCCTGCCTGAGGGCATGTTCTACCACGACCAGCTCATCGGATGCCGCGTCGAGACCACGGCCGGTGACGAGGTGGGCACGGTGGCACGGGTCGAGGGGGCTGGGGACGGAAGCCGGCTGGTCGTCAGCGGGCAGGCGGGGGAAATGCTGATTCCGCTGGCCGTGGACATCTGCCGCACGATCGATCCCGAGGGTCGCCGTATCGTCATCGAGGCGCTCGACGGGCTGCTGGATCTGAATGTGCTGCGCAGCCGGCGGGTCCGGCGTGGCAGGCGGTGGTGACGTTCGACCTCGTCTCGATCTTTCCGCGGCTCTTCGACGGGCCGCTCGGCGAAGGAATCGTGCGCCGGGCGGTGGAGGCGGGACTGGTGGACATCACGGTCCACGACCTGCGGGACTACACGTCGGACCGGCACCGGTCCGTTGACGACGTGCCGTATGGCGGCGGGCCGGGGATGGTGTTCAGACCCGCCCCGATCGTCGCCGCGGTCGAGGCCATCGCCGCCCAGCGCGGTCGCCCGGACGCGGTGATTCTGACGTCGCCCCAGGGGCGACGGTTCACGCAGGCCGAGGCGGCCAGGCTCGCGGGGCTGCGGAATGTCGTGCTGCTCTGCGGCCGTTACGAAGGCGTGGACGAACGTGTTCGTGAGGTGCTCGACCTCGACGAGCTGTCGATTGGCGACTACGTGCTGTCGGGTGGCGAACTGGCGGCACTCGTGATCGTGGATGCGGTCGTCCGGCTGATCCCGGGGGCCGTGGGCGACGAGCAGTCGGTCGAGTTGGAATCGTTTTCGCGGGGGCTGCTGGACTACCCGCACTACACCCGTCCCGCCGAGTTTCGCGGGATCAAGGTGCCGGACGTGCTGCTCTCGGGGCATCACGCCGAAATCGGGCGCTGGCGCAAACGCCAGGCGCTGGCCAGAACGCTGGCGCGGCGCCCGGACCTGCTGCCAACCGCCGAGTTGGACGACGAAGAACGCGAGATCCTGCGCGCGTTGATGGGACACAAGGGAGAAGACGATGGGCGCGATTGAAGTCATCGAGAAGGGCCAGACCGTTGAGCGGCCGGCCATGCGTTCGGGCGACACCGTGCGCGTGCACGTGAAAGTCCGCGAAGGCGACAAGGAACGGATTCAGGTATTCGAAGGAATCGTGATCGGGTTCCATCGCGGCGGTACGCGGGCCACCTTTACGGTCCGCAAAGTGTCGTTCAGCCAGGGCGTCGAGCGGATCTTCCCGCTGCATTCGCCGATCATCGACAAGATCGACATCGTGCGCTCGGCTCGCGTGCGCCGCTCGAAGCTGTACTACCTGCGGGCGCTGAAGGGCAAAGCGGCCCGCATGAAAGAACCCGTGCGTCGCAAGGCGTAACTCCCGACGCCCCTGCCAGGTGGGGACATGCGGCGACCGGGAGCCAGGCGTACCATCGAGAACGCGCTGCGCCGGTTCGGCTTCGTCTACGTCGCGGGCGTGGACGAAGTCGGGCGCGGGTGCCTGGCAGGGCCGGTTGTCGCCGGTGCCGTCATCCTGGATCCAGGCCGCCACATTCCCGGCCTTGCCGATTCGAAGCTGCTGACGCCGGCCCGGCGGGACGACCTGGCCGAACGGATCCGGGCGGCATGCCTGGCCTGGGCCGTCGCCGGTGTCGAGCCAGCCGACATCGACCGGATCAACATTCACCGGGCGTCGCTCGAAGCGATGCGCCGGGCGGTGCTCTCGCTGGTTCCCCTGCCTGACGCCCTGCTGGTCGACGCATTCCGGGTCCCCGGCGTGCCGATGGCCCAGCGAGGCATCGTCCAGGGCGACCGGCGTTGCGCGGCCATCGCCGCCGCGTCCATCGTCGCCAAGGTGCACCGGGATCGCCTGATGCTCGACCTCCACGCCTGCGATCCCCGCTATGGGTTCGATCGTCATAAGGGCTACGCCACCCCGGACCACCTCGCCGCCCTGGCCCGCCACGGCTATTCTCCCGCTCACCGACGATCGTTTCGGCCAGCGTCGCTGTTTGATACCATGACCGGGGATAACGTCGGCGACACGATCTGACATCCGTGCCTATCGATCGCGAGCAGACACTCAAGCGGGCCGAGAAACTCCTGCGGCAGGGTCGCCTCGAGGCGGCCATTGCCGAGTACGGCCAGATTGTGTCTGAATTCCCCCGCGACTGGACCACCGCCAACCTGCTGGGTGACCTGTACGTGCGGGCCGGCCAGGTCGAGTCGGCCTCCCAGCAGTTCGCACGGATCGCCGACCATCTCGCCCACGAGGGGTTCACCGCCAAGGCCGCCGCGCTCTACAAGAAGATCCTCAAGCTGAACCCCGGCGACGAAGACGCCCTGATGCGATCGGCGGAGCTGGCCGCCGCGCAGGGGATGACCGCGGATGTCCGGACCTTCATGACCGCGCTCGGCCAGCTGGCCCTCCGGCGCGGAGACCGGGAGCGGGCCATCTTCCTGGCCCGCAAACGCGTGTCGTTCGACCCGTCGGATGTGATCGGGCGCCTGGACGCGGCCCGGATGCTGGCCGAAGCGGGCGATCAGGGTGGTGCCGCAGCCGAACTGCGCGTGGCGGCGGCGTCACTCGAGACCCAGGGCCGGGTCCCGGACGCACTGCGCGCCTGGCGGGAAGCTGCGCGTCTCGCGCACGACGACGACGAGTCTCAGGCGGCCATCCTGCGCCTGCTCATCCAGCAGGGTGACCTGGTGGCGGCGTCGGACCTGGCCAAGTCTCCGCAGCACCTGCGTGTTCTGCTGGCCGAATGCCGGGCCAGGGGGCTGGACGATGCGGCCCGCAGCGCGCTCGTGCGGCTGGCGTCGCTGGAGCCCGACGCGATCGACGTGCGGATGGACCTCGCGCGTGGCAGCCTCGCGGCTGGCGATCTGCAGGACGCGGTGAACTGGGCGGCCGTGGATCACGTGACGGAGACACCCGAACTGGCCGTCATTCTCGCTCACGCGTACTTGCGTCTGGGGCGGATCGACGAGGGCCAGACGCTGCTCACAGAGGCCGTCTCCCGGGAACCCGGGCGGCTGAATGACGTGGCGGGTCTGGTCGAAGACCTGAAGCTCGTGGACCCACAGGCCGCGGCCGCCGCGCTCGTCGTCGTTGCCGACGCGCATCTCGACCGGGGTGATGCGGCAGCTGCGAACCGGTGTGTCGGCGCCTTCCTCGACGCCGTGCCCGACAATGTGGCGCTGCTGCGCCGGCAGATCGAGATCTGCGTGGATGGCGGCTTCGAGCAGGATTTGCGCCTCGCCCAGCTCAGGCTCGCCGACGCCCTCATCGGGCGACAGGAGTGGCAGGAAGCCAGATTCATCGCCGAGGATCTGGTGGCGGCTTTTCCGGCCGACGGGCGGTTCCGGCAGCGGCTGGACCGCGTGAGAGAAGGGCTGGGGCTCGGCAGTGAGAGCGAGGCCGATCGGCTGCCGTCCACCGAACAGACCGACGCGGACGACCTGGCGTTGTTGCTGGGCGGCGGTGCGCGGGACTCGTCACAGCCGGGGCCGGAGCTGGCGCTGTCGGACGACTTCGCGGATCTCGTCGCCGCGTTGTCACAGGAGCCGACGGGCGACACCGGACACGTTCCCGCAGGTGACGCCCTGGACCGCGGCAGGAGCGCGCAGGAGCCGGACGTGGCCCCGGCGGCGCCGTGGAGCGGGGACGGCGGCGCGTACCCGGCACAGCCGGCATACCCCGTTCCGGCACGGATGCCGGACCTGGTGGTGTTCGACGACAACCTGCGGCGGCTGTTCGAGGATGGCGAGCCGCCGGCCGCGGGTCGCAGCGAAGACGGGGCGTTCGAAGTGGACTTGAGCGCGGCGCTCCAGGACATCCGGATTGTTGATGACTCGGCGGCGCCTCCGGTGCCGGCGGCGCCGGTGCCGGTGGCCGAGGCGGAGTCGCTCGACGGGTATTTTCGCGGGCTTCGTGACGAGGCCGGTGGTGCCGCCGCGGAGACCGAGCGGCTCCTGGCCCAGGGCGAAGCCGAGGCGGAGGCCGGACGGCCCGAGCAGGCCATCGCCTGCTGGCGCGCGGCGGCGCGGGAGCCGCGCGTACGGCGGCAAGCCTCGCGGGCGATTGCGCGTGTGGCGCGGGCACGCGGGAACCTGGCTGAGGCCGTCGAATGGCTGGAGCGCGCAGCCGAAACGCCGGCTGAGACGCCTGACGACGCCCAGGAACTGCTGTACGACCTGGCCGACACGCTCGTTGATGCCGGTGAGGACGCGCGCGCGCTGGCGGTGTTCATGGAGTTGCAGGCGACCTATCCAGGCTTCAGGGATGTCGCGCAGCGCATTGCCGCTCTGTCGGACCGGCGTGCCGGCTGGGCGGGTGGTGGGTCTGGGAGGACGGCATGAGCGTCCTGCGGCGCCTTGTGGCGATCGCGTACTTCGTCGAGGTTGGCCTGCTGCTGCTCGTGGTGCCGTGGACCGTCTTCATGCAGCGCAACTATTTCATCGAGGCGTGGCCCGTCCTGCGGACGGTGCTGGGCAACGGGTTCGTGAAGGGCGCCATCTCCGGGCTTGGCCTGATCAACCTGTGGGCCGGGGGAAGCGAGCTGGTCGCGTTGTTCACCGACCGCCGGCCCTCCGGGGAGGCCGACCCGGCGGATCGCTTCTTGTAGGCCGTCGCACGGGTGGATGATGTAACATGGCCCAACCGGGTGGGCCTTCGGCCACCGGTTCAACCCAATGAACGATGAGGCACGGATGGAGTTCGGGCCGCACCTGAGGCGGGCGCGGGAGAAACGGGGGTTGTCGCTGCAGCAGGTGGCGGCCACGACCAAGATCTCCGCCCGTGTTCTCGAAGCGCTCGAGCGCAACGACATCTCGAAACTGCCAGGGGGAATCTTCTCCAGGTCCTTCGTGCGTGCCTACGCACGCGAGGTCGGCCTGGATCCCGAAGAGACCGTCGGGCGGTTCGTCGAATCGTTCCCGCCGGAGGCCGAGGAACGGACTCCGGTGGCGGCGGCGCAGGCTGTCGATGCCGAAGGGTTCGAGAGCGGGCGCCGCGCGGCGATGACGTTGCTGCAGGTGCTGGGGATCAGCGTGCTGGTGGTTCTGGCCGTTGCGGTGTACCGCAGCATGCGCCCGACCCCGACCGCCCAGCCCCCCGCTCCCGTGATCACCGAGCCGGTGCGGGAGAATCCGCCGGCCGCGCCTGCGGCGGCCGAGGCCGAACCGCCAGCTGCCGTGCCTGCGGCCTCCACCACCACGGGGCCGGCTGCGGCGGAGGCAGGCGCGGGCGAGTCGTTCGTGGCCACGCCCGAGACGCCACTTGCGCTCACCGTGGTTGCCAGCGAGGAGTGCTGGCTGTCCCTGAGTGTTGACGGCCAGAAAGTGGTGGCGCGGAATCTCCAGGCGGGCGAACGTGTGCAGTTCCGCGCGCGCACTGTGATCATTCTCTCGGCTGGCAACGCCGGCGCGCTGACGCTGACGATCAACGGCAAGCCCGCACGTACCCTCGGCGGGCGCGGCGAGGTTGTCACCTCCACCATCACGCTCGCGACCCTCAAGGACTTCGTCCAGTAGACGGATGGACTCGCCGTTCTCGACCCCGTTGTTCGACATGTTCCGGCGCGGGGAAGTGGCACACGACATCCGTATGCTCGCCGCGCAGGGCGTCCTGGCTCCCCGGGCCACCGAGCAGCTTGCGCTGCTGGTTCTGCTGACCGGTGATGCGGACCCGGGTATCCGGGCGGCGGCTGACGCGACGGTCTCGCGGATTCCCGGCGCGCTGCTGGGCGTGTTCCTGGGGCGGGCCGATGTCCCGGAGGACGTGCGGACGTTCTTCGCCGCGAGGGGCGTTGTGGCTGTGGCCGGCGGAGACGACGACCTGGACGCCCCCCTGGTCTCGGTGGCGGAACCCGACGACGAGTCGTCAGCCCCGGACGCCGGGCCGGAGGCGGGCGACGACGACCTGCCGCCCGAGGTGGCCGACGCCCGCCGGATGGCGACGGTCCAGCGCCTGTCGCTGCTCAACGTGACCGGCAAGGTCAAGGCCGCGATGCGCGGGACCCGGGAAGAACGCGGCATCCTGATCCGTGATCCGAACAAGCTCGTGTCGATCGCGGTGCTGAGCAGCCCGAAGCTGACCGTCCAGGAAGTCGAGAACTTCTCCCGTCTCGGCAGCGTGTCCGAAGAGGTGCTGCGTGTGATCGGCACCACGCGGGCATGGGTGAAGAACTACGGCGTGATCCGTGGGCTGTGCTTCAATCCGAAGACGCCGATCGGGCTGTCGCTCGGCTTTCTGAAACGACTGCTCGAGCGGGACATCAAGCACGTCGCGACCGACCGCAACATCCCGGACCCCGTGAAACTGGCGGCCCGCAAGATCCTGCACGCCGGCCAGTCCCGGCGCGGCTAGTCCCCTGGATCCGTGAAGCTAACGGGCTTTGGCCGGCCGGCGGGTGACCGCACCACGCCCGGCAGCGGGGCGCAGTTTCGCAGCACCTGCCTTGCGCACGGCGCCGGACTTGCCCGCCGGGGGGGCGGGCCGCACGCCCCACTCGGACCGCATCTGCGACAGGCCATCCATGTAGACGGCCACCCGCTCACGTTCGTGCTCCGTCTCCAGCGTCTTGAGCAGCGCGATGGCTCGTGTCAGGTCGCGCTGGATCGTGGCTTTCGTCGCGGTGTTGTAGAGCTGCCTGATCTCGTCAACGGCGGTCATGGGCTCTCCTGGGGTCCACCGGCCTGCCCCGGCCGGGTGGACGGTCATCGCCACACGCCCGGACGCGAAGCCGCGAACACGGCGCCATTATAATGGGAATGTCATGTCAGCATCCGCACGGCGCCGGCGTATCGGCCAACTCGTCGCCCTCGGCATTCCCGGTCACACCTTGCCTGTCGAATGGCGGGCGCTGGTCCGGGAGTTCGGGGTCGGCGGCATCATCCTGTTCGGCCGGAACGTGGCCGAACCCGCCCAGGTGGCCGAACTGGCCTTCGAGTGCCGCAACCTGCTGTCGGACCCGCCGCTGTGGGTGGCGGTCGACCAGGAAGGCGGGCGCGTGGCGCGTCTGCGAGCGCCGCTCACGGTCTGGCCGCCGGCGGTCGCCGTCGGGCGCTGCGGCGACGAACGTGTGGCGGCGGCCTTCGCGGCGGCACTGGCCCGCGAACTGCGCTCGGTGGGCATCACCTTCGATTGCGCGCCGGTGCTCGACGTGCTGACGGCTGAACACAACCCGGCCATTGGCGATCGCGCGATTGCCGGCGACGCACCGACGGTCGCGCGGCTGGGGGCAGCCCTGATCGGCGCGATGCAGGCCGAGGGCGTCGCCGCCTGCGGCAAACACTTCCCGGGCCACGGTGATACGTCCGTTGATTCGCATCACGATCTGCCCGTCGTGGAACACGGGCCCGAGCGGCTCCGTGCGATCGAATACGAGCCGTTCCGCGCGGCGATCGCAGCCGGTGTTGCCGGCCTCATGGTGGCTCATCTGCTGGTGCCAGCCCTGGACGAAGACCGGCCGGCAAGTTTGTCACGCCGCGTGGTGACAGGCGAACTGCGCCAGTCGCTTGGCTTCGACGGGCTCATTGTGACCGATGATTTGAACATGAAGGGGTGCTCCGCGCGATTCCCGCTGCCGCAGGCCACGGTGGCCGCCATCGAGGCCGGCCACGATCTGGCGCTGCTGTGCGAGCCCAATCTCGATGAACAGGCGGCGGCGCTTGAAGCGCTGGTGCGGGCGGTCGAGTCCGACGTGGTGTCCTCGTCGCAGGTCGATCGATCGGTGGCCAGGCATCTCGCGCTCAAGGCGAAGTACGTGGCCTGCCCGGATGACGACCGCGCGCCGTCCGCGCGCTGGCGCGGCCTGATTGGCTGCGACGCCCATCAGGCGATTGCGGCGGAGTTGCGCCAGTATGCGTAGGCCGCCCGCGCTCCACCCCGGCGCGCGTGTGGCGATCGTGGCGCCGGCCAGCCCGTTTCCGCCTGAGGACTTTGAGCGAGGCGTGGCCGAACTGCGCCGCCTGGGCTTCGACCCGGTGTACGACGAACGGGTGTTCGCGCGGCAAGGTTATCTCGCCGGTGACCCGACGCTGCGGGCCGCGTCCTTTCTCGATGCCTGGCGCGACCCGGACATTGCCGCGGTGATCGCGGCGCGAGGCGGGTATGGAAGCACGCAGATCCTGCCGCTCCTGCCGCCCGACGTGATGCGCGCGGTGCCCAAGCTCTTTGTGGGCTCCAGCGACCTGACGGCGTTGTTGACCTTCTTGACCGTGGGATGCGGGCTCGTATCCGCCCACGGCCCGATGGTGGCCGGGCAGTTCAGCCGCGGTGCCGCCGGGTACGACATCGGCAGCTGGCTGGCCACCACGTCCGGACACGCCAGCGCGGAGGTGGCGCGGGTGCCGCTGGAGGTGTTTGTGCCCGGCGAAGCCGCCGGGATGCTCATGGGGGGCAACCTGACGCAGCTGGCGGCCTCCCTGGGGACGCCCTTCGCCTTCGCCCCCCCGGACGGGTGCATTCTGTTCCTCGAAGACGTCGGCGAGCGCCCGTACCGGGTGGATCGCCTGCTGACCCAGTTGCGCCTCGCGGGAGTCCTGGCCAGGGCCCGCGCGCTCGTCTTCGGCGAGATGCTCGGGTGCGATGAAGCCGACGGCGGCCTCCGCTCCAGGGACGTGATCCGGAACTGGGTCGCCGGTTTTCCAGGCCCGGTCGTCTTCGGGCTGCCGGCGGGACACACCGCAGGGCCTGCGCTGACGCTGCCGCTGGGCGTGCAGGCCCGCGTGCGGGCCGCAACGACGGGCGCGCTGGTGATCGAAGAATCTGCTCTCGCGTGAGGACGATCGTGAAACGTGTGCATTTCATCGGTATCTGCGGGACCGCCATGGCGACGCTGGCAGCGATGCTGAAACAGCGCGGCTGCGACGTTCGGGGATCTGACCAGCACGTGTACCCGCCGATGAGCACCTTCCTTGAACAGGAAGGCATCGACATCCTGTCCGGGTATTCGGCGGATCACATCGGCGGCGACATCGACCTCGTGGTGGTGGGCAATGCCATCTCGCGGGGCAATGCGGAACTGGAGGAGGTCCTCGACCGCAAGATCCGCTACAGCTCACTGCCGGAGGCGATTCGAGATCACTTCCTCTGGGGCGCTCGATCGGTCGTCATCGCTGGCACGCACGGCAAGACGACGACGACCTCGCTGGCGGCCTGGCTGCTGGTACACGCCGGGAAGGACCCCAGCGTGCTCGTCGGGGGAGTGGCGGCGAATCTGGGCGATGGCGGCTCCAGTTACCGCCTGGGTGCCGGCCGGGAATTCGTGATCGAGGGAGACGAATACGACAGTGCGTTCTTCGACAAGACCGCGAAGTTCCTGAAGTATCTGCCGGATGTGGCGGTGATCGCGAACATCGAGTTCGATCACGCGGACATCTATCAGGATCTTGATGCCGTGCGGCTGGCGTTCAGGCGGCTGGCCAACCTCGTCCCGCGCCGGGGGCTGCTCCTCCTCGGGGCCGACAGCCCGGACGCTGCCGCGCTGGCCCAGGTGGCCGCCTCGCGGGTCGAGACGTTCGGACTGACGGAAGGCGCCGACTGGCAGGCATACGACATCCAGCCCACACCGGCCGGCACGCGGTTCCGCGTACAGCATGGCGGCCGCGGTCTCGGGGCGTTCGACGTCGCCCTCGTGGGCGCGCACAACGTGAAGAACACGCTGGCCGCGATGGCTGTGGCCCACGACGCGGGCGTGACCGAAGACCGGCTTCGCTCCGGTCTGGCGTCGTTCGCCGGCGTGAAACGACGGCTGGAGATCGTGGGCGACGCGGCCGGGGTCACCGTGTTCGACGACTTCGCCCACCATCCGACTGCGGTCAAAGAGACGCTCGAGGCCGTCCGCCTGGCGTATCCGGGCCGCCGGCTCTGGGCGGTGTTCGAACCCCGTTCAGCCTCGTCGTGCCGGCGGATCTTTCAGGCGGCGTTTGCCGAGGCGTTCGGCGCGGCCGACGAAGCGGTGTTCGCGCCCGTCTTCCGCGCGAGTTTGCCTGAACACGATCGCCTGTCGGTGGATCAACTGGTACGTGACTTGACGGCGCGCGGCGTTCGCGCCCGGGAAACCGCGTCGATCGGAGCGATCGTGGAGCTGGTCGGCACCGAAGCTCGTGACGGCGACCTGGTCGTGTGTATGTCGAACGGCGGATTCGGTGGGATCCACGGCAAGCTGCTGGCGCGCCTCGCCGAGCGGCCGTAATCGTACGCAGCCCCTAGCCCCTAGCCCCTAGCCTCTAGCCTCTGGCCTCTAGCCTCTGGCTACTTGATGATGATCCCTGGCTTCGGCAGTGTCACGGCCGGCTGATCGTCGCGCGCCGGTTCGATGGCGGGTATCTCGAGGGCCGTTCCCAGATCGCGGCCGACCAGGAACGGCCGGAGGTCGTTCTCGGTGATGTCGAGCACCCGGACGATGTGGGGCGTGAGCGTGAGGATGATGTCGGTTTCCTGGGTCTCGCGGCGGTTCTTCGCGAAGAGCCGTCCGATCAGCGGCAGGTCGCTCAGCCCGGGGATGCCGTCCATCACGACACGTTCGTCGTCGCGGATCAGACCGGCGAGCACGCTGGTCTCTCCGTCGCGCAGACGGATCAACGTGCTGACCGAGCGGTTGCCGAAGGTGGGCAGGTCGCCGTATCCGGTGCCGGAGATGCTGCTCACTTCCAGTTTGACCGCCAGCGACACGTCGTCGTTGTGGTGCATCCGCGGCGTGATGTCGATGTTGACGCCGATGTTCTCGTAGTTGAAGGACGTGATCGGCTGCTGGTTCACGCCGCCGGTGGCGATGGGTGAGAACGTCGTGACAGGCACCGGCACCCGCTCGCCGAACCGTGCCTGCGCGGCCACGCCGTCCTGCGACCGCAACTGGGGATTGGCCAGCGTGCGCGAACTCGAGTCCGACTTGAGCAGGCGGTAGAACAAGGCAGGGAAGTTGGTCAGGAAGACGTCCGCGGACGTCAGCGTCTGCAGGTCCCTGAGCGTCAGGGTTTCGCGGTTGATCCCGGCGGCGCCGCTGACGCCGGGGGACCCGGCCGAAGCGATCTGCAGGCCGAACTCCCGCAGTTTCGTCCGGTCGACTTCGAGCACCTCGACGTCCACGACCACTTCGGGCCGCGCTTTGTCCACCGCCGCGATGATGCGCCCGGCCGCCGCGACCCGCTCGGGGGTGTCCTTGAGCGTGATGGCGTTGGTCCCGGCAATCGGGGCGATGCGCCTGGCGTCGACGACAATCCGGAGGAGGTCGATGGTCTCTTTCACCTCGACGTTGGACAGGTAGAACGTCCGGATCACCTCTTCTTCGTACTCACGGCGCTTGGCGGGCGTGTCGGGTATCAGCGTGATGGTCCGCGGTGCGGTGACCCGGTAAAAGTTGTGGGTGCTTGCGGTGAGCGACACCAGGGCCTGGTCGAACGTCGTCTTGCGCAGGTCCACCGTGATCGGCGCGTCGCGGAACGCGGGATCGAACACGATGTTGACGTCCGCGAAACGGGCTACGGCCGTGAAGACGTCCCGGCTGCTCGCATCCCTGAACACCAGCGAATCCGGCAGTTTCAGGCCCGTGGGCAGATCCAGGCCCGGCGGCGGCAACTCGCGCGCGCGCTCGATGAGCGTCTGCAGGTGGGTCTTGCCGTCACGGGCCACCGCGATACGGGCACGGAGCTTCGCCCTGACGTCCCGCAGCGCATCCTCGATGGCGGAGGACGCCGGCGACATCTGCTGGGCGACCTGGTACTCCACCAGCGCTTCTTCGAGCCGTCCGATCGAGGCCAGGCGGCGGGCGCGGGTCAGGTGGATGTCGGTGCTGCGCAGTTTCGCCCGGTCCAGCGCGAGCCGCGTGCTCTGATCCGAGGGGTTTTTCCGTACCGCGTTCGTGTACTCGACGACCGCGCGGTCCCAGTCTTCCTGGCGCTCGGCCAGACGCGCCTGGCTGAGCGATGTCGTCGTCGCGCACCCGGCGAGCGTCAGCAAAGCCAGCGCGGCCGCGGCGGCCCACACCATCGTCTGTCCCGCCGCGTCAGCGACCGGTCTGGTAGTTCGTGATGACATCGACGCCCCGCGGAATGATGAAACGGAACTCCTGGTCGCCCACGCCGGTATTCTCGCGGACGCGGTCGAACGTGAAGGACGAACGCCCGCCCTGGGCGTCGGCGGTGACCAGGCCGCGAATCTGGAACGTCGCGGCGTCCACGACCAGCGTCATCCACTCGAACTCGGATTCCGGCTTCCGTGGCGTCAGCGTGACCGACAGCGTTGCGGGGGCCTGGGGCGGGAGGTCCGCCGGGGCCGATGCCACGAAATCGCGCGTCAGATTGCCCTGACCGGCCAGGAAGAGTGCCGGCGTGGTGGCACCGTCACCCGTCGGGACCGCGCTCACCGTGACCTGACGATCTTCGGGCACGTAGGCGTAGAGACGCACCCCGTCCGAGACGAACTCCTTGCGTTCGGGGTGGGTGTAGATCCATCGCATCAGGCCCGGCTTCTTGAAACGGACCGTGCCGCGTTCCACGACGGTCTTGCGCAGTACGCCGCCTTCATACGCATGGACGAATGCCGCGCTGAAATCCCGCACGGTGTCGTAATGGCGCTGGATCGACTGCGCCAGGCCGGCGGGGTCGACCGGTACGGTCTGGGCGGCGGGGAAGGCCGTGACGGCACAGACGCCCAGGACCCACACGCCGAGCACGAATGGGCGAAGGGGGTGTCGTGTCACCTATGCCTTTGGCGGCGGAGCCGGTGCCCGGACGGCGTCCTTGGTGTCGACGGGGAGGTTGGCCGCCACCCAGTCAGGCAGCCCGCCCTTGAGCACCTGGACGCGCAGTCCCGAGGCCGCCAGCGTGGCGGCCACGCGCACGGCGGTGATCTCATCGGGATCCGAGTCGTAGACCACGATGTCCCGGTCCCGGGGTAACCCGTTGGTCGATGGATCGGCGGGAGCGACGCGCACGGAACCCGGGAGTTTCATCGTGCTGTGCTCCCAGGGGTATTTGAGGCGGGCATCCACCAGCATCGGCCGGGCCGCTTCGTCGCCGTCGAGCCTGGCCTTCAGATCGTCTTTGCTTATCCGCACAACAGCCATGGAAGGTATTGTGGTCGGCCCGTTCGGGGGTGTCAAGGCAGAGGTCACGATCATGCAACGCGGATGGACGGCTCGCCGGCACGGCCGACGCAGCAGCCGTACGCAAGACGGACCCGGCGTCACCGGGCCCGCACGCACGACGTGTGATGGTGGACGGCAGGAGGCTCGAACTCCCGACCTCTGCGTTGCGAACGCAGCGCTCTCCCAGCTGAGCTAGCCGCCCATAGGCGAACCCTGCAATCTTACCACAGCACGCCGAGCGGGCAAACCCGGGAGTGCGGCAAGGGAAGCAGACAGTAGTCAGTAGACAGTAGACAGTAGGGAAGCGTGCGCCGGGTCCCCCGGGGCCACGGACGAGCAGCCCCGGGGTCCCGAGATCCGGGCGCTACTTTCCAAGCAGTTCCGTGTCCTTCTTCTTCTGCAGTTCGTCCACCAGCGAGATGTGCTGGTCGGTCGTCTTCTGGATCTCGCCTTCGGCTTTCCGCTCGTCGTCTTCAGAGACGACTTTGTCCTTCAGCAGTTTCTTGAGGCGGTCGTTCGCGTCACGCCGGACCTGCCGGATCGCATTGCGCGATTCTTCCGCCATCTTGTGCACCTGGCGGGACAGTTCTTTGCGGCGCTCTTCCGTCAGCATGGGGATCGGCACGCGCACAACCTTGCCATCGTTCGAGGGATTCAGGCCCAGGTCGGCCGCCCGGATGGCCTTTTCGATCGCGCCCAGGAGCGACGGATCGAACGGTTGCGCAACGATCGTCATCGGGTCCGGGATGGACAACGTGGCGATCTGGTTGAGCGCCATGCGACTCCCGTACGCGTCCACGTGCACGGGGTCGAGGATGGCGATCGCGGCGCGGCCGGTTCGGACCCCTGCCAGTTCGTGGCGCAGGTGCTCGATGGCGCCGTCCATCCGTGTTTTCACTTCCGCATGCAGGCCTCGTAGATCCGTGACATCCATATGATCTGCTCCGAAAGGCGGACCGGCAGCGCGGCCATCGCCGCGGACCGGCCCGGTTTGTGCGCCGTTCCGTCAGGCGCGGACCGTCGTCCCGATATTCTCGCCCATGATGGCCCGTTTCATGTTCCCGGGCGTCAGGAGATTAAAGACACGGATGGGCAGCTTGTTGTCCATGCACAGCGAAATGGCCGTCGCGTCCATCACCTTGAGCCCGCGGTCGAGCACCTCGAGATAGGTGATGGTGTCGAACTTGGTGGCGTGGGGATCGAGTTTCGGGTCGGCGGTGTAGATCCCGTCCACTTTCGTGGCTTTGAAGATCGCCTCGGCCTTCATCTCCATCGCCCGCAGCGCCGCCGCCGTGTCGGTGGTGAAGTACGGGTTCCCCGTGCCTGCGGCGAACACGAGGACGCGGCCCTTCTCGAGGTGCCGGATGGCGCGCCGCCGGATGAACGGCTCGGCGACCGAGCGCATCTCTATCGCCGACAGGACGCGCGTCTCCAGCCCTTCCTGTTCCAGGGAGTCCTGCAGCGCCAGGGCGTTGATGACGGTGGCCAGCATGCCCATGTAGTCGGCCTGGGCACGGTCCATGCCCTTGGCGCTGGCCGCAACACCCCGGAAAATATTGCCGCCGCCGATGACAATCGCGATCTGCACGCCCAGTTGCTGAATCTCCGCAACCTCCCGGGCAATCTGCCGGGCCACGGCGCGGTCGATGCCGTAGGCGACCTCGCCCAGCAACGCCTCCCCCGACAATTTCAACAGGACGCGGCGGTAGGCGGGGGCAGCAGCGGTGGATTCGCTCATACGGCGACGGATTATACCTCAGGGACGGTTTCAAAACCGGTACGTACACGCGAACCCCGCAGCTGCGGGAGCGGCTGCGGGGCCCGTGCGTGAGGAGCGGTAAGAAGGGCTGGACGTCAGTCCGCTGCGCCTTCACCGAGTTTGAAGCGGCAGAAACGCGCCACCGACACGTTCTCGCCGGTCTTGGCGATCGCCTGCTGCACCAGCTGGAGCACGGTCAGGGCGGGCTCCCGGACAAACGGCTGGTCGAGCAAGCACACCTGCTCGTAGTACGAGCCCAGCTTGCCTTCGACGATCTTGTCGATCACCGGTGCGGGTTTGCCCGAGCCTTCGAACTGCGCGCGGTAGATGCTCTTCTCCCGTTCGAGCACGTCGGCGGGGACGTCTTCGCGACGCAGGTACGTCGGGTTGGCAGCGGCCACGTGCATCGCGATGTCCTTGACGAGCTGCTGGAAGTGCTCGGTCCGGGCCACGAAGTCCGATTCGCAATTCACTTCCACCAGGACGCCGATCTTGCCGCCCATGTGGATGTAACTGCCGACCATGCCCTGCTGCGTGGAACGGCCGGCGCGCTTGGCGGCCTGGGCCAGCCCCCGCTTCCGAAGCAGTGTGATGGCGTCGTCGATGTTGCCGTTGGCTTCGGTCAGGGCCGCCTTGCACTCCATCATGCCCGCGCCGGTTTTTTCTCGAAGATTCTTGACCTGTTCTGCCGTGATTACCATGACAATACTTCTCCGCAAGTACGAAAAAACGCGCCGGCACGGAAAGACTCCGGCCGGCGCCAGTCAGTCGCCACGAGCCGGGCACGGGGCCCGGCGTCCGACGTTACGCGGTGGCGGGAGTCGCGGCCGGAGCCGGGCCGTCCGGTCTCGGGCGCCGCATCGCCGGTTTGGCGGCGGCTTCCTCCTCCTGCGTGGCCTCGGCCTTGATCGATTCGCGCATCGACCGGCCCGCCAGGGCCGCTTCCGAAATCCTGGAGGTGAACAGCCGGATCGACCGCAGCGCGTCGTCGTTGCCGGGGATCACGTAGTCCACTTCTTCGGGGTCGCAGTTCGTGTCGACGATGCCGATGACCGGAATCTTCAGCTTGCGTGCTTCGTCGACGGCGATCTTTTCTTTCTTGGTGTCGATCACGAACACCGCATCAGGCAGCCGGGCCATATTGCGGATGCCATCGAGGTTCTTCGCGATCTTCTTCTTTTCTTTCTCGAGCCCGGAGATTTCTTTCTTCGACAGGGCATCGTACCGGCCGTCGGTGCTCATGGCCTCGAGTTCACGAAGCCGCGCGAGACTGCGCTGAATCGTGGTGAAGTTCGTGAGCAGGCCGCCCAGCCAGCGCTCGTTCACGTAGAACATCCCGCAACGCCCGGCTTCTTCGGCGACGGCATCCTGCGCCTGCCGCTTCGTGCCCACGAACAGCACGGTGCCGCCATCCGAGCAAATGTTCTGGACGAATTCTTCCGCCTGGCGGAAAAGTTTCGCCGTCTTGCCCAGATCGATGATGTAGATGCCGTTGCGTTCGCCGAAGATATAAGGCTTCATCTTCGGGTTCCAGCGCTTGGTTTGGTGACCGAAGTGAACCCCGGCCTCCAGCAGTTCCTTGATGGCGATCCCGCTCAAGCGTCCTCCCTCAGGCTCTCGACCGTATAAACCGTGGTTATCGTTTGCTGAACTGGAAGCGTTTGCGCGCGCCAGCCAACCCGTACTTCTTCCGTTCCTTGGCCCGCGCATCACGCGTGAGCAGGCCCTCTTTCTTCAACGCCGGCCGCAGATCGAGACTGTACTCGCACAACGCGCGCGCGATGCCCAGGCGGATGGCGCCGGCCTGCCCGGCGATGCCGCCGCCGGCCACCGTGGCCAAAATGTCGAACTTCTCGGTCGTTTCGGTCAACACCAGCGGCTGGCGGATTTCCATGCGCAGCACGTCGGTGGGGAAGAAGTTCTCGAATTCCCGTTCGTTGACGGTGATGGTGCCGGTCCCCGGCCTCATGAACACCCGGGCCGTGGAGGTCTTGCGCCGCCCGGTGGCGTAATATTCAACCTGGCTCACGTTAGGCTACCTCGAGCTTCGTAGGTTTCTGCGCGGCATGCGGATGGTCCGGACCCGCGTACACTTTCAGCTTGCGATACATCGCGTCGCCCATCTTGGTCTTCGGCAGCATGCCGCGGATGGCCTCTTCGACCATGCGGAGCGGCTGGCGCTGCCGGACGTCCTTCGCGCGTTCTTCGCGAAGGCCGCCTTCGTACCCGCTGTGGCGGCGGTAGATCTTCTGTTCTTCCTTGCGGCCGGTCAGCTTGACCTGGGCCGCGTTGACCACGACGACATGGTCACCGGTGTCGATGAAGGGCGTGTACACGGCGCGGTGCTTGCCCATCAGGATCTTGGCGGCTCGCGTCGCAATCCGTCCGACAACCTGGCCGTTGGCGTCGATCACATGCCAGCGTCGCTCCACGCTGGTGGGGTTAGCCATTCTCGTTCGCATCTGCAAGTCTCTATTCCGGAGTCAATTCAGGCGACGGCAAACCCAAATCGTACCAGCCACTTGGGTGGTTGTCAAGCGCCTGACCCGCACCCGGTACTCACGAATTCACGAAACTGCCTGTAGTGCCCGTCGTATCGCGCCGATAAGACGAACGGCCCGAGAGCCCCGGGCGGACATCGGCCGGCGCGGCCCCGCCCGCTTGTCGGCAATTCCTGCCACATCTGGCGGGAGTCGGGCGCTGACAATTTTGCGCGAGCACGACCGTAACTGAAACCGGGCACAGCATTTCTGGCAGGAACGTGCGGCCAGACGCCTGGCATCAGGATTGCGGTGACCCGAGAGTCGGAAGGCCGCTGGCCTTCGGAAAGGCGGACCCGGACGTGTTTGGACTTGGACGGACGAAAGCGGTGGTCGGACTCGACATCGGCTCGAGTGCCGTCAAGGCAGTCGAGCTGAAGACGTCGGGCAAGACCCACCGGGTCAGCGCCTACGGCGCCGAGCCCGTGCCTCCCGACAGCATTGTCGACGGCGCCATCATCGACGCGGTGAGCGTGGCTGACGCCGTCCGGCGCGTCTTCGACCGTGCCGGCACCCGCACGCGCGATGTGGCCGCCTCGTTGTCCGGCAACGCCGTCATCGTCAAGAAGATCAGCCTGCCGGTGATGACCGAGTCGGAACTCGGTGAATCCATCCGCTGGGAGGCCGAGCAATACATCCCCTTCGATATCCAGGACGTCAACCTGGACCACCAGATCCTCGACAGCGAGGCCGCCAAGGGCACCATGGACGTGCTGCTGGTGGCCGCCAAGAAGGACAAGATCAACGACTACAGCGGCGTCATCGCCCAGGCCGGGCGCCAGCCCGCGGTGATCGACGTCGATGCGTTCGCCATCCAGAACGCCTTCGAAGCCAACTACGACATCGAACCCGGCGTCGTCACCGTGCTGATGAACATCGGGGCGAGCGCCGTGAACATCAATATCGTGGCGGGCACCTCCTCGGTGTTCACCCGGGACATCTCGACCGGCGGCAACGCGTATACCGAAGCGATCCAGCGCGAATTCAACCTGTCGTTCGAGCATGCCGAGCAGGTCAAGCGCGGCCAGACGGTCGATGGCGTCGGGCCTGATGACGTCCGGCCCGTCCTGCGGGCGGTCACGGAGAACGTGCTGCTCGAAGTGCAGAAGACCTTCGACTTCTACCGCGCGACGGCCCCGTCCGACCGCCTCGACCGGGTCATGGTGTGCGGCGGGGCGTCCCGCACCGAAGGCCTGCTGGCCGACATCGGCGAGCGGTTCGGCCTGCCGGTCGAACCGCTCAACCCGTTCCGCCGGGTCGTCTTCGATGCCGGCCGGTTCGGTATCGAGGCCGGAGAGGCCGAAGCCACGGCGGTGGTCGCCGTGGGCCTGGCGCTCAGAAGGGTGGGCGACCGATGATTCGCATCAACCTGCTTCCCCGGGAACGCGGGCGTGCCAAGCGCCGGTCGGCGGCGCCCGTCGCCGGACAGAAGATCACCGTGGCGTCGACGCTGGTCCTCGTCGTGGCGGGGCTGGCCGTGGCGTGGTGGTACCGGTCGATCCAGAAGGACGCGGCGCGTGTGGCCGAAGAGATCCTCGCGGCCGAGCAGGAAACGGCCCGGCTCAAGACGATCATCGTCCAGGTCCAGCAGTTCGAGCAGCGCAAGGGCCAGTTGCAGCAGCGCGTGACGCTCATCGAGCAGTTGCGCCGCGGGCAGAGCGGGCCCGTGCACCTGCTCGACGAAGTGAGCCGCAGCCTGCCCGACATGGTCTGGCTGACGGTCCTCGACCAGAAGGGGACGGATGTGACCTTCGACGGCCGGTGCACCGCCCTCACGTCGCTCTCGGATTTCGTGAACAACCTCGAAACCTCGGGCTGGTTCAAGCGGCCCGTCGAGATCGCCGACAGCCAGGTGGAGCGTCCGGCGGGCACGGACATCGACCTGATCCGGTTCACCGTGAAAGCCCAGTTCGCCCAGCCCGGGGGGTAGGCCCGTGCAATGGCGTAAAGCTTGGCGGGTGTGGCCCCGATACGACACCGAGACGTTATGGATCTGCGGCTGAACAAACTTCCGTGGTACGCCCAGGTGGGCCTCTTCGTCGCCATCGCGATTGGCGGCATCGCGGCCTTCTACTACCTGTACGCCGAGCCCGCCGCCCTGGAGCAGGCGGCGCAGCAGCGCCGCGTCGATGCGCTGCGGGCCGACATCAACAAGGGGCTGGCGACGGCGCGCAAGCTGCCGCAGTTCCGGAGCGAGGTGGCCGACCTCGAGACGCGCCTCGAGAGTCTGAAGGCCGTGCTGCCGGACCAGAAGGACTTCGGTGACCTGCTGCGTCACCTGCAGACACTGGCGGCCCAGTCCAATCTGACGATTCGGACATTCAAGCCCGGCGCGGTGGTCACGAAGCAGTTGCACGCCGAGTGGCCGATCGCCATGGAACTGGACGGCACCTACCACAACGTCGGCATCTTCTTCGACCGGATCAGCAAGTTCGCCCGCATCATCAACGTCGGCAACGTGACGATTCGCGCGAAGGATCGGCCCGAGCTCAACGCCACCGTCTCGGTGTCGTGCGTGGCCACCACCTTCGTGCTGCTCGAAGCCGTCAAGCCGGCAGGACCGCCGGCCGCGTTGCCGGGGGGCGCCGGAGCGCCAGGGGCGGTGACACGATGACACGCCGACTGTGGGCGGGAGCGTTCGTCTTGCTCGCGTGGGTGGCGGTGGCCGCCCTGGCACAATCCCAGGCGCCCGTCAGGCCCGTTCCGGCCGGTCCGGCGGCCGCGACGCCCCAGGCGCCGCCGTACAGCTACAACCCCGAGGGCCGCCGCGATCCGTTCGTCAGCCTGCTGCGCCGCGGCACCGACACGGGCCGTACGCAAGGACGGTCGACCGAGGGTGTGGCCGGCATGCTGGTCAACGAACTCGTGCTCAAGGGCATCATGCAGAGCCGCACGCACTACGTGGCGCTCGTGCAGGGGCCCGACAACAAGACCTACGTCGTGCGCGTGAACGATCGGCTGGCGGACGGCAGCGTGCGGGCCATCACGGCCGACGCGATGGTGCTGATGCAGGACGTGAACGATCCGCTGTCCGCGACCAAGCAGCGTGAGGTGCGCAAGACCCTTCGCGCGCCGGTGGAGCAGAAATGAACACGGAGAGGAACGCCGTGATGTCGAAGGCGAAACAGCACCCCGTTGGGGGGGCTCGACGGGCGCGTCGGCCCGGACCGCTGGCGGCGGTCCTTGGCGCGGCCTGCCTGCTGGCGGCCACGCTCGGCGCGTCAGGCACTGGCGCGGAACTCGCGCGCCTGACGTCGGTCTCGACGCTGACGGCCGGACGGGCCGTCACCGTCGTCATCGAGGCCAGCGAGCCGGTGCCCTACGCCACCGCGCAGCCCGATCCTCTGACCGTGCTCGTGGACCTGCGCAACGCGACGGCCGCCGGCGTGACCGGGGCCATCGGCCGGGCCGCCGGTCCGATCGCGGACGTCGCCGTGGAGGACATCCGGGCGGACGACGGCACGGCGACGGCGCGCGTGCGCCTCACGCTGGCCAGGCCGGGCACCCCCATGGTGCGCAGCCGGCGTAATGCCATTTTCGTCGAGTTCGGCGGGGCCGCTTCGGCCACGCAGGCCCCCCTCAGCCCGGCCGTCTCGCCAGCGGCGCCGCGGCCGGTCGTGCTGAGACCGCAGCCAGCCGCGCAGGAAAGCCTGGCCCTCAAGAAGATCGACATTGCCGCCACGCCGACCGGGACGCGGGTGACGTTGTCCGCGTCCGGGGCGCTGCCGGCGGCGACCGCCGAACCCACGCCGGACGAACCGCCGCGTCTGGTCATCGACCTCAAGGGCGTCCTGGCCACGGCGCAGAGCGTGGCGGGGCCGGCGACCGGTCCCGTGGCGCGGGTGCGTGCGGCCCAGAACAGCCGCCAGCCGCTCGTCGCGCGTGTCGTCATCGACCTCAGGGAACGGGTCCCGTTCAGGGTGGAGCACATCGCGGGCCAGATCGTCGTCATCCTCGAGGCGGACGCGCGGCCGGAACCCGCCCCGCTGGTGTCGGCACCGGTGCCCACGCCGCCGCCGACGCCGGTCGTCGCACGGCCTGCTCCGGTGGCCGCCCCGAAACCGGCGGTGGAGCCTCCGGACCCGGTCGCAGGCGCGCCGAAGCCAGCGGTGGAGACGCCCAAGCCGTCTGCCGAGTTGCTCAAGCCGGGCGCGCAGACTCCGACGCTGGTCGCCGGGACCGTCACGCCCGCGGCAGAGACGCCGAGCCCGGTAGCGTCGACGCCGAAGCCGGTTGCGGAGGTGCCGAAGCCCGTGATCGTCGAGGCGCCGAAGACCGTGCCGCCGCCCGCCAGGCCGGCGACCGAAACGCCGGCGACGCCTGCGGAGCCGGTCAAAGTCGCTCCGGTCGAGGCGGCGGTCCAGTTGCCTGCCGGTGATCCACAAGGCGAGAAGGTCTATACCGGCAAGCCCGTGACGTTCGACTTCACCGGGGCGGACCTGCGCGCCGTGCTGCGCACCTTCTCGGAGCCCGAGATCAGCGGGCTGAATGTCGTCATCGACCCCAGCATCAACGGCACGGTGGACGTGTCGCTGCGCGAGGTGCCCTGGGATCAGGCGCTCGAGATCATCCTCCGCGCGAACAAACTGGGCTACGTCATCGAGAACAACGTCGTGCGCATCGCGACGCTCAAAGCGCTCTCCGAAGAACAGGCGGAGCGGCGGAAACTCGCGGAAGAACAGGCGCTTTCCGGTCAGTTGCGCGTGCTCACGCGTTCGCTGAGCTACGCGAAAGCCGTGGACATGGCGGAACTCCTGAAGAAGAGCGTGATGTCCCAGCGCGGACAGGTGCAGGTGGATCCGCGCACGAACACGATCATCCTGACCGACCTGGCTGACGCGCTGGCGGATGCCGACGATCTGCTGAACACCCTGGACAAGGCGGAGCCCCAGGTCGAGATCGAAGCGCGCATCGTCCAGACGACGCGCGATTCGGCCCGGGCCCTGGGCGTGCAGTGGGGCGTCAACGGCCGGATGACGTCGGAACTGGGCAACACGTCACCCCTGACGTTCCCGGCGCAGGGCAGTGTGAGCGGACGGACCGGCACGACGCAGAACAACCCGGTGGGGGCGCTGCGCAACGAGACGCCGACCGGCATCAACCTGGGGGTGCCGAATCCCACGACCGCCGTCGGTCTCCAGATGGGCACGCTCAACGGCTCGCTGACGCTCGATCTCGCGCTGTCAGCCCTCGAACGCAAGGGCCACGGAAAGATCCTGTCGACACCCCGCGTGATGATGCAGAACAACGTCGAAGCGGAGATGATGCAGGGCATCCAGATTCCCATCCAGACGGTGATGAACAACACCGTGACGGTGACCTTCAAGGACGCCGCCCTTCGCCTCCTCGTCAAACCCCAGATCACGGCGTCCGACACCGTCATCATGGACGTGTTCCTCGAAAACGCCACGCCTGACTACAGCCGTCAGGTCAACGGTATTCCCCCCATTGACACGCAGCGGGCGAAGACCCAGGTGCTGGTGCACAACGGCGACACGACCGTCATCGGCGGCATTGTCGTCGCGTCCGAGACGACGGCCAACGACAAGGTGCCGATGCTGCACCGCATCCCGCTCCTGGGCTGGCTCTTCAAGCGCGACGACGTGTCGGATTCGAATCGTGAGCTGCTGATCTTCATCACGCCGAAGATCCGCCGGTAACGACGACGGAGCGACGACCGGATGGACGGGATGAGGGAGAACGATATGGTGGGCCGATTGCAGACGAACGCGTGGGACGTCCGACGACTGGCCGCGTGGTGCCTGGTGGCACTGGCGCTGGCCGGCGGCGTGTCCTGCGGCAGGATCAACAACGACACGGGGAAATCCCCCTCGTACCTGTACATCGAGCAGTTGAGCGCGGCGTCCGGCGCGAAGCCCGACAGCTTCTCCAACGTGCTGCAATCCGATGTCATTACCAACGTCAAGGTGCAGATCGGCACCCAGGAAGTGCTGTCGCCCACCATCTACGAGGACATGGGACGGGCCGTCCTGCGCATGTCGCTGAAGGACGCGGGATCGGCCAATCAGCCGACCAACCCCACGGTGATCAACTGGATCACGGTGACCCGCTACCGCGTCGTCTTCAAGCGCTCGGACGGCCGGAACACGCCCGGCGTGGACGTGCCGTACGCCTTCGACGGCGGCGCCACCGGCACGTTCGACTCCACGGGCGGGACGCTGGTGTTCGCGCTGGTCCGGGCCCAGGCCAAGCTGGAAGCCCCGCTGAAGGCGCTGCGCGGCGGCGGCGGCGACATCGCGATTTCGACCATTGCCGAAATCACCTTCTATGGGCGTGATCAGAATGGCAATGAGGTCAGCGTGACGGGCATGATGTCGGTCAACTTTGCGGACTGGGGCGATCCGATCTGAACCCGAACCCGGCAACGGATTGCCGGCCGGCCGGCGCGCAGGCGTCTGCGCGTCCGGTGCGGCTCGGAAGGACTGGTTGGGAGGGCGGGGCGGGTGCGCCCCGCATGAGGCATGGACATGACGCGCACGATTCGGGCCTTGAGCGTACTGGTGGCGGCGGGACTGCTCCTGGCCGCCTGCACCGTCAAAAAGCAGGAGACGCCGCCGCTGGCGGGACCCTCCGTGCTGGCGACGTCGCTGACACTCAGCGCCAACCCGGATATCCTCCGGCAGGACGGGTCGTCGCAGTCGACGATCGTCGTGGTGGCCCTCGACGCCAACGGCCAGCCGGTCAAGAGCCTGCCCGTCCGCGTGGACATCGCCATCAACGGCGTGGTGGCGGACTTCGGCCAGGTCTCGTCGCGCAACGTCGTCACCAGCAACGACGGGCGCGCGTCTCTGGTGTACACGGCGCCCAACGCCCCGGTCGATCCGGTGGACGGGGGCGTCGTGGTGGACATCCAGGCCACGCCGACCGGGACGAATTACGCGAACGCCGTCACGCGCGCGGTCAGCATCCGGCTCGTGCCGCCAGGCGTGATCCTGCCTCCCAACGGCACGCCGATTCCCCGCTTCACCTTCTCGCCGTCGGCCCCGCTGGCCAAGACGGACGTGATCTTCGATGGGTCGCTCAGTACCGATTCGGATGGCCAGATCGTGTCGTACACCTGGACTTTCGGTGACGGCGCGACGGGCAGCGGCGTCAACGTGAGGCACCAGTACCAGCTGGGCGGCAGCTACACCGTGGCTCTCACGGTGACCGACGACCGCGGTTTCTCGGCCTCCACGACCCAGACCATCCAGGTGACGGACAGCGCCAATCCCACCGCGGATTTCGTGTTCTCGCCGACGAGTCCCCGGCCCAACGACGACATCATCTTCAATGCGTCCGCGTCCCGCGCGGCCCAGGGACGTTCGATCGTCAGCTATGAGTGGGATTTCGGGACGGGGCGGACGGGTTCGGGCATCACCGTCACGAAGTCGTACTCCACGCCCGCAACCTACAACGTGACGCTGGTGGTCACCGACAACGTCGGGAACAAGGGGACGACGACCAAGCCGGTGACCGTCCAGGCCTCGCCGCTCGTGGCGAGCTTCGTCTATTCGCCGAGCGCGCCAGCGCCCCGTCAGAATGTCGCCTTCGACGCGGGGGCGTCGACGACCGGCGTCGGGCGGACCATCGTCGCCTACGAGTGGAACTTCGGCGACACGGTGTTCGACTCGGGCAAGGTCGTCAACCACGCGTTCCTCAACGAGGGCAGCTACAACGTGCAGTTGACCATCCGGGACGACCTGGGGCAGACCGCGACGACGAGCAAGACGTTGACGGTGGCCTCCGGCGCGATCGTGGCGGGGTTCACGTATTCGCCGACCAATCCCAACAACGGGCAGGCCGTGTTCTTCAACGGCGGTGACTCCACGAGTCCGTTCGGCATCAGAACGTGGGACTGGAACTTCGGCGACGGCTACGGCGATAGCGGTGTCACCGTGTTCCACCCGTTCTCCTGCGGCGGCTCGGCGGTCGACCTCAAGTTCGTGGTCAGGCTCACCGTGAGCGACGGCATGAACCGGACGGCGACCACGACCAGGGAAGTCACCGTCAAGTGCACGTAGGCGCGGGGCCGGCCCTGGTCCGGCCCCGGGTCCCTGGTCTAGGATAAGAGCCGTGGCTGACACGACCCGCATCGACGAGCTTCGACGCCGCCTCCAGAAGGACCCGGCGTCGATTGCCTTCGCGCAACTGGCCGAGGAGTACCGGCGCGCCGGGAAGTACCAGGATGCCGTCGACACCTGCCGGGCAGGGCTCAAACGGCATCCGGGGTACCTCTCGGCACGCGTGACCCTGGGGCGTGCGCTGCTGGAGGTTGGTGACCTCGAGACCGCGCAGGTCGAACTCAACGACGTCCTGATGGCGGCGCCGCAGAACCTGGCCGCTATTCGTGGGCTCGCCGAAATCCACCGCCGGCGAGGGGAACTCCGGGAGGCGCTGGACCAGTACCGGACGGCGTTCGAGCTGGCCCAGAACGACCCCGCCATCGACCAGATCGTGCGCGATCTCCGGCGGGAACTGGCGCCGACG
Source organism: uncultured Vicinamibacterales bacterium (assembly GCA_964372095.1). Taxonomy (GTDB): domain Bacteria; phylum Acidobacteriota; class Vicinamibacteria; order Vicinamibacterales; family JAKQTR01; genus CAYJPV01. The sequence goes on along the minus strand of CAYJPV010000001.1, from coordinate 471,454 downwards.
GGTGGACGCCCGACGCCCACCCGACCGGCGCAGGCCATCCCGGAGCCGGGTGGGTCACCGGCCCGGTCCCCGCACGAGACGGCCTACCTGGCAGCCCTCGAAGGCTGGCTGACCGCTCTGCTTGACGACCGCCGCCGCCGCCTCTATCAGGCGCCCGCCTGATTCGCTCTCTGTTCGCCCGGCGTGGCACGGCGGTTGGCGCACAGGTCCGGTTGTGCGACAATTCCCTGCTCACGAATGCGATACACCCCGGCTGACGTCCTGACGCCCTGCTGCGGCTTTTGTCCGCGAGTCGCTCACCGGAGCGTTGACGGGACGCTTTCGATCTGTCCAACGCAAACTAACGTGGAAAGACGATGAACGTCGACGAAATCCGAACCATTCTTGACCTGGTCCGCGAGCACGAACTGGCTGAGTTCGAGCTTGAGCGCGACGGTGTCAAGCTCCGGGTCAAGAAGACCGGTGCGGCCCCGATCGTGCACATGTCGGGCCCCACCGCCTACCACCCGTTGCCCGCCGTCGGACTGCCGGCGGCGCCGGCGGCCGGGGCGGCGCCCGGACTGAAGGGCCCGGCGCCCGAGGTTGAGGCCAGCGCCGATCTCGCCATCGTGAAGTCGCCCATCGTGGGGACGTTCTACCGGTCGCCGCAGCCGGGGGCCCCGCCGTTTGCCGAGCAGGGCAGCGTGGTCAAGAAAGGCCAGGTCCTGTGCATCATCGAAGCCATGAAGCTGATGAATGAGATCGAATCGGACTACGACGGCGAAGTCGTGGCGGCGTATGTCGAGAACGGGCAGCCCGTCCAGTACGGGGAGCGCCTGTTCGCCATCCGGGTCAAGTAATGTTCAAGAAGATCCTCATCGCGAATCGCGGCGAGATCGCCCTGCGTGTGATCCTGGCCTGCCGGGAGATGGGCATCAAGACCGTGGCCGTGTACTCGCAGGCCGACGAAGAATCGCTGCACGTGCGGTTTGCCGATGAAGACGTCTGCATCGGCCCGCATCGCGCCGCCGACAGCTATCTGAACGTCCCGGCCATCATCAGCGCCGCGGAGATTACCGGCGCCGACGCGATCCACCCCGGATACGGCTTCCTGTCCGAGAGCGCGTATCTGGCCGAAGTCTGCGAGGCGTGCCATATCCGCTTCATCGGGCCATCCCCGCAGGTCATCCGGCTGATGGGAGACAAGGCGCGGGCGCGCCGGGCGATGAAGAAAGCCGGCGTGCCGATCCTGCCGGGGTCGGAAGGCGTGCTGGACAACGAAGAACACGCCCTCAAGATCGCGGCCGGCATCGGGTATCCGGTCCTGATCAAAGCCGTGGCGGGCGGCGGCGGACGCGGCATGCGGGTGGTGCGTACGCCCGGCGAAATGACCCGGGCGTACCGGACGGCGTCGCGTGAAGCCGAGGCGGCGTTCGGCGTGCCGGACGTGTACGTGGAGAAGTATCTGGAGGCGCCGCGGCACATCGAGTTCCAGATCCTGGGCGATCATCACGGCAACGTCGTGCACCTTGGCGAGCGCGAATGTTCCATTCAGCGCCGGCATCAGAAGCTGCTGGAAGAGTCTCCCAGCCCGGCCCTGACGGACCGCTTGCGCCGGAAGGTCGGCGCGATCGTCGTGGACGCGGCCAAGGCGGTGCAGTATTCGAATGCCGGGACGTTCGAGTTCCTGATGGACACCGACGGCAAGTTCTACTTCATGGAGGCCAATACGCGCCTGCAGGTGGAACACGGCGTCACGGAGCTGGTCACCGGGATCGACATCGTGAAGGAACAGATTCGCGTGGCGGCCGGAGAGCGGCTGTCCTTCAAGCAGAGCGAAATCACCTTCACGGGCCACGCGATTGAGTGCCGCGTGAATGCGGAAGATCCCGAGACCTTTGTGCCGTCGCCCGGCACGATCCGGACCTTCAGCCTGCCCGGCGGCCCCGGCGTCCGGGTGGATTCGGCCATGTACGCGGAAGCCACGGTGCCGCCGTACTACGACTCCATGATCGCCAAGATCATGACCCACGGCCGCGATCGGCAGGAGGCCATCGCCCGGATGCGCCGCGCCCTCGAGATGACCGTGATCGAAGGCATCAAGACCACCATCCCGCTCCAGCTGCGCATCCTGGCGGATGCGGAATTCCAGGCCGGGCGCCTGAGCACCGGGTTCATGGAACGGCTGCTGGCGGCCGGCCGCGCACCCGACACCCTCGCTGAAGCCGTCTGACCCGCGGCAAGCCGATGCCCCGTGTATAATGCCCCGACCCTGCCGGGGACTGCGTCGGTGTATGCGCCGCGTCGGCGTCATTGGCTGACGTGTCGCAGGCGCCCGTTCACGGGCGCACACGGCATCTGTTGGAGGCTGCATGGACTCGAATCTGCTCAAGACCAAGTCAATCGAGCAACTGGTCAGTGACGTTGAACACGGCCGGCACCTGAAGCGGGCCTTGTCCGCTGTGGACCTCACGCTGCTGGGCATCGGCGCGATCATCGGGACCGGCATCTTCGTGCTGACGGGGACGGCGGCGGCCAACCAGGCCGGGCCGGCCATCACGATGTCGTACATGCTGGCCGGCCTCGCCTGCGGATTCGCCGCGTTGTGTTACGCCGAGTTTGCCTCGATGATTCCCATTGCCGGCAGCGCGTACACGTATTCGTACGCCACGCTCGGCGAGATCTTCGCGTGGATGATCGGCTGGGACCTGATTCTGGAGTACGCCGTCGGATCGATGACCGTGGCGATTGGCTGGAGCGGGTACTTCCAGCGGATCCTCGCCGGTTTCGGCGTCACGCTGCCTCAGTGGATGGCGGCGGCGCCGCCGGCCGGGATTGTCAACGTCCCGGCCGTGATCATCGTGCTCCTCATCACGACCCTGCTGGTCATCGGCGTGCGCGAGAGCGCCCGGTTCAACGCCGGGATGGTGGCCATCAAGATCGCGGCCGTCCTCTTCTTCATCGCGATTGGGTTCTCGAAGGTCGACACCGCCAACTGGTCGCCCTTCGCCCCGTACGGGTGGTCGGGCATCATGGCGGCCGGCGCCGTGGTCTTCTTCGCGTACATCGGCTTCGATGCCGTGTCGACCACGGCCGAGGAGGCGAAGAATCCCCAGCGCGACCTGCCCATCGGCATCATTGCGTCGCTGGTCATCTGCACGGTCCTCTACATCGCCGTCGCGGCAATCCTGACAGGCATCGTGCCCGTGACGGACTACCGCAGCTACGAGGCGGCCCTGCCGGGAGCGACCATCGTCTCCACCGCCGAGAGTACGAAGTTCCTGAACGCGCCGGTGGCCTACGTGCTGACGGTGATCAACCAGGACTGGGCTGCCGGCATTGTGTCGGCTGGCGCCGTGGCCGGCATCACGAGCGTCCTGCTGGTCATGCTGATGAGCCAGCCGCGTATCTTCTTCTCGATGAGCCGAGACCGGCTGCTGCCCCAGGCCGTGAGCGCCGTGCACCCGAGGTTCGGCACGCCGTACATCACCACCATCATCACCGGGGTCATTGTCGCCGTCTTTGCGGGCCTGTTGCGGATCGACGTGGTCGGCGAGATGACCAGTATCGGCACGCTGTTCGCCTTCGTCGTCGTGTGCGCGGCGGTCATCATGCTGCGGGTCAAGAGACCCGATGCGCGGCGGCCGTTCCGGGTGCCGTTCGGGTTCGTCTTCCCGGTGGCCGGCGTCGTGTCGTGCCTGTACCTGATGCTGAGCCTGTCGGTCGTGACCTGGGTGCGGTTCCTCGTGTGGCTGGACCTGGGCATGGCCATCTACTGGATGTACGGCCGGACGCACAGCCCGCTGGCCAATGCCGCCGAGCAGGCGAAGCGCACCGGCGCCCAGGCCGTGGCGAACTTCGTGACCATCAGCGGTGCGCTGATCCTGTTCAACGGCTTCTTCATGACCGTGCTCGGGTACATGACCGAGTTCGGCATCACCACCGAGGCCACGGCGAAGTGGCATGAGATTCACGTCACGGCCGAACAGGCAGACGCCGTGGGCCTGATGGTGCTCGGGACCGGGGCGCTGGTGTTCATCCTGGGTCTGCTCTTCCGGAACACCACCGGAGAACGGTGGCAGCGGTCCTGACCGACGACGGAACCTGGCGCCATGCCTGTGCACGTCGCATCCCCGCCCCTGCCGCCGTCGCGGCGTCCCGGTGATTCCCGCGCGGGGTGGCTGGCGTCCGTGCGCGGCCCGTCGCTGGCCGTCGGGCTCCTCCTGCTGGTCATTGCCGGCGGCACCCTTGGCTATGTGTTCATCGAGGGATGGGGGGCCTGGGATGGGTTGTACATGGCCATCACGACCGTCACGACGGTCGGCTTCAAGGAAGTGCACCCGCTGTCGCGTGCGGGGGAAGTCTTCACGGTGTGCCTCATCCTGGCCGGCGTGGGCACCGCGTTCTACACGTTCACGCTGCTCGCCACCGTCGTGGTGGAAGGTGGCCTGCACCACCACTTCAACCGGCGCCGGCGGGTCCGTATGATTGACGAACTGGACGGTCACTTCATCGTGTGCGGCTACGGCCGGATCGGCACCGTCATCGTTGACGAACTGCGCCGGCAGGGCGTGCCCTACATCGTCATCGAGCGCGCGCCGGATCGCGTGCAGGCCCTGCTCGAGATCGGCGGGCTTGTGGTCGAAGCGGACGCCAGCAGCGAAGAGGTGCTCGCGCGCGTCCGGATCGACCGGGCCCGCGGCCTCATTGCCGCCGTCGGCACCGACGCGGAGAACGTGTACGCCGTCCTGACGGCGCGCGGCCTCCGCCCGGATCTCTACATCGTCGGCCGCGCCGAAACCGAGGATGCAGAACGCAAACTGATGAAGGCCGGGGCGAACCGCGTGGTGTCGCCGTACCGGATCGGCGCGCGCGAACTGGCCCAGATGGCGCTGCGGCCGGCCGTGGTCGACTTCTTCGAGCTGGCGACCCGCGCCGGGAATCTTGAGCTCGCCATCGAGCAGGTGGCGATCGACGACGCCAGTTCGCTGGCCGGCCTGAGTATTGTCCAGGCCAACGTCCGCCAGCGTTACGGCGTCATCGTGGTCGGGATTCAGCGCCACGGTGGCAGAATGGAGTTCAACCCGCCCGGCGAGGCCGTGATGCACGGCGGCGATCAACTCGTCGTGCTCGGGCGCGTCGAGGGCCTGCGTGACCTCGAGCAGGACGCGCAGGCGGAACTGCAGTCCCGGCCGTAGCCGGGAGGGGAGCGGAGGGCGAGACACCATGTCAGCGCGTATTCTCGACGGGACGGCGACCGCCGCGGCGATCCGGCAGGAACTGGTACCGCGTGTCGCCGCGTGCGTGGAACGGTACGGCGTGTCGCCGGGCCTCGGGGTGGTCCTCGCCGGTCACGACCCGGCCTCGGAAATCTACGTGCGCAACAAGCTGAAGGCCGCCGCCGAGACGGGCATCCGCGCCGAGTTGATCCGCGTGCCCGAGACCGGACACATCGACGAGGTGCTGGGTGTCGTGACCCGCCTCAATGGCCGGGACGACATCCACGGCGTGCTGGTGCAGTCGCCGCTGCCGGCCGCCATGGGGGCGGATGCCGAAACCCGCGTCATCGACGCGATCGATCCCGCGAAAGACGTCGATGGCTTCACGCCGTCGAACGTCGGACTGCTCGTGCAGAACCGGAAGGGCCTGGTGGCCTGCACCCCGGCGGGCGTCATGGAACTGCTCGATCGGTCTGCGATCCCCTTGCAGGGCCTTCGCGCCGTGGTCATCGGGCGCAGTGACATCGTCGGCAAGCCGATGGCCCTCCTGCTGCTGCACCGGCATGCGACGGTGACCATCTGCCACTCGCGGACCCGTGACCTCGCGGGCGTCGCCAGGGAGGCCGACCTGCTCGTCGCGGCGATCGGACGCCCGGCGTTCGTGACGCCGGACTTCGTGAAACCCGGCGCCGTGGTCGTGGACGTCGGGATCAACAGCGTGTCGGACGAGGCCCTGATACGCGCCTGGTTCCCCCCGGATTCGCCGCGCCTCGCCGCCTTCGCGAAGCGGGGCGCCTTGACGGTCGGTGACGTGCACCCGGCGGTGTCTGCGGTGGCAGGGGCGCTGACGCCGGTGCCCGGCGGCGTCGGGCCGCTGACCATTGCCATGCTCCTCAGCAACACGGTGCGCGCGGCCGAGGCCCGGCTTGCCCGGTGACCGGATGCTCCGCGTGGCGCTGACCGGTGGCATCGGTACGGGCAAGTCCACCGTGCTCGCGCGGTGGCGCGAACGGGGCGTGCCTGCCATCGAGGCCGACGCCGTGGCGCATCAGGTGATGGCGGCCGGATCGCCGGCCGCCGCCGCGATAGCCGCGCGTTTCGGTGGCGACGTCCTGACAGCCGCGGGCGAGATCGACCGGCGGCGCCTCGCCTCGATCGTGTTCCCGGACCCCGTGGCGCGCCGGGACCTGGAGGAGATCCTGCACCCGGCCGTCTACGCGGTCATCGACCGCTGGCTGGTCGACCAGGCCGCCCAGGGCGCCACGCTGGCGGTTGCAGAGATCCCGTTGCTCTTCGAGACGGGCCACGCAGGCGCATTCGACCGCGTCGTGGTGACCGCGTGCGACGAGCCGGCACAGGTGGCCCGCACCGTTGCCCGGGGCAGCTCCGAGACCGATGCCCGTCAGCGTATCGCCGCGCAGTGGCCGCTGGGCGACAAGGTGCGCGCGGCGCACGTGGTGATTCGCACGGACGGCAGTCTGGCCGAGACGCGGGTACAAGCCGATGCGGCTCTGGTCGCGCTGCGCGCTGACTCCGCCGGCCTGACCTGAGATGGCGGGACTGCCGGCCACGGCCATCGTGTGCGATACTGGCCCAGGTACGATGACTCGTCTGCGTATGCCTTTCCCGGCCGCCTCGCTCCGCCGTCTCGCCGCTGTGTTGATGGCTTCATGGCTCACGGCGGCCTGCCCCGGCAGCAGCCCGACGACGCCGACGCCGGCTCCGTCAGGGCCGACGGTGTCGTCGGTCAGTCCGACGAGCGGAACGACGCTGGGCGGGACGACGGTGACGATCACCGGCACCAACTTCACCGGCACGGTCACCGTCACCGTGGGGGGCGTCGCCGCCACCGAGGTGCGGGTGTCCGGCACCACCAGCCTGACAGCGGTCACCCCGGCGCACGCCGCAGGGACCGTCGATGTCGTCGTGGCGGCCTCGACGGGAACGGCGACGCTGACATCGGGGTTCGCCTATGTCACGCCGCCCGGACCCACGGTGTCGGCTGTGGCGCCCGTGTCCGGCAGCACGGCCGGCGGTACCGCGTTGACCATCACGGGCGCGAATTTCGCGTCGGGCGCGAGCGTGACGGTGGGCGGCGTTGCGGCGACCGGCGTTGAGGTCGTCAGCGCCACCTCCCTGCGCGCGGTGACCGGGGCTGCGCCCGCCGGGGTGGCCGACGTGGTGGTGCGCGTGGGCAATCAAGCGGGTATCCTGCCCAACGGGTTCACCTTCGTGACGCCCGCCGTGAACCCGCTGCCGGTGATTACGGCGTTGACCATTCAGGGTACGCATACCAACGAGCCGCCCAACTTCGCCGAACTCGACGAGGAGGTCGTCGTCACGGCGACGGTCGTGGACAATGAGACCCCGATCGGCAGGCTTCAGTTCGACTGGACGGCCGAGAGCGGGACGTTCACAGGGACCGGACCGTCCGTGCGCTGGAAGGCGCCGAAGACCATGGCGACTCCCGCGCAAGTGCGGCTGACGGTCCGGGTGACCGAACCGCTCGAGGGTGTGCTCGGTGGCGAAGGCCCGGCGCTGACGCAGAGTGTCACGTCCAGCGCGACGGTGCACGTGCACAACTCAGCGACGGAGGTCGGTGCCCTGGCGGACCGGTTCCTGCGGGAGTTCTCGGACCAGAAGTTGCCGCCCGAGAACATCATCCGGGATTTCTGGGCGGCCGATGTGTGCAAGGCGGGCAGGGACGCCGAACTGGAAGATGTCCGCGATAATCAGGCCAACTACAAGGTGGTCACGTACAACATCGGTTCGCCGTCGGGGTGGACGCTCGCCTTCGGCGACGTCTGCCCGCTGAATGAAGCCGGGGACGGATGCGTCGCCATTCCGTGCTCGTGGCAGGATATTCGCCTGCGAGACAATCAGGCGGGCTCGACGTCCGGTACGTGCCGCCTGTCCGCCGCCTACCGCCAGTCGAGGTGGTGGTTGTGCAGCAGCCGCTTCGAGGGGTCTTCAACCCACACGTTCCTGCCAGGGATGATCCCCTTCATTCGGTAGGCGGTTCGTCTGGCGCGTTCTTCACTTCCTGGGCGGGCGCGATCCGATCTTCGACGAACGAATCCCACTCGTGGCAGTGCGGGCATTGCCAGAGCAGTTCCGTGCTGCGATAGTGACAGCGCTGACAGACGTGCGGGTCCAGGTAGAAGACCGACTGTCTGGCCATGTCCACGTAGCGCTGCACCGCGACGGGCTGGAGGCCAGTGGCGATGAGGGTCCGCCAGATGGCCTGGTGGACGGTCAGGGCGTGGGGGTTGTGCGCCAGCGCCTCGAGCAGCAGATCCAGCGATTCCGCGCCCGACCCGTGATCGAGCAGATGTTCGGCGAGCGCCGTACGGGCCCGCCACTCCTGGGGGCTTGCGGCGATCAAGCGGCGGCAGATCTGCTCGTAGGTCGAATGCGCAGGGTGACGATCGTGCAGCGCAGCCAGCCTCGGGAACGCCAAGTAGGCGCGCTCCGGGCACACATGGGTCACCTTCTCCCACAGGTCGGCGGCGTCGGCCGGGCGCCCCTCGACAAGCCGGACGTCTCCCAGGTTCAGGTACGCGGGCACCGTGCGCGGGTCGCGATCGATGGCCGCCGCGAAGTGCGCGGACGCGGTCGCGTAGTCGAGGCGTTTCAGTGCCTGTTCGCCCAGTTCGTTCTCCAGGAACGCCAGGATCTGCTGGTGGCGCGGCTGGTCGGGCGTCTCGCCTGCGGCGTGCAGGCGCTCCCGGATCTCCCGCGCCTCTTTCCACTGGTGTTGCTCTTCGTGGAGCTTCTGGAGGTTGACCAGGGCGTACGGGTTCTCGTGATCGAAACGCAGCACCTCGGTGAAGGCCTCCAGGGCGCGATCGACGAATCCGCCGTTCTTGTAATCGATGCCCAGGCACAGCAGCACGTAGGCCTTCTCGAGGCGCGTCAGTTTCGGCCGCTGCAGCAGGCCCTGGTGGATGGTGATGGCGCGCCCGACCTGGCCTTTCTCCCGGTACAGGTTCCCGAGGATCATCTCGATCTCGGTGGCGTCGGGCTCCAGCCGTGCGGCGCGGCTCAACTCCTCGATGGCCCGGTCGAGCTGGTTGGCCACCAGGAAATTCAGTCCCAGGATGAAATGGGGCGACTCGCGCGTCTTGCGCCGGTCGATCCATCGGCCTTCCCGGATCTTGTACCGCTCCCACGCCTTCCCGGTGGCGAGGCCGAGTAGGAGCGCGACGAGCGCGGCGAGGAACGAGGCGTAGTCTTCCATCAGAACATCTGCGTCCGCCAGAGGTCGTGGAGGTGCAGCACGCCGTCGACGGCGCCGCGGCTGTCCACGACCACCAGAGACGTAATCTTGCGGTGCTCCATCAGCGCCAGCGCTTCGACGGCCAGGCGCTGCCGGTCGATCGTCGCGGGCGTGTGCGACATCACGGCCGACGCCGGCTGATCCAGGAAACCGGGGCGGCCAATCTGGCGGCGCAGGTCGCCGTCCGTGATCACCCCGGCCAGGCGGCCCTCCGCGTCGGTCACGCACGTCATGCCGAGGCCCTTGGCCGACATCTCGGCCACCGCGTCCCGCATCGGCGCGGTTCCGGCCACCATCGGCGCCTGGTCGCCGGCATGCATCAGGCTTTCGACCTTCATCAGTTTCTTGCCGATGCCGCCGCCGGGATGGAGGTTGGCGAAATCTTCCTCGCGGAACCCGCGGGCCACCAGCAGCGTCATCGCCAGCGCGTCACCCAGCGCCAGCATGGCGGTGGTGCTGGCCGTCGGCACGAGGTTCATGGGGCAGGCTTCGCCGTCGACGCCGCAGTCCAGGACGACGTCGGCCGCCCGGGCCAGGGTCGACGACGTTGACCCGGTCATCGCGATCAGGCTGGCGCCGAGGCGCCGAATCGTCTCGAGCAGCCGGAGCAGTTCGCCCGTCTCGCCGGTGTAGGACAGGGCCAGCACCACGTCGGTGGCCTGGACGACGCCGAGGTCGCCGTGCACGGCCTCGGCCGGGTGCAGAAAGAACGCCGGCGTTCCCGTGCTCGACAGGGTGGCGGCAATCTTCCGCGCGATGATGCCGGACTTGCCCATGCCGGTGACGATGACGCGCCCGCGGCAGGTGAAGAGCCGATCGACGGCGACCAGAAACCGCTCGTCCAGGCGGTCGATGAGGCGCGCGATCGCATCGGCCTCCGTTCGCAGCACGTGGCGGGGGAGCGACAGGTCGGTCATGCGACGGGGTTCTCGCGCCGGGCTTCGTCGATGCGGACGAGGAGCCTCAGCAGCGGTTCGAGGCGATCGAGGGCCAGCGCGTTCTGCGCATCGCTCTTCGCCCGCGCGGGTTCTTCGTGGATTTCCAGGAAAACGCCGTCGACGCCTGCCGCCACGCCTGCCGGCGCCAGGGTGCCGATGTACTCGGCCTGCCCGGCGGTCACGCCCTGGCCGGCGCCCGGCAGCTGGAGGCTGTGCGTGACGTCGAACACCACCGGGAAGCCGAACGCCCGCATGATGGGGAAGCTGCGCATGTCCACGACGAGGTTGTGGTAGCCGAAGCTGGCGCCACGCTCGGTCAGCACCACGCGCCGGTTGCCCGTGGACGTGATCTTCTCCACCGCGTGCCGCATATCGGCGGGGGCGAGGAACTGCCCTTTCTTGACATTGACGGCGCACCCCGTTTCGGCGGCTGCGATCAGCAGATCCGTTTGCCGGCACAGGAAGGCCGGAATCTGCAGGACGTCGACGACGGCGGCGGCGGGGGCGGCCTGCGACGGTTCGTGGATGTCAGTGAGCACGGGCACGCCCACCCGGGCCTTCACGTCCGCCAGCACCCGCAGGCCGGCGTCGAGGCCGGGGCCGCGATGGGAGCTGATGGACGTCCGGTTGGCCTTGTCGAACGACGCCTTGAAGACGTACGGGACGCCGCAGCGCCGGGCGATGTCGGCGATGGCCAGGCCCAGTTCGACGGCATGTGCCGGGCTTTCGATGACGCAGGGCCCGCCGATGAGGACGAGGGGGTGGCCACCCCCGATGGTGACCGGACCAAGAGTGACGGCATGCACGCCGCCATTATAGTCCGAGCCGCCGCCGCCGCTCAGGATGTCGCCGGGGCCGCGTCGCCCAGCCTCGCGGCCTTGTGCGCAATGGCCGCGCCGACGAAGCCGGCAAACAGCGGATGCGGCCGCAGCGGCTTCGAGAGAAACTCGGGATGGAACTGCACGGCGATGTACCACGGATGCGCCGGCAGTTCCATAATCTCGACGAACTTCCCGTCGGGCGAACGACCGGAAATCCGCGCGCCGTGCTCGACCAGGGTCGGTTCGTAGATCCGGTTGAACTCGTACCGGTGGCGGTGCCGTTCGTGCACGACGTCGGCTCCGTAGACGCGCTGGGCCAGCGACCCGGGCTCCAGTTCGCAGGCGTACTGGCCCAGGCGCATGGTGCCGCCAAGTTCTTCGACGCCCAGCAGGTCCCGAAGCTTGTAGATCACCTTGTGGACGGCCTGCTCGTCACATTCGGTGGAGTCGGCGCCCTCGAGGCCGCAGACGCTGCGCGCGAAATCCACCGCGGCCCACTGGAACCCGTAGCAGATGCCGAAGAACGGGATCCCGCGCTCGCGGGCCACGCGTGCCGCCCGCATCATGCCGCGCGTGCCCCGCATCCCGAACCCGCCGGGTACCAGGATGCCGTCGGCCCCGTCCAGCAGCTGTTCGCCCCCTTCCTGCTCGAGCGCTTCTGCCTCCACCCAGTGGAACCGCACGCGGGCGCGATGTGCGAACCCGCCATGCAGCAGGGCTTCGTTCAGGCTCTTGTACGAATCTTCCAGCTCCACGTACTTGCCCACCACGTGAATGGTGATGTCGTGGGCGGGATTCTTGATGCGGGCCACGAGTTCTTCCCACGGCGCCATGTCCGCGGCGGTCTGCGGCAGGTGCAGGTACTTGAGGATGATCCGGTCGAGGCCTTCGTCCGCCAGGTTGAGGGGCACTTCGTAGACGGTGTCAACGTCCTTGGCGGTGATGACTGCCTCTTCCGCCACGTCGCAGAACAGCGCGATCTTCCGCTTGATGTCCGGCGGCAGGTAGCGGTCGGTCCGGCACAGCAGCACGTCCGGCTGGATGCCGATCGACCGCAGGTCGCGCACGCTGTGCTGCGTAGGCTTGGTCTTCAGTTCCCCCGCCGTGCCGATGAACGGCACGAGCGTCAGATGGATATACAGCGTGTTCTCCCGGCCGACATCCTGCCGCAGCTGACGGATGGCCTCCAGGAACGGCTGGCTTTCGATGTCGCCGACCGTCCCGCCGATCTCGACGATGACGATATCGACGTCTTTCGCGATGCCGAGGATGCACTGCTTGATTTCGTTGGTGATGTGGGGAATGACCTGGATCGTCCGGCCCAGGTAATCGCCGCGCCGCTCCTTCTGGATGACCGACATGTACACCCGGCCGGTGGTCCAGTTGTGATTGCGGGTGGTCCGGGTATTCGTGAACCGCTCGTAGTGGCCCAGATCGAGATCCGCCTCAGCGCCATCGTCGGTGACGTACACCTCGCCATGCTGGTACGGGCTCATCGTGCCGGGGTCGACGTTGATGTACGGATCGAGCTTCTGCATCGTCACCCGATATCCGTGCCCTTCCAGCAGGCTGCCGAGCGAGGCGGCGGCCAGGCCCTTGCCCAGTGACGACACCACGCCACCCGTAACGAAGATGTACTTGACTGGCTTCTGATCGCGACGGTCCATGAGCACACTCAGGGAAGCAGACCGTCCGCCGCCAGGCGGCGGACGCGTTCCAGATCATCAGGAGTATCAACCGACAGAGACGTGTGGGACGTCTCGACGACACTGATGCGGTAGCCGTGTTCGAGGGCTCGAAGCTGCTCGAGAGACTCCGCGCGTTCAAGGGGTGTACGCGGCAGCGCCGCGAGCGTCATGAGAAACTCACGGCGATAGCCGTAGATGCCCACGTGGCGCAGAACCCCGCGTTCGGGGCACGGCAGGGTCCGCAGATACGGCACCGGCGACCGGGTGAAATACAGGGCACGGCCGCTGAGGTCCACCACCACCTTCACGACGTTCGGATTGGCGCCGTCGCGGTCGTAGTCGAGCCGTTGTCCCAGCGTCGACATGACGACGTCCGGGTCCGACGCGAACGGCCCGGCGACGTCCTCGATCATCCCCGGGTGCAGCACGGGTTCGTCGCCCTGGACATTGACGATGATGTCGCACGTCAGGCGCTCCGCGACTTCGGCGATGCGGTCGGTTCCGCTCTGGTGGTCGGCGCGGGTCATCACTGCCGACCCGCCGAACGTCTCCACCGCCCGCGCGATTCGCGCGTCGTCGGTGGCCACGATGACGCCGCTCACGTGACGGGCCTGTGAGGCCCGCCGGTACACGTGCTCGATCATCGTCCGGCCGCCGATGTCGGCCAGCGGTTTCCCGGGCAGACGTGTCGCCGAGAATCGGGCCGGGATGACGACAATTGTGACGGGGAGGCGGGGCTCGGAACCGGTTCGTGCGGGCGCTGACGGGTGCACGTCGAATCATAACACGCGGATGCGGCGGGCGGCAGGCTGCCGGCGGCAGGCCGGGGTCAGACCTTGAATTGCCAGTTTCAGGCCAAGGCAGGAGTCTGGCAATTCAAGGTCTGACCCCGCGTCGATGTTAGGATGTGGCCACTGGGGTCGTGATGAATTCTGCAAGACTCTCGCTGGTGGTCATCGGTCTGAGCGCCCTGGCGGTCTGGGGGACTGGCAGCGCGGCGGCGTGTTTCTCGCGTCCGGCGCCGATTGGGGAGATGTTCGGGCCGGCGGCGGCCCGGGCGCCAGGGCCGCCGGCCGTGACCGCCACTGTCGCCGTGCGCCCGTTCGGCGACCGCGCGCAGCCAGCCGCGGCAGGAACGCGGCGGAATCTGTTCCGTGAGCGGGAACCGCGTACGCCGGCGCCGCTGGTCGCACGTTCGTCAGATCAGATGTCCGCGCCCGTTCCCGCCGGAGTCGCTGCGCCACCCGAGGTCCCGCCGGGACCCAGGGTCACGCTTGCCGGACTGGCCGAGCAGGTCGTGTCCGGTGTACCGGTGAGGACTGCCGTCTTGAGCGGTGCCGGCGACGTCTGGATTGTCCGCGAAGGGGACGTGGTGGCGGGACGATATCGGGTCGAGGCCATCGGGCCCGGCAGCGTCCGCCTGGCGGATCTGCTCGGGGGGGCTCCGTACGTGGTCCGCTTTCGCTGACCCGAACAGTCGTTCCACCTGCAATCGGCCCGCAGCGACGAATCTGGCAAGCGTCGGCCGTTCGACGTGCGCTATAATCGCGCAGCGTTTGACCTGGCAGGTCCAGGGCATTTCGAACAGACGCGCGGATTCCTGCATCTCGGAGGGACCTTATTCATGCTGAAGAAAATCGGACTCATCGGCGGTGGCAACATCGGCGGCGTTCTGGCGCAGGAAGTGTTCCAGCGCAACCTGGCCCAGACGGTGGCACTGGTTGACGTCAAGGGCCCGGACGTCGCCAAGGGGAAGTGCCTCGACATGGCGCAGGGCACGCCCATCATCGACAGCGACGTGAAGTTCGAGGCCGGCAAGACGTACGACGTCCTGAAAGACGCGGATCTCATCGTGAATACTGCCGGCGTGCCGCGCACGGTCCGGCCCGACGGGACGTTCCCCAGCCGTGAAGAGCTGCTGGCCGTCAATCTCAAGATCACGGACTCGGTCGCGGCAGCCATCAAGGAGTTCTGCCCGGACGCCATCGTGATCTCGGTGGCCAACCCGCTCGACGCGATCGTGTACCGGCTTCACCAGAAACTGGGCATGCCCAAGCACAAGCTGATGGGCATGGCGGGCGCACTCGATTCGTCCCGCTACCGCTACTTCGTCGCCGCCGCGGCGGGCGTGTCCGTCAGCAACGTCGAGGCCCTGGTTCTCGGCGGTCATGGCGACGACATGGTGCCGATTCGCAGTTGCTGCCGGATTGCCGGCATGCCCGTGGAGCAGTTCGTGGACGATGCGACGCTCTCGGCCATCGAGACGCGCACGCGCAAGGCGGGCGGCGAAATCGTCGGCCTGCTCGGCGTGTCCGCCTTCTGGTCGCCGGCGCTTTCGGCCATCGAAATGGTCGAGGCCATCGTGTACGACAAGAAGAAGATCATCCCGTCGTGCGTCCTGCTCGAGGGCGAGTACGGCGTCAACGGGCTCTTCGTCGGGGTGCCGGTCGTGCTCGGCAGGAACGGCATCGAGCGGATCATCGAAGTGCAGATGTCCGACGGCGAGAAGGCGGCCTTTGCGAAGTCTGTCGGAGCGGTCAAGAAGACGACGGACGAAGTGATTGCCGTTCCGTAAGCCGCACGTAGGAAGTAGTCAGTAGTCAGTAGTCAGTAGTCAGTAGTCAGTAGTCAGTAGTCAGTAGAAACGACGGGGCCGCCCGGCACATGCCTGGCGGCCCCGTTCTGCTTCCTGCCTCTAGCCTCTAGCCTCTAGCCTCTAGCGTTGCACCCGTCCGCTCGAGTCGCCTCCCGCGAGACGGTCCACCTCGGCAACCGTGACGCGGTTGACGTCTCCGGGAATCGTGTGTTTCAGGGCGCTGGCGGCCACCGCGAACCGCAGCGCGGCCTCAGGCGTCCGCCCGGTCACAAGCCCGAAGATCAGGCCTGCCGCGAAGCTGTCGCCGCCGCCAATCCGATCGATGACCGTGATGTCGTAGTGCGGGCTCTGGGCGAACGCACCGGCGACGGCGTCCCACAGCACGGCGCTCCAGCCGTTCCGGCTGGCCGAGTGGCTCTCACGCAGCGTGATGGCGACGTACGAGACGCCGAACTCGCGCGCAACACGTTCGGCGGTGGCCCGGTAGCCCGACACGTCGAGCGTGCCCTCCGTGACGTTCGCGCCGCTCACGTCCAGGCCGAGGCACGACTGGATGTCCTCTTCGTTGGCGATGATGACGTCCGCCTGGGCGGCGAGCCCGCGCATCACCTGACGGGCTTCGGCCTCCGTCCAGAGTTTCTTGCGGTAGTTGAGGTCGATGCTGACCCTGGCGCCCGCAGCCCGTGCGGCATCGATGGCCTCGCTGGTGCACGCCGCCACGTCGGGGCCCAGCGCCGGCGTGATGCCGGTCACGTGAAACCAGGCGGCGCCGGCCAGAATATCCGACCAGGGGAACATGCCCGGTCTGGCACCGGCAATCGACGCATGCGCCCGGTCGTAGATGACGTTCGACGCGCGCTGGCTCGCGCCGGATTCGGCGAAGTAGATCCCCAGGCGTTCGCCACCCCGGATGACGGCCGAGACGTCGACGCCTTCGCTCCGCAGGGCGCGCAGCGCGCCGTCGCCCACGGCGTGGGCCGGGAGGCGCGTGACGTAGTGGCTGGCCAGGCCGAACTGGGCGAGGCTGATCGCCACGTTGGCTTCACCGCCGCCGAAGGTGGCGCCGAGGACCGGGCTCTGGAAGAACCGTTCGAATCCCGGCGGGCTCAGCCGCAGCATGATTTCGCCGAACGTGACGACCTTCTGCGTCATGACGACCTCCGCGCCGCCGCGACGGCCTCGACGAACCGGACCGCCTTGTCCGTGATGGCGGCAAAATCACCGGCGGCCACGGCCGCGCCGTCCACCAGCGCCGTGCCGACGCCGACGGCGACCGCGCCGGCCTTGATCCAGTCGCCAGCGTTCGTGATCGACACGCCGCCTGTCGGCATGAGCCGCACCTGCGGCAGCGGGCCGCGCACGTCCTTGAAGTACGCGGGGCCGAGGGCCGTGGCGGGGAACACTTTCACGATGTCGGCGCCGGCTTCCCAGGCGGTCAGGATCTCGGTCGGTGAATAGCAGCCCGGCATCGCCGCGACATCGTACCGATGGCACAGGCGGACCACAGACTCGTTGTAGACCGGTCCGACGATGAACCGTGCGCCGGCCAGAATGGCGTGCCGGGCCGTCTCCGGATCGAGGACGGTGCCCGCGCCGAGGATGAATTCCGCCGGCAGCGTCGGCGCGATCTGCTCGATCAGCCGGATGGCACCGGGCACGGTCATGGTGACTTCGAGCGCCTTCACGCCGCCGGCGGCGAGCGCATCGATGACGCTGCGCAGTTTCGAGGCATCGGTCAGGCGGATCACGGCAACGACGCCGCACGACTCGATCGCACGGGTAGTATCGACACGCTGGGTCATGAGTGGCTCTCCGGGGCGTAACCTACGTCAGGAAGTCTTCCCGAGCCGGGGTGAAGACGTCAAGCAGCACGCCGTCTTCGAGGGCCACCACCCCGTGGGGGACATCGGGCGGCGCGTAGTAGCTGTCGCCGGGTCCGATGAGCCGTCGTTCGTTGCCCATTGTGGCTTCGAACCGGCCGCTCGCGACGTAGGTGAGCTGCTTGTGCGGGTGCGAGTGTACGTAGCCCACCGCCCCCTTTG
Organism: uncultured Vicinamibacterales bacterium; assembly: GCA_964372095.1. Taxonomy (GTDB): domain Bacteria; phylum Acidobacteriota; class Vicinamibacteria; order Vicinamibacterales; family JAKQTR01; genus CAYJPV01. The sequence continues at coordinate 453,892 of CAYJPV010000001.1, read as the reverse complement.
TGAACACCACGCGCACGAGCATGAGCTGCGGTTCATGAGCCAGCACCTGGCGGGTCACGCCGGGTGCGGCATCGACAACCGGGACGTCCTTGCCGAATACGAACATGAGCATTCCTCGTCAGCGCGCCAGCCAGCCGCCATCGACCACGAGGACGTGGCCGTTGACATAGTCGCTGGCGGACGAGCACAGGAAGACCGCGGCTCCGGCGAGGTCTTCGGGCTCGCCCCACCGGTTCGCCGGGATACGTTCGAGGATCTGACGGCTCCGGTTGGCGTCCGCCCGGAGTGGCGCCGTGTTGTCCGTCGCCATATAACCCGGAGCGACCGCGTTCACGTTGATGCCGCGGCCGGCCCATTCGTTGGCGAGCGCCTTGGTGAGCTGGGCCACGCCGCCTTTGCTGGCCGCATAGGACGGCACCAGAATGCCGCCCTGGAACGCCAGCAGTGACGCGACGTTGACGATCTTGCCGCGCGTGCCACGGGCGATCCACCGCCGGCCCATCTCACGGGAGAGCCGGAACACGCTCGACAGGTTCACACCCAGCACGAGATCCCAGTCGTCGTCCGAATGTTCGGCGGCGGGCGCCCTGCGGATGATCCCGGCGTTGTTGATCAGGATGCTGATCGGGCCGAGGGCCTGTTCGGCCTCCTCGGCGAGGCGGGCGGGCGCGGCGGGATCGCTGAGATCGGCCATGACGGCGGCGGCCCGGCGGCCGAGGGCCCGGATGCGTGTCATCGTGTCCTCGACCGAGACGATGCCGTGGCAGACCACGTCGGCGCCGGCGGCGGCCAGACCGACGGCCATGCCGGCCCCGAGGCCCCCTGAGGCGCCCGTCACGAGGGCGACCGTACCGCTGAGATCGAAAGGATGACGAGCCTGTCTCATGACCGTGTCCTCCTTACCGTCCCTTGTCGAGTCCGGAGGCCACCTGGGCGAAGTCCGGGTGCACGTTGACGACGCCGAACTTCCGATCCTCCACCTCGCGGTGGGCGGCCATGATCCAGAGGAAGCTGACCGCGTGCCCCGGTACGGACACGTTCGGGTGGAACCCGTTTGCCATGATGACCGCGTCGCCGCTGCGGACCACTTCGACGTGTTCCGGCTCGCGGGCGTCGTTGTAGACCATCTGGATGGCGAACGCTTCGTTGGGCATGTCGTAGTAGACGTACATCTCTTCGGCCAGATCCGCGTGTTCGTGCGGCGGCCAGCTGGTCCAGTGGCCGGGATCCGAGACCGTCACGCCGGCCATCAGGCGGCCGGCCTCGACGTTCTTGCCCAGGAGGATCCGGAGCGTGCGGGACGTGCTGTCGCCGCCGGCGCGGAAGCACAAGCCCGGGTTGGCCTCGACATCCACGGCCCTGACGTACTGCAGCGGATAGTGATGGTCCACCGGCGCGCGAAACTCGGCGATGTCCACGGTCGCGTCTGTCGTCACGGTGATGGTGGAATCACGCGGTACGTAGAGGGCATCGTGGCGGCCGAACTCGAACGGCTCGGCGTGGCCGCTGACGGTCACGTTCGCGTGACCGCCGAAACACACCAGCCCGACTTCGTCGCCTGCGGCGTCGAACGACACGGACGTCACGGCTGGTCCGAGCAGGATGCGGCCGTAGCTGAGGTGCTGCGTGGCGCTGTTGGCGGGTGTGACCGACAGCGTGCGGCCCGGCGTGCGGTCGGTGGCGCGGAAGACGACTTGTTCACGGGGATAGTTGGTGCGAGTCACGATGCCTCCGGTTGTCGTGTGGCATGACCACTTGCTGCTCAATAGGCGCAGGCCAGAGATTTCAGGACCTGCAACAGACGGAGGATATTGTACTTCGTTCAGCTGTTTCGGCAAAGAAGTTCGGATGGAGCCGTCGTAGGTGTCGAGTGGCTAGACCTCATGGCCTTCGTTGACTTGGCGGCAAACTGACGCAAGACTGGGGGGGCATGTCCGGACCCGGGTCTCTCACTCGTTTTGCCTGGCTCTCGATTGGGGCCGCCGTTCTCACGATCGTCCTGAAGACCGGCGCCTACCTCGTCACCGGGTCCGTGGGGCTGTTGTCCGACGCGGTCGAGTCGCTCGTGAACCTGGTCGGCGCCGTAATGGCGCTCGCCATGTTGACGATCGCCGCCAGGCCAGCCGACGAGGAGCACGTCTACGGCCACTCCAAAGCCGAGTACTTCTCGAGCGGCGTCGAAGGCACGCTGATCCTGCTGGCGGCCCTCAGCATTGCCTATGCGGCCATCCTCCGCCTGATCGACCCGAGAGGCCTGGAGTCGGTCGGCCTGGGCCTCGTGGTCTCGGCCGCGGCGTCGGCGGTGAATCTGGGGACGGCGATCGTCCTGCTGCGCGCGGCCCGCCGCTATGGGTCGGTCACGCTCGATGCCAGTGCGCACCACCTGCTCACCGACGTCTGGACGTCGGCCGGGGTCATCGTGGGCGTGAGCGCGGTGGCCCTCACCGGGTGGAACTGGCTCGACCCGGTGCTCGCCCTCGCGGTCGCGGCGAACATTGTGTTCACCGGCGTTCGTATCGTCAGGACCTCAGTGCATGGTCTGATGGATGCGGCCCTGCCGCCCGATGAAGTCGAGGCGGTCCTGACCGTTCTGCAGCCGTACGTGGACGACGGGATCGAATACCATGCGCTGCGGACACGCCGGGCGGGCTTGCGCCGGTTCGTGTCGCTCCACATCCTGGTCCCAGGTGACTGGACGGTCGAGCGGGGACACGGGCTCCTCGATCGTATCGAGGCGGAGATCGGCGGCGTCCTGCCGAACGCCTCGGTCTCCACACACCTCGAGCCGCTCCACGACCCGGCGTCGTGGGACGACATTGGCCTGGACCATCCCGGACACCGGTCGTCTGACGGGCCGCGCCGGGGCGCAGGAACGACGTAGCCCCGGAGGTCCCACGGTCCCGGCCGTCAGTACGCCGCGACTGTCACCACGGGTGGCGTGTCGAGCGCGTCCTCCACGGTGACGCGCAGGGCGGTCACCTCCACGGGTGCGAACCGATCCAGCTTGCGGTACCCGATGGTCGTGCCGCGCGCCAGCGGCTGCCACCCGCCTCCGGTGAGCCCCTGCACCAGGTAGCGCGCCACCACCTGACCGCGTTCGATCGGCTCCTTCAGGTCCGTGATGGACACCGTCACCGGCGTGCCGAACGTGACGGTGGCCTGGGCGGCGCGCGGGCCTCGTGGGTGCCACGGCACCGGGCGCGATGCCAGCACGTTGGTCCTGAAGACGGCGTCCAGCGCCTGCCGCATGCCGATCAGGCGCTCGACGTCGACGTCGTGGATCAGGCCGTCTGGGGTGGGCGGGACGTTCAGCAGGAGTTTCGAGTTCCGCCCGACCGACGTGAAATACAAGCCCACCAGATTGTCGACCGACCGGACGCGCGTGTCTTCGGCGGGATGGTAGAACCAGCCGCGCCGGATCGAGACGTCCGTCTCTCCAGGGCGCCACACCGTGCCGTTCGGATCACCCTGCTGGAGCATGCGCATCACGCCGTCGCCGGTGGCGCCGGGGTAGGGGACCACCGCGGGGTCCACCGTCGACCAGTTGGTCTCGCCCGCCACGCCCCGTTCGTTGCCGATCCAGCGGACGTCCGGGCCGGCGTCGGAGAACATCACGGCGGCCGGCTGCAGGCGTCGGACGAGCCCCCAGACGCGTGGCCAGTCGTAGACCTGCCGGCGGCCGTTCGGCCCTTCGCCGTTGGCGCCGTCGAACCAGACTTCGTGGATCGGGCCGTACTGCGTCAGCAGTTCGGTGAGTTGCTCGCAGTACAGATCGTTGTACCGCGGCGAGTCGCCGTAGGACGGTTCGTGGCGATCCCACGGTGACAGGTACAACCCCACCTTCAGGCGCTCGGCTCGGCAGGCGTCCACGAACTCCCGCACCACGTCGCCGCGGCCGCCCCGCCAGGGGCTGGAGGCCACCGAGTGGGTGGTGGTCCGCGTCGGCCACAGACAGAAGCCGTCGTGGTGCTTCGCCGTGAGGATGACCGCCCGGAAGCCGGCCGCCCGTGCCGTCCGGGCCCACTGGCCGGCGTCGAGGCGGGACGGCGCGAAGATCGAGGGGCTCTCGCGCCCATCGCCCCATTCGCGGTCCGTGAACGTGTTGACGCCAAAGTGCAGGAACATCGCCAGTTCGTCCCGCTGCCATTCCAGCTGCGACGGTGTCGGCACCGGCCGTGCGCCGCGTGACCTGGTGTCTGCAACGAGCGGGACGGCGGCCGCCGCCAGGGTACCAAGGGATGCCGCCATGAACCGCCGGCGCGTGAGGGCGCCGCCTGCCGGGGCTGAGTCTGCGTGCTGTTCGCGCATGTCGACGCGCCTCTCTCGTGGGGTATGCTGTGTGGGATTCTACAAGGTCGCGAGGAACAATCCAGCGTGTTCTACGACGTTGCCGAACTGTTGTGCCGGCCCATGGTGGTCTGGTGGGGGCGCCTGCGTGTCGAGGGGCTCGAACACGTCCCGGACACCGGACCGGTCCTGATCGTCCCGAACCACGACAGTCAGACGGACCCGCTGGTCGTCGGCGTGGCGATTCGTCCCCGGCGCCGCCTCCGTTTCCTGGCGCGAGCCGAACTGTGGCGGATTCCGCTGCTGGGTCCGGTGATGGACGGCCTGGGGCAGATTCCGATCCGCCGGGGCAGCGGCGATTCAGCGGCTCTCGGCCGGGCCCTCGAAGCCCTGCGCGCCGGCGGGGCACTGGGCGTCTTCCCGGAGGGACGGTTGAACTGGGGTGTGCCGATTCGTGCTCGCAGCGGCGTGGGATTGCTGGCCGGGTGGTGTCCCGAATCGGCCATCGTCCTGTGCAGCATCACCGGGACCACAGACTTCGTGCGGTTCCCGCGGCGTCCCCGGGTGACGGTCCGGTTCTTCCCGCCGACCGGAGGGCCGCGGCGCCCGGAGGAAGAACCTGCGGCGTTCGCCGCCCGTCTGCTGGCTGACGTGCGGCGCGTCTCGCCTCCCACGCCGGCCGGGCGCCGGGCGATCGTCGGCGGCCCGCCCCGCATCCAGCGGGCCCTGGCGCGGCGGGACGCCGACTCGCGCTAGCCCGGACTATTCATGAATCGGCCGCGTCGACGCCGGCTGGCGCCTCGAGCGGTTCGAGGCGCCAGCGCGGCGGACGTCCGAGGTTACCGTCCGGCGCCGGTGACGACGGCGCGCATGTACTCGCGCCGCAGCCGCGCGATGTTGGAAATCGAGATCTCCTTCGGGCAGACGGCTTCGCACTCTCCTTCGTTCGAGCAGTTGCCGAATCCCAGGTCGTCCATCCGCGTGACCATGGTCCGCGCGCGGCTTTCGCGTTCGGGGTGGCCCTGGGGCAGGAGCGCCAGGTGGGAGATCTTGGCGCCCACGAACAGCGCCGCCGACGCATTCTTGCAGGCGGCCACGCACGCGCCGCAGCCGATGCAGGCGGCGGCATCCATCGCCAGTTCCGCCAGGTGCCGCGGCACCGGAATCGCGTTCCCGTCCGGCGCGCTGCCGGTGGGGACCGAGATGTAGCCCGCCGACGCGATCAGGTCGTCGAGGGCGCCGCGATCGATGACGAGGTCCTTCTGCACGGGGAACGCAGCCGCGCGCCAGGGTTCAATCGTAATCGTGTCGCCGTCCTTGAACTTCCGCATGTGCAACTGGCACACGGTGGACCCGCGATCCGGCCCGTGCGGAATGCCGTTGACCACCAGGCTGCACATGCCGCAGATGCCTTCGCGGCAGTCCGAATCGAAGTTGATCGGCGGCTCGCCCTTCTTGATCAGCTCCTCGTTGACGATGTCGAGCATCTCGAGGAAGGACATGTCAGGAGAAATATCGTTGGCCGAGTAGGGGACCATGCGACCCGCCTGATGGGGGTCGGTCTGGCGCCATACCAGCAGCTTGAGATTCATGTTCGCCATGTCGTCACCCGTCTACTTGTAGCTTCGCTGGCTGGGCTTCACGTATTCGAACGTGAGCGGCTCCACGTTGCGGATGGGCAGCTTGCCGTCGCCGGCGTACTCCCAGGCGGCCACGTGCGTGAAGTGCTCATCGTCGCGCTGGGCTTCGTTGTCGGGCGTCTGGTACTCTTCGCGGAAGTGGCCGCCGCACGACTCGCGGCGTTCGAGCGCGTCGAGGGCAATCACCTCGCCCAGTTCCAGATAGTCGGCCACGCGCCCCGCGTATTCGAGGACCTGGCTCATCTCGCTGCCCGAACTGGGCACCGAGACGGTTTTCCAGAACTCCTCCCGGAGCGCGGGAATCTGCGCCAGCGCCTCCTTGAGGCGCGCTTCGTTCCGGCCCATCCCGACGTTGTCCCACAGGACTTTGCCGAGCGACCGGTGAATCTCGCGGGGGGTCTTCTTGCCCTTGACCGCGATGAGCCGGTCGAACTTGCCGCGGACGGCGGACTCGGCCTCCTTGAACGCATCGTGGTCCGTCGTCACCTTGGGCAGCGGGGCGCTGGCCAGGTAGTGGGGCAGCGTCGACGGCGCCACGAAGTAGCCGTCCGCCAGACCCTGCATCAGCGCGCTCGCGCCGAGGCGGTTGGCGCCGTGGTCGGAGAAGTTCGCCTCGCCGAGGACGAACAGGCCGGGGATGGTGGACATGAGGTCGTAGTCCACCCAGAGGCCGCCCATCGTGTAGTGGATGGCGGGGTAGATCCGCATCGGCGTCGTGTACGGGTTTTCGTCCGTGATCTTCTCGTACATCTGGAAGAGGTTGCCGTACCGTTCGCGAATCGTCTGCTCGCCGAGGCGCTTGATCGAGTCCGCGAAGTCCAGGTAGACGGCCAAGCCCGTCTCGCCCCCGCCGCGGCCTTCGTCGCAGACGGCCTTCGCCGCACGTGACGCCACGTCCCGCGGCACGAGGTTCCCGAAGGACGGATAGCGCCGCTCGAGGTAGTAGTCGCGTTCGTCTTCGGGAATCTGCGGGGCCGGGCGCCGGTCGCCGACCTTCTTCGGTACCCAGACGCGGCCGTCGTTGCGCAAGCTCTCGCTCATCAGCGTGAGCTTGGACTGATGATCGCCCGAGACCGGGATGCACGTCGGGTGAATCTGGGTGAAACACGGGTTGGCAAACAACGCGCCGCGTTTGTAGGCCCGCCAGATGGCTGTGGCGTTGGAGTTCACGGCGTTCGTCGACAGGAAGTAGGCGTTGCCGTACCCGCCTGTCGCCAGCAGGACGGCGTGCGCGTCGAAGCGCTCCACCGCGCCGGTGATCAGGTTGCGCGCGATGATGCCCCGCGCGCGGCCGTCGACGACCACGAGATCGAGCATCTCGTGCCTGGGGAACATCTTCACCGTGCCGGCGCCGACCTGCCGCATCATCGAGTGGTAGGCGCCGATGAGCAGTTGCTGGCCCGTCTGGCCCCGGGCGTAGAACGTGCGCGAGACCTGCGCGCCGCCGAAGGAGCGGTTGTCGAGCAGGCCGCCGTACTCCCGGGCGAACGGCACGCCCTGGGCTACGCACTGGTCGATGATGTTGTTGCTGACCTGCGCGAGGCGATGCACGTTGGCTTCACGGGCCCGATAGTCGCCGCCCTTGACCGTGTCGTAGAACAGCCGGGTGATGCTGTCGCCGTCGTTCCGGTAGTTCTTGGCCGCGTTGATGCCGCCCTGGGCCGCAATGCTGTGGGCGCGCCGCGGACTGTCCTGGATGCAGAAGCTCAGGACGTTGTAGCCCGCTTCTCCCAGTGTGGCTGCGGCGGCGCCGCCGGCCAGCCCGGTGCCGACGATGATGACGGTGAACTTGCGGCGGTTCGCCGGGTTCACCAGCTTGGCGTCGAAACGGTACTTATCCCACTTGTCCGGCATCGGGCCCGACGGGATCTTCGCGTCAAGCTGCCGTGTGCCGGCTGTGGCCATGCGTGGTGCGCCGCTCATGATCGGCCCCCGATGAAGAACAACCAGATCGGAATGGACAGGAATCCCGCGCCCATGATCAGGGCCAGCACCTTGCCGACCTTCAGGATCTTGGGTGTGAGGTTCGGATGATTCAGACCAAGCGACTCGAACGCGCTCGAGAAGCCGTGCCACAGGTGGAACCCGACCACGACCATGCAGATCGCGTAGAGGCCCGCCCAGGCGGGGTTCTGGAACGTCTCGACCACGAGCCGGTAGAGGTCGCGGACCTCGGTGTCGCCCACGGTGTACCACGCGCCGTACTTCATCGTCGTGACGTGCACCACGAGGAAGACCGCGGTGATCGAGCCCGTCCAGATCATGGTCGACGAGGCCAGCGACTTGCGGCTGGCGCCCCCGGCCCCCTGCTTGTTGACGTAGTCGATCGGCCGCGCCGAACGATTCTGGAACCACATCGTGGCCGCTTCGAAGATGTGGAGAAGAAAGATGGCGGTCAGCCCGATCTCAGCCGGAATCACGAAGGGATTCGAGATGAGGATGTGGGAGTACGCGTTGAACTTCGCCGGTCCGAAGTAGAGCAGGAGATTCCCCATCAGGTGCACACAAAGGAACCCGACGAGGCTCAAACCGGTTAACGCGATGAGGATCTTTGTAGCGACAGTAGAGAATAGCGACAGCCTGCGCGGTGCCATGTAATTCTCCAGCCCGGGCACGTCGATACCCGGAGCAGATGGATAGGGGACTCTGTGCGGATTGCGAAGATGAGTCCTGCGGCGGCATTGTAGCGGCGGACGTGGAGTGATTCAACTTTCTTTCTGCGTCTATTTGCTTGCCTTGTGCGCACCAGGTGTCGTACAAGATCCGGCCTGTCCTCCATGGTACGCCCTTGGCTCCTCCGAACGCCGGTGCTTCTCGGGTACGTCGGCGCGGCCCTGCTGTTTACCTGGCCGCTGCCCCGACACCTGGCGAACCACGTCCTGGGACCGCTGTCCGGTGACACGGGTGTCTACATCTGGAACCTGTGGGCCTTCGCCCACGAACTTGCCGCGGGGCGGCTGCCGTTGTTCGCGTCAACGGTGTTTTCGCTCACGCCCGCCGTCGACCTGAGCCTGCACAACTACACCGTCGCGTTCGACCTCGCCGCCTGGCCGCTGCTGTTCTGGTTCGAGCCTGCCACGGTCTACAACGTGCTGTTGCTCGCGGCGCTCGTCGTGAACGGGCTTACGGGCTACGCGCTGGTGTACCGCATCACAGGGGCACGGGCGGCCTCGTGGCTGGGCGGGTTGCTGTTCGGCTTCTCCCCGTTCGTGATGGCGCGGGCGACGGGGCACCTCAGCCTGGTCGCGGTTGCGCCGCTGGCGGTGTTCTGGCTGTGCCTCGATTCGTGGCGGCGCAGCGGATCGTGGCGGGCCGCCATGGGCACGGGACTCGCGTTTGCCTGGGCGCTGTTCACCGATCCGTACTTTGCGGTGTACTGCGTGGTGCTGGCGGCGCTCTTCGTGGCGCCCCTCACCGTCCAGCGCCAGCCACGTGTGTCGACCGCATGGTCGCGGGCGGCCAGGGCCTTGACGCTCTGCGCCGTGTCCTCGGCGACCCTGGCGGTTGTCATTGCCGTCTCCGGCGGGTGGACGATGGTGTGGGGGGGCGTGAAGCTGCGGATGCACACGGCGTACACGCCGATGCTCGTCGCGACGGCGTGCGGGCTCCTGCGCTGGGCCGGGGCGTTCCGCTGGGGCGTGCGGTTCTGCCCTGAGCGGTTCGGCCGGATCCGGATCCCGTCGATCGCGGCTGGTGCGGCGGCTGCGCTGGTGCCTCTCGCACCCTGGGGCTTCGCGCTGGTGCACCGGCTGCGTGACGGGGCCTCGCTCAGCGAACCGATCGTCTGGCGCAACGGTGTGCCCGGGCTCGACGTGCTCGGGCTGCTGGCCCCGAATCCGTCCCATCCCCTGATGGGCGCCTTCGCAGGCTGGTTTGCCTCGCGTCCCGGCGGCTTCATCGAGAACGTCGGCAACGTGCCCTGGGTGGTGTGGGCGGTGATCGGCATCGCGGTGTGGCAGTGCGGCGCCCGGCTGCCGCGCTGGTGGGTGGGTGTCAGTGTCGCCTTCGGGCTGCTGTCGCTGGGGCCCTTTATCACGCTGGCCGGTGTCAACACGTTAGTTCCAGGGCCGTGGGCGCTGTTACGATACGTGCCCCTCCTGGCCAGCGCGCGCAGCCCTTCCCGCTTCGCCGTGGTCCTGATGATGGGGGTGGCCGTGCTGTTTGGCGTGGCGCTGGTGCGGCTGCTGGACCGCAGCGGCCGGTGGCGGCCGGTCGTGCTGGCTGCGGTGGCCGCGCTGCTGGTGGCCGAACTGGCCCCGATGCCGCGGCAGCTCTATTCGGCCCACATCCCCGAGGTGTACCAGCTCGTGGCCGCCGATCCGCGGCCTGTCCGGATCCTGCACCTGCCCTTCGGTTTCCGTGACGGCACTCGGACGTACGGGCAGTACAACACCGCGCGGTTGTACTACCAGACCCATCACGAGAAGAGTTCGCTGGGCGGATACCTCTCGCGGTTGCCGGAGGCGGAGATCCGGCGGCAGCGCGAGTCGCGGGTGGTGCGCGCGTTGCTGCACCTCAGCGAAGGCGGTGTGCCGAACCAGACGCCCGCCGCCGTGCGCCGTGCGCGCGGAGCCCGCTTCGTCAAGCGGGCGAACCTGGGCTACGTCATCGTCAACCGGGCCACCGCGCCCCCGGCGGCCGTGGAGTTCGCGGTGGATTCGTTCGGTCTGGAGTTGATGGGGAGCGCCGACGGGCTGGATTTGTACAAGGTGGCTCCTTACGATGGCCCGGAAGCGGCGCAGAGCCTCGCGAGATGGACCCCGCACGCCCTGGGCGTCAACGCCGGGCCGTCGCCGGCTCCCGGCGCCGGCAATCGATAACGGACCGTCGCCCGGCGAGGACCGGCCCCGTTCACCCGAGACGGTTGTTCGTACGGTCGTTCGCACGGCTTGACGTGCTGCGCCACGACCGATAGCATGCCAACGTTTCCTACGGTGCCGAAGCAGAGTGGCAGGCGGGCCCCTCTGCCACGCGGCGCCAATCTCCCAATCAGGGCCCGTCACATCTGACATCCCGTGAAAATCCACGAATACCAGGGGAAGGCTATCCTCGCCAAGTTCGGCGTGCCGATCCCACGCGGCGACGTTGCTTTCACCGCTGACGAAGCCGTGAACGTGGCGCAGCAGCTCGGCCTGCCGGTCGTCGTCAAGGCCCAGATTCACGCCGGCGGCCGCGGCAAAGGCGGCGGCGTGAAGGTTGCCAAGACGATGGACGACGTCCAGCGGCTGGCGTCGTCGATCATCGGCATGAACCTCGTGACGCATCAGACCGGTCCCGAGGGCAAGGTGGTGCAGCGCGTGCTCGTGGAGCAGGGGCTCACGATCGCCCGCGAACTGTACCTCGGCCTCGTCATCGACCGCGCCGCCCAGCGGCCCGTCATGATGGCCAGCCCGGCCGGCGGGATGGAAATCGAGAAGGTGGCCGAAGAGACGCCCGAGCTGATCTTCAAGGAGTACATCCACCCGACCGCCGGCTTCGAGCCCTTCCAGGCCAAGAAGCTGGCGTTCAAGCTGGGCCTCGAAGGGCCTGCGGTGGGTCAGGCCGTGAAGATGATGTCGGCGATTTACGAGGCCTTCAAGGCCACCGACGCCTCGATGGTCGAGATCAATCCGCTCATCGTGACCGGCGAAGGCAACCTCCTGGCCCTCGACGCCAAGATGAACTTCGACGACAACGCGCTGTACCGGCATCCTGAACTCAAGGATCTCCGCGACCTGACCGAGGAAGATCCGCTGGAGATCGAGGCGTCGAAGTTCTCGTTGAACTACATCCGCCTCGACGGCACGATCGGCTGCATGGTCAACGGCGCCGGCCTCGCGATGGCGACGATGGACATCATCAAGCTGGCGGGCGGCGAGCCGGCGAACTTTCTGGATGTGGGCGGCGGCGCCAACGCCGAGCAGATCCGCAATGCGTTCAAGATTCTCATGTCCGACGGCAACGTGAAGGCCGTCTTCATCAACATCTTCGGCGGCATCCTGCGCTGCGACATTCTGTCGGAAGGCGTCATTGCCGCGGTGAAAGAACTGTCGCTCACCGTGCCGATCGTGATTCGGATGGAAGGCACGAACGTCGAGCGCGGCAAGCAGATGTTGAAGGACAGCGGATTGAACTTTACGACCGCCGATACGATGGCGGAAGGCGCCGAGCGGGTCGTGGCGCTGTCGCGCGGGTGAGGGGGGTGCATCATGGCAGTCTTGATTGATAAGTCCACACGCCTGCTGGTGCAGGGCCTCACCGGACGCGAAGGCACGTTCCACGCCAAGCAGTCGGCCGCCTACGGGACGACCGTGGTCGGCGGCGTGTCGCCGGGCAAAGGGGGCACGACCCACGAAGGGTGGCCGGTGTTCAACACCGTCGCCGAGGCCGTCGAGAAGACCGGGGCGAACGCGACGGTGATCTTCGTGCCGCCGGCGTTTTCGGCCGACGCGATTCTGGAAGCGGCCGACGCCGGCGTGGCCCTCGCGGTCTGCATCACCGAAGGCATTCCGACTCTCGACATGATGAAGGTCTCGGCGGTGCTGAAGGAGAAGCCGACGCGCCTTGTCGGGCCGAATTGTCCCGGACTGATTTCCCCCGGCAAGGCCAAGGCGGGCATCATCCCGGCGCACATCTGCAAGGAAGGCACCATCGGCATCGTCTCGCGCAGCGGCACGCTGACCTACGAGGCGATCCACCAGCTGACCCTGCTGGGGTACGGCCAGACGACGTGCATCGGCATTGGCGGCGACCCGATCAACGGGACCAACTTCATCGATTCGTTGAAGTTGTTCCAGGCCGACCCCGAGACCGAGGCCATCGTGATGATTGGCGAGATCGGCGGGACCGCGGAAGAAGAGGCGGCCGCCTACATCAAGGCCAACGTGACGAAGCCGGTCGTGAGCTTCATCTGCGGCCAGACCGCACCGCCCGGACGGCGCATGGGACACGCGGGCGCGATCATCGCCGGCGGCAAAGGGACGGCCGCCGAGAAGATGGTCGCCCTCACCGCAGCCGGCGTGCGCGTGGTGAAGAGCCCCGCCGACATGGGACAGGCGATGGTGGAATCGCTCAGGCGCTAGGGGCTAGGGGCTAGGGGCTGGGGAAAGGCACCGAATCCTCCACCCAATCCTCCATGGGCCCGCGGGGTGACGAACCTCGCGGGCCCATCGTGTATCCGGCCTTCGACTTCCTACTTCCTACTTCCTACTTCCTACTTCCGGCTTCTGGCTCCCTGCTTCTTGCTTCTTGTCTGCACTGCACCCCATGCCCCATGATCAGCGACCGGGACCAGCTTGCTGGCCCACCAGATCGCGCGTGGCGAAGTACCGGCGCAGCCCGTACCAATGTGCCGTCCAGGTGATGGCCGCGGCGGCGGCCGCGACGCTCAACTGTCCCAGCGCAGACGGCACGAGGACGGGTATGTCGCGGACAGCCGACTGGAGCGCCAGTGCCAGCGCCACGCTGACCGCGCCAATCGCGACAAAGCGACGAGTGCCTCCGAGGGGGGCGGAGAAGGGCGAGACGCCCACGCCAAGCCAACCCAATGCCGGAAATGCGACCCCGAACGTAGCTGCCACGCGCAGGCTGCTGCCGAACAAGTCCGGTGCCCGAAACGCACAGTAGGTGCCGGCAACGGCAGCTGGTACCCCTACGAGCGTGACGGCGTTCCACACGTGCAGCAGCAGAGTGACCCGATAGTGCTGGCGGCGGGACCAGGGCAGCCACTGCCCGAAACTCATCGATCGCCGCCAGTTCCCCGCAGAGGTAGTTGCCAGGGCAAGAGGCAGGAAGATCTGGAACGCTCCCGGTAATCCCAATGCGCCCGGTAGCAGTCGCGGGAAGGCGAGCATGGGGACGATCGCCACCGCGCCGAAGACGCCGCCCCAGAATGACTGTTCCACGCCGTCGATGGCGAAGGCGGCCCTCACCGCCGAACGTCCGATCGGTGCCGCGCGACGGCGAGTCCTCGGAATCGCTCCCTGGAAACGCCGGCGGAGCACGAGCGAGAGTGGCGGAGCCTGGCGTGGCATCGCGCGCACCATGGTTGAGCGCCCGATGTGAGCGTTCAGCCGGTGAGCCCGTCGCGAGAAGGCGAGATTGGTGGCCGCCACGCCTCCGGCCACCATCACGATGGATGTGACGACGGTGTTGGCCACCATGAGATAGAGCAGATAGGGCCCCGCCATGTAGAAGGCGGCGAACAGCCCGACCGGCACCACCAGCAGCAGGATAGGAAAGAGGAAGAGCGCTCCGCCCAGAGCAAACGCGAAGTAGCCGCAGAGGCCGGCCACGACAGGCGTTTCGGGCGGGCCGAATGCCGTGCCGACGATCCCCAGCAACGCTGCTTCAGCCACAGCGACGATGACCCCGAGGGTCACGAACGCGCGATGCATCGACGACCGGAAACCCGGCAGCGTCCAGGAGAAGGACGTTTGGGAGGCGATGGCGATGAGAGCCCCGACGCGCCCGCCAAGCATGACGCCTACCAGGCTGGCCACCACAACCTGCTTCTCAACCTGTCTCCAACCGAGTGAGGACAGGAGAAGCACCGCCATGATCGTCATCACACCGTGAAGGAGGCGGTCATCCCGATGCATCACCAGCGTACCCAGGGCTCCGCGCATCATGCCTGCCGCCTTTCTCCGATGAGCGCGGTGAACATGCCCTGGAGGTTGAGCGGCTCCGCGACAATGTCGGCGTCGTACGCCGCCGCAAACGCCGCCTGACCGGTGCCCGCCCGAACGACCAGGCGGGCGGCGCGGTTGGACACCCGCGTCTGGTGTCGCACGAACGGTTCGTCGAACCGGGCGGGTAGATCCCGCGACCGGGCCTGCAGCCGCCAGCCGACAAACCGTTCCTTCAGGTCGTCCAGAGCGGCATCCGCGGCCAGCGCCCCGTCATCCAGGCAGACAACCCAATCGACGATGCTCTCGATGTCGTGCAGGATGTGGCTCGAGATCACGATCGTTGCCGCATCTTCTTCGAGGATCTGCATCAGGAACAGCAGAAAGCGGTCGCGCACGACGGGGTCGAGGTTGCTGACAGGTTCGTCGAGGAGGATCAGGTCGGGATGATGGCAGACGGCGGCGATGATGCCCAGCTTCTGCAGGCTCCCGGCGGACAGCCCGGCGATCGTCGCGCCACGATCGAGTTCGAGGTTGTCCAGCAGGTCTTGTTCGCGCCGTGTGTCCCATCGGGGATAGAACGGCGCGAGGTAGTCCAGTTGTTCCTGCACCGTCATCCAGGCGATGAACGACGGATCGTGCGGGACCATTCCAATGCGAGCCAGTTGCTCGTGTTCGAGAACGTGGGTCGGCACGCCGAACGTGAGGGCGTGGCCGTGGGTGGGCAATTGCAGCCCGACGATGTGGCGAAGGAGAGTGGTCTTGCCGGCGGCGTTGCGCCCGATGAGGCCGATGATGGATGGCCCGGACAGCGTGAGCGTGACGTGGTTCAGGCCCGTGGCGGCGCCGAACTGCTTGCTGACGTCGATGGCTTCGAACACGGACTGGCCCATGGGGGTCACCTCTCTTCGTCGTCGATGAGGCGCCGGAGAAGGTCGCCGGCGTCTGTGCCGCTGATGCCGAGCTGGCGTGCCACCGACACGACCGGCTTCAAGGCCTTCGTGAACTGTGCGGTCCGGGCGGCGGCGCTCGTGGCTCCCGTCTTCGCCCGTACGATCAGCGGCAGCCCCGGCCGGCGTTCAAGGACGCCTTCGTCTTCGAGTTGCGCCCAGGCGCGGCTGATCGTCATGGGATTGAGGCCGAGTTCGGCCGAGAGCGCGCGGGTGGACGGAATCTCGTCGCCGGGTTTCAGCCGGCCCGCGGCCACCTGCAGGCGGATCTGGTCCACGAGCTGCCGGTACGCCGGGACGCCACTGTGGACGTCGATGCTGATCAGCACGGCGATCCCGGTGGCCGTCGGCGCGTCATGAGCACAATGTAGGCGCGGGTGGTGTATATGTCAAGTAATACACCTTGGGGTTCGGCGATCGGCTTTCGACCTTCGGCCTTCGGCTTCCGGCGGCGCAGCGGAGTCGTCATCGGCTCCGACGTCCTACTGTCTACTGTCTACTGTCTACTTCCTGCTTCCTGCTTCCTGCTTCGCCCCGAGCCCCGAGTCCCGAACCCCAGCGTGGTATACTTTCGTGTTCACGTGCCGAGTTTGATCTGCGCAAACGTCTCGACGGGCGGAAGGGCTGCCCGCCGGCGGGCGCGCGTCTCCACCGCAGGACCACTCGATGTCTCCTGAATCCGCCGTGCAGGATTCGCCGACGGTCGCGGCCCGGACTGAAATCGTCAACGATTTCAGCATTCAGGTCGCCACGGTCAACGGATCCGGCAGCCAGACCGCCAACCTCGTGCTCATCCGGTCGCTGTTCCAGATGGGCATCCCCGTGTCGGGGAAGAACCTGTTCCCGTCGAACATCGCCGGGCTCCCGACGTGGTACACCATCCGCGCCAACAAGCACGGGTACATCGGCCGCAAGAAGGAGATCGACCTCCTGGTGGCGATGAACCCCGAGACGGCGGAAGAGGACGTCAAGGCCCTCGACCCGGGCGCCGCCGTGGTCTACGACGCGCCGCTCAACCTGAATGCCGTCCGCGACGACCTCATCTTCTATCCGGTGCCGTTCGACGAACTCGTCAAGCCGGTGTGCCCGGACGCCAAGTTGCGCCGCCTCGTGCGCAACATGATTTACGACGGCATCCTGTCGAAGCTGCTGGGGATCGAGATGGCCGAGATGGACATCGCGCTCAACAAGCAGCTGGGCAAGAAAGCCAAGGCCGTGACGCTCAACCAGGCGGCACTCAAGGCCGGCTACGACTATGCCGAACAGCACCTGCCGAAACGTGATCCGTTCCGCGTCGAGCGCATGGACAAGACGCGCGGCAAGATCCTCATCGAGGCCAACGCCGCGATTGCCGTCGGCGCGCTGATGGCGGGCGTCACGGTCGTCACCTGGTACCCGATCACGCCGTCGTCGACGGTGGTCGAGACGCTGATCGACTATCTCAAGAAGTACCGGATGGACACGGAGACGGGGAAACCCCCCTTCGCGGGCGTGCCGCCCTAAGACGACCTGGCGGCCGCGGGTTGGCCCCGCGGCGCGGGCGGGGCCGGCGCCCGGTCGATGACGTCCACGTCGGGGCCGGGCATCTCCCTGATGAGCGAGTTCGTGGGCCTCGGGTACTACACCGAGGTGCCCACGGTCATCGTGGATGTCCAGCGCGTGGGTCCGTCCACGGGGCTGCCGACGCGCACCGCGCAGGGCGACATGCTCTCCACGGCGGTCCTGTCACACGGTGACACGAAACACATCATGCTCATCCCGAGCTCGGCGGAAGAGTGTTACGAGTTCACCATGGCGGCGTTCGATCTGGCGGAACGGTTCCAGACGCCGGTGTTCGTCATGACCGACCTCGATCTCGGCATGAACACCTGGATGGCCGACTCGTTCGCGTATCCGGAGAAACCCCTCGACCGGGGCAAACGCCTCGACGCGGCGACGCTGGCCGGCCTCAAGGACTGGGGCCGTTACCTGGACGTGGACGGCGATGGCATCCCGTGGCGCACGGTGCCCGGTGACGGCATGCCGGCGTACTTCAACCGGGGCTCGGGCCACAACGCCAAGGGCCAGTACAGCGAACGCGCCGACGACTACACCGTGAACGTCGACCGCCTGGCGAAGAAGTTCGAGACGGCACGGGCGTTCGTGCCCGTCGAGGACATCTCCGAGGAGCCGGACGCCGAGGTGGCGCTGGTGGCGTACGGCAGCAGCCACGGTTCGGTCGAAGAAGCACGCGACCAGCTGCGTGCGGCCGGCATCGCGACGTCGTACATGCGCCTCAAGTCCTATCCCTTCACGGAGGAAGTCGAGCGCTTCATCGACCGGCACACGCGCGTCTACGTCATCGAGCAGAACCGCGACGCGCAGATGTTGTCCTTGCTCAAACTCGACCTGACGCCAAGCCAGATCGGCAAGCTCCGGAGCGTGCTGTATTACGCCGGGCTGCCCATCGACGCACGCACGATCAGTGACGAGGTACGGGCGCAGGAATCCGAAACGGTGAAGGGGTAATCATGTCGACTACAGCTTCCGCCACACCGGCCCCCGGCAAGAAGGTCAACCGGATCAACCTGGAACTCGCCACGTACCGCGGCGGCAAGACGACGTTGTGCGCCGGCTGCGGGCACAACGCCATCTCCGAGCGGATCGTCGAGGCGTTTTTCGAGATGGGCGTCGACCCGGCCCGCGTCATCAAGCTGTCGGGGATCGGGTGCTCCAGCAAGAGCCCGGCCTATTTCCTGGGCACGTCGCACGGCTTCAACTCGGTGCACGGCCGCATGCCTGCCGTCGCCACGGGGGCGGTGCTTGCCAACAAACACCTGATGCCGATCGGCGTGAGCGGCGACGGCGACACCGGCGCGATCGGCGCCGGCCAGTTCGTCCACCTGATGCGGCGCAACATCCCCATCATCTATATCGTCGAGAACAACGGCTGCTACGGATTGACCAAGGGCCAGTTGTCGCCGACGGCGGACATGGGGTCGAAGCTGAAGAATGGCGTCGTCAACGACCTGCCGCCGATGGACCTGTGTGCCCTGGCCATCCAGCTCGGGGCCACGTTCGTGGCGCGATCGTTCTCGGGCGACAAGAAGCAGCTCTCGGCGCTGCTCAAGGCGGCCATCGCCCATCGCGGCACGGTCCTGCTTGACGTCATCTCGCCGTGCGTGACCTTCAACGACCACGAGGGCTCGACCAAGAGCTACTCGTACGTGAAAGAGCACGACGAGCCGGTCAGCGAGATCAGTTTCGTGCCGTTCTTCGAGGACATCTCGGTTGACTACGAACCCGGGTCGACGCAGACCGTGACGATGCCGGACGGGTCGCGGGTGTTTTTGAAGAAGCTGGATGAGGCGCACGACGCGCACAGCAAGATTGCCGCGCTGACCCTGCTCCAGGAGAGCGTCGACAAGGGCGAGTTCGCCACCGGGTTGCTCTACATCGACGCGAACCGGCCCACGTTCACCGACCTGCTGAATACCGTCGATACCCCGCTGTCGATGCTCGGCGTCGACCAGACCCGCCCGCCGAAAGCCGTGCTCGACGAGATCATGGAGCGGCTGCGCTAGGGGTTAGGGATTAGGGATTAGGGATCAGGGAAGAAACGCGATGGGCCCGACCGGCATGTGCCAGTCGGGCCCGTTTCGTGCCTGTGTCTTTTGCCTTGCCCTAATCCCTAATCCCTAACCCCCAACCCCCAGCGTCCTATCCCTGCGTCTCATCCACCTCCGCCCCGAACACGTCTTCGGCGATGGCGACTTCATCACAGGGCATGCCGTTAGCATCCAGCGCGGCGCCGTGGCAATTGCACTGCTGCACGTCGGTCGGGTGATCCCCCTCGAGGGTGCCTTTCGTAGCGAACTGATCCCGGTGAGCGGGCGGGTGCATGGCTGGTGCGACGATCATGGCGGGCTCCCCTTGGCGCATGGCGCCAGATGAATACGAACGCGGGACCACGGCTGGCGGACACACCCGCCGCCGCGAGCGTGGGGGCTGGCGTCATTCTGCCACGAGTACGGCGGCGGGCGGCTGAAAAAGGGGCCAGGCCCCTTTTCAGGACTCCGGCTCTAAGTGGTTGCCGGGGAACGGCAAACGCCCCGCCGGGCGAAAAAGGGGCCTGGCCCCTTTTTCAGCCGGGAGCCGCGCGCAGGACATGGACGACAATCTCGGGCGTGCAGCCGACACGCACGAGCCCGTGATGGGCGCCCAGGCCGATGCTCGTGTAGCCGGGCATGCCGCGGCACGTCCAGCGCCCGGCGATACGCTCGTGCGGATACCGCGTTCGGTACGCCAGCGGGCCGACGCCAGGAATCCGGATCTGGCCGCCGTGCGTGTGCCCGCACAGGTACAGCGCACACGCTCGCGCCGCGGCCTCTTCCGCCAGGTCCGGCGCGTGGGCCAGCACCACGACGCAGGCGCCCGCCGGAATGCCTGACCACGCACGTTCCAGATCGCCGGTTCCAAACGTCGCCGGGTCATCGACACCAGCCATCCAGAGCAGGCTTCCACCGAACTCGAGTGCCCGCGCCTCGTTCATCAGGACGTCGATGCCCGTCTCGGCAAGCGCCGGCAGCAGGTGCGACCGGTCGTGATTGCCGAGCACGGCGAGACACGGCTTCGACGACGGCCTGACGAGTGGTCCGAAGAACGACCGGATCAGGGCGGCGGCTGATGGGCCTTCCGCAAAATCGCCGGTGCAGATCAGGGCGTCCCATGCGAGGCCCCGCACGGCTTCCACCGCGGCTTCCGGCGCCGGCAGCGATTCCAGGTGGAGGTCGGTCACCTGGAGCAGGCGGACACCGTCGCAGGCGACCGGCAGGGTCGGGAGGTGGTGCACGACCTCGACGGCCTGCAGCGTGGGCAATTCGCGGGCGATGCCCGGTCCGGCCATCCTGAAGAGGGCCGCCGTCATTTCCACGACGGTCCGGTGCGCTCCGCGATGCAAACGTGCGCGGAGCCCCGGGTCGTCGAAGACCTGCTCGAGCCGCTTCCGGCGGCCGGATATCTCGCGCGTACGTGTCAGGGCCCGGTCCACAGACGGTAGTGTTCCACAGATAGGGCCTTATGGCTGCCTTCTCCGCGCACCAGGGCCAGAATCCGTGCAGCGCACGGTATAATCGGGGGATATGGAACGAACATTTGCGATTATCAAACCGGACGCCGTCCGGAAACAGCACACCGGTTCGATCATCAAGCGTATCGAAGAGGCGGGATTCGTCATCCGCGCGATGCGGAAAGTGCAGCTCACGCGGGCGCAGGCGGAAGGGTTTTATGCCGTCCACCGCGAGCGGCCGTTCTTCGCGAGCCTGACCGAGTTCATGTCGTCCGGGCCGGTGGTGGTGATGGCGCTTGAAGCCGAAGGGGCGATCGGGAAATGGCGCGACCTGATGGGCGCCACGGACCCCGCCAAGGCGGCGCCGGGAACCCTGCGGGCCGAGTTCGGCGGCAACATCGGCGAAAACGCCACCCACGGGTCCGACGCGCCCGAGACGGCGGCGGTGGAACTGGCCTATTTCTTCCCGGGAATCGACCTCATCTGACGCCCGCGCGGGCGGGAGAGTGACATGGCGCTGGGCAAAGTCCTGGTCGCAGTCGGGCTCCTGATCGCGGCAGCCGGGGCGCTGGTGTGGCTGGGCGTCCCGCTCGGGCGGTTGCCCGGCGACGTGCTCGTGCGGCGGGGGGCGTTCACGTTCTACGTGCCCGTCACCACGGCGGTGCTGGCGAGCATCGTGATTACGATCGTGCTGGCGTGGCTGAAACGGTAGCAGAATCGGCCTGCGGCTTTCGGCCCGCGGCCCTCGGCACAGCCAGACAACGCGGGAGTTCTATGAGTATCAAAGCCGACCGGTGGATCGCCCGCATGGCCCGCGAACACGGCATGATCGATCCGTTCGTCGAGGGGCAGGTGCGCGACGGTGTCATTTCCTACGGCGTGTCGTCGTACGGGTACGACATCCGTGTCGCGGACGAATTCAAGGTGTTCACGAACATCAACTCGACGCTCATCGATCCCAAACGGTTCGATCCGCGGTCGTTCGTGGACATCAAGGCCGACGTCTGCATCATCCCCCCCAACTCCTTCGCCCTGGCGCGGACGGTCGAATATTTCCGCATTCCCCGCAACGTGCTGACGGTGTGCGTCGGAAAGTCGACCTACGCACGGTGCGGCATCATCGTGAACGTCACGCCCTTCGAGCCCGAGTGGGAAGGCACGGCCACGCTCGAAATCTCCAATACCACGCCGTTGCCGGCGAAGATCTACGCGAACGAAGGCATCGCGCAGGTGCTGTTCTTCGAGGGGGACGAAGCACCGATCACGTCCTACGCCGAGAAGAAGGGCAAATACCAGTCGCAGCGTGAGGTCACGCTGCCTCGCATCGACGGCGGCCAGCGATGATTCGTCCGTTTCGCGGCGTGCTGCCGCGTATCCACCCGTCGGCGTTCGTCGACCAGAGCGCCCAGGTCATCGGCGACGTCGACATCGGCGAAGAGTCCGGCATCTGGATGAACGTGGTCATCCGCGGTGACGTGAATTACATCCGGATCGGCCACCGCTCCAACATCCAGGATCTGACGATGGTCCACGTGATGACGGGGACGCACCCGACCGTGGTGGGGAACGACGTGACGGTGGGGCACTCGGCGCTGCTGCACGGCTGCACGATCGGCGACACGTGCCTGATCGGCATGGGCGCGCAGTTGATGAACGGCGCGACGGTGGGCGCCGAATGTATCGTCGCGGCCGGTTCGTTGTTGACCGAAGGGCTGGTGGTGCCGCCCCGGTCGCTCGTCATGGGGCGGCCGGCCCGCGTCAGACGCGCGTTGAACGATGCGGATGTCGACGAGATCCGCCTGTTCGCACGGCGGTACGTCGAGTACCGCAAGGACTACATGGAATCATGATTCCCGCCATCCGAGGTACGCACGACATCCTGCCAGGCGAAGTGGAACGGTGGCAGCGCGTCGAGGACACGGCTCGCCGTGTGTTCGAGCGCTACGGGTACGCCGAGGTCCGCACGCCGGTTATCGAGCGCGAAGAGTTGTTCGCCAAAGGCACAGGCGAGACCACCGACATCGTCCAGAAAGAGATGTATGCCTTCACGGACAAGGGCGGCGAGCGCATCACCCTGCGTCCTGAGGCGACACCCAGCCTGGTGCGGGCGTTCGTGGAGCACAGCCTCGAGCAGCACATGGCGGTCCCGAAGCTCTACCTCATGGGGCCGATGTTCCGGTACGAGCGGCCGCAGAAGGGCCGGTACCGCCAGTTCCATCAGCTCGACGTCGAGGTGTTCGGC
This sequence comes from uncultured Vicinamibacterales bacterium, assembly GCA_964372095.1. Lineage (GTDB taxonomy): Bacteria > Acidobacteriota > Vicinamibacteria > Vicinamibacterales > JAKQTR01 > CAYJPV01. Next base: position 431,120 of record CAYJPV010000001.1, on the reverse strand, counting down.
GTGGCCGATCCCGCCGTGGACGCCGAAGTCATCGACCTGGCGTGGACCCTCATCACCGAGCTCGGCATCACCGACGTCGAACTGGTCGTGAACTCCGTCGGGTGCCCGGCGTGCCGGCCGGCCTTCGGCGAGGCGCTGGTCAAGGCCCTGGGCGATGACTTGGAAAAGCTGTGCGGGGATTGCCAGCGCCGCGCCGGCACCAACCCGCTGCGGATCTTCGACTGCAAGGTGGCGGCCGACCAGCCCGTCATCGACACGTTGCCACACTCGGTGGACTATCTCTGCGAGTCGTGCCGGACGCACTTCAAGGCGGTGGAGCAGTACCTGACGCTCTACGGCATCCCGTACCGCGTCTCGCACCGGCTCGTGCGCGGCCTCGACTACTACACGCGCACGACGTTCGAGATCCTGGCGGGCAACATCGGCGCGCAGAGCGCCATCCTCGGCGGCGGACGGTACGACGGCCTGGTGAAGCAGCTGGGCGGCCCCGACCGCGTCGGCATCGGCTTTGCCGCCGGCGTGGAGCGTCTGGTGCTGGCCATGCCGGCGGACGACGGGCGGGCCGCACGGGCGCCGATGTTCGTGGCCGCGCTCGGAGACGCGGCGCGTGTGCCGGCCCTGGGACTGTTGCGCGAACTCCGGCAGGCCGGGCTCGAAGCCCACATGGAGTACGAAGGGCGCAGCATCAAGTCACAGATGAAACGCGCCGACCGCCTGGGTGCGGCGCTGGCGCTGATCCTGGGGGACGACGAGCTGGCCGCGGGCCAGGTGACCGTGAAACACATGAAGACCGGCGAGCAGACCCGCGTGGCGCGGGCCGAAGTCGTCGAATACAGCCGGCGGACCCTCGGCGGGGTGTGATCGCCCGAGCTGCGGTCTCGACCGGAGCGAAGACGAGCAGACGGACGACGGGCGGCACCATACGACGGGACGAAAGGGCAGGGACATCGTGGTAGACAAGCTCGGCGACTGGGCGCGGACGCACACCTGCGGGGAACTCCGCGCATCGCACGCGGGAGCATCCGTGCTGGTGCTCGGGTGGGTGCATCGGGTCAGAGACCTTGGTGCGCTGGTGTTTCTCGACGTGCGCGACCGTTACGGCCTGACGCAGGTCGTGGTCGACGACGACGTGCTGCGTGAGCGTGCAAAACACCTGCGTGCCGAGTTCGTCATCGGCGTGCAGGGCCGCGTGCGGCCCCGCGCCCCCGAGGCGTTGAATCCGAAGATGCCGACGGGCGAGGTGGAGGTCCACGCCGAGGCGATCAAGGTGCTGAGCGAGGCCCGCGTCCCGCCGTTCGTGATCAGCGACGAGGTGACGGCCAACGAAGACCTGCGGCTGAAGTACCGCTACCTCGACCTGCGCCGCCCGTCGCTCCAGGCCAACCTCCAGCTGCGGCATCGTGTCACGATGGCCGTGCGGCGGTACTTCGACGGGCAGGGGTTCTGGGAAGTCGAGACGCCCGTGCTGACCAAGTCCACGCCGGAAGGCGCCCGCGACTACCTCGTCCCCAGCCGCGTGCATCCCGGCGAGTTTTTCGCGCTCCCGCAGTCGCCGCAGATCTTCAAGCAGATCCTGATGATTGCCGGCACCGATCGGTACTTCCAGATCGTGAAGTGTTTCCGCGATGAAGACCTGCGCGCCGACCGCCAGCCCGAGTTCACGCAGATCGACGTCGAGATGTCGTTCGCCACGCGCGAGCTGGTGTTCGCCACGATCGAGCCGCTCATCCAGGAGATCTTCCGCGTGATCGGGCGTGAGATCACCACGCCGTTCCTCCGGATGTCGTACGCCGACGCCATCGCCAGGTACGGGTCCGACAAACCCGACCTGCGGGTGGGCATGGTGATCGCCGACCTGTCGCCGATGTTCGCCGAGTCGACCTTCAGCGTCTTCAGGGATGCTGTGGCAGGCGGCGGCGTGGTGCGCGGGTTCGTCGTTCCGGGCGCCGCGTCGTTCTCGCGCAAGCAGCTCGACGAACTGAACGAGCAGGCCCGCGCGCAGGGCGCCGGCGGACTGGTGTGGGCGCGGCGTAATGCGGGCGCGATTCAGAGTTCGGCCCTGAAAGCGGCAGGCGAGGCCGCGATGGCCGCGGCTCTCGACCAGGCAGGCGCCGGGGCGTCCGACCTGCTGTTGATGGCCGCGGGCCCTGCCGATGCGACGTCCAAGGTGCTGGGCCACCTGCGCCTCGATATCGCGAAGGCGCAGGGCTGGCTGAAGCCGGACGAGTTTGCCTTCACGTGGGTAGTGGACTTCCCGCTGCTCGAGTGGAGCGAGGAGGACCAGCGGTACGTCGCCATGCACCATCCGTTCACCTCGCCCATCGAGGACGATATGGAGCGGCTCGCGACCGAACCGGGGAAAGTCCGCGCCCAGGCCTACGACCTCGTCCTGAACGGGAGCGAGATCGGGGGCGGCAGCATCCGGATCCACGACAACGCGCTCCAGAAGCAGATGTTCCGTGCCCTGGGCATCAGCGATGACGATGCGAAGCTGCGATTCGGGTTCTTCCTCGAGGCGCTGGAATACGGCACGCCTCCGCACGGGGGCATTGCCCTGGGCGTCGATCGAATCGTCGCGATTCTGGCTGGCGAACCGTCCATTCGCGACGTCATCGCGTTCCCGAAGACGGCCCAAGCCGTCGACCTGATGTCCACCGCGCCCTCGCCGGTTGACGCCAAACAGCTGCGGGAGCTGAAGATCCGTCTCGATTCTTGACCCGACACGCCTGGCATAGTACGATCTCAGGCTTGTTAAGTTGCTGTTACGCAAGGAGATATCCACTACGTCCGAGCTGACCAGAACCATCGCGCTTCCCGACGAGAGTGTCGAGGCCCTGTTCGGTTCTTTCGACGAGAATCTCCGCTACCTCGAGGGCCAGACCGGAACCCGTCTCGCCACGCAGGGGCACGATCTCCTCGTGACCGGTGACGAGCGGGCCGTGGCCCGCGTCGAGCACGTGTTCAACCAGCTGCTCGGTCTGCAGCGGGACGGATACCGGCTGTCCAAGAACGACGTCAAAACCGCGCACGATCTGCTGGCGCAGGATGGCAACGTCGACCTGCGCGATTACCTGCTGCGTCCGGCCCTTCGCCCCGCGGGACGGCGCCAGGTGGCCGCCAAGACGGTCAACCAGCGCCGCTACCTGGAAGCGATCGACCGGCACGACGTGGTGTTCGGCATCGGCCCCGCCGGTACCGGCAAGACCTACCTGGCCATGGCGCAGGCCGTGGCGTACCTTCTGGCGAAGAAGGTCAATCGCATCATCCTCGCGCGGCCGGCGGTCGAAGCGGGGGAGCGGCTGGGGTTCCTGCCCGGGGACCTGCAGGAGAAGGTGAACCCGTACCTGCGGCCGTTGTACGACGCGCTCTACGACATGATTGAAGGCGAACGCGCGGACCGGCTGATCGAGCGCGGCACCATCGAGATTGCGCCGCTGGCGTTCATGCGCGGCCGGACGCTGAACGACGCGTTCGTCATCCTCGACGAAGCGCAGAACTCCACCAGCGAACAGATGAAGATGTTCCTGACGCGCCTGGGCTTCGGGTCGAAGGCGGTCATCACCGGAGACATCACCCAGATCGATCTGCCCTCGGGCAAGGGATCCGGGCTGATCGAGGCGATGAAGGTCGTGCACCGGGTCGACGGGATTTCGTTTGTCTACTTCGACGACAAGGACGTTGTCCGGAACCGTATCGTGCAGCTGATCGTGAAGGCCTACGAAGCCTACGGCCTCGAGTCGGCCGACGAGGGCGCCAGGCCCCGGAGCGCGTGACATGCCAGCTGGCCATTTATCCCGCGTGCTGCGCATCAGCGTGACCAACACCACGGCGTCGCCGGTCGTGTCCCCCGGGCTGGCGGAATGGCTCGCGCGCGTGGCGCCGGCCCGGGCGCGCGGTGACGTCACGGTGGTGTTCGTGAGCGATGCCCGGATGCGCGAACTCAACCGGCGGTACCGGGGCCAGGACAGCCCGACTGACGTCCTGTCCTTCCCCGCGGACCCGTCCCACCAGGCTGTCGGCGGCGCGCTCGGTGACATCGTGGTGGCCGTGGGCGTGGCCCGCCGGCAGGCCCGCGAGGCGGGGCATTCGTTTGCCGTCGAAACGCGCGTGCTGGCGCTCCACGGACTCCTGCACCTCATGGGCTACGACCACGAAACGGACACGGGCCAGATGGCCCGCGTCGAGGCCCGCCTCCGGCGGTCCGGAGGGCTGCGCGAAGGGCTGATCGCCCGCGCGCGGACACACGCTCGATGATGCCGCTCTGCCTCGCTGTGCTCGCCCTGGTGGCGTTCTACCTGGGAACGGTTGGTGCCGCGTTCGCGTCGCTGATGCGGCTGTCGCTGCGTCTGGTGGCCGAGCGCACGGGGCGGTCGTCCCGGATGGGCGTGTACCTGGACGATCCCGTCCTCCTCTTCCTGCCGGTCCGGGCCGCGCTGGGCCTCGTCCACGTGGCCATGGTGGTCTGTGCCGTCCTGGCGTTCGGACTCGATCCGGCGCAGCGCATCGCGGCTGCCGGCGCCACGGTCGTCGTCCTGATCATCGTGTTCGAGCACCTGCTGCCGTTTGCCGTCGTCCGGAAGGATCCCGAGCATGTCCTCGAGGTCCTGCTGCCGTCGTTCGATGTCGTCGCCCGCGTGCTGGGCTTCGTGCTGACGCCCGTGCTCATCGCATCCGGGCGGCGGGGCGACCGTACGTCGGCCGGGAACAGCGACTCGTCGGAGGAGGAGCAGCAGGAGGCAACCTCCGCCTACTTCGACGCGGGACAGCAGGAGGGCCTGATCGAAGGTGACGAACGCCGGTTGCTGCAGTCGATCGTCGATTTCAGCGACACGCTGGTCAAGGAAGTCATGACACCCCGGCCGGACATCGTCGCGATCCGATCGACCGCGACGCTGGGGGAACTGCGCGCGTTCTTCCGCGAGCAGGAGTACTCGCGTATCCCGGTCTACACCGACTCGCTCGACAACATCGTCGGGTTCGTGTTTATCAAGGACCTGATGCGGCTGGCCCCCGAGCAGGCGCCGGACGCGCCGGTCAGCACCCTCGTGCGGCCCGCCCACGTGGTGCCCGAGACGAAGAAGGTGTCCGACCTGCTCCGCGAGTTCCAGCGGCAGCAGTGGCAGATCGCCATCGTCGTGGACGAGTACGGCGGCACGGCCGGCCTCGTGACACTCGAAGACCTGCTCGAAGAGATCGTGGGCGAGATCCGGGACGAGTACGACGTCGAGACCGAGGCCGTCGTGGAGGAACCCGACGGCTCGTTCCTCGTGACCGGCAAGGCCGACGTGCACGCCGTGGCGGAGCGACTGGGCCTGGAGATCGAGGCTGAGGGCTTCGAGACCTTCGGCGGGTACGTCCTGTCGCGCCTGGGCCGCGTGCCGGCGATGGGGGAACAGTTCCGGGTGGACAAACTCGAGATCGACGTGCTCGACGCGGAGCGGCGGCGCGTTCACCGGCTGCGGGTGCGGCTGGTGGCCGAGGCGGAGGAGACGTCCGTCGCAAACGGCGGCAGGCAGCCTGGAGACGTGACCACATGAAGTGCGGATTCGTCGCCCTGGTCGGCCGTCCCAACGCGGGCAAGTCGACGTTGATCAACCGGCTGGTCGGCACCAAGGTGGCGATCGTGTCGGACAAGCCCCAGACGACGCGCAACCGCATCGTCGGAGTCCGGAATACCGCCGACGGACAGATCATCTACCTGGACACGCCGGGCGTGCACCGTCCGCTGCACCGCATGAACGTGCGCATGGTCGACGCGGCCGTCCAGAGCATGACGCAGGCTGACGTCGTGTGCGCCGTGGTGGACGCCACCGAAGAGACGGGGCGCGGTGACGACTACCTGGCGAAGATGCTCGGCCGCGGCGGCGCGCCGGTTGTGCTGGCACTGAACAAGACGGACCTGATCGAGAAGCCCCGCCTGCTGCCCCTGATCGAACGCTGGAGCCGGATGGTCCAGTTCACGGACATCGTGCCGATCTCCGCGCTGAACGGCGACGGCGTCGATCGGCTCGAGCCTGCGCTGGTGGCGCACCTGCCGGAGGGGGAGCCGCTGTATCCGGACGACTACCTCACGGACACGCCGGAGCGGGCGTACGTCGCCGAGGTGGTTCGCGAGAAACTGCTGCATCACACCCGCGACGAGTTGCCGTTTACGACCGCCGTCGTGGTGGACCAGTTCGAGGAGCCCGACGAGAAGGGGTTGATGCGGGTGTACTGCTCGATCCTGGTGGAGCGCGATTCGCAGAAGGCGATCGTGATCGGACGGGCGGGCTCGATGATCAAGACGATTGGCACGGAGGCCCGGCAGGAACTGGAGGCGTTCTTCAGCGCCCGGATCTACCTGGACCTGCGCGTCAAGCTGCGGGCGGGGTGGCGTGAAGATCCCCGGATGCTGGACCAGCTCGGCGTACGGGACGACGAGTGAACGCGCCGGCGACGTGTCGTGGCGTGCGGGGTGAGCCCGCCCCCCCCCCGGGAGGGTTAACAGGC
>CAYJPV010000001.1:175408-424621 GCA_964372095.1 uncultured Vicinamibacterales bacterium | reverse complement strand
GGGGGGGGGGGCCGGCGCGCCCCCCCCCCCCCCACGACGGGCAGTTGAAGCAGGATAGAATGGAGACGTGCCGCACGCCGGGCCCGCCAGAGCATGCCGCTGATCACGACCGAAGCGCTGGTGCTTCGCACCTACAAGCTCGGGGAAGCCGATCGTATCGTCGTGTTTCTGACGCGTGACCGCGGCAAGAAACGCGGCGTGGCGGCAGGTGCGCGCCGGATGCGATCGCGGTTCGGCGGGGCGCTCGAGCCGCTCACCCGGGTGGGTGTGACGTACTTCGAGCGGGAAGGCCGCGACCTGGTGTCGCTGAACTACGCGGAGCCGCTCGGGTCGCCGCTGTGGTCGTCGCGCGGCGACGCGTTGGGGCACACGGGGTACTTCGCCGAGTTGATCGACGAGTGGGCCCAGGAGAGCGACCCCAACGAGACGTTGTTCAGGCTGGGGTCGTCGGTGATGGACGCCATGGTTGCAGGCGTGGCCATCGAGCCCCTGGCGCGGTATTTCGAGTACTGGCTGCTGCGTCTCCAGGGCGTGTACCCGTCGCTGGCCGCGTGTGGCTTGTGTGGCGGGCGGTTGCCCGTTGAGGGCGACCCGGTGGCGGTGCTGATGCCGGGGGAGCGTGACTACCAGTGCCCCGGCTGTGCGCGAGTCGTCTCGCGCGCCGTGCCGCTGTCGGGAGGCGCGCTGGCGTTCCTGCGGGCGGCAGGCGCCGTCGCGCCGGGGCGGCTGGACGGCGTGGCCGTGACCGACCGGGCGTTGCAGGAACTCGAACGTGCGCACCGGGCCCTGATGGCCACGCACCTCGAGAAAGAGCTGAAGTCCACCCGCGTGCTGCGCGATCTTCGCGGGCACGCCTGACAACAAGGCGTATCGACCACCGTGACGCTCCAAGACCTCATCTTCAAGCTGTCCCAGTACTGGGCGTCCCAGGGCTGCCTGATCCACCAGCCGCTCGACCTCGAAGTCGGGGCGGGCACCTCGTCGCCCGAGACCGTCCTGCGCGTGCTCGGCCCCCGGCACTGGAACGTGGCCTACGTCCAGCCGTCGCGGCGCCCGGACGACGGCCGGTTCGGCGAGAACCCGAACCGGCTGTTCAAGCACCACCAGTTCCAGGTCATCATGAAACCGGCGCCGGACGAGATTCAGCAGCTGTACCTGCAGAGTCTCGAGTCGTGCGGGATCGTGCCGCGCGAACACGATATCCGGTTCGAAGAGGACAACTGGGAGTCGCCCACCCTCGGCGCGTGGGGCATTGGCTGGCAGGTGCTGCTCGACGGGCTCGAGATCACGCAGTTCACCTACTTTCAGCAGGTGGGCGGCATCGACCTGAGTCCCGTATCGGTGGAAATCACTTACGGGCTCGAACGGATCGCGATGTTCCTGCAGAAGGTGGACAACGTCTACGACCTGCAGTGGGCGCCGGGCGTGACCTACCGCGACGTGCGGCTCCGCGACGAGGTCGAGCAGTCGAAATACGCGTTCGGCATGGTGGACATGCCGCACGAGGAGTTCGTCGCGCTGCACCGCGACCTCTTCGACAAGTACTACGCGTTTTCGCAGGTGCTGCTGCGGTCGGGCCTGGTGCTGCCGGCCCACGAGCACGCCCTCAAGTGTTCCCACCTGTTCAACGTGCTCGACGCCTGCGGCGGCGTCGGCGTGACGGAGCGCACGGCCTACATCCTGCGCGTCCGGCAGCTGGCCGTGGCCGTGGCGAAAGCGTTCGCCGACGACGAGATGAAGGCCGCCGGCGTTGCGACGCCGGCGGGGGCGTGAGGCACGTATGGACCGTGAGCTGCTCATCGAACTCGGGTGTGAAGAGATTCCGGCCAGCTGGCTGCCGCCGCTGACCCAGCAGATCGGCGAACACGTGGCCGCGCGTCTGAAGACCCTGCGCCTGGCCGCCGAATCGCCGGTTGAGACCTACAGCACGCCGCGCCGCCTGACCGTGCGCGTGGCGCGCCTGGCCGAGCGCCAGACGGATCTCGAAGATCTGTTGATGGGGCCGCCCGTGGCGGCGTCGTTCGGCGCCGACGGACAGGCCACGCCGGCAGCCGCCGGGTTTGCCCGCAAGCAGGGCGTGGCGGTGGCGGAACTGGAGCGGGTCGAGACGCCCAAGGGCGTGTACCTCGGCTATCGCAACCGCGTGCGCGGCAAAGCCGCGGTGGACGTGCTGCCCGATGTGCTGACCGGCGTGCTGCGCGACCTGGCGTTTCCCAAGCAGATGCACTGGGACGCGATGCTGGACGACGGCCGCGGCGAGCTGCTGTTCGGCCGTCCCATCCGGTGGATCCTGTTTCTCTACGGCGGCCGTGTCGTGCCGTTCGTCATCGGGCGCATGGAAGCGGCGCAGAGCGGGCTCGTCCAGGACGTGCGCTCGGCGGCGGTGACCTACGGGCACCGGTTCCTGGCGACCAGCGGCCGGGCGGGGCGCGCGATCAAGGTGCGCTCCTTCGACGAGTACCGGTCCAGGCTGGCGGAAAATTTCGTCGTCCTCGAACGCGCGGAACGGCACGACAAAATCGCCCGCGAACTCGACGCGCACGCCAGGCGCCTCGGCGGGAGAGTGGGCAGTGCGGCCTCCGGTCAGTCGCGGCTGTTGCAGGAAGTGCCCGACCTGGTCGAGTACCCGGCGGTCGTGGCGGGGACCTATGCGCCGGAGTTCCTCGAGTTGCCCGAAGAAGTGCTCGCGACGACCATGATTCACCACCAGCACTTTTTCCCGGTGGTGAACGACGCCGGGCGGCTGCTGCCCGCGTTCCTGGCCGTCGTGAATACGCAGCCAGACGATGGCCGGACCATTGCACGGAACCTGGAGCGTGTGCTCGTGGCGCGCCTGCGTGACGCGCGGTTCTTCTGGGACGCCGATCGGCGCGTGGGCCTCGAAGCCCGGATGCCGCGTCTGGACACCGTGCTCTTCCACAAACGCCTCGGCAGCTATCGCCTGAAAGCCGGCCGTGTTGAAGCGCTGGCGGGCTGGATTGCCGGCGACGTGTTCGGCGCGCCCGCCGAGACCGTGGAGCACGCACGGACCGCCGGCCGCCTGGCGAAAGCCGACCTGGCCACGGATCTCGTCCGTGAGTTCACGGAACTCCAGGGCACGATGGGCGGCATTTACGCGCGCGAAGAAGGCATGCCCGAAGCCGTGTGGCGCGCCATTTACCACCACTACCTGCCCGTGGCCGTCGAAGCCGACGCGGCGCCGTCGGCGGCCGATCTCAAGGGCGCGGCGGTGACGTGGGCGGCGGTGTCGGCCGCCGACAAGCTGGACACGCTCGCGGGACTGTTTGCCGGTGGCGAACGGCCGACCGGGACGCGCGATCCGTACGGCCTGCGCCGGCAGGCCCATGGCCTGATGCGGACGCTGATCGATCTGCCCGAATTGACCGGTCTCGAGGTCGTGTTGCCGCTCGAACGGATGCTGGACCGGGCACGCGCCGCCGTGGACGTCACGGCGGGAGCTGCCGACGCCGATCCGGACGCCTGGCGGCCTGCGCTCATGGCGTTCCTGCTGGACCGGCTCCGGTATGTGTTCGAGCAACGCGGCTTCGCCTACGACGAGTTGAACGCCGTCCTGGTCAAGACCGCGCCCGTGCCGGATCCGCTGGACGCGCGGCGGCGCCTCGAGGCGCTGCGGGCGGTGCGCGGGTCGGCGGACTTCGAGGCGCTGGCGGTGGCGTTCAAGCGCGTCAAGAATCTCTCCCGGGAGCTGAAGGTGGCTCCCGTCACGCAGCTCGACCGGTTGACCGAACCGGCCGAGGCCGCGCTCCTGGCGGACTACGAGAGCCGGGCGACGGCCATCAGGTCCGCGGTTGCCGCGAGGCAGTACGATCAGGCGTTCCGCATCGCGTCAGGGTTCCGCCCGGCCGTCGATCGGTTCTTCACCGACATCTTCGTGATGGTCGATGACGACGGCCTGAAACATCAGCGGCTGACACTTCTCCGGCGGCTCCACGAACTGCTTCTGGAACTGGCCGACATCTCGGAAATTATTCCGCACACGGAGTCCTAGCGAATGGCGAAGAAACCTGCGAAGAAGACGAAGACCACGAAACCCGCGAAGCCGGCTGCCAAGCCCGTCAAGAAACCCGCGGCGATGCCCGCAAAGAAGGCGGCGGCGAAGCCCGTGAAGAAGGCCGCGAAGCCGGCTGCGAAGAAAGCCGTTCCGGCCAAGGCGAAGTTCGTCTACTTCTTTGGTGGCGGCAAGGCCGAGGGCAACCGCACGATGAAAGACGTGCTGGGCGGCAAAGGCTCCGGCCTCGCCGAGATGACCAATGCCGGCCTGCCGGTGCCGCCGGGCTTCACGATTTCCACGGCCGCGTGCAACCTGTGGTACGACGAAGGCAAGAAGCTGCCGCCGGCCATCGAAGACGAGATGATGGCGCACGTGCGGCGTCTCGAGAAACTCGCCGGCGCGCAGTTCGGCAGCACGACCAACCCGCTGCTGGTATCGGTCCGCTCGGGCGCGAAGTTCTCGATGCCCGGCATGATGGACACCATCCTCAACCTCGGCCTGAACGACCTGGCCGTCGAAGGGCTCAAGGCGCGGACGCAGAACGGCCGCTTTGCCTACGACAGCTACCGCCGTTTCATCCAGATGTTCGGGAACGTCGTGCTCGAGATCAAGAAAGAGAAGTTCGAGCACGAGTTCGAAGCCGTCAAGCAGGCGCACGGCGCGAAAATCGACACCGACCTCGGCGAAGACGGCCTCAAAGAGACCGTGGAGCGCTACAAGGCGCTCGTGAAGAAGGAGAAGGGCAAGCCCTTCCCGCAGGATCCCGTCCAGCAGCTGACGGCCGCCCGCGATGCGGTGTTCCGGTCGTGGAACAACGACCGCGCCATTAAATACCGCCGCATGTACGACATTCCCGACGAAATCGGGACGGCCGTGAACGTGCAGAAGATGGTGTTCGGCAACTCGGGCGAGCGGTCGGCGACGGGCGTGGGGTTCACCCGCAACCCGGCGACGGGCGAGAACAAGTTCTTCGGCGAGTTCCTCGTCAACGCCCAGGGCGAAGACGTGGTGGCCGGCGTGCGCACGCCGCGGCCGATCGACGAACTCGCGGAGGTCATGCCGAAGGCGTACCAGGAACTGCGGACGATCACGGCGCGCCTCGAGAAGCACTACAACGACATCCAGGACTTCGAGTTCACGATCGAAGACGAGAAGCTGTACATGTTGCAGACCCGGAGCGGCAAGCGCACCGGGTACGCCGCGGTCGTGATTGCCACGGACTTCGTGGCCGAAAAGCGGATGAAGCCGGCTGATGCGCTGTTGCTGGTGGAACCGGCCGCATTGTCGCAGTTGCTGTCGCCCGTGTTCGATCCGGCCGAGTGGACAAAGCTGCCCGTGGCCACCAAGGGCCTGCCCGCGTCGCCCGGCGCCGCGTCCGGCCAGGTGGTGTTCACGTCCGAGCAGGCTGTTGCCTGGACCGAGCAGGGCAAGAAGGTCCTCCTGGTCCGGAAAGAGACGGCACCGGATGACATCCACGGCATGGAAGTGGCCCAGGGCATTCTGACCGCCACCGGCGGCATGACGTCGCACGCCGCCGTTGTGGGCCGGCAGATGGGCCGTCCGTCCGTCGTGGGCGCGTCGGCGCTGCACATTGACGAGAAGAGCAAGGTCCTCAGCGTCGGCGGCCAGACGATCAAGGAAGGGGACTGGCTGTCGTTCGACGGCCTGACCGGTGAAGTAAAACTCGGGAAGGTGGCCACCAAGCCGAGCGAGATCCTCCAGGTGCTCGCGGGCAAGATGAAGCCCGAAGAGTCGGACATCTACCGCCGCTTCAGCACGCTGCTGGGCTGGGCCGACAAGGTCCGGACGCTCGGCATCCGCGCGAACGCCGACCAGCCGGATCAGTCCGAGCTGGCGTACGCCTTCGGTGCCCGGGGCATCGGCCTCTGCCGGACCGAGCACATGTTCTTCGGCGAAGGCCGCATCGAGAAGGTGCAGCGCATGATCCTGGCCGACAACGAGCAGGATCGCCGCGCGGCGCTGGCCGAGCTGCTGCCGCTGCAGCGTGAAGACTTCTACGGCGTCTTCAAGGCCATGCACGGCGAGCCGGTGACCATCCGCACGATCGACCCGCCGCTGCACGAGTTCCTGCCGAAGCGTGAAGATCTGATGGTCGAGATCGCGAAGCTCGAAACCCGAGGCGGCAACGCCGCCGAACTGGCCCAGAAGAAGGTGCTGCTGCACCGGGTCGAACAGCTGCACGAGTTCAACCCGATGCTCGGCCACCGCGGCGTGCGTCTCGGCATCACGTACCCCGAGATTACCGAGATGCAGGCGCGGGCCATCTTCGAGGCCGCGTGCCAGCTGGCGAAAGAAGGCCTCAAGGTGCTGCCCGAGGTCATGATTCCGCTGGTCGGCCACGTCAAGGAGCTGCGCGACCAGAAGATCATCGTGGACCGCGTGGCCGCCGAGGTCATGAAGGAGCAGAAGATCAAGATCAAGTACCTCGTGGGCACCATGATCGAGGTGCCGCGCGGCGCCGTGACCGCGGACGAGATCGCCACCGAGGCGCAGTTCTTCTCGTTCGGCACCAACGACCTCACGCAGATGACGTTCGGGTTCTCCCGCGACGACATCGGCAAGTTCCTGGGCATCTACCAGGAGCGCAAGATCCTCGACCGGGATCCGTTCCAGTCGATCGACACGGTTGGCGTCGGCCAGCTCGTGGCGATGGCGGTGGAGAAGGGCAAGCAGACGCGTCCGGACATCAAGCTGGGCGTGTGCGGTGAACACGGCGGCGACCCGTCGTCCATCCACTTCTTCCACAAGGTGGGCCTGAAGTACGTCAGCTGCTCGCCGTACCGCGTGCCGGTGGCCCGTCTGCCCGGGGCGCCCGCGGGGGTGTGGGGGATGGGGGGGGACTATGGCCGGCTTGCGGCCGTGGGCGTGCGGCCTGTGGGGTGGGGGCCGCCTTCAGCCGGCCCGGACGCGACAGGCGCAACAATCACGATAGGGGGTGGGCATCGTGCCCACCCCCGCGCCACGTACGTACGATCTCCTCCGCTCCAAGGTTCGGGGATTCGCGCTATCCTCTATCCAGGTACGGATGATTGCCCAGGGGTGCCGGCACCCCTGAAGGCGTGACACTCGAGGCTTGGCGTTCCACTGGCGGTCATCCGGCGAAGGAGGACACATGGCGATCCAGGGACAACTCGCGGGCGGTCGGCCCGTCGGGGCGATCGCCGTCGCCTTGGCGGTGGCTCTTGCGTGCGTGTCACCTGCGTCGGCGCAAGGGGTCATTCCCCAGTCGACTCAGGTGTTTGTGCGCCTGATTGACGCGGTAGATTCTGAGACCGCAGGCCCCAATCGCGAATACAAGGCGACGGTGGATGACGCCGTCGTGGTGGGAGGCGTGACGGTGCTGGCCGCGGGGACACCCGCGATGCTGCAGGTTCTGCGCGTGGCCGATGCCGGGAAAGTCCACGGGGCCACCATGCTGGCCCTCCGCATCGTCGCCTTCGAGGTCGACGGGCGTCGCATCGAGGCCGAGTCCGGCGATGCCGCCATCACCAGTGCGGGCCAGGGCAAGAAGGTCGCGAAGTCGGCCGCCGTCGCCGGCGCGGCCGGTGCGATTCTCGGCGCCTTGCTCGGCGGCAAGAAAGGGGCGGCGCAGGGGCTTGCGGCCGGAGCAGCCGCCGGCACGGCGTACGCGGCCGTGACCGGTCAGAAGATCAAGGTCTCCCCCGAAACGCGGATGTCGTTCGAGATGTCCCGCGACGTGACGATCAGGTAGGCTCACGCCGTGCGTCTTGTTCCAGCGGGTGCGTCATCTCCTGCTGTGGTGGCGGCCGGCATGGTCGGTCTCTGGTTGACGGTGGCGGGTGCGGTGCCAGCCGCCCGGCAGAGCCGCGAACCGCAGGCGACATACTCGTCGCGCGTGGATGTCGTGGCCCTCTACGCAACGGTGGTCGGCGGGAACGATCGGCTCGTCCGCGACCTGACGGCCGGCGACTTCGAGTTGAAGGTCGACGGGCAGGCCGAGCCCATCACGGTGTTCCAGGCCGGGCAGCTGCCGATCACAGTCGCTATCCTGCTCGACGACAGTCCAAGCATGGGCAGATCGATGCCAAAGGTCGTGGCGGCAGGACGCGCGTTCCTCGCGCGCCTGGGCGCGGCCGACCGCGCGACGGTCGGGCGATTCAGTCGCACGGTGACCATGAGCGGCGAACTCACGGACGACCGTCAGGAGTTGGCTGCGCGACTCGCTCACGAGCGCCCGGCGATGGCCGGCACGGCGTTGTGGGACGCGCTGAACGCCGGGCTCGCCGTACTCGACAACGAGCCGGGACGCCGCGTCATCGTCGTGATCTCCGATGGCGACGACAACATCAGCGAGACCACCGCATCGGAGGCCGCGCAACGAGCGATACGTGCCGGCGCGATGATCTACGCCGTGGGCGTTCGAAGCGGAGAGGGCCGGCTCGGTGCGAGCCTCCGGGACATGGCCCGGGATTCCGGCGGGGCCTATTTCGCACTCGGTCGATCGGACAATCTCGATCAGGTGTGTCAGCGGGTAGCCGACGAACTGCACACGCAGTACCTGATCGGCTTCGCGCCGGCCGTGCGGGACGGCCGGCCGCACCGCGTGGAGCTGAAGGTCAGGCGGCCCGGGTGCACCGTCAGATTCCGGCGAACGTTCGTGGCCGGGGCGCAGTGAGCGGGAACGAGACCCCCAGTTGTTCGGCCGCGAGACGGCCGATGGGGAGGACGCATGGTCGGCGGCGCCGACGGTGTGCGGACGTTCCTGCTCGTGGTAGACGCGCAGGCGGACGTTCAGCCTATCGCCAAGACCTTCCAAAACCGGTTGCTCGCCCCGAGGCGGGACACTCCGAGGGCTGTGTCTCGTCCTTGACGATCACCCACGTCGGCCGGCCGGTGGCGTTGGCGGCCGTTCAGGCGTTCCTGGCTCCGTTCCCGTTGACGTTCGAGGAGACGGCGACGCAGGGTGCCGCACTACCTGTTCAACTTCCCGTCGTAACGGGCAGACCGCTATCTCGCTGAATCGAGCATGTCGAGCGGACTGCGGGCGGGGGCCCGCAGTTCCTTCACGACGTGTGTATAGATCATCGTCGTCTCGACGTGGGCGTGGCCGAGGTACTCCTGGATTTGGCGGATGTCCACACCGTTCAGGAGCAGATGTGTCGCGAAGCAGTGGCGAAGCGTGTGAACCGAGACCGGCTTGTGGAGGCCTGCCGCCTGCGCTGCGCTTCGCACCGCCTTCTGGACGACCGACTCGTCGAGATGGTGACGTCGACGATGCCGGAGCGCGGGTCGGTGAACCTGATTGATTGCGACTACGCCAATGGCGTATCATAAAGCTCAATGCGATTCGTCGAGACGCCCGTATTCACGGCCGCGATCCGGCGGCACCTCGACGACGAACACTATCGCCAGCTGCAGATCGCGTTGATGCTGCGCCCGGAACAGGGGCCGGTCATCCGGGGCGCTGGCGGTCTGCGCAAGGTTCGCTGGGCGACCGCTGGCGCTGGCAAACGCGGCGGGCTGAGGGTCATTTACTACTGGGCGGCCGGCGACCAGGCCTTCGACATGCTGTACGCCTACACGAAATCCGACCAAGGCGACTTGACGCCAGAACAGACGCGACAGCTTGGTCGCATGGTTCGGGAGGAGTTCAAATGAAGGATCCAGCGTTTCAGGAACTGCTCGCCAGTGTGCGACAGGCTGGCGAGATTCGGCGTGGGAGCCGCCGGGCCTCCCGAGTTACCACGTTTGATCCAACGGACGTGCAGGCAGTCCGGGTCACACTCGGTGCTTCTCAGGCGGAATTCGCGTTGATGATCGGCGTGAGCGTCGCGACACTACGGAACTGGGAACAGGGTCGGCGCACGCCCGACGGGCCGGCCTTAGCCCTGCTGCGAGTGGCGGCGCGCAATCCGAGGGCCGTGATCGAGGCGTTGCATTCGGACGCCAAACGAGGAGCGGCATAACATCCGAATGGAGCCGACGCGGCCGGCGAGTTTGGAGGCCGCGCGGCTCATCCGCGACGTTCGGCAGACGAACGAAGAACTACAGATCGTCGGGACGAAGGCCGGTCTTCGTTGCGATTCGGGCAAGCATCTTCGGGCCGAGTTCTTCGTCGTCGTGAAACGCAAACACGAAGTCTGGCGACCCGGGATGGGACAATGTCCGGTGAGAGCCGGACTGGCGCTTGACGTGCCAGCCGAGACGAATCAAGGCCGCGAGTACACGGCGTGCTTTCGATGAGGGCCAGCTACTCACGCGGCGCGGAAGGACACATCGAGGAGTTCGGCGGGAGCCTCCGCATGTTCCAGCCGTTCGGCCAGGACGCGGAGCGCAAGGGCTTGGACGCGGGCGATCGCTTCATCGCGACTCGTTCCATAGCACAGCACGCCAGGAAGGTCCGGGATCTCGGCAAGCCAGCGGCCATCTTCCTCGCGATCAAGTTCAATCGGGAAGGTGACGCTCATGGGCGTACTGTAGCACGGGTGGAACCACGCTGCCGAACAAGCGGCTGCACCCGACGGCGGCTGCGTGGTGGCAAAGGGAGTAGACTCTGCGCGAGCGGCCGCCGCAGGTGAGCCGCAGACGTTAGCCAGAGAAGCGGGGAGATGAACCGAGTACTCGCCTACGATCCGGGACCTCTTCCCAGCCTGCCGGCGCCGCAGGCTGGCGACTCCCTCGAGTTCCGTCTGCCGGGACTTCCTCCCTTCAAAGACGAGTCTTTCTCGATCAGGAACCCGGAACATCGACATCACGACAGGTTCGTGGCGCTTCGCACGGCCGCCATTGTTGCCATGGCCGGCCGTACCTGGTGGCATGGCGCCATCGGGCTGGATCTCGAAATCCACGCTCCCGACATGGAGCCACGGCGCGCGCTCCTCGACTACGTGGGTGGCGTGATGGACTCGCTCGATGGATCGCACGGGCCTCACTTCACCTACCTCCCGATCGCGTACAACGACGACTGCCAGGTCTGTAAGGGCAAATCGAGCCTTCATTCTTCTGAAGACGCGTGGTACTCGGTACGAATCAGATTCCTGGCTAACATGCCACCGCAGCCGACCGGTTGCGCCAGGGGCTGAGGGGCAACGTTGGGCTTCAAGACAGCGATTTGGCCATGACGAAGCTGAATGACCGACGCCTGTTTCGTGTGAAATCGAGAACCGCCGAGGACCACGTTGTTCTGAACTGGCTCGGCAAGCCGATCGAGCACTTCAGTCGGTACGCCGAGGCCTACCATAGTGCGGGCCGGAAGCTCGCTGAGGATTATGGTTCGACCGGAGCGCTTCGGGACTTCGAATCCGCGCCAGTTGTCTTTCTGTACCGGCATTCTTTCGAGCTCTACCTCAAAGCGGTCGTGTTGGCTGGGTCGAAGATCGTCGAACTGCAGGGTGGAGAAGGGATGGCGCCGGATCGCGCCCTGGCAGGCCACCGGCTCGGCGAGTTCGTCCCCCAGATCAAGAAGATCATCGCCGCTGTTGGGTGGTCGTGGGACATGGGCGTAGAAGGTCTCCGGACGGAAACGGACTTCGTACAGCTCGTCAAAGAATTGGAGGCGGTGGATCCCGGATCATTCGCATTTCGATACCCCACGGACAAGAAGGGCGAAGCGGCCTTGCCCGAACGCTTCGAGTTCAGCGTGAGCGCTTTCGCGAATCGGCTCGATCCGCTGCTCGAATCGTTGGCTGGTGCAGTCATCGGGCTTGAGGAGTACTGGGACGCCGCCGCCGAAGCGGCGTACGAAGCACAACAGGACGCGGAAGACTGGATTTGAAGCCTAACGTCGGGCCGCGGTGGCCGGGGCGGGCGACCTCGGGTGAGCCGCAGTTGTTAGCCACATCAACAGACAAGCCTATGGATCCGAAGGTTAGCCAGTCGTGGGAAGAGTTCCTCAACCCTGAGGTCCTGCGTTTTCGCCTGATCGCGAGTTCGATCTACATCGGGGGTTTCGAAGCACTCACAGATTCCGTCGTTGAACGTATCCGCAACTTCTTCTGGCGCGGCTTCGACGAATCTGGCGAGAAGACCGACCCCAGATACGAATCGGAAGTTCTATCCAGAAACCGCAGCACCGTGCACGCTAGCCTCGATTGGCTTCAGGAACACGGCGCGATCGACGAACGGGACTTGGACTGCTTTGGCGAGGTGAAGCAATGCCGGAACCAACTGGCGCATAGGCTATTCGCCGCGTTGGCATCAGATGGGTTACCACCGAACTTCGATCGCTGCTTCGCAGATATGGTGGCGTTGCTGCGCAAGATCGAAGTCTGGTGGATCGCCAACGTCGACATCCCGGCAAACCCGGACTACGACGGCAAGGAAGTCGCGGAAGCGGGCATTACCCCCGGCCCGGTGATGGGGATGCAACTCCTCATGGACATCGCGCTCGGCGATGATAAGCGAAGCAAGTTCTACTTTGACGAACTTCGGAAACGCACCGTGGGTGGCTAACACGGCCTGCACCAGACCGGCGCACTCGACTTGGCGCGCGCCGGCGGGTGAGGCCTGACGTTAGGCGGATGAGACCCTCATGACCAGTTGGTCGCGAATTCCCGTTCTCGTTCGTGCCGTTGTCATCGGTCTCACTGTTGGATTGGTGGGCACGGTGACGTGGTCACGGTTGGTCGTTGCGAACACTCAATACTTGTCGAGTGTTCCATGGGCGTCGGCAGTCATGGCCCCCATCCTCGTGGCTTGGTGGCTGTACTTTGCGAGGGGGCGCGGCAGGCCGGACGAGACTGCTCATGCGCGAAGGCTTGGGGGGCGAGCGAATCGCGTGCCGGACGACTTGTGGGGGCCGGCGCTCGGGGCTGGGGTGCTGGGGCTGCTGGCGACGCTTCTGCTCCAAGGCGTGCTCGCTCGACTGGTCACTCTACCGCGGCAACAAGATCTGAATCCTACCCAGTATCCGGTCATCACTGTTTTCGCATGGCTGGTCATGAGCGCGGTAGTTTCGGGTGTCGTCGAGGAAACCGCGTTTCGGGGCTACATACAGGGTGGCATCGAGCGCCGCCATGGGCTGGCGACGGCGATTCTGGTTTCTGGGGGTCTATTCGGCTTGAGCCACTTCAACCACCCCGAAGTGGGCATGGTGCTCTTGCCCTTTTACCTCGCGGTGGCCGCAGTCTACGGCTTGGTGGCCGCCGCGACGAATTCCACATATCCCGGGATGGTTCTCCATGCCGGCGGCAACCTTTTCTCGGCGTTCGGCTTCTTCATTCAAGGCCGCTCGGAGTGGGAGCTGACTGCGTCGCCTCCACCGACGATATGGCAGGGGGGACTGGACCCGTCGTTCCTGGCGAACGTGGCCGGGCTCATCGTAGTGGGTGGAGCAGCGGCGTTGGCGTACCGAGGCCTTTTCAAGGCCGCACGTGTCTCCCAACACGCCACCGCCTAACTTGCGTTGCACCGGACGGCGGCCGGTGCAATCATGGGCCGCCGCTGGTGAACGCGACGTTCGGCGGCTTGGCAGAGACGAAGGACACCATGGGCTTAGTACGGTCGATCCTGAAGTACCGGAAACTGCGCAGACTATCACGAGTCCTTGGATCCCCTCGTGAGCCTGCAGCGGTTCTGCGAGAACTCGGATCAGCACGACCATCCAAGCGTGAACGGGCCGTTGACGAACTGCTGGATCTCTGCGAATCGGATCCTGACTTGATACCCGCTCGCGGAGGGCATACGGCCGGTCGCAAAGACCTGCGGGAAATCTACGACGTTCTTCTCGCGACCGGAGCCGGGCAATGGGAACGTGGCCTATTCGTACCCGTTGCCACTCTGGGCATGCCGTTCACGCTGGACTTTGTGCTGGAGAATAGAGGCCGCCGCCCGTGGCAGGAGATTGCAGTGCTGCTTCTCGAGCACTTTGAGCGCGGGGAATCGGGCCCTGTTTCGTCAGAGATTCGCGGTCCGGTCGATCCGGCGGATCCGTCAAAAGCGGTCTGGGAACTGGAGCAACAAGCACGCAGACGAGATAGGTGACCGCCGAACAGGCGAATGGAGCCGACGCGGCCGGCGAGTTTGGAGGCCGCGCGGCTCATCCGCGACGTTCGGCTTATCCCAGCGAACGAGACTGACGTCGTGGACGTTTCATTGCGACCCTTCACTGCCGTTGACATCAGAGCCTGCGAGGCCTGGAAGTCGGCTATCCACCTCGACGGCTTCATGTCTCGGAGTGCTCCGTTTCAGTTCAACGGCACAGTCGATCAGTCGAGTCCAGACTACCGATGGTTTGTCATCATCGTGGACGGCGAGGAGGCCGGCGCGATCTGGCTTGAAAGGGAGCCGAGCGAGCCAGGTGTCGTTCGTCTTGGGATCTTCCTGGGGGAGGAATCGCGGTTTGGAAGAGGCATTGGCCGTGTGGCAATAACGACTGCCATCCAACAGTGCCGGCCACTTCTCGGCTTCGAACGGGTTCGTCTTTCGGTTCGGCTCAACAACGATCGGGCAATCGCCTGTTACCGAGCGTGCGGCTTCCGGCAAGTCGGGCGCGGCACGAAACCGGTGAAGGATGCGGTTATTGACTTCTTAACGATGGAGAGGGATGCCTAACGACGCGCTGCACCCGACGGCCGCTGGAGCCGGCGCAACACGGCCGCGGGTGAGCGCGAGTCGTTGGGCCTCAAGCTGATGGTGGCGACATGGAACCAGTGGTATTGATGAGCTCGCGACGGACTGTGCTGGTGGCACTGGCAGTCTGTCTGGGATTCATCGCTGTCGTCATCCGCTTTCCACCGGGCGGGAATCTGACGCTGGGCTGATGTGGAGCGAGCGTACATCCGAACATTCCTCGGAGTAGTGTCACTGGCGAATCGGGCGTTGGGGTTCGGTGACTTCGCCGTCAACCTGGCTTCTGTTGCCGCTCGGACAGACGAGGTCTTCGGACTGGTCATAACACTCGCCAACACAACACACGAGACCGAACAAGGCGCTGCAGCGGACGCTACGCGCCGCTGAACGCGACGTTATGCGGAATGCACGAGAACGAGACGATCAGGCGGCGACCAGCTTTCGGACGTGGAGGTTCTTCCGGTTTCGATCAGCGTGCCAGAGGTCGTACTGGACTTGCTGGTTCAACCAGCTTTCGGCGGTGGTGTTGAAGGCCAACGATAGACGGATGGCCATCTCCGGGGAGATTCCCGCGCGGCCGTTCAGGATGGCCGACAGCGTCTTCCGGCTCACGCCGAGGGCGGCGGCGGCCTGAGTCACGGTGACCCCCAGCGGGCGGAAGCAGAGTTCCCGGAGAACTTCGCCGGGGTGGGGCGGGTTGTGCATCCTCATGGCTGCCTCAGTGGTAGTCCTGGTAGTCCACGTGCTCGACATCGTGGTCTTCAATGGTGAAGGTGATTCGCCAGTTCCCGCTGACCGTCACGGCCCAGGTGCCCTTCCGCCGGCCCTGCAGTTCGTGCAGGTCCAAGCCGGGTAGGCGCATGTCGCTGGCCGATGTGGCCACACTCAGGCGACCGAGAATGAGCCGAAGCCGGTCGGCGTGCTTGGCCTGGATTCCAACCTTGCTCCCCGTGGTGAAGAATCGTTCCAGGCCTTTGTGCCGAAAGGTCTTGATCGCCACGGACCGAGTGTAACTCGTAACGGGTCACGTTACAATCCGCATAACCAGCGGCTGCACCCGACAGCCGTCGGCGTGGAGGTGAGCGCCGGCGGGTGAGGCCTGACGTTCGGCATCAATGGACGTACCCGCGTACATGGACGTACCCGCGTACTTGCGGGGACGAGGGGACGGTGAGAGACTATCGCCATGGCAACCCCACAAATCGACATCGGTCGCCTCTCGGTAGACGAACGACTCCGTCTCGTCGAACGACTGTGGGAAAGTCTGGCGGAAACCCCACAATCGATCCCGCTGACTCCTCCGCAGCGTGCGGAACTTGACCGGCGCCTAGAGAGCATTGACCGCGACGGAGCCACGGGCATTCCCTGGGACGAAATGGTGACTCGGCTTCGGACGACGGGCCGGTGACCCGCCACGTTATCGTCCGCCCGGAAGCGGCCGGCGATATCGAAGACGCATACAACTGGTACGAACGGGCGAGAACTGGACTCGGCGATGAGTTCCTGGCGGCCGTGCGGGAGGGACTGGACTCGGCAATCGCGCACCCCGAGCAGTTTCCCCTGGTGCATCGGAGTGTCCGACGGGCCTTGCTTCGAAGATTCCCGTACAGCCTGCTCTATCGGGGGGAACCGGAGGCGATACTCCTGGTCGCGGTCTTCCACGCGAAGCGCGATCCGCGGGTCTGGCGCGCACGAAAATGATGCCCAACACGGCCTGCACCCGACCGGCTCCGGCGACACCGTGAGCGCCGGCGGGTGAGGCCTGACGTCTGGGCGGACAGGCGAAAGACCAGCATGACGATCATGAGAGACATTGGCAGTCCCCTTGCGGTGGGCGGGCTGGTTGTTGCGAATCTGCTGCCTGATTCTCCGCTTACGATAGGAATGCGCTACTCGGCCATTGTCTATCTGTCAGTCGACTTCCTGCTTCAGGCACGGGCCGGCTACCTGCGTCGGCGTCCTTACTGGACGCCGGAGTCGTGGCGCCGGTACTTCATCGCCTGTTCGGTTCTGGTTGGCGCCCTCGTGGTCGTAGCGGGGATGCTGGTTGCGCTGGAGTTGAGGCTCCCAATTGTTGGCCAGGCCGGCTCAACTACTCGCGGGGTGTTGGTTCTGGGTCTCGTTTTCTTCCTGACTGTCGGAGCCGGCGGGCTTGGTTTGGTGCTTGGGTGGCTTACCCGCGGTGAAGCCGCACAGCAGTTTGCAGGTTCCAGCTGGTTTCGCCGCCGTGGCGGTGCAAAGCCGCCTAACAGGTCGCTGCAGCCGACGAGCGGCGGGTCCGTGTGAGTCAAGTGGGGATTGAAACTCGCGGCTCGCGGCTGAGCGGCAGGACGTCAGGCCTACCAGAGCTGAAGCGAACAGGGAATACAAGATGGCCATCGGCTTCACGGATACCGCACGACGGTTGGGGCTTGTCTCCGCTGTCGCGACCGCCGGTTTGATCGTGGGTTACGCCGTGACCCTGATCATCGGCTTCATATCCCTGCCGTCGCCGGACGCACAAATCGGCGACCCGATGTTCACAATTCTCGAAGTGCTCATCCTCGCGCTCATGCCCGCGATGGTCGCCCTCATGGTGGCGCTCCACACATGGGTAGCAGAGCCATTTCGGGCGCTGAGCTTCGTGGCCGTCATCTTCATGGCGCTGCTTGCCGGCGTGACGAGTAGCGTCCACTTCCTGGTCCTAACCCTCAGCCGCGATGCGGCGATCGCCGGGCAGTCCTGGGCACCTTTGTTCCTGTCATTCACGTGGCCCTCCGTCGCGTACGCGCTCGACATCCTCGCATGGGATGTGTTCTTCCCATTCGCGATGTTCTTCGCGGCCCCCGCGGTGACCGGCGGCCGCCTCGCTGACTGGACTCGGCGCTTGATGATTACGTCAGGAGTTCTCTCCCTGGCCGGGCTCGGTGGTGTGATCTTCGGCGACATGCAGCTGAGAAATGTCGGCATCCTCGGCTACGTGGGGGTGTTTCTCCTTGTCGCAATCATGCTCGCGTTCTTGTTCCACCGGACCGTTCCAAGAGAGGCCTAACACGGTATCCGGCAGCCGTCGGCGGCCGGAGCCAACGTGAGCCACCGGGGCTGAAGCGGCTTCGATTCGTACCAGCAAACTGCTTCGGTGAGTTCAAGGGACGCGAGCGAGTGAATCCGGATGGGTTGAGTCACCGGCCGAGGACATCTCGTTCTATCCGACGCCGGACGTCATCCCAGGGCTCCAGGGTGGTCGCACCCGACTCGACGGCAGCTACTCGCCGCTCGATCTCGGCGGCCCACTGCGATTCGGCATCTGGATCGGTCGGCCCGTCCAGACTCGCGATCAGTTCGGCGGCCAGCTCGGCCCGGGCTTGCTCGTCGAGTCGCAGGGCATCGGCCAGCACGGCAGCGACGGCTTGAGTCATGGTAAGGCAATTCTACGCCTCGATAGACCGCCCCAAGAGCGGCTGCACCCGCCGGCGGCCGCTGGGCAGTGAACTACGGTTGATTCAAAGTGGGCGGCCCCCGCGGGTGAGGGCGTACGTTGGGCAGACGTTCATGATGTGGGGCGAGTAGGTCATGCGCGAGCTGAGTCTGACCGTACTGCTGACCTGTGGCTTGGTAATTGGAGCGACTCCGGACGCGCCGGCGCAGATTGGCTACCTCTGGACGTATGACGAGTTGTTGCAGAAGGCCGATGTCGTCGTTGTCGCTAAGTGCACAAGCACGAGCGATACGGGTCGGCAGACGAGCCATCCAGAGCTCGCCCCGGCGCTCCCGGTTGTCGAGATGCGCACGACATTCCGTGTCAAGGCGGCATTCAAGGCCGATGGTCAGGCCGGTGTCGGAGTGAATGTGAGCCTGAGGCACTACCGACTCGACATGGAGCGCTGGCGCAAAGACCATCCGCCCGAGCCCGGCAAGCCTCCACCGGGTCTCGTCAACGCGGGCGGCCAGTTGGGTATGCTGGAAGGGCGCAGCTATCTCTTGTTCCTGAAGAAATCGGTGGATGGAGTCTACGAGCCTCTGTCCGGCCACACCTTCCCGAACGAATCGGTGTATCTTCTCGACCACGAGGTCGGGCGCGGCCCGGCCCCCTCCGGTGACCGTGACGCAATGCGCGCGGCGCTGCCGAACAAGCGGCTGCACCCGACGGCGGCGTGGTGGCAAAGGGGGTAGACTCTGCGCGAACGCCCGCCGCGGGCGAGCCGCAGCCGTTTGACGGACCAGCAAACACGCACGAGCTGGCAAGACAATAAGGAAAGGACGCCCAATGGCGACGCGTGCACGGTTCAGAATCCTGACGGCGGCTGGGCTCTTCATGCTTGTGGGTGTCGGCACGACACTGGCTCAGCAAACCAAAGGTCCTCGGGCTATCGAGGAGGCGGTGCTGGCAACACACGCCGAGATGGCGCGAGCCGGGGAAGCGGTTGATGCTGAGCGGCTGTTCAGCTTCATGCTCGACACCGACAAGGGGTCGGTCATTCAGAACGGGCAGTTCCTGGCCACGCGCGAGGAAGCGCTGCAGCGGGTGAAGTCCAACCTGCGGGGAATCAGCAGGATCGAGTATCGCTGGAAGCGCCAGCATGTGACGGTCTTGTCGGCTGAGGTCGCATTCCTGGCGGCAG
This sequence comes from uncultured Vicinamibacterales bacterium, assembly GCA_964372095.1. Lineage (GTDB taxonomy): Bacteria > Acidobacteriota > Vicinamibacteria > Vicinamibacterales > JAKQTR01 > CAYJPV01. Next base: position 405,457 of record CAYJPV010000001.1, on the reverse strand, counting down.
AAGGCGAGTCGGTCGCGACCACCACGCAGGGCCAGGTGTTCACGACGCCGTTCGCAGAGACGGTCGTGTTCGTCATGAAGGAGGGACACTGGAGGGTGCTGCACGCACACCAATCGTCGCCGCCGGTCAGGTGACGTCGTGTGCGAGCCGTCGAATACGCGCTTGCAACTAGCGCCTCAGGGCGATTCCCCTCGAACCTCTCCAATCCAAGGAGCGCAACATGGAACTCGGTGCGTTTTCGGTCAGCCTCGCGGTCAAGGACCTGGCGGCGTCACGCAGTTTCTACGAGAAGTTCGGATTCACCGTCTTCCACGGGGATGCGTCGCAGAACTGGCTCATCATGAAGAACAGCGACTGCGTGATCGGGCTGTTTCAGGGCATGTTCGACCGGAACATCCTGACGTTCAATCCCGGCTGGAACCAGAACGCCCAGGCCCTGCCAACGTTCACGGACGTGCGGGAGCTGCAGCGTCAGCTGAAGGCGCAGAACGTACAGCTGAACCAGGAGGCGGACGAAACGACCACAGGGCCGGCCAGTTTCGTGGCCGTCGATCCCGACGGGAATCCCATCCTGGTCGACCAGCACGTCTGAACGGACAGCCGTGCCGCTCCACGTCGACACCCCGCTCGTTGAATCACGCCCGCTGACGCTCGCACTCGGGCACCGCGTCTGGCTGAAGCTCGACAGCCTGCAGCCGTCGGGCTCGTTCAAGCTGCGTGGCATCGGTCATGCCTGCGAGGCCGCGCGGGACCGCGGCGCCCGGCGCTTTGTCTCCTCGTCCGGCGGCAATGCAGGCCTGGCCGTTGCCTACGCGGGCCGGGTGCTCGGCGTCCCGGTCACGGTGGTGGTACCCGAGACGACGACGGAGCGTGCGAAGGCATTGCTGCAGCAGGACGGCGCCCGCGTGGTCGTGCACGGGGCGTCGTGGCAGGAAGCCAATGCCTTCGCACAATCGCTCCGCGGACCCACCGATGCGTTCCTCCATCCGTTCGACGATCCGCTGGTCTGGGAGGGTCACGCGACGCTGGTGGACGAGATCGTTGCCGCGGGCGTCCGTCCCGGGATCATCGTGCTGTGCGTCGGCGGCGGAGGTCTGCTCTGCGGCGTGGTGCAGGGGCTGCACCGTCACGGCTGGCGCGACGTGCCCGTGGTTGCCGTGGAGACGCATGGGGCTGCGTCCTTCCGCGCGGCCGTCGAGGCCGGGTACACCGTGGAGCTCGATCGCATCGCCAGCGTCGCCACGTCGCTCGGCGCGAAGCGGGTCTGCGAGCAGGCGCTTGCCTGGACCCGGGAGCACCCGATCAGGAGCGTCGTGGTGTCGGACGGGAGTGCGCTGTCCGCGTGCGAGCGGTTCCTCGAGGATCACCGAATTCTCGTCGAGCCGGCGTGCGGAGCGAGCCTCGCCCCGGTCTACGAGCGCGCGGTCGAACTTGCTGACGCACGATCCGTGCTGGTGGTCGTCTGCGGGGGCGCCACCGCCACTATCAACCAGATCCGGGCGTGGGCAGAAGCCGGCAGCGGACGATAGCCGAGACGGGACTCACGCGGCGCGGAAGGATACATCGAGGAGTTCGGCGGGAGCCTCCGCATGTTCCAGCCGTTCGGCCAGGACGCGGAGGGCCAGGGCTTGGACGCGGGCGATGGCGGCCATTTCCTCGGTTAGCCCGCGCGCGCCATTCGCTGGCTACACCGCCAGCGTCCTCCTCGATTTCTCTGTGCAACGGCGCCTTGCGGTTGCCGGCCTTGCGTGGAAGAATGCGCGCGATACGCCAGAGAGCGGACGGCGGTTGATGGTTCTCTGAACGTCGATCCCGTCATTTCTGGGCGTCAACAGAGCGACCGTTAGGCAGCCAGACGGCAATGGTCACCTTCGAAGGGGAGGGCCTTCCCGTCTGGCAATGGAAGTTCCTGGAGGCTGGGAAGACAGTCGCTTTCCACCAGCAGACTGTGGATGGTGGCAACGGGATGCACTACGAACTCCACGATGTGGCAACTGGGCGTCCGTTGGTCGAGTGGTCTCCGGAGATAGACCAGTACGGACATGCCTTGCCGAAGCAATCACCTCCGAAATGGGTAACGGAATTGATGGGGCCACGATTCAGTGGTGTACGGCTGCCTCACACCGGGTTGCACCAGACTGCCGCCGGGCTCATGATGAGCGGCCGCGGGTGAACGCGACCGTTCGGCGGACAGGTTCTGCCAGAGGAGCAAAGAGATCAATATGAGGACGCCCATGCCATGTGTGGCTCTTCTGACGTTACTCGTCGGCTGTGTCGTCAATCGGCCGTTGGAGCTGACGCCGCTGACGGATCCCGAAGTGCAAGCTGCGACACGTGGAATTCCACCACAGTCGGCGCCGCCTCGAAAGATCGTGGATGTCCGCCCCCGACCGCCTCGGGAGTTTCCACGCGGCAGTCACTTCGAGGTCGCCATCGAGGGAGTGATCGCACGAGATGGGAGTGTGAGGCCCGTCAGGATCATTCGAGGTGAGAATCGGGAATTCACTGAAGCGTGCGCTAAGGCCGTAGCACAGTGGCGATTCGACCCAGCCCGAAGGCCGGACGGTACTCCAGTCGCAATGTGGACCACTTTCACGTGCAACATCACCACGAGATAGAGACGACACGGGCGTCTCGTAGACCAACGGGGATGCCGCGTGAGAGTGAAACGAGAGACGATTGGCCGCCGAACAAGCGCATGCGCGCGACCGGCGCCCGTGGGAGCCTGAGCGCCGGCGGGTGAGGCCTGACGTTAGACAGTCGAGACCAGACAGGGGGAATCCGTGAGCGACATTCTGGCGATGGCCGTCGTGGTTGGGGTCGTCATAGCCGCGGTTCTCAGCCTGCAGACGGCGCAGGCGCGCCGATTCGCGCGGCTAGCGCGACTGGAGGCGAAGGTCGACGCACTCCTGGCGGCGGCGGGCATCGCGTTCGACCCGATGCGTGACGTGCCGCCGGCCGTGCGGGAGGCGCTCGATCGCGGCGAGACGATTGTGGCCATCAAGCGGTATCGGGAGGCGACCGGCGTTGGATTGAAGGATGCGAAAGAGTTCGTCGAAGAAGTCCGGCGCCGCCGGGTTGCGTCCTGACGTCGGCTGAATGACAGTGGCGACGTCAGGCTGCTTACGGACGAGAGATCCGACGAAAGCACTTCATGAGTCCCAGTCACTTCAACTTCGTCGCCATGGGCACGGTGCAAATGCTGCTGGGCGCCGCGGTGATCGTCGTTGGCATCACCGGCTTTCTCAGGGTGTTCTCGGCCGGGCGAGGCGAAGCATGGCGGATGGTTCTCTTCGGTATGGGCACCACCCTGGCCGGCTACGGGATGCGGTCCCGGCAATCGTGGGAGGAGTCGACCTCCACAATTGGGTGGCTCGGCGTAGTGTGTATGGCGGCTCCGGTGATGTTTGTCGCTCTTCGGTGGTTGTACCGACGCCGTCTTGGTGGCACGGTGGGTCATCTTCGCGATGGCCGTCACAGGTAGACGCAGCCTAACAAGCGGCTGCACCAGACGGTGGCGTGGTGGCAAAGGGGGTAGACTCTGCGCGAGCGCCCGCCGCGGGCGAGCCGCAGCCGTTCGACGGACCAGAGGGGCACTGGAGGGTGCTGCACGCACACCAATCTGCGCGCCGCGGCTGAAGCGCGGCGTCAGGCCGCATATGTCAAAGCTCATCGCATCTCACACGCCAGTCTTCTTCCCAACGCCTGAAGCATTCCGCAGGTGGCTGGCTCGTCACGGATCCTCAGCCTCCGAACTCCTCGTCGGCTTCTACAAGGTCGCCTCTGGCAGGCCCAGCCTCACCTGGTCCGAGTCCGTCGATGAAGCACTTTGCTTCGGCTGGATCGATGGGGTTCGGAAGCGCATCGACGACGTGTCCTACCAGATTCGGTTTACACCGCGCAGACCAGACTCGAACTGGAGCGCCATCAACATCGCGAAGGTGGAAGTCCTGATATCCCAGGGCCGCATGCAGCCGCCCGGTCTGCTCGCCTACTCGCATCGTGCAGACCACAGATCGAGCGTCTATTCCTACGAGCAAGAGGCTCCTCCAGCCTTCACTGCGCAGGAACTGGCGGTTTTCACAGGCTCTCCTGCCGCGTGGCAGTTCTTCAACGGCACTCCACCGAGCTATCGCCGAGCCGTCGTCCATTGGGTCGCGAGCTCCAAGCACCCCGCGACCCGGGCCCGCCGTCTGGCCCGCCTCGTCGAATCATGCGCAGCCGGAAAGCGCGTGCAGTCATAGCGTCCCGGCGGCGCCCTGACGCCGGCGTGCAGTAGACTAGTGGCCCGTATCCGCTGAAACGGAAGTGGATTCCGGAGCGCGGCGCCCGGATCGCCAGGCGCGATGACCGAGGATATGGGTCATATCCGAGGGAAGAGCAACGCCCCGCCCGGAAGGCGCTACTGTTTCAGCGGATACGGGCCACTAGGCTCGCCACGGACGCCTGACGTCAGGGAGGGGTCGATGAACGGAGCACCAACACCGGGTACCGCCGTCACTGCAACGTGGGTGAGATTTCTGGCGTTGGCCGTTGCTGTGATGCTCGGGTGGAAGCTCGCCGTGAGTCTGGCACGGTTGCCGGCACCAGGTAGCGTCAACTCCAGACAGATCATGAGCGCCGGGGTGCTGCTGTCGATGATCAGTGTGGTCGTGTCGAACAGGCGAGCGAAGCTGGTGCTGGCGGTGGGCGGACTGATTGTCGTGGTCGCGGGGTACGTGCTCCGATTCCCATAGACGGCACGCGCCAGCAACCGCGATGCCCAGGGTGGTCCATGCCATGAAGAAGATACTCAAGCCACTTGCGACCAGGAAGCCGCCGATCCCATCGGATAGTCACGCTGACATCGAGGAGTGGATCCGGTGCGTGATGCCGAATCTGTGCCCCATCGTCAAACGCCTGGACGCGCTCATCCGCGACACCATCCCCGGGCTTCAGTACGCCATCAAGTGGAAGAAGGCGTACTACGGCTTGCCGGAACGTGGGTGGCTCATCGAAGTGGTGGCCTACGATGTCTCGGTGAATGTCGTGTTCTTCGGTGGTGCCGAGTTCACGTCTCCGCCACCACTTGGAGAAGAATCTCGCTACGTGAAGGTCAGGACGCTGGAGGAAGCGCAGGGCGCGGAGTTGCTGGCGTGGATCCAGCAAGCGGCGCGCGGGGCGGGCTGGAAATGAGGACTTGCTCGGCGCCCCTGCACGCGGAGGGATGAATGAGACAGTGTCTCGTGCTGGCAGCACTGGGAGCGTTCGTGCTGGGCGCCGGATTCACGCACGCGGCCTCGCAGCAGAAGCCCGTGAAGGGGGGCTACGTCATTGAACACGATGCCGCGGTCGCGACGCCGCAACCTGGACCCCACAACGGGGGCGGGGAGACGATCGGCCATTCATTCTTCGGTGACCTACCGAACCTCAGTCTGGTGTTTCGCAAGCGTATCCTCAAGCCCGGTTCCGGTATCGGCTACCACGAGCAGACGCACGATGAGATCTACTACGTGCTCGGCGGGCAGGGCGTGATGACCCTCGACGGAAAGGACGTCATCGTCGGGCCAGGCACGGCCGTGTTGACGCGTGCCGGAAGCGCTCATGGGCTCAAGCAGACCGGGCGTGACGATCTCGTCATCATGATCAACTACATGGCCCCGACGAAATAGTGTGCCCGACGGCCGAGTGTCGGTGCGTGCTCTCAGGAAGGGGAGGGCGCGACACCGACCAGATGCGGCCGGAAGATCTCGAGAATCAAACGCCCGCCCCGACGCACGGCCTGTTCGTCTGTCGCGTCGCCCATCGCTTCCAGGTAGGCGAGCCACTGGTCTCCGACGACCCAGCTCGCCAGAACGAGGTCATCGAGCTGCTCATCCGGCAGGGGCCGGCAGATCCCGGCCGCGATCCACGCGCTGATGAGGCTCCGGTAGTAGGCGAGCCTCCTGCGCTGGACGTCGCGGTACCGGTTCCGAATCGACTCGTGTCCCTGGACGAGCCACGGCAACTCGCGCTGGAAGAACCGGAACTGCCACTGCGCGTTGAACGTGTCCTCGAGCAGGCGCAGAACCGTCTCGGGCGACGGCGGTGCCGCACCGGCGCGTTCCCAGACGTCATCGTAGGCGCGCAGTGCCCGTTCGTAGACGTGCAGGATGATCTCCTCCTTGTTGCGGAAGTGATAGTAGAGGTTGCCGGGGCTGATGCCGGCGGCGTCTGCGATGTGATTGGTGCTCACCGCGGCAGTCCCGCGCTCGTTGAACAAGGCGACTGCAACGTCGACGATGTGTGCCTTCGTGCTTCGGCGTGCCACGATGCCCTCCCGGTGTGCGGATGACGTGCCAGACAGTGAGTGCGTACACGATTCCGGCCGGTCAACCTGGCCGTTATGCCTTCACGACCACCGGGGCTCTCCGCAGGCTCGGCGGTTGCTCGCGTTTCGGGTAGCCGATGCGAAACGCGAGCACGGTTTCGCCCGCCCCGCCCAGTTCGGTGAGACCAGCCGAATACGGGCCCGGCAATCCGGCCGTGACCTCGCGGTCCCGAATGGCGAGCGCCTGTGAGATCGGATGCGTCGAGAGGCCCTTCAGGGCCGCTGCAAGCTGAATACGCTGGTAGGTGCGTCCGGCGTCGACCCAGGCACCGCGGTCGCCGGTGTGCTCGACGACGAGCAGGCCGAACGCCAGCGCGGTGCCGCAGTGCGTGTCGCGTGTCGCCTTGGCCCATCCTGCGTCGAACGAGTCCGGCGTGGGAGGCAGGAGCCCCAGCATCAGGGCGATGGCCCCAGGCAGATTCGCCCCGCTCACGGTGATCCCGTCGCGGTACGTGGCGGCCTCAGAACGGCGCATGCGGTACCAGCGATGACTGTCTCGCTGGATTTCGGTGTCAGCGATGTGCGCCTCGGTCGCCCTGACGCTGAGTTCGCTGAAGCGCGAACGGGCGCCAGCGGATGTCAGCCACACCACGCGCACGTTCTCTGAGGCGAGCGCACCGAGCGCATCGAGTGCGGCCGGGGCGACCGCGCGCTGCTCGTCGTAGGGACCGCGGTTGGTTCGGCGAATGGGAATCGCGGCGGCGAGATCGGCCCTCGCGTCGGTCGTGGCGCCCTGCGGCGCGAAGTGCAGCCTGGCGAAATGGCTGCCGGGAACTCCGGGGACCCGCTCGACGGCCAGGGGTGTTCCGGCGCCGGCTGCCGCGATCACCGCGTTCTCCAGCGCGCAACCCAGGGAGACGTGCAGTTCCCGCAGGCGCGGATCGGCCTTGCCCATGGTTCTGTCCATGTCGCCAAGGAGGTCAATCTTCCCGGAGTCGACGCTGAACCGCCAGGGCTGCGTGTTGTGCGAGCTTGGGGCCATCGTCGCCGCCAGCAGAATCCGATCGACCCCGGTTGCCGTGGTCCAGGCCTCGGCCAGGTCATCTGGCTGTGTCGTCCGGTCCCAGACTGTGACACCGCCGACCCCTCCCACGGCGACCACCGCAGCCACCCCGGTCGCACGTTTCACGAATCCCCGTCTCGTCATGCCGCCGTTTGCTCGTGTCATGCTCTCCTCCGATGGCCAGTTAGAGCAGATGATCTACTTGATAGTCAATAGAGTATTCGCTCTAATAGCCGATGTCAAGGAGGTCCTGCCCGAGATGGTCAGGGGCAGCGGGGAGGAGGGGGCCGACGCGCGGCTGATCAGGGCCGCGCGGCGGCCAGACGAGCTTCGACTACTTCTTCCAGATCGCGCCAACACCCAGCTCCCAGAGCTGCTTGTTCAGCGCCGGAATCTCCTCGGCGGTCAATTTGTCCGCGCGGGCCTTCAGGCTCGACCACGCGGCGTTCAGCTGGGCGAGGCGATCGAGCGACGGCTGGTTGACGCGGGGCATGTCGCTTTCCGTCTGGTTGATCAGGAACAGGTAGTTGGCCGTGAACTTGTTCGGAAAATTCTCCACGTCGTCATAGGCTCTCGTACGGCGCTGAATCATCTCGCCGTCCCACGCCTTGAGCTTCTCGAGCACGGCCGTGCCGTCGCGTTTGACGGACGCGTGCTTGTCGCCGGCGGGCAATGCCGCAAGCAGCGCTTCGAGCTGCTTCTGCTGGTCATAGAGGCCGTTCACCAGCCGGTGCATCGCGGTCAGCTCATTCTCCATGCCGGACATCACGGCGTGGTACTCACCGTAGGTCGAAGGGCTGGTCGGATACAACGGATTGGCGAGGATTTCGGCTTTGGTGCCGGTCTTCTTGTCGCCCACCTTCAGCGTGAAGTGGTACGTGCCCGGAATGGCCTTGTGTCCGCGGTAGCTGCCCTCGATGAAGACGCCGGGCACGCCCGGGATTGTGGGGTAGCGCATATCCCACACGAATCGGTTCAGCCCCTTCGACTTGGGCAGCACCGGTTCCGCACTCGGGCCGCCGTCCCACTTCTTGAAATCGGCATCTTTCTTCGACGACAAGGTGCGGACCAGCTTGCCGGACGCATCTGCGATCTCGAGCGTGATGTCGGCGGTCTTCTCGATCTCGGGCAGGCGGTAGTAGACGACGATCCCGTTTGCCGGGTTCACGCCGCTCGTGGGACTCGCTCCGGTGAAGTCGTCGTCCGGATTGTTCAGCTCGCTGCCGCCATTGACCAGATACGCGTTGCCCGGCTGATACAAGAACAGGTCGGGCGTGTCCTTCTTGTACTGCCGAATCAGCGAGAGATCGTCCAGGATCCAGAAGGACCGGCCCGAGGTGGCCGCAATCAGGTTGCCCTGGTGCACGCGCAGGTCCGTGATCGGGGTGATCGGCAGATTCAGCTGGAACGCCGTCCAGTCACGGCCGCCGTTCCACGAGATGAAGACGCCGAGCTCGGTACCGGCGTACAGCAGGTCGCGCCGGACATCGTCTTCACGGACGACCCGGGTGAACGCGTTGGCGGGAATGCCCCGATCGATCTTCGTCCACGTGGCGCCGTAGTCGGTGGTCTTGTAGAGCCCTGGCGCATGATCGTTGAACTTGTATCGCGTCGTCGCGATGTAGGCCGTGGCCTTGTCGAACGGCGACACGTCGATGGCGTTGATCAGGCACTCCGCGAGCCCCTTCGGCGTGACGTTGTTCCAGGTCGCGCCGCCGTCGCGCGTCAGCTGGACCAGGCCGTCGTCGCTCCCGGTCCAGATCACGCCCTTCTCGCGCGGCGATTCGATGACGTAGGCCAGCGTGGCGTAGTTCTCGGCGCCCACCGCCTCGTTGGTGTACGGGACGCCGGGCGTCCCCTGTTTCTCCTTCTCGTTCCGCGTGAGGTCGGGCGAGACCTCCTTCCACGTCTTGCCCATGTCGGTCGTCTTCAGCAGGACCTGCGCGCCGTGGTAGAAGGTGTTCGGCTCGTGCCGGCTCCAGATGATGGGCGCGTTCCAGTTGAAGCGGTACTTCATGTCCTTGGCGTCCATGCCGAGGTACTGAATCGGCGCCGCCATGATGTTCGTGCCGGCCGTGGCCTGCGTGTCGATCACATCGATCGTGCCCTGGTAGCTGCCGCCCAGGACGTAGCGGGGGTTGTCGGGGTCGAAGGCCAGGAACGCGCTCTCGCCGCCGGCCGACGCCGTCCAGCTTGCGGGCGTGATGCTCCCGCTGCCCAGTTCGCGGCTCGCGATGACGACCGACGTGTTGTCCTGCTGGCCGCTGTAGATGCGGTACGGGAACCGATTGTCGACGTTGATCCGGTAGAACTGCGCCGTCGGCTGCGTATCCTGCGTGCTCCAGCTCGTGCCCGCGTCAAAGGTGACCGCCCCGCCGCCGTCGTTGGCGATGATGAAGTTGCGCGAGTTGTTCGGGTTGATCCACATGTCGTGGTAATCGCCGTGCGTGCCCGACAGGGTCTGCCAGGTCTTCCCCGAATCTTTCGAACGCAGGGCAGGGGCGCTCAGCACGTAGATCGTGCGTTCGTCCTGGGGGTCGATGAAGAGCTCCGTGTAGTACCAGGCTCGCTGAATCAGGCGCGGGTCGCTGGTGACCTGGCTCCAGCTCTTCCCGGCGTTGGTCGACACGTACAGACCGCGATCGTCCTTCGCGGAATCGCTCTCGATCAGGGCATAGACCGTGTCCGGGGCGGACCGGCTGACGGCGATCGCCATCTTGCCCATCTCTTTGGGCAGGCCTTCCGTCATCTTCGTCCAGGTCTCGCCGGTGTCCGTCGATTTGTACAGTCCGCTGCCAGGCCCTCCGCTGATGACCTGCCAGGGCCGACGGCCGTGTTCCCACATCGCCGCATACAGAATCCGCGGGTTCGTGGCGTCCATCGACAGCTCGACGGCGCCCGTCTTGTCGTCGACGAACAGCACGCGTTTCCAGGCCGCGCCGCCGTCGGTGGACTTGAACACGCCACGTTGCGGCGACGGGCCGTAGAGGGCGCCCTGGGCCGCCACCAGCACGGTGTCCGGGTCCTTCGGGTGCACGATGATGCGCGAGATGTGCTGCGTCTGTTCCAGACCGATGTGTGTCCACGTCTTGCCGGCATCGGTGGATCGGTACACGCCATCCCCGTGGTGCGTCATGACGCCCCGGGGGGCGTGCTCGCCCATACCGGCGTACACCACGTTCGCATCGCTGTCGGCCACGGCGACCGCCCCAACCGAGCCCGTCTTGAAACTTCCGTCCGAGACGTTCCGCCAGGTGAGGCCCATGTTGTCGGTCTTCCACAGCCCGCCGCCGGTGGTGCCCGTGTAGTACGTCTTCGGGTCGCCGATGACGCCCGTCACCGCCACGGACCGTCCGCCGCGGAACGGCCCAATCGAGCGCCACCTGACCGGCTTGAAGTCGCTGTTCAGATCCTCCACGACCGGCGGCGTAACCTGCGCGGAGACCGTGAGGACGCCAAGGCACAACACCACTGTCAGGCTGAGCTTCTTGAACATATAGACCCCGAGAATATGAACGACTCCGGATCGCCGTCGGAGGCGGACCGGCTCACGATGGGCCGCCCGCCGTCGCGTCGCTGCGGACGCCGGCTGCCGCGAGCCCGACCGATTATAGATGGAAATGGCCGGTTGCCCCACGGCCGGCAGGATGGTCCTCGGAGGCGTCCACCTCGGCCTCCGCGAGTTGCAGGTCGGAGCGGCCCGCGTCGCTCACCACCCCCGGGACGCGCGCTTCGTGTACCATGCGGAGATGGTCTCGCGCCGGCCCGGGCAGCCGGCGGGGCTGGCGCATCCCCGAGGAACGCCCATGGTCGACATCTACCTGTACCGCAACGGCAAGACGACGACGGAAGATCGCATCGACCTTGCCTGGCTGGACCCCACCACGGGCGTGGTGCTCTGGGTGGACATGACGGATCCCACCGAAGAGGAACTCGGGCTCCTGTCGGATCCGTTCAGGTTCCACGCGCTGTCGATCGAAGATGCCCGGGCCGAGTCCCACCACCCGAAGATCGAGAACTACGGCGACTTCCTGTACCTGATCCTCCACGGCATTGACTCGACGGCGTCGGAGCTGGCGACCCACGACGTGGACTTCTTCATGGGGCCGCACTTCCTGGTGACCATTCGCGACAGCCTCTCGCGTTCGTTTCCGGAAGTGGCCGGCATCTGCCTGAAGAACGAACGCGTGTTGTCGGAAGGTCCCGCAGCGCTCGTCCACCGCCTGGTGGACACCATGGTGGACCATTACCGGCCTGAAGTGGACCGTATCGAATCGCGCCTGGACGACCTCGAAGAGAGGATCCTCGAGAACGACAGCGACGGCGACATTGTGCGGGCCATCCTGGCGCTGAAACGTGACGTGACGTCGCTGCGTCGGGTCATCCTGCCGCAGCGAGACGTGCTCGGGCGCTTGGCGCGCCGGGAGTTCCCGCAGCTCAGCGACGAACTGGCGTTCCGTTTCCGCGACGTGTACGACCATGTCGTCCGTGTGGCCGACGAAGCCCTGCTCTTTCAGGATCGCATGACGTCGATGTTCGAGATGCACCTGTCGAACGTTTCGAATCGCCTGAATCAGGTAATGAAGGTGCTGACGATTCTTTCGACGATCTTCATGCCGCTGACGGTGCTCACCAGCCTCTACGGGATGAACGTCGGCCTGCCGCACCTGCCCGGCGGCGAGGGGAGCCAGTTCTGGTGGGTGCTGGGCATGATGGTGATGATGTCGGCGGCCATGCTCTGGCTGTTCCGCCGCAAGCGCTGGATCTGAGCCGCCATGGGACGTATCACGCGCCTCTCGCCCGAACTCTCCAACCAGATTGCCGCCGGCGAAGTCGTCGAGCGGCCGGCGTCTGTCGTCAAGGAACTGGTCGAGAACGCCATCGATGCCGAAGCCACCCGCGTCACCATCGCCATGGAGATGGGCGGCAAGCGCTTGCTCCGGATCGAGGACGACGGAATCGGCATGGATCCCGACGACGCGCGCCTGGCTCTCGAGCGGCACGCCACCAGCAAGATTGCGCGCGCCGAAGACCTCGAAGCCATCCGGACGATGGGGTTTCGGGGTGAGGCGCTGCCGAGCATCGCGTCGGTCTCGCACATGGTGCTGCGCACCCGTCCGCGCGACGCCGAGTCCGGCACCGAAATCCGCATCAATGGCGGCATCGTCGCATCGATCACCGAAACGGGCATGGCGCCGGGCACCATCGTCGAGGTGGGCGACCTGTTCTACAACCTGCCTGCCCGACGGAAGTTCCTGAAGTCCGACGTCGCGGAAGCCACGCAGGTGTCGCGTATGGTGACGCTGCTCGCGCTTGGGTATCCCGAGATCGGGTTTGTCCTGACGAGCGGCCCGCGCACCTTGCTGCGGGTGCCGCCGGTGCAGCGGCTCGACGAACGTTTCTACCAGATCTACGGCGAGCGGCCGGACCTCGTCCGTGTCTTGCGGGAAGGGGGCGGACTCACGGTTGTCGGGTACGTGGCGGCGCTCTCGGATGACGGCCCGACGCGTGGCGCGCAGCAGTTCTTCATCAACCGCCGCATCATCAAGGATCGCACGATTGCCCACGCCGTCGTGGACGCATACGCGCGGGCCACGGCCCGCGAGCGCAGCCCCGAGGCGCACCTGTTCATCGAGATGCCGCCGGACACGGTGGATGTGAACGTCCATCCCACCAAGGCCGAAGTCCGTTTCCGCCATCAGTCTCTGGTGCACGAAGTCATCCGGCGTGCGGTGGCGGATGCCATCGGGACCGGGCCCGCGCCGCAACTCCATCTCGTGGCACCAGCCGACCGTCCCGCCGAGCCGGTTGCCGGTTCGTTGCCCAGCCTGCTGTCGAACATGACGCCCATGGGCCTGCCCGAGGCGCCGCGGGCAGGCTGGCAGACGCCGTCACCGGGGCCGGGCTGGGCCGGTTCGCCGCCTGACGCCGGGGAACTGGACATCGTCACGCCGGCGGCTGCGCCGTCACTGGCTGGCGCCGCGAACGGGTCGCTGGCCGACATCACCATGAAGCCGCTGATGCCGCTGGGACAGTTCCGGCACACGTTCATCGTGGCGGTGGACGACGATGGCATTGCGATCATCGATCAGCACGTGGCTCACGAACGCGTGTTGTACGAGCGGATTATGGGCCGGCTGACCGAGGGCACCATGGAGAGCCAGCGGTTGCTGACGCCGCTCGTGCTCGACCTGTCGCCGGATGCGCGAGCCGTGCTGGTCGAGCGGGCACAGGAGCTGCACCAGTGCGGCTTCGAGATCGAGGAGTTTGGCCCCGCGAGCGTGAAGGTGACGGCGATGCCTGTGCTGCTCAGCCACGACCAGGCGGCGAGTGCCGTGCGTGCGTTGGCGACCGACCTGGAGGGCCTGGGCGGGAAAGCCGCCGTGCACGACCAGTTGCGGCAGATGGCCGCCACGATGGCGTGCCATGCGGCGGTCAAAGCGAACGACCCGTTGAGCCACGAGAAGATGGTGCACATCCTGGACGAGTTGCGCCGCACGGCGTATTCGACCGTGTGCCCGCACGGGCGGCCGGTAATGCTGCGGCTGTCGCGGCGGGAAGTCGAGAAGAACTTCCAGCGCATCTAGCTGGGGGTTGGGGGTTGGGGGTTGGGGTTCCATGCACCTGCTGTTCGATCTCGACGGCACGCTGACCAACCCGTTCACCGGCATCACGCGGTGCATTCAGCACGCCCTCGCGGCGCTCGGGCGGCCTGTCCCTGCCGCGGACCAGCTCGGGTGGTGCATCGGACCGCCGCTCAAGCAGAGCCTGGCGACGCTCCTGGGCGCCGAGCACGCGCACCAGGCGGATGAGGCGCTCGAGAAATACCGCGAACGTTTTGGCTCCGTCGGGCTCTTCGAGAACGAGGTCTATCCGGGCATCAAAGACGCGCTGGCCGAGTTGCGGGGGCAGGGCCACCGCTTGAGTGTGGCGACCTCCAAGCCGACTGTCTTCGCCCGGCGGATCATCGACCATTTCGGTTTGGTCGAGTTCTTCGTCACCGTCGAAGGCTGTGAACTCGACGGGACGCGGGGTGACAAAACGTCCCTGATTGCCTACGTACTTCAGCATGAGGGCATGGACCCATCCGACGCGGTCATGATTGGTGATCGGGAGCACGACATCATCGGTGCCCGTGCCAACGGGGTGCCGGGGATAGGCGTGCTGTGGGGATTCGGATCCCGGGAGGAACTGGACGGGGCCGGAGCGTTCACCTCCGTCGAAACGCCTCGGGACTTGGTTGCCGCCGTGGAGGGGGTAGTCCGCGCGCGGGCGGCCCGGGCAGCCGAACTCGAATCCCTGGTTCGGACGATGGAACCCGTGCTCAACCCCGGGACATATGTGTTCGCGTCGCTGGCCGAAGGCCAGGCGCTCGCGGCCGGCGACCTCGTCGCGTCAATCCACGAGCCGGAAGGCCTGTCGGTCGTCGTCGAGAGATCGCGCGCAGCCGCTGCGGGGCTGACAGGGACGTTCCCGTGCGCGTGGATTACACTGACCGTGGATTCCGCCCTCGACGCGGTTGGGCTGACGGGGGTCTTCTCGACGGCCCTGGGACGGGCGGGCATCAGCTGCAACGTGGTGGCCGGCACGCACCACGACCACATCTTCGTGCCTGTCGATCAGGCTGAGACGGCCATGAGGGTGTTGCGGGCGCTTCAGGGACTGGACGGGGATACCGCGCCATGATTGTTGAAACAGATCGTCTGGTCGTCCGTGTGCTGGCTGCCGAAGATGCGGCGTTCGTCCTTCGCCTGACGAATGAACCATCGTTCCTGTCGAACATCGGCGACAAGGGGGTCAGGAACCTGGATGACGCCCGGCGGTTCCTCAGCGACGGCCCATGGACCAACCAGCCGAAGGCGGGCTACGGGCAGTTCCTGGTGGCACTGAAGGACGGGGGAGCGCCGATTGGCATCTGCGGCCTCTTGTACCGGGATCGCCTCGACGTGACCGACATCGGATTCGCGTTTCTCCCGGAGTTCTGGGGGCGTGGGTTCGCCATCGAAGCGGCGAGCGCGGTGAAGGAATATGGACGCGTCAGGCTTGGGACCCCGTCGATTGTGGGGCTGACGACGAAGGACAACCTGCCCTCAATCAGGGTCCTCGAAAAACTCGGCCTGCGATTCCAGAAGATGGTCAGGATGTCCGACGACGACGCGGGAACGGCGCTCTTCGGATGACACCTTGGTGGGCGCGCGCGGCTGGCTTCTTGCTTCCTGCTTCTTGCTCCCTACGTGCCCCCCTCCGGCGTCCCCCCTCGCCGGGCGCGCTTGATCGCGGCCCAGCCGTCGAGCCGCCGCTTGATCTCGCGTTCGAAGCCGCGCTCGGTTGGATCGTAGTACCGCCGACCGGCGAGCGACGGCGGCAGGCACTCCATGCCGGTCACGCCCGCCTTGTCGTCGTGGGCGTATTCGTAGTCCTTCCCATAGTCGAGCTGCTTCATGAGGTCGGTGGGCGCGTTGCGCAGGTGCAGCGGCACGGGCTCGGCCCGATCGCGGTGCGCATCACGGGCGGCGGCCAGGTAGGCGGCATACACCGCGTTGCTCTTTGGGGCGGTCGCCAGGTAGACAACCGCCTGCGTCAAGGCGGTGTTGCCCTCCGGCATGCCGAGGAAGTGCGTGGCGTCCTTCGCGGCGATCGTGATCTGCAGGGCCTGCGGATCCGCGTTTCCAATGTCTTCAGAGGCGAAACGGACGAGCCGCCTGGCGATGTACAGCGGGTCTTCGCCAGCCTCGAGCATGCGCGACAGCCAGTAGACCGCGGCGTCCGGATCGCTGTTGCGCATCGACTTGTGCAGTGCCGAAATGATGTTGTAATGCTCCTCGCCGGCGCGGTCGTAGAGCAGCGCGCGCCGCGCAACGCTCGACTTGAGGAACGCCTCGTCCACCAGCCGCTGCCCCTCGACGACCGGCGCCGCTGCCGCGGCGAACTCGAGCAGGTTCAGCGCCACGCGGGCGTCGCCGTTCGCGTACCGCGCGATGGCCTGCCTGGCCTCCGGCGTCACGCTCACCGGTTCGGCGCCCAGCCCCCGCTCGTCGTCTTCCAGCGCGCGGTCCACCAGCAGCCGCAGGTCGTCGTCGGTCAGCCCCTGCAGCACGAAGACCTGCGAGCGCGACAGCAGGGGCGCGTTCACCTCGAACGACGGGTTCTCGGTGGTGGCGCCGATGAGGACGATGTCGCCGGCTTCGACGCGGGGGAGGAACGCGTCCTGCTGGGCTTTGTTGAAGCGGTGAATTTCGTCCACGAACAGAATCGTCCGGCGCCCGAGCCGCTGGCGGGCGGCCTGGGCCTCCGCCATGACGTCCTTGATCTCCTTGATGCCCGACAACACCGCGCTGAAGGCGATGAAGTGCGCGTTGGTGGTCTCGGCGACAAGACGGGCCAGACTGGTTTTGCCCGTGCCCGGCGGGCCCCACAGGATAACGGATTGCAGCACGTCACGTTCGATCGCCTCGCGCAGCGGGCGGCCAGGGGCAAGGAGAGACGTCTGTCCGACGTATTCGTCAAACGTGCGCGGCCGCATACGCTCGGCAAGGGGCGCGCGTCCGCGGGGACCCTTCGGGGTGTCGTCGTCGAACAGGCCTGGACGGTTCATCGATGGATCCGGGCGTCGCCCAATGATCGCTGACGCCGCGCCTCGAACAGCAGCACGCCGGCCGCCACCGCGACGTTGAGCGATTCGACGCCGGGCGCCATGGGAATGCAGACCGCGGCGTCGGCGGCGGCGATGGTCCCGGCGTCGAGTCCGGGTCCTTCGCCGCCCAACAGGAGCAGCGCGGGTCGCCGCAGGTCGCAGTCGAAGTGGGGCTGTCCGCCCGACGGCACGGCTGCGAAGCACTGCAACCCGGCGCGACGGGCATCGGTGAGCACCTCCGCCAGCTGGCTGCCTTCGCACGTCGGCACCCGGAATGTGCTGCCCATGGCCCCGCGCAGCGCCTTCCAGCCGAACGGGCTGGCGCATCCTTCGAGGGCCACGACGCCGGTGGCGCCGGCGGCATTCGCCGCGCGAATGACGGCGCCGACATTGCCCGGATCCTGGACGCCGGACAGGGCCACGACAAGCGCGGGCTGGCGGGCCAGGACCGCCAGCAGGGTGGCCGGTGTCCGATGGCCGATGGCGACGATGCCGGTTGGCGTGCGAACGGGACTCAGCGCGGCCATGACGGGCTCGGAGGCGGAAACCAGGTCGATGCCGGCCGCCGCCACCGTGGCGACGAGGGCCGCGATTTCAGGGTCCTCCCGGGATGACGCCGTTGTGGCGACGGCCTCGAGGTGCACCCCGGCGGCCAGGGCGTCCCGCACGAGGTGCGGGCCGTCGATGAGCAGGTCGGAGGAGCCGGACGGGTGCGCGGCGGCCGCGCGGAAGCGGCCGACAAGAGCGTGCTGGCGACTGGTAATGGTTCTCACTCGGATGTCCGGGGCGTGCGGCGAGCCGTCCAGACGAGCATACCAGATATGGTAAACTAGCAGATTATCCTTGCCGTGGCGGATCCAGGCATGAGCACTGGTGCCGGGCTTCTGCGGGCCTGGCACGGCGCCGCGCCCGTTGCGGGTGGGGTGTTCTCGAATCCAGAGGGTATCTGATGAAGGCGCGCATCCTCAAACGTTTCGAAGACGAAGTCGCCGATCTCGATCGCGAGCTCCGAAAGGAACTGCCGAAGGAGATCCAGCGGGCTCGTGAACTGGGAGACTTGAGCGAGAACGCCGAGTACCAGGCGGCCAAAGAACGGCAGTCGTACGTCCAGGCGCGGATGGGTATGCTGCGCAAGCGGATGGCCGAGATCTCGCTGATGGACTTCGATCGGTTGCCGCGCGACAAGGCGGCGTTCGGCTCGACCGTGCACCTGATGGAAGAAGGGGCCGACGCGCCCACCACGTATCAGCTCGTCATGCCGGAAGACGCCGACGCGACCAAGGGACTCATCTCAACCGCGTCTCCCATCGGCCGCGCCATCGTCGGCAAGCAGGTCGGCGACGAAGTGAGCGTGCCGACGCCGACAGGCGTCCGTCGGTTCGAGTTGCTCAAACTGGTGACCGTCCACGACGAGGTCTGACCCTGTCCACGCCACAGCCGGGCTCATCTTCGACGCCGGCGCCGCGTGCGTCGTCCTATTCGCCCCGGTACCGGACGGCGCTGGTGCTGACGGGGGCCGGGTCGGCCGGCGCCTATCACGCCGGCGTGCTGAAGGCGTTTTCGGAGGCGGGTGTCCGGGTGGACATCGTGGCCGGCCACGGTATTGGCGTGGTGAGTGCCTTGTTCCACGCGGTCGACGGCGGCAGCCGTCTGTGGGCGAGTGACGGGGCGTGGCTGCAATCGGGCGTCGGCAAGTTCTACGCGTGGCGTCCGGCCGTCCGGGCGCTGGCGTGGGCAACCCTGGCGGCGCTGGCCACGGCCGTCGTGCCGATGGCCGCGCTGGCCCTGGGGACGCTGGTGTACCTGGGTGCATTCCTGGCTGGCGTGCTGGGGCTCACGGCGGCCACCGAACTGGCCGACCGGTACACGGCGCTCGTGCACGACGCATTCCTGCCGGGCCGGCTGACGACCTGGATTCCCCAGTTGACCCTGCTGCTGCTGGCGCTGGTGCTGTTGCTGCTGCTGGTGGCGTCGTGGCGCAGCCGGACCGCCGGCCGGACCCGCGAGCGCGGGGCGTTCTGGTGGCGCGTCCTGGGCGCGCCGGTCAGCGCGGCCGGGATCGTGGAATTCTGGCGCCGGCACCTGTGGCAGTTGCTCATCGGCGGAGCCCGAATCTCCGAACCCGACGCCGTACAACTCTCGCGGCGGTACGCGGAGTTGCTGGCCGAGAATCTGGGGCAGCCCGGGTTCCGGGAAGTCGTCGCCGTGGTGCACGATAGCGACGCCCGTCATGACCTGGTGATGGCGGCGCTGGCCGAACCTTACCGCCGGGCGTACTTTGCCCGAGCCCCCCAGCGACCGGGACCCGAGCCCGGGCCCCGTGCCGCCGAAGCGCTGGATCTCGTGGGTGTGGACCGTGATCACGTCACCGATGTGCTGGCGGCGGCGCTCTGCCTGCCCGTGGCGACGATGCCCTGGGCGGTGACCTTCGCACCCGAGAGTTACTGGCGCGGCGAGACGCACCGGCTGTGCGATCGCCCGGGAGCGGTGGCGCGTGTCCTCGATGAGGTGCTGGCGGCCGGCGCGGAGCAGGTGATTGTGGTGTCTTCGGTGTCGTCGGCCTCGCAGCCTCACGCGCTCGTGGCTCCGCGGCTCGACGGATTCGGCAAGCTGGGGGAGTGGCTGTCGTCCCAGGAAGCGGCGGCGGTGCGCGATGCCATCTGGACGCGGCGTGCGTCGTTCCGCCATCTGCACGTCATCGTGCCCGCGCACAATCCCACCGGCCCGCTGGACTTCTCGGGGGCGTACGACGATCGATCCGACCGTGTGCAAGGGTTCCCGGAAGTGATGGCGCGGGGCTACGAAGACGCGTACCGGCAGTTCATCGAGCCGGCGGTGGGTGGGGCGGACGACGGGGCGCCGGCGTTTACGCCGTGCCGTTGACGACAGGTTTTTTCTTCTCGGCGGCGCCTTCGTGGAGGAACTCCAGCGCCAGGCGGTGAATGGCCGGCGAGATTCGATCGTCCGCGACAGGGCCGTACCGGCTCTGGAAGGCCGCCAGCGGCACCACCGCCTTGGCCATCGCCCGATGGCCGCCCGCACTGCCGATGTCCCCGAAGATCCGGCGGACCAGCTCCCCCGCGTTGCGCGAATACCCCAGGTTCCGGACCGACACGACCAGCGTCTCGTTGACGATGCCCGAGATGATCGTCCACTTGACGTCCTCGAGCTGCAGGAAAAAATCGGCGACGTAGGGGATGAAGTCTTCGCGGGGCAACTGCCCCAGGAAGGCGCAGAACACCTGCTCGTTGAACACCCCGGTCTGCTGGGCGCGCGTGACGAACGCGAGGCGCTCCATCGTGATTTCCGCGCCTTCCATCTTCCGGATCATGGCCGCGTCGGCCAGGGGATAGAGGAAGGAGAACGCTTCGAGATCCACGCGGTTCGCCTGACGGTTGAAGAACAGCGTGTCCGACTTGATGGCGTACAGCATCGCCGTGGCTGTCCGTTCCGAGATGTTCACATCCACAGCGCGCAGGTGTTCCGTGAGGATCGTGCAGGTCGACCCGTAGTTCTGGCGGATATCGCGGAACACGGCGCTGTAGCCCGGCTGGGGCGGGTGATGGTCGATGACGAGGTCGACCCGATCGATGAGGCCGCCGTAGTAGTGCGGCTGCACGTCGACCATGGCGATCCGATCGAACTGTTTCACCGCGTCGGAGGTCAGGACTTCGACGTGGATGTCGAGCAGGTTGACCATCCGGAGGTTCTCGGGACGGGTGACGCCCTGCAGCGCGCCCAGAATCGCCGTGGCCTTGGTGCGGCGCAGCAGGTTACGCAACGCGAGGCCCGACGCCAGCGCGTCCGGATCGGGATCGTTGTGGAGCAGGATCAGCACGCGATCGGCGTCGTTGAAGAAACGCTGATACTGCTGGACGCGGGCGCGGGTCAGGGACCGGCTGACCTCGGTGACGAGCGGCCCGCCGATGAGCTCGGCCATCGAGAGGAACGCCAGTTCGGGAAACGCCGCGCGCAACTGGTCCTGCCGCCGCTCGTTGGCGCGGCTCTCTTCCGCGCGCGGCTCGCACAGGACATACACCAGCGTGGCTCCGGCGTCCCGGATGGCATCGAGCTGGTGGCGCAGCCCCTGACGCCCGCTGTCTTCGATGATGATGCAGGTGGCGGGGCCGACGTCGGACTTGACGTAGGTCTCGGTCTTCTTGATGTCGCCGGCGACCACCGGCACGCCGGCATCGTGCAGGCGCCGGGCCAGCGCACGGCTTTCCACCAGGAAGTCGACGTCGAAGCCGGGGGGCAGGACCTTTTGCAGGAGCCTGACAACCAGCTCAGTGTGACAGACGGCCAGGCATCTCATGTGTGACTCGACGCCGGCCGCGATCCGGACACGTAGGGGTGCATAACGCCAAACACACATTATACCCCATCATCCGCGCGCGGCGGCCCGGCGAAGTCAACGGGCCGGGCAGTGTAAGATTCCCTTTCTACCTGTGCGAGCAGCCGAGCGGAGGAGTTGGTGGCCAAACGTGTCGCGATCGTTGCCGGTCTCGTCGCAGGCCTGTGGAGCCTGGTGGGGCAGGCCCAGGTCTTTCGCAGCACCGTGGATCTGGTCAGCCTGGGGGTGACCGTCACCGACCGGGAGGGGCGGTTCGTGACCGATCTGACGGCCGACGATTTCGCGATCACCGAAGACGGATCCGGTCAGAGCGTCCGGCTGTTCCTGCGCGGCGACGCGAAGCCGGCGCCCGAACTGCACCTGGGTCTCCTGGTCGACAGCAGCGGCAGCATGGAAGAGGACATCAGCCTGTCGCGCAGCGCGGCCATCAAGTTCCTCAACGCACTGCCGGACGCCGTGGACGTCACGCTGGTCGACTTCGATACCGAGGTCCGCGTGGCGCGATACGGCCCGGCCGACTTTCCCCGCCTGGTCGAGCGGATCCGCCGCCGGAAGCCGGACGGCAATACGGCCATGCACGACGCCATGGGGGTGTACCTGGACGGCGCCGCCGGCCAGGATGGCCGGAAGATCTTCGTGCTCTACACGGACGGGATGGACACCAGCAGTACGATGACCTACCCGGAGACCATGGACCTGTTGCGCGGGTCCGACGTCACCATGTTCGCCGTGGGGTTCCTGCGGTCGCCCACGGGCGGCAAGAGCATGGAGCAACGAATCCGTCTGCAGCAGATGACCGAGGCCACGGGGGGGCTGGCGTTTTTTCCGACGTCGCCCAAGGACCTGGACCCGGCGTACGAGAAAGTGGTGGCGGAAATCCGCGCCCAGTACACCATCGGGTACCTCTCGACGAATACGAAGACCGATGGAAGCTGGCGGAAGGTGGATATCAAGCTCAAGCGTCCCGGCTTGAAGGTGCGCAGCCGAAAGGGGTACTTCGCCCCGTTCCGTCAGCGGCCCTGACGTCCGTTCGCGCGTCCGGCATCGAGGCCCTCATGTCGTCCCGTACCGATCGATTCAACCTGGTATCCGACTTCGAGCTGCGGGGCGACCAGTCGCGCGCCATCGCCGAAATCGAGGCCGGGCTGCGCCGCGGCGACCCGTACCAGGTGCTCCTGGGCGTCACCGGGTCGGGCAAGACCTTCACCATGGCCCAGGTGCTGGCCCGGGTGAACAGGCCGGCCCTGGTCATGGTGCACAACAAGACGCTCGCGGCGCAGCTGTACCAGGAGTTCCGGCGGTTCTTCCCCGAGAACGCCGTCGAGTACTTCGTCAGCTACTACGACTACTACCAGCCCGAAGCCTACGTGCCGGCCACGGATACCTACATCGAGAAAGAAGCGACGACCAACGACGAGATCGACCGCATGCGGCTGTCGGCCACGCGGTCGCTGCTCGAGCGGCGGGACGTGCTCATCGTGGCCAGCGTGTCGTGCATCTACGGCCTGGGTTCGCCGGAGGCGTATTACGGCATGGTGATCGCGCTGGAGCGGGGCCAGCGTATCGCGCGCGACCAGCTCCTGCGGAAACTGGTGGAGCTGCAATACGAGCGCAACGACGTGGAGTTCGGCCGCGGCACGTTCCGCGTGCGGGGAGACATCGTCGAGGTGTACCCGTCCTACGACGAGGCGGCCATCCGCATCGAACTGTTCGGCGACGACATCGATCAGCTGTCGGCGGTGGATCCCCTCACCGGGCGCGCGTTGCGCCGGTTCGAGCGTCTCGCGATCTACCCGAAGACGCATTTCGTCATGCCCCGCGAGCGGACGCGGGAGGCGGTCGAGACGATCAAGGCCGAACTGACCGAGCGTCTGGCCGTGCTGGATCGCGAGGGCCGCCTGCTCGAGTCGCAACGCCTGCACCAGCGGACGATGTTCGATCTCGAGATGATGAAAGAGATCGGGTATTGCCACGGCATCGAGAACTACTCGCGGCACCTGACCGGGCGCCAGCCCGGAGAACCTCCGCCGACGCTCCTGGACTATCTGCCCGAAGATGCAGTCGTCATCGTCGACGAGAGCCACCAGACCGTGCCCCAGATCCGCGGGATGTTCGCCGGCGATCGGTCACGCAAGCAGGTCCTGGTCGACTACGGGTTCAGGCTGCCGTCGGCCCTCGACAACCGGCCGCTGAACTTCGACGAATGGGAACGCCGGGCGCACCAGGTGGTGTTCGTGTCGGCCACGCCCGGCCCTTACGAGCTGTCGCGGTCGCAGGGAGTGGTGGTCGAGCAGATTATCAGGCCGACTGGGCTGCTGGATCCCGAGATCGAGGTGCGGCCGGTGGCGGGCCAGGTGGACGATCTGCTGGCCGAGATTCGGGCGCGGGCGGCGGTGGGCGAGCGGGTGCTGGTGACCACGCTGACCAAGCGGATGGCGGAAGACCTCACGCAGTACTACCACGAGCTGGGGGTGCGCGTGCGCTACCTGCACTCCGACATCGAGACCCTCGAGCGCATCGAGATTCTGCGGGATCTGCGGCGGGGTGTCTTCGACGTGCTCATCGGGATCAACCTCCTGCGTGAAGGGCTCGATCTGCCGGAAGTGTCCCTGGTGGCCATCCTGGACGCCGACAAAGAAGGGTTCCTGCGATCGGGCGGGGCGCTCATTCAGACCGCCGGGCGAGCGGCGCGCAACGTCAACGGGCGGGTCATCATGTATGGCGATGCGCGGACCGAAGCGATGCGGACCGCCATCCGCGAGACGGAGCGGCGGCGCCTGATCCAGCGCGCGTACAACGAAGAACACGGCATCACCCCGACCACCATCGTCAAGAGCATCGACGACGTGATGATGAGCGTGTACGAGCGGGACTATGTGACCGTTGACGCGGAGCAGGGTCCGGGTGAGGTGTTCCTGACACAGGCCCAGCTGGAGGCCCGGATCTCGCAACTGGGCCTGGACATGCGGGCGGCGGCCGCCAACCTCGAGTTCGAGAAGGCTGCCGGGATTCGGGACGAGATCAAGAAGCTCCGGACACGCGCCATGGGCGTGGCGTAGCCGAAAGCGGCTCGATCGCCCCCGTGCGGTTGTATGATGAACCTAGCGAGCCGCCGGGACGGCCCGGCGGGCGACCGAAGGCCTTGGGAGGGGCCCAGCCATGGCAGAGGACAGAGGAAACGGAGCCACGGGAGTTGTCGTGGCCTTCACGTTGGGTGCTCTTGTGGGGGCCGTCGTCGCGTTGTTGTTCGCCCCGGCGAAGGGCGAAGAGACGCGGGAATTCCTGGGCGACAAGGTCCGCGAGGGGCGCGACAAGGTCGCCGAAGCGGCGGCGAAGACGCGCGAGTACGTGCACCGGCAGCGCGAGACGATCGCCACGGCGGTGGAGCGCGGGCGCGACGCCTACCAGACCGCCCGTGACAAGGAGCAGGCGTGACAGACGTGTTTCTCGGGCTCATCGCCCTCGCCGTCCTCGTGATGGCGGCGGTGCAGGTGGTCGTGGTGGTGGTGCTCCTGCGCCTGTCGCGGCGTGTGGACGTGCTGGCCACGCGGGTGGAGACCGAACTCGTGCCTGTGGCGACCCGGCTGACGGCCGTTGCCGAGAGCCTCCAGCGGGTGACCGGCCTCGCAGCCGTCCAGATGGAGCGCGTGGACGGCATGCTGGCCGGTGTCTCGCGGCGGACCGAAGAGACGCTGGGCGTCGTGCAGCACGCGATTGTCGGGCCTATTCGTGAACTCATGGCAGTGGTGGCGGCCATCCGCGGGGTGGTGGGGGCGTTCAAGGCCGTCCGGCAGGGCGGTCAGTCCCGGGCGGCGTCCCGGTTCGACGACGAAGATCCGCTCTTCATCGGCTGAGGGGCGACGGATGCGCCGCGTCAGGGACGTTGACGACGGCCCGTGCGCGTGATAGAAACGTGCCAGCAAATCGCCCCCTCCGAAGGTGATTCCATGATCACGCATGCCCGTCGAACGACTCTTGCAGTGCTCGCGGCCCTTGTGCTGACTCTGGTGGCCGGGCCGGTTTTCGCTCAGGAAGGCACGTCGGCCGCCCTGGCCAAGGAACTGGCGCAGGTGATGGACGGCAAGAAGCTGATGACCATCGCGGCCAAGGACGGTACCGATGCCGAAGGCTTCGTGGCGGCCATGTACTTTGCCGGCAGCCAGTTGCTGGTGGTGGGCGCGAAGTACGAGCCGGCGGTGCTCCTGAACGAAAAACTGTTCCGCAAAGAGTACCAGGAGATCTACATCGACCTCAACAGCGCCGCGAAAGCCGGCAGCCGTATCTTCTTTGAAGATCTGGGCGCCGACGGCCTCAAGCCCGATCGTGAGGAGGGCAGAGGATTCGACTCGTCCGAGATCGCGGGGAAGCGGACGACGTTCGATGACCAGTGGCGCAAGGACCAGAAGATCTCGGAAGAGCAGTGGGCCAAGACGTACGCCGACGCCGACAAGATCTACGCGCGGCTGCTGCAGCTGCTGATCAGGGAAGCCAAGAAGTAACCCAGTCGCCGGACGGGCGGTTCGGGGGCGGACGAAGACGATCGAGCCATTCGCGACGGCGGTCACCGCCGTTGCGAATGGCTCGACGTGTATAGGGCAACTCTTGCTACTTCCACTTCCCGAGGCCGGGTCCTGCCGGGCTCCGGTCGTTCACGAACCCAGCAGTGACCGACGATTTCTGTGCAATGGGGCCTTGTGGTCCCGGACCTCACATGGAAGAATGCGCGCGATGTCCCATGGGGCTGGCGCGTGGGGTGTTCTTTGCGACTCAGATGCCAGCGCTTCTGGACGACAGACCGGAGGATTCGTTCCGCCGAGAAGGGGACCGAACGGAATGACAGCACGTAGGGTCGCGATCAACGTCCTGGCATTCATCGGCGTGATTCTCGTGATGACCGCGGTCGCGATCTGGTTGAACCTGGGGCCGGTCGTCCGTTCAACCGCATGAACACGTCGGAGACGCCTGCGATGCGTCGACGATGAAGCGTGGTTCTGCGGCCCGCGGGACTCTGGAATGTGGAACTGGCGATGATTGAAGAACGCGAGAGGGCTGCGTCGCCAGGATACCAGTTGGCCATACTGGTCCTGTGTGTCTTGCTGTTCTTGCCGGTACTCGCATGCCGGAATCGGCCCGACACGCCACGATCGACGACGTTTGTTCTGCATCCTCGCGGGGGCGCAATCATCGGTCGTCAGACGGTCGCGGACATTCGCCACCGGGACGCGGTTCCCTTCGTGGTGGGCATTCGGAACGAGTCTGGTCGTGTGGCCACCATTGAATCCATCGTCGCGGTCGTCGTGGATTCGCAGGGGAGATAATCTGCTCGCTCGACGCTAGCGAGACAGCAGGTCGCCCAGGTTGGTGTCGAAACAACGTATCAGAGCTCGCTCTCTGGCAGCTGGGCCGACGACTCGGTACTCGGGATCGCGGCCCGAGTTGTGGGGGGCGGGGCGGAAGTGGTGGTGGGTGCACACCCTTCTGCCCAACGTGCGACCACGCAAAGACGCAGCGCGCATGTGAGCAGTTCTACTCGTTGATGAAGCGCGAAGAATCACGCGCGAGCGCAGGCAGCTGAACGAACGACTCGAGAGCCCGTCCGGTGTCAGTCCCAACACCTCGCGGCAGAGAATGTCAGGCACCACGACGGAACGACTAGATCTATACTTGCCGGTGAAAGGAGCATGACCATGGCTCCGCTGTTGGGCATCGTGCATAGTGATCCGGACATCCTTGGGGGCACACCCGTCTTTGTCGGTACCCGGGTCCCCGTCAAGTCGCTCTTCGACTACTTGGAGGGCGGCGACACGCTCGACGAATTCCTCACTGCATTCCCGTCCGTCAAACGCGAACAAGCGGTCGCGGCCTTGGAACTGGCGCGCGATACGGTGCTGGCTCGTGCGCGTACTGCTTGACGAGATTCTCCCGCACTCCCTGGTGTCCCTCATCGTCGGACACGAGGTCCTGACGGTTCAGGGGCGAGGCTGGGCTGGGCTCAAGAATGGGGCTCTGCTCCGGGAAGCGCAGGGTGGCATCGACGCATTCGTGACGATGGATGCCAATCTGGAGTACCAACAGCATCTGATTGGGATGCCCTTCGGCGTGGCGATTCTCCACGCGCGGTCGAATCGGTTGGCCGATCTACTTCCAGTCGTGCCGCTGGTGCTGGCGGCTCTTCAAGACCTGGCGCCGGGAGAGGTTCGCCACATTGGTGCCTAACACGCACTACTGGTCTTGGGCTGCTAGCGGACTTGTGGCGCCGATTGCGGCTACGGCGCTGGCTCGCTGGATTCCGCTGCATGTCGCCGTCGGCGGGTCCGTGTTCGTGGTCTTCGTGGCCAGTGATTGGCTGCTTCAACGAACGACGTGTCCGAAGCAGGGAATGCGACGAAGAACCGGCGCCAGCATCGTCTTCGGGCTGGCGGGAGGCCTGGCCGCTGGTCTGGTCGCCTTCCTGTTTCCGTGGCGGTAGAGCGCAGAAACCCTCTCCGGAAATGACAACGCCCGACCAGTCGGCCGGGCGTTCTCGAGAGAGCACTGTTCTTGCTGGGGTGAGGTGGTGGGCGCTAGTGGATTCGAACCACTGACCCCCGCCGTGTGAAGGCGGTGCTCTACCGCTGAGCCAAGCGCCCCACGAACAGAAATCTTAGTCTAGCGGATTCCGTAGCCTCCGGGCAATACCAGTCTCGCGCCACGCACGTCGGCGCGCATCAGCGACGCGTGTCGGGCAGCCGGCGCCGTGACGGCCCGTCGTACGTGTGGCTGGCCGGATTGATCCCGCGCATCGGCGGTTGCCGGCGCTGCTCCTCAAAGGCGTGGGCCAGCAGGCCCGGCACGCGGGCAATGACGAACAAACCCGCCGCAATCTCCGCGTCGAATCCGAGATCACCGCATACGGCGGCAATGGCACCGTCCAGGTTGATGTGCAGGGGCGGCGCGCCTTTGGCCTGCGCATCGTTCACCACGCGCTCGATGATGCGGATGATGTGGCAGTGATCGGCGCCGAGGTCGAACTCGTGCGCCATCTGCAGCAGCCGCGCCGCCCGCGGGTCGCGGGTATGGATGCGGTGACCGAGCCCGGGGGGGAACTCTCCGCGCGCGGAATACGGGGCCGCCACACGCAGCGCTGCGTCTTCGTACGACAACCCTTCGCGGCGCGCCGCGAGCACGTCGTCCAGGAATTTCATGCACTCCATCACGTCGCCGCTATGGTGCGCCCCAAACCCCAGCAGCCCGGCGGCCACGCACTCCTTGAGCGGCGCCCCGGTGGTCGCCACGTTCAGGGCCGCAATCGTCGATGGCGGCGTCACCCCGTGGTCCAGCGACGCCACCAGCACGGCGCCGAACAACTTGCCGATCGAGGGCGTCGGCACTTCGCCACGCAGCAGCAGATAGATGGCCTCCCCGAACGACAGTTTCCCCATGAGTTCGTCGAGGGGGTACCCCCGGACCTCGATGGTGTTGGGCGCGATGTGCGTCAGCGCCGTCGCCCACGGGCCGGGCTGCGTGTTGCCGCGCGACGCGGGAGTCGGGGGATGAGGGGCGCGAGTGGGCGTGTCCGCCATGGCGTCCTACAGTGTGCCGTAGAGCCGGTCGCCGAAGTCACCCAGCCCCGGCAGGATGAACTTCCGCTCGTTGAGGCCGCGATCGACGACCGGCGTGAAGATCTCCACGTCCGGATGATGCTGCTCGACGAGGGCGATGCCCTCGGGGGCAGCGACGATGCAGACCATCTGGATACGGCGCGCACCGGCGCCCTTCAGGAGGTCCAGTGCCGACACCGCGCTGCCTCCCGTCGCCAGCATCGGATCGATGATGAGTACCAGGGATTCCGACAGGTTCGGCGGCAGCTTGGCGTAGTACTGCGAGGCAATCGCGGTCGTTTCGTCGCGCTGCAGCCCGATGTGGCCGACGCGGGCACCCGGAACGAGTTCCAGGATGGCGTCCAGCATGCCGAGTCCGGCCCGGAGCACGGGCACCACCACGACATCCGTGCCCAGGCGCTGGCCGTGCGCCTCGCCGAGCGGCGTCATCACACTGGCGGGCCGGGTGGGGAGCGTTCGCAACGCTTCGGTCGCCAGCAGGACGCTGATGCGGACCGCCATGCGCCGGAACGCCTCATGCTCGGTGCGCTGGTCGCGCAACGACAGCAGGATGTCCTGAACGAGCGGGTGCTGTACGAGGTGGACTGACACGGCGACACTATACACGAAGCCGCTCCGGCTGTCAGGCGCGCCAGCACCTGTGGGGCCTGCCCTGCGGTACAATTGCATCATGTCTCAGCCGCTATCCCGTCGCCGTCCGCTCCAGATTGGTGTCCTGTTCGCCTGCCTCGCCGCCGTGACGGCCATCCTCGTGGCCCAGGCGGTTCCCACCGGCAAACCGGTCTCCCTCATCGTCACGGGCGGCACGGTCGTGACGATGGACGAAGCCCGGCGGGTGCTGGAGCCGGGAGCTGTCGCCATTGAAGGGAACCGGATTGTGGCCGTGGGCACGCCGGCGGACATCGCCCGGGACTATACAGCGACGGACGTGATTCAGGCGGAGGGCACGATTGTGGCCCCCGGCCTGATCAACACCCACGGCCACGCGGCCATGGTGCTGTTCCGCGGGCTGGCCGACGATATGGCGCTGATGGACTGGCTGAACCAGTACATCTTCCCGGCAGAAGCCAAGATGGTGTCGCCCGAGTTCGTGCGGGTCGGGACTGCGCTGGCGGCCCTCGAGATGATCCAGTCGGGCACGACCCTCTACACGGACATGTACTACTTCGAGGAGGAGGCTGCCCGGGTCACCCGGACCGCCGGCCTCCGCGGGGTGCTTGGACAGACGGTCATCGGGTTCCCGGTTGCCGATGCCAGGACGCCGGCCGAGGCGCTCGCGCGTGCGGCGCGGTTCATCGACGAGTTCAAGAACGATCCGCTCGTGGTGCCGGCCGTGGCACCGCATTCAATGTACACGGTGGATGCGGACACGCTGCGCGCGTGCCGGGCTCTCGCCACCACGAAGGGTGTGCCGCTGCTGACGCACATCTCCGAGACGCGTGATGAGCAGAAGACGTCTCAGGAACGCCACAGCCTGACGCCGACGGCGTACCTCGAATCCCTGGGATTCTGGGGGCCGGACACGGTGGCCGCGCACGGCGTCTGGCTCTCGGACCACGACCTGGCCATCCTGAGCCGCCGGAAGGTGGGCCTGTCACACAATCCCGAGAGCAACATGAAGCTGGCCAGCGGCACGGCCCGCGTGACGAAGTGGCTCGAGGCGGGGATTGCGGCCGGCCTGGGCACGGACGGGGCGGCCAGTAACAACGACCTCGACATGTTCGACACCATGCGGATCACGGCGCTCCTGCACAAGCTGATCGACCACGATCCCACATCGATGCCGGCCGCCCGCGTGCTGGAGATGGCGACGATCGGCGGGGCGAGAGCCATGGCGATGGGCGACCGCCTGGGCTCGCTCGAGCCGGGCAAGCTGGCGGACCTGATCCTCGTGAACGCCCGCACCGCCCGGTTAACGCCGCTGTACAACCCGGTGTCGCACCTGGTCTACGTGACCCGCGGCGACGACGTGCTGACGAGCATCATCGACGGGAAGGTCGTGATGCGCGACCGGCGGGTCCTGACCATGGACGCGGCGCGGGTCATGGCCGACGCCAACGCCATGGGCGTGCGGGTCAAGGCGGCGGTGGCGGGGGGAGGCAAGAAGTAAGAAGCAGGAAGCAGGAAGCAGGAAGCAGGAAGCAAGAAGCAAGAAGCAAGAAGCAGGAAGTAGGCAGTAGTCAGTAGTCAGTAGTTAGTAGTCAGGAGACGCGCTACTACCTGCGAACGCTGGCCTGGGTGGGCATCTGGGGCTGGTTCGGCTGCCTTCCCAATCCCCAATCCCCAATCCCCAACCCCCAGCCTAGTCCAGCGCGGCCAGGTACGGCAGGTTGCGGTACTTCTCGGCGTAATCCAGCCCGTATCCGACGACGAAGCGGTCTTCGATCGTGAAGCCGACGTAGTCCACCTTGACGTCCACCAGCCGGCGAGAAGGTTTGCTCAGCAGGCAGGCGGTGGCCAGCGACTTGGGCGACCGGGCGTGGAGAATCTCCTGCAGGTACGCCAGGGTCAGGCCGGTGTCGACGATATCCTCGACGATGATGACGTTGCGGCCTTCGAGACGGGAATCAACGTCCTTGAGGACGCGGACTTCGCCGGAAGACGTCGTGCCTTTGCCGTAACTCGAGACGGCCATGAAGTCGATCGAGACGTTGCGGTCCATGGCCCGGATGAGGTCGCCGAGGAACATGAACGCGCCCTTGAGGACGGCCACGAGGTGGAGTTCTTCGTCGTCGGGGTATTGGCGGGCGATTTCCCGGCCCAGTTCCGCCACGCGTTCCCGGATCTGTTCGGCCGAAATGAGGACGTTGGTGGCATCGTTGGCTGGCATAGGCGAATGAGATTATCACAAGCCCGGGGCCTCGTATCCTCTGTATCATGTGGGTGACAGGGGGGCGGCTCCCCCCGACTTTCCGGAAGAGGCTGACACCATGAAGAAGGCGCAGGGCATCGATCTCAGGAAACTCGCGCGGCTTGGCGCGGCCACCAGACTGGCTGAACTGGAGCGTGAAATCACCGCGTTGAAACGGGCCTTCCCCGGCCTGCGGGTGTTGTCGGTGGACGTCGTGGAAGCGCCCGACGGGGCCGTGGTGGCCGCGGAACGGGTCGTCCGCCGGGTGGCCGAGAAACGCGGTCGCCGCAAGCCGATGACCGGCGCCGAGCGCAAGATCGTGTCCGAGCGGATGAAGAAATACTGGGCGGAGCGGCGCAAGCAGCGGTAGCGCGAGTGTGATGGAGCGGGCTACGGGAATCGAACCCGTCTAGCTGGCTTGGGAAGCCAGAGCATTACCACTATGCTAAGCCCGCTCGAGTGAAGGAGCGGGGCGGCCAGACCGCCCCGACATCCCGATATTGTAGCAGAAGCCGGGGCGCTCAGAACGTCCGGCTCAGAACGTCCGAGAACGTCCGGCTGAAGCCGGACGCCACTCCCCCTAGCCTCTAGCCTCTAGCCTCTAATAAACCCCAGCACCTCGTCGCGGCGTTTCTCCATCATCGACTGGGTGGTGGCTTCGAGGTTCAGCCGCAGCAGCGGTTCGGTATTCGACGCGCGGACGTTGAAGTGCCAGTCCGCGGCCTCCACCGACACGCCGTCGAGCCGGTAGATGTGTTCGCCGGGGAACATGGCCACCAGGCCGTCCAGCTTGCGCTGCACGTCGTCCATGGACTTCACCTTGGTGTTGATTTCGCCCGAGATGAAGTACGTGGCGCGCAGCGGCTCGAGCAGTTCGTGCAGGGCTTTGCCCTTGCGCGACATGAGTTCGAGCATCAGCAGGGCCGGGATGAAGCCGTTGTCGGCGTAGAAGTTGTCGCGGAAGTAATAGTGCCCCGTCACTTCGCCGCCAAAGACGGCGTTCTCTTGGCGCATGCGCGTCTTGAAGAACGCGTGGCCCACCCGGTTCATCAGGGCCCGGCCGTCGTAACGCGCGACGGTGTCTTTCACGGCGTAGCTGGCCCGGACGTCGTAGATGATCGACGCCTTCGGTTCTTTCAGCAGGTAGGCTTCGGCCAGCAGCGCGGTGACGAAGTCGCCGGGGATAAATTCGCCGTCACGATCGAGGAAGAAACACCGGTCCGCGTCGCCGTCCCACGCGATACCGATATCCGCCTTCTCGGCGATGACCCGTTCCGTGATGTCGCGGCGGTTCTCTTCGATGAGCGGGTTGGCTTCGTGGTTCGGGAACGTTCCGTCGATCTCGAAGCACAGCCGCGTGGTCCGGCACGGGAGGCGTTCGAAGAGCTTGGGCGCCACGAGGCCGGCCATGCCGCTGCCGGCGTCGAGCACGGTGTTGAACGGCTTGATGACAGCCGGGTCGATGAACCCGAGCACGTGGTTCACATAGTCGTCGAGCAGCTGGTTGTTGGTCGTCAGCGTCCCGCGTCGCGTCGGTGCCGGGATGGTGCCGCCGACGACCATATCGCGGATCTGCGAGATGCCGGCTTCGCCGCTCAACGGGAACGCCTCGGCCCGCACGAGCTTCATCCCGATGTACTCTTTCGGGTTGTGGGAGGCCGTCACTTCGGCGCCGCCGTCGTGCCGGTCGCGCGCCACGGCGAAGTACAGCATGTCGGTGGCGATCATCCCGTAGTCCACCACGTCCGCGCCCTGGGTCAGCGCGCCGTCGATGAACGCGGCGGCAATGGCCGGGGCCGAGACGCGCATGTCACGGCCGACGGCGATCCGGGTGGCGCCGAGGTAGGCCACGTACGCGCGGCCGATCAGCCGGGCGGTCTCTTCGTTCAGCTCGGTCGGGTAGATCCCGCGGATGTCGTACGCCTTGAAAATCTCCGGCTTCACACTCATCACTCGCTCCATCAGGAAGAGACCAGGCTCGAATAGTCGGTGACCGCGGACTTGTCGCCCATGACCACGCCGGGGCCGACCACGGCGTTCCGGCCGATGTGGCAGTGCCGCCCCAGAATCGCTCCGCGCACGAGGGCGTCTTTGGCGATACGCGCGCCGGGCCAGATGACCGACCCGTCCACGACGGCATTCTCTTCGATCACGGTGTGTTTGCCGATGACGCTGTAGGGCAGCACCCGCGCGCCGGCCTTGACGATCGTGCCTTCGTCCAGGAAACACGGGCCTTCCAGGATCGCGCCTTCTTCGACCTTGACGTCGGCGGCCATCTGGATCGATCCGCGGGGGTGGCTGCCGAACGGCTCGGCCACGAACCGGCGGTCCATGACATCCCGGTGCACCTGCATGTACTTCTCCGGCGTGCCGATGTCGATCCAGTAGCCGCGGTACACGTAAGCGACAAACGTCTCGGCGCGTTCGACCAGCGACGGGAAGTAGCT
This sequence comes from uncultured Vicinamibacterales bacterium, assembly GCA_964372095.1. Lineage (GTDB taxonomy): Bacteria > Acidobacteriota > Vicinamibacteria > Vicinamibacterales > JAKQTR01 > CAYJPV01. The sequence goes on along the minus strand of CAYJPV010000001.1, from coordinate 371,218 downwards.
GCGCTCGATGGACCAGGCGGTGTCTTTCGGGATGCGGTCGAAGGTCTCGGGCTCGAGGATGTACACGCCGGCGTTAATCGTGTCGCAGGTGATCTCCTCGGCTTTCGGCTTCTCCAGGAACCGCCGCACGTTGCTGTCGGCGTCGGTCTCGACCAGGCCGTAGGCCGTGGGGTTGTCCACGGGTGTCAGGACGATGGTGGCCTTGGCCTTGCGCTCGCGGTGCTGGCGGATGACGTCGGCCAGGGGCACCTGGGTCATCACGTCGCCGTTGAACACGACAATGGTGTCGTCGTAGGAGCCGGTGGCGTACTTGATCGCGCCGCCGGTGCCCAGGGGGCTGGGTTCGACCACGTAGCTGATCTTGATGCCCAGATCCTGGCCGTCGCCGAAAACTTCGCGAATGCGGCGCGGCTGGTAGTTGAGGCTGAGGACCACTTCGTCGATCTCGGGCACCTGGCGGACGAGGTCGATCTGGTAGTGGAGGAAAGCCCGGCCGAAGATGGGCACGATGGGCTTCGGGGTGTGCAGCGTGAGGGGGCGGAGGCGTGTGCCTTTTCCCCCGGCGAGCAGGATTGCCTTCATGACAAGTGACCTATCTTACTTCAAACGGACGCATCACCCGCCGCGCTCGGGCTGCTCCTGGAACAGGGCGGCTGCGGCGGGATCGTCTCTCAGGATACAATGACGCGGATCCACCGTCGTCGTTGACGGGACAACCCGCATGAACCTGCCGAACAGCCTGACGCTCGTCCGGATCTTTCTCGTCCCCCTGCTGGTGGTGGTCCTCCTCACCAAGCCCGAGGGGCGGCTCGTGCCCGGACTGACGAACCACATGCTGGGCGCGGCCATCTTCGCGTTCGCGTCGGCCACCGACTGGCTCGACGGCTACGTCGCGCGGCGGCGCAAGCAGGTGACCGTCGTCGGCCAGCTGATGGACCCCCTGGCCGACAAGCTGCTCACGGCGGCCGCCTTCATCTCGCTGGTCCAGATGGGGGCCGCGCCGGCCTGGATGGTCGCCGTGATCATCGGCCGCGAGTTCGCGGTGACGGCCCTGCGCAGCCTGGCCTACGCGCGCGGCGTGGTCATCCCGTCGTCGCCGCTCGGCAAAGGCAAGATGGCCTGCCAGGTGGCCTCCATCCTTCTGCTGATTCTGGGTCACGACGGGGTTCCCTGGTTTACATTCCTGGGGCACGTCGCGCTCTGGGCCGTGGTGGTCGTCGCCGTGATTTCGGCGGCCGACTACTATCGGCGGTTTGCGCGCGCCTCCTCGGCGGCGTCCCGCCACTCCTGATCATTTTTTCGCAGCCTCGTCGGCGGCGGCCTTCAATTCGGCTACCCGTTTCGTGGCCCGCTCCAGGTACTCGCTCTGGGCGAACTCCTGCACGAGTTTGTCGAAGTAGGGCAGGGCTTCGGCCGGCCGGCTGAGCGCCACCATCGACTCGGCCAGGTAGTAGTAGACCGCGTCGCGGCGTGTGTAGGCGGGGTCGCTCGCGAGAAGCGCCTTGAAGCGGTCGATCGCGCCCGGATACCACTTCACGCGGAAATAGAACAGCCCGACCCCGTATTCGGAATCGCCCAGGCGGTCTTTCGCTTCGCGCAGGCGCGCCTGCACCTCGCCGAGCAGCGTGCTGTTCGGGTACCGTTCGACAAACGCGTTCCACTCGGCGATGGCTTCGCGTGTCTCCGACTGATCACGTTCGGGCGCCCGCATCTGCTTGAAGTGGGCGAACCCGACGCGGTACTGGGCGTAGTCGGCCCGGGCGTTGGTCGGGTAGAACGTGAGGAACTCCTTGAACTCGTTCTGCGCCAGGATCAGCGACTCGGTGGTGTTCTCGCCGATGTAGGTGTCGCCCAGCCCCAGTTTGGAGTCCGGGCGGTAGGTGCTCTGCGGGTAGTTCTCGACGATTTGCTGGAAGTACTCGCGCGCCTGGTACCACTTCTTGTTCGACAGGAGTTCCTGGCCGCGTTCGTACAGGAACTTGTCGGCCTCCAGCATGCCCTGCGGCACCACTTCTTTCTTCGGGCCGCAGGCCGACGCCACAAGGCCGATCACCAGCAGGCCGATGCCGGCGCCAACGCGAAATCGAGTACGAGCAGTCATGGGCACCTGAGTCTCAAGCAATGTGGTTACAGCCGTTCCGGCACCGAGTGCGTTCATGAAAACAGGTTCCTGACGCGTTCCGGCAACCGGCGGGGTCGCCCTCCCGGGTCCGTTGCCGCGTGAATGGTGTGTCCCACGGCGGCAATCGTGCCCGTGGATCGCACGATCACCTCGTAGTCGAACTGGACACGCACCGGCGACAGCAGCCATCCTCGCGTCCGCACGTCCAGTTCATCATCGTAACGCGAAGGCTGACGGTATTCGCAATGCGCTTCGATGACCGGCAGCATCGTGCCGTCGGTCTCCATGTCCCGATAACTCCAGCCCTGGCTGCGCAGCCACTCGCACCGTCCGACCTCGAACCACGCCAGATAATTCGCGTGGTACGCCACGCCCATCTTGTCCGTTTCGGCGTACCGGACGCGCACGGCGGCCGCCGACACGTGGCTCCCCAGCACTCGCTTCATCGGCCCCGGCCCGCGTCAGCCGAGCGGGCCGCCGATTCGGCCAGCGCCTTCAGACCGCGCGCGGCGGCGACCGGATCGGGCGCGCCGAAGATGGCCGAGCCGGCGACGAGGATTTCGGCCCCGGCTTCGACGATCGCCCCGACCGTCTCCATGTCGATGCCGCCATCGACTTCGATCGGGGCGGCGTTGCCGACGCTGTCGAGCAAGGCGCGCATCGACCGTACTTTGGACGTGCTGTGCGGGATAAAGGTCTGACCGCCGAACCCGGGGTTCACCGTCATCACCAGCACGAAGTCCACGTCGGCGGCGATTTCCGCGAGGCTGCCGACCGGTGTCGCGGGGTTCAGCGCCACGCCGGCTTGCAGGCCCAGGTCGTGAATCAGGCCGATCGTGCGGTGCAGGTGCGGCAGCGCCTCCACGTGCACCGAAATCATCGACGCCCCGGCGTTCGCAAAGGCCGGAATATAGCGGTCTGCATCGTCAATCATCAGGTGGACGTCGAGCGGCACGGTGGCAACCCGGCGCAACGCGGCAACGACAGGCGGCCCAATCGAGATATTGGGCACGAAGTGCCCGTCCATGATGTCGAGGTGGATGTAGTCCGCGCCGCCGCGTTCGGCGGTCGCAACCGCGTCACCCAGCGCCGCGAAGTCGGCGGCGAGCATCGACGGCGCCAGCCGGATCGTCATCGACTGACCTCCAGAGAAATCGGCTCTTCGGTGGTGACCTGGAACCCGGCCGGCGGGTGCTGACGGAGGACCATGCCGGCCGGCAGGCCGGGGTAGGGCTGCTGGGCGACCACGGTCACTCGCAGCCCGGCCCGGCGCAGCAGTTCCATGGCCGGTTCCCCGGACACGCCGATTAAATCGGGCATCACGAACCCGCCGGCCTGCTCGCCGCGATTGACCAGCACCGAGACCCGCGCGCTGCGCGCGTCGGGCGGCGGATCCTGCGCCACGATGACGTCGGCCGGCCACGCCGTCGACCGGATGTCGTTGACCGACGCCAGTTCAAGCCCCTCCTGCTGCAGCCGCGCTTGTGCCGTCCGCTGCGGTTCACCCACGAGGCGCGGCACCAGGAGCTCGCGCGACCCCGACGAGATCCACACGCGGACGGTGCGGCCGCGGCGGACCGCCGCGCCGGGTGCCGGGTCCTGTGCGGCCACCGAGCCCACAGGGACCTTCGGATCGAACCGTTTCGTTTCGTCCACCTTCACGCTCAGGCCCACGTCATCGCCGGTCTGCATCGCCGCGGCGAGTTCCAGGCCGACAAACGACGGCACCGCGGTCTCGCGGGCGCGTAACGCGACCTTCATCGCCGCGAGCGTGAAGACGCCGTACGTGGCGCCCAGCGCAGCGATCAGCACGAACTTGCGCCCGAAGGTGCGGGCGCGGGACGGAGCGGCCATCAACCCTTGAATGTACTACAGATACCCCGATTGACTCACGCCGGTGTGCGCAAGGCGCACGCAAAGAACGGCTCGAGGCCGTGGCGATCCGGCCGGGGCGCCAGCCAGCCGCCATCGTCCAGGCAGGCCCGGACGCCTGGAGGCACGGCCGCCATGCGGCTCGGGTCCGCATCCATGCGCCATGCGGGATGGTCACGCAGGAACTGTTCGACGACGGCCTCGTTCTCGTCCGGCTCGCTCGAACACGTGGCGTAGACGAGCCGGCCTCCCGGCCGGACGGCGGCGGCGGCCGTGGCCAGCATCCGGATCTGCACCTCGGCGAAGGCCACGAGGTCGCTTTCCGCCCGGCGCCAGCGGATATCGGGGTCACGCCGAATCGTGCCGAGCCCGGAACACGGGGCGTCCACGAGGACGGCGTCGAAGACGGGGCGAAAGGGCAGCTGGCGGCTGGCGTCGGCGCGGACCACGTAGACTCCGGGGGCTCCCGACGCGGCGATGGTCTGGCGCAGCAGCCGGACGCGCCGGGGACGCAGGTCCGAGGCGACCACCCGGCCCGCCGGCGAGAGGGCGCCAGCCAGCGCGGTCGTCTTGCCGCCCGGCGCGGCGCAGGTGTCGAGCAGCGTCTCACCCGGCCGCGCGCCGACGAACGCGGCCACGAGTTGTGCGCTCTCGTCCTGCAGAGAGAACCGGCGGCCCACGCCATCGGCCGCGTCGATGACCGGATTGCCGGACGTGACAACGAGCCCGTCAGGCGCGAACGTGGCGGGCGTTGTGACCACGCCCCGTTCCTGCAGCCACGCCGCGAGGGCCTCCCGTGTCTCGTGCCAGGTGTGAGCGCGAATCACGATGGGCGCTGGCGTATTGTTGAACGTCGCCCAGGCCGTGGCGGCTTCTGCGCCGAGCCGGTCGAGCCATCGCGCGGCGAGCCACGCCGGGTGGGACAGCGTGATGGACAGGTGCTCCAGCGGGTGTTCGGGCCCGGGCATCGGCAACTCGGCGCGCCGGCGGCTGATGGTCCGCAGGATCGCATTGACGGCCGCGCCAGCGCGCGGGAATCCCTCGGCCCGGCACTGGTTCACGGCGTCGTGTACGGCTGCCGCAGCCGGCACGCGGGTCAAGTGCAGAATCTGGTACGCGCCCAGCCTGAGGACGTCGAGCACGGCTCCGTCGAAGGCCGACAGCGGGCGTTCGCCCGCCCAGGCGATGACGTGATCCAACGAGGCGCGCCAGCGGAGGACGCCGTGGCACAACTCGGACGCCAATGCCCGGTCGCGCGGATCCGCCAGGCCGGGGCGCTCACGTTCAAGGGCCGTGGCAAGGTCAGTCCCGCCGGCCTGCACGGAGCGCAGGATCCGCAGCGCCGCGCGGCGGGCGGGAGCGATCATGGTCGCGTTCAGCTTTCTGCCGGGGTGGCCGGCGCGAACATGTCGCCCGGTGCGAGGCGGTGGCCGGCGGCGTACTCGCGGGCGCTCATCGGCCGGCGTCCTTCGGGCTGTACCGCGACGACGTCGATCGCGCCGTCCGCGGTGCGCACCCGGAGGCCGTCGCGCGTCACCTGCAGCACGGTACCGGGGGGCGCGTCGCTCGCGACGGCGTCCGGCACAAGCCGCGTCTGGACGATGATGACGCGACGGCCGTGCAGGAACGTCCAGACCATCGGCCAGGGTTGCAGACCGCGCACGCGGTTGTGAATGTCCGGGGCCGGGCGGGCCCAGTCGAGCGCCCCCTCCGCCTTCTCGAGGCGATGCGCGTAGGTCGCGCCGGTTTCGTCCTGCGATTCCGACGACGCACGGCCGTCGGCGAGCGCGTCAATCACGGTGACCGCCAGGCGGGCCCCCATGATCGCGAGGTCGTGCTCAACCTGCGTACTCGTGTCGTCGGGCCCGATGGGCCGTTCCACGGTGGCGAACACGGGCCCGGCGTCGAGTGCCTGGACGACCCGCATGAGGCTGACGCCCGTGACGGCATCACCGGCCATGACGGCGCGGTGCACGGGCGCCGCGCCGCGGTGCCGGGGCAGCAGTGACGCGTGTACGTTGATCAGGCCCAGGCGAGGGGCGGCCAGCACGGCGGCCGGGAGGATCTTGCCGTACGCAGCCACGACACCGAGGTCAGCGTTCCACGCCCCGAATGCCTGCAGGAAGCCTTCGTTCTTGAGCCGGTCCGGCTGGAGGACGGGCACGGCCGCCCGGATTGCCAGCTGCTTCACGGGACTTGCAAGCACCTGCTGGCCGCGCCCGCGCGGCCGATCGGGCTGGGTGACGACACCGACGACGGCGTGCCGCGAATCCAGCATGGCCTCGAGCGTTGGCACGGCAAAGTCGGGCGTCCCGAAGAACACGAGGCGCAGCCGCGGCGGTACGTCGGTCACCATTTGCCGAGCCGATCGAGTTTCCGGATACGACGGACGATCAGATCACGCTGGATGCCGCGCAGCCGATCCACGAATACCCGGCCTTCGAGATGATCCATCTCGTGCTGGAATGCCCGCGCGAGCAAGCCGGTCCCTTCGATGACCTGTTCTTTGCCGTCCAGCGACAGGCCGCGCACCGTCGCCTTGGCCGGCCGGGCCACGGTGGCGTTGAAGCCGGGCAGGCTCAGGCAGCCCTCTTCTTCCAGCTGCATCCCGTCGCGGTCCACGAACTCGGGGTTGATGAAGGTGTACAACTCGTTGGCCCGGCGGCCGACGGAGATGTCGACGACGAACAGCCGCAGGGGCAGTCCGATCTGCGGAGCGGCAAGCCCCACTCCCGGAGCGGCGTACATGGTCTGCACCATGTCGTTGATGATGTCACCGAGTTCGCCGGAGATGTCGGTGATGGTCTCGGCCGGTGCGTGGAGCACCGACGTGCCGTACTTCACGATGGGACGGATCATGATGACGCCTCCCCCCGTCGCGCTGCGAACCTGAGTCTGGAGGCCGTCAGCCAGCTGTCGTAGTGGCGGCGGACGTCCGCCACCGTGTCTCCGCCGAATCGTTCGAGCAGGGCGTCGGCGAGGATGAAGGCGACCATCGCTTCACCCACGACCGACGCGGCGGGCACCGCGCAGACATCGCTGCGCTCGATGGCGGCGTCGGCAGGGCCCCGCGTGGCCAGGTCAACCGACGGCAGGGGGCGCATCAGGGTGGCGATCGGTTTCATGAACGCCGTGACCCGGACCTCTTCGCCGTTGGTCACCCCGCCTTCGAGGCCGCCGGCGTAGTTGGTCGGGCGTCTTGCCGGCAACGACGCGTGGCCCGGCCCGCTGTCCGTGCGCGGCAACAGGGGATCGTGGACCTCGGAACCGGGCCGGCGGCCCGCGTCGGCGCCCAGACCGATGCCGACGGCCTTGATGGCCGGGATGGACATCAGGGCCTGGGCCAGGCGGCCGTCGAGGCGGCGGTCCCACTGCGCGTAGCTGCCAAGGCCGGGCGGCACGCCCCGCGCCACGATTTCGAAGGCGCCGCCCAGCGTGTCGCCGGCGGCCCGCGCGGTGTCGATGGCGTCGATCATGCGCGCGGCGATGGCGGCGTCAACGCAGCGGGTCGGCGAATCGTCGTCGAGGGCGGCGATGACGTCCCACGTGACGGCTGTGGCGTCGGGCACGGCCACCGGCCCGATGGCGACTACATGACTGGTGACGTCCGCCCCGACCTCCCGCAGGATTTGACGGGACACCGCCCCGGCGGCCACGCGGGCTGCGGTCTCGCGTGCGCTCGCGCGCTCCAGCACGTCGCGTACGTCGTCATGGCCGTACTTGATGGCGCCGGCAAGGTCCGCGTGCCCGGGCCTCGGGCGCGTGACGGCAGCGCGTGCCGTCCCCGTGGCATCCTCCGGAACCTCGGCTTCCGGGTACATGGTCTTCTGCCAGTTCACCCAGTCCCGATTCTCGATCGTGATGGCAACCGGTGCCCCCGTCGTGCGGCCGTGGCGGACGCCGCCCAGCACGACGGGCGTATCCCGTTCGATGGCCATACGGCGCCCGCGCCCGTACCCGCCCTGCCGGCGGCGCAGGGCGTGCGTCATGGCGGCCACATCGAGGTCGAGGCCGGCCGGCACGCCGTCCACGATCACCACCAGGCCCTTGCCGTGCGATTCGCCGGCTGTCAGAAAACGCAGCATCCCGGCCGCTATTCTATACGAAGTTTCTGCACACTCCGGGAGGCTGACCCCACGCCGTGGCCCGTCATCGCGATGTTCCGCCACCCGCGCAGGCGGGCCTCGACCTTGCACTGGTGACACGCGCCGCCGGCCGTGGCAAGGCGCAAGGCGCGCGACGTGGACGCACGCGGCGGGGCGGGGAGGATCCTCCATGTCCAGTGGGCTGCTGCTCGACCGATTTGTGTGGACCGGCAACGGAGGCTGGCGCGATCTGGCCACGGGGCGAAGCGTCTGGGTGCGGACGAGCACCCGGGTCCGGTCGCCGCATGCGCCTCTGGCGTGGGATCGATTCCTAGTCCACCCGCGAACCACACCAGGGTGGATCGGCTTGGTGGACTGCGGGTACGAAGGCCGGCACCGATGGATCGAAGCCTACGACCTTCGCCGGGCGCCCGCACCGTGGCGCGGGTCCCGTGAGGCGACCGACCGGTGCATCGCCTCGGCGGCCCGCATCGCGCGTCGGTGCGGTCTCGAGGTCGCTCCGGGTTTGCAGCGCTGGATCCGCGACGTGCGTGGCGCCCCAGCGTTCCTGCCGGTTCCAGCCCGCGCGGTCGTCTTCGCGGGCAGGCGCACGGCTGACCGCGACGTGCAGGCCGTGCGGAGCCTGCTCGACGACCTCGACCAGGATTGTCGCCGGACCGTGGCCGTGCCGTCGTCACTGGACGTCGGCCGGGCACGGATACCTCTCCTTGCCCACCATGCACGGCTCCGCGGTCTCGTTCCTGTGTCGGGCGGCTGGGGACTGCCGGGCTCTGCGGCACGGGCGACGGCCGCGCCGAGGCTGCAAAACGTGTTACGGCACCGGCGCGTTCTCGTGCTGCGCGGCGAACGGGCCGCTTGCGGATGCGTGCGGGAGGCACGGGAGGGGTTTGGTGAACCGGCAGCGGCCGAGGCCTGGCCTCCCGGTGTCGCTGCGACGCTGGCTGGTGCGGCCAGCCTGGTGGGCCGGGGCCGTCATGCGGCGGCCCGCCGTCGCCTGCTCATGGCTGCGGCTGCCGCCCAGCGGCGCGGCGACGGCACCTCGAGCGGCGTGTTGTGGCTGATGTTGGGCCGGGCCCTTCGAGCGCGTGGTCGCGTCAGCGAAGCCGAGCGGGCCGTCCGGCGTGCGCGTGCGTCGTTTGGTCAGGACCGGTCCGGCCGGGGGACCGCAGCCTGTCATCTGGAGATGGCATGGCTGGCGTGGGACGACGACCGGCTTGACGAGAGTGCGGGGCACGCGGCATCGGCGTTGTCCGCGGCCCAGGCGAGTGGCGACACGGCGGCCGTGGCCGCCGGCCGGTGGTTTTCCGCGTACCTGGCGTGCTGGGACGGGCGCGTTCACGACGTCCGCGCCCAGTTGTCGGGGTTCGACGGACTCGATGGTCATGAAGCGCCGGGCGCCGCCGCTGCGGCCGACGCGTGTGCCGAATGCCCGGGCGACGGCCCGATGGCGGCGTTGTCACCGCTGCCTGGGGCTGCGCTGCTCGCGCGGCTCGTGCGAGCGCGGGCGGGCGTGCCGGGCCGTACCGAGGCGCACGGTTACGCGTGTGAGGGGCCTGCCGACTTCGGCTCCTGGATGGTCCCCGATCGTCTGGCCCTGCGTGAAGCCACGATCCTGGAATGCGCGGCACGCGGCGACCGGCGCGGCGCGCACGACGCCCTGGCCCTGGGTCTGCGTGAAGCACGGTTGGGCCACGCGCCGTTGATGGCGTTGTCCCTGAGACTGACAGCCGCAGAATGCCAGACGGGAGGCGCCGATGGCCACACGCTGCGTCGCTGGATTGGGGCGGCGTTGCCCGCGATGTACCGGCGCCGGCTGAAGGCCCTGGTCTCTCCGGCCGCCGCACCCGCACGGCGCGCACGGGAGGCGGGCACGGCATCGGTGACGCCGGCCGACATCATCGCCCTCGTTCAGGTCTTCAACGAGGCCGCCGACGAACGGTCGGCGCTGGAGGGCGTCTGCGAACAGGTGCGTGAACGCCTCGGCATTGCCGCCGTGTCCGTCTTCGCGTGGCGGCACGGGCAGGCGCGGCTGCTGGCCAATGCGGGAGTCCGGCCGTGCGACGCCGTCGCGGCCGCTCGCGCGGCTGACCGCGGCGCGGTCTGGCATGTCGACGCCGCGGGTGGGGAGGTGTTCGCGGCGATCAGGTGGGCGGGTGACGTGATCGGCGTGGCTGCGGCGCGTGGCCTGCCCGGGACCACGGTTCCGGCCGGCGTTCCGGAGGCTTTCTTCGCAGCCTTGACGTCCGCCGCGGCCGGGTCCGTGAGGGCCCTGGGCGATGCCCTCGGGCTGCCGTCCGAGCCGCCTGGGGCCACGGCCGGAATCCTGGGCGTCAGCCGTGCGGTGGCCGTGCTGCGAGGCCTGGTGCTGCGAGCCGGTGCAACCTCGTTCCCCGTCCTCATCGAAGGAGAGAGCGGCACCGGGAAAGAACTTGCCGCGAAAGCCGTGCATCTGGCGGGTGAGCGGCGCGGACGACGGTTCTGTGCGGTCAACTGCGCGGCGCTGAGCGAAGACCTGCTCGAAGCCGAACTGTTCGGCCACGCGCGCGGGGCGTTCACGGGCGCGTCCACCGATCGGCCCGGCCTGTTCGAAGAGGCCGACGGCGGCACGTTGTTCCTCGATGAGATCAGCGAGTTGTCGCCCCGTGGACAGGCCAAACTGCTGCGGGCGATTCAAGAACGGGAAATTCGCCGGGTGGGCGAGAACAGCCATCGCCGGGTCGACGTCCGCATTGTGTGCGCCACGAACAAGCCACTCGGCGACGAAGTGGTCGCCGGCCGGTTCCGGCAGGACCTCTTCTATCGGCTGGACGTCGTCCGGATCCACGTGCCGCCGCTGAGGGAACGGCCGGAGGATGTCCCGCTCCTGGCCGACAAGTTCTGGCGGGAGGCGCTCGGACAGACCGGAGGGCGGGCCATCCTGTCATCCGAGACCGTGGCGGCGCTGGCCGGGCGGCCGTGGCCCGGGAACATCCGTGAACTGCAGAACACGCTGGCCGCCCTGGCTGTGCGTGCGCCGAGACACGGCCGGATCGGGCCGCGTGATCTCACGTGGCTCTGGCCGGACGCCGCCGGCGGGCGGCCGTTCCCGCGCACGCTGGATGACGCCCGCAGGGCGTTCGAGGTCGAGTTCGTCCGGAGCGTGCTCGACCGTGCGGGCGGCCGGCGTTGCCGGGCGGCGGCCGAACTGGGCGTCACCCGGCAGGGGCTGGCGAAACTGGTGACGCGGCTGGGTATCACGCAGGCGGGACGGGCGGGAGCCGCCTGGGGCGGCCCGGTCGCGCCTGAGTCGCGCGCGTTATCGCAGACGGCGGTTCAGCGCGAGGAGCGCGGCGTCCTGAGGAAACACGTCGAGGCCCCGCGCCACGGTGGCTGAGGCGGCTTCGCGCTGGGCGAGAGTGATCTGGAGGTTCGCCAGCGCGGTGAACGCCGAGGGCCGCCGGGACGGCACGTCGGTGGCGCGACGGAGGGCGGCAGCGGCGCCGGTGGTGTCGCCGAGCCGCAGTCCGAGCGCGCCCGTACGTTCGAGGACGGCTCCCGTTTCTGCCGCCGACTCCGGGGCGAGCGTGATCCACCGTTCAAGCGACAGGCGGGCCGCGGCCAGCCGGCCGAGCCGTTCCGCGGCATCGGCGTGCCAGACGAGCGCCTCCATCCTGACGGGGAGCGCTTCGGAGGCCAGACGCAGGAACGTCTCCGCTTCTTTGAGGTTCCCCGACAACATGAGCGCACGCCCGTAGAGCGCCATCGCTTCACTGGACGCGGTGGGCCGGCTGGCCAGGGGTTGCAGGGCAGCCAGCGCCTTTCCCAAGGCCACGCGGTCGCGGCGGGGCTCTGCGGCGTCCAGCCAGATCCGGCCCAGCGCCAGGAAGACGGACGTGTGGTCGGGGTACCGTTCGGCCGCGCGTCCGAGGAGGTTGACCGAGTCGTTCGTGCGGCCGCTCCTCGACCATGCCAGGGCCACCACGGTCTGCCGTTCGGGTCGTTCGGGCTCGAGGGCGGCGAGCGCCTCGAGGTGCTCGACGGCCTGCCGCGTCCGCCCTGCGGCGGCGTAGCCGGCGGCGAGTTCTTCGCGCGCGGCGATCAGCCCCGGGTCCAGCTTCAGGGCGGTTTCGAACGCCGTGAGCGCCTCGCGGGGCTGCCGGGTGTCGTTGAGGCACAGGCCGAGCAGATAGTGCGCCTCCGGCAGCTTGGGGTCGAGGACGAGGGCCTGGCGCAGCGGCGCCTGCGCGCCGGCGGCGTCGCCGGCCCGGAAGAGCGCCAGGCCGAGTTTGTACTGCACGCGTGGGCTGCGGTCGTCCAGCGTGACACACGCACGGTAACTTTCGGCGGCGCGGGTGAAGCGCTCCATCTCGTAGTTGATGTCGCCCAGCAGTTCCGCCGGCCTGGCGGCGGCCGGGTCGAGGCGTTCAGCCGTGCGCAGGTCGCGCAGGGCGGCGCCGCTCTCACCGCGCTGGCGGTACACCTCGCCGCGTTTGAGGTGGGCGATCATCGAGTCTTCACGCAACGCGATGGCGCCGCTGTAGGCTTCAATGGCCTGGAACGTCTGGCCGGCGGCGACGGACGCGTCGCCGCGCGCGAGGAATGCCTGGTACTCCCGTTCCCGCACCACCGCGTTGCCGGCCATCACCGCGAGCACGATCACGATGCCGGCCGCGACGATGGCCGACCACAGGCGCTTCATGACCGGTATCGTAACAGGCCGGGCGGAACCTTTGCCGCCTTTTCGTGTCTAACGGGCATAGGAGGCAGTGCGGACGAACCGCTGGCGGAGTAAGGAGAAGGCCTGACAGCGGGACGGCAAGCTGCTATAGTCAGGGGGTATTGGCGTGGCCGAGGGACTATCGGTGAAACAAGCGCCCGCCCTGAGCTGGCCGGAAATTGCCGACCGAGAAGCCGTCCTGATCCACCGGTGTGTGGAAGGGGACGCCGAGGCTTGCTCGGTGGTAGTGGCCGAACACCAGCGAATGGTCTTCCTCCTTGCCCTGCACCTGCTCGGGGATTACGAAGATGCCCGGGACTTGTCGCAGGACGTGTTCCTCCAGGTCTTCCGCACGCTCGACCGATTCCGGGGCCAGTCTTCGCTGCGCACCTGGATCTACCGGATTGCGGTCAACCTGGCGCGCAACCGTCACCGCTGGTGGCGGCGCCGCCGACGGGCGGATCAGGTGTCGATCGAGGAACACGTCCTCCTGCACGGCGAATTGCCCGAGACGACCGGAGCGGCGGAGCCGGATCGTGTGCTGGTGCGCAAGGAAGTGGCCGATCGAGTCTGGAAAGCCCTCGACGCCCTGCCGTTCGACCAGCGGACGGCCATGGTGCTGCGGGAAATCGACGGACTCAGTTACGAAGAGATTGCCTTCTCGCTTGGGGTCGCGATCGGGACCGTCAAGTCACGTCTGACGCGCGCGCGGGAAGCGTTGCGCGCCCGGTTGCGGGAGGCGAGGGACGTATGAAAACGATGTCGTGTCACGGCGCGCGGCGGAGGCTGTCGGCCTTTCACGATGGGGAGTTACCCACGCGCGAGCAGGTGGACGTACAGGTGCATCTGCGCCAGTGCGCACGGTGTGCCAGCGAGGCGGCGGGGAACGCCGCGCTCGGCGAGATGCTTCGGGGACGCGCCGCCGAGTTGGTGGCACTCCACGAACGCGACCTGGAAGCGTTGCGGTCCGAGACGTTGAGCCGGTTGAAAGCGGAGCGGGAAGAATCGGTGCCGGCCCAACTGGGGCGCATGTTCATCGATATGCGCCTGGGGTTTGCCGCCCTGGGGTCGACGGCGGCATCGCTGGTATCGGTGATGCTGGTGGCCGGAATCGTCTATTTCGGTCCGCAGACCCAGCGTCCGGATTCATTGCAGGGCCTGATGCAGATGCTCAGCGCCCCGAGTTCGAGCGTCGACGTCCGCGATCTGGTCGGGCAGCAGATTGGGGAACCCAGCGCGCACGATCGCGAAGCGATGTCCGCAACGGCCATGTCGTTTCACCCGGTGTCCCGTGAGTCGGTCGGGGACACGGTGCTGAGCGAACAGGACGCGGTCTTCGCCCTGGCGGCGGTGGTGACGCGCCAGGGACGGATTGCGAGCCTCGAAGTCGTGCGTTCGGACCAGCTTCCGGGCTCCGATCGCGAGCAGATTCTCCGGCTGCTGGACCAGGTGTCCCGGGCGCGCCTGGAGCCCGCCCGGGTGGGCGGCTCGCCCGTTGCCGCGCGGCGCGTGTGGGTGATGGCCCACACGACCGTTCGGGCGAAACTGCCGGCCCTGCCGAAACAGAGCGCGTTGCCCACATCGGCGCCGCGCGTGGTCGTTATCTAGCTGAACGGCCCGCGTTGCCGGAACGTCCTGATGGGGACGGCTTGGGGGATTCCACCCGGGCCGTCCCCGTGTTGTTCAGGGCGTCCGTGGCTCGAATGACGACGCGTCCGGCCGCCGCGCCTTCCACGGTGATTTCGTACCGTTCCTGCTTCGCGTCCGCGGACCCGTCGGCCGGATAGGCGGTCTGCCACGGACCCGCATCCACCGAGTACTCGACGCGCTCGATCACCGAGTGCCCATCCGTGATCTCGAACGCCACCACCGTGCTGCCAGTACCGGCCTTGAGGCCGGCGATGCTCACGGCCGGCGGCGTGTTGTCGATGTCGAAGGACTGGCTCTGTGTCTCGCCTGCCAGCGACGCCGACGGGACGTTGGCCAGCCGATCGGAGGCGGTGACGCGAATGACGTAGGGGCCGTCGGGCACCGACGTCGTGTCCCAGACCACGAGGTCGTCCAGCGTGCCCAGCCGCAGGGGCCGCCAGTCGGCTTCACCCACGCGGCGGAAGTGCACGTCGTAGATCATCCGGTCGTCGTTCGCATCCTCAGCTTTCCAGGCAAACGCCTGCAGTCCCTTCTGGTAGAGCCGCCGGCCCATGGCCGGCGACGCGCCCCGGAAGGTCGGCGTGCCCAGCGGCATCGAGTAAACGGGGAACCGGTGTTCCGGCAGCGCACTCTCGAGACCGGCAATCTCGGGTTCTCCCGTGGGGTAAGGTCGCTGGAACACGACGCCCGGCGGATGGATGGTGATGTCGGTGACGCGCGGCCGGATGTTGCGCTGCAGGTACGCGATGCTCAGCGACGCCAGCATGGGCGGCGGCCCGGACGCCTCACCGTTGGAGATGACGGCCTTCCACTGCAGATACCGGGCGGCGGGCGACCGCACGGCGTCATCCGCGCGTTCGTAGGGGCCGACCCACGGGCTCCAGCCATCGTCGGTGACGGCGGTGTTTCCCGAGCGTGTGAATACCTGCACACGTCCGATCCCCCCGGCTGGGGTGCGCCACGACAAGGCGCCCCACTGCGCCAGGGTCCCCGCGTCCTTGACCTCCGAGGTGTACGTGCCCTGCGCGGCCCGGCCGGTGCCAAGGCTGACGATTCGGCCGGGATTCGCCGTGGCCACGTATCGCGTCTGGCCGACCGGCAGGATTGCGGTCGCTTGCTGCCCGGTGACCCGGGTGACGAGCGTCGCGCGGCTCGGATGACCCGACGCCCGGTAGATGCGCCCTCCGTTGCCGGTGGTGATCAGGACGCCATCAGGACCGTCGGGGAGCACGTCGAACGGAATGTCCTCGCGTGATTCCCAGATGGCTTCCACGCCGCCGTCCGCATCGATCAGCAGCACCGCGCCTTTCGGCGTGGATCCGCTGTCCCGGACTGGTGCGGGTCCCGGGCCACCTGTCACAATCGGCATGTCGATCACCGTCACCGCCGTGATCTCGGACGACACGGACGGCACCGGTGCGCCACGTGCGGGTTCCTGGCTGGGCGGGGCGGCCGCTGATGTCTCGGGTGCAGGTTTGCCGTTGACCGCCGCCGCGAAGATACGGCCCGTCGTATCGACGCGAAGGGCACGAATCTCACGGTACGGCGAATCATGCAGCACGAAGGCCTGTCCGTCCCGATCGACCCGGACGACCCGGCCGGGGGAGCCGGTTCCCACGAGCAGGCGTCCCAGGTGATCGAGCGTGACCGCAGTCACATGCGTCGAGGTGGACGTGTAGAAGGGCTTGGCCGTGCCGTCCGCCTCCACCCGGTACACGCGTCCGCGTTCGCCCGTGCCCACGAACAACCGTCCCTGCCCGTCGATCGCGAGGGCCCAGATGTACTTCTCGTCGGGGTCGAAGTAGACACTCGACTTGCCCGTCGCGTCCACGCGGTAGACGCGGCCGTCCGGCGACGTGGCGGTGTAGAGCGTGCCGTCGGGGGTCGAGACCATGGCATGCACTTCGAGCTCCGCCGCGTCGAACCAGACACTCGCCTTGCCCTGCCGGTCGATCCGGAGGACCTGCCCGTCGTTGCCCGTGCCCGCGTAGACGCCGCCATCGGGCGCGGCAGCCAGGCACCAGACGAACGGGACGCTGGCGTCGTGGACGGCACGGACCTCCGGGCCCAGGACGAGGCGCCCGAACTCATCGATAGACACCTGTTCGGCCTCGCCCCTCAACAGGTCGGCCTGCGTGGAGGCCTGCCAGAACCGGGGGGCGGATGCCTGGACCACGATGGCACCGGCGACGAGCGCAACCGCGAAGAGGGACAATCCCGAGACGTGAGGTTTCATGAGGCGACCCTGATGGACGATTACGGACGGCGGATTGCGGGAAGTGGTGTCACGGTCACGGTACGCAGTCCGGAGACGGCGAACTCCACGGGAATGTCCCATGCGCCGACGAGGGCACTGCTGATGGCAGAGGAGCCGCTGGACGCGCGGTCACCGTCGATGACGGCCAGCACCGAGTTGGGGAGTCCCGGCATCGGCTCTCCGCCGACCACGGCTCCCGCCTCGCGCGCGTACAGGCGGACGTAGACCCGGTTGTTGCGCTTCACGCGCTGAATCTGGGACACGAGCTGGGCCAGCGACCCCGGCGCTGCAGGCATCAGCCCGTCGCGCTGCTCCTGCTGCGCCAGCCGGGACCCGTCGGCAACCACGAGCGTCAGCGGACCGTCCGCGGACGCCGGCACGTCCACCATCACGGTCCGGGTTTCGTCCACGCCTCGATACGGGCGCAACACGATCTTCACGGGCACGGGCCGGCCGGCCCTGACGTCGACCGCATCGACCCAGACCCGCTGAATCGTCGACACCCGGGCCCGCTCGACCGTGGTTAGATCGATGGAGACCTGCTCGATGCGGACCGGCTCACGGTCGTTCGTGACCAGCGCGGCCAGGGGCAGGGCGATCGACGACGCAGCGGCGCTGGCCGCCCCGTCACCGGTGACGACGTCGTCGAACGACACGGCGGCCTGCCCGCGAATGTCGATACGTGCCCGCACGGCGTAGGTATTGGTGCCGAGATCCCGCTCGAACGTGCTGAGCGCGCTGCCCACGCCCACGAAGGCGAGCAGCGGCGTGAAGAACGGGTCCTCGACCATCGCAAATCGCAGCGTGCGTTTCTGCCCGGACGCCGACGTCAGGGTCAGGGACACGGGGATGGTGTCAGGCCCCGCACCCAGCGTGCCGGCCAGGACCGTGGCGCGGTCCTGCGTGAAGACGCCAATCACGTCGCCGGTCGACGCGACTTTCGTGGACGACATCAGACTGGGCAGAATGGTATGCACGAACGCGGAGGTCATCGGCAGGCGCGCCGGGCCCAGGCCGAAGAAGGGGTGGCCGAACGCGTACACGCGGTCGCCGTCAACGTCTGTCACCGTGCCGGTGGCGCCGACGTTGTAGTCGCCGCTCAACAGGGTCACCCCAACGGGATCACCCGGGCGCAGGACACGCGGTGCCGTGCCGCCTGACTGCGGAGCACCGCCGGCTGACGGCGTGCCGACGAACCCGAACCCTGACAGCGCGTCCAGCAGCACGGCCGAGGCTGCAGGGGCGAGGCCGCTGACGTTCAGGGGCGTTGCGATGGGGCGCAGCCTGGAGGCGAGGGCCGGGTCGACCCCTCCAGGAGGCAGCACGTGGACATCGGACGGCACGGCGGCAAACGTACCCGGCCCGCCTGCCGACAGGGCTGCCAGGACGTGTCGGAACGTGTCGCCCGTCACGAAGGCCGGCATGGTCACCGGTGTCATCGGGCGACGTGCGGCCGCGGTCCTGGCGGCATCGAGCATTTCGGCAATCGGCGTGATGCCTGCGATCGGTTCCGTCGCAAACGAACCGAGGGAATAGGAGACGGCGCCGATCAGGCGGCCGTCGATGTAGACGGGGCTGCCGCTCATCCCGGCGATCACGCCGGTCTCCTTCAGCGGCCCGCCCTCGAGCCTGGCCAGGATCAGGTCCCGGTTCGGCGCGAAGGTATTGCGGAGCACGCCGAGGATGTGGACCTGAAAGTCCTCCAGCGTGTTCCCCCGGAACGCCGTGCGTCCGGTTCCGACCATCCCGGGCTTGATGTCCGAGACGTCCATGTACCGCTCGGCGGCTGGCAGGCCGAGCAGCCAGACGCTCCAGAGCATGGCGACGATGGAGAGACGGCGAAAGGTCATGGGAAAGCCGATCTGCCTGCACCCGCCCACAGCGACGTTGTTGTGCCGGAGGGTTCTTCACTTATATCGAGTTGGTACGCGCAGGGTCAAGGAAACCCGATTGACACGTTCCAATGTGCTCTGGTACCCTCGCCTTCGGTTACCCATGACGTTCCTCGGCCCGGTCCACGTCGTTGTTCGCGCGTATGCGGCTCCTGCCGCGTCGGGCGCGGGCGTGCGTTCGTGGTGGTGGTGCAGCACGACCGGCTGACGAGGCCCGCCCGGTAACCCGATACACGGAACCGTACACAGCAAGCCTCTTCAGCCTTCGGGATGAAGAGGTCTTTTTTTTGCCTGAACGACGATGAACGCACGACCACGACTGTGCGCAACGGTCACGGGAGCCACGATGGCGGAACTGCGCGCGCGACGCGACGCGGTGCAGGGCGCCGACCTCGTCGAACTCCGTCTGGACACCGTGGCCGACCCTGACGTGGCCGGTGCGTTGCAGGGACGACGGGGCGCCGTCATCCTGACCTGCCGGTCCGCCAGAGAAGGCGGGCAGTTCCGGGGCAGCGAGGACGAACGCCGCCGGATCCTGCTCGACGCGGCGCGCAGCGACGCCGACTACGTGGACGTGGAATGGCGGGCGCGTCTCGCGGACGTGACGGCCGTCCGTCGTGGCCGCGGCAGCATCCTCTCGATGCACGACTTCGCGGGCGTGCCGGCCGACCTGACGGCGCGGGTCGCGGCCATGACGCGTGGCGGTGCCGAAATCGTCAAGGTCGCCGTGGCGGTCTCGCGCCTGTCGGACTGCTCGCCGCTCCTGCGGCTGAGCCGCTCCCTGGACGAGGGCCGATCGGTGGTCATCGGGATGGGACCCGCCGGGTTCGTGACACGAGTCCTGGCCGCACGCTTCGGAAGCGCCTGGAGCTACGCAGGTGACGGGGTCGCGCCGGGGCAGCTGAGTCCGCCCGTCATGGAACGCGAGTTCGGGTTTCGGCGGATCCACGCGGCGACCGCGCTGTTCGGCCTGGCAGGGCGTCCCGTGGAACACTCGCTGTCGCCAGCCATGCACAACGCCGCGTTCCAGGCTCTCGGCGTCGATGCGGTGTACGTGCCCCTGCCCGCGGCGGATGTCGACGACCTCCGCGCGTTCGCGGACGCGTTCCAGGTGGCTGGCCTGAGCGTCACGGCTCCGTTCAAGACGGACGTCATGCCGATGGCGAGTTCGGTGACTCAGGCGGCGCGTGACGCCGGGGCGGCGAACACGCTGGTGCGGGTCGGCGAGGGATACTCCGCCGACAACACCGACATCGAGGGGTTTCTGGCGCCGCTGGCCGGGGTGCCCCTGGAAGGCGCCCGGGTTGCCGTGCTGGGCCACGGCGGAGCCGCGCGGGCTGTCGCAGTGGCGCTGACCCGGCACCGCGCACGCGTCACGCTGTACGGGCGGGATGGCGCCCGGGCAGCGGCCGTGGCAGGCCTGCTCGGCGTCCGCGGCGCAGCGCGCCCGGTGCCGGCGGGTTCGTGGGACCTCCTCGTCAACGCGACCCCCGTCGGCACGTTCCCGGAGTGTCACGAAACCGCCTTCCCGGAAGCCACGTTCGACGGCCGCTTCGTGTACGACCTCGTGTACAACCCGGTCGCGACGACGCTGCTGCATCACGCGCGTGCGGCGGGGTGCCAGACGACGGGCGGGCTCGACATGCTGGTGCACCAGGCGGCGCTCCAGCAGGAACGGTGGACCGGCCGCAGGCCGCCGCTCGGCGTGATGCGCGAGGCGGCTTTGTGGAAACTCTCAATGCTTGCAGGCGGTGTATGAACCTGACCACATTCGACCAATTCGTGGACCTGGCACAGCGCGGCACCTTCGTGCCGGTGTGCAAGGAGATCATGGCGGACCTGCTCACGCCGGTATCGGCGTTCCTCAAGATCGCCGAGCACTCGGACTACGCGTTCCTGCTTGAAAGCGTCGAAGGCGGGGAGCAGGTGGCGCGTTACTCGTTCCTGGGCAAAGACCCGTTCCTCTTCGTGCGCGCGAAGGACAACGGCGTTTTCGTCGAGCAGGGCGGAGAATCGTCCACGAGCGACAAGCCGTTCATGCAGACGCTGCGCGGCCTCATGGCCGGGTTCCAGTCGCCGTACGTGCCCGGGCTGCCGCGTTTTACGGGCGGCGCGGTGGGGTACCTCGGGTACGACGCGGTGCCCTGGTTCGAGCCGGTGACGCTGCAGGCCGATCCCAATCCCGCCGGGGCGGATGATGCGGGGTTCATGCTGTTCGACACCGTACTGGCCTTCGACCACGTCCAGCACCGGATTCTCATCATCGCGAATGCGCGGATCACCGCCGACGACGATCTCCGGGCGTTGTACCAGTTCGCGTGCGCCAAGATCGAGTTTCTCGAGCGGGAACTCGAGCGGACGTTGTCGCAGCCCGAACGCCGCGACCCCGGGCCGTTCGACGTGACGTCGAACACCACGCAGGATCAGTTTGAAGCCCATGTGCGCGCGGCCAAGGAGCGCATCGCGGCCGGCGACATTTATCAGGTGGTGCTCTCCCAGCGTTTCGCCGGCGATCTCGCGGTCGAGCCCTTCGCCGTGTACCGGGCCCTGCGTCACGTCAACCCGTCGCCCTACATGTTCTTCCTCCGCATGGGCGGCCACTCCATCGTCGGGGCGTCGCCCGAGATGCTCGTGCGGGTGGAAGGCCGGCGAGTGGAGACGCATCCCATCGCCGGCACCAGGCCCCGAGGGGCGACCGGCGACGACGACCAGCGACTGGCCGACGAACTCAAGTCCAGCGAGAAGGAGCGGGCCGAACACGTGATGCTGGTCGATCTCGGGCGCAACGACATCGGGCGGGTGAGCGAGTACGGCTCCGTGCGCGTGCCGCGGTACATGGCCCTCGAGCGGTATTCCCACGTGATGCACCTCGTGTCCGTGGTGGAGGGCCGGCTGGCCGAGGATTGCGACCGCCTCGATGCGCTGGCGGCCTGTTTCCCGGCCGGGACCGTGTCCGGCGCCCCGAAAGTGCGGGCGATGGAGATCATCGCGGAACTGGAGCCCGACAGGCGCGGCATCTACGCGGGTGCGGTCGGGTACGTCGATTTCGCCGGCAACCTCGACTTCTGCATTGCCATCCGGACGATTGTCATCGCGGGCCGGCGGGCGACCGTCCAGGCGGGTGCCGGCATCGTGGCGGACTCCAACCCCACCGCCGAGTACGAAGAGACGCGGGAGAAGGCGAAGGCGCTGCTGCGCGCCCTCGAACTCGCCCAGCGCGGGCTGTGAGGCTGGTGGAGGAACCGCGATGCTGATTGTCATCGACAACTTCGATTCGTTCACCTACAACCTCGTCCAGTACCTCGGCGAGATGGGCGAGTTGCCCGTGGTGTACCGCAACAACGCCATCAGCGTGGCCGAACTCGAGCGCCTCGGCCCGGAGCGACTGGTCATTTCCCCCGGACCGGGCCAGCCCCAGGACGCCGGCGTGACGATGGCGGTGATCAAGGCTTTTGCGGGCCGGGTGCCCATTCTCGGGGTGTGCCTCGGACATCAGGCGATTGGGGCGGCGTTCGGCGGGCGGATCGTGCGCGCGCCGGCACCCGTGCACGGCAAGACGTCGAAGGTAGACCATGACGGGAAAGGCGTATTCCGGGGTCTGCAGGGTCCCATGACCGTGGGCCGCTATCACTCGCTGGCGGTGGCGGAGGAGGCCTGGCCTGACGACCTCGAGATTGCGGGCCGCTCACAGGACGATGGCGTCGTCATGGCGCTCAGGCACCGCCGGTGGGCGGTGCACGGTGTCCAGTTCCATCCCGAATCGGTGCTGACGGCCGACGGCCGCCAGGTGCTGCGCAACTTCCTGTCGATCCGTCAGGAGACGTGAGATGACATTCGCAGAGGTCCTGAACGCGGTCATGCGCGGCGTCGACGTCACGTCGGAGGACGCGTGTGCCGCGATGAACGAGATCGTCGAGGGGCGGGTGAAGCCTGCGCAGGTGGCCGGGCTGCTGGTCGGGCTGGCGATGAAAGGGGAACGGCCGGCCGAGATTGTCGGGTTCGCCCGCGCCATGCGCGAACGCGCCACGCGGTTCGCCGAGCCGCCGCGAGATTGCGTGGATCTGTGCGGCACGGGCGGCGATCACGCCGGCACGTTCAATATCTCGTCTGCGGCCGCACTCGTGGTCGCTGCATGCGGCGTCCCGGTGGCCAAACACGGGAACCGTTCGGTGTCCAGCCGCTGTGGAAGTGCCGACGTGTTCGAAGCGCTCGGCGTGGGCGTGGCGGCCGCACCGGAGGTGGTGGAATCGTGCCTGCGGGGGGCCGGGATCGCCTTCCTGTTCGCGCCGACGTTCCACCCGTCCATGCGATCGGTGGCCGAGGTGCGCCGCGACCTGGGCGTCCGCACGGCGTTCAACCTGCTGGGGCCGCTGACGAACCCCGTGAAGCCGAGGTGGCAACTGGTGGGCGTGCCACGGCCGGAGCTGACCGAACTGCTCGCCCGTGCCCTCGGGCTGCTGGGCTGCGAGCGCGCCTGGGTCGTGCACGGCGCGGATGGCCTCGACGAGATTTCGACGACCGGGTACACGAAGGTGTCCGAGAGCCGGGGCGGCGCGGTGCACACCTTCTACATTCATCCGTCCGACGTCGGCATGGCCAAAGCGGCTCCGGCGGCGCTGGTCGGCGGCGACGCGGCCACGAACGCCCGCATTGTGCGCGAGGTGCTGGGCGGCAGCCGGGGGGCCGCGCGGGACGTGGTGGTGCTGAACGCCGCGGCCGCCTTGTTCATCACCGGCCGGGCGGGCGCGTTGCGTGACGGCGTGCAGCGTGCGACCGAGGCCATCGATTCAGGCGCCGCCACCCGCGTGCTCGAGAACATGGCGCGGTACTCACGGGCCGGGAGCGAGGGGTAACCATCGTGCACGACCTGCTGGCTGCGATCGTGGCGGGAGTACAGACGTCCGTCGCCTGGCAGCGCGAACGTGTGCCACGCGCCGACCTGGAGCGTCTGGGGCGCGACCGGATCCCGCGCGGCGGCCTGTTCGTCGAACGGCTGGCGCGGCGACATGCCGTCAACGTCATTGCCGAGTGCAAGCGGCGGTCGCCGGCGAAGGGAATCCTGGTGCGGGACTACCGGCCCGAGCTGATCGCCCGCGGATACGCCGAGGGCGGCGCCGCCGCTGTGTCGGTGCTGACCGAGCCGACGTGCTTCGATGGTTGCCTGGAGCACCTGGCGGCGGTACGCGCGGCGGTGGACGTACCGCTGCTGCGCAAGGACTTCATCGTCGACGCCTATCAACTGTACGAGGCGCGCGCGTACGGCGCGGACGCCGTCCTGTTGATTGCCGCGGCCCTCGGCCGGACGTTGCTGGTATCGCTGCTGCGGGACGCGGAGGCGCTGGGGCTGGCCGCACTGGTGGAAGTGCACGATCGGGGCGAGCTGGAATGGGCCGCCGACGCGGGGGCTCGCGCGATCGGCGTGAATTGCCGCAACCTTCGGACCCTCGTGGTCGATACGCGGACCTTCGACGCGCTGGCGCCGTATGCCCCGGCCGGCACGGCGTTCGTCGCCGAGAGCGGACTGGCCTCGGCGGACGACGTGCGCCGGCTGCGTGCGGCGGGGTACAGCGCGTTTCTGATTGGCGAGTGGTTCATGCGCAGCGACGTCCCGGGTGCCACACTGGCGAACCTGATTCGGGAGGCCTCATGACCCGCGTCAAGATGTGCGGGTTCACGCGGGCTGACGATGCCCGCGAGGCCGCGGCGGCCGGAGCGGACGCCATCGGGATGGTGTTCTGGTCCGGCAGCCCCCGGTGCGTCACCGTCGATCAGGCGTCGGCGATTGTTGCGTCGTTGCCGCCGTTCGTGACGACCGTCGGCGTGTTCGTGAACGAGTCGGTCGACACCATGATGGGGATCTGCCGCGAACTGGGCCTCGGGGCGGTGCAGTTGCACGGCGACGAGCCACCGGCCACGTGGAGCGGGTGGCCGTGTCCGGTGCTGAAGTCCGTCGCCGTGGGTCCCGGGTTCGATCCGTCGGTGTGGCGGGCGTGGCCGCGTGGCGTGGTGCCGTTGCTGGACGCCGCGGACGTGATCCGGCGCGGGGGCACGGGACGAACCGTGGACTGGAGCCTGGCCGCGGCGGCGGCGCGTCTGCGGCCGCTCGTGCTGGCGGGGGGGCTGACCCCGGAGACGGTCGGCGCCGCGATCGCGGCCGTGTGTCCTGCGGCGGTGGACGTGTCGTCGGGGATCGAGGTGGCGCCCGGCGTGAAAGATGGTGACCGGATGCGGGCGTTCGTGCTGGCGGTTCGACGGGCGGATGAGGCGGTATGCGTATGACCACAGACATCGGGACAGGGCTGGTCCGGCTGCATTTCGGGCGGCGCGATCCGGACGCGCGCGGATACTTCGGCGAGTACGGCGGTCGGTTCGTCCCCGAGACCCTGATGGCGCCGCTGGCCGAACTGGAACTCGCCTATGACCGCGCGCGCCGCGATCCGGCGTTCAGCGCGGAGCTGGAGCGCCTGCTGGTGCACTACGTCGGGCGGCCCACGCCGCTGTACGAGGCGCGGCGGCTGACCGCAGCCTGCGGGGGCGCGCGTATCCTGCTCAAGCGCGAGGATCTGACGCACACCGGCGCGCACAAGATCAACAACGCCCTGGGCCAGGCCCTGCTGGCCGTGCGGATGGGCAAGACGCGTGTCGTCGCCGAAACCGGCGCCGGGCAGCATGGCGTCGCGACGGCGACGGCGTGCGCGCTGCTGGGCCTGGAGTGCACGGTGTACATGGGTGCGGAGGACATGGTGCGCCAGGCGCTCAACGTCATCCGGATGCGCCTGCTCGGAGCCACCGTGGCGCGCGTGGACGCGGGCAGCCGCACGCTGAAGGATGCGATCAACGAGGCCATGCGCGATTGGGTGACGAACGTCGGGCACACACACTATCTGCTGGGATCCGTGCTGGGCCCGCACCCGTACCCGCTGATGGTCCGCGAGTTCCAGTCTGTCATCGGGGGGGAAGCCCGGGCCCAGTTCGAAGCGCTGGTCGGCGGGCGGCCCGCCGCCGTCGTCGCCAGCGTGGGCGGCGGGAGCAACGCCATGGGCATCTTCGACGCCTTCGTGGACGACGCCGACGTCCGCCTGATCGGGGTCGAGGCAGGCGGGGAAGCCATCGAACCCGGGCGGCACGCCGCGCGGTTTGCCGGCGGCGAGACCGGCGTCTTCCAGGGGACGCGCACGCTCATCCTGCAGGACCAGGACGGCAACATCAGCGGCACACACTCCGTGTCGGCCGGCCTCGACTATGCGGCGGTGGGACCTGAACACGCGGACCTGCGTGCGCGGGGCCGGGCCGAGTACGCCTGGGTCGGCGACGGCGAGGCGCTGGCGGCGTTTCAGACACTGGCAGCGCTCGAAGGCATTCTGCCCGCGCTGGAATCGGCGCACGCTGTCGCCTGCGCGATGCGTCTGGCTCCGGAACTGGGCCCGGAGCGGACCATTCTCGTCAACCTGTCCGGCCGCGGTGACAAAGACGTCCAGAGCGTCGCGGCGTTGACCGGCGTGCCGGCCGAGTAACAGTCATGTCCACGATTACTGCAACGTTCAGCCGCCTCGCCCGGGAACGCCGCCCGGGTCTCGTGACCTATGTGACGGCGGGCCATCCCGATCCGGTGCGCTCGGCGGGCGTCCTGCGGGCCCTGGATCGGGCGGGCGCGGACGTCATCGAGGTGGGCGTCCCGTTTTCGGATCCCCTGGCGGATGGCCCGGTCATCCAGCGGTCCAGCGAACGGGCGCTGGCGCAGGGCGTCACCCTGTCATCGACGTTGTCGATGGTGGCGGCCGTCAGGCCGGACGTACGGGCGCCGATGGTCCTGTTCTCGTACGCCAATCCGCTGTACCGGATGGGGCTGCGTCGGTTTGCGACCCGGGCCGCCGACGCGGGCGTGGACGGTGTGCTCGCGCTCGATGTGCCGGCCGAGGAGTCGGCCGATCTGGCGACGGCCCTGGCCGAGGTGGGCATCGACTTGATCTTCCTGCTCAGCCCGACGACGACGCCCGAACGGATGGCCCTGGCCGGACGCCGGGGCAGCGGCTTTCTCTACGCGATCTCGCGCCTCGGCGTGACGGGCGCCCGGGCGTCGCTCGCCGCCGGCACCGCAGAACTCGTGGCGCGGATCCGTCAGGCCAGCGATCTGCCCGTGGCGGTGGGGTTCGGCATCTCACGGCCCGAACACGTGCGCGACGTCTGCCAGTGGGCCGACGCGGCCGTGGTCGGCAGCGCGCTGGTGCAGATGATCGATGAGGCCGCGGACGCGCCCGACCTCGAGACGCGGGTGGCCGGCTACGTCGCCTGGCTGCGGGGCGGCGAAGCCGGCGGCGCAGTTGCGGAGGAGGGCGGCCGGAGGTAGGCTGTAGAACGGGTTCACCCCACAACATCGGATGTCTGCCGGGAAGGGCAACTTGTGGTCGTAGTCATGCAGGAGGCAGCGACGGCTGGCCAGGTGGATGCCGTCGTGTCCCATCTCGAAGGGATGGGGTTTTCGGTGCACCGGTCGTCCGGTGCGAATCGGACGGTGCTGGGCGTCGTGAACCGCGGGGCCGTGACGGGTGATCCGCGCCTCGTCGAGGTGCTTGACGGCGTGCAGGAAGTCGTCACGATCAGCCATCCGTTCAAGCTGGCGAGCCGGACCTTCCGGCCCCACGGTACGGTGGTCGGCGTGGGTGACGTGCGGATCGGCGGCGACGAAGTCATTGTCATGGCCGGGCCGTGCTCCGCCGAGAATGAACACCAGGTGCATGCCAGCGCGGCGGCCGTCAAACGGGCCGGCGCCAAGATCTTTCGCGGCGGGGCGTTCAAGCCGCGTAGTTCGCCGTACAGTTTCCAGGGGCTGGGCGAAGACGGCCTGCGGATGCTGCGGGACGCCGCCGACGCGCACAACCTCAAGCTCGTGTCCGAGGTCATGGACGTGGCGCAGATCGATCTGGTCGCGCGGTACGCGGACATCCTGCAGGTGGGTGCCCGCAACATGCAGAACTTCTCGCTGCTGCGTGAACTCGGGCGCTCCAGCAAGCCCGTCCTGCTCAAGCGCGGCATCTCCGCAACCGTGGAGGAGTGGCTCCTGTCGGCGGAGTACGTGCTTGACGGCGGGAACATGGACGTCATCCTGTGCGAACGCGGCATCCGGACGTTCGAGACCTACACGCGCAACACCCTCGACATCTCCGCGATCCCCATCGTCAAGTCCCTGAGCCACCTGCCTATCATCGCGGACCCGAGCCACGGCACGGGGCGGCGTGACAAGGTCGCGCCGATGGCCCGGGCGGCCGTGGCGGCCGGGGCTGACGGCCTGATCATCGAAGTCCATGACGACCCGGACCACGCCATGAGCGACGGCGCGCAGTCACTGTTTCCCGCTCAGTTCGATCGCCTGATGGCGGAACTGCGCATCATCGCCCCGGCGATCGGCCGCACGATCTGCCTCGAGCCGGCGGCCCGCCGCGGATGGGGTGTCGGGTGAACGGCGGCCAGCCGCTCCCCATCGTGAGTTCCGCGCAACTGCCGCAGGCCGATCCGGTGTTCAGTCGCGTGGCGGTCATCGGTCTGGGTTTCATCGGCGGGTCCCTCGCCATGGCCGTTCGCCAGGTGTGGCCGTCGGCGCTCGTGATCGGCGTCGATACCAACGACGTACTCGAGACGGCGATGCGCCTGCAGGCGATCGACGTCGGATCGGACGATCCCATCGTCGCGGCCGAAGCGGACCTCGTGATCCTGGCGGCGCCGGTCAACGAGAACATCCGATTGCTGTCGGAACTCGAGGTGAACGTGCTGCGCGACGCCACGGTGACCGACGTCGGCGGTTCGAAGCGGGCGATGGTGGATGCCGCGTCGTGCCTGCCGCCGCGTCTGACCTTCGTGGGCGGACATCCCCTGGCCGGCGCGCCACGACGGGGCATCGACGCGGCCCGACCCGACCTGTTCGTCGGCCGTCCGTGGGTGCTGACACCGGTGTCGCCAGACGCGCCCGCTCTGGGCCGGCTGCGCCGGTTCGTCGAGGGCGTCGGGGCCGAGCCGAAAGTGATGACACCAGCCGAACACGATCATCTGGTGGCGTATTTGACGCAGCTGCCCCAGCTGGTCGTGAACGTGCTGATGCAGGTCCTGGGTGAACAGATCGGCGAACACGGACTCAGTTTCGCCGGGCGCGGCCTGGTCGACACGACGCGCCTGGCGGCCACGCCAGGCCAGACGTGGAAAGACGTGCTCGCCACCAACGAGGACATGGCGGGACGCGCGCTGGACGCGTTCACCGAGATGCTGGCCTACGTGCGCGGGCACCTGGATTCGGGTGAGACGATCGAGGGGCTGTTTGAATCGGCGGCGTACTGGAGGGGGCGTCTGCCCGTGAGGCGGGCGAGCGACCCGTCATAGGGGCGTGACCATGAACAAAGTGATCAGCGGGGCCGCGGAGGCCGTCGACCTCGTGCCGGACGGCGCGACCATCATGGTCGGCGGGTTTGGCCTGTGTGGCATTCCGGAGAACCTGATCCTGGCGTTGCGCGATCGCGGCGTACGCGGGCTGACGGTGATCAGCAACAACGCCGGCGTGGACGGGTTCGGGCTCGGGATTCTGCTGGCGACCAGGCAGGTCAGCAAGATCGTGGCGACCTACGTGGGCGAGAACCAGGAGTTCGAACGCCAGTGCCTCAGTGGAGAACTGGAGGTGGATCTGGTTCCCCAGGGGACGTTCGCCGAGCGGATCCGCGCGGGAGGCGCCGGCATCGGCGGGTTCTTCACGCCAACGGGCTTCGGTACCGTCGTCGCCGACGGAAAAGAAACCCGTGTCATTGACGGGGTGCCGCACGTGCTCGAACTGCCGCTGAAGGCAGACTTCGCGTTCGTGAAGGCCTATCGCGGCGATCGGGCCGGTAACCTGGTCTACCGCCGCACGGCCCGCAATTTTAATCCGATGATGGCGGCGGCGGCGCGGGTGACGATCGCCGAGGTGGAGCACCTGGTCGAGCCTGGCGCGATCGACCCGGACCACGTGCACACGCCGGGCGTGTTCGTGCGGCACATCTTCGAGGGTGCCGGCTACGAAAAACGGATCGAACGCCGGACCATCCGGAAGTCCTGACGGGAGCACTGCCGTGGACAAACGCGAACGTATCGTGAACCGCGTCGCCCGGGAACTGCGGGACGGCGACTACGTCAATCTGGGTATCGGGATGCCTACGCTGGTGGCGAACGCCCTGCCGCCGGACGTGCACATCACCTTGCACTCGGAAAACGGGATGCTCGGTGTCGGGCCGTATCCCCTCGACGGGGACGTGGATCCGGATCTGATCAACGCCGGCAAAGAGACGGTGTCGGAACTCCCGGGATGTGCGTACTTCAGCAGCGCGGATTCGTTCGCCATGGTGCGGGGCGGTCATATCGACGTCACCGTCCTGGGAGCGCTCCAGGTCGACCAGCAGGGCAGCCTGGCCAACTGGATGATCCCCGGCAAGATGGTGAAGGGGATGGGCGGGGCGATGGATCTGGTGGCCGGCGCCCGGCGCGTGATCATCGCCATGGAGCACACGACCCGCGAAGGCGAACCCAAGATCCTGCGGCGGTGTACGCTGCCGCTGACCGGCGTGGGTGTCGTCGATCTGATCGTGACCGAACTGGCGGTGATCGAGGTGACCGATGCGGGGCTCGTGCTGAAGGAAGTCGCTTCGGACAGTTCGGTCGACGCCGTACGCCGCGCCACGGAAGCGGAACTGCTCCTGCCCGAGACGCCGGGGCGTTTCTGACCGACGCGCCGTGCGCCGGTCCACCACCCGGCAGCGCCCGCGCAGTCCGGACAGACGCCGGCGGCGCGGCACGTGCCCGGAGGTCCACAGTCGGTGGTTGAACACGATGCCGTCCTTGTCGCGCGGGCTCTTGACGGCGATCAGGACGCGTACCGAACCATCGCGGAGCGCCTCACGGGGCCGGTCTTCAACCTGATCCTCCGGCTTGTCAGGGATCGTGGCCTTGCGGAAGAACTGACGCAGGACACGTTCGTCAAGGCGTTCCGAGGGCTGCGGTCGTTCGACGCCAGTCTGAAGCTGGCACCCTGGATCCTGCGGATCGGCCACAACACTGCCATCGATTACCTCCGCCGCCACCGGCCGAGCCTTGTCTCCATTTCGGAGGACGCCGAGGCGGGTGTTCCGGTGCTGGTCGAAGAACGGGAACGGTCGCCACTGGCGCACGCCGAACTGGCCGACCTCCGGTCCGCGTTGGATTGGGCCCTGAGCCAGTTGCGTCCGGAATACCGCAGGCTGATCGTGCTGCGGTATCAGGAAGACCAGTCTTATGACGAGATTGCCGCCATGCTCGGCCTGCCGCTTGGGACCGTGAAGAGCCACCTGCACCGGGCCCGGCAGGCCATGGCGGAACTGCTGGCACAGAGCGGATGGGCGCCCGGGGGCGATGACCGCTGAAACCCGCGGGGTATCCGGACACGTAGGAGACAGTGAGGCAGGGAGCAGGCCGTGAGCGACATGTGGCGGAACTGGCAGGACGCGGACCGGGACGGGCACTTCGACGAGGCCGATCGGGCTTTCGGCGCCGTGGCGGCCGCGTGGACCCGTGCCGTGCCACCCGCCGGGCTGGTCGCCCGGATGGCCGCCCTCGGATCGGCGAGCCGTGGGCCGGTGTGGAACTGGGAGTCGATCTGGCTCCGCCTGTCCCTCGGGGCCGGCCTGGTGATGTGTGGAGTGGCCCTTGGGGCCGTATCGGGGCGTGCCCTCGGGACGCTGCTGCTGGCGTCCGTCCAGACGGTGGCCGGGGCGGTCGGATCGATGCTGACCCTCGCGGATGCGTGGGGCCGGACGGCCGTTGCCGTCGGCATCGTGATGGCGCGGGTCGCCCGGGCGTGCGGCAGCGCGCTGATCGACCCGTTCGCCCTGAGCTTCGTTCTGGTGAATGTCCTGCTGGCTGCGGCGGCGCTGGTGGCGCTGCGGCGGGTCCTGTCGGTCCGGGAGGTGTGACATGCGTGGCGTTCGGACAGCCTGGTTGTTGCGTGCCGTTCAGCTCGTCGTGGTCGTCGCATGCGTCGTGACGGCGATCCCTGCGGCCGGGCAGGACACCGCGGTTGCCGGCGAGACGGGCCTCGACGGTCTGCGGACGCGGATCGAACAGCGGTTCCAGGTGGTGACGTTGCGCCGAGGCGTGGTGCTGGTCCCGAAAGAAGCGCAGCCGTCGTTCAGCAATATCGAGATCGGCGATGACGGGGCGGTGCTCGTTGACGGCGCGCCCGTGACCGGGCGCGAACTGCGATCGCGCGTGGGCGCCAACGCCGACACGGTGGTCCAGCTGTCGTTCCTGTCCGCAGCCAGCCGCCGCGCGCTCTTTGCGAAGGTGCCGGAGGCGGCGCCTGCCGAACCGGCCCGCGATCCCGAGCCGGCCCCTGCCGTCGGCGATGCGCCGGCGCGGGGCACGACAGAAGACGCCTGGATCGAGCGCGAGCGGCACCCCCGGGGCGGCGCGCGTGTCCGCGTCGGCGGCGACGTCTGGGTCAAGGAAGACGAATCGGTGGG
The DNA here is from genome assembly GCA_964372095.1 of uncultured Vicinamibacterales bacterium. Classification (GTDB taxonomy): domain Bacteria; phylum Acidobacteriota; class Vicinamibacteria; order Vicinamibacterales; family JAKQTR01; genus CAYJPV01. Next base: position 339,115 of record CAYJPV010000001.1, on the reverse strand, counting down.
AGACGCCGTGGTGGCGGTGTTCGGCGCCGCCCGCATTGACGGCCGCGTGGATGGAGACGTGGTTGCGATTGGGGGAGGGATCCAGCTGGGTCCCAGGGCCGACGTGCGCGGTAACGTCGTGTCCGTGGGCGGTGCGGTCGAACGGCAGCCGGGATCGCGTGTCCGGGGCGACCTGAACGAAGTCCGGGTCGGATTTCCGTCGTTCGGCCCGTGGCTGCGTGTCCGCCCCTGGCAGGGCTGGCACTGGTTCGACGGAGGATTCGGGGCTTCAGCGGACCTGTTTGCGTCGTTGTTGCGTATGGCCGTGCTCGGCCTCTTCGCCCTGATGCTGGTGGCCGTGGCCGGTACGCCGGTGCGGCGGGTGTCGCATGTGGTCGTGACGGAGCCGTGGCGGGCGGGGTTCGCCGGACTGGCCGCCCAGATCTTCTTCGTGCCCGTGCTCGTCATCACGGTGGTCGTCCTCACCGTGTCCATCGTCGGCATCCCGCTGCTGCTCCTCGTGCCATTCGCGCTGCTGGCGCTGCTGGTGGCGTCGGTGCTGGGGTTCGCCGCTGCCGGCTGCGGCGTCGGCGAACTGATCACACGCCGGGCGTCCGGAGGCCGGCTGACGCCGTTCGCCACGCTCATTGTGGGGCTGGCCGTGATCTGGGCCCTGACGGTTATTGCCAGGTTCGGCGGGCTTGCCGGGCATCCGATTCGGGCCGTGTTGAGCGCGGTCCTGATCGCCGGGTTCGTCGTCGAGTACATCGCCTGGACCGTTGGGCTTGGAGCCGTGCTGCTCACGCGATTCGGCCGGCGCGGGCCGACATCCAGCCCTGCCACCATGGCACCCGTGTACGACAGTGACACCAGCGACCCGTTGGTCGGCGCCTGAACTGATGATTGGGGGCTGGCTGAAGCCAGCCCCCACGGGCAGCCGTCCGCTGCACGTGCCACGCTCGTCGCTGTGGCGTCCGGCTTCAGCCGGACGTCAGCCGGGCGTCACAGCTGCGGCCGGCCGGCCCGGTCGATCGTGCATAATGAGGCGATGCGATTCAACGAAGCCGCACCGCCTCTGTCGCTGACGGTTCAGCCACCCTCGGACCTTGACGTCGATGTCCTTGTCGTCGCGAGCGCCGACAAGCAGGTCACGCCCACCGTGACCGGCCTGGACGACGCGGCGGGCGGGCGACTGGAACAGGCCGCGCGTGTGGGGGAGTTCTCCGGCAAGGCCTTCGCGACGTTCGTAACCCCCTCTGCGTCGGCGGCGTGGCGGCCCGCCCGCGTCATGCTGGTCGGGCTTGGACCGATCGTCGGCTGCGACGTGAACCAGATCAGGAAGTGGGCGACGGCCGGCGCATCGGCGGCGCGCGAGAAACGCCTGACGCGGGCGGCGTTCGTGCTGCCCGGGGTGCTCTCCGGACCGGAGGAAGCCCAGGCGGTGGCCGAAGGCGTGACGCTGGCTGCGTTCTCGGCAGGCATCTACAAGAGCGACAGCGAGGCCATTCCCCCGGCGCTGGAGCCCCGCATCGTGGCGCCACCGGTGTCGGGCCCCCTGGCCCTCGACGATCTCGAGCGCGCCGTCTCCAAAGGCTACATCCTCGGCTCCTGCACGAACGTGGCCCGCGCACTGGCCAACGAACCCGCGAACCGGATGACGCCACGCATCTTCGCCGAGGCGGCGGAACAGGTGGCCGCGGCGGTCGGCCTGAAGGTGGACGTGCTTGACGAGGACAGGATCGCCGGGCTCAAGATGGGCCTGCTGCTCGGCGTCGCCCGCGGCAGCGCCGAGCCGCCCCGGGTCATCGTCCTGCGATACGAGCCCGCGAAACGTGCGGACGGCCCCGTGCTCGGTCTGGTGGGGAAGGGTGTCACGTTCGACACCGGCGGGATTTCCATCAAGACCGCCGAGGGTATGCACCGGATGAAGACCGACATGGCCGGCGGCGCGGCCGTTCTTGGCGCGATGAAGGCCATCGCCGCGCTCAAGCCGGACATCGCGGTAATTGGCGTCATTCCGCTGGCGGAGAATATGCCGGATGGCAAGGCCCTCCGGCCGGGTGACGTGATCCGGGGCGCGAGCGGCCACACCGTGGAAGTGCTCGATACGGACGCCGAGGGGCGGCTGATTCTCGGTGATGCGTTGTGGTATGCGGCCTATCTCGGTGCGACGCACCTGGTGGATGTCGCGACGCTGACCGGCGCCTGTGTCGTGGCCCTCGGCCGCACCACCAGCGGGATTTTCGGCGCGCCGCCGTCGTGGGCCGACACGCTGCATGCCGTCACGACCCGCACCGGAGACCGCGCGTGGGTCATGCCGGTCTTTGACGACTACAAGGAACAGTTGCGCAGCGAGATCGCCGACCTGGCGAACGTGGGCGGCCGAGCCGGCGGGGCAATCACCGCCGCGCTGTTCGTCAAGGAATTCGCCTCGGGGCTGCCATGGGCCCACCTGGACATCGCCGGCACGGCCTGGGCAGACGACGCGCAACCGCACCAGCCCAAGGGGCCGACGGGGGTCGGCGTCAGAACGCTGGCAGAACTCGCGCTGGAGGCGCACACCTGGGCCGCGAAGCCCCGGTCCTGAGGTTCAGCGGGAACTCAGATCGAGGCGCGTCCCGATGGTTTCCCCGCCGGGGGTGTCCCTGTCCCGCCATCGCTTGAAGACAATCAACAGGATTCCAAACACGATGCCGACAAGCATCGCGCCGACGGCGAGCAGCCCGGTCAGGGTCAACGCATCGACAAGGACGTCGACGACCGACACTTCCTGCATCGGCGGCGGGACGACCTTGATGATGAGAGGCGTGACAGGTTGGGGTTGGAACAGCATCCGGTGACTGTGATTCTCCGTATGGCGCGGCGTCGCGTTCCCGCTATTGTATCCGGTCTCGAGACGTCTGCCCGTCCGTGTTGCCGGAGGGGGTCGTGGTGCGGCGCAACACAACCGGGCTGGCTTTCTTCAGCGCCTGTTGATATCGCTTGATCCCGTCGACGAGTGACTCGGCCACGCGTTCCCGGTACGAGGCGTTGGCCAGCAGCCGGCCTTCCTGCCGGTGCGTGAGGAACGCGACCTCCACCAGGACGCTGGGCATCGACGCGCCAATCAACACCACGAACGGGGCGCGTTTCACGCCGAGATCGCGCAGTTGCGGATTGTGCGGCTTGAGTTTCCGAACCATCGACCGCTGCAGGTGGACGGCCAGATCGCGCGATTCGTCAGCCTTGGTCGTGAGGGCGATCCGTTTGACGAGGTCGTTGAGGTGGCTCATGGTCAGCAGCGACGCGGAGTTCTCGCGCGCCGCGACGCGCTCGGCGTCCGCGTCGGACGCGAAGTCGAGCAGGTACGTCTCGATGCCTCTCGCCTTGGTGTTGGCGCTCGCATTCACGTGAATGGATACGAACAGGTCGGCGCCTTCCCGGTTCGCGATCTCCGTGCGTTCCTGCAGCGGTATGAATACGTCCGTGCGGCGCGTCAGGATCACGTCGAGCCCAGGCTGCTTGCTGAGCAGTTGTTCGAGGCGCAGGGCGATGTCGAGCGTGATGGCGGCTTCGGTCCGGGACCCGACCATCGCGCCCGGGTCATGGCCGCCGTGCCCCGCGTCGATGACGATGCGGCTGGCGCCGAGGCCGAGCTGGCGTGCCAGGGAATAGCCGCCCTGGAGGTTGCTCGACGGCGCCACCGGGCGCGTGGCCGGATCGGCGGCGGCCGCGCCCGCGATTGGTGCCGGCGGGTCGCCGGGTTTCGCCGCCGGTGGGCCCGCTGCCGGTTCGGATGCCGTCTGGGCCGTCGTGGGCGGGAGCACGACGGGTGTCGGTTCGGCGGCGGCCGGACGCGCCGGGGGCTGGGCCTGCGCCGGAGGTGCTGGGCCCGGTGCCGGGCCGGCCGTTCCTGGCGAAGGAGCGGCCGACACGGGCGTGGGCTCGACCGGCACTGGTGCGGCAGGCCCGGCTGTTCCGGGGACGGGCGTGGCGGGCAGCGGCGTCGGCCAGCAGGTGATGACCAGGCGATTGGGACCGGGCAGCAGCTCCGCGCGGTGCCGCACCACCCCCTCGACATCGAGGACAATCCGGGTCACGTCGTTCGGGTGCCGGCCCACGCGGATCTGGCGGACGAGCCCGGAGTCGAACGTGAGAATGGCGTCCTTGACGTCCTCAGACGGGCTGGTCCCGGCGAGATCGAAGAACACGCGCGGCGGGTTTGCGAGGGCCTCTTCGCGGAACGTCACGGGGCCGCCCAGGTGAACGATGACCGTGGTCGTGTCGGCGGTCGCAAGTCGCTGCACGCGCTCCACGGTGACCGGCTCGGCGTCGGGCCGACGTGCCGGAGGAATCGGCCTGGCATCGTCACGGCCCCTGGCGGGCGGCGGTTGTGCCGATGCGCGGCTGGCCGGCCGCGTCAGGTGCTCGAGGCGCTGAATGCTGGCACGGGCCCGGCGGACGAAGCCGCTGGCCGGATACTCGCGGACCAGCGAGTTCAGGTGTTTCAACGCCGCGACGCGATCCTGATCCTGGCCGAACCGATCGAACGCTTCGACCGCCAGCTGGGACGCCTGCCAGAGCGCGTTGTCGCAATAGCCGCTGGTGGGGTGTCTCCAGACCACCTGGTAGTACGCGGCGATGGCTTCCCGAAACGCGGCGACACCGGGGGGACGGCCGGACTTGCCGCTCATCGCCGCGCGCACGTGCCGATCGAGGGCGACCGCCTTGTCATACAGCGCACGCGCGGTCGGCGGGGCACCCTGGGCCGGTGCCCACGCGAGCACGACCATCGCCAGCACGCAGCCGGCCAGCAAGACACGGCCGGCGTGGCGGGCCGGCGATCCGGACGGTTGGAGCGCGAGGCGGTCAGACATCAGCGCAGCTGCGAATCCACGTCATCGAAGTAGTGTTTGTCGACGAGGACCTCACGGGGTTTGCCGCCCATGGCCGGCGACACCAGGCCCTCCGCCTCCATCATGTCTACCAGCCGGGCCGCGCGGCTGAACCCCACGCGCAACCGGCGCTGCAGATACGAGATCGAGGCCTGTCCCGTCGAGACCACCAGCCGGGCGGCCTCGTCGTACAGGTCGTCTTTGTCGAACTCGAGCGCCTCCTGCGGTTTGTCTTCGGCGGTGATGGTCTCGTCGTACACCGGCTTGCCCTGCTTCTTCAGGAACGTGGCGAGCCTGGCGGTTTCCTGCTCCGACACGTAGGCGCCGTGCAGGCGAATGAGGCGCGCGGAGGCCGGCGGCAGGAAGAGCATGTCGCCTCTGCCGAGCAGTTGTTCGGCGCCGTTGCCGTCGAGAATGGTGCGCGAGTCGACTTTCGACGACACCCGGAACGAGATGCGGGCGGGCAGATTGGCCTTGATCAACCCGGTGATGACGTCCACCGACGGCCGCTGCGTGGCGAGGAGGAGGTGGATGCCCACCGCCCGCGCCATCTGCGCGAGGCGGACGATCGACACCTCGACGTCGTTGCTCGCGACCATCATGAGGTCGGCGAGTTCGTCGATGACGACCACGATGTAGGGCAGGGGCTTGGGCGGTTCACCTTCGCGGGGCGCCTTCTTGTCGAGTTCGGCGTTGCGCACGTTCCGGTTGTACTGGTCGATGTTCCGGACCCCTTCCGCCGCGAGGGTCTTGTACCGCTCTTCCATCTCGCGCACGGCCCAGCCCAGGGCATTGGCCGCCTGTTTCGGATCGACCACGACGGGTGTCAGCAGGTGAGGAATCTCCTCGTACATGCCGAGTTCCAGGCGCTTCGGGTCGATCATGATCAGCCGGACGTCGTCGGGCGTCGAGCGGAAGAGGATGCTCGTGAGGATGGTGTTCAACGCCACCGACTTGCCCGTACCCGTGGCACCGGCGATCAGCAGGTGGGGCATCGTCGCGAGGTCCCCCATGAAGGGTTCGCCATGGATCGTCTTGCCCAGCGCGAGGGTCAGTTTGGAGGTGCTGCGCTGGTACGCATCGGACTCGAGCAGGTCTCGCAGGGAAATCGTCTCGCGGAACTGGTTCGGAATCTGGATGCCGACCGTCGACTTGCCCGGCGTTCGTTCGATCAGGACCGACTCGGCTCGCATCGCCAGCGACAGATCGTCTGCCAGTCCCGCAATCTTGCTGTACTTCACGCCGGCATCGGGCTTGAACTCGAACGTCGTAACGACCGGGCCGGGGTGAATCTGGACCACCGAGCCGGCCACCGCGAATTCGTGGCACTTGGATTCGAGCAGGCGCGCCGACTCCATCAGTTCGCGCTCATCGATCTTGCGCTCCGAACGGGGGGCGTCGAGCAGTGACGGGGGAGGCAGGGTATACCCGCCCCGCTTGCGGACGGCCGGGGCCTGGCCCGGTGCGTCGACCCGCGCCACGGTGGCGGCCTGCGGCGTCGGCGCGGCCACGCGAATCACCGGCTCTTTACGTCCGCCCAGCCACCCGGCGCGGGCTGGCTGGGCCTTGTCGGCGGCCGGCTGCGCGGGCAAGGGCGCGGCGTCCTGGCCCTCTCGAACACGTGGCCGGGACGGGGCCGGGGCAGGTTCGGTATCCTTGGCCGGCGGCGCGGCCTCTGCCGTGCCGGCGTGTTTCTTGGCGTGTTTCTCCAGAATCTCCCGGCGCTGGCGGTTGCGGCGCCGCTCCTCGCGCCACGAGGCGACGGTGCTGACGAGTGCCGCGGCCCGGTTCCGGAACCACGCGGCCGTCGACGAGAAGAGGCGCCCGAGCGACGCCTGGGTCGTGAGGACGACGCTCAGGAAGAGCAGCGTCATGATGACGATGATCGACCCGCCGCGATTGAAGGACGCGGCCAGGGCACCAGCGAGCTGGTCGCCCAGCCACCCGCCCGGTTCGAAGGCCCGCCCCGACTCGGATGCTGCGGGGATGACCAGCCCGAGAAACGCCGTCGCGCAGCCGAACAGCAGGACGACGCCGACGAGTTTCGTATAGACCGCGTCGATAGGCTTGCACCAGAAGGAGTACCAGCCGGCCACCACCGCCAGCAAGGGGATCAGGTATCCGGCATAACCGACGATCTGGAACGAGACCTCGGAGAGAAACGCGCCGACGCGGCCAACGAGGTTGGCCACCGGTCCCGTCGTCCGCGTGCTCAGGAACCACACCGGATCGCCGGGCGCGTACGTGGCGAGGGAGACGAGCCAGATGAGGCCCGCGGCAAACAGCAAAACACCTGTCACTTCGCTCACGCGCCGGGACAGTGTGGAGGCACTGCGTTGCACGAGTCAGATCTCCATGATGACTGGCAGCACCAGCGGCCGCTGGCCGAGGCGCTTGCGGAAGAACCGGCGCAGTTCCACGCCGATCCGGTCGCGGATGATCCCGTAGTCCGTGCGCTCTTCAACGCTGGCGGACGCCAGGATCTCCGAAATCAGGCGGCTGGCATCGTGCAGCGGGCTGTCGGCCCCCTGCTCGATGGCGAGCCCCCGCGTGATCAGGTCCGGGACACCCTCGACGTGTCCGGTCTGCTTGTTGATGGCCACCACCGGTACGACCAGCCCGTCTTCGGCCAGGTGCCGCCGGTCGCGCAGGACTTCGTCGCCCAGGCCCGTCGATGACGCGCCATCGATCAACACGCGCCCGGCATGCACGCGCCCGGCGATGCGGCCGCCGTCGCGGTCGAACTCCACGCGGTCGCCGTTCTCGGCCATCAGGACGTTCACGCGGACCGGCATGTTGCGCGTCAGCCGCTCGGCCACCCGGGCGTGACGCGAACGCTGGCGGAACGTGCCGTGGATGGGCACGAAACACCGGGGCTTGACGAGCGACAGCATGGTCTTCAGCTCTTCCGCACTGCCGTGGCCGGAGACGTGCACGTGTTTGATGTGCTCGTTGATGACCTCCGCGCCGCGCCGGGCGATGTGGTTGATGACCCGATCGATGGCGCGTTCGTTGCCCGGGATCTCACGGGACGAGAACACCACGGTGTCGTCAGGCATCAGGCCGATGTGCCGATGTTCGTCGATCGCGATGCGCGACAAGGCCGACATCGGTTCGCCCTGGCTGCCGGTCACCAGGCAGAGCACCTGCTCGGGCGGGAGGTTCTTCACGTCGGACTCGCGGACCATGAGATCAGCCGGCACCTTCAGGTACCCGAGACGCTGCGCGATCTGGGACGTCTCGACCATGCCTCGCCCGACAAACGCCACCCGCCGGCGGAACTGCACGGCCAGGTTGACTAGGACCTGCACCCGGTAGAGGCTCGTCGCAAAGGATGCCGTGATGATCTTGCCGCGGGTACTCGCGAAGATCTCCTCGAACGCTTCGATGACGTCCAGCTCCGAGCCGGTCACGCCCGGCCGTTCGATGTTCGTGCTGTCCGCGAAGAGCGCGAGCACGCCTTCCGCGCCCAGTTCGGCGAACCGGTGGAAGTCGAACGGCTCGCCGTCGATGGGCGTCTGGTCGATCTTGAAATCGCCCGTGTAGACGAGCGTGCCAACCGGCGTGTGGATGGCCACGGCCATGCAGTCCGGCATGCTGTGGGTCACGCGGAGGAACTCGATCGTGAAGGCGCCGATCGTGACGCGATCCCGGGGACGGACCACCGTGAGGCGGCCATCGACATTGACGTTGTGTTCGGAGAGCTTCGATTCGAGCAGCGCAAGGGTCAGGGGCGTGCCGAAGACCGGGCCCGTGACGTGCCGCATCACGTGGGGCACCGCGCCGATGTGGTCTTCGTGACCGTGGGTCAGCACCACCGCGGTGTGTTTCGCCTGGACCTGCTGCAGGTACGACATGTCGGGGATGATGAGGTCCACCCCGAGCAACTCGGGTTCCGGGAACATCGAGCCGGCATCGATGATGACGAGCGTGTCGTCCCACGAGACGGCCATCATGTTGAGCCCGAACTCGCCGAGACCGCCGAGCGGGACGACTTCAAGCCGGGGCAGAGCGGACGGTGCTCCAACCGACGTGTCGGTCATGCTGTTCCTCGCGTTCGGGGCTCGTCAACTGGCGGGCGTGGCTTGCGCAGACGCCCAGCTTCTGTCAAACCCGAAGTCGTGGACAAACGAGCCCCGGATAGCTGCGCCACACGCGCAACACACCCGCGCCGTGTCCCGCAGGGGGCACGTGCGGCTCGCCTGACCGGGCCCGTCAGACCGCTGGGAAGTCTAGAAAACAGGCTGGTTCCGGCGTCGTGGTACCTGGCGAACTATACCACAGAAGGTGAACCGCCAGCGGCGAGATGGTTCGCGATCGCCGCCAGTTCCGGCAGACTCAGTGTCTCCGGCCGACGTCCTGGGGCGACTCCCGCGGCACGGAGCACGTCCCCCGGTTCCATTCCCAGGGCATGCGCCGGCCCCTTCAGGGCGTTAGCCAGCGTCTTCCGGCGGTGCGTGAACACTGCGCGGACCATGCCGTCGAACACCTGACGATTCGCCAGGTCCGCCGCCGGCGGGCGAAACGTCAGGCGGACCACCGACGAGTGCACCTCCGGCGCCGGGCGGAACGCGCCCGGCGGGAGCGACAGCAGTCCCGTGACGTCGGCTTCGAGCTGGACCGCAATCGACAACACCCCGTAAGCCTTCGAACCCGGCCGGGCCGCGATCCGGTCTGCCACTTCCCGCTGCAGCATGATCGTCGCGTCTCGAAACGCGTGCGTGTCCCGGTGCAGTTCGAGCAGCCTGAACAGGATGGGAGTCGAGATGTTGTACGGCAGATTGCCGACGACCCGCACGTCAGCCGGCGCCACGCCCTCCGGCAGCAGGGACGTCAGCGGCGCGTGCAGGACGTCTCCCTCCACGAGGGTCGTATTGGCCGGCAGCCGCGGTCCCAGCCATTCGACCAGATCACGGTCGATTTCAAGGGCGACCACCCGACGCACGCGACGGGCCAGCGGCATGGTGAGCGCGCCTCGCCCGGGTCCGATTTCCAGGAACGTCTCGTCAGGCTGCGGTGCAAGAGCGGCCACGAGGCGCTCCGCCCACTCCGGCAGCAGGAAGTGCTGACCAAACCGCTTGCGGGCCCTCATGGGCCGTCGTTCCCGTCCGGCCGGTTGGCTCGCCAGTACTGCTCCTCGATGGCTTCGAGTTCTTCTTCAGACAGGCCGAAATAATGGCCCACCTCGTGGATCAGCGTCTCCCCGATCGCCACGACGACGTCGTCGTCGTCGTCCTCGCTGGCGTCTTCGATCGGAAACTGGTAGAGCACGACCCGATCCGGAAGGGTGTTGCCGTGGTCCCAGGACCGCTCGGTCAGGGGCGTGCCCTGGTAGAGACCCAGGAGCGTGTCGGGCGGCTCGATGCCCATCTCGTCCAGCAACTCGTCGTCAGGTTCGTCCTCGACCACGACGGCGACATTCCGCATGTGGGCGCGAAACTGCTCTGGAATCGTCTGGATGGCATCGGCAACCAGTTGTTCGAAACGGGCGCGTGTCATAACCGTTTCCGAGGCGCCTTCCGCGCCGTCCCTTTCCGGACCGGCCGGGAGGCCGGCCCGGGTCGGCTGCTGCCGCGGCGGAATGCGCAGACGTCGGCCACCGCGCAGCGATCGCAGAGCGGCGCGGGTTTGCAGACCCGTCTGCCGTGCAGAATCAACGTGTCGGAAGCCCGTGTCCACCAGAGCGACGGGAGCGCGCCGGTCAACTGCTGTTCGACACGCTCGGGGTCATCCGACCGGGCGAGCCCGATGCGGTTCGCCACGCGCAGCACGTGGCGATCGACGGCCAGTCCGGGGACGCCCAGCGCATGGCCGAGCACGACGTTCGCCGTCTTCCGGCCCACCCCGGGCAGTTTCACCAGGGCGTCCATCGACGCAGGGACCTGCCCGCCATGGTCCGCAACCAGCGCCTGCGCCATGCCGATGAGGGCTCGAGTCTTCTGGCGGAAAAACCCCGTCGACTGGACCAGCGCCTCAACCTCGCCGGGATCCGCGCCGGCAAGCGCCGCAGCATCCGGAAAACGTTCGAACAGCGCCGGGGTCACCAGGTTGACGCGCGTGTCGGTCGATTGCGCCGACAGGATCGTGGCGCTCAACAGTTCGAACGCGTTGCGGTAGTGGAGTTCCGTGTCGGCATCCGGGTGTTGCCGGCTCAGGCGCTCGAACACCGAAGCGACTTCCGGCGGAGTCATCAGCGATGCCATGCTGCGATCGTCCGATCTCCCGGCGTCAGTGCACCGGGTCCTTGTTCCAGCCGACGTTCGCGTACGAGTCCTGGAACGAACGGAGCTGGTCCTGCAGGGCCGCGACCAGGCTCGGGAGCAGCTGCACGGGCAGCACGACCCGCGTCCGCACCGGGGCTTTGACGACGTGGTTCTGCTGGGCGTTGCGGATGTCGTCGTCGGAGAGGGGCATGACCTCGCAGAAGGTCAGCGTGAAATCGAACGGCGTGTGCGCGACGCCGCAGAAATTCGCGTAGACGCGACCGCTGCCCGTGTCGTCACCGGGCACGATCGTGAAGTTGATCTGGCGTGGTTCGTCGGCCATGGGTCCTGTTCCTCGCGCGAACGTGCGGTGCTCGAGCCGCCTGCGGCAACGGGCTAATACTTGCGCATGACGCCCACCACGACGCCCTGAATCTGCAGCTGTTCCGGCGCCACGATGAGCGGCTGCACCGCCGGGTTGGCCGGCTGCAGCCGGATGCGGCCGTTCTCCCGGTAGAGTTTCTTGAGCGTGACGTCGGTCCCGCCCAGCAGCGCAATGACCATTTCGCCATTCTCGGCGGTCTTGCGGTCTTCGACGATCACGAAGTCGCCATCTCGAATCTGCTCGTCGATCATCGAGTCGCCGCGGACCTTGAGGACGTAGGTGTCCCGCTTGCCCACGAGGTCTTCCGGCACCGTGATGGCCTCGTTCGAGGCGATGGCTTCGATCGGCGCGCCTGCGGCCACGAAGCCCAGCAGGGGCAGTTCCATCGCCCGGCCGCCGCTGCGCGTCGGCACGACTTCCACGGATCGACTGCGATTCCACGAGCGCCGGATGAACCCCTTCTCCTGCAGATTCGTGAGGTGCTTGTGGACCGTCGCCAGCGACGACAGGCTGAAACGACGCCCGATCTCTTCGAGACTGGGCGCGTAGCCATGCTGCTGGATGAACTCCCCGAGGTAGTCGAGAATCTCGCGTTGTCGTTTGGTCAGTGGTAACGCCACGTCAGTCCTCCTCGGTCGGGCGGGTTCGTGTGCCCACTTTATCAAAGGAAAGGCGAAAGTCAACTCCGATGCTAGAATCGGGGCGCGGGATGTGACCATCCCGGAGGATTCCGGTCTAAGTCAGCAGGAGCCAGGAGTCCTCCGGAATGTCCAGCCAAGCGGGCGAACTTGCAGTGCGGAACGTGGGCCTCGAGTGGACGGTGACGCGAGTGGCAAACCCGGTCGAATCCGAAGGCAGCCGTGACGGGCTGGATGGTCTGGACGACGCGGGGCTGGTCGCGGCCTGCCAGGCGGGACGACAGGCGGCGTTCGAGGTGCTCGTGGAGCGCCACCAACGCCAGGTCTACCAGTTGTGTTACCGGTTCGCCGGCAACCACGAAGACGCTTCGGATCTCTGCCAGGACGTGTTCCTGCGGGCTTACCGGGCCCTCGGACGGTTCCGTGGGGATGCGGCGGTGTCGACCTGGCTTTACCGGATCGCGGTCAACGCGTCCCTGAACCGGGTTGCCGCCAGGACGGCGCCGACCGTTGCCCTGGACGAGACGGCCGAACTTGCGGGCCCCCCGGCCGATCCCGCTGACCACCTGATAGCGGGCCAGCGGGCGGCGCAGGTTCGGGCGGCGATCGCCGCGCTGCCGGAACGACAGCGGGCGACGTTGATCCTGCGCGTGTACCACGATCGGTCGCACCGCGAAATCGCGGGGATTCTGGGAACGACCGAAGGGGCGGCGAAAACGAACCTGTTCCACGCCCTCGGCAACCTGAAGAAGCTGCTGGCCGGGAGGACGTTATGAACCGGGGGGCGCACCTGAGTCCCGACGTGATTATCGACGTGGCCGAAGAGCGGGGCAGCCCGCAGGCGCTGCGTCACGCGGCGGAGTGCGCCCGGTGCCGGGATCAGGTCGCCGAAGTCCGGACGGCCCTGACGCTGGCGGCTGGCGTGGACGTGCCCGAACCGTCGCCGTTGTACTGGGGTCACCTCGCTGCGCGCATTGGCGATGCGATTGCGGCCGAACCTGTTCCGGCGGCGGCCGGCTGGTTCCGGGGCTGGCGCCTGTGGGCGTCTGCCGCGGCCATGGCGGCGGCCGTGCTCGTTCTGGCGGTGGCCGTCACAAACCGTCCGGACGATCCCGGCGTGCGGCCATTGCCGGCCGGACCCGTCGTGACCACGGCGGGAGCGGGGGAGGCCGCCGGGGCCGGCGTGAGTCTGACGTCGGACCTGGACGACGGGACCTGGGCGCTGGTCACGGTGTTGAGCGAAGAACTGGACGGCGAAGAACTGGAGATGGTGGCCCTGGAACCCGTCACCGGGACGGCCGAACGCGTGCTCGACGAACTGAGTCTGGACGAGCAAGGCGAACTGGTGCGGTTGCTCGAGGCGGAATTGGCCCGGTGGCCGCTGTGACGGGGAACACGCGGACGGCAGGCGCCAGACGGTTACTGCGACAGGCTGTGAGAACGACAATGACGAACGGACTGGGAACATGGTTGCGGGCATGGCTGGCCTGTGTCCTGCTGGTGATGGTGGCCGCGCCGGCAGCGGCGCAGCGCGGTGACTCGGCGCCGGCGCCACGGGATCTGGGGCCTGGCGAGATCCAGCGCCTCTTCGACGCCTACACCGCGGTGCAGGCGCAGGCGGCGCTGGGACTCGATGATGTCGAGTTCGGGCGGTTCCTGCCGAAGCTCAAGGCGCTGCAGGACACGCGGCGCCGGGTCGAAGTGGAGCGCCAGCGGCGGACGAACGAACTGGCGCGGATGCTTGGAGGGGGCCAGCGCGTCGATGACGCCCAGCTCCGCGAGCACTTGAAGACGTTGGCCGATCTGGATACGAAAGCCCACGATGATGTGCAGGCGGCGCATGCGGCGGTCGAGCAGGTGCTGGACGTGCGGCGGCAGGCCCGCTTCAGGGTTTTTGAGATGCAGATGGAGCGGAGGAAGTTCGAACTCGTGCTTCGCGCGCGCCGGGCTGAGGCTGGACGTATCCAGCGTCAGGACATGCGATAGACTCACCACTGGCGAGTCCGCCATGTGCTGTGAACCTTGACGATCCGCTGACAGTCTTGAAGGGCGTTGGACCGCGGCGTGCCGCGGACCTCGAACGGGCCGGGCTCCGGTCCGTCGGCGATCTGCTTGCCCGTTTTCCGATCCGCTACGAGGACCGGACACGATTCCGCGATCTGGCCACGCTGGTACCCGGCGAACACGCAGCGCTGCTGGGGACCGTGGCCGGCGCCGGCCTGAAGCTCACCCGCCGGCCGGGCTTCAAACTGGTCGAAGCCCTGGTTCGGACCGACACCGGGGTGATCCGTGCCGTCTGGTTGAACCAGCCCTACATGCTGGACGTGATTCGCCGGGGCCGGCGGGTCGTCCTGTACGGCCAGGTCGAACAGCGGGCACCCGCCGGACTCCAGCTGACCAATCCCGAGTACGAGCTGCTGGACGATGAGGGCAGCGAACCCGTGCATACCGGCCGCATCGTGCCCGTGTACGAGAAGGCGGGCACGGTCACCGGACGTATCCAGCGCAGCCTCGTGCTGGAAGCCCTGCAGCATCTGCCGGACGATCTCCCCGAGACGCTGCCGGCCTGGCTCGTTGAGGAGGGCGGGCTGCCCGATCGCCGGACGGCCTTGACGGAGGCGCACTTTCCCGCGTCCGGCACGCCGCCGGACGTGCTGGCGGCTTTTCGGTCTCCCGCGCAGGTACGCCTGATCCTGGAGGAGTTCTTCCAGTACCAGCTCGGCTTGCTGCTGCGGAGACGGGCGAATCGGGCCGAGCGCAAGCCTGTCGTCCCGCGCGTCGACGACCGCGTGCGGGCGGCGGCCCGCGCCGTGCTGCCGTTCACGCTGACCGCGGGTCAGCGGGGTGCCTTGAAAGACATCGTGGGCGACATGACCGCGCCGTGTCCGATGCATCGCCTCCTGCAGGGCGATGTCGGGGCGGGGAAGACCGTGGTGGCGCTCCTCGCTGGTGTGGTGGCCATGGAGAATGGCCTGCAGGTGGCGCTCATGGCGCCCACCGAGATCCTGGCCGGACAGCATGCGGTGACCGTGGGGCGGGTGTTCGCGCGTGCGCCGTATCGCGTGGCGCTCCTGACCGGCTCGACGCCTGCCGCCGATCGCCGCGCGATTCTGGCCGGCCTGGCGGACGGCACGATCCACTTCCTGGTCGGCACCCACGCGCTGGTGCAGGACGGTGTCGGGTTCCGGCGCCTGGGTTTCGTGGTCGTGGACGAGCAGCACCGGTTTGGCGTGTTGCAGCGGGCCGTGCTGCGCCACAAGGGCTGGAACCCGGATGTGCTCGTGATGACGGCCACGCCGATCCCGCGCACGCTCGCCTTGACGGCCTACGGGGACCTCGATGTGTCGGTGATTCGCGACCTGCCGCCGGGGCGCACGCCCGTGCGGACCGTGGCGCGCCCGCACACGGAACGCGACCGGGTGTACGACTTCGTGCGCGAGCAGGTGGCGGCGGGCCGCCAGGCCTACGTGGTTTTCCCGCTGATTGAAGAATCGAGCAAGGTGGACGTGCGGGCGGCCACCGAGATGGCGGACCATCTGGCCCAGGCCGTGTTGCCCGGGGCACGCCTCGCGCTGCTGCACGGCCGCCTGCGGGCCGAGGTCAAAGAACGGATCATGGCGGCGTTCGTCGCCGGTGACGTGGATGTGCTGGTGTCCACGACGGTGATCGAAGTCGGGATTGACGTGCCCAACGCCACCGTGATGGTGGTCGAGCACGCCGAACGGTTCGGACTGGCCCAGTTGCACCAGTTGCGCGGCCGCGTTGGACGCGGCGCGCACGCGTCGACGTGCGTACTCCTGTATCAGGGGCCCCTGGGTGACGCCGGCGACGCCCGGTTGCAGGCCCTGGTCGACACCGCGGACGGATTCGTCATCGCCGAACGGGACCTCGAGTTGCGGGGGCCAGGCGACTTTTTCGGCACGCGGCAGTCCGGCGCGCCGACGCTGCGGTCGGGCGACCTCTTGCGGGACCGTGCGCTGATGGAGGATGCTCGCCGGTATGCCGTTGCGGCCCTCGAACGCCCGGGGATTGAGCGGATTGCCGAGGCGGTGTCCGTGACCTGGGCGGCGCGGTTCGGGCTGGCGTGGGGGGGGTGGGGGGGGGGGTGTGGGTTTTGGGGGTTGGGAAAGGCAGGGGATGTCCCCAATCGCCACCCCCCAACCCCCAACCCCCAACCCCCAACCCCCAGTGGAGTGCACCTGAGAGATGCGCGTGATTGCCGGAACCTACAAGGGACGCCGCCTGAAGGCGCCTGACTGGAGCGGATTGCGGCCGACATCCGACCGCCTGAAGGAGACCCTGTTCAACGTGCTGGGGACGCATGTCGCGGGCGCCCGGGTGCTGGACGGGTTTGCCGGGGCGGGGGCGCTTGGCATCGAAGCCCTGAGCCGGGGGGCGGGCTCGGTCACCTTCGTCGACCAGGACCGCCGGGCGACGACGCTGATCGACGAGAACCTCGGGCACTGCGGGATTGTTGGAGGCTATGTTATCATTCGCGACAGTTTCGTCGGGGCTTTGCGCCGGTTGCCCGCCGACCAGCAGTTCGATCTGATGCTGCTGGATCCCCCCTATGGTATGGACGCCCTCCCGGAGGTCCTGGCATTGGCGGCTGGATGGTTGTCCCCCGCAGCGATCCTGGTGCTGGAACACGCCCGTCGCCGGGAGGTGCCAGCGCAGGAGGCGACTATCGTCCGGTATCGCACCATCACGGCGGGGGACAGCGCCCTGGCCTTCTACCGGCCAGCCGATGTTCCCGCCCGCAGACCAGTGGAGGAGACATGACGGCGCCTCGCGCGCGCGTGGCGGTCTATCCGGGCTCGTTCGATCCCCTGACCAACGGTCACGTGGACATCATCCTGCGGGGAGCCCGGCTCTTCGATCGGATCATCGTGGCCGTGTTGAGGAATGCGGAGAAGTCCCCGTTGTTCACGGCCGAGGAGCGCGTCCAGACGGCGCGGGAAGTGTTCAGCGAGTATCCCAACGTCGAGGCTGAGTCATTCGAGGGGCTGCTGGTGGACTATGCGCACCTGAAGCAGGCGTCCGCGATCGTCCGCGGGCTGCGGGCCGTATCGGACTTCGAGTACGAGCTGCAGATGGCGTTGATGAACCGGCGTCTCGGGCCCGAGATCGAGACGGTGTTCATGATGCCGGCCGAGCAGTACACCTACGTGAGTTCGCGGTTGGTGAAAGAAGTGTTCGCCCTGGGCGGTCCCGTGACCGGGCTCGTGCCAGAGATCGTGGAGTATCGGCTGCGGGAAAAGCGGACCCAGGCCCGACCGGGTGTCGTGCCGGGGCCGCGGTCAGAGGAGCCATCATGAGCGTCAGTGAACTGGCAGGATCGATCATCGAGTCGCCGACGCTGCGACTCAACGAGGAGGCACGCCTGCTGCGGGAACGCGGCGAGCCGGTGATCCACCTCGGCATCGGAGAGCCCAAGAACAAGACTCCGATCACGGCGTTGCTGAGTTCGGCGGCCAGGCTGACTCAGGCGGACGTGAAGTACTGCCCGACCGACGGGTTGCCGTCGCTGAAGAAGGCCATCATCCGGTACACCGAAGAGCACTACGACAAGATGGTGGCGCCCGAGAACGTCATCGTGTCGTCGGGGGCGAAGCAGGTGCTCTACAACCTGCTGTACACGCTCGTGAATCCCCAGGACGAAGTCGTCATCCTGGCGCCGTACTGGGTGAGCTATCCCGAGATGGTGAAGATGGTCTACGGCGTGCCGGTGATCGTCACGCCCGAGGATGGCAGCTTCCACCCCCGCATGGAGGAGATCGAGCGCGCGGTCAGTTCCTCGACCAAGGTGATCATCGTCAACAGCCCGAACAACCCCAGTGGCGTCGTGTACCGGGAAGACTTCATCGCAGAGATCGTCGCGTTCTGCGAGCGCAAGAAGATCTACCTGATCATGGACGACATCTACCACAAGCTCGTCTTCGACGGACGGCGCGCGGCGCCGGCCTACGAATTCACCACGAAGACCATCGAGGACTCGCGGGTCATTACGGTCAACGGGATCGCCAAGCTGTACGGGATGACCGGGTTCCGCATCGGGTGGTGCGTCGCGCCCCGGCGTCTGGTTCAGGTCATGACCAACGTGCAGGCGCAGACCACGTCGTGCGCGTCGCCCGTCATGCAGGCCGGGGCCGAAGGGGCGCTGCTCGGGCTGCAGAGCGTGGTCGAGGGGTTGCGCCTGTCGATTCAGAACAACCGCGACATCGTCATGCGCGAACTGCTGTCGTTCAACGGCGTCAAGACCCGCAAACCCGACGGCACGTTCTACGTGATGCCTGACTTCCGGGCCTACAACGGGAACTCGGTCGAGTTGTCGAAGTTCCTGCTCAAGCGGGCGCTCGTCGTGACGGTGCCGGGACGCGAGTTCGGCATGGAAGGGCATCTGCGGCTCAGCTTCGCAGGCAGCGTGAAGGACGTGACCGAGGGGATCGCGCGGATGAAGTGGGCGCTCGACCCGACGTCTCCCAACGACATCTACATTGGCGACAAGAAGCTGATCAGGGACTGGCTATGATCAACCTGCTGGATATCAAGACGCCGACGCACGCGCAGGCCGGCGCGCTCAAGAGCGATTTCGGGCTGGAGCACCACGGTCTGTCGAATCTCGGGACCGTCTACTGGAACCTGCCGACCGAGGCGCTGTACGAAGAGATCGTGTTCCGCCGCGAAGGCAGCATCACGAAAGACGGCCCGGTGATCATGAACACCGGCAAACACACGGCGCGGTCGGCGAACGACAAGTTCGTCGTGCGCGAGCCGTCCACCGAAGAACATATCTGGTGGGGGCAGTACAACCGCCCCTTCGCGCCGGACAAGTTCGCGGAGCTGTTCGGCCGCATGCAGGGGTACCTGCAGCAGCGCGAACTGTTCGTCCAGGACTGCTTCGTGGGCGCGGACCCCGAGTACCGCATGCCGGTGCGCGTCATCACCGAACTGGCGTGGCACAGCCTGTTCGCCCGCAACATGTTCATCACGCCGCGGACGAATGAAGAGTACCGGCGCCACGTGCCGGACTTCACGGTGATCTGCTGCCCCGACTTCAAGGGCATTCCGCAGATCGACGGCACGGGATCGAACACGTTCATCGTGCTGAACTTCGCCCAGCGCCTGTGCATCATCGGCAACTCCGCGTACGGCGGCGAGATCAAGAAGGCGGTCTTTACCGTCATGAACTACCTGATGCCGCTGCAGAACGTGTTCCCGATGCACAGCTCGGCAAACGTCGGGAAGGATGGCGACGTGGCCATCTTCTTCGGGCTGTCCGGAACCGGCAAGACGACGTTGTCGGCGGACCCGTCCCGCGGGCTGATCGGTGACGACGAACACGGGTGGAGCGACAACGGCGTTTTCAACTTCGAGGGCGGCTGCTACGCCAAGGTCATCCAGTTGTCGGCGTCGGCAGAGCCGCAGATCTACGCCGCCACCCACCGGTTCGGCACGATCCTCGAGAACGTCGTGTTCGACCCGGTCACGAGGATCATCGACCTCGACGACGAGTCGCTCACGGAGAATACGCGGGCGTCGTACCCCCTGGAGTTCATCGACAACGCCCTGGCCGACAAACGCGCCGGGCACCCCAAGAACGTGATCTTCCTGACGTGCGATGCGTCGGGCGTCATGCCGCCGATCGCCAGGCTGACCGTGGACCAGGCCCGGTACCAGTTTATGTCGGGCTACACCTCGAAGATTGCCGGCACGGAAGTCGGACTGGGCAAGGAACCCGAAATCACGTTCAGCACGTGTTTCGGCGGGCCGTTCATGGTCCACCAGCCCGACCACTACGCCCGGCTGATGGCCGACAAGGTCGTGCGCTACGGGGTGGATTGCTGGCTGGTGAACACCGGCTGGGTCGGCGGCCCGTACGGCGTCGGCAAACGGATCAGCATCCGGTACACACGCGCCATGCTCAACGCGGCGCTGACCGGGAAACTCAAGGACGTCGAATTCACGACGGACCCGGTGTTCGGATTCCAGGTGCCGAAGACCTGCCCCGATGTGCCGGACCACGTCTTCGACTCCGCCAGTTCCTGGCCGAACCGGGACCTGTACAACCAGCGGTACCGCCAGCTTGCGGCCCGGTTCATCGACAATTTCAAGAAGTTCGATACGGCCGAAGCCCGCGAGATCGAGAAGGCAGGGCCGAAGATCTAGGGATTGGGGATTGGGGATTGGGGAAGGCACCCCAGTCCCCAGTGCCCGACCCCCGACCCCCGAGCCCCGAGCCCCAAGCCCCGAGTCCCGAGTCCCGAGTCCCTGATCTATAATCACCGTATATGCCACAAGTTGTCGCCGTGATCGGGGCGTCCTCCGATCGCTCGAAGTACGGGAACAAAGCCGTCCGTGCGTTCGTCAAGCAGGGCTACACGGTCGTGCCGATCCATCCGCGCGAAACCGAAATCGAGGGACTGAAGGTGTACGCGTCGATCCTCGACGTCCCTGGTACGGTGGACATGGCGTCGGTGTACCTGCCGCCGAGCCTCGGGGTGCAGGTGCTCGAAGACATCGCGCGCAAGCAGGTACCGGAAGTGTGGTTGAATCCGGGCGCCGAGAGCCCGGAACTGGTTGAACGAGCACGGGCGCTCGGGCTCAAACCCATCGTGGCCTGTTCAATCCGCGGTGTGGGAGAGGATCCTTCCGAACTCTGACACGCCTGTGACGGGCCGGTCGACGGCGACCGGCCCGCACGCCCGGCGGCACGGCCCCACCCGCCAGCTTCTGTTTGGCGTGTGCCCGCCGGCGTGGAATATTGACAGCTTTTTGGTGGCTGCCCTATAGTGGGAACGCCAAGCCGCCCCCATCTCCGTAAGGCGGGACCTGCCACCCCGCGCGTTCGTTCCTGACACGTCCAGCATCAACACCCCGAGTCGAATCATGCCAAACAACCCCAAGCGCCAGTCTTCAGGATCACGCGCGTCCAACGGCCAGGCCGCGCCCCCCGACATTCCCCAGGCCGACACCCCTCAGGAGCCGGCCAAGCCGGCGGGCAACGGCGGTCCGAAACGCGCCGGCGAAGGCCTGAACATCGCCGAGCTGAAGGACATGAGCATCCAGAAGCTCACGCAGATCGCCAAAGATCTCAATGTGGCTGGCGCGACGGGGATGCGGAAGCAGGAACTGATCTTCCAGATTCTGAAAGCCCAGACGGAGCAGAGCGGGTTCATCTTCTCGGAAGGCGTGCTCGAAGTGTTGCCCGACGGGTTCGGGTTCCTGCGGGCCCCGGACTACAACTACCTGCCGGGGCCCGACGACATCTACGTCTCGCCCTCGCAGATCCGCAAGTTCGATCTGCAGACCGGCGACACGGTGTCGGGGCAGATCCGGCCGCCGAAAGAAGGGGAGCGGTACTTTGCGCTGATCAAGGTCGAAGCGGTCAACTTCGAGCCGCCCGATCAGGCCCGGGACAAGCTGTTCTTCGAGAACCTCACGCCGCTGTATCCGCAGGAGGCCCTGCGACTCGAGACGGTGGCCGACAACCTGTCGGCGCGGGTGATGGATCTGATGATCCCCATCGGCAAGGGGCAGCGCGGGCTGATCGTGGCGCCCCCGAGGACCGGCAAGACCATGCTCCTCCAGAGCATCGCGCAGTCGGTGGCGCAGAACCACCCCGAGGTGTACCTCATCGTCCTGCTGATCGACGAGCGGCCCGAAGAAGTCACCGACATGCAGCGGTCGGTGCAGGGCGAGGTGATCTCCTCCACGTTCGACGAGCCGGCGCAGCGCCACGTGCAGGTGGCCGAGATGGTGATCGAGAAGGCGAAGCGCCTGGTCGAGCACAAGAAGGACGTCCTGATCCTGCTCGACTCGATCACGAGGCTGGCGCGCGCCTACAACACCGTCATCCCGCCGTCAGGCAAGGTCCTGTCGGGGGGCCTCGATTCAAACGCCCTGCAGAAGCCGAAACGGTTCTTCGGCGCGGCGCGCAACATCGAGGAAGGCGGTTCGCTCACGATCATCGCCACGGCGCTCATCGACACGGGCTCGCGCATGGATGACGTGATCTTCGAGGAGTTCAAGGGCACGGGCAACATGGAAATCCACCTCGACCGCAAACTGGTGGACAAACGGGTGTTCCCGGCCATCGACATCCAGAAGAGCGGGACGCGCAAGGAAGAACTGCTTATCGCGCGCGAAGACCTGAACCGCATCTGGGTGCTGCGGAAGGTGCTGAACCCCCTGTCGCCGGTCGAGGCGATGGAACTGCTGCTCGACAAGATGGCCAAGACGAAGGGCAACGCGGAGTTCCTGTCGTCGATGCAGCGTATGGGCTAGCACGTCCTCCTCGCGCCGCACGCGGAGACGCGGCCAGGATCGTCGAGCCTCCCGGCGGCGTCATACAGCACGAGCGTGTGCCGCTCTCCCGCGCGGCGGCAGGATGTGAACCAGGAGGAGTTGGCGATGGCGAAAATTACGGTGAGGCCCAATGGGCCGTTTGTGGTGGACGGTGACGACGTGACTGTGGTGGACCTGACCGGGGCTGTCTTTGAGCCGGCCAAGAGACCGTTCACGCTGTGTCGCTGCGGCGCATCGCAGAAGCGGCCGTTCTGTGACGGGGCGCACAACCGGATCGGGTTCCAGGCTCCCGAGACGGCGACGCCAGGGCAGTAGGTTCGACCGCTCGACAGCCTCCCGGGCCGCCCGAGATCGACGTCTCGCGGCGGCCCGCCACGTTTGGGGACCAGTATCGGGGGCGCCCTGCGAAAGGGGACAGACCGATGAGAGGATCTGCGCGGCCCGGATTCCGGCTCTGGCTAATCATCGCGGCGGTGGTCCTGGCTGTGTCGACCGGGGCGTGCGGGGGATCGGCCGGGCCTGCGCCCCAGGGCCCGCCACCAGCCAGGCCGTCGATTCTGCTGGTGACGCTCGATACGACGCGGGCGGATGCGGTCGGCCCGGAAGCCGTGGGCGTCACGACGCCGGCCATCACGGCGATCGCGGCGGCGGGGCTTCGGTTCCGCCACGCCTATGCGCCCGTACCCGAGACGTTGCCGTCGCACGCGTCAATGCTGACCGGCCTGTACCCGGCGGGGCACGCCATTCGCGAGAACGCCCGCACACTGCAGGCCGGTCACGTCCTGGTGACCGAGCGGCTGCGTGCGGCCGGCTACGCCACGGCGGCGTTCGTGTCGTCGTTTACGCTCTCCGGGCGGTTCGGCCTTGCCCGCGGGTTCGAGGTGTACGACGAGACGTTCCCCGCCGGTCAGGCCGAACGTACGGCCACTGAGACAACCGCGGCGGCGTTGGCCTACCTGGCGTCGGCTCCCCGGCAGCCCCTGTTCCTGTGGGTGCACTACTACGACCCGCATCATCCCTATACGCCGCCGCCCCCGTACCGGGAGCGTTTCGCGCGCACGCCGTATCTGGGCGAAGTCGCCTACATGGACGAACAGATCGGACGACTGGTGAAGGCCTTCGAAGGTCGATCAACCGGGCCTGCCGCGATGCTGATCGTGGCGGACCATGGTGAGGGCCTTGGCGAGCATGGCGAGTTCCTCCATGGGAATCTGGTGTACCAGTCGACCATGCACGTGCCGCTGATCATGGCGGGACCCGGCGTCTCGCCTGGCGTGAGCGAGACCCCGGTGAGTATCCGGCGCGTGTTCCATACGATTCTCGACTGGGCGGGTCTTGACGCTGCCGGCAGCCTGCGTCAGGCACCGACCGAAGTGGTGCTGGGCGAGGCGATGCGACCATTCCTGGCGTACGGCTGGCAGCCGCAGGTCATGGCCGTGAACGGCCGGCACAAGTGGATCCTCGCGGGCCGCGTCGAGGTCTACGATGTGGTGGCCGATCCTGGCGAGCGCGACGACCGTTCCGGAGACGAGGCCGTGGCGTCCCGGGTGCCGCGCGAACTGCGCGAGTATCCCGTGCCCGCGGCGGCCGTGGCCCGTACGCCGGACGTGCTGGACGAGCAATCACGCCGCGAACTCGCCAGCCTGGGGTACGTCAGCGCCGGTGCGGCGCCCGTCGTGCGCAAGGGGGCGCCGCGGCCGGCGGACATGGTGGATCTCTTCGACAGCCTCGACCGGGCCTCAGGACTGTTCGTCGCGGGCCGCTACCGCGACGTGATCCCGCTGCTGGATCGGATTCTCACCCGGGATCCGTTCAATCTGGACGCCGTGCTGCGGCTGGCGACGGCGTATTCGATGCTGGGCCAGGACCAGCGCGCCGTCGGGACGTTCGAGAAGGCGGTGAGCCTGGCGCCCGAGTCGATGGACGTGCGCATGTACCTGGCCGCGCACTACGCACGGGGCGCGCAATGGGAGCGCGCCATTCCGCTCCTGGAGCAGGTGCTGGGCGTGTGGCCGGACCGTCTGCCGGCGCTCGAAGCGCTGGCGACCGTGCGCGAACGGCAGGGGCGCCTGGCCGATGCGGTCGAACTGCGGCGGCGCGTCGTGACGCTGCGCGCGCCCGGCGGCGCCGAACTGGCACACCTGGGGCTGCTCGCCATGCGGGCTGGCCAGACGAACGCCGCAATCGAGGCCTTCGAAGGCGCGCGGGCAATCGGGCACACGCCCTCGTACGATCTCGAACTGGGCGCGTTGTACCTGGCCGCTCGGCACTTCGCCCAGGCCCGCGACGCGTTGGACCGCGTGCCGGCCGCTCATCCGGCGTATGCCATGGCGTTGTTCAAGCGGGCGCAAGTCAGCGTCCTGCTCAACGAGCCCGACCGGGCGGCGCGTATCGACCGCGCGCGGCGGGGCGCGTCACCCGAGACGCGGGCGCTGATCGAACAGGAGCGGTTGTTTCAGAAGAAGTAGGCAGTAGCAAGTAGGCGGCAGGAAACAGAACGGCCCGGCGGAACTGCTCCGCCGGGCCGTTCTGTTGTACTCGCGTGCCGCCGGCCGATGGCCGATGGCCGAAAGCCGATCCCTAGAACTGCAGCCGTGCTGCAATCTGGATACGCCGCGGGGAGAAGAACGACCGCGGCGTCCCGAACGTCGAGGCGTGCACGCTGGGCTGGTAGTTGTAGCCCGTCTGCTTGTCGAAGACGTTGAACAGATCCACCGAGACCTGGGCGTTATAGCGCGTCAGGAACCGGAGGCTCTGCGTGTAATTCAAGTCCATCTGGTAATGCGTCGGGGTCCGGCGTGATCCGGCTTCTTCGGCGTACCGGT
Organism: uncultured Vicinamibacterales bacterium; assembly: GCA_964372095.1. Lineage (GTDB taxonomy): Bacteria > Acidobacteriota > Vicinamibacteria > Vicinamibacterales > JAKQTR01 > CAYJPV01. Next base: position 313,903 of record CAYJPV010000001.1, on the reverse strand, counting down.
TCGTATCGCTCGTGCTCGTCCCGATGTACGGCAAGTACGGCTCGTAGCTCCACGCCTCCCACGGCTGGCCCGACTGCAGGATGGCATACGTGCCGATGCTGGCCTGCCACGGCAGCAGGTAGTAGCCGTAGACCTTCAGCATGTGCGGGCGGTCGCCGCGCAGCGTGCCGTCCTTGTTGTCCCACAGTTGCCGGCCTCCGCCGTCGGCAATGTTGGACGATCCGATGAAGATCGCCGCGTCGTTGCCCGTTGTCGAGTTGTCCTGGTCGAAGTTGCCCCAGTAATGACTGTGGGTGTAGGACCCGCGCACGAAGGCCTTTTTGCCCCGCCACTCGGATTCGAGCGTGGCTTCGTAGTACTTCGTGTACGCCCCGTCGAGTTCGGCGATGACATAACTCGACCCGCTGCCGATCTGTGCCCGCTGGGCGGCGAAGTCGGCGATGTACAACTCACGCGGGATACCCGCCGGGGGGTTGTACCGGAGTCGCGAGTCGTTCTCTGTATCTTCCCAGAAGTGATTCGATTCCCGGTAGCGGCCGTACAGCTTCACCGACCAGTTGTTGGTGACCTGCTTGGACGTGCCGAGGACGAACTCGTCCGACGTCCGGGGCGTCATGTCCTTCTGGAACAGCTTCCCGGAGGACGACCCGATGACCTCCACGCCGAAGAGCCGGCCCGTGGCGTCGAAATGGACCCGGTTCTGCTGGTTGAGCACCGCGCGGTCCCAGGCGGCCGCACGCGGCAGTGAACTGGCGGCCGGCGTGTACCGGGCGTAACTGGCGTAGACCGTGTCCCGTCCGTTGTAGGCCCACGTGGCGCCGGCCCGGGGCTGAATCATCTTCGAGAACGGGATGTCGTACATCTTGTACTTGTATCCCGTCTTGGCCGCGTACCCGGACACGGTGTTCCGGTCCTCGATCAGGCCCTGGCCGAAGAGCGTGTCCTTGCTGGCCATCACGCCCAGGTTGAAGGACCAGTTCTGCCACTTGATCGTGTCGTTGACCTCGAAGTTCTGCGAGCGGTACTCGGAGATGATGGTCGGCGTGGCGCCGGTGCGCAGCAGGATCAGCGTCGACGTGTAGAAAATCGGGGTGCCCTGATAGCTGGTGCGGCCGCCGGGAACGGTGATGGTGCCCCACCCGTTCGAACTGCGCGTCAGTTCCTCGGAGTCGAGGGACATCTGGTAGCCGACGTGCAGGTCGTGCTGCACCGTGCTGCCCAACGTGATGTTGTAGGCGATCTGCCCGGCATCGCGGAAGAACGCCTGCTCGTTGAACTCGGTGGAGTAGCCAACCGTGCCGCCGCCGGTCTTGACGCCGTCGCGGACGTACCCGTACCGGTCGATCAGGGGCTGAATGAAAGCGTTGTAGGCCGCCTGGTTCGCGACGGGCGTCGGTACCGCGAACGCACCGATCCGATCCAGGTTGTTCACGTCCAGCATCGTCCCGATGCCCGTGTTGACCGTGACGTCGGCCACATTGTCCGGCCGCGCGCGGGTCGGGTTTTCGAAGTGGGTGTACTTGAACGAGAAGAAGCTCCGGGAGTTGATGACCCACGAACCGTCCGCCGTAAAGATCTTCTGCCAGGCTTCCGCGCCCGCACCGAGCGTGGCCGCGGAGGTCGACGCGAAGGTGTCGCCCTTGTCGAGCCGGTGAGAGTGACGGTAGCTGGCGTTGAGCAGCACCGAGTTCGTCGGCGTGAACGTCAGCTTGCCGAACCCTTCATTCCGCACGCTTTCGTAGTTGGGCAACTCGCCATACAGGTTGGCGGCATTGTCGCGGTTGCGGGTGGGCCGGTAGTACGACCCGTAGAAATACAGCTTGTTGGGGATGACCGGCCCGCCGGCGTTGACGGTCGTCCAGGCCAGGTCCTGCTCATACCGTGACAACGACGCGGTCGGGCTCTTGACGTCCGCCGACATGTTGCTGTTCTGGAGCTGGTAACTGATCTGGCCGGAGTACCGGGACGTGCCGGACTTGCTGACCGAGTCGATGGAGAACCCGCCGGAACGGTCGAAGTCCACGGCCTTCGCGCCGCCCTTGACCGTCGTGACCTGGGCGATGTCGTGGGACGCCGGCTCGGCCGACAACGTGCCGAACATCGGCAGCGTGACGTTGACGCCGTCGAACTTGTAGGTGTTGTCCTGACCGCTGCCGCCGGCGCTCGGTCCGCGGACGGAGTCCTGGGTGTACTGCACGCCGGGGATGAGTTTGACGAGGTCCCGATATTCCTGGCCGACCGGCACGGACTGGATCTGCTCTGCCGACACGCCGGTCTTGAGCGACGCCGAGTCCTTCTCGATGACGGGCACGATCGACGCGGTGACGGTGACGTTCTCTTGCACGCCCCCGACGCCCAGCGCCGCATTGACAACGGTGTCCTGGGCCAGCCGGACCTCCACCTGCTTGGTGACGGTGGCCATGCCCGACAACTCGAAGGTCACGGTGTACGTGCCGGGCAGGAGCGCCTGCAGCCGGTAGTCGCCGACCGAGCCCGTCGTGGTGACGCGGGGCGCGGGCATCACATTCGAGCGCGCTTCGACTGTCACCCCGGGCAGCACGCCGCCACCCGAGTCGCTGACCTTGCCGCTGATCGTGCCGGTCTGCTGGGCGGTGGCGAATGAGGGGACAAGCACTGCAGCTAGCAGTGCGAACAACAGTAGCTTCCGACGCATGGATCCTCCGTCCTGCTGGACCTCGACCGACAACACTCTCCGGACGGATGATCCCGTCCGCTCATGTGGGGGATGAGCCGGTATCGTATCCCGTCGGCACAGGCCCGTCAACGGCGCCCGATCAGCCCTTTTCGAACGAAAGTTCGGATCCCGCCGCGCCCACGACGATGGTGTCGCCGTCGGCAAAGCGGCCCTCGAGCAGCGCGAGGGCGAGGGGATCGAGCAGCTTTCGCTGGATCGTGCGCTTGAGCGGCCGCGCCCCGTACGTGGCATCGTATCCCTCGTCCACCAGCAGGTGCCGGGCCTTCACGGTCAGTTCGAGATGAATCTTGCGGTCGGCCAGGCGCCGCAGCAGGGAGGCGATCTGGATGTCCACGATCTCGAGCAGGTGCTCCCGCCGCAACGCATGGAAGTACAGGATCTCGTCGATCCGATTGAGGAACTCCGGCTTGAAGTGCGCGCGCAACGCATCCCCGACCAGGCGCTGCGTTTCCCCATCGACGTCGCCGCCGGCCACCGCCCGCTCGGCGATGTAGTGGCTGCCGAGATTCGACGTCATGATCACCACGGTGTTCTTGAAGTCGACGACGCGTCCTTTCGCGTCCGTCAGGCGCCCATCGTCGAGGAGCTGCAGCAGGACGTTGAGCACGTCGACGTGCGCCTTCTCGACTTCGTCGAAGAGCACCACCGAGTAGGGACGCCGCCGGACGGCCTCCGTGAGCTGGCCGGCTTCGTCATAGCCGATGTATCCCGGCGGGGCGCCCACCAGACGCGACACCGTGTGTTTCTCCTGATACTCGGACATGTCGATCCGGACCATCGCCTGCTCGTCGTCGAACAGGAACTCGGCCAGCGCCCGCGCCAGCTCGGTCTTGCCGACGCCGGTCGGACCGAGGAACAGGAAACTGCCGAGCGGGCGCCGCGGGTCCTGCAGGCCGGCCCGGGCCCGGCGGATCGCATTCGATACCGCCGTGATCGCGTCGTCCTGCCCGATGACCCGTTCGTGGAGCCGCTGCTCCATCAGGACGAGCTTCTGCACCTCGCCCTCCATCAGCCGCGTGACGGGGATGTGCGTCCACTTGCTGACCACTTCGGCGATGTCTTCTTCGTCAACCTCTTCCTTGAGCATGCGCGTGTCGCGCTGCAACTCGGCCATGGCGCGCCGGTTGTCGGCGAGGCTGCGCTCCACGGCGGGCACCCGCCCGTACTGCAGTTCGGACGCGGCGCCGTAGTCGCCCGAACGTTTCGCGGCCTCGATCTGCTGCCGCACCTCCTCGAGTTCCTCCGCCAGGCGGCGCGACGCCTGAATCAGTTCCTTCTCACGCTGCCAGTGCTGCCGGAGATGCTCACGCTCCTGCTTCAGGCCTCCGAGTTCCCGTTCGATCCGGCCAAGCCGATCCAGGGATCCCGCGTCGGTCTCTTTGCGCAACGCCTGGGCCTCGATCTCGATCTGCATAATCCGCCGCTCGACTTCGTCGAGTTCGACCGGCAGCGAGTCGATCTCCATCCGCAGCTTGGACGCGGCTTCGTCCACGAGGTCGATCGCCTTGTCCGGCAGGAACCGGTCCGCAATATAGCGGTGGGACAGCACGGCCGCGGCCACCAGCGCGCTGTCTTTCAGCCGCACGCCGTGGTGCAGTTCGTACCGTTCCCGCAGCCCGCGGAGAATGCTGATGGTGTCTTCCACCGTCGGCTGGCCCACGACGACGGGCTGGAACCGTCGTTCGAGGGCAGCGTCTTTCTCGATGTACTTCCGGTACTCGTCCAGGGTCGTCGCACCGATGGTGTGCAGTTCGCCCCGGGCGAGCATGGGTTTCAGCATGTTCGAGGCGTCCACCGACCCTTCGGCGGCGCCGGCTCCCACCACGGTGTGCAGTTCGTCGATGAACAGCACGATCTGCCCGTCGGCATCGGTGATTTCCTTGAGCACGGCTTTCAGGCGCTCTTCGAACTCGCCGCGGTACTTGGCGCCCGCAATGAGGGCGCCCATGTCGAGGCCGACGACCCGCTTGTTCTTGAGGCCCTCGGGCACGTCGCCGCGCACGATGCGCTGGGCGAGCCCTTCGACGATGGCGGTCTTGCCGACGCCGGGTTCGCCGATCAGGACGGGGTTGTTCTTCGTCCGGCGGGACAGCACCTGGATCACCCTCCGGATCTCCTCGTCGCGGCCGATGACCGGGTCGAGTTTGCCCGTGCGGGCGAGGGCCGTGAGATCGCGGCTGTACCGTTCGAGCGCCTGGTACTTGCCTTCGGGCGCCTGGTCGGTGACGCGCTGCGACCCGCGAATCGTCACCAGGGCCTCGAGGATCCGCGGCCGGCTCACCTGGCGGGCGGTCAGCAGGCGGACGGCTTCGCTGCGCCCCTGCTCGGCCGCGATGCCCAGCAGGAGGTGCTCGGTGCTGACGAACTCGTCTTTCATCTGGCCGGCTTCCGCCTGGGCGGCGGCCAGCACGGCCCGGAGCCGTGGCGACGCGGACGGCGTGGCGCCGCCCTGCACACGTGGCCGGCGTCCCAGTTCGGTCCCGAGCGCCCGGCCGAGCTCGGCCGGGTCAACGTCCAGCTTGCGCAGGACTTCCGGGACGACGCCCTGGGGCTGGGCGACGAGCGCGGCCAGCGCGTGTTCCGGGTCCACCGCCGGGTGGCCGGCCTGTTCGGCCGCCTGCTGCGCGGCCACCAGGGCTTCCTGGGCTTTCTCCGTGAAGGTACTCGATGTCATGACGGTGTCTGCGGGGCTTCGGCCCCAGCCTCCAAGCGCGCAAGTTCTTCGTACAGGCGTTTCTGTTCAGGTGTGAGCTGCCGCGGGAGTCTGACGTCGACCGTGACGTACAAATCCCCGCGTTGATCGGGCTTGCCGACGGCCGGCATCCCGTGGCCCTTCAGCCGGAAGACCTGGCCGTTCTGGGTCGCGGGCGGCACACGGAGACGCAGCGCGTGGCCGTCGATCGCCGCCACGCTGACCTCGCCGCCGAGGACGGCGGCGGTCACGGAAATGGCCGTCCGTGCGTACAGGTCGCGGTCCTTGCGTTCAAAGCGGGCGTGGGGGAGCAGACGGATGCGCAGGTACAGGTCGCCGGCGCCAGCCCCGCCCGTCCCGTGTCCGCCTTCACCGGCGACCCGCACGCGCGATCCTTCGCCGACGCCGGCCGGGATCCGGACGTCCACCGACCGCGCGTGGCCGTCGTGTTTGACCGAGAGGCGGCGCGTGGTCCCGGCGAACGCTTCGTCCAGACTGAGTTCCAGGTCGTGTTCGGAGTCGCGGCCGCGGCGGGCTTTCGGCGCCCGCTCGGCCCGGGGCCTGGCGCCAGCCCCGCCGAAGAAGGTGTGGAAGAAGTCCGAGAACGGGTCCTGGTCGCCGAAGATGCGCCGCATGTCGTCGGCGGTCATCGTCGTATAGCCACCCGGCCCCCCCGTGTTGACCGTCCAGCCGGGGGCCTCGCCGCCAGAACCCTGTTCGTACTGCCGCCAGTTCGCGCCCAGTTCGTCGTACTTCCGGCGCTTCTCGGGGTCGCCGAGGACCTCGTAGGCCTCGTTGATCAGCTTGAAACGCGACTCGGCGGCCTGGTTGCCGGGGTTGACGTCCGGGTGCAGCTTGCGGGCGAGCTTCCGGTACGCCTGTTTGATCTCTTTGTCGCTGGCGTCCTTGCCGACGCCGAGCGTGGCGTAATAGTCCTTGAACTCCACCGCGCCTCCCACGTCACATCCCGAGCAGGTTGACGAGCCGACCGAGTTCCCGCGCGAGCCGGCGCCGGCCCGTCGCCCGCGACAGCACGTCGTCGCACGCGAGGGGCTGCAGGCGGCGCACGGCCTCCGTGATGGTCAGCAGGCGCTGTACCCCCGCGAGATTGATGCCCAGTTCGTCCACCAGGTGCTTGATCAGCCGCAGCCGGTCGATCTCGGCGGGCGAGTAGACGCGCATGCTGCCGATGACCCGGGTGGGTTTCACGAGACCGACCCGCTCGTACTTGCGCAGCGTCTGGGGGTGCATCCCGAGTTCGCGCGCCGCCATGCTGATCAGATAGAACTGCTGCCGCTGGGCCATGTGTCGTCCTGCTACGATACGAGTATAGGAATTGATACGGTACGTGTCAATATGCTGATACACAACAGACTGTCGCGACGGCGTCGGCCGGGCGCGGCGTGCACGCCGCCCCCCCCGGCCTTGACCCCGCGGCAGGGGCACGCCATGATCACGGCGTATGCCCGTGTCCGTGCCGTGGCTGGCCGCCTTCGCGGCCGGCGTGATCGTCGGGGTGGTGCTGGGGTGGCTGGCGTTCCGGTGGCGGGCAGGAGCCGCCGCGGCCCTGGCGACCGTCGAAGCCGAGTCGCGCCTGCGCGAAGCCGAATCGGCCTTCGACGCCCGGCGTACGATTCTGGAAGCCGCCCTGGCCCAGGAACGCCAGGCGGCCCAGGCCCACAGCGCCGGGCTGGTCGACCGGATCGCCGAGCTCCAGGCCCGGCTGCTGGAGGCCGACCGGGACCAGCGGGCCCTCCAGGCCGATCTCGCGCAGTCGCGCGACGCCCGTGCCCGCCTCGAAACCGGCCTGGCCAAGGAGCGTGAGTCCGCGGCCGAACGCCTGGACGCCATGCGTGACGCCGAATCCCGCCTGACGGCGGCGTTCGCCGCCGCGTCTGCGCAGGCGCTCGACCAGAACGCCGCGCGGTTCCTCGAACTGGCCGCGGCCCGCTTCGAGACGCTGCGCTCGGAGGCCGGCGGCGATCTCTCCACACGGCAGGCCGAGATTGCCGGCGTCATCGCGCCCATGCGGGAGGCGCTGCAGCAGATCGCCCAGACGCTGTCCGAGGTCGAGCGGACGCGCAGCGAGGAGAAGGGCAGCCTCCTGCAGCGCCTCGAGGGCGTGGCGCTGGCACAACAGGGGCTCCAGACCGAGACGGGCCGGCTCGTGCGCGCGCTCCAGGTCCCGCACGTGCGGGGGCGGTGGGGCGAACTCCAGTTGCAGCGCGTCGTGGAACTGGCCGGCATGGAGGAGTACTGCGATTTCCAGACCCAGCAACGCGTGACGGGCGAAGACGGGATTCAGCGTCCGGACATGGTCATCACACTGCCGGGCGGCCGGACGGTGGTCGTGGATGCCAAGGCGCCCGTGACGGCGTATCTGGACGCCATCAACATCGTGGATGACGCGGCCCGTGACGCGCGCCTGCGCGATCACGCCGGGCAGGTGCGGGCGCACATCACGGCGCTGGGCGGCAAGGCGTACTGGTCACGGTTTGAGTCGACGCCCGACTTCGTGGTGCTGTTCCTGCCCGGCGAGTCCTTCTTCAGCGCCGCGGTCCAGCACGACCCGGGCCTGTTCGAATACGGCGTCAGCCAGCGCGTGTTCCTGGCCGGACCATTCACCCTGCTGGCCCTGCTGCGCACGGTCGCCCACGGCTGGAGTCTCGAGCGCCTGGCGGAGAACGCACGAACCATCAGCGACCTGGCGAAGGATCTGTACGATCGCCTCGCCAGCATGACCGAACACTTCGCCGACATGCGCCGGAAGCTGTCGGGCGCCGTGGAGGCCCACAACCAGGCCATCGGATCGCTCGAGGCCCGTGTGCTCCCGGCGGCGCGCAGATTCAAGGAACTGGGCGTCCAGCCGTCGAAGGACCTGCCCCCGCTGGTTCCCATCGAGCAGACACCACGTCGCCTCCAGGCGGCGGACATGATCGACCCCCCGACGCAGTTGACCCTCGATGCGGAACTCGTGAGCGCGCCCGGCGGAGCGCTCGAGCCCCGGGCCGACGACTGATATCGGGGATGTGGGCCACCATGGACCAGGCGCTTGACCAGACCCTCACACGCCTTGCGGCCGGGTCCGTCGCCTGGAACAGCCTCGACGCGGGCGAACGGGCGGCCGTGATCCGCGCGTGCCTGCCGTCGGTGCGCGCCGCCGCCGACGCCTGGGTGGACGTCGGCTGCCGCGCCAAAGGGATCGATCCCGCCTCATCGCTGGCCGGCGAAGAATGGCTGGCCGGACCCATGACCACGCTCCGGGGGTTCCGGCTGATGGCCGACACCCTCGCCGGCCTGAGCCAGCCCGATGCCGGGACCAGTGTCCAGGCAGGCCCGGACGGGCGCTCGATCGTGCCGGTGTTTCCCGCCTCGGCGTACGAACGCGTGCTCTACCGGGGGCTCACGGGCGAGATCTGGCTGCAGCCGGGAATGCCGGCCACGCGTGCAGCCGGCTATCGTTCGCCGGCGGGACGCCCGATCGGCGGCGTGGCGCTGGTGCTGGGCGCGGGCAACGTGTCGTCCATCGGGCCGCTCGATGTCCTCGCCATGCTGGTCCACGGGGACGTGGCGATCCTCAAACTGAATCCCGTCAACGACTACCTGGCGCCTGTGTTCACGCGGGCGTTCCGGCCCCTCGTGGAGGCCGGGTGCCTGGCGATCGTGACAGGCCCTCACGACGTTGGCGGCTACCTGTGCGAACACCCACTCGTGCATCGCATCCACCTCACCGGATCCCGCCAGACGTACGACGCCATTGTCTGGGGGGCGACGGAGGACGAGCAGCGGACGCGGAAAGCCGCGGGAGAACCCCGCCTGTCGAAGCCCTTCACGGCTGAACTGGGGTGCGTCACGCCCATCCTCGTGGCGCCCGGGGAGTGGTCAGCCGCCGATCTGGTCTTTCAGGCGAAGCAGGTGGCGGCGTCGGTGGCCCACAACGCGAGTTTCAACTGCGTGGCGGGTAAGGTCCTCGTGGTCGCTCGGGACTGGCCGCAGCGCGCGGCGTTCCTGGACCACGTGGCTCGGGCGCTCGCCGCGACCGCGCCGCGCGTGGCGTACTACCCGGGCGCGCACGAGCGATACGCGGCGTTCCTCAATCGGTATCCTGCGGCCCAGGTCGTCGGAGCCTCGGGGCGCGGAGTGGTGCCGTGGACGATCCTGCCGGATGTGCCGCCCCGGCCCGGTGAGTACGCGCTGACGCAGGAGGCGTTCTGCGGTGTCCTCGCGGTGACCACGGTCGAGGGATACGATGCCCCGTCATTCCTCGCGCATGCCGTCCCGTTGGCCAACGACGTCATTGAGGGCACATTGTCGTGCATGCTGCTGGCGCACCCTGCGTCGGCGTGCGAACACGGCGCCGCCCTGGCCCGCGCCGTGGCTGACCTGCGGTATGGCTCGGTGGCCGTCAACGTCTGGAGCGGCGTGGTGTTCGGGATCGGCTCGACGACGTGGGGAGCGTATCCGGGCCATACGCCCCGGGACATCGGATCCGGCGTCGGCGTGGTCCACAACACGTTCCTGTTCGACCACGCCGAGAAGTCCGTCGTCCGGGGGCCCTTCAGGATCTGGCCCAAGCCGGTCTGGTTTGCCGATCACCGGAACCTGGCCGCCGTGGGCCGCCGCATGACGGCGTTCGAAGCCGAGCCGTCCTGGGGCAGGATTCCCGGCATCCTGGCCGCCGCGCTGCGCGGCTGAGGGGCGCTGCGCGGCCCGTCAACGGGACGCGCGCCCGGTCCGCGATCTCACCGCGGCGCGGCCGCCGGCATCTGGTCCCACTTGATCTCCGACCCCCACGCGCTGTGCGGGATGGCGAAGATGACGAGGGTGACGAACGCCGCGGCCAGAATCGGCCCCCGTGCGTCGCGCCCGCCGCGCATCCGCACGAGGGCGATCGCCCAGGCGACCGCCGCGAACAGTGTCTTGTTGTCCGTCAGGTCCCACCCGAAGGGGATCCCGGTCCACCAGTCGCCGAAGGCGATCTTCTGCATCAGCGGGCCCAGGACAAAGCCGCCGATGGCCAGGAGCACGGCGTTGATCCGCGCTTCACGGTGGGACTCGCGGGTGAAGCCGCCCAGGGCGCTCAGGCCTGCGGCGGTCGAAAACAGCATGGCGAAAAACATCGCGGCGACGTGCGGGATCAGTACGTGGGGTGGCACCTCGTCCCGGAATCGCGTGATCGCAGGACGTGCCGGAAAGACGGCCTCCTCCTCACCTCGCCTCAGGTGCACCTGGTATTCGAGTTTGCCGGCGACGGGCTGGTGCGGTAACGCGGCTTCGAGCCGGTCGTCCGTGCGCACGAGCGGCAGCGTCTGCCAGGCGTCCTGCGTCGGATACCGTCGCCACGCGACCTCGCCCTCGATGCGGCGGTCGGCGGCGACGATGACCACCGGCTGGTCGCCGGGGCCGGCATGTGTGCGGGTCAACCGCAGCGTCAGGTCCTGTCCGCCGATCGACACGGAGCCGCGCGCGGGATAGGTCGGGCCGGTCATACGCTGGAATACGGCGGACGCAAGCGTCAGGACCACCGCCACGACCCACAAGACTCGCCGGTTTCTCATCAGGCCTCACTTCGGTTGACGGGCGGACGCGCCGACCGCCCACACTCGATTCTACCCTGTGTCGGCACCGCTCCTTGTGGCGCGCGCGTTTGGCGGGCGGAGAGGCGCCGGCGCGGCCCAGAAACGCCTTGACACGACCGTTTCCGGACCGTCATAGTACATGGCTGGGTGCGCGGCGATTTCCCCGACTTGATGGGCCGCGCGGGGGTTGGCACAAACCGACCTCAACTCTATCTAAGTCGCGGGCGGCTCGCGACATTCTGTCGTCGAGCCTTTTGTTTTTTCCGGGGTGTTCACGCCCGTACGCGCCCCCGCTGGAGCCAGGACTCATGGAGCAACTGCTGTACACGGTGTCGTCCGAATCGGTGTCGGAAGGGCACCCGGACAAGGTCTGCGACTACATTGCCGATTCCGTCCTCGACGCGTACCTCAGCCAGGACCCGTCCAGTCACGTGGCCTGCGAGGTCATGTGCAAGAACAACTTCGTGATCCTGGGCGGCGAGATTTCGTCGGCCGGCCGGGTGAACTACGAAGACCTGGTGCGTCAGGCCGTGCGTGAGATCGGCTATGTGGACAATTCGGAGCCGTTCAGCGCGGACACCCTGCACCTCTTCATCGGGATCAGCCGCCAGTCGTCCGAGATCGACCAGGGCGTGACCGCCACACGCAACCAGGACGGGGAGCAGGGCGCCGGGGACCAGGGCATGATGTACGGCTACGCGACCGATGAAACGCCCGAACTGATGCCCCTGCCCGTCCTGCTGGCGCACAAGCTCACGCGCGGGTTGACGGAGGACCGGAAGGCCGGCGCCGTCGACTGGCTGAGACCCGATGCGAAGTCGCAGGTGTCGGTGGTCTACGACGGCGACAAACCGGTGCGCGTGTCGCACGTGCTCGTGTCGACGCAGCACACACCGGCGATCAAGCAGGATGGTATTCGTGAGTACGTGGCCCGGACCCTGGCGCCCCGCGTGCTGGGATCGTGGTTCAACGCCGATGTGAAGGTGCTCGTCAATCCGACCGGCAGTTTCACGCACGGCGGGCCGTCCGCGGACTGTGGCGTCACCGGGCGCAAGATCATCGTCGATACGTACGGCGGGGTCGGACGCCACGGCGGCGGCGCGTTCAGCGGCAAGGACCCGTCCAAGGTGGACCGGACCGGTGCGTACTTCTGCCGGTATGTGGCGCGGCAGGTGGTCAAGCAGGGCGTGGCGAAGAAGGCTGAGATCCAGGTGGCGTACGCCATCGGGCTCGCCCAGCCCATTTCGGTCAAGGTGGATACGTTTGGCACCGGCGACGACCGCGCGGCCGTCGAGTTAGTCCGCTCGTTCGATTTCCGGCCTGCCGCCATCGTCGAACGCCTGGGCCTGCTGCGTCCGATCTACCGCCAGACTACCAACTACGGGCATTTCGGCAAGCCCGAACTGCCGTGGGAAGTATAGGACGCGGCTCGAGCGCATCTGAAACCCGCTGTCGCGTACCTGACCCAGCTGGCTTGCCGGGCGAGCCGGCTGGGTCCGTTCGAATGGCAACACTCTCATCGTCTGTCTCCCCATGGCCGCCGTGTCTGTGCGGCGTGCTCCTGTTGAGCGACTGTATTTCAAGAATGACGCCACACCGGCACCGGTGATTGGCGCGGAAATGGGCGGCCGTGCGCGCCCGGCGGACTGTGCGCGGCGTGCGCGACGCGCACACCGCGCGCAAGACTGTGCACCTGTGCGTAGGAGCGGGCTTCCCGGCGGGGTTGTCAGGCGTGGGCGTCGCGGTCCAGCCGGTTCCAGAGGGCCAGCACGGCATCGCGCAGCGTGGCAGTCAGGCGCGAGTAGCCGTCGCCAGCAGGCAGGGCGGATGCCTCCCGCGGGTCCGGTCGCACCGGGGAACCGTATGCGAGCCGCGCCCGGACGCCGGAGAAGGGCAGCATCGACGCCCAGCGCATGCCCGAGCCCCGCGGCCAGATCTCGTAGATGCCGTGAAGCGCCGCCGGCACGATCGGGACATTCAGGTGCGTGGCCAGAATCGCCGCGCCTTTCTTGAACGTCCGCACCGAGCCGTCCGGCGACCGCTCGCCTTCGGGAAACAGCACCAGCACTTTCCCGTGGCGCAGGCCGAACGCCCCCGCCTGCATGGCGTGCACGAGGTGCGCGTCCGGATCGACCGGCACGAGATTGATGAGCCGGGCAAACCCCCTCCGCAGTGGCGTGTCGAAGTACTCGGCCGCGCCGACGAAGAAGACCCGGCTGAACGTCCGGTAAGGCAGCGTGCCGACCAGCAGGAACGCGTCGAGGAAACTCTGGTGGTTGGGGCTGATCAGGAACGCACCGGATGCGGCGACGTGCGAGGTGCCGCTGACGCGCAAGCCCCAGCACAGCGTCGCCAGAATAGTGTAGGTGCGCACGATCGTGAAGGCGATGGGCGTGTAGAACGGGCGCGGCCGAAGGAGGAAGGCCAGATCGGCGGTGTCGGCGTCGGCGGCCAGCAGCCGTCCCCAGGGATCCACATCGGGCGCCGTCACCGCGGCGCCGGCGGCCGACGTCCGGATCGCGTCAACCAGGTCCCGGACCGTGAAGAGACGGTGGACCTCGTCGTCGGGAACGTCGACGGCGCACGCCTGTTCGAGCGCGGTCACCAGTTCGACCCGCTCCATGGAATCGAGGCCCAGGTCCAGCTCGAGACTCGCACCTGGGGTGACCTCGGCGCCGGGTTTGGCCGCCGCCCGCACCAGGCGCAGGGCGCGTTCGACGAAGGGGTCCGTCATCCAGACCTGGTCCTGCTCGCTGAGGGGGGTGGCCGTTCCGGTGCCCGCGGAGGCGGCCGCACGTTCGTAGTACGCCTGCTCGATGGCGTGGCGCTTCAGTTTCCGGGTGGTGGTGCGCGGCAGGTCGTCCTGCCAGACGTCGAAACTCAAGACGCGCTTGTGATGCGGCAACTGCAGCGATAACCCTTCGATGTCGAAGCGGATCACCTCGCGCATGTTGACGACGCGCCGCTCCCGCATGGCCTCGAGATTCGGGACGACCACCGCGTGCAACCGTTCGGCGGCCGGCTCGTCCGGCCGCGACACGCCCAGGACGCACAGTTCCTTGATGAACGGGCTCCTCAGGTAGACGGCTTCGATCTCCTCGGGGTAGATGTTCTTGCCCGAGGCGAGCACGATCATCTCCTTCTTCCGGCCGGTGATGTGCAGGCGCCCCGCGTCGTCGAGATACCCGAGATCGCCGGTGTGCAGCCAGCCGTCCTGCAGCGTGGCGGCCGTCGCGTCGGGCCGGTTGAAGTACCCGGTCATCACGATCGGGCCCCGGACGAGGACCTCGCCATCCGGGTAGTCGCGCGGCCGGCCGTCAGACGGCTCATCCTTGACACGCACGTCGACGCCCGCGAAGGGCTGACCCACCGACTCGATGTGTGGATCCCCAGGGCGGGTGGCGGTGCAGGCCCCGGCGCACTCGGTCAGGCCGTACGCCTGGATGATGTTGAATCCCATCCGGAACAGGTCGCGCCCGATGCGTGGATCGAACCGGGAGCCGCCGGTGACCAGGATGCGCATGGTGCGCCCGACGGCCGCATGCACGCGGCCGAAGAGGAACCGGCCGAGGTTGACGCCCAGCCATTGCCGGGCCGCGCCGTTGAGTCGGAGGAGCAGGCGGAAGGTGGCGCGGGCGGGCCAGGGCGCCTCCGCGATACGCTCCATCACGCGTTGGTGGATCAGGTAGAAGAACTGCGGCACGACGCAGAAGGCGGTGATACCGCGTTCGGCCAGCACCCGGACCATTTCGCTGCTGCTGACCGTTTCCATGAAGACGATGCGGGCGCCGACGGTCAGGGGAATGAGCAGGTTCGCGATCTGGGCCAGCGCGTGGAAGAGGGGCAGCACGCCCAGGATGGCGTCCGTCTCGGTGATGCTGACGATGCTGAAGGCGGCGTCCCGTTCGGCGAGCATGTTGCCGTGGGAGAGCATGACGCCCTTGGGATCGCTGGTCGTTCCGGACGTGTAGAGGATGACGGCAATGTCGGAGGCGGTCGCCGGGCAGGGCGGCAGGAGGGCCGCGCCCCGCGGGTCGGCGCTGGTGAGCGAGACGGCGCCCGGAGCCTCTCCGCGCACGAGCACGAGTGGCGGCGGCTCGGCAGCGGTCGCAAGGGCTTCACGGGCTACCGGCAGGTACCGGGCCGACGTGAAGACCGCGGCCGCGCCGCAGTCGGCCACCACCGTCCCGACCTGCCCGGCGCTGTACCCCGTGTCGAGGGGCACCGCCGTCGCCCCGAGGCGGAGTGTCCCGAGGTAGGCGGCGCACCAGTCGGCATCGTTGTCCGCGAGGATGGCGCATCGATCACCGGCCTGGATGCCCAAGGCATGGAGCGCGACGGCCGCGCGGTCGACCAGGGCCTGCAGGTCCGCATAGGACACCGCGTCGATGGTGTGGCGGCGCATGAGTTCGACCGCGGTGTGCCGGTCGAACGTCGCCGCCGCCTGGGCAAAGAGGTGGTAGACGGTGCTCATGGGGACGGCACCCATGATACCAGCACTCGGGCTGCGGCCCTGAACAGGCTCAGCGCAGCGCTGGCGCCCGCCAGTCGGAGTCGAGGATGGACCACAGGATGTCGTCGTGGTATTGACCGCCAAGGAGGAAGGACCGGCTGAGGTGTCCCTCCTGGGTCGCGCCGAGCCGCCGTAACGTGCCGTTGGCGCGGTCGTTGTCGGCCATCGCCCGCGCCTCGAGCCGGCGTACGCCGACCGTGTTGAAGGCGAAATCGAGGAGCGCGCGGGCCGCATGGCCGAAGAGGCGCTGTCCCCAATACGGCCGGCCGAGGACGAATCCCCACTCTGCCGTGCGGAAGGGCGGTTCGAGTTCGTGCAACTGCAGGATGCCGACGGCCGTCGACGCGCCGTCGGGCACGAGGCCGAAGCAGAGAATCGTCCCGTCAGCGCGCTGCTTGCGGGCCCAGGCAATAAACCGCTCGAAGTCGGCCGTCGTGGCCGGCGGCGGCGGAATGTACTGGCGCACCTCCGGATCCGAGAACAGCGAAGCCAGGCCCGGCGCGTCGTCTTCGATCAGTTCGCGCAGCGTCAGGCCCGGGGCCTGCAACGTCGGGAGCTGGGCGCGCCACGCCGGCTTGGACTGTTGCCGCGACGTGGGGGCCGTCTCGGGCGTCTGGACGACCTGGGGGTCGAGTTCGAACGAGCAGACCGGGTGGTTGTCCAGCCAGTCGTTCGCGATGATGGCCCAGAGCACCTGGTCGGCGCGGAGCGTCTCGTTCGCGAAGGACTGGCGCAGGATGCCCTCCGGCACGGCGCCGATCTTCTTGAGCACGCCGTTGCCGCGCCCGTTGCTGACCGCCGCCCGGGCTTCGAGGCGGTGCACCCGCATCTGCCGGAACGCGAAGTCGAGCGCGGGGACCGCGCAGGTCATGAACAGGCCGGAGCCCCAGTAGTCCGGGGACAGCGCAAACCCCCACTCCCCGGTTCCGAAGCCCGCTTCGATTTCGCGAATCTGGATGAGGCCGACGGCGTCGTCCGCGCCGGCCGGAACGATGGCGTAACACACGTGGTGACCACGCTGCCGTTCGTTCTGGACCCAGGAGATGAACCGTTCAAAGCCCACCGGCGAAGGCGGGGGTGTAGAAATGAAACGGGTCACCGGCGGTGACGTGAGATGGGCGAAGAGTGACGGCGCATCCGCGAGACGCGGTTCGCGCAGGATCCCCACGGGGGTACGCAGGACGGGCAGTCCAAGACGCCAGTCGAAACTCACGCGGGCCTCAAGTGATGTGGACGCACCGTTTCAGACTACCAGCAATCGCGCACGCGGCAGCCACAAAACCACGGCTTCGGGAACTTCGTGTGCAACTCGCGGCGGCGGGGCGACGAGCCCTTACCAGCGCGGTGTTTCGGTCGCCTTGCCGCGGTCGGCCTTCCGGACCGCCTTGTCCTGATACATGCGGCGGTCGGCGGCGGCGACCAGGTCGTCGGCGGTCGTGCCGTCGTGCGGGAACGTCGCCGCGCCGGCGCTGATGCCCAGCGTGACACGCTGGCCGGGTACCGGCTCGAAGGCCAGACTGCCCACCGATTCCTGAATCTCGAGCCGGCGTTTTTCGGCTTGTCCCAGATCGCAGTCTCCGAGGATGACGACAAACTCGTCGCCGGCGTAGCGGGCGCAGACGTCGTATTCGCGCAGGGCGGCGCGCAGGACCTGTGCCACTTCACGCAGGGCGCGGTCCCCGGCCTGGTGACCGAAGAGGTCGTTGATCTCCTTGAACTTGTCCATGTCGAGCAGCAGCACCGACAGGGCTCGACGGTGGCGGTGGGCCCGGGACAGTTCCTGGCCGAAGTGGCGCTCCATGTAGCGGCGGTTCGGCAAGCCCGTCAGGACGTCGGTCAGCGACTGTTCCTGGGCGCGTTCGAACACCACCGCGTTGGCGACGACGGGCGAGGCCTTCGCGGCGATCTGGGCCATCAGGCGGCGGTGGTCCGGCGTATAGACGGCGTGATCCACGTGGTAGAAGACCAGCGCGCCCAGCACGTGCTGGTTGATCTGCAGGGGGGCCACCAGGGCCGACTGCAGGCGGGCGCCACCGACGGCCGCGCGGCCGCCGGCGGACTGCGGCAAGGTGCGCTCGAGGCCGTCGACCGTGGACGCCGTAATCGTCCGGATCGCGTCCGTGCTGGTCCCCGACGCGTACTGGCACATGAACAGTTCGGACTCTTCGTCGAAGAGGAAGATGGCGGCGGCCGAGAACGGGACCGTGTTGACGAGCCGGGACGAGATGAGCGCCAGCACATCGGCGACGCGCAGCGTGGAACTCAGGCTCTGGGCCACCTCGTGCATCAGGTGTTCTTCCCGATGGGTCACGGCGATGTCGTCCAGGGCGCTGGCGGTCCGGGATGCCTGGAGCGATTCGCGCGCCTTGGAGACCGCCGTCGAGGCGCCTTCGCCATGCAGCTGGTACTCGAGGCCCGGCAGGACTTCGACGAACTTCTCGACGAGGGTCGGGTCGAGGGCGGCGCCGCCGTTCTCGCGCAGGGTCGCGAT
Organism: uncultured Vicinamibacterales bacterium; assembly: GCA_964372095.1. Taxonomy (GTDB): domain Bacteria; phylum Acidobacteriota; class Vicinamibacteria; order Vicinamibacterales; family JAKQTR01; genus CAYJPV01. The sequence goes on along the minus strand of CAYJPV010000001.1, from coordinate 295,912 downwards.
CGCTTCGGCGTAGGTGCGGGCCGGGCGGTACGGGCGTTCGCCGAGCATGGCGGTGAAGCAGTCCACCACGGCGAGTACACGCGCGCCCACGGGAATGTCCTCACCCTTGAGGCCGGCGGGATACCCGCGGCCGTCCCAGCGTTCGTGGTGCGCGAGCACCAGCGACGACACCGGGTAGGGGAAGGGGACGGACTTCAGGATGTCCGCGCCGACGCGCGGGTGGATCTTCAGGCGCTCGAACTCGGCGTGGGTCAACGGGCCGGCTTTGGACAGAATGTGCTCGGGCACCGCCAGGTTGCCGATGTCGTGCAGCAGGGCCGCGGTGCGTACGCCGCGGACTTCCGGCTCGGTCATGCCGATGACCCGCGCCAGGCCTTCGGCGTAGGTCTGCATCCGCTGCAGGTGATCGTGCGACGTGCGGTCCTTGGCTTCGATGGCGAGAGCCAGCGACTCGATGACGGCGAGCTGCAGGTCCGACATCTCGCGCACCTGGCGCTGCTCTTCGACGATGCGTTCCGAGTAGGCGCGATAGCTGCGGTAGGTGATGTAGGCCGGCACCGACAGGATGATTGCCCACAGCGCCCCGCCCTGCTGTGCCACGACAACGGCCAGGACCGCGATTGACGCGCCCATGTAGTAGGTCGGGCTGCTCCACAGGAAGTTGCGGCTCCAGACCGCCAGCGGGTTCTGGCGTGTGGAGAGCGACACCGCGCCAGCGACCAGCAGGCTGTTCAGGAGGAAGTAGACCGTGGCCGCCAGGGCCGCCGCGCCCATCTGAGCCATCAGCGCATTGGCCGTGAACGCCACCGTCCACCGGTACGTCTCGCCGGCGGCGGCAACCGTGACCCCCAGGGCGGCCATGCTGAACACGGTCTGGTGCCACGGGTTGGGCTCCCGCATGTTGAACGTGCACTGGCTCCAGGCCGTGGCGATGGCGATCGGGACGGCCTGCAGGGGGTCCAGCACGAGCAGCGCGGCGAAGTTGACGACGTAGGACAGCGACAGGGTCGACCCGCCCTGGGAGAGCGGCAGGGAGACCTTGACGGCTGCGGTCACCGTCGACGCGATGAGCAAGCCGAAGAACAGCGCGAGCCGCTCGGGAGGATTCCGCAGGCTCAGGCCCAGGATGACCATGCCGAGCGCGACGAGCGTGGCGAGATAGAGTCTGAGCGGTGCCGGCAGCCCGCGGAACGAGCGGTCGCGCCGGGCCGACTCTTTGGCCGACGAGGTGTGCGGCGGTGCGGAGACGAGCGTCATGACGCCCCTCCGCGTGAGAACGCCGGGGCCATGGTGATGGCCGGGGCGTGCTGGGCCGGGGTGCCGTCGTCGGACCGCTCACGGGACGACCGCAGCAGCTCGCCCAGCGACGCGCCGTCGAGGGGGCTGCAGGCAAAACCCACCCGCAGGGCGTCGATGACGCGGCCGGGCGCCTCGAGATTGACCAGGGCCTCGGCGAGACGGCCCGTCACGAGATGCCCGGCCGAGGCGTCGCAATCCGGCATGAGCACGACGAGTTCGTCGGGCGCGATGCGGAAGATGAGGTCCGCGACGCGGGTCGCCTGATTGGCCGCGATTGCGGCCTGCGCCATGGCCTCGCTGTCGCCCGCGGTCCGGAGGTACAGAACGCCGGCGGTGCGCGAGCCGCTGGGGCTCCACAAGGAGTCGCGGCGCAGCAGGGCGTCGAGGCTGTGGGCCGGCGACGGCGCCGGCACCGGGACGAGCGCCCGCTCCGAGTCGCGCGGGAGGGCCCGAACCAGCGTCTCCGCGATCGCGCCGCTCAGGAGTTCGAGGGACCGGCGGTGGTCATCCGTAAACGCGCGTTCCGCGGCGGCAAAGAACGAGAGCGCGCCGACGCTGGTGCGGTCGAAGACGAGCGGGATGCTCATCACGCTGCGGAACGGCGGCGTCAGCGCGTCGAACCGGGCCTCGACATCGAGCGTGGGATCGGCATTGATCACCGACTGCCGGTTCGCGGCGGCCCATCCGCTGACCCCGTGGCCCATGGGGATCATCAGGCCCGTGAGGCAGGTGTCGCCGTAGCCGGAGGCGTGCGCCACGCTGAGCGACTCGGTGTGTTCGTCGCGGACGAACACGGCGACGAGACCCGCCGGCACCAGCCGCCGCACGTACCGGTCGATGACCCCGCAGGTGTCCCCGAGCGACGCTTCACGGTTGAGCTGCGACAGTTGCTCGTGCAGCTGGACGAGCGTGGTGGACGCCTCGAGGCGCAGGGCGAGCGGCAGCACGTCGGCGCTCGTGTCGCGGTGCCGCACTTCGCGGGCGGCCTTGGCGAACCGGTCCAGGACCTCGGGAAGCGGCTCTTCCACGGTCTCGGCTTCGATGGCGGTCCGGATCGTCTCGAAGGCATCCACGACGTTCGGGTCGTACATCGTGCCCCGGCGCTCGGCGACGATCGCAAACGCCTGGTCCGGCGTCAACGCGCGGCGATACGGCCGGTGGGACCGCAGGGCGTCGTAGCAGTCGACGACCGACAGGATGCGGGCGCCAATCGGGATGGCCTCGCCTGCGAGCCGGTCGGGATATCCCGTGCCGTCGTAGTTCTCGTGGTGGTGGCGGACAATCGGGACGACCGGGTACGGGAATTCGACCGCCGACAGCATGTCCGCGCCCAGCGGCGCGTGCATCTTCATCCGCTCGTACTCGGCGTCCGTCAGTTTGCCGGGTTTGTTGAGGATGTGCTCGGGCACCGCCAGTTTGCCCATGTCGTGGAGCAGGGCGGCCGCTTCGATGGCCTTGAGTTCGTTGGGGTCGTTGACCCCCAGTGCCTTGGCCAGGCGCAACGCGAAGGTCTGCACCCGCCGGATGTGGCCGTGGGTCACCTGGTCTTTCGCGTCGACGGCCATGGCCAGCGTCTCGACCACCTTCAGGTAGAGGCGGTTGACCTCGGCCAGGTGGGTGTTCTCGTCTTCGAGGCGTCCCATCGACGACTTGAACGTGAAGTACGAGATGAACACGAGGGGCGCGACGGCCAGCAGGCCGCCCAGCGTGAAGTCCTGCGAGTTGACCGCGAGCAGGACGGCGATCGACACGCCGCCGAAGTAGTTCAGCGACACCCAGAGGAAGTACTTTCGCCAGAGAGCGAATGGCGACGTGCCCGCCTCGGTGGCCATGGCCAGGGCGTTGAGCACGCTGTTCATCATGAAGTAGGTGCCCGCCAGCGCGAGGGCCGGGAGCGCCACCTGGCCGAGCGTGGCTGGCGCATCCATCAGCGGCTGGACACCGGACGTCAGGTAGTAGGCCTGGGCCGCCACCCACATGGAGATCGCGGGTTCGGCGACGTTGAACGCCACCTGCCGCGGGTTGCGCCGCCGTCGCAGCAACGACAGCGTGAGGCCATCCAGGGCCACCGTCGCCACGGCCGGCGCCGGCCCGAACATGATGGTGAGCGCGAAGAGGAACGTCTCGGAAATCGAGAGCGTGGCGTTGAGCGCCGGCACCTTGACGGCAAACGCGCCGGTCACGAGTGTCAGCACCCCGAACAGAATCCACCAGGGGTCCGTCAGCTTGGCGCCCAGTGTGTAGACGGCGTCCGCCAGGGCGGCCACGCCGAATACGAACACCGTGCCCACGAGCCAGCGATGCGCCCGCTGCTGCCAGCGGGCGGGAACCGTCATGACCGGTGCTCCTGCACGAGGCTGAACTCGGCGATCTTCCGGTACAGGGTCTCACGGCTGATGTCCAGCACCTGCGCCGCGCGTTTCTTGTTCCAGTTCAGCGTCTGGAGCACCCGGCGGATGTGATCGCGTTCGACGTCGCGCAACGGCACCAGGACGGCCGATTCCTGCCGCGCCGCGCTGGGCGCCGCGTGCATGAACTGCAGATCCTGGGCGCGCACAAGCCCCTCATGGGCCGACAGCGCCGCTCTCGCCACCGTGGTTTCGAGCTCCCGGATGTTCCCGGGCCAGGGGTAGGCCATCAGCAGGTCCATGGCGTCCGGCGCGAACTGCCGGGCGTTCAGGGGCAGGCCCTGCGTGGCGCAGTACCTCGAAAGAAAGCGGTTGGCCAGGACGGGAATGTCGACGGGGCGTTCCCGCAGCGCGGGCAGCCTGATGGTGAACGCATTGATGCGGTAGTAGAGGTCCTCGCGGAATGCCGCATCGCCCACCAGCGCGTCGAGGGGGCGGTTTGTCGCACAGATCAGACGGAAATCCACTTCGATGCTCTGGCGGCCGCCCAGGCGTTCGACGCGCCGCTCTTCGACCACCCGCAGCAGTTTGGCCTGGGCGAGCGGCGAGAGGTCGCCGACCTCGTCGAGGAACAGCGTGCCGTGATTGGCCAGTTCGATGCGGCCGGGTTTCCGTTCGTAGGCCCCGGTGAACGCGCCGCGTTCGTAGCCGAACACTTCCGATTCGAACAACGAGTCAGGCAGGGCCGCGCAGTTCACGGCCTGGAACGTCTCGTGCTGCCGGCTGCTCAACTCGTGGATGATGCGGGCGACCACTTCTTTCCCGGACCCCGTCGGGCCGAGCACCAGGACCGACAGATCCGTCTTGGCCACCGTGCGGATCGACTCGAAGATCATCATCATCTTCTCGTCGCGGCCCATCATGTCGCGGAAACGCTGCACCGCCGACGACCGTTCTTCCACCGATTCACCGGGGCGATCGGCCAGGAAGTCGTCGAGCTGGTGGGCGAGTTCCGGATCCACGGGCAGGGCGGACTGGTATCGCGTCGGTGATCCGGGCAGTTCGCGCACGACGCCGGCGTGCACGAGGCCCTGCAGGCAGTTGTCCACGTCCGCGCGGATACGCCCGAACGTCTGCATGATCGCCTCGATCTCGAAGGCCTCCTGCGGCTGCGACGCCATGAAGCGCAGAATGCCCGCCCGCAGCGGCGACTGGACCAGGGTCCGGAAACGTGTCCTGGCCTGTGCCGACGTTCGGCCCCCGTCGATGATGCCGAGTGGACCGGATGTTGGGTTCGAGGCTCTGTTCAGCATGCGATACGTCCTTATGGCCTGGGCGGCGGTCCCCAGGCGTCTCACAATCCGGCAGACGTGTGTCCAAGAGTCGTGCCATGCGTCCAGAGACAGGACACTTGTGCAGTTCTGTGCGGAATTGTGAGACACAGGCGCGAGCCGGCGGGCCGAACGCCACGTTTCGTGGTGCCCAAAACCCGCCCTGACCCACACATTCTGTGTGTGCGGCCGGGTCAACTCGGGGCGCAGAGCGCGTCAGACGCCGGGACGGCGGGGCGGACCTGCGGCCAGGCACGGGGCGTGCCGGAGGCCTCAGTGCGTGCGCGGGTGTGACACAGGTGCGCGGCGGTGTGCCAGGGCCGCGCACGGGCCTGAGCAGGACGTTGGTGCAGACAGCCGTCGCCGGACCCCGTGACCGGGGGACGGGCGCGTCAAGTCAGCCTCCGGCGGAGTCCAGGAGCGTGGCGCAGGGGGGAATGCCGGGGGCGGCGTATGGTGCGGGCTCACGGCCCGCAGGTGTCAGAACCCTCAACCGCCGCCGGAGGTGCCGCAGGATGACGACGACCCCCACGAGGGCCCGGAAGAGTAGCCGCCGCCCATCCCGAACGTGGAGAACTGCTTCTCGATCTCCGGGCTGTTGCACCGGGGGCAGGCTTCCGGACGGCGTGTCCCGACCACGAGGGCCTCGAAGCGGTGGTGGCATTCCTTACAGAGATATTCGAACAGGGGCATTGGATTCCCTCGAAAATGAGCGTGTGCATCCCAGAGATGCAGAACCCGGCCCGATGGTGACAATCCGACTTCGGCTCCGTCATATACTAGAGGTCAGAGGCGAATCCCGGAAACGCCGGAGGGCAGACGGGGAACGCCAATCGTCGCCGGCCCGGTGCCGGCGCCCCCCCAAGCAACCATCAGGTGGCCGTCGGCCACCGGCTGCGGAGACTCCCGCGCCCACGCGAGAAGGCCCCGGGCCGCTTCCAAGGGTGAACCCGTCGTGAACTTTCGAACCATCATCGAGCCGTTCCGGATCAAGTCGGTCGAGGCCGTCAAGTTCACTACGCGGGACGATCGTGTGGTGGCCCTGCGCCAGGCGGGATTCAACGTGTTTCGTCTGCCGGCCGACGACGTGCTGATCGACCTCCTGACGGACTCGGGTACGGGGGCCATGTCGTCGCTGCAGTGGGCGGCCATCATGCAGTCCGACGAATCGTATGCCGGCAGCCGCTCGTTCTTCCGGTTCGAGCGGGTCGTCCGCGACCTGACCGGCTTCACGCACATCATTCCCACCCATCAGGGACGGGCGGCCGAGCGTATTCTGTTCCACACCGTGCTGCAGCCGGGCCACGTGGTTCCCAACAACAACCACTTCGACACGACGCGTGCGAACGTCGAAGTGGAACGGGCCGAGGCGCTGGACCTGGTGATCCCGCAGGGGCGGATTCCGCACGAACTCCACCCGTTCAAGGGCAACATCGACCTCGAGGCGCTGGACCTGCTGCTCAGCGAACGGGGCGACCAGGTGCCGCTGGTCATGGTGACCGTGACCAACAACTCCGGAGGCGGACAGCCGGTGTCCCTGGAGAACCTCCGGGGGGTGCGCGATCTCTGCGACAAGTATGAGAAGCCGTTTTTCCTCGACGCCTGCCGGTTTGCCGAAAACGCCTGGTTCATCAAGCTCCGGGAGCCGGGTCAGTCCCACCGGACACCCAAGGAGATCGCGCAGGAGATGTTCTCGCTCGCGGACGGGTGCACCATGTCCGCCAAGAAGGACGGCCTGGCCAACATCGGAGGGTTCCTGGCGCTGAACAACGACGCCTGGGCAGAGGCTGCCCGCAACCTGCTGATCCTGACCGAGGGGTTCCCGACGTACGGCGGCCTGGCCGGGTACGACCTCGAGGCCGTCGCGCAGGGCCTCGAGGAGGTTGTGGACGAGGCGTACTTGCGGTACCGGATCCGATCGACGGAATACCTGGGCGACAAGCTCACGGCCGCCGGCGTCCCGATCATCCAGCCGCCCGGCGGACACGCCATCTACCTGGACGCCCGCGCACTGCTGCCCCAGATCGCGCCGACCCAGTACCCCGGCATCGCGCTGGCCAACGAGCTGTACGTCGAGGCCGGCATCCGCGGCGTCGAGATTGGCACGGTGATGTTCGGCATGCAGCCCGACGGCACCGAGAAGCCGGGGCCGATGGATCTGGTGCGCCTCGCGATTCCCCGGCGCGTCTACACGCAGTCCCACATCGACTACGTCTCGGAAGCGGTCATTCACGTTGCCGGACGGCGCGATCAGCTCAGCGGGTATCGCATCACGCACGCGCCCCGCGTCTTGCGGCATTTTACGGCGATGTTCGAGCCGCTGTAGCTAGGGATTGGGGGTTGGGGGTTGGGGGTTGGGGAGACGCACGAACAGGAGACAGACAATGGGCCCGACGGCATCTGCTGCCGTCGGGCCCATCGCGTGTACCGGGTTCTGCGGAGAGTCCAGGACCGGGGACATCCCCTGCCTTCCCTAGCCTCTAGCCTCTAGCCTCTAGCCCCTAGCCGTTGGCCAGAAACTCCCGCGTCAACATCGTCCACTGGTCGTCGCTCAACATCGTTGGCGGCGGGGTGATGAACTCACCGCCATCGGCCGCGGCGACACCCAGCTGGAGTTCGAAGAACCGTGACAACCTGTTGCCTTCGTTCCGCAGCCAGGTTCGGGCTTCTTCGCCCCTCGGCAGCGTCTCGAACCCGCGGTCAGACGGTGTGATGCTGAGCAGCCACCCGCGTGAGTAGGGATCGCGATGGAACAGGGTGGGGTCTGCGGTGACGGCCCGGTTGACGGCCGTGACGATGCCGGTCACCGGCGCCATCAGGCTCGCGCGACGCCCCATGGCCCGGACTTCCGCCATCGGCTCGTTGGCGCGCACGAGTGTGCCGGGCTTCGGCAGTTGCAGCCCCGACGGGGTGGGGAAGAGGCGCTGCACCAGATCGTCCACTCCCACGACCACCCGGTTCCGCCCGGTCTGCCGCACCCAGGTGTGCCCCGGGGCGTAGAACGCCTGGTCGCTCCAGGAGAACCCGCCGAGGCGCATGACGCCCAGCAGGCGGCGACGGACCGCGTCGACCCCGCGCATGCCTCCGAGGAACAGCATGACCGGGATGGACAACACGGCGAGCACCGCCAGCAGGATACCGGCCCGGACGGCCAGACCGGCGGCCAGGACGGCGATTGACTCAATGGCTGAGAAAAACGTTTCCATGATGACCCTCGTTCGAAGCTGTCTCTGACTCGGGCCGGCTTCGGGCCGGCCTCCCGTGCCTACTCACTGCGATGACACATCGTGCAGTCGTCGAACCCGAATGACGTCTTGCCGTGGCACGCGCCGCAGGCGGCACCCGTGTTCATGGCGTCGTGCGTCATGGGCTTGCCGTCAGCGGCCGTGCCCGGCTTGAGGATCTTGAAGATCCTGGAGTGGCACGACGTGCACGCCGGTTTGTCCGCGTCCACATGGCTCTCGTGATTGAAGGTGACCGGGCCGGGACTGTCACCCGTCTGGGCCAGCGTGTATGCGGGCGGCAACTTGGGCATGCGGCCCTGTTCCGCGGCGGCTCCGGCATACGCCAGGCCCAGCAGGATCACGACGGCGACCGCGACCACACTCAGTCGGCTACGCATGGGCGTCCTCCTCGTCGGTCAGGAGGTAGGTGCGGGCCACCGCATCCCACCGGTCGGGGTCGAGTGCCTTGGCCATACCCGCGACCGGCGCGCCGCCGTCCTGGGCGAGGGCTCCGAGCCCGGGTGCGAGGTGGGCCTGAAGGCCGGCCGCCACCTCCTGCATCCAGTTCCGCGCGGCGGTGCCGGAGAGCAGGTTTGTGCGGTTGGCCCTGAGGCGGCTCGGCTGCACCTTCATCAGCCATCCGGCGCCGAACGGATCGGTCAGCGCCGCGTCGGGGCGGCTCGCGACCTCCGGATTCACTTCGAGGATGGCTCCGTCCACCGGCGACAACATCTCGACGGACCGGCCGTCGCCGGCCACCAGGCGCCAGGCCCGTTCACCCTGGCCGACGGTCGCGCCCACGGCCGGCATCGTAATGCGGCTCAGCGGGCCGACGAGGCTGGCCGCGAAGTCGTCCATGCCGACGGTCACCAGGCCGGAAGTTTCGGGGCGCGCCCAGGCATGGCCCCGATGGAACAGGTACTCCGCAGGAAGGGCGAACCAGTCGGCGAGCGTCGTGGCGCGAGCCGCGGAGGTGGCGGGTACGGCCACGGTCGTGGCCGAGCCCTGCACGAAACGCCAGAACGGCACGAACAGCAGCAGGAACAGGATGGCAATGCCGTACTCGACCATCTTGGCCGTGTAGAGCGTCAGGATATCGTGGGGAATCATGCTCTCAATCTCCTCGTCGGATCCGAATCGGTCAGGCGTTGTGGTATTCGGGGTCTTCGCGCAGCACCGGCATCCGGTTCACGATCCACCGGAACACCTGGATCCCGAGTGTGACGAGCGTGACGGAGATCATCACCTCCATCCAGCTCGGCACGTACCGTTCCGCCGCGTTCCAGTTGAACGCGATGACCGAGACGTTGAGCCGGTTGACGATGATGCCGAGCACGGTCCAGGCGGCTGTCCAGCGGATCAGCGTGACCTGGCCGCGCCGTGCGCCGATGGCGAACAGCAGGCAGGGTACCAGCACGAAGCCCAGGATTTCGAACAGGAACCAGTACCCGTACGGCGTCCAGAGCAGGTCCCAGCGCATGCTGTCGGCGATGCCCTGCAGCTTCACGAAGAAGTAGGAGAACAGCACGATGGAGGCGCCGCGGGCCAGGCCGATGACGATCTTGTTCAGGTTCACATGGTGGTCGACGCGGCTCTGGAACGCCCGGTGCGACAGCGCGCTTTCGACGATGACCATGCTCAGGCCGGCGGCGATACTCGAAATGAAGAAGTAGGCCGGGATAAACGGCGAGTACCACAGCGGGTGCAGTTTCGTCGGGGCCATCAGGAACAGGGCGCCCAGCGACGACTGATGGAGTGTCGACAGCATCACGCCGGCGACGGTCAGGCCGATGGTGGCCTTGACGGCAATCGTCCGCGCGCGTTTCCAGCCGAGCCATTCGAAGACGGGCGGCAGGAACTCCATCGCGAGCACGCTGGCATAGAGCACCACGCACCAGGCGATCTCGAACATCACCGACGGGCCGCCCCACGAGAAGAACAGCGGAACGGGCAGGTTCCAGGGCCGGCCGAGGTCGGCGCACAGACCGAGGATCGCGAAGACGTAGCCCAGGAACCCGGTCAGGACGGCCGGGCGGACCACCGGGTGGTATTCGTCCAGCCCGAAGATGTACACCGACGTCGCCAGGGTGTACCCGCCGGCTGCGAGGGCCACGCCGCTGAGCATGTCAAAGCCGATCCAGATACCCCAAGGCGTGGTCTGGGTCAGATTGGTGGTCGCAGCCAGGCCGGCCGCGAAGCGGTACACGATCAGGGGCAGGCCGATGGCGAGAATCAGGCCGACCACCAGGTTGCCCGGCGTGATCAGGCTCTTGACGTAGTCGCCGAACGACAGGCCGAGGAACAGCTTGTCGCTCATCCATCCGCGCGACGTCAGGGCGCGAGCGTCCGCGTTACTCATGGTGGGCCCCCTCGCCGTGCGACGGCGTCTGCGCGTGCTGGTTGCGGCGCTTGCTGAAGTTGTAGATGCCCATCAGCAGGGGCGGCCACAGCGTGAGCACGAACGGCACGGCCGCGAGGGACGCCTGGGTGAGCGACGAGTAGGCCACCGTGCCCAGTTCGGTCGGCAGACCCAGTTTCTCGAACGGGATGTCCGTGATGTACATCCAGCTCGTACCGCCCACTTCGTGTTCGCCGAAGATGTGCCGCACGTACGTGCTGCCCGGGGCGTAAAGGCGTTCTTTCGCGAGCTCAACCAACTCGGTGCGTTTGCCGAACTGCAGGGCGCCGGTCGGGCACACGCTGGTGCAGGCGGGATGAAGGCCCTTCGCCTGGCGGTCGGCGCAGAACGTGCACTTCTGGACGAAGGGCAGCGCCGAGTCGTATTCGTACTTCGGAACCTCGAACGGGCAGGCCACCATGCAGTAGCGGCAGCCGAGGCAGCGGTCCTTGTAGTAAACCACCGGACCGGTTGGCGTCTTGTCCAGCGCCCGCACCAGGCAGGCCGAGGCGCAGGCGGGTTCGACGCAGTGCATACACTGGCGTTTGATGAACCGGTCCGCGGCCTCCGGAGCGGTGGCCGCGGCATTGACGACCGTGTAGGTGCGCGTGTCGGTGGTGCGGGTCGACGCGAACACGCTGTCGTCGCCGGTCGGGCCCGGCAGGGTGTTGGCTTCTGCGCACGCGGCTTCACACGCCCGGCACCCGATACACTTGGTCGTGTCGACCAGCACGCCCACGCGGGTGGCGTCGAGATCGCGCGCGGCCCCCGAGGCTTCGGCGCGGGCCGCCGGCGCCAGCACGGCGGCGCTGGCGGCGGCGGTCTTGAGAAACGTTCGTCTATTCAGATTCATAATCGACTCTCGCAACGGCGTGTCGAATAGCGTGAGTTAGTGTCTGGTCAACGCGCAGGCCAGGCATGAGCCGGCAACCAGGAGCAACCCCGGCAGAGCGAGCATGACGAGGATCATCGGAAGACCTCCCTCTGGGCGTTGACCGTCTGCGAGGCGACGGTGTCCCGTTGCGTATGCGCCCGCATGCGCGTCAGGACGTCTTTGAAGAGCGGGCACGATTCGAATTCGCTCCCAAGGCATGGTTCCGCCGAGGCGATGCGGTCAAGCGGAATGAGCTTCTTGACCGGGTACGCCTGGCAGTAGAGCATCACCACTTCTTTGAGATACGGACAGGACATCTTCAGGCCCCTTCCCTTCGACTAGAGTGATAGCAAGGTGCCTGCCATGTTCATTCGGGCATGGCTGCGGCTTTGTAAACACTTGAGAAATAAAGAGTTATCTCATGTTGGGCCGGGTGGTGTGCGTGAAGGACCGATGGAGGCGCTGTAGCGGGATTCAACGGTCCCCGCCGTCGACAAGGGGTATTCGGTCCGAATTTGGTGAATTCAGGCCAAATTCCGCGAAGTTGAGAAGTACAACGGCAATCGATGAGGAGTTATACACTCGGCTTTCGGCTTTCGGCTTTCGGCTTTCGACCTTCGGCTTTCGGCTCCATGGCGCGGCTTTCGACCTTCGACCTTCGACCTTCGGCTCAATGCACGGCGCCTGCGCCGATAGCCGATGGCCGATGGCCGATCTCGGCTTTCGGCTTTCGACCTTCGACCTTCGGCTCGATGCACGGCGCCTGCGCCGATGGCCGACAGCCGATGGCCGATAGCCGATGGCCGCCGATAGCCGATAGCCGATAGCCGATAGCCGATGGCCGATGGCCGACCGTCCCGATTCGGGAGTATCATGCCCGGGATGACAGCTCTGCCGTCGTACCCGTGCCCCCGATGTGCCATGCCGGTTTCAGCGCCCGAACCGTTGTGCCCGCATTGCGGTGTCGATTTGGCCCTGGCCGCCGTGCTGATGGAACGCCTCGCCCTGAGCGTCATTCCCGCCGAGCCGGGCACGCCGTTTGTGGGCGATGCGATGCTCTCGCGGTTCGGCGAGTTCCTGATGAAGAAGGGCTACATCAGCCAGGCGCAGCTGGACAGTGGCCTCGCGCGGCAGGGCGAGTTGTCCCGCCAGGGCCGCCGGGAGACACTCGGGCAGGTGTTGCTCGAGATGTCGGTGATGACGCGCGAGCAGCTCGAACTGGCCAGTGTCGAGCAGGTGCAGGAACTGCAGACGGCGCTGCGGCAGGTGAACGCCCAGCTCGAGCAGCGCGTCGCCGAACGGACGCGCGAACTCCAGCAGGCCTACAAGCGCCTGACGGAGCTCGATCGCCTGAAGACCAACTTCGTGTCCAACATCTCGCACGAATTGCGGACACCCCTGACGAAGATCAAGGGGTTCAGCTCGCTGCTGGCGGCTGGCGATCTGGGGCCGCTGAGCGACGATCAGGCGCAGGCCGTGACGGTGATGGCGCGGGGCGTGGAGGAACTCGAGCGGCTCATTGCCGACCTCATTCAGTTCGCTACGGGCGCCCGCGGCGAGATGCGCCTCACGATCGTGCCCACGGCGGTGGCGCCCATCATCGAGTCGGTGGTGGGGGGGGCGGCTGAACGGGCGCGGCGCCGCGGGGTTCATCTGTCGTCGCACGTGGCGCCGGACGTGAGTCAGGCCCTGGGGGATGCGGAGCGTATTCGCTGGGCGATGAACCAGCTCGTGGGCAATGCGATCAAGTTCACGCCGTCGGGCGGGCACGTCACGGTGTCGGCCGGGCTGGTGGATCAGCGGGTTCGCTGGTCGGTGGCCGACACCGGACCCGGCATTCCGGACGACAAACTCGCCGAACTGTTCAAGGCGTTCCACCAGCTCGACGGGTCCGCCACGCGTCAGCAGGGCGGGACCGGCCTTGGTCTCGCCCTGGTGAAGATGATCGTCGAGGCACACGACTCCCACGTCGCGGTGGAAACCGCCGTCGGGGAAGGCTGCCGGTTTTCGTTCGACTTGCCCGCCGTGGCGCCCTGATGGAGGGCGGGCCGGCCGTCAGGGCGTGCCCGCGGTGTCCTCGTCGTGGCGCCTCAACCCGTATTTGCGGATCTTGTTGTAGAGCGTCACGCGGTCGATATCCAGGATTCTCGCGGCTTGCGTGACATTGCCGCCGACGTGGTGCAGGACCGCCGCGACGTGCCGGCGTTCGACTTCGTCGAGCGTCAGGCTGGTGTCGACGGGTTCGTGCCGGGTGGCGGCAGGCACGAGGCCGAGGTCTTCGGGCAGCAGGTGCGGCCCCTGGCAGACGACGACGCCGCGTTCCAGGACGTTGCGCAGCTCGCGTACGTTGCCCGGCCAGTCGTGTTTCATCAGGAGCGCCAAGGTATCAGGCCGCACGCCGTCCACACGTTTGTTCATCTCGACACTGAGGTGCTCGAGGAAGTGATCGATGAGTAGCGGGAGGTCTTCACGGCGATCGCGCAGCGGCGGCAGCAGGATCGGGACGACGTTCAGCCGGTAGTACAGGTCTTCCCGGAATCGCCCTTCGTCCGTGGCCCGCTTCAGATCGCGGTTCGTCGCGGCGATCACGCGGACATCCACGTCCACCGATTCCGAACCCCCGACGCGGAAAAATCGCCGGTCTTCGAGCACGCGGAGCAGATCCACCTGCAGCTTCTGGCTGATGTCGCCGATCTCGTCGAGGAAGATCGTCCCGCCGTTGGCCACTTCGAACTTGCCGCGCCGCCGCGCCACCGCGCCGGTGAAGGACCCTTTCTCGTGCCCGAACAGCTCCGACTCGAGCAGGGATTCGGTGAGGGCAGCGCACGACACGGCGACGAACGGATTGGACTTCCGGGGACTCTCGGCGTGGATGGCGCGGGCGAGCAGTTCTTTGCCGGTCCCGCTTTCGCCGAGGATCAGCACGGTGGACTGGCTGCGGGCCGCGCTGCGGGCGAGATCGAAAATCTTGTGCATCGCCGGGCTCTTGCTCAGCATGTCCCGGAACCGGTATTCGCGTTTCAGCACCTTTCGCAACAGGACGTTCTCGCGAATCAGCTGCTGCTGGGCCACGATCTTTACCATCATCAGGCTCAGTTCTTCGGGATCGAACGGCTTGACGAGGTAATCGTAGGCGCCGATCTTCATGGCTTCCACGGCCGTCTCGACGGTGGCATACGCCGTCATGATGACGACCGCCGTGTCGGGCTGGATCTTGCGGGCGGACTCGAGCACGTGCAGGCCGTCCATGCCCGGCATCTTGAGATCGACCAGCATGACGGACCAGCGGTCCTGCTTCAGTTTCTCGATGGCGGTCGGCCCGTCCGGTGCCGTGTCGAGGGTGTACCCGTCGTTCATCAGCCACCCGGACAGGGATTCCCGCACGATCTCTTCGTCGTCCACTACCAGGACGCGGGTCCGTTCCTTACTCATCGTGTCCTTCTTTCAGGCGCAATTCCCCGTACAAGGCCGTGCACGGTTCGCACAGGCCCGGTTGCTTGCTGTCCACGTCGACCAGCCTGACCGACCGGCTCATGACACAACTCGCCGTGTCGCAGTGGAGCAGGCCGAAGGTGTGGCCGAGTTCGTGGATCGTCTCCTTGACGGCCCTGGCCAGGCGGAGCGACGGGTTCGCCATGGCCGCGAAGTCGAAGCTCAGGCGCGCCGTGGACACGACAGCGGCTCGGCCGCCGAGCTGGGCTTCCCCATACACGTAGGTCAGGACGGGAATGAACAGATCCACGTCCGTCATCGCCACGATCCGGCCCGCCGGCTGCGGGCGTTCGACCAGCCACTTCAGGATCTGCGTCGACGAATGCTGTCCCCGCCGTGGGTCGAACGCGTGCGTGGGGCGGTCGGTATGGGTGTAGCGCCGGGCCCGCAGGCCGAACGCCCGCTCCACGGCCTTCCGCACCTCCTCCATGAGGGTGTCGTCGGCCGCGTCGGCCCCGATCCACCAGAGATGTACGTCCGCCGCCACGTCTAGGCCAACGCCGCCGGCGATGTGCCAGCCACCGGTAATCGCATCACGAACGTGGTCCCTTCGCCGAGCTGGCTGGTCACCGAGATCGTCCCGCCATGGCGCTCCACGATTCCGTAGACCACGGACAGCCCCAGCCCCGTGCCCTTCTCTTTCGTCGTGAAGAACGGGTCGAAGATCTTCGCCAGCTTGTCAGGCGGAATGCCCGGTCCGTTGTCGGCGAAGACAAACTCCACCGCGTCGCCCGCCGCGGTCCGGACGCCTTCGATGCGTACCGTGCCTCCGGACGCCATGGCTTCGCAGGCGTTGAGCACGATGTTCACGAAGGCCTGGCGCAACTGACCGAAATCCGCCAGGAGATGGGGCAGGGGAGCGACTTGCCGTTCGATGGTCACGCCCTGCAGCTTGGCCTGGTGACTGACCAGCGACAAGGCCTCCTCGAGCACCGCGGCGGCATCGACGTCCTTGAGCGCCAGGGGCCGCTGACGGGCGAACTCGAGCAGGTTACGCACGATGGCCGTGCATCGTTCCGTCTCGCGCTGCACGAGCTTGAGGTTCCGGACACAGGTGGTCCGTGTCTGCTCGTCCACCTGTTCGCGATCGAGCAGCCGGACCATCAGCTTGGCGTAGGTCAGAATCCCGGCGAGCGGGTTGTTGATTTCGTGGGCGACGGACGCCGCCAGGCGGCCCAGGGATGACAGCTTCTCCGTTTGGACAAGTTGATCCTGCGCCCGCTTGAGGGCCGCCGTCCGGTCTTCCACCTGCTGTTCGAGCGTGTGCAGCAGGTGCAACCGGTCCGCCCGGGCCTTGCCGAGCACGTCGATCATTTCGTTGAACGATTGCCCCAGCGCCCCGATTTCGTCGGAGGACGCTACCTGCACCTCCTGGGCAAAGTCGCCCGAGGCCAGGCCTTGGGTGGCGACCACCAGCTTGCGCACGGGGCGGACCACCGTCCGCTGCGTCAGGAACACCGCGAACAAGGCCACGGCGACGACGGAGAGCAGCGACGCCAGCGCGCTCTGCCGGGTGACCCTCGTCACGTCCGCGTCGATCTCCTTCAGGGAGATGCCGACGTCGATGACGCCGAGCACCCGCTTTTCCGGCGGGTGCGCGTGGCAGGTGGCGTTCGAGCACGCCGGCTCGTTGTAGATCGGCGTGACCATGGCCAGCACGCGGTGTTCGCCGACCCGGTAGATCCGGTGGCGCTCCTCGCGGCTCAGGCGCTCCAGCGGCTGGCCGGCTTCGTGGCACAGGTAGCAGGCTTCCGCGTTCTTGTCGACGAGCAGACCGGTCTCGCGGCTTTCGGTCGAGAAGGTGACGCGGCCTTCCTTGTTGAAGAACCGGACACGTTCGATGCCAGCCTGCTGGCTGACGGCCTGCATCGACTGGTACGCACTGTCCCGGCGGTCCGCCAGCATGTCGTGGTACGTCGCGCTCTTGACCGTGTCGCTGACCAGCGCCGCCCCCCGGACGACTTCAGCGACGATGTGGCGTTGCTGCGCCCGCAGGTAGAGGAACGCGGCGGTCCCGACGACGGCCAGCGTGGTGGCAGCCACCGCGGCGGTCAGCCTGAACGCCAGCCGGTTCCACCACGGGACGGACGAGTACGGCATCGTGAACCCCCACGCTGAAGTGCGCCTGGGGTCACGCGGCTGGCGTGACCTCAGGGCCTGGGATGGCCGCGGGCGGGAATGGCACACGACGGGGGGGCACCGTCGCATATACACCTGGCCTCAGAACTGTAGAGCAATTCAACTGCCATGTAGAAAACCCCAATATTGAGGCCATTCACAGCCATCCTGGCGGAGGCCGGCGGGGTCTTCTTGCGGAAATCCGGCGGCCGTCAGCGTTTCTTCAACTCGCCCCGCCGCAGCTGCCGGTAGAGGTTGAGCGACTCACGCAGGATGCGGATAGCGTCCTGCGGGCCGATGAAGTCTTCGACTTCGACCTGTTTGTGCTCGAGGACCTTGTAGTCCTGGAAGAAGCGCTGGATTTCTTTGGTGAGGAACCCCGGCAGCTGGGAGTGATCGGAGTACTCGTTAACGGCGGGGTCCTTGACCGACACGGCCAGGATCTTGTCGTCGAGGCCCTTCTCGTCGCGCATGCGCATGACCCCGATGGCCCTGGCTTCGACGATGGTGAGCGGGTGAACCGGCTCCTGGCCGAGGACGAGGGCGTCGAGCGGGTCGCCGTCGTCACAGAACGTCCGGGGAATGAACCCGTAGTTGGCGGGGTAGTGGACGGCGCCGTACAGCACACGGTCGAGGCGGAGCAGGCCGATCTCCTTGTCGAGTTCGTACTTGTTCTTGCTGCCCATGGGGACTTCGATCACCACGGGGAATTCGTGTTCGATCAGGTGGTCGTCAACGTAGATGTCGTGCCAGGGGTGCATGTCCGTGTGTCCTTCTCAGCAGCGCAGCCAGCGTATCAGTCTTCAACCCTGATGATGCCCTGTTTGATGGCAAACCGGATCAGCTCGGTCCGGCTATGGAGGTCCAGCTTCTCCATGATGTGCTCGCGATGGGACATCGCGGTCTTCACGCTGATGCCCAGCAGATCGGCCACGTCCTTGTTGCTGCGGCCTTCGGCGACCAGCTTGAGCACCTGTTTCTCGCGGTCGGTCAGCGTGTCGTAGGGGTCGGCCTGCCCGTGCGCGTCCGACGCGCGTTCGTTCATGGCCTCCCGGGCCACATCCGGGTCGAGCACGAGCCCGCCGCGATGCACGGCCCGGATGGCGGCCGTGAGGTCGCTGCCTGCGGACTTCTTGAGGACGTACCCCGAGACCCCGGCTTTCAGGAAACGCCTGATGTACTCGCGGTCTTCGTACTGCGACAGCACGAGGATGCGCGTCCGCGGATGTTGCTTGCGGATTTCGACCGTGGCCTCGAGTCCGCCGAGGTCGGGCATGGCGATGTCCATCAGGACGACGTCCGGCTCGCACTCGCTGACGCGCGCGATGGCCTCCCGGCCGTCGGCGGCTTCGCCGACGACCTCGATATCGTCGGCCAGCCCAATCAGCGCTTTGACGCCTTCGCGGACGATGGCGTGATCGTCGGCAATCACGACGCGAATCTTAGACACGTGGGGTCTCCGCTGGAAGCGTGACGGTGACGACCATTCTGACTCCCTGGTCGGGCGCGCTGTCAATCTCGACGTGTCCGCCCAGGGCATCCACGCGCTCGGTGATGCCGAGCAGGCCCCATCCGTGCCCGTCGGGGCCGGGGGACCGGGCCACGGCGGGGTCGAATCCCTTGCCGTCGTCTTCGATTTCGATGGTCAGCACGTCTCCCCGGATCTGGCCCTGGATCAGCACCTGTTCCGCATCGGCGTGTTTGGCGATGTTGCTGATGGCTTCCTGCGATACCCGGAACAGCGCCGTCTCGTACAGCGCAGGCAGGCGCCGGTCGACATCGGCGAACTCACAGCGGACGGCCACGCCGCGAGGGCTCAGCTGCCGTTCCGCGTACCACCGGATGGCCGACCAGAGGCCCAGATCGTCCAGCACCGACGGCCTCAAGTCGTAGATCAGGCGATGCAGCTCGTCCAGGGCACGTACGGCCAGCGCACGCGCGTCGAGGAGCTCCGGCGCGGTCGGGCCTTCCCGTTGGGTCAGGCTGCCGAGCCGCATGGCCAGGGCGCTGATGGTCTGACAGGTTTCGTCGTGCAACTCCCGGGCAAGGCGCTTGCGTTCGTCTTCCTGGGCGGTGATGACCTGGCGCAGCAGGCGGGCACGGGCTTCTTCGCGGTCGGCGAGTTGCTGCGAGAGCGCTTTGAGATCGCGCGTGCGGTCTTCGACGCGGCGCTCCAGGCTGGCGTTGGCGTCTTCCACCGTGTCGATGGACGCTTTCAGCGCGGCCCGCATACGGTCGAGCGACCGTCCGAGGCGTCCCAGTTCATCCCGGCCGAGGTCGGGAATCACCTCGGTGAGGGTGCCGGACGCGATCCGTTCGGACGCCCGGGTCAGGATGCGCACGGGGCGCAGCACGCTCTGGGCGGCACCGTAGGCGAACAGCAGCCCGAACGCCATGACGACGGGCCCAAGCCAGAGCAGGGTGTTGCGCAAGGTGCTGCTCCGGGCGAGCGCGGGGGACTGCGGGGTCTTCAGGCAGACGGCCCACGCGACCGGCCGCAACGGGGCCATGGCCATGACCGCCTGCGCCGGTCGGGAACGGCCATGGCACGTGCGGCACGAGCCGCTCAGGACGCGCCTGTCCCGGATGTGGCTGGCGATCAGTTGATGGTGCTTGGCCGCCGTCCCATCGTCGCCGTCCAGCGTGCCGGCGACGACCCGGCCGGCGGCGTCGATGACCTGGACACAGGTGCCGGCGGTGGTGGCGTGTTCACGCAGGACGGCCGCCATTCGTTCGCCTCGTGAGTTGACGGTGCCGCCAGCGACGCCGATCACGCGCCCCTGCCAGTCGCGCACGGGCACCATGAGGTGGAACCACATGCCCGACCCGTTCGTCACGACGCGCGATGCGCCCGGCCGGCCCGATTGCAGGACCCCGGCCGCGTCGGGAATCGTCTGGCCGAGGGCGCTGGCCGTGGCGGGTTCAGCGGCGATGACGCGCCCCAGTTCGTCCGTCAGGAACGTGCGCTCCATCAACTCGGCGCGGAAATAGACCGACCGCAGAATCTGGGAGGGCGAAGCGCCTGGGTCCGGCACCGTGCCCGCCTCGGGCCCCGGCGCGGGTGCGGCCGGCATGGCCGTACGCGGCAGGGGGGCCGTGGCGATCTCCTGCAGCTTGGTCCATTCCCGCTGGAGCACGTTCTCGACGTGGTGCGCCGCCGTCACGGCGTCGCGTTGGTGCGCGATGACGGTCTGCGCCTCGACTTCGTCGAGCGCCTTCCAGGCCACCCAGCCGGGGACGAGGATCGACGTCAGGACGCCGGAGGCGACCAGGACCATCACCCGGGCCTGAATGCTGCGATTGGTGGTCCGTGACGCCGCGCGGCTCATCGTTCGCTCCTTGCCATGAGGCTCTCTGCGATACGCATCAGTTCGTCCACGGTCCCTCGGTAACGGACGATCGTGAGCCGGCCTGCCTGGCGCCACGTGGCCTGGTGCCACACGACACGGGCCTCGTCTTCGACGCGCTGGACCCGGATAGCGGTTCCCCCGCCGACGGGCACGTCGGTCGTCTGCAGCACCGTGGCCGGGGGCAGCGCGGGGGCCTGGACGCCGCCGGCGCCGGACGGGGCGCTGGCGACGATCAGCGCAGGCTCGTCCGTGGCGCGTTGCCGCACGATCACCGCGATGTCCTGTCCACGATAGATCCGGATGTCCTGCGGGGGCCACTCGAGCGCCGACGGGAAGTACGCCGGCATGGGGAGGGCGAATCCGGTGCGCAGCTGGAGCGCCTCGAGCGACCGGACCTGGGTCACGCCACGCGGCAGGCCGGTCAGGAGCCGCGGCACGCTGTCGAAGGCGCGCAGACCGACGGCGGCGATGGCGGTTACGACGACGAGCTGGCCGACGGTCCGGAGGAGGTGTGCCATCACGTGTCCTACACCACGAAGAGCAGGAGCAGGGCCAGGCACGCGGCGGCCATGGCGGTAAGGAACGCCTGGGCCGCCGGCGGGGCCTCCGGGCGCCGCAGCAGGCGCGCGCAGCGGTGGTCGGTGGCGCGGGCCGCGGCGCGTTCGGCCAGCGCCGACACGAACGCCAGCCGCCGGTCGGAGGCGGCCAGGTCCGATTCGGTGCGCAGGTCGCTGGCCGACAAGGTGGCGATGGCGCGGGCGAGCGGCTGGCCGAGGCCAAGCCTGGCGACGGCCATGTCGGCCCGATGCTCGATTTCTTCCACGATCTGGCGTCCGCCGACCTGTGTGGCCGGGTTGAATGCCTGCAGCGTCCGGATCGCCATCAGCAGCCAGCCGAGGGCCGGGTCCCGGCGGCGGACGTGTTCGAGTTCATGGGCGACGGCGGCGCGCAGCGCGTCGTCATCGAGGCGGTCGAGGGCGCCCAGCGACACCGTGAGGGCCGGATACTGAAGGCCGGAGCAGTAGAGCACGGCGGCATCGGTATCCAGGATCGTGACCGACGGGTCGATGGCGCGGCGGCTGTCGGGCAGGGCGGACAGCGCCGCCGCCATCCGGCGGGTGGCCGGGTGCGAAGACGGCAGCACGTCTTCGTCGCTGGCGCGGCGGATGCGACGTGCGAGGAACGGCAGCGTGTCCCGGGCGAAGAGCAGACATCCTGCGGCGGCCATCACCGCCGTGGCCACGGTCGACAGCGGCGTGCCGGCGAGGCGCAGGTTGTCCCAGCTGGCACCGGAGTAGAGGGCCCACTGGACCTGCATGGCCTCCGACTCGCGGAACGGCGCTGCCCAGCAGGCCAGCGGGACGGACACGAAGGGCGCGAGAAGGGCGAGCGTCCGCACGGCGAGGCGCAGTTCCGGCGTACGCACACGCCAGGTGCGCAGGAGGCCTTCAGCGAAGCCAGCAGCGATGCACCCGTGGAGGATGGCCAGCCCTGCCAGCTCAACCACCGTGTCAGGTCTCCTTGATGTCCTGCGTCTGTTTGAGCCGCTCCAGTTCGAGCGGGTGTTCGTGCTGCATGCGCTCGAGGCTGATCTGCCCGGTGAAGATGGTCTTGTCGAACGGGAAGACGTCGGGATTGAAGTGCGCGTTGTAGATGTGCCAGAGAATGACGACCAGGAACGCCATGAGCCCTTCGTTGCTGTGGGCCACTTTGGCGGCAGGAATCAACTCGCCCGGGAACAGCCGGGTGAACAGGATGGGGAAGTACAGGATGAGGCCGGTCACGATGACCACGGCGGCGCCCAGGACCAGGCCCCAGTACTCGAACTTCTGGCGGTAGTCGAAGCGGTCGAACTTCGCCGGCTCGTCGCCGCGGCCCAGATAGTAGTTCAGCGTCTGGACGGCGTCGGTGAAATCTTTGCGGTTCGGCACGATCGACAGCGGGGCCCGGCCCGCGGCCACCTGATAGATGGCGTTCATCAGGTGCAGGGCCGTCATGGCCGCGAACGACAGGCCGGCGACCCGATGGAACCAGCGCACCCGGTCGATGCCGCCGACCGCGTTGATGAACCAGTGCGCCCAGCCGGCGTCGAAGTACTTCTGGGGCAGGCCCGTGATCGACAGGATGATGAACAGCGACATCACGAGGAAGTGCTCGGTGCGCTGCCGCCGCGTAAAACGAGTCAGATAGGTCGTCATCGGTTGACCACCACGCGCCAGAAGTGCAGCAGGATCTGCAGCACGAGACCGATCATCATAAAGGGAATGAGCACGTCGTAGAACCTCTGGACGCCGTAAACCATCGGTGCCTTCTCCCAGGTCGGCTCGTAATGCGACATCCACGCGGCCGGGAAGTTGTCGCTGGCGCCTTCGTGGCAGCGCGCGCAGGTCTTGACGAGGTTGGCCTGCAGGACGCGCGAACCGGGTTCGTCCACCTTCGTGATGTCGTGGACGCCGTGGCAGTCGGTGCAGAGGGCGACGACGCTGGTTTCAGCGTTCCCCGAGTTCTTCTGCAGGGACGCGGTCATGCCGTGGAAATCGGCGACGTAGGTCTGGGAGACGTTGGCCGACAGGCCGTACTTGTCCATCAGCGCCTTGTTCGAGTGGCAGTTGCTGCACAACTCGGGAATGTGGCGCTGCCAGTTGGCCGTCCGCGGTCCCGACACATCGTGGGATTTGTGGCAATCGGTGCAGGCAGGAACGTCCGAGTTCGAGGCGGCCGAGCGGCCGTGTACGCTCTTCTCGTAGATCGCCGACACGCCCTCGTGGCACCGCGCGCACGTGGACGACAACTGCGCGTCCGGCCCGTGCGCGGGCTTGACCTCGTGGGATCCGTGACAATCGACGCACAGCGGCGCCATCTTGTCGCCGCGGGCCAGCGACTGGTAGTGCACGCTGTCGAGTGTCTTGGTGTAGTTGGCGAAGTGGCAACGTTTGCACTGTTCGTAGTACGCCACCGTGAACTCGCGCAACGAACCGAACGGGCGCGACGCGTGGGGAACCTCAGTGATGTCCTGATGGCAGTCGGTGCAGCTGAGCTTGTTGCCGTGCACCGATGACCGGAACGTGTCGATGTTCACATACAGCGAACGGGTCTCGCCGCTGGGCAGGGCCACCGCGAGGCTGGTGTCCGCATGGCAGCCGAGGCATGTATCCACGTCAATGCCCTGGGCTTCCGCCGGCAGGGCGGAACCGATCAGGGCAACTACGAGCAGCAGCGTCAGCATAAGGGCTACCTTGGTGAAGGCGGGCGGGCGGCCGCAGGCAAGCCTGCCGGACCGTGCCAACTCGGCGGGGAAGGCCTGACGCCTTCCGCCAGTCCAGGTGAGAGCAAGGGTGTTGCCACCTGTCAGCGCCCGCTAAACCACTGAAAAACAGACATATTCCGTCCAGGTATCCCCGGTATGCATGCGAGTTGCCGAAAACCCGTCAGCGTCTGCCGCTCCGGCCGGGCTGCGCCGCCCTAGTCCCCGTCTCGAGAGGCATGGCTGTGACCATCGTGGTGGTGCTGTCCGCCGGCCGGTCCCCGGGCTGCCTGGCTCCGTTGCCGCGCAACCTGGCCGGTCAGCCAGTCGAACCACTGGTCGAGTCCCTCTCCCGTGCGCGCCGACACGGCGAACGCGGTCGGGTTCGGCATGACGCGGGCCAGCGCGTCGCGGATGGATGCAAGCGAGATGTCGAGGTACGGCAGCAGGTCAATCTTCGTCAGCAGGACGAGGTCGGCCCGCCGGAACATGACCGGGTACTTCAGCGGCTTGTCTTCGCCCTCCGTCACGGCCAGCGCGACGACATTGAATGCCTGACCGAGGTCGTACACGGCCGGGCAGACGAGGTTCCCCACGTTCTCGACGAAGAGCAGGTCCGTGTGGCGCAGGGGGTCGTGGTGGAGCGCGTCGTGCACCATGCCGGCATCGAGATGGCAGGCGGACCCCGTCGTGATCGCCCGCGCCGGAATGCCCGCGGCACGCAGGCGCTCCGCGTCGCGTTCCGTCTCGAGGTCGCCGGCAATGGCCGCCACCCGGTAGCGGCCGGCGAACGCCCGCGCCGTGGCTTCGAGCACCGCGGTTTTGCCGGAACCCGGCGACCCCATGAGGTTGAGGGCCAGGACGCCGTGCGATGCGAAGTGCTCACGATTGTGCACCGCCTGCCGATCGTTGACCGACAGGATCTTGTCCTGCACGTCCACCGGAACCAGGTGGGGATCACCGCAGCCGCAGGTCTCGCACACTAGGGCACCTCCATCTCGAGTTGGGCCAGGACGATTTCGTCCCCGCCTGCCAGTCGCGCCGCCTCGCCGCAGGCACGGCACCGCAGGATCGCGCCGGGCGGGATGTCGGCCGCGCACGACGGGCACGTCCAGCGCGCCGCGACACGTTCGATGTCGAGGGCGGCGTGTTCGCACAGCGTCCGATCCTTGAGGATCGAGAAGGCGCTGGCGAGCAGATCGGGTTCCACGCCCGACAGTTCCCCGATCTTCAGGCGAATCCGGTGCACGGCGATCGCGCCGTGCGCGGCCGCCTCCGCTTCGATCCGATCCATGAGGGCCTGTCCGACAGAATATTCGTGCATGGCCGGTCAGTCCTGCTCCTCGTCCGGCGGCGCGGCGCCGAACCGCGGCGGGCGTTTGCCGAAGAAGGCCGCCAGGCCTTCGGCGAAGTCGGGCGTGTCGGCGACGCGCGCCAGGTGCTCCAGTTCCTGATCGAGATGGAAATCCAGCCGATCGAGCCCGGCCGCCTGGTTCATCAGCGTCTTGGTCGTCGCATAGGCCGGCGTGGGACCCCCTGCCACCCCGGCGGCCAGCGCCAGCGCGTCGGCGTCGAAGGTGGCCGCCGGATACACGGCGTTCACCAGCCCCCACTCGAGGGCCGTGGCGGCGTCGAGTCTGGGGTTCAGCAACACCAGTTCCATCGCCCGCCTCAGCCCGATCAGCTTGGGGAGAAAGAACGTCGAACTCTCAGCCCCGGTCAGGCTGGTCTTGCCGTACGCCCATTCGAACACCGCGCGGTCGGAGGCCACGACGAGGTCGCAGCTCATGGCGAGGCCCAGTCCCCCGGCTGCCGCGATCCCGTCGACGGCGGCGATGAACGGCTTGGGCGCGCGCCGGATTTCCGAGATGGTTGAGTGGATGTACTCGAGGATCTGCTTGAAGACCGCGCCGTAGCCGTGGTCAGCGGGGCGTGCGTCCGGTGTGAGGTAGGCCAGATCGCCGGACCGGCCGCCATCCCGGATGTACTTCAGGTCCGCGCCGCTGCAGAAGACCCCGCCCGCGCCACGCAGCACCACAGCGCGGACGGCGCGGTCGCGGGCGCACTGGAGGCCGGCCCGCCGCAGGTCGCGCGCCGTGTCGACGTCCAGCGAGTTGAACCGCTCGCGCCGGTCGATGGTGATGACGGCAACGGCGTCGTGGCGATCGATTCGGATATGGGACATCGTCTGGCCGCTCACGCAGGTCCTGAAACCGGTCCTAACAAATCCGCGGCAACGGCTCGCCTTCGGGTTCGGCCAGCATACGGCGGCCGAACCCCGTGTCGAGCATCACCGCGCCGGGGTGCTGGTCGAGGCAGCGCCCCACCAGGGCGGCCTCGCGTCCGAGGGGATGCGCCTGGAGGGCCGCGAGGACCGCATCGGCCACGGCGGCCTTCACGCCGAAGATCGCCTTGCCTTCGTTGGCGATGATCAGCGGATCGATGCCGAGCAGGTCTGCCGCCGCCCGAACCTCGGCCCGGACGGGGACGGCCAGTTCTTCCACCATGATGCCCACCCGGCTCTTGTCGGCCATCTCGTGGAGCGCGCTCGACAGGCCTCCGCGGGTCGGGTCTTTCATGGCCACCACGCCGGCTCCGCCCGCCGCCAGCGCCGCCCGCACCAGGCCGTTGATCGGGGCGACGTCCGACCGCAGGTCGCCGTCCAGGGCCAGCTTGTGGCGGGCTGCCATGACGGCCATGCCGTGATCGCCCACGGTGCCCGAGACGATGAGACGATCGCCGGGCGTCAGGCCTGCGTCGGAGACCGCCCGGTCGCAGAGCGCGACGCCGGTCGTATTGATAATGAGGCCGTCCAGTTCTCCCCGGCCCATCACTTTCGTGTCGCCGGTGACAATGCTGGCCCCCGACTCGTCGCAGGCCTGGCGAATCGAGGCGTACACGCGTTCGAGGTCCGCGCGGGCGAAGCCCTCTTCCATGACGATGGCGCACGTCAGGGCGAGCGGTTCGGTGGCGCCCATCATGGCCAGATCGTTGACCGTGCCCGAGACGGCCAGCCGCCCGATGTCGCCGCCGGGAAAAAAGATCGGGTGCACCACGTGGGAATCGGTGGTGACGACCAGCCAGCGGTCACCGACCCTGATGGCCGCACCATCATCCATCGCGGCGAGGCCGATGCCGTCCACCGGGGCGCTGCCGAGCCCGCCGAGGCAGACCTGTTCAATCAGCGCGCGCATGGCCCGGCCGCCGGCGCCGTATTTGAGTCCGATCCTGTCGTCGAGCATGGTGCGGACCCTCATGCGAGCGCTCCAAAATCGGGGTGCCCCCCGTACTGATGCCAGATCTTGCACGTGCCTTCGCTGCTCACCATGCAGGCGCCCACGGGCTTTTCGGGCGTACATTCTTTTCCGAACAACGTGCAGTCGTCCGGCGATCGCAGGCCCGCCATGATGTCGCCGCAGATGCAGGACTGCGCCAGGGCCGGCGGCGCGTAGTCCCACAATGTCGTCAGATCGATGGGAAAACGCCGGCGCGCGTCGAGATGCTGCCACTCGTCGCGGAGCCGGAGATTGCCGTTCGGCACGTGCGCGATGCCGCGCCAGCGGCCGCCCACCGGCCGAAAGACCTTCCAGAGCTGTTCCTGCGCGCGGCGGTTGCCGTCCCGCGTCACGCACCGCGGGAACATGTTGGCGACCACCGCCTCGCGGTCGCGGACCAGCTCGAGCAGCTT
Source organism: uncultured Vicinamibacterales bacterium (assembly GCA_964372095.1). Lineage (GTDB taxonomy): Bacteria > Acidobacteriota > Vicinamibacteria > Vicinamibacterales > JAKQTR01 > CAYJPV01. The sequence continues at coordinate 268,546 of CAYJPV010000001.1, read as the reverse complement.
CACGAGGCCCGCCAGGATGTCGAGGGGTTCGAACCCGGCCACGACCACCGGCAGCCTGTGCCGTTCGACGAACGCTTCGAAGACACCCGATCCGGTAATCGTCGCGGCGTGACCCGCAGCCAGGAAACCCTCCACGCGCGTGTCGGGCATCTCGGCCACGATCTCCATCACCGGCGGGATGTACTTGTGCGCCGAGAGGATCGATAGGTTTTCGGGCACTCCGCTCAGGACCACGGCCGCCGTGGCCACCGCCGTGGTTTCGAAGCCGGTGGCGAAGAACACGACCGGCTCGTTCAGGGATCGCGCCAGGTCGACCACCTGATCGGTGCTGTAGATGACATGGACCTTCGCCCCCTCGGCCTGGGCATCGGCCAGCGACATCACCGTGCCGGGTACACGGACCATGTCGCCGTACGTGGCGATGTGTACGCCCTGCCGCGCCAGGACCACGCCTTCATCGACCTCCGGCGTGTCCGTGATGCACACGGGGCATCCGGGTCCCATGATGACGTTGAGGTCGCGGGGAAACGTCGCGCGCAGGCCGAATTTGGCGATTGCCTGTTCGTGACTGCCGCAGACGTGCATCACCGACACGGGGGAGCGGCCGATCTCCGCCGTGACGCGGTGCAGGGCCGCGATCATGGCCTGCGCCCGGACAGGGTCCCGGAACTTCAGCTCCCTGACGAGGTCGTCCGGCCTACCGGACGTCATCGTCCTGGACCCGCGTCGCGGCGATTTCGCCCCGCACGTCGCCGGCCATCAGGTCGTCGGGGCCGGCTTCTTTCAGGAGCTGCTCGTACAGGGCGAGGGTCTCACCGATGTCGCTCTCGGGGATCCGGCGGATCGCGAATCCTACGTGGTTGAGGATGTAGTCGCCCGGGGCCACGGGTTCGTCAACGATGTCCAGCCGGACTTCGCGCCGGACTCCCCAGAAATCCACCGTCGCGAAGTCGCCGCGGATTTCAATCACCTTCCCGGGTACTCCTAGGCACATATCCCCTCCGAGGTGGGAGGTCCGCCGGCTGCGGCGACGGCGCAGGCCACGGCAGCCTGCCCCAACGCCAGTCCTCCGTCTCCGGGCGGTACCGACTGGTGAAGTATCACTTGTACAGCGGAACCGAGCATCGCGACAATGGATTCGGTCAGGCGGGCGTTCTGAAAGCACCCGCCGCTCAGGACCACGGGCAGCGGGCCGAGCCGGGTGCGCAACCGGCGGACGACAACGGTCGTGGCGTCGGCCAGTGTGTTGTGGAACCGTGCCGACACCATCCCAGACGGGGTTCCCTGCGTCACATCGCGCGCGAGGGCGCGGAACGTGGGGCGGAAGTCGATGACGAGCTGCTCACCGTCGTCGTCGATCGCGTGGGGGTAGCCCGAGGCTTCGGCGGGACTGGCGCGCAGGTTCCAGTCGAGGGCGACCTGCCCCTCGTAGCGCGAAACCGGGCGGCCGAGGCCAATCGCGCCCGCGGCATCGAAGTAGCGGCCGATGCCGCGGGCCCGCGCGGTGTTGAGGCCTGTGGCCAGCATGTGACGGACCACGCGCAGGTCGGACTCGTTGACCTGCGCGAAGACAGGAAAACGTTCAAGGTCGACCTCGCCGTCGAACGCATCGAGCAGGACGGCCAGCGCCTGCCGCCACACCTGCCTGATGGCCGCGTCGCCTCCCGCGAGGGCGATGGGACGGCATGTGGCGACGCGGGTGCTGGCCGCGCCGTCGACCAGGAGGAACTCGCCGCCCCAGGCCGTCCCGTCCGGCCCGAATCCGGTGCCGTCGAAGGCCACGCCGATGGCCGCACCCGTCAGACCGCGTTCGGCCATGGCACTGGCGATGTGGGCGTGGTGGTGCTGAACGCCCACGTGCAGGTCGGCCGTCCGGGTCGCGGCGTACCGGGTGGACAGGTACTCGGGGTGCAGGTCGTGGGCGATGATCTCAGGCTGAATCCCCACGAAGTCCAGCATCCGCTCGACGGCATGCTCGAACGACTCGTAGGTCTCCAGGTTCTCGAGATCGCCGATGTGCGGCCCGAGGTACGCGCTGTCGCCGACACCCAGGCAGAACGTGTTCTTCAGCAGCGCGCCAACGGCCAGCGTCGGGCGCGCGAAGCGGAAGGGCACCCGCAGCGGCCGGGGCGTGTAGCCGCGCGACCGCCGGAAGACCACCGGCCGTCCGGCGATGATCCGGGCCACCGAGTCGTCGCAGCGCGTGTCGATGTCGCGGTCGTGCATCAGGAACAGGTCGGCGAAGGCGCCGAGCCGCGCCAGGGCTTCGTCGTTGCGATACGCCAGCGGCTCATCCGAGACGTTGCCCGACGTCATCACCAGCGGCCGGCCGGCGCTGATGGTCAGGAGGTGGTGCAGAGGGGTATACGGCAGCATCAGGCCGACCGTCGGATTGCCGGGCGCGACGTTGGCCGCGAGACCACTCGGCTCGCGTCGCGACACGATGACAATCGGGCGCTCCACGGACTCCAGCAACGCGCGTTCGTCGTCGGCCAGTACCGCAATGGCGTCGGCGTGCGCCGGGGTTGCCACCATGACGGCAAAGGGTTTCTCGTCGCGGCGTTTCCGTTGCCGCAACGCGGCCACCGCGGCTTCGTTTGTCGCATCGCACGCGAGGTGGAAGCCGCCCAGTCCTTTGACGGCCACCACCGAACCGGTCCGAAGCGCCGCGGCGGCGTGCTCGAGCGGATCGGGCACATCGACGGGTGACCCGTCGGGCAGGCAGAGCCAGATGCGGGGACCACACGCGGGACACGCATTCGGTTGCGCGTGGAAACGCCGGTTCGAAGGGTCGTCGTACTCCGCCTGGCAGCGTTCGCACATCGTGAACGCCGCCATGGTCGTGAAGGGCCGGTCGTAGGGCACCCGGCGGGCGATGGTGAACCGCGGGCCGCAATTGGTGCAGTTGGTAAAGGGGTACCGGTAGCGGCGATCAGCCGGCGAGAGCACCTCGGCCAGACACGCAGGGCAGGTGGGCAGGTCCGGCGGGATCGAGACCCGGCGATCGCCCGAAGGGGAGGACTGGACGATGTCGAAGTGATGGGGCGGAGCGCCGTCCAGGATGCTGACGGCAATCGTGTCGAGGCGCGCGGCCGGCGGCGGGTCGGCGCGGAGTTCGCGTTCAAACTCCGCGAGCGCCGTGTGATCGCCGAACACCGCGATCGTCACGCCGGCCCCGTCATTGCGGACCCAGCCGGTCAAGTTGTGCTGTGTGGCAAGGCGGTAGATCCAGGGCCGGAATCCGACCCCTTGCACAGTGCCCTGGATCTCGAATCGCCGTCCGTGGGATGACATGGGGCCCTGAGCCTCGGGTGGGTCGCGACCCGGGATGCGGCGCGGCGCGCCGGGTAAACGGCCGGTGGTCACGCCGATGTTCGACTTGTTTATAGCGGCTGACCGCCGGCTGCGCAAGCAGTTCTCTGGCACAATTGACCCCGACATGGCACGAACCGTAACCCACGGTCGCGCGTCTGCTCGCGTCGTCCCGGCTCTCGCGGGCATCGCCCCGGTGACCGGGGCGTGCGCGCTCGCCGTATGGCCCATGGACGCCGACGTGGTCGAATCGTCGTACAGCACGACCGTCTATCCCGTCGTGCAGAGGCTGGCCACGCTGCTGTCGAATGCCACGCCGTTCTCCTGGCTCGACGCGCTGGCCGTGGCCGCGGCCCTGTGGCTCGTCCGGCGTGCCTGGAGCATCGGACGGGCACCTCGCGGGCAGCGGTGGGTTGCCGTGGGCTCGCTGTTGTGGCACGGCCTGGTCGTGGCTGCGGTGGGCTATCTGGTGTTTGTCGGGGTGTGGGGACTCAACTACCGCCGCGTGCCGCTCGAACGCCGCATCGCATTCGAGCGAGACCGCGTGACGGCCGAGGCGGTGTCCGCGTTCGCCGGCCGGGCTGTTGCGTCAGTGAATGCCCTCAGCGGCCTGCGCAGTCGTGGCGGCCGCTCGACAGCAGGTGTTGCGGCGGTTGCGGAACAGCTTGCGCCGGCCTTCGACGCCGTGCTGCGCGATCTGCGCCTGCCGGCCGTCGAGCGCGCGCGTCCCAAGACGCCGGTGTTGTCGGTCTGGTTCAACGCCACGGGTGTGAGCGGCATGACCAACCCCTTCGGCCTCGAAACCCTCGTGGCGTCCAACCTGCTCGATCACGAACGGCCGATGGTCGTGGCCCACGAATGGGCCCACCTGGCGGGCATCGGGCCGGAGTCGGAGGCCACGTTCGTTGCGTTCGTCGTCTGTCTTCGCAGCGGGCCGGAAGCGCGGTACAGCGGCTGGCTGGATCTGACGCTGCGCGCGCTGCGGGTTTTGCCGTCGCCCGAACGCAAGGCCCTGGCGGCACGACTCGATCCGGCCGTACGGGCCGACATCCAGGCGATTGCCGCCCGCAACGAACGCGCTCAGGTCAGGTGGCTGAGTCTGGCTGCCTGGGATGTTTACGACCGGTACCTCAAGGTCAACCGCGTGCCGGAGGGCGTGCGCAGCTATGACGAGGTCGTCGCGCTGCTCGTCGGGACGCAGTTTGCGGGGGAGGGATGGCCGGAGCTACGGTGGAAGTAGGAAGTAGACAGCTGGGGGTGACCACCCCCGCCCTGGGCTTCAGGCTTCGGGCTTCAGGCCTTTCCCAACCCCCAATGCCCAATCCCCAATCCCCAGCGTCTACCCCCCGCGTTTGTGCATCTCGAGGTGGGGATCGGCGCGCAGCGCGGTCACCGGCAGGAAGACCGAACGGTCCCGCAGTTCGTGGCGGATCTCGGCGCCGCGGTCGGCGCGTTGGCGCCAGCGTGACTCGACGAGACTGCGGATGGTGTCGGGCGAAGCGCCCTGCCGCAGCGGCTCACGCAGCGACAGTCCATCGGTCGCGTAGAGACAGGTATAGAGCACGCCGTCGGCCGTCAGCCGCGCGCGGTCGCAGGTCCGGCAGAAGGGCTCGGTCGTGGACGCGATGACGCCGAACGTCCTGCCGTCGGGCAGGCGGAATCGACTGGCCGGAGCCGTGGAATCCGGCTCACGAATCGCGGAGACGGGACCGTAGTGGCCGGACAGCCTGCCCAGCAGTTCCGAGCACGGCACCACGAGATCCTGGCGCCAGTGCGTGGCGCCGCCGACGTCCATATACTCGATGAACCGCACCTCGGCGCCGACACGCCCGCCGTACTCCAGCAGATCCACCAGTTCGTCGTCGTTAATTCCGCGCATGATCACGGCATCGATCTTGGTGCCGTCGAAACGGTGACACGCGGCTTCGAGGCCGGCGATGACGGTGGCGTGGAGGTCCTGCCTGGTCAGGGTCCTGAAGCGGTCTGCCTTGAGCGTGTCGAGACTGATGTTGAGACGCCGGAGGCCCGCCCGCGCGAGCGCATCAAGGTGTTCGCCGAGCAGGACGCCGTTCGTCGTGAGCGCCACCTCGGCCAGGCCAGGCTGCCGGACGAGCATCGTGACCAGGTCGGGTAACCCCCGGCGCAGCAGAGGCTCGCCGCCTGTGAGCCTGATCTTGTCGACCCCCAGCCCCGCGAAGGCCTCGACGAGCGCGGCAATCTCCGCGAAGCCGAGCAGGTCTCCCTTCGAGAGCCAGGCGTACTCGGCCTCCGGCATGCAGTACTCGCATCGCAGGTTGCAGCGATCCGTGACCGAAATGCGCAAAGCGCGGAGGGGGCGGGCGAGTGTATCGGTCAGTGGCATCCGTCCGTCTATTATGACTGACAGACGCGGCCACGGGCAGGGCTACCGCGCGGCGCGGGCGTCGGAGGCGAGATTCCAGCGGCCGGGAATCGGCATGTCGCAGGCGGGGCAGCGCCCGTCTGCCGTCAGGTGCGTGGACACCGTGCGGAACCCCGCCCGCTCGACCAGCAGCGCGCGGCACCCGGGACACCGGGTGTCCTCGAGCGATCCAACCCGGTTGGGCAGATTCCCCGCGTAGACGAACTGCAGTCCAGCCTGACGGCCTATCTCGGCTGCCTGGACGAGGGCCGCCGGCGGCGTCCATTGCCGGTCCATCATCTTGTACGTCGGGTGAAAGGCCGTGACGTGCCAGGGGATGTTGACGGATACGTTCGCGAGGAACTCGGCGAGGCCCCGCAATTCGGCCGCGGTGTCGTTGAACCCCGGGACGAGCAGCGTGACGACCTCAACCCACACATGCCGCCGGTACACCTCCCGGATCGTCTCGAGCACGGGCTGGAGCCGGCCCCCCAATTGCCGGTACCGTGCGTCGTCAAACGCCTTCAGGTCGATCTTGAAGAAGTCGAGGTGAGGCACGACGGCATCGACGACCTCGTGTGTGCCGTGGCCATTGGAGACGAATCCGGTGGCAAGCCCGGCGGCCCTGGCACGTCCGAAGACTTCAATGGCCCACTCTGCCGTGATGAGCGGTTCGTTGTACGTGCTCACCACCGAAGAGGCGCCCGATTCGATCGCTTCGGCGATCATCTGGTCCGGCTCGATATCCCGAAGTCCGGCGGCTGCCAGCGGGTCGCGGAGCGTCTGGGAACTCAGCCAGTTCTGGCAATACGCGCAGTGCAGGTCACACCCCAGCATGCCGAAGCTGTAGGCGATGGAGCCGGGGCTGACATGGTAGAGGGGTTTCTTCTCGATGGGATCCGGGCTGGCTCCGGCGATGTAGCCCCACGGCACCCGCAGACGGCCGCCTCGGTTGAACCGGACTTTGCAGACGCCCGCGGCGCCATCGGCAATGGCGCACCGGTGGGCGCAGGCGACGCAGCGGACTCGCCCGTCCGGCGCGGGCTCGCAGAGCGAACCGTCGCGTGTGCGGGCCGCCAGCGCCTCGGCAAGCATGGACACGCCATTGTTGTAACCCCACCGGGCTGCGAACGCAACCGGTCCTGCCTCTTCCCCTCCCGGCCGAAACCGGTCAGAATCGGCGGGCTGGAGGCACCTGTGACGGCTCAAACCCGGCTGATGTCCCTCGATGCGTTCCGGGGACTGACGATGGCAGCAATGGTGGTGGTGAACAACCCGGGCGACTGGGGACATGTGTATCCGCCGTTACTGCACGCACCGTGGCACGGCTGGACGCCGACGGACATGATCTTCCCGTTCTTCCTCTTCATCGTCGGGGTCTCGATGACCTTGTCGAGAGCGACGATGGGCGATCCCTGGAAGATTGTGAGGCGCGGGCTGATCATCTTCGGGCTCGGGATGTTCCTGTCTGGGTGGCCGCGGTTTCCGTTGGAGACGTGGCGAATCCCCGGCGTGCTGCAGCGCATCGCGGTGTGTTACCTGGCGGCGGCGTTCCTGTTTCGCAGGACGGCCCCGGCGGCCGACGGCGGTGACGCGCGCCTGTTGAAGCACGGGCTGCGGCTGATGGGCTGGGCCGTCGGGCTGACGCTGGCGTACTGGGCCATCCTGCTGTTCGTGCCCGTGCCCGGCGGCGCCGCAGGCGACTGGCGGCCCGGCCAGGACATCGGCGCGTACGTGGACAGGGCCGTGTTCGGGAAACACCTCTGGAGCCAGTCGAAGACGTGGGATCCCGAAGGGCTCGTGAGCACCGTGCCGGCTGTTGCCACGACGCTGCTCGGCCTGATCACCGGGCTGTGGCTGGCGTCGTCAGCGCCTGCCACGCGGAAGACCGTCGGCATGGCCGCCGCCGGCGTCGTAGGCATTGCCATCGGCTGGGTCTGGGGCCTGGCGTTTCCCATCAACAAGAACCTCTGGACCAGTTCATTCGTGTGGTTCATGGGCGGCTGGGCGGCGCTGCTGCTGGCCGTGTGTTACTGGTTGATTGACGTCCGCGGCTGGAAACGTTGGTGCTGGCCGTGCGTCGTGCTGGGGCTGAATGCCATCACCTTGTTCGTGGCATCGGGTCTGCTGGCCAAGTGGATGGGAATCACGCGGCTGCGCGTGGAAGGCGACAGGCTGATGTCGCTGCGCGGGATTGTGTACGAGAACGTTTTCGTGCCGCTGGGGACTCCGTGGAACGCGTCGCTCCTGTTCGCCCTCGCGAACCTGGCGGTGATGTTCCTGCTGCTGTACGTGATGTACAGGCGGAAGTGGTTCCTGAAGGTCTGACGCGATGGGCGAGCCACCCCCCGCTCCCGTACGTCGCCTCCCGCGGCTCCCGCGATCCGTCTGGCTGCTGTCATGGACGAGTTTCTTCACCGACACCGCCAGTGAAGCCGTCTACCCGTTGATGCCGGTGTTCCTGGCGCGCACGATCGGCGCCAGTGCCTTGTCCATCGGCGTGATCGAGGGGGCTGCCGAGGCCGTCAACAGCGTCCTGCGGATCGTGTCCGGCCGGTATTCCGACCGGATGGGCGCGCGCAAACCGTTCGTGCTGGCGGGTTACGGCTTGTCGTCGCTGGTGCGGCCGCTCGTGGGACTGGCCACCGCATGGCCGCAGGTGTTTGCGATCCGTCTGATCGACCGGGTGGGGAAGGGCATTCGCGGCGCGCCGCGCGACGCCATGCTGGCGTCGTGGGCGGACCCGGCTTCGCGCGGGTACGTGTTCGGGTTGCATCGCGCGATGGATCACGCCGGTGCCGTGGTCGGACCGTTGCTGGCCTCCCTGTTCCTATGGTTCTCGCCGGAGAACTATCGCGGGCTGTTCCTGCTGACGATCATTCCCGGCGCCGTGGCCGTCCTGATGCTGGCGCGTGTGCGTGAGGCGAAGGAGCCGCAGCACGAGGCGGGCGACGCCAGGGCCGGCGAGAGAACGGCCGGGCCGGAGTCGGGCGGCGCGCCGCTCGGCCGTCCCTTCTTTGCCTACCTCGGCGTCTTGTTCGTCTTTGCGCTGGGCAATTCGACCGACGCGTTTCTGTTGTTGCGCCTGAGCGACGCAGGCGTGTCCACCACGTGGATTCCGCTGCTCTGGGCGGCCCTGCACGTCGTCAAGTCCGCGGCGTCGCCGTTTGGCGGTCTGCTGGCCGACCGCTTCGACCGCCGCCGCGTGATTGTGGCGGGCTGGCTGGTCTACGGCTTCGTGTACTTGGGCTTCGCGCGCGTGACAGCGCTCCCGGGCCTGATTGCCGTGTTCCTGGCCTACGGTCTGTACTTCGCGCTGACCGAAGGCGGTGTGAAAGCCATCGTGGCAGACCTGGCGCCCCACGGGGCACGCGGCCTGGCGTTCGGCTGGTACAACGCGACCGTCGGGTTCGGGTCGCTGGCGGCAAGCCTCGTGTTCGGCTTCGTCTGGAAGCAGTGGGGCGCCGATGCCGCGTTCTACACCGGTGCCGCGCTGGCGCTGCTCGCGTCGATCCTGCTCGCGCGTCTGTCCCTGCAACCGCGGGTCCCTCCTGCGCCGGGCCAGCTATAATCATGGCTTGCGGCTTGCGGCTTGCGGCTTGCGGCTTGCGGCTTGCCGCTTGCGGCTCGCGGCCTGTAGCCCGTAGCCTGTAGCCTGTAGCCTACTGTTCTGTATCCCTGAATCGGCCATGAAGAAAATCCTCGTGACGAACGACGATGGTGTGCGGTCGGAAGGGATTGAGGCCCTGGCTGCCGCGCTCAGGAAACTTGGTGACGTCGTGGTTGTGGCGCCGGCCAAGGAGGCCAGTGCGGTTGGCCACGCGTTGACCTTGCACTATCCGTTGCGGCTGGAGCAGCTGGACAAGGGGGTCTATGCTGTCGACGGCACGCCGACCGACTGCGTCAATATCGCGGTGGCCATCATTCTGAAGGGGCTGCCGGACCTGATTGTGTCGGGGATCAACAAGGGCTGGAACCTGGGTGACGACGTGACGTATTCCGGCACCGTGTCCGGCGCGCTGGAAGGTGCGCTGATGGGGGTGCCGAGCCTGGCCGTGTCGCTGCAACGCACGCAGGAGCGCCTCGACTTCCGGGCGTCGGCGCGGGCGGCGGCCACGGTGGCGAAGCGGGTGCTGGCCGATGGACTGGCGCCGCGGACGTTTCTGAACATCAACGTGCCGCGCGTGACCAACGGTGAGTTCCGCGTGACCGTGCAGGCGAAGCGGAACCACGTGACGCAGGTGGATGAGCGGATCGATCCGAAGCACCGGACGTACTACTGGATTGACGAAGCCATCGATGAATGGGAGCGGAATCCGCAGTCGGATTACCACGCCGTGCGCGAAGGATACGTGTCGGTGACGCCCCTGCAGCCCGACCTGACGGCGCACGACGCGCTGGGCGCCGTGGGTGCGTTGCTGGCGGGCCGGCCGGGGACGAAGAAAGTTGTGGGCGGGAAGGCACGATTGCGGTAGTATGAATAGTCCGTCGGGGCGTGGCTCAGCCTGGTAGAGCACTCGGTTCGGGACCGAGGGGTCGGTGGTTCGAATCCACTCGCCCCGACCACAACATCGCACGGGAAATGGCCAGCAAATGCTGGCCATTTCCTCGTACGGGCGAATCCTGCCGGCGGGCCTGCTGACGCGTGGCCCAGCCGGAACTGGCCCTTGAGAGGGTTGACGGGACCCGATGACCGCTGACGAACTGGACGTCTTCATCTGCTTCCGGGATCCGTCCGACCGGGCAACAGCCCTGGCCATCGCCGAAGGGTTGCGGCCGCTCGGGTTCTTTGTCTCGGACACGAGTTCCGAACACGACAGCCCCGGCGACCCGGCACGTCTGCGCGCCATCGATGACGCGCCTGACTTCGTCGTGGTCCTTTCGGCCGAGACGCTCCCGCACCTCGCCGATCCTGATGACGGCGTCAGGGCGGAAGTGGCCTACGCGCTGCGGCGAGGACGGATCGTCGTGCCGGTGTGCCTGCCTGGGGTCAGCGTGCCGAAGGCCGACGCGCTCCCTGACGACATCCGGGCGCTGGCCAGCCAGCCGGTGGTCCGATTCGACCCGAACAAGATGCGGACGTCGGTCGCGCTCGTCGCGCACAGCCTGTCGAGCGACGCCGAAGTGGAGGAGAGGAGACTGGCGAAGCGGGCCAGGGTGGCCGGGTGGATCGTCGCCACGATCTTTGCCGGCGTGGTGGCCAGCTTCGCTGTCCCTGCCGTGTATCGCCTGGTGACGGCGCCCAGACCCAAACCGCCGCTCCCGCCATTCTCGGTATCGTGGATGGGTGTCGGACAGCGCGCCGTCGAGGGGCGCGCGGTGGCGTTCGACGTCGTCGAGCAGACGGCCGTGCAGCCGGGTGACAGGCTCAAGCTGATGTTCAGCCCCAGCGCCAAGGGTTTTGCCTATGTCGTGGCGCGTGCGGCGTCCGGCGAGGTGACCGTGTTGTTCCCGGCACAGACGATCCGCGGAGCCAGTGCGGTGGAGGCCGGGCGTGTGTACGAGGTGCCGCCGGGATCGGGCTGGCTGACGGCCGGGACTCCGGGCGCACCGGACGAACTGTTTCTGATTGCCAGCTACGATCCGCTCGAGAACCTCGAGGAACTGACGGAAGAACCCGACGCCCGGACCACCCTGGCGGAGCGTGCGGAGTTGCTGACGTCGACGTTGACCGGGCTGATGGACGGCCGCCACGCGTCCGGCGTGCGGTACGCGAAGACACGGGCCGGACACGGGATCGATACCCGCCTCGAGCCGCCGAACGCCGCCGTCAGCGGGCACGTGACCCTGGACGACGGCGCCGTGGTGGAGCGGTCGCTGAGTGCCCGGCGGGGCGCGATCAGCGCGGCGGTGGAGATCCGCCTGCAGGTGCCTCAATCCTGATAGAATGCCGCCCCACGTAGCTGTCTGCCCCTGGCACGAGTACTCCGCGTGCCTCCCAGCGGGCGTAGTGCCCGCGTCGAGGTCATCCATGAAACCAGGCCTGATTGTCCGGTGGTTCACCGTCTGCATGCTGGTGCTGTGCGCCAGTCTGTCGGTGGTCGCCCAGCCCAACAAGTACGCTCGAGACCCGAAACAGCCGATCGACGAGGAGTACTCGAAGAAGATCAGGGAGTACACGACCGAGCCGTTTTTCCTCTCACCGCTCGTGGACTACCTGCCGGCATCGAAGACCGTGCCGACGCCGAAAGCGGTACTGGGCGACGTGGCCGGGGCGCCGGGCATCCTGCCGTACACGGCTGAGGTCCACGCCTACATGCGCCAGCTCGAGAAAGCCGCGCCCGGACGGGTGAAGGTGTTCTCGATGGGCACGTCCGAAGAAGGACGCGAAATGATCGCGGTTGCGATCGCCTCCGAAGCGGTCATGGCGAAAATGGCCGAGAACCGCGCGCGCCTGGCCAAGCTTGCCGATCCCCGGCTGATCAACCTGGACGACGCGGAAGCCGATCGGCTGGTGGACGCCAGCGTGCCGGTGTACTACATCGCCGGGGCCCTGCATTCGCCCGAGACTGGTGCGCCGACATCGCTGATGGAACTGGCGTACCGCCTCGTCGTGGACGACAGCCCGTACATCAAGGCCATCCGGTCGAACGTGATCACCTTGATCACGCCCGTCCTGGAGACCGATGGCCGGGACCGGCAGGTCGACATCTACAAGTGGCACCTGGCCAACCCGGACAAAACGTGGCCTTCGCTGGCGTACTGGGGCAAGTACGTCGTGCACGACAACAACCGTGACGCGATGGCGGCCACGCTGGCCCTCACGCGCAACGTCATCAATCTTGTGGTCGATCAGAAGGTGCAGGTGCTGCACGACCTGCACGAATCGGTGCCCTACCTCTACGACAACACCGTCGGCGACGGTCCCTACAATGCCTGGGTCGATCCGATCCTGACGGATGAATGGCAACTGCTCGGCTGGCACAACATGGCCGAACTGACCAAGTTCGGCATGCCCGGCGCGTTTACGCACGGCACGTTCGATACCTGGTCGCCCGGGTACCTGATGTTCATTGGCGGCATGCACAACGGCATCAGCCGCCTGTACGAGACGTTCGGGAACGCGGGCGCCGACACGGTCGAGCGCAAACTCCAGCCCAACGACTACGCCCGGACGTGGTACAAGCAGAACCCGCCCCTGCCGAAAGCCAGCTGGTCGCAGCGCAACAACAACAACTACACGCAGACGGGCCTGCTGACGGCGTTGTCGTACTTCTCCGGCAATACCAAGCTCTTCCTCAAGAACTTCTACCTGAAGAGCAAACGGTCGATCCAGAAGCCGAAGAATGAGGGGCCGGCGGCCTACGTGCTGCCGGCGGACGACACCCGGCCTGGCGCCCAGGCCGAGATGCTGCGCATCCTGCAGCGGCAGGCGGTCGAGGTCTCCCGCGCCACGGCGGCGTTCTCGGTGACGATGCCCGCGAAGAAGAAGGCGGCGGGTGACAGGCCCGCGGGTGGGGATGCCAAGCCCGAGCCGGCCAAGACTGAGAAACCCGCGCCCGAGACGAAGCAATTTCCGGCGGGCAGCTACATCATCCGGATGGATCAGCCGTACAGCCGCATTGCCGACGCGCTGCTGGACCATCAGTACTGGAGCCCGAACGACCCGCAGAAACGCCCGTACGACGACACCGGGTGGACCTTCGGCGAGCTGTTCAATGTGCAGGTGGTGCGGGTGACCGACGCCAAGGTCCTCGACGCCGGCATGGAGAAGGTCACCGACGTCCGCGCGCCCAGCGCCATCGTCGGCGCCGGTTCCATCTATGCGATCAACAACGACGCCGACCCGTCGTTGCTGGCGTTCCGGTACCGGCTGAAGAACGCCGCGTTCGACGTGGCCGAAGAACCCTTCGAGGCCGCCGGCCGGAAGTTCAACCGGGGCTCGTTCATCGTCAAGAACGCCAGCGAGGCGGACGTGAAGGCGGCGGCGGCGGAGCTCGGGATCGCCCCGTATGCCCTGGCGTCCGCGCCTGCGGTGAAGGCCCACCCGTCGAAGGTGGCGCGCATTGCGTACATCCACACGTGGATCGCCACGCAGGACGAAGGCTGGTGGCGGATGGAATTCGACCGCCTGAAGATCCCGTACGACTACATCAGCACCCAGGTCATCGCCAAAGAGACGAACCTGAATGCCAGGTGGGATGTGCTCGTGTTCCCGCCCGTGGGACGCGGCGCGCAGCAGATCGTCAGCGGCATGCCGATGTGGCGCAACCCGCTGCCCTGGAAGACGACGCCGTTGACGCCGAACATCGGCAAGATCGACGCGACCGATGACATGCGGCCGGGGCTCGGTTGGGGCGGCCTCGTCAACCTGGAGAACTTCGTGCGCAACGGCGGCGTCCTGATCACCGCGGACGACACGACCGTCTTTGCGTCGACCTTCGGCCTGACGCCTGGGTTGTCGGTGCAGACGCCGACGCGGCTGCGCGCGCCGGGCACGGTGATGCGGGCGAAGATCGTTGATGGCACGAGCCCGATTGCCTACGGGTACGGCGAGGGCCTGTCGATCTACTCGGCGCCGGGACTGGTGTTCGGCGTCAGCAACACCCTGGGCGGGCGAGGCGGCCGGCCCGGCGGCGAGATGGGCGGCCAGCGCGCGACCGGACGGGGAACCGCGGACGACCCGGACACGGTGCAGGGGCGACCGCCCGACACGGTGCCCGAAGAGCCGAAGGTCGAGCCCTGGCAGGCCGCGCCCGTGACGGACGAACAGTTGCGCAACCCGCTGGGCATCATTCCCCCGGCGCAGCGTCCGCGCGTCGTGCTGCGGTACGGCGACATGCGCGACCTGCTGGTGTCGGGCCTGATCGAGAATGGCAACGAGATCGCACAGAAGCCGGCCGTGGTCGATGTGCCCCTCGACAAGGGCCATGTCGTCGTGTTCGCCAACAATCCTATGTGGCGCGGCGAAACACAGGGCACCTACGGGTTCGTGTTCAACACGATCCTCAATTTCGATCAGCTGAACGCCGGGCGGAAGCTGGACGAGAAGTAGGGACTAGGGACTAGAGGCTAGAGGCTAGAGGCTAGGGGAGCCCCGGGTCTTCGGACCCGGGGCTAAGGACTACCTGGCTACCGCGGGCAACACGACGCCGCGGCATTCGCCGAAGCCGATGCGCGCGGCGCCATCGCGTTCACACCAGCCGCGCAGCGTCACTTCATCACCATCCTCGAGAAACGCCCGCCGTTCGCCGGTGGGCAACGTCACAGGCTCCGCCCCCCGCCACGTCAGTTCCAGCAGGCATCCTCGGGCGTCCTTCTCGGGGCCGGATACGGTTCCGCTGCCCAGCAGATCACCGGGGCGCAGGTTGCAGCCGTTGCTGGCGTGGTGGGCGGCCATCTGTCCGAACGTCCAGTACATCTGCGAGAGGTTGCTCCGGCTCAGCCGCATCGCCGCCAGTCCCTCGTCGCGCATGCGCTGTGAGCTGATGGCGACTTCGAGCTGAACCGCGGTGCCGCCCGCTGCCTGGTGCACGACGCTGTCGAGGTAGGGCAGCGGCTCGGGATCGCCGTCCGGCCTGGTGAACGGCGCGACGCGGAAGGGCGCCAGCGCCTCCACCGTGACGACCCAGGGTGACACGCTCGTCGCGAAACTCTTCGCGAGGAACGGCCCGAGAGGCTGATACTCCCACGCCTGCATGTCCCGTGCGGACCAGTCGTTCAGCAGGCACAGGCCGAAGAGGTGCGCGTCGGCCGCGTCCAGCGGCACAGGCGATCCCAGGTCGTTGCCGACACCTACGTAGGCGCCCACCTCCAGCTCGTAGTCCAGACGTTTGCTCGGGCCGAACAGGGGAGCCTCGACGCCCTCGGGCCTGGTCTGTCCCCAGGGGCGGCGGACAGGCGCCCCGCTCACCACGATCGACGAGGACCGGCCGTGGTACCCGATCGGGACGTACTTGTAGTTGGGCAGGAGCGGATTGTCGGGACGCATCATGCGGCCCACGTTGGTGGCGTGGAAGACCGACGCGTAGAAGTCGGTGTAGTCGCCGATGTCTGCCGGGACGAACAGCTCGGCCTGGGCCTGCGGCAGCAGCAGCGGGCCCGCAACCTCGCAGTTGCGCTCGGCGTCTGCGTGATCAGCGTGCAGGAGATCGAAGATGGCGTGCCGCAGTGCAGACCACGCGGCAGGCCCGAGCGCCATAAGGCCGTTGAGGTGACCGCCGAAGCACGTGGCTGCGGCCGTGGCCGCGTCACCGTCAAACAGGCCGGCGCGCGAACACGCCGCGATGTCGAGAATGTGATCACCGATGGCCACGCCCACCGCCGGCGCGTCGGAAGAGACTGCCGGGCGAAACACGCCGAACGGCAGGTTCTGGATCGGGAAGTCGGTGGCGCCATCGTTGGCCGAGGCCACCCAGCTGAGGGCGCTCGGATCGTGCGTGCGATTGGTCGTGTTCATCATGGATCGATCAGTGTGCGGCTGGCGCGTCGAGCGGCAGGCCAAGATGGCGCAGGTCAGATACGGGTTCTTCAAAGGAGCAGGAACCGAACGACAGGGCTGACGTGGCCCGGGCGGCCCGCAGCGCGGCGGAGGAGACGACGTGTGTGCGCCACCACACGCCGGACGCGTCGAACCGGAACGCCCCGGGCTCCGTTTCCCCGAGGACGGACTCCAACTCCGGGGATGGCTGACCGGCCATGGCCGCGGCAACGAAGACGTTCAGGAACCCGTGCATGGTGGCTGACGGACTTGCCGGCTCGTACGTGAGCCGGTACACGCCGCGCACGGCGTGGTGCAGACCGGCCGTCACCTTGAACGGAAGGCCGATCGCCCGGCAGGCCCGGATGAAGGTCGCCACCACCTGGACCGAAGGAATCGCGGCGGGCACGATGCCCCCGGTTCGCAGTTTCGCCACGCCGCCCGCCTGCCGGATGGCATCCAGCATCGCGGGCCAGCCCAGCGGATCGGGACCGACTTCGTGCGCGAGCCTGACGCCCGGCGGCGCCGCTGCGGCCGCACGGTCGACGGTGGTTCGGTCATCCACCTTCACGTCGCACGTCTCGACGATGCCGGACCCGTCTGCCCCGAGGGCCCGCTGCGTGTCGTTGAATCGGGCAACGGCCGCGCAGTCCATGTCGGCGTTCTGCCCTATCAAGGCGGCAACCGGCCAGGGACCGGTCGCGTTCGTCTGCCCGGAGCGTGCCGCGATGAATTCGTCGAGGCGGTGGATGGGCACCACGAAACGGCCCAGCATCCACGCTTCGTGGCTGGCCCGGTACGCGCCGTACTGACGGACGGCGTCTGCCATCGGAAGGCCTGCTGGCGGGAACAGCCCGGCATAGTCAACGAGGCCGGCCAGCAGGGCGTGCGCCGCGTCTGTCACGTCCGGTTGGCCTCGACCCACGAACGGTGGTACTCGCGGTCTTCGATAGGCAACGCGGCGATCCCGACTCGCAGCGGGCGGAACGTGTCGAGCATGACCGCCAGTTCATCCGTGCGGTTCTGTCCGAGCGAGGCTTCCGTCCGGCCGGGGTGAGGGCCGTGAGGCACGCCATCGGGATGGAGGGTGACCGACCCGTACTCGATGCCCTTGCGGCTCATGAACTCGGAACTGGCGTAATACAGGACTTCGTCGGACATCACGTTCGAGTGGTTGTACGGCACCGGCACGGCTTCGGGATCGAAGTCGTACGGCCGGGGGCAGAACGAGCAGATGACGAACCCGTCGCCTTCAAACGTCTGGTGAACGGGAGGCGGCAAATGCAGGCGCCCCACGCGGGGCTCAAAGTCGTTGATGTTGAACGCCCAGGGATAGTAGTAGCCGTCCCACCCGACGACGTCGAACGGATGATGGTCCACCACCACCCGCGTCAGCCGGTTGCTCTTCTTGACCACCACGTGGAACTCGCCGTGTTCGTCGATGGTCCGCAGGTCCGCGGGGCGCCGGATGTCGCGCTCGCTGAATGGCGCCATCTCGGTCAGTTGCCCGTGTTCGTTCCGGTACCGATGCGGGGTGCGGATGTACCCGGCGCTCTCGATGACGAGACAGCGGGCGGGATGTTCGGAGAACCGCATCCGGTAGAGAATGCCGCGCGGGATGACCAGATAGTCGCCCCGGCGAAACACCAGATCGCCGAAGGGCGACTCGAGTACGCCGGCGCCGTCGCTGACGAACACCAGTTCGTCGCCCTGCGCGTTGCGGTAGTAGTGTTTGTCGTCCACCGTCGGTTCGACAAACGACATCGCCACATCAGCGTTGAAGAGCAGCGGCACACGGTCGGTCGTGAAGCTGGGTTTGGCCTGCAGGCGCGACGTCCGGAAGTGCCGGTGGCGGAACGCCGGCTGGTCGTCGGACGTCCACGCCTGGTCGCCCATCGGCTCCACGCGCAGGACCTGCGTTGGCTGGTGCACGTGGTACACGAGCGACGATGGCCCGGAGAACCCCTTGTTGCCGACGAGTTCTTCCGCGTACAACGCGCCGCCGGGTTGCCGGAACACGACGTGGCGTTTCTGCGGCACACGTCCAAGCTGGTGATAGATCGGCATCAGAGATTCCCGCGCAGCGCCTGTTCGCGTTCGATCGACTCGAACAGCGCCTTGAAATTGCCCTTCCCGAACCCCCGGCTGCCCTTGCGCTGGATGATCTCGAAGAACAGCGTCGGGCGGTCTTCGACGGGCTTGGTGAAGAGCTGGAGCAGATACCCTTCTTCGTCCCGATCCACCAGGATGCCCAGTTCCCGGATGGTCGCGACGGCTTCGTCGATCGCGCCCACGCGCGACGGCAACGAGTCGTAATAACTCGGCGGCACCGAGAGGAACTCGACGCCGTTGGCGCGAAGCGTCCTGATGGTGGCCAGGATGTCGGCCGTCAGCAGCGCAATGTGCTGCACGCCGGGACCGCGGTAGTAGTCCAGGTACTCCGCGATCTGGCTCTTCTTGCGGCCTGCGGCGGGTTCGTTGATGGGGAACTTGATCGCGTACGAGTTGTCCGACATGACGATGGACATCAGGGCTGAGTACTCGGTGGAGATGTCCTTGTCGTCGAAGCTGATGTAGCGCGAGAACCCCAGCACCTGGCTGTACCAGTCGGCCCAGCGGTTCATCTGCCCCAGTTCGACGTTGCCGACCATGTGATCGATACGCAGCAGGCCTGCGTCCCGCCCCGGGACGTCCTTGTTCTGGAAGCCCGGCAGGAACGGCCCCCGGTAGTCGCGATACGAAATCAGCGAGTGAATCGTGTCGCCGTAGGTGGCGATGGCAGCGTGGCGCACGGTGCCGTGTTCGTCCGTGCGATCCTGCGGCTCGGCCACCGGTGTAGCGCCCCGCGCCACGGCCTCGGCGAACGCCGCGTCGGCATCGTCCACATGGAAGGCGATGTCCCGGACGCCATCCCCGTGACGGCGGACGTGGTCACTGACCGCATCGTCCGGATCGAACGAGGTCGTCAGGACGAGCCGGGCTTTGCCCTGCTCCAGGGCGGAGGACGTGGACTCGCGCCGCCCTGTCTCGAGGCCCGCGTACGCGAACTGCGAGAACCCGAAGGCGTTGCGGTAGTAGTAGGACGCCTGCCTGGCGTTGCCTACCCAGAGTTCCACGTGGTGAATACTCTTCAGACGCAGAGGATTGTCGGCCATCGTATTGTGGTGGTTGGAAACCTTCTACAACCTTTGCACAGACAGGGGACGCGCGGCAAGCCTGTGACTGGGCGGCACAGATGGCGCCAGGGCAGCGCCGCGGAACCAGGCCGAGTCGCGCCTCGTGGGGCTGACGAGCAGGGGGGTGAACGCGTCCCGGCGGCAGACGGGCGCCGCCCTGACACAAGCACCGAAAGGGGCTGCGGGGAATCAAGCCGAGTATAGGAGTGGCGTGGGCCCGGGTCAAGCGGGTAGGATCGGACGATTCCAACAACCCCGGCGGACGGTCAGACAGGAGGACGGAGCATCATGCGACGAACCGTGAGGCGGAGTGCAGCGGCGCTGGTCGCAGCGTTGGCAGTGGTATTCGTGGTTCAGGGAGACGGCCTGCTGGCCCAGCAGGCACCAGCGGCGTATCCCGACGCGATGTTTGCCGGCCTGAAGTGGCGGAGTGTGGGTCCGGCCCGCGGCGGGCGTTCGACGGCCGTGGCCGGGAGCAGCGCCCGCGCGAACGAGTACTACTTCGGGGCGACGGGAGGCGGGCTCTGGAAGACGAACGACGGCGGCACGACGTGGCGCGCCGTGTCGGACGCGACCTTCCGGACGTCGTCGGTCGGCGCGGTGGCCGTGGCCGAGTCGAACCCGGACGTGGTCTACGCGGGTATGGGCGAGACGCAGCTGCGCGGCAATATCATCCAGGGCGACGGGGTGTACAAGTCGACAGACGGCGGCAAGACGTGGGCCCACAGCGGCCTGGCCGAGTCGATGGCGATTTCGCGGATTCGTGTGCATCCGAAGAACCCCGACATCGTGTATGCGGCGGTCCTCGGTGACCCCTATGCGTCCACCAGCCAGCGCGGCGTGTTCCGGTCGAAAGACGGCGGCAAGACGTGGGAGCGCGTGTTGTTCCGCGACGACAAGACCGGCGTGGTCGACCTGTCGATGGACCCCAAGGCGCCTGAGACCCTGTATGCCGGGTTGTGGGAGGTGTTCCGTACGCCCCACTCGTTGTCGAGCGGCGGGCCCGGCAGCGGCCTCTTCAAGTCGACGGACGGCGGCACCACCTGGACCGAACTGACGAAAAACGCCGGTTTGCCCGCTGGGTTGTGGGGGAAGGTGGGCGTGTCGGTCTCGCCAGTCGATGGGAAGCGCGTGTACGCGATTGTCGAGAACGAGAACGGCGGCGTCTTCGTGTCGGATGACGCCGGCGCCACGTGGAAGCTGGCGAACGACGAGCGGCGGCTGCGGCAGCGGGCGTTCTACTACACGCGCATCTATGCGGATACGGGCGATCGCGACACCGTGTACGTGCTCAACACGGGGTTCTACAAGTCCACCGACTCCGGCAAGACGTACCGGTCCTACCGCGTCCCGCACGGGGACAACCACGACCTGTGGATTGCGCCGAACGATCCCAAACGAATGGTCAACGCCAACGACGGAGGCGGAAACGTCTCGGTGAACGGCGCCGAGTCGTGGACCGACCAGGATTTTCCGACGGCCCAGTTCTATAACGTGTTCGTCACGGCTCACGTGCCGTATCACGTGTGCGGCGCCCAGCAGGACAACAGCACCGCGTGCGTGCCGAGCACGGGCGGCGGACAGTTGTACGACGTCGGCGGCGGCGAGAGCGGCTACATTGCGCCCGACCCGCGCAATCCGGACGTGTTCTACGCCGGCAGCTACGGCGGGCACCTGACCCGGCTCGACCGCAAGACGGGGCGCGTGCGCAGCATCAACGTCTGGCCGGACAATCCGATGGGGTATTCGGCCAAGGACATCACCGAACGGTTCCAGTGGACGTTCCCGATCGTGTTCGCGCCGACCGACCCGCGCGTGTTGTACGTCGGGTCGCAGCATGTGTGGAAGACGACCACGGAAGGGCAGAGCTGGGAACGGATCAGTCCCGACCTGACGCGGCACGATCCGTCGACGATGGGGCCGTCCGGCGGACCGATTACGCTGGACCAGACCGGCGTCGAGACGTACGCCACTGTGTTTACGATCGCACCGTCACCCCACGACGGCCAGACGATCTGGGCGGGTTCTGATGATGGGCTGATTCACGTGACGCGCGACGGCGGCAAGAACTGGGCGAACGTGACGCCGGCGGATCTGCCCGAGTTTGCGCGGGTCAGCCTGATTGAGGTGTCGCCGCACAAACCCGGGACCGCGTTCGTGGCGGCCAACCGGTACCAGCGTGCGGATCGTTCGCCGTACGTCTTCAGGACCGACGACTACGGCAAGACCTGGAAGAAGATCGTGGCGGGAATTCCCGTGACCGATTTCCCGCGCGTGATTCGTGAGGATCGGAAGAAAGCCGATCTGCTGTACCTGGGCACGGAACACGGCATCTACGTGTCGTTCAACGGCGGGACGAGCTGGCAGTCACTGCGGCTCGACCTGCCCGTGACGCCCGTGCACGGGATTGTGTCGACCGGGAAAGACCTGGTGATCGGCACGCATGGGCGCTCGTTCTACGTGCTCGACAATGCCGCCATCCTGCGGCAGTTCTCGGCCGACGCCGCCGCGGCCGCGGCGCACCTGTTCGATCCGCCGGACGTGATGCGCAGCGTGGACCGGGGCGTCCCGGTGGACTACCTGCTGAAAGCCAGCGCCGACAAGGTGACCATCGACATCCTCGACGCGCAGGGGCAGAACGTGAACTCGTATACCGGCGTGCCTGAGAAGCCGGACGCCAAGCCGGCTGGTCCACCGTCGGAGGAAGAGTCGTTCCGTCCGCCGGTGGCGCGGGTGGCGGTGAAGGCCGGCATGAACCGCTTCGTGTGGGACATGCGGTATGCCGGGGCGAAAGGCTTCCCGAACATGATTCTGTGGGCTGGCAGCACGCGCGGGCCGCTGGCGCCGCCGGGAACGTACCAGGTGCGGCTGACGGCAGGCGGGGAGACGAAGACGCAGTCGTTCGTCATCGCGCGCAATCCGACCGTGGCTGGTGTGACTGATGCCGACCTCATGGAGCAGTTCACGTTGGCGAGCCAGGTTCGCGACAAGGTATCGCTGGCCAACGAGAGCGTGATTCGTATTCGCGCGATCAAGGATCAGGTGGCGGACCGCGTGAAACAGTGGACGGCGACGCAGAAGGACAAGAAGGTGTCGAAGGCCGCCATGCTGGGCGACGCGCTGACCGGCAAACTGACTGCTATCGAAGGGGAGATCTATCAGTACCGGAACCGGAGCAGCCAGGATCCGTTGAACTACCCGATTAAGCTGAACAACAAGCTGGCCGCGCTGCAGGGTGTGGTCGAAGGCGGTGACGGGAAGCCGACGGAGCAGTCCTACGCCGTGTTCAAGGAGCTGTCCGGGCGCCTCGATGCCGAACTGGCGAAACTCGACGTCGTGTTGAAGACCGACCTTCCGGCGTTCAACAAGGAGATCGCCAGGAAGAAGATCGAGGCAGTGAAGTAAGAAGCAGGAAGCAAGAAGCAAGAAGCAGGAAGTAGGCAGTAGGCAGTAGTCAGTAGGAAGTAGACAGTAGGCGGTTAGTGCTGTACGTAGCCCCGGGCCTTCCGCCTCCGCGCGAAGCGCTACGGCGAGACCTCGACGAAGTTCGAAGAACGTAGTCGGGTTAGGCCCGGGGTTCCAACGTTGTCCAATTCAACCATCATGAAACCCATCCTCGCCGGTGTGTTCGCCTTCGTCCTCCTGTCGACGGTGTCTGCCGGGGGGCGGCCACAGGACCGTGCGGCTGCTTTCCCCAGGGAACTGGTGGCGTTCGGGCCGGCGTCGGGGCAGCCCATCCTGGCGGGAACGGGCACCGGCACGTGGGACCGCCGGATGCGCGAACGCGGATGGGTGATGCGTGACGGAGGGCAGTGGCACCTGTGGTACACGGGTTACAACGATGAGCGGTCCAAAGACCGGTTCCTGGGTTACGCCACGTCGCCTGACGGGCTGGCCTGGACGCGCTGGCCTGGCAACCCGCTGACCACCGAAGGGTGGGTGGAGGATATGTGTGTCGTCAAGCGGGGCGACACGTTCTACATGTTTGCCGAGGGGCGCGACGACATTGCCCACCTGCTGACGTCGAAGGATCGTGTGCGCTGGCAGGAACAGGGTGCGCTCGACATCCGGCTGGCGACCGGCCAGCCGATTCCGCCCGGGCCGCGAGGCACGCCCACCGTCTGGATTGAAGGGGACACCTGGTGGTTGTTCTACGAGCGCGAGGACCTGGCCATTTTCGCCGCGACGTCGAAGGACCTGAAGGTGTGGACCAATGTGACAGACGAGCCGGTCCTCGCCCGCGGTCCTGACGCGTACGATCGTTACGCCGTTGCCGTCGATCAGATCATCAGATACCAGGGGCGTTATTACGCGTACTACCACGCGAGTGCGTTACCGAACTGGGGCGAGTGGAGCACCTGTCTCGCTGTGTCGGACGACCTCGTGCACTGGCAGAAGTACCCCGGCAATCCCGTCGTGCCTGTCAACAAGGCGCTGCCCGGAGCCAGCAGCGGCATGGTCGTGCACGACGGAACCCGGTTCCGCCTCTATACAACCCACCCGGACGTGCGGGTGTACAGCCCGCGGTAACCGGACCGGCGTCAGGCCATGAGCGGGCGCGTCGGTCTGTGCTGGGCCAGGTGTATGATGCTTGGGCCCGGCCGGCGCCGGGCGCCTGGGAGCCTGCCGTCGCATGTCCATATCCCGCAAGCCAGCCAGTTCCGGCACCCCTGACCAGCCTGTGTACGTGGTTCCCCGGGCGTGGCTGGGAACCCTCGTGGTTCTGGCCGTCGTGCCCTGGATCGTCGTGGCCGCCGTGTACTTCTGGCGCGCGCCGGAGAGTGTTCCCGACGCACCCGCGCAGGTTGTTCAGGCTGCCAGGGCGGTGGCGACCGGGCCTTGGGGCCGGATCACCAGGACCTCGATCGTCATTTCTCCACCGCTCGAGCTCATCGCGGACGACTGGGGGCGGGAGGCCGACGCGGGGAAATATTGGTTCTTCCCCGAGACGGGAATGCCCGCAGCCCAGGGTTTCCTGGCGTCGACGGGGCTGGCGCCGCAACTGGTGTCGGAACTGCTGGCGACAGCACGGCCGGAGCCGCAAATCAACGGGCTCGTCATGCTGCCCTCGCCGAGGTTTCTGCTCGGGATTGCTCCCGATGTTCGTGAGAAGCTGTACACGCAGCTTGCGGGCAGCGCGCTCAATGTCAACGCCGCGCATGCGTTCCGGTATGCGGGCACGTCGGCCGACGACTGGCTGGGCCGCGCACCGATCGCGCCGGCCACGCGGCGGGCCGTCGATCCCCTGATCTACCGCCACGGCCAGCACGTGTATCTGGCGGACGTGGATCTGGTGCGGACGCTGGTTGAAGACGTCGACGAGCGCAGGCGGCTCGCGAAGGCGTTACTGAGGCAGTCGACGGTGAGGGCCAGGCTCGAGGTGCAGGACGTCTCGGAGGTGCCCGGTCTCGTCGACTACTGGGGGCGGGGCGGGCGGCGCCTGGATATCCGGCCGCTGATCGAGTCGGTGGTGGGCGCGGGGGCGGACCAGTCGATCGACCTGATCCACCTCCTCCCGGCCGTCGCGCGCGAGAACCTCTACCGCTATCCCCGGCGAACGGCGCTGGACTTCGAGCGCCCGGCCCTCGCGAACTGCCTGTGGACGGCTTTGAACTTCTTCGAGGCTGAACCCGACGACCGGTATCTCGATGTCGCAGTCGCCGTCAAGCAGCTGAGAGAGCAGTATTACCTGGTGCAGAACGGCCCGGAGTTCGGCGACATCATTGTGATGGTCGACGAGCGCGGGAACATCTTCCACGCGGTCAACTACCTCGCGGACGACCTCGTGTTCACGAAGAACGGCGTCTCGCCCCTGGCGCCCTGGGTCATCCTCCCGCTCGATACGGTGATCGACTACTACCGGACGCGGTCCGAGAAGCCGAAGCTGCTCTATCACCGCCGCAAGGACTTCTGAGGTCACGTCCACATGTGCGAAATATGCGATTCCATCGCATATTCTGCAAGGCAGGCTGAGACGATGAATCCACTCCCTGGCCTGCTCAGGGTCATCGTGAGCAGGGCTGGGCTGCACGCTCGGTCTACGTGCAGCCAGCCCGACCAACTCCGTGGAGCCCCGTTTCGGCGTTCCAGGTGCCGCCTCGCCCTACTTCTTCTTGCCGCCCTTCCCCTGATCGTGAGGCACGGTGACGAACGCGGCGCAGGTCCCAGTGTTCCCGGCTTCGTCGGCCACCGCGAAGTTCACGGTGTAGGTCCGCCCGGCCTGGCTATAGCGCTCGGCGCGAAGCTGGCCAGACGAAGACATTCCCGGCGGGAAACCCTGGATGTCGTTCGGTACGTCGCCGGCGCCGAGACCGCTGTCAGCGTCGCTGCTGTGGGTTTCGATCCCATTGAGCGCCCAGGCATTCGCGTCAGATGCCGTTGCCGTGGCGGTGACCTCCCACATCTTGTGGTTCGCCGGCCAAAGGATCGTAGGGGTGACTGAGCACGCGACGGTTGGCTTCACGGTGTCGCGCTTGATCGTCACCGTCGATGAGGACGGACCGCCAGCGGATGTGGCCTCACATGTGTAAGTTGTTCCGACCGTGTCGGATGTTACCGTCACTGATTCACAGCCCGTGACTGAGCCGAGTTCGGACTCCGGATCGCGAACGTCCCAGGTTACCAGCACATCTGAGACATACCATCCTGCCTGCCCTACCGTTCCGTGGATTGAGGGAGTAATGATCGGCGGTGTCGTATCGCTGGCGTGTCCACCGTGCCACACGAAGGCGCCGTAAGCGTTGTGCCCGGCGCCCCATGGGAATTCGTCGGCAATCTGATTGAGGCGGGCGTCGATGACGGCAACGTATTGGTAGTAGTAACGCGTCGCATAGACCTTCGCACCAGTCGGGTCCACGGCGATACCCGTGAAGCCTCGAACGACAGGATTCATATCCGGGATCGAGGCGACACGAGCATTGCTGGCAGCGTCAACCACTTTGACGCCCGCGCTGTCGGCCACGTAGATTCGTGTTCCGTCTGGACTGACGGCGACGCCCGTCGGGCCAGGATCGACGTCGATCTGCCCAACGATTGAGTTGGTTGCCGTGGCGATGACGAGAACACGGGAATTCCAGTCAGTGGCGTAGACCCATTCACCTGACGGGCTGACAGCAACACCACTCACACTACCCATGCCGGCAATCGTCGCGACGACTTCATCCGTCGTGGTGTCGACAACCGACAGGGTTCCGCTTGAGTTTGCCCAATTCGCCTCGAACGCCCGGGATCCCGATGGGCTGAATGCGACACCGTGCGGGAAGATGCCGACATCGATTCGCTTGACAAGTGTGTTCGACGCAGTGTCGATGACCGCCACCGAGTTGCCATGATAGGGATTTGACGGTGTCTCCGTGACGTAGGCTCGAGAACCGTCCGGATGCACCGCAACACCGATGGCGCCTCCAACATCATTGCGCACTTGATCTCGGAGGTCGATCACGGCGATCACGGTATTCGACGTCGTATCGATGACCGTCACACCTGGACCGTGGCGGTGTGTTACGTACACCCGCGAGTGTCCGGGGTAGACAGCGGCACTGAAGGGGTAGTCCGCCACGCTGATCGTGGCCACTGGCTGGTCGAGTGCTGTGTCAACGACAGTGACGGTGTGGTTCCAGTAGTTGGTCAGATACGCGAACGGGCCTGATGCCATAGCGGGCGAGGCAAAGCAGACCGAGAGCGTGACACACAGCGCGAGTCGTCGGAGCATAGGTGGAGTCCCTCCTTTGCCGTCAGCAGCCGGCACCCGACAGGAAGCAAAAAAGGGGCTTGGTCCGCTTGCCGCGTTCAGAAGCTGACCGAAAGGCACTCATTCGGGCCGTCTCAGTCGGCCTGATGATACGCCAAATCGTCTGACAGACCGTGGGGATATCTGTTCCAGGCGGTTTTCGAGAGTCTGCTCGGGGGGCCGACGGCGCGGTCCCGGGGCCGGCCGATTGCGGACGTCGAGGCGAGGTTGGGAGTCTCTGCGTCGACGCTCCACCGGTGGCTCAGACCGAGCCCGCATTGGGATTGTCAACGCCGGTTGAAAATCTGACAGTACCGCCGGGTGGAAATCTGACAGGTCGGCGAGGGGACGAGCCTCAGGTCGTCGCCACCTCTCTTACAGGTGGATCAGTTCGGCCCGTCCTCCACTGAAGACCCCAACGCTCTTCCGCATTGTCGGTGCCGTGGACGGGTAATCAGCGTTTCAAGAAACCTCTGCCCCAGCGCGCCGACCTTCGCCTGGTTTCTCTCCCCGTACCCTCGTCCGCAGGTACTCCACGGCTGTTCTTGAAAACAGTTGACTGATGAGAGAGGACGAGTTGGATGTGTCGGGCAGGATACATCACGTCCCCCTTGCGAAGGGCGACAAGCTCGCCGACAATCGATGCGACAGATGGAAGCACTGCCTTGCATCTCGAGTGGTGTGGAACCGTTCAAGCGGGTCAGGAGTCTGTCGTACGCCGTCCCGGGGATGACATTCCGGAGGCTTTGAGAGCAGAAGCCTCAATGGGAATACTGCGGGTTCCACGGGATGACCAGCAGCAAGAGTGTCGTGTAACCGCCACTGTGGGTCGCAACTGGTGGGGCCCCGGCGGGAGAACACCGGCAGACGGTGCCTCCAAAGCCAGTGGGAGTTCGAAGGGAAGTCTGCACGGTCCAGCTATTGGGATGTCTGGGAGGCGGCCCGTGAGCAACCATGAGGTGATTGATCCAGCCACAGCAATGCGGGAGGAGGAGCCTGTCCGACGGCCGTCACTGCTGCGCGGCGACGTCGCGAGGGAAGGCCGGTCTCCACAGTCTCGTTCCAGTCAGGCGGATTGGCTGCTGGCGGACTACCTCAAGCTCTTCTACCGACGGAGGTGGCTCATCGCCAGTGTGGTAGTTGTGAGTCAGGTCCTGGCACTTGTTCTATTTGCATCCTCTGACCACGGATACGAGGCCCGCATTCGGCTGGCGGCGGCGCCGCCAGTTGGTGGAGAGGCGGGAGCGTGGCCCTGCGAACTTCAGCTGGTTGACTGCGTCGTGGCGACTACGCGAAGGGCCTCCAGAAGCGTGATTGCCACACTGGAGCTTTGGAACCACCCGGACTATTCGGCGGACCATCGGTGGTGGCTTTCTCGGGCCGCAAGTGATCTGTTTCGGTGGCCGCTGTTCGGGGGTTCCCGCGACGCGAGTCGCATGACGGGCTCGCGTCGAGATCTGGCCGAGGAGTTCGCCGCCAGGCTTCGCCTCATCCCCCTCCCAGGGAATCGACTTGTCGATTTGGCCTTCGTCTCCAGTGATCCCGACACTGCGTTGGCGGTGGCGAATGCGGCGGCGCGGGAGGTTGCCGAACTGGCGTCGGCACCAGACACTAGTGGACCCGAGACCCAGGACGGCGCACTCCTAGAGGAGGTGCGGGCGCAGCGACATCTGAAGGAAGACTACCTCCGTCAAGTTTGGGATGAGCTTTCCAGGCCAGATTCCTGGGGCCCAGGTGTAGAGTCGCGGGCCTTGCCACAGGAACTGGCAACTGCGGCTGCGACGCTGGGCCAAGCATCGGTCGAATGGGCGGCCCGCTTTGCCGACTACCGAGAACTTCTCGCGTGGCGACCGATGGCGGAATCGCGCGCCCCTGTGCCCAGGCTTCTGCTGCGGAGTCCGGTAGAGAAGTTGCTCCAGCGGGTCGAAATCGCCAAGCCCGAAGCGCCGGCGACGGGACAGATCGTTACCCCGGTTACCCGAGTCAGCCGAAGCGAGCTCGTTTCCGACCTTGTCCGAGAGGTTGAATCCCGTCTCGCCACAGCGGAAGAGGCGCTGAGGGTTGCCGAACTCGCACGCTCCTCCGCTGACGCCAAGTTCCGAGAACAGGTTGGCCGTTTCGTCTTGCAGGGCGGCGGCGCCGCCTTGGCTGTCCATCGCCTTGACTATCTTCGGACCCTCCGGGTCGTGGAGACCTTGATGGAGCGAGTCTCCCGGGCGAGTCGATCCAGCCATGGCCGAATCAGCGTGCTGGCCGTCGCTTCGATATCCTCCGCCCGGCGGAGTTTCTGGAGCATCGCGCGAGTGTCGATTCCGCTCTCAGTGGTGGTGGGGATGGTTCTGGCCCTGCTTCTTGCGTCCCTCGACGACAGAGTGAGGACGCCGGATGACCTGGTCAACACTCTGGCTGTTCCACTACTCGGGGTTGTGCCCTATCTTGGAGAACTCGATCACCAAGCGCGGGAGGGCTTTTCGGCGGCGGCCATCGAAGCGAGCCGCACTATCAGGACTGGCGTGTTGGCCACCCTACCGGCGGACGTCCCGAATACCGTTGTAGTAACGAGCGCGTGGCCAGGTTCAGGAAAGACGCTGATAGCCTCTTCACTGGCCGAATCTCTGGCCAGGATCAATAAGAGAGTACTGCTTGTCGACTCTGACCTCCGGAAGCCGCGACAGCATGCCCTATACCAGGTCAGGAACAGTCCAGGACTCACGAATCTCCTTGGCGTCGAGGGCGCAGCCTCCTCGGCGGTTTCGGAGTCGGTTCGGAAGACCAGCGTGCCTGGCCTCTGGCTCCTGCCAGCAGGGGACCATGCTAGGTCAGCAACGGATCTCCTGGAGAAGGAGCGGTGGCAAGCTTTGCACAAGACACTGGCGGAGCATTTCGATTGGATCATCTTGGACACACCGCCCCTCTATCTGGCTGACGCCGCGGTGGTTGCAAAGTCTGCAGACGGAGTCGTATTGGTTGTGCGTGCTGATTGGGAGAGCATGGCGTCAGTGCGTCTCGCAGAGGAACAACTGCGGCTAGCCGGAGTGACAATACTTGGCACGGTATTGAATGCAGCAGCGTTCGAGCGTGACCCGTGGTCGTACGCTCCATACTACATGCCGGAAATCTCCGATTACTACAATAGTGACAACAGACAATAGGAGTTGGGTTCCTGCTGGGTAGGGAGGCCGGTATGAGGCAGTTGCTCCGATTCGCCATGCAGGGCGCCTGGTTACGCCTTGGAACGGCCTTGCGGATAGCCGGCACCGCAACAATTGTGGCATGGCTGTTCGCGTCGTCCAATAGTGGGTTCCTGGCGTGGCTGGGTGGCGGCTACCTGTGGCCCGGTCGCGCGGTCGTGTCCTACGGAACATGGGCGCAGGATTTCGGCGTGGTCGGCAGTAGCCAGGAGCTGCCCTTGCAGCAACTGGGCTGGGCTTGGTTGTTCTGGGCTGGTGTGACCGTCACTGCGCAAAGCCTTCATGTGATGGTCGCGCGGCGCCTATACGGCGCCCGTGTTCAGCCTCCCGGTTCACAGCTGTGGCCCTCTTATGCAATTCACGCGGGACAGCCATCAACTGGTACTAGCGGTGAGACCGTGGCCCAGACATCGTCGGTGGCGGTTAACAGAGCACGGAACACCCTCGATCACTACGACTACCTGCGGGCTCACGATAGCGTGTGCGACTGGGTCATGCCACGGGTGTCAGTAACAAAGATGGCAGAACGACTCCGGAATCGAGGGCTCTTCTATGAACCCACTGTCCTTCAGTCGGCGGTCGACACAATCTACCGCTCCGGTACCCTGCTGCTGGCGGGATCACCAGGGAACGGAAAGTCGGAGCTTGCGGTCGCGCTGGCCTCCGAGTTTCTTGGACGCGACTGCAAGGACGAGAAGGTGGAACCGACAATCCAGTGGCTTCCGAGCGACGTGCTCGGAAGAGTAGACGAGCGGGGCCTTGCGCTTGGCGTCGTGGGACGTGCGATTGTAAGCTGCCGGCTCCGAGGAGGGCGCAATTGGCTGATCATCGACGAGTTGAATCGCTGCATGATGCAGATAGCCTACACCGGCCTTTATGGCTTGCTCGACGGCCTCGCGAGGAGAGACGCGCGGTTCGGGATTGGAGGCATGCCCATTCTGATAGTCCCCGAGACCTTTCGGCTTGTTTGCACGATGAATGACGGATATGGCGACAATGTCCACCCTAGCGCGGTGCCGCTGCTCCAACGACTGGCTAGGGTCTCCATCGCAATGCCGGGCGATGCGCTGGTCATGGAGTGTCTGCACTACGCATACAGACAAGTCGCCCGCGAGTCGCCCACTCGCCAGACTGCGAAGCATCTCGAAGACTACCTTGGCGTCTGCCAGCTAGTACGCCGGCAGTCGGCTTGGCTAGGGTCCTTGTTCGGAGTAAGAGAGCTAAGAAGGGGAGTCGAGCGGGCGCTGCAAGGTCCAGAGAGCGCACAGACCGAGAACTTCCGGCGACGGCTGGACGAGCAACTGGTCGAGCACCTGTCAGGACTGAGACCGGCCCGGCTCACCCCAAGTGAGAAGCTGGCGCTGCGAGCCCTTAGCAACAGCGCCCCACTCGGAGACTTCCCCCTGGCAAGCGGACGACTTGCCCGAATGAACGAGGAACGGTGACAGCGTGCACCAAAGGGACAGTAGTCTCGATTACATGCTGAGGCGGTGTCTCGGGTTGAGTATTCAGGACTCCAAACCGCTGCTTCTTGAGCCGGCGACGCTTGCCTATGCTGTCCAAGCGTATGGCGATCAAGGCGTCCCCGTCTGGTATATGCCCTTCCGGCTTGCGATTGGTCTGGTGGATGCCGGATCCGCCATCCACTCCAACATCCTTGAATGTGTTACGGAACATGCCGTCGAGGCCAGGCTGCTGCACGAGGCCACAGTCGGGCGATATCAAGAAGCCGTGCAGGCGTCGTTTGGGAATGCCGAGAATGACTTGCTAGCCATCTCGATGGTTCTCGAAGAGTACCGACTCGTCGGTGAGTGGGTAGGCGACACTCTCCGGGGACTTCAGGCGGCACACTCCGTTCCCGTTGAGTTTGGGGGACTGATGCGTGCGCTGGAGGCTCGGCAGCGCGAGTCGGAGGAGCTTACTGAGATGGTGATGTCTCTCGTCGACCTCCCACTCAAGGAAGCGCAGAACAGGTTGTCGACGGCGGCTTCGCCGCTTCACTCGTCACAGGGCCGTTCACGGGATCGGGACGATGCGGCTGAGCGATGGAAGCAGTACTTGCGGCTGGGAGACCGGCTGTTCCGAGAGGTGTATGCGGCTTCAAGCCGAAGATACGACGCCATGGGATGGCGTCGGTCATATCTTGACGGGGATCCACTAATCGATAGGGGACAAGCGTACACTCACCGTCAGAAGCGGAAGGTGCCCTCGCTGTACGAGCTTTGGATTCTTGTGGAGTTGCTCCTCCGGATGCGTGCGCTTGGCGTTGGCGAAGTCGTCCAGCACTCCATTCTCTCGGGATGGTCCAGAAGGCCGCTCTTGACCGTTGGTGACCGTTGGGACTGCTACTACAACCCGGACGGACGGTCCCGCTGCTTCTCGGGTCACGCTCTCTTTCGAAATTTGCGACCTGATTGGTACGTTTACGACAGATGCCGGGGTGATCGCGGCCTGCTTATCGACGCGAAGCACTACAACCGGCCAAGAACGGAGGCTCTTCGGGCCGTGATGGGTTACATGTGGAACTTTGATGTCACCTGTGCGTGTGTCGCGTTCTCGTGTGAACTCAAACCGAAAGCATGGCCAGGAGCGACAGGGGACTCACGGTGTCTGATTCTAAGAACGGAACGCAACGGCAGGCCGTCCGTAATGGCTGGCGTGGCTGCGATTCCTCAAGAGGCGGAGCAGTCTCAGAACGAACGCGCAATGGACCGCCTTGTGGGGCTCCTCGTCTCGTGAGCTTTCCCGTCAAGTAGACAGCTCGAGAGGAGACCGTCCGGGGTGTTGACGTCGACTCCAGTAGTCGTTGGCCCGAAGAGACCCCTCAGATCAACAGCGGCTCGGTCCGCTGGAATCCGCAGACGTGAACCGCCTCCAGCAGCTCGAGACCGAGAACGGTCGCCTCAAGAGAAGGCTTCGTAGACGCTTCGAGTCTCACGGCAGTGAACTTGCCGAGGCAGCACCACGCTGGAGTCCGTCAAGTGGGCTCGAGGTCACGTGACTTCACAGTGTCAATGAATGGGTTCGCTTGGTGATCGGCCCCTGAGCCCTGATGGTGTAGGAATTGAACTCGAACGAGCCATCGGCCATTGGCTCAGTTGTGGCGTGGGCTCCGATAATTCGGAGACCGCCTACTCGGCGGTCTTCATTGAGGTGAACATGTCCATGAAAGACCGCCCGAACGCGGTGGCTCAGGCAGAGAAGGCGGAACGTACGTCTCTGCTCCTGCGGGATCTGCAAAGTCAGCCGTTCAAGCGTCGTGAGAGTGGTTGTGCCACGCCGTCGGGCCGTGTCAGCTCCGACAATGTTCGGGCTGTGGTGGAGGGCAACGAGTTTGACGGGGATGTCTCGGCAGCGAAGTAGCAGCCTTGCGAACTTGCTAAGCTCGAAGTACGGCAGGTCGCCTGTTGCAGTCCCAGCCCTTGCGTTGCCGCGGAGATTGTTCGAGTTCAGGCCGAGGATGGCGATGTTTCGGCTCGCCGGCGACAACCTCGGGAAGCCGACCACCTCTCCGCCCAGGCGGAGTCCCTCCAGAGCGTGTGCCAGCCCGTCACTGCCGTAGCCCCGGCGAAGTCCGAGACAGCCAACATCGTGATTTCCAGGCACGACGAACGTCTTCTTGCCGAGGTTCGCCGCATCGAGGGCGTCCCAGAAGACTCTCCACGACTCGAGATCTCCTCTGTCGGTCACGTCACCTGTGACGAGCAGAACATCGGCCTCTTTCGTTACCGCGCTGGCTGCGACTCGCCGGAATACCGCGTTCATGCCCTTCAGGCGTCTTCCGAAGACTCGAGGCTCAGACCGCTCTGCGTCGTCGCGGTTGGTCAGGTGAAGGTCTGTGAGGTGCACAAGTTGAATGGGACGACTCGTTGCCATCGCGACTCCCAGGTCGGCAACACCGACCATCCCCGCCCAATCCTGGCGCTCAATTGGCTACACTGGGGCCTTCTGTCTCGCCAGACGGGGCCGTTGGGAGACCCCGGATCGGCGGTCGTGCCCGCAGTTTAGCGTTGCTCTGCCCACAAAGACCGAGTTCAGTGTAACAATCCCCCGACAGAGCCGGGGGGGTTCGTCGAGGGGCCGCCAAAAGTGTCCTGACGCGTTGGCCCGCACGCTGCCGAAACTCGATCAGAGATCCGGGTGAGCGTGAGAGCGACCTTGCGATGCCGAACTTGGCGAACACTCCGAGGCGTACGGGAACGCGAAAGAAGAATTGTCCGACTACGTCGAAGTGTTTCACAACCAACAGCGGCGGCACTCGACGTTGGCGCGGATCAGCTCGGCCATCTTCGAGCGACGAACCACAGAGTGTCAGGTAGTATAGGCAACCTGTCCACCGAATCGGCTCAAGCCCAAGTGGACCTTGGAGGCATGAATGGTGGGTCGCGACAAGCGTGGAGAACGGAGGGTCCCGGTAATGGGCTTCAAGAACGAGGCCCTGTTGAGAGAGGCCGTCATCACGTTACTTCGTGTGATGCCTGGCGTTACAGGCGTGATTGAGAAACACGGACGAGGCGAGGTGGGCAAGGACATCGTGTTCAACATTCCTGGCGGCCTCGGCGAAACCCTGCTTTGTGCTTGCGTCGTCAAGAGCGAGAGGATCTCGGGTAGTGCCGATTCAACAACTGGGGCAAGGACGGTCTTTCACCAAGCTGAACAGGCACTGGACACCCAGTTCACCGACGCAACGGGTGTCGAACGACGTGTTGCCCTCGTCTATGTCGTCACTCCTTACGACCTATCCTCAGAGACCATTGAGTCCATCAAGGGACGCTTGAAGGACGCGTCGAATCGCGTCACATTCATCGGCGGTTCGGCGCTCCTCGACCTCTTCAAGAAGTACCAGCCGGACTACCTCGAACAGGAGTTCGCGAGTCTCGAACTTCGACTGGCGAAGTCCGTGCGGCATCTTGACGACCAGGAAAACTTGGTCGCTGCGGCGCAGCAGTATCGCCTGCAAGTATCAGCCAATCGATTGTCGAGTGTCTATGTCCGCCCGAGTTTCGCATGCAACGTCGTAGACTACAAAGTCGCGTTCCCAAGTTCCTTAGGGCCTACGATCCTCGGCGGGCAGAGGACTCCATTGTCTGCCGTCATTGGATTCCAGAGCCAGCTCGCTGGTTTGATCTCGGCATTCAGGCTGTTCGCTTCGGGAGGACTCAGTCGTCGAGAATCGCTCATTCGGATCGAGCGAGTAGTAGGGCGCCTGTCCGAGCAGGTTCTCGCTGAATGGTGCAGGCTGGCCGGCTTGGGTGTTCCTGACGTGCGACTTCGCTTGTTGAAGGGCGAACCGGTGGACGGACGCTTCGAGTTACCTGCCCAAGGCGACCTCGCGGATTGCATTCGTGAGGCGGAGGAGCTCATTGCGGCAGAAGCCGAGCACGTCAACACTCAGTTCGCCAGGAGCACGAAACTGGCAAGACTCGGGGCGACTGCCGAGTGCGTTTCGTCAGATGACTACCGACTAGTCTCCAATCTGACCACGACAGCTGAGGCACTTGGACCGAGTGTCGTCTCCGAAGTCCGGCGTTCGACTCTACTGTTTCCTGCGAGCGTTATTGATGAGGTTCGTACTCATCTGCTGATTGTTGGCGCCGCGGGAATGGGGAAGACGTCCTTCTGCAAATGGAACGTCATGCGAGCGACGGAGAGACTTGTGTCCGGAGCGACTAGGACTTTGCCGGTCTACGTGCCGTTGAACCTCCTTGCTAACATAGAGGACAAGGGGTTTGAGGACACCTTCCTGCAATACGCAGGGCGGAGTGCGTTCTTTCCAGAAGGGATTGGCGACGAGGGGAGCCAGCTGGGCTATGATCGCCTAACGCTCTATCTCGACGGCCTCGACGAAGTCTCTTCGCCTGAACGGCAGAAGGCCATTGTGGAATTGGTGCGCAGCGGTGTGTCAGGTCGGGATGACGTTCAGGTCGTTATGACAGCCCGCGACTACTTGAAGGCAGATTGGCTGAGTTGGATGAGCCGGCTAGAATTGGCCTGTTTTTCCGATGTCCAGCTCTCTGAGTTCGTTGACAGGTGGCTCGAGTCGGACCAAGATAAGGTCCCGGTCGTCAGGAAGCAGCTGGCCAATGTGCCGGGCCTGCGCGCGGTTATGGGAACCCCCTTGCTGGCCGCACTTACCTTGGTGGTTTTCAAAGGAACCGGACAGATTCCGCCAAACCGGACAACACTCTACGACGCCTTCACTGATCTCCTAGTCGGTGGTTGGGACATGGCGAAGAGCGTAGAAAGAGACTCTAGGTATGATCGTGACACCAAGAAGGCGGTCTTGCTGCTACTGGCTGGACGCGTCCATCAGGTGCGTGTGAAGCGGTTTGGTCTTGAAGCGATTGAAAAGGTAGCTAGGGGGATGAACGACATCCCCCGATTTGACGGATCCCTCCTGGCTGAGGAATTGGTGCGAGACGGTCTACTGAGAACGATTGGCAATGAGTACGAGTACAGTCACCTTTCGTTTCAGGAGTACTTTGCGGCTCGTGACTTCATCGGCGAACCTGGTGCCAAACGGGCAACCGAGGCACTGCGCGATTACCTCCGCGGCGATGACTGGTGGAAGGATGTGATCACCTTCTACCTCGCCCTGGGGAGGAACCCAAACCACGCCTATGCCTGGCTTAAGCGAACGGCTGCGAGTACGGCAAGCCGAGACTTCTCGATGGCGAGGTATGTGTCGGTCTGGCGCGACGTCGCAATGATCTTCCCGGAGACTAGGATGCCGGATCCTGTTGCGTCCGTGCCAGCCTTGATGGCGAGGAGATCAGTGTAGTGCTTCGAGCCTGACGCTGAGACGACTGGACGGGTTCGCTCCGGACGGCCTCTCTCCAGTTGTGCCGGCCGCCGGAGACCCGTGTCGCACGCAAGAATGGTGATTCCCAGATGCCCACAGAGCGACGACAGCCGAGCAGCGTCGAGATGGGGGAACGCAGCGCTGGTTCCACCGTCTCACCAAACCTCTCGGATCTGGCGCCGGAACCTCTCGAAAACGGGGAGATTCCTGCTGGTTCCTTGCGGCGGCCAGCGTGCCGCCATTCATCAGTTTCCCGAAACGCCCGCAGAAGGCGCAGTCACTGCCTGCAATAGAGTAGCCGCCCTCCAGCTAACCACGGGCAGGCCCCGGTTAGGCAGCAGGCGGCCTAACACCGACTCGTTTGTGTTGGCGCCCCGCTACTTCCACGCCGCAGGACGCCGCAGGAGACGCCGCAGGAGGAGTTGCGTCTTGCCAACCCTTCCCCGATAATCACCTCGGAACGTGGCGTTGACGGCGTGTCGAAACGGCGGTTTCTCCGTGAGTCCCTTCGAATGCCGCGTTCTACCTATTGAATGTTGAACTAAACCGCTTCGCGGTAGTCCCGACCGCGGACGTCGTGTCACCCCGCCACGGCCTTCAGCCTGTCTCCGCCTCTCTGATCGCTGACACCTCTCTTGTCGCACGAGCGCGCGCACAATCCTCCTGACGACCGCCACTGGTGGCGAGTCGTTCTTCAGGAGGTGGGCCATGACGGCGCTGCGTCGGCAAATGGACAACGACATGGTGGTGCGGGGCATGGCGGTGAAGACACGGGAGGCGTACCTCGCGGCGGTGGTGGGCCTCGTCCGCTTCTATCGGCGGTCGCCCGATCAGATTTCGGATGCGGAAGTGCAGACCTACTTGCTGCACCTCATCCAGGAGCGCAAGCGGGCGTGGAGTACGTGCAATATCGCGGTCCATGGCTTGCGCTTCTTCTATCACGTGACGCTGAAGCGGGACCGGACGACGTTCTCGATTCCGGCGCCGCGGCAACCGGCGAAGATCCCGCACATTCTGAGCACCGATGATGTCCGGCGGATCCTGGCCGCGACGTCCAACGCCAAACACCACGTCATGCTGGCGACCGCGTACGCGGCGGGCCTGCGCGTCAGCGAGTTGGTGCGTCTCCGGGTGGTCGACATCGACTCGACGCGGATGACGATTCGGGTCGAGCAGGGCAAGGGGGCGAAGGATCGGTACACGCTGCTGTCGGTACGCCTGCTTGACGAGTTGCGGACCTACTGGCGCCAGGAGCGGCCGCGTACCTGGCTCTTTGCGGCGCACGGCACCGATCAGCCGGCGGACCCGTCCGGCATTCAGAAGGTGTACACGGCGGCCAAGCGGCGCGCGGGGATCACCAAGCCGGGTGGCATTCACGGGCTCCGCCACGCGTTTGCCACGCATCTGCTGGAAGCCGGGGTCGACGTGGCGACCATTCAGCGTCTGTTGGGGCATCGCGCCCTCAGCACGACGTCGCGCTACTTCCACCTGGCACATCCGACGCTGCTGGCCCACCGGTCACCGTTGGATCTGCTCGACGGTCCCTCGCGACCCGCGCCACGCGCTCAGGCGTGAGTCGTGTGCGTCACGGCGGCGGACACCCGGCCCCGGGTGACGCTCGCGGAGATTGTGCGCGTGTGCGGCGACGCCATCGCGCGCACGCATCGCCTGGCCACGGTCCAGCAGGTCGCGTTGCGCGCCATCGCCGCGTGCCGGACGGCCGTGCTGAACGGCCACCGCGACACGTGTGATCGCTGCGGCGCGACCCGGATCACCTATAACTCGTGTCGCAATCGCCACTGTCCGACCTGTCAGTCGACGGCGCGTGATCACTGGCTCGAGGCCCGCCGGGTCGAGTTGCTCCCCATCCCGTACTTCCACGTCGTCTTCACGCTCCCGCACGCCCTCAACACGCTCGCTCAGGGGAATCCGCGCGTCCTGTACGCCTTCCTGTTTCGGGCCGCCACGGACACGCTCCTGGCTTTCGGACGCGACCCCCGCCATCTCGGTGGCACGATCGGCGTGACCGCGATCCTGCACACGTGGGGGCAGACCCTCACGCAACACCTGCACCTGCACTGTGTCGTGACGGGCGGCGCCCTGAGTCTCGACGGCGGGCGATGGATCCCGGCGCGGCCGGGCTTCCTCTTTCCGGTGCGCGCGCTCGCCAAGGTCTTCCGCGCCAAGTACCTCGAGGCGCTCCAGGACGCGTACGAGACGCATCGCCTCACGTTTGCGGGCAGCACCCTGCCGTTGACGGAGTCGGCGACGTGGCGCCGGTTCCTCGACGCCCTCCACGCGCAGGCCTGGGTGGTGTACGCCAAGCCCCCGTTTGGCGGACCCACGCGGGTCCTGGCCTACCTCGCCCGCTACACGCATCGCGTCGCCATCACCAACAGCCGTCTGATCGATTTCATCGACGGGGTCGTACGCTTCCGCTGGAAGGACTATGCCGACCACGACCGCGTCAAGGTGATGGCCCTCGCCGGCGACGAGTTTCTCCGGCGGTTTCTGATCCACGTGTTGCCGAGGCGCTTCGTCCGCATTCGGCACGCCGGCCTCTTCGGCAACCACGGCCGTCACGCTCGACTCGATCGGTGCCGCATCCTCCTCGGGGTCTCGCCGATCGCGCCACCCGCCACGGAGTTGAGTCCACACCCAACCGCCCCCGCACTCGATCGGTGCCCGGTCTGCCAGCACCGTACGATGCACGTCACAGCCGTCCTCCTGCCCCTGGCGCACGCACCGCTCGCGCCACCGGTCCCTGACCCGCCGTGACCCGTACAGGTCGCCCGCCACTGGCCCGTGTCGCCCGACGACCCCGGTGGGCCGCCTCCACCGACGTCTGCCCGCGACGGTCGTCAACGCGCCCGCTTCGGACGTCCGCCACGCCTCACGCCCGTGTCGCGAGCGGCCGCCGATGCACGCACGCGCACGAACCACACCGAATCCCGCGGCGCGTGGCCGAACATTTCCGTTCGGTCTGAGGTCGGCGGCCTTAGAATCCCCATAGCCGCAGGCGACCCACGCGGTTCAGTTCAACGGGCCTTATCCGCGCGCCTCCACGCCTGCCTCGATCACGGGCCGGCATCGCGCGCGGATAAAACCCTATATGTTTGGTCGCGCAGCTTACGGGTTGACGAATGGACGCGTGGGGCTTTCTTAACAATGTAGTCGCCGGAATCGTGGCGTCGGTTCTGACCGTCGCTGCCCTTGAGGCAATGAGGAGGCTCCGCCTTCGAAGCCGCCACCGAATGATTGCGGGGCGCTACGTTCACTGCTCGCTGGATGGCAGCCGACTCCTCGACGGCGTCACAGAATTGACCTACATCTCTGGCACCCAACTCAGGTCGCGCGGCTCTGGTGGAAACGGACGGTGGGAAGGCCTCATCGCAATGAGCAATGACCTGACAGGGTACGGTACCGGAACCTACCAGTACGCCAACCGGAGAGACTGCGGCGTGCTCGAGGTCCAGGTGAACCAACAGGATGGCTCGATCTACGTTCGTGGCATGAACACAAGTCATGGCATGGACAAGGTATTCACCTATCTGTGGAGACCGGAGCGGCTCTCGTCCACGCGTACACCCGAATCGCCGAGCGAGGCTGTGGACGAGTTGGTCAGCCACCATCCGGACGCGAGTTAACAACGGCATCAGCGGCCGGCGCTGGGCGCCGCCGCTGATGCCGAGCGTTGAACCCAGCGGAAGACGATACCGATGCCAACCCGATCCGTAGCGGTGGACGTTGATGAGCAGGTCAGCCGGCTTCTTCGGACCCGCTCTGTGTTCCCGCGGCTGGGTCGCCATCTGGTTGGCTCAACTGGCTTCGAGGCGCCGGAGTACTACAGGCAATTGGGTCTTTACGTACAGGTTCAGCTCGAACAGCCAATGACCGTGGAGTTCATCAACGGACTGAATGAGATCGCTCACTGGATCAATGAGAACTTCGTCTTGCGGTTATATGCCGTTCTGGAATCTCATGGCCTGTTCAAGAACGGAATAGACAAAGGCGTGGCTGGTCACGACGAGATGGAGATCTTGCGGCGCCTTCGAAACAAGATCGGTCACGGATCCGGCAAGTACGATCCCGAGGATGCCGACAAGCGGAAGCTTCACGAGCGCCTGGTGAATCACTTCGGCATCGATCCGAAGACCTATCTGGAGGACCATACGAAGTACCCGTTAGCGGTGGGCCAGGTTCTTGTGCCGCTTGCGGAAGCATGTAAAACGTACGCGATCGCCATTGAAGGAGCAGCATAGCATCCCAATGGAGCCGACGCGCCTGCAGAGCCCCGCGTCCATGTCGCCGAGGCGCGCGGCTTATTTGGCGCGTCAGGCCGACTACAAGGAGCAGAATGGACCCGACGTTTTCGGCTCTTCTCGGCACAGTCCTCGGGGGACTCATCAGTTATGCACTCAACCGCCAACTTCATGCCCAACAGTTGGCGGCGTTGCGAGAGCAACACAAGACGGAGTACATGGCCGAAGAGACGGCACGACATTTCCTAAGCCATCGGGCCTACACCGATAGGTCATTCGAAGCATTGAAGAAGCATATTGGGGGCTTCGGCGACGATGAACTGAGAAGAGTCCTGGTTCGCGCAGGCGCAATCCGGACATATCGCGACGACGGTACAGAGTGGTGGCGACTGCTTGACAGGATGGAAGAGTACATCGAGAAGAAGGACGGTACAGCCACACGAATCCACGCGGCCTAACAGGCCGCTGCAGCCGACGAGCGGCGGTCCGGCTGTAGTCCTGTAGATATCGAAGGTCGCTGCCCGCGGCTGACCTGCAGGACGTTAGGCGGCGAGGGAACCGGCTCCAGAGGACAGAGTGGCACTACTGGCTGAAGAACTGGTCGAGGAGTGGCTGAACCGCAAGGGTTACTTCACGATTCGTGGAGTCAAGCTCGGCGTGCACGAGATCGACCTGCTGGCTGTTCGGCAAGTCGGCAAGACTCTTGAGTGCCGGCATCTTGAGGTTCAGGCTTCCGTCCGACCCGTCAGCTACATGACGCGGGTCCCAAGAGACGTGCAGAAGGCGACCGGCCGGGGGGCCGCAAGCGCGAAGATAAGAACAGGCAACGAACTCCTGCAGGGCATCAAGGAGTGGATCGAGAAGAAATACGATCACCCAGCAAAGCGGAGGCTCCTGAACCGACTAGCTCCGGGCCCATGGTCGCGGGAACTCGTTGTACATCAGATCAAGTACGAACACGAACTGGATCTCGTTAGGGATGCAGGCATCACGGTGCATCGACTGTCGGACGTACTGCGCGAGTTGGCCGGAGGCGAGCTGCTCCTAGAGGGCGCTGCTGGCGGCCATTTGGTGGACCTGGTGTCCATGACCAAGCCGTGATTGCCATCGCCGCCCAACAAACGGCTGCAGCGGCCGGGCCGCCGTGCGGCCCGTCATCGGTTGCTTCACGATGGGTCACCGAAGAACTCGGCGCGGCGCTGATGGAACAAGTTGCGAGGTGGGACCTTCCTGCTG
The DNA here is from genome assembly GCA_964372095.1 of uncultured Vicinamibacterales bacterium. GTDB lineage: Bacteria > Acidobacteriota > Vicinamibacteria > Vicinamibacterales > JAKQTR01 > CAYJPV01. Next base: position 226,038 of record CAYJPV010000001.1, on the reverse strand, counting down.
CCGGCGCTTCGCTAGAGGATTGCGAATTGCCCCCGCTCCTTCGTCACCGCAGGTACGCTGATTTTGGAACCGACTGGCGAGGTTCAAGGCGAGTCGTCCGACGGAATCATCCAGGCATCGATCCACTCCCGCTTGAGCCTGATCCCGGCTCCGCCGACTCGGGCGAACCGAAGCGCACGACTCGAACACGCCTCATAGATCGTGGACCTTGACACCGCGGCGTACTGCGATGCCTCCTTGACGCGCATCCATCCCGTTTCCGGGACCATGCCTGTCCCGGGTGGAGGGCCAGGGGCGACAACCAAGGGCGGCCTCGTGGCGCCACAGTGTCGCGAGTGCTTTAGAATCCCCTCCAGCGTCATCTCATCGACGTCCAGTTCAACGAAGATCCTCATGGGTTCCTCCGAGATGTTGGGTCGCTCGCTCAAGGCGCTGAGCCGGTGAACGCCACGCCCCGAAATGGCGCAGCGAATCGGTGGTCCCCAGGATGTCGCGCGCTTCACGCAGCCGGTCAGACATCGCTTGCCGCGCCGCGTCGTCGTCCCCGGACACGCGTTGTTCCAGGTCTCCGAAGAAGCTCTCGATTTGGCATGCCAACGCCCATTCGTCGACGATCGCCAGGAGCTGGTCTCGGCTCTCCTTGAGCGCCTCGGCTCTGCGCCGTTCCGCCTCTTGTCGTTCTCGCTCCCGCTGTTGGACCCCTCGCGCCTGACGCTGCCGTTCAGCCTCGAGCCGATTCTGCTCGAGGAGTTCCTCGATGTGAGGGACGGCCTCGCGCAGGACCTTCTCGACGGTGCGGAATCGATGGGAGAGTTCGCCTGGCGCCTTCTCCGGCCATTCCTGCTGCCAGTCCACGCCCCCACTCACGGCGTAGGCGCGGAGTGTGAGCCGGCCCGTCGGGAGATACTGGGTCGTGTCCCATGTGCGGTGACGCTGCATCCACCGTTGCTGACGCGGCGTAAGCTCGGTCTCCCGAATGTAGCTGCCATCCACGTAGTGCACCTTCTCCGATTCGCTCGGTTCGAAGAGGGTGAGACCAAAGCCCACGTTCCCCACGAACACCACGGTCGGGCGGCTTGGCCTCCACGGTTCGGGATAGTCGTAGGCGTATCGGGCCCGCGGCCCTTCAATTTCGACGGGCGGACGCCGCGCGTAGATGTGCGTGGGCGCCAAGCCCACGGAGAGTCCGTGGCGCTCGAGGAACAGATAGCACTCATTGGCGACGTCCAGCGCCGTGTCGATCATGGACTCGGACACCACCACGTCGACGAGGCTGCGCTTCCTCGGTCGCAGGTACCCCACGTCGGTCTTGCGGTCGATCAGAAAGAACTGCCGGACCCCATCGACGAGTGGATGCCGTCCGGGTGCCTCAGGCGAATCCGCGGTCGTGCCGGCCGCCGGCTGAGCGGCTTTGCGCACCCGCCTGACGGGTTGCCCGAGCGTCTTGCCCTTAGCCCACGTCAGCTGGTCGCCGGCCCGGGCGGGAGACAGCGGCGGACGTGCCGGGGCCTTGCCGGCTGCGACCGTGGCCCACTAGCCCGTCGGAGGCCACGCCACGTTGAGCGCCACGCAGACGCGAGCCAAGTGGTTCCCTGAGACGCCGACGTCCTTGGCGACGGCGATCGCCGGCTTCGCCCAGACAAGGTCGTAGAGGGCCTGTCGCGGGTGAGATGCATGCGCGCATAATACCGCCGCTCTCGGCATGGCGCCGGTGGCCCAGTGAAGGCGGTGGAACCGCTCGGTCCCCGTGCCCGTCCGCCAATTGTCGGTTCTCATGTGTCCACTAACTGCCCGTTTTGGGTCTCCACCGAGTCGATGTCGCCATTTGTCGCATTGGCGGCGCAAAATGACGCGCGCGCGCCTGTTGGTACCGGCCTAGGATCTGCGGCGACGAAAGCCCGCCGGGTTGGCCCTCCGCCTGGCGGCGGCCTCGCCTCGGTCACTCGCGCAGCCAGAAGGGACGACCAAGATGCCGACAGATGCGGTCCGGAGTGCGTTGGAGCAACTGCTGAGTAACGCGCTGAGCTTCCTGATCTTCTTCCTGCTGTTCTTCCTGCTGACGACGCTCGCCATCGCCCGCGAGCGGTTCTTCGCCTTCCTCGGGTCCCTGGCCGTCACTCTGCTCTCGCTGGTCGTGGCGCCGCTGCGCTTTCTCGTGGCCGGAGTGCGGGAGGTGGCGGACGGCGCCAGCGGGCCTGAAGCCGCAGGCGGCAACCGCCAGTTCCTGCTGCAGCAACTGCTGACGCTCCTGCGTGCGGTTCTCATCGTCATCGCGATTGCCATCGTCGCCGCGGGTTTCTCACGCGGCTGGAAGGCGATGGTCCCGTCCCCGGAGATGCGCGCCCGCCTGGCCGAGTTGGGCACCGCGCGGGACGAAGCAGCGAAGACCCTGGCGGAGGTGCGCCTGTCGGCCTCGGAACTCAGGAGCGCCTGGGCGTCCAGCACGGACGAGGCGCTCGGAAGCGGCCCCGCCGCCGTGCGTCGTACCGGCCGCCAAGGCGAGGAACGAGCGCGAACGGCGGCCGAGCGTTTCCGCGCCGCCACGACACTGCGTTTGCCCGAGGACGTCTTCGGGAGCCTTCAGGCGATCGATTCGCCCGACGAGATCAACGAGTTTGGCCGACGCGTCCGCAGCGACTTGTCGTGGGCCCGAACGGGCGCCGTGACACGCTTCACCGAGCCACAACTCGAGTTCATCGCCACGTGGGTCGCCGGGTGGTCTGAGGCGGAAAGCGCGTTCCTCCAGTTCGGCAGCCAGGTTCGCCAGCGGCTCGAGGCGGCCGAACAGCGCCACGGCCTAATCCAGTCGGAGTACGACCAGCAGCGGAAGGCGAACGAATGGAAGGTGTCCGAGTTCCTGCTCGCCGTCGTCTGGGCCCTGCTCTCCATGCTGCTCACGATCTGGCTGCTCGGGGTGCTCCTCGAGGCCACGTGGCTTGGCGTCGATCTGGCGACGAATATCCGCGCCCTGCGCAAGGCGTCGGATGCGCGTAAGGCCGAGGGCGACCCTGGGGAGCCCGTGGGACGCCGTTCGGCTGGCACGATCGCCCTCCTCGTTCTGGCACTGGCCTCGACGCTCGCCGGCGGGTGTTCGTCCAAGTCCGCGAGCAAGGAACAGGCCAGCGTGACCAGCGCCGATCGCTACATGTACGTCTGGGTCTCCGGGCTGCAACTTCGCCAGGCAGCCGCCTCCTCATCGGCGACCATCGCGGAGCTTCCCGTGGCCACGCGCCTCGTACTGCTCGCCGGTCGCTCCGACGCCTCCACGCCGGTGGCGATCGGCAGCGTCTTCGCCTCCGACCACCGGTACGAGGTCCGGACGGCCGACAACCGAACGGGTTGGGTACACGGGTCCGGACTTCGAACAATACCCGTGCAGAAACTGGCGGACGCCCCGAAACTGACGGAAGACCTCTCGGCGTTCGGCTCGGGCTTGTTGGTCGGGGGATTCGAGACGCAGCGCCGCGAAGTCGTAGCGGGTGGGGATATCACCGCGCGCGCGATTGGTGAGGGGTGCCCCGGTTACGTGTCCGGGGCGCCAACGTGGGTCTTCAACTACCAGATGCCGTCGCGTTATCTGCGCGTCTTCGTCGAATCAGCGGACGACACGGTGCTGATGGTCCAGATACCGGACGGCCGTTTCGCCTGCAACGACGACCGTGTCCAACGGCACCCCTTGGTGGACATCGGCGACCCGCAAGCCGGTGAGTATCGCGTATGGGCAGGCAACTACCGCGCGGGAACGGTAGCGGCATCGGTAGTCGTCACTGAGAACCGTTCGATCCTGCCGCAATGACCCGTCCGACACCGCAGCCGGGGAGAACGTGAGGTTCGCCCCGGGAGGCACGCCCCGCCGCGCGTCGCGCGCGGCGGGTGTACCTTGGCGTGGCTGTGGGCCCCGCTCGCGCCGGCGGCCACGTCGGGGGGCACCGTGGGCTGTGTCGACATGACAACCTCCTTTTCCATCTAGCTGCTAGTTGGTCCCGTCAGGATGCCAATTGCAGCAGATGGCGGGCCTCGAGGGCCCGGGCCGCCCCCGCCTAGCCCCTGCCGACAAGCGGGGGCCTTCATCGGCCCACCGCCTTTGCCTTGGCCTTGCCGTCGACCTTCCAGCGCCGTTGCTTGGCGATGTCAGGTGGGACTTCTGGGAAGCAAAGTTTCCACCAGCCTGGGCCAGGCCGGTTCGGGGGGAGGTCGACGGTGAACGACCAGGTGCTGCTACCGGCCGTTAGGGGGTGCGAGCGGCAGCGGGAAACAAGAAGGGCCCGGCGAGGCATCACACCCGCCGGGCCTATCATGTTCCCGAGCCCCGAGCCCCGAGCCCCGAGCCCCGAGCCCCGCGGGAACCTGTGGCGCGACGTCAGGCCGTCGGGTTCTTCCAGCGTAGCGCCCCCGGGTTACCTTCCGGGCGGCGCATCGCTCGCCGAGACACGGCGCGCCGGCGCCACCACCACCGCCGCGACGTTGCGGTCGCGGGCCAGCTGATTGAACGCGGTGACGTCGGTGCCGAGCACGGTCTCGAGCGTGGCGCGGTGCGTCGCCCACTGCGCCGTCAGGTCGGCGAGCCGCGCCCGCTGGCCGTTCGTGGCGCCGACGTCCGAGCCGTCGATGGCACTGCGCAGGTAGATGTAGAACTGGTTGAGCTTCATCGGGAAGTTGATCACGGTCTGGCCGTCGACGACACGCTTCTGCACCAGGGCGTCTTCGAGCGTGTTGATCTTCGCGATCAGGGCGCGACCGCTGGTCGCGACGGCGTCGCCGCCCTCGACGGCCGCCGCCCGCGTCACGACGTGCTCGACCTGGGTGCGCACGTCGCGCAGGCGGGTCACGCCGTCGTGAATGGCCGCGAGCTCGGCATCCACGCCCGCCACGAGCTGATCTTGCGCCTGCAGCGCCGCCAGCGGTGTGTCGAGCCGCGGATCGAGGGCGACGACGAGCGGGTGGGCCTGCGTGGCTCCGTTCGCCGTGAGCCGCACCGTGTACGAGCCCGGGACCACCCGCCTGCCCTGCAACGATCCGAATGTGTACAGCCCGGGCACCGGGCGGATCGGCTCGCGCCGCAGGTCCCACGTCACGCGGTTCAGCCCGCGTCTCGTCGGCAGCGGACGTGCAGCCGTCGTCCCGGCAGCCGGTGCACCCTCGGGCCTGCGGCTCGAGAAGCTCCTCACGACCGCACCGGAGGCGTCGAGGATGTCGAGCGTGATCGTGTCTTTCGCTGCGTCGCTCAGCCAGTAGTCGATGACGGCGCCCGAGGGAGGATTGCGCCCCGTGCGCGCCCCAGCGTTACCGGGACCACCGCCGCCAATGCCGCTGGCGCGATACGCCGTCCTCGGGGCGAACAGGCGCGTTCCACCGGCAGGCGCCGTGCCATCCCACTGGCGCAACGGCGACAGGTCGTCGAGGATCCAGAACGCACGTCCCGCCGTCGAGGCGAGCAGGTCGCCCTGGTGCACCTTGAGGTCGGTGATCGGCGTGATCGGCAGGTTGCCCTGGAACGGCGTCCAGCGCCGGCCGCCGTCGAACGACACGTAGAAGCCCAACTCGGTGCCGAGATACAGCAGGTCCTTTCTGACGGTGTCTTCCCTGACCACGCGCGCCCATGCGTCGGGGGCGATCCCGTCCACGATGCGCGTCCACGACTTGCCGAAGTCGGTGGTCTTGAAGACGTGCGGCGTGAAGTCGTTGAACTTGTACTTCGTGATCGCCGCGTACGCCGTGCCGGCCGCGTGGGGCGACACCTCGACGGTGTTCACCAGGGCCTCGCCGACGCCGGGCGGCGTCACGTTGGTCCAGGTCGCGCCGCCGTCGCGGGTCACCTGCACGAGGCCATCGTCGGTGCCGACCCAGAGCGTCTTCGCGTCGTGCGGCGACTCGGCGATGGTGACGATCGTGCCGTAGATCTCACCGCCGGCCCCCTCGTTCGTGATCGGTGCGCCACCGGGGCCCTGCTTGCTCCTGTCGTTGCGCGTCAGGTCGGGGCTCGCCTCGCGCCATGTCGTGCCGCGGTCGATGCTGCGGAGCAGGACGTTCGCCCCGTGGTAGATCACCGTCGGATCGGCCGCAGAGACGACGATCGGCGCGCTCCAGTTGAAGCGATACTTCATCTCGCGTGGTGGGACGGCCGCCGGCATCTGCGGGAACGCCATCACGTCGCGCGCCGCGCCCGTCAGCATGTCGTACTCGCTGATGATGCCCATGTAGCAGCCGGCGTACACGAAGCGCGGATCGTCGGGGTTGAATGCCGGCACGGCCGACTCGCAGCCGCCCACCTGGTGCCAGTCGCGCTCGGTAATGCCGCCGCCGGCGGCGCTGGCGATCGCGACCGAGGTGTTGTCCTGCTGCCCGGCGTAGAGGCGGTACGGGAAGCGGTTGTCGGCGTTCACGCGGTAGAACTGCGCCGTCGGCTGGTTGTTCTGCGTGGACCACGACGCCCCGCCGTTGACGCTCACGTTCGCGCCGCCGTCGTTACCCTCGATGAGCGTGTCGGGGTCGTCGGGATTGATCCACAGACTGTGGTTGTCGCCGTGCGGCACGGGCACGTTGACGAACGTGCGGCCGCCGTCGATCGACTTGCTCAGCGGCGCGTTGAGCACCCAGACGACGTCTGGATTCCTGGGGTCTGCGACGATCTTCATGTAGTACCAGGACCGCGTGTGCAGCGCCCACTGCTCGCTCAGGAGCCGCCACGACTTCCCCGCGTCGTCAGACCGGTACACGCCGCCGCCGGGATTGGCTTCCACCACGGCGTAGAGCCGATCGGGATTGGCCGACACGTCGATGCCCATCTTGCCGACGGTGGCGGGCAGGCCCGACACGATCTTCGCCCACGTGGCGCCCCCGTCGGTCGACTTGTAGAGTGCGCTGCCCGGGCCGCCGCTGCGCACCTCCCACGGCTGGCGCAGGTGATCCCACATCGCCGCATAGAGGATGCGGGGATTCGACCGATCCATCGCGAGTTCCGAGGGGCCGGTGGTCTCGTTCACGAACAGCAACTGCGTCCACGTGCGCCCGCCGTCGGCCGATCGGTAGATGCCGCGATCCTTCGACGGTCCGTAGGCCGCTCCCTGCGCGGCGACATAGAGGAGGTCGGGGTTGGTGGGGTGAATCCGGATACGCGAGATGTGCCGCGTCTGCTCGAGGCCGACGTGCGTCCACGTACGTCCCGCGTCGGTCGACTTGTAGACGCCGTCGCCGTGCGACGTCATCACGCCGCGAATCGGGTGCTCGCCCATGCCGACGTAGATCACGTTCGGATCAGACGGCGCCACGCCGATCGCGCCGACCGACGACGTCTTCAACTGGCCGTCGGTGATGTTCGCCCACGACTCGCCGCCGTCGGTCGTCTTCCACACGCCCCCGCCGACGCCACCGAAGTAGAACGTGCGGGGATGCTGTGGGACGCCCGTGACGGCGACGACACGCCCTCCGCGGAACGGGCCGATGTTACGCCACTGCAGGTCGCCGTACGCGTCGGCGTTCGTCGCCGACAGCGGGGCGGTGGCCGCGGGCGGGGCGCTGGCGGGTTGTGCGCTCGCGGGAGCCGCACCGGGCGAGACGGCGATCGCCAGCGCCGGAAGGAGCAGGGTAAACAATCGTGGGCGGAACGACGGGACGTGGCGCATGGGGGACCGCACTCCTCAAGATGATAAGAAACTCACCTGCCTGAGGCCAGTCCGGCGTCCGGGCGGCAGGGTGACGCGAAACAGCAGCGCATCGACGACATCCGACGTGATCGGGCAGATGGGCACGCGGGCATGCGTCGGATTGAACATGTCCGACACGAGAGTATACAACCTGGCCGTGTCCCCTCAGTTGGTGGTACTTGGCTCCGTGGCCAGGCCGCGGGGGGTTCGCGCCCCCTGGGGTGGCCTGGTGGTGTTCGGGGCTGGATTGGACGAGTTCGAGGGGCTGCCCCCTCTGTGGCACCGGCGCTTCAACGGTTGTCATGTCTGTCTCCTGACTCGCCGCGAGTGGGGGAGAACTCCCACGCACGGCAACAAGGGGGGAACGGTTCCGACGTGGCTCGCGTGCACCGGGCGGCCCCTCCAGGCCTGGGACCGGTATTGCTGGGAAGCGTTGGCAAGGGGATAGGGTGAGCGAGCCAGGCATACAATGGGACCGTCCGCCACCGGGCCCATGGCCGCGGACATGAGCCACGCAGGCGGCCATCGGAAGCTCACGTAGGAGGCGGACAGCAGGAGGCCGGGGCAATGCACTCTGGAACAATCGCGGCGGGCATCGCCGCCCTGGTCATCGTCTCATCGGGGGCGGGTGCGTCTGGACAGGAGGCTCAGGCGCCGGAACGAGGCTCGGGCGTCATTCGTGGGCACGTCACGATGGCAGGCCGGCCGGTCCCTGACATCACCGTCACGCTTGGCAGAGCATCACGCCCGGATCTCGTCTCCGTGACCGATAGACATGGGACCTACTCGATTGAGGGCATTCCGCCGGGCGACTGTTGGGTCAGGCCCATTGTCCCCGGCTACGCCATCATCGGAGAGACGGAGTACGTACGGATCCGACTGACCGGGAACGAGCCACCCCAGCAGGCCGACTTCAGTCTCACCCCAGCCGGCTCCATCTCGGGGAGCGTTCTTGACGCCGACAGCAGCCCCATCGAGGGTGCCTGGGTCCTCCTATACAAACTGACGCCTCAGAATGCCGTCGTGCCTAACCGGATGATCCCCACGAGGCGCACAACAGCGGATGGTGGGTACCAGTTCACCGACGTGCAGCCGGGCCGCTATCGGATCCAGGTGCAACCGTACTTCGACCCGATGGCCCCCCTGGAGACGCGGGACTTCCGGTCAGGCCTGACGTACTACTACCCGGCGGGCACAACGCTCGCGTCGGCGCGGGTTCTTACCGTTGTGCCGGGGCAGCCGCTCGGTGGTATCGACGTGCGCTGCGACGTGCCGCTTCCAGGAGCCTCCGCATCAGGACGCGTCGTGGACACCGAGACGCGCGCGAGCGTGCCCGACGTGCGGCTGGGGTTCGGCACCGTCGAGGCGAGCGGTGCGGGCACCTTGCGGGATGTCACGAACCTCCGCGCGGATGCCCAGGGCCGGTTCACGATCACCGGATTGAAGCCGGGTTCCTATTGGGTAGGCGTCCTCAACCGCGAGTCCGGGCCGTTCTATGGCCGGCCCGTCGTGTTCAACGTCACGCGTTCAGGCGCCAGCGGCATCGAGGTGCCAATCAGCCGGGGCGTTTCGCTGCAAGGTCGCGTTGTCTTTGATCCACCGGACCCGGTAGAGCCTCGGCCCACCATCACAGTCATCTTCAGGCCCAACGGGATCGCGTCGGGTGGGCTGCCGAGTGGAGGCGTGATCGACGGTGCTTCCCAGAAGACGTTTCCCCTGTCGGCCGACGGTCGATTCGTACTCACGGGCCTCCCGCCAGGAAGCGGACGGGTCTTCCTTGGCATGGGCGGGGCCAACTACGCCGTTCACGTGCAACAAGGCGGCGTCGACGCTCCGAACGGCGAAGTCCGGGCTACCGCCGGCGCGCCCGAACTTCTCATCGTCGCAGCCAGCGGCGATGGCTCAATTCGCGGGTACCTGCGGTCTCCGAAAGGCGCACTCCTCGGATCGGGCCAGATCGAGGTCGTTGCCAGCTTCGACTCGAGTAATTCGACGGCTCGGTTCTCCAGGAGGGTCTTTGCCAACCCGGACGGAGGATTCGTCCTCGACCGGCTTCCCCCTGGCGACTACACGGTCATGGCCGTCTGGCACTACGACGGTCGACGGTCGAGGCGGGTGGGGCCTGTGACCCCTGTGTACGTAGGCCCGGGCGCGGCCGTCGACATCGAGATCGACATCGACATCACCGAGCGAGACAGCCTCGATCTCGATGCCGGTCCGACGGAGGGAGGTCAACCGTAAACGACCAAGTGCTGCTACAGGCCGATCGAGGGTGCGAGCAGCAGCGGGAAACAACAAGGCCCGGCGAGGCATGACGCCCGCCGGGCCTATCGTATTCCCTAGCCTCTAGCCTCTAGCCTCTAGCCCCTAGCCCCTAGCCTCTAGCCTCTAGCCCCCTAGACGTGCTCCATCGGCCGCTCGGCCATCAGCTGATCGAACCACAGGCTCGCCAGTTTCTCCTTCACGGTGTTCTGCCGCAGTCGCGCCTGCAGGTTCGGGAAGTCCACCCGATCCATCTGCTGGTCCTGGTTGAAACACGTGAAGATGATGGTCTCTTTGCCGGTCTTCGGATCGACATGGCGCTGGAGGCACTGGGCGCAGACCTCCTTCATCATGCACTGCATCGGCGAGTTGATGCTCGCAATCGCCACGTGGTCCTCTTTCAGGTACGCCTCGAGCGTGGTGAGGCGCGCCAGCTTGATGGCGGCCATCATCCGGTCCGAGCCAATGGCAATGATGCGATCGACGGTCTTCAGCGGGACGACCTGCGGGCCAAGCTCGTCTTTGGCGTAGGCGAGCATCGCCTGGACGATGTTCCCCCGGAAGTGGGCGTCCTGCGGCCGGCTGGGCGGAATCTCCACGCCGGTGTCGGTGGTCCAGATCACCTGATCGGTGGCGGCCTCCACCTCCTCGCGTTTGAACAGGTCCGCGCCGTTCTTATAACCGGCGAAGTACAGCACCTTGTTGCCGTTGGCGCGCAGGGCTTTCGCGATCGAGAACAACACGGCGTTGCCCAGGCCGCCGCCGGCCAGCAGCACGTTCTCGCCGTGCGGAATCTCCGTCGGCGCGCCGGTCGGTCCCATCACCAGCACAGGTTCGCCAGGTTTCAGATACGCGCACTGCCGGCTGGACACGCCCATCTCGAGGGCGATCATCGACAGCAGGCCCTTCTCCTTGTCCACCCACGCGCCGGTCAGCGCCAGGCCCTCCATCAGCATCCGCGGGCCGTTCGGCTTCGCGCCCAGCTGCGGCGCGGTGGTTTCGAAGTTCTGCAGCCGGTAGAACTGACCCGGCTGGAAATGCCGCGCGGCAGCCGGCGCTTTGACGATGACTTCGACGATGGTGGGTGTGAGGCGGATGACGCGCTCGACGACCGACTGGAAGTCGCCGTCGAGGGTGGCGCAGAAGGCCGTCCACTCGGCCGCCCGTGCGGCACGTTCGGCGGCGGACACCTCGCGAACGGCGTCGGGGAAGAGCCCGGAGACGTAGGGGAAACCGTCGCGTGCCGAGGCCATGGCCCTCACGACGTTGCCGGCGTACTTCGGATGGTTGTCGCCGTAGTACGTGACGTAACGCCCGTCCCGCTGATACGACGTGAAGAAGCCTTCGGCGGCCGGTACGAGTGTGATGGCGCCGTCCGGGCCGCGTTCCGCGACGTGGGGCTTGAAGAACCGCCGCCGTTCGTCCATCTGGAACGTGCCAGGGTATTCGCGCTCGTAGGTGACGTTGGGCGTCGTGCCGGCTGCGACGAATACGGACCGCGCGGGCATCGTGACCACCGTGTCCCCGTCGCGCCACTTGCCGTTCTCGTTGATCTGCTCACGGAAGCGCACGGCCGACACGTGCCCGTACTCGTCGGGGATCGCTTCTTCCGGATTCATGCGCTCGATGAAGCGGATGCCCTCTTCGAGCGACTTCGTGATCTCCTCGTGATTCAACCGGTAGGCAGGGGAGTCGAGCATGCCCTTGCGATACGCAAGCGACACCCCGCCCCAGCCTTGCATCAGCGGCACGAAGTCCGGCGGCTCACCTGCGCCGGCCGCCCGCGCACGTTCGGCGCGCACGGCGCGCCCATGCACCAGGAACTCATCGAGCAGTTCCAGTTCCTCGGGGTCGAACACCTTGCGCACAGCGGCCTCGCCAGACACGGCGGACAACTGCTCGTAGCGGTCGAGAATCTTCTCCACCTGCAACGGATAGAACGCCATCACCTCGGTCGCGGTGTCGATGGCGGTCAGCCCGCCGCCAATCACCACGCAGGGCATGCGCACCTGCAGGTTGGCGAAGGCGCCGCGCTTGAACGCGCCGGTCAACTGCAGCGCCATCAGCAGGTCGCTGGCCTGGCGGATGCCGCGCAGCAGGTTGTTCTTCATGTCGACGATCGTCGGCTTGCCGGCACCGGCGGCGATCGCCACGTGATCGAACCCGTACTGCCACGCGTCGTCCATCGACAACGTACCGCCGAAACGGATGCCGCCGTACATGCGCAGCGTGTTGCGGCGCGCCAGCGTCAGGTGCAGCAGCGTCAGGAAGTTCTTGTCCCACCGCACGGTAATGCCGTATTCCGAGACGCCGCCGAAGCCTTCGAGCGGCCGTTCGTCGAGCGGGCTGTAAATGGTGGCCCAGTCGCGGATTGGCGCGGGCGGGACGCTGTCGGTGCCGGTGTACTGTTCGGGCAGCGGCTCGATCTTGAGGCCGTCCACGCCGACGACGCCAAACCCTTCGTTCACCAGGTAGTGCGCCAGCGTGTATCCGGCCGGGCCCATGCCCACGACCAGCACCTTCTTGCCGTTGTAGGGTAAGGCGTACGGCCGCCTGACGTTGAGCGGGTTCCAGCGCGTGAGGAGCCCGTAGATCTCGACGCCCCAGGGCAGGCGCAACACGTCGGTCAGCATGCCGCTTTCGATCTGCGGGATGTTGACGGGTTCCTGCTTCTGGAAGATGCAGGCTTTCATGCAGTCGTTGCAGATGCGGTGGCCGGTGCCCGGGCACATGGGGTTGTCGACGGTCACCAGCGCGAGGGCGCCGATGGGATCGCCGTGTTTCCGCAGCATGTGCATCTCGGAGATCTTCTCGTCGAGCGGGCAGCCCTCGAGTTCGATGCCGAGCGGATTGGTGGCCGTTGCGCCGCCTTTGTCGGTCAGGCCCTTGGCACAGGAATCCTTGTCGCGTTCGTGGCACAGGACGCAGTAGTGGATCTCGCTCAGCACCTCACGGCCGTTCATGCGCGGGTCGGTCAGCGTGAAGCCATCGCGTTTGCGCAGGTTCCCGGCCGGACCCGCCAGCGCCATGGGCATGGCGGGATCGGGCTGCTCGATCTGGACGAGCTTGAAGTAGTCCACGTTCTCCGGCAGGCGGAAGACCACCCAGTCGCGATAAGCCGGGTCGTGCATCCGGGCCGCGCACCAGCGTTTCAGCGTCTCGATGGCCGATGCGACGGCGGCTTTCTCGGCTTCGTCGCCCGACTTTGCGGCGGCGATCTCGCGGTCCAGCAGCAGGCATCCCGCCCGCGCTACGGCCATCTCCGGGTCGCTCGGGAACTGCGCCGCCATCATCGCCTGCACGGCCTCATCGTCTACCGCCGCGGCGTCGTGCTTCACGCCGCCCTTGAGCAGGGGGACGACGCGCCGGCGGACAAAGTCGATCTTGAAGCGGAACAGGCTGTCGTGCGCCCGTGTGGCCGCCGCCACCGTGGCCACGTCGGCCTGAATCCCGAACACCTGCGACAGGAACCGGCTGACATGGGGCGCCATCCGCACGTAGAGCAGCGAGACCTCGGTGGCCGGGCGCGGCGCGTCCGGGGCGGCACTGAACTGGGCCCACTGCTTCGCCAACTCGGGTTCGGCGCGCTCGACGTCCTGCAGAAACGCCGCATGGAGATCACGCAACCGGCCTGGTTCGTACAGGTCGGCATAGGCGAATCCCGGCACCCCCAAAGTGAGGCTACTAGCAACAGCGGATGACTGTGTCATATCTCTCCAATATAATCCGAGCGTCGTCTTCGAGGCCATTGTCATGCTTCAGGCACGTTCGTATCGGGTCACGGGAAGAGTGCAAGGCGTCGGATTCCGCTACTTCACGTGGGATGCGGCGCGGCGCGAAGGCCTGACCGGATGGGTCCGCAACATGCCTGACGGTTCGGTCGAAGCGGTGGCCGAAGGCGACCGCGACGCCCTCGATCGTTTCGAGGCGTCACTCGGGCGTGGACCTGCCGGGGCGCGCGTGCACAACGTCGACCGGGACACGGGGCCGGCCACGGGCGAGTACCACGAATTTTTCATCAGAGGGTGAGCACACGATGGCACAGTTTGGCGCGCCGCTGCACGGTCCCGAGTTTCTGAAGCTGAAGATCCGTCACGTGCCCGACTTCCCGAAGCCGGGAATCCTGTTCTATGACATCACGACGTTGCTGCGCGAACCGGAGGGCTTCAAGGCGGCCATCGACCAGATGTCCGTGCCGTTTCAGGGTGCCGGCATCGATGTGGTGGTCGGGATCGAGAGCCGGGGATTCATTCTTGGCGGGCCGGTCGCCGACCGCCTGGGCGCGGGGTTCTGCCCGATCCGGAAACCCGGGAAGCTGCCATCGGCCCGGGTGAGCGAGTCGTTCAACCTCGAATACGGCTCCGACACCATCGAGATCCACGAAGACGCGATCATTCCCGGGCAGCGGGTGCTGGTGGTAGACGATGTCCTGGCAACCGGCGGGACGGCCGCGGCTGCGGCGTCCCTGGTGAAGAAGCTCGGCGGGCAGCTGCACAGCCTGGCGTTCCTGATCGAACTCGATTTCCTGCAGGGGCGCGCGAAGCTGGCAGGCGAGCACGTGGTCAGCATCCTGCACTACTGAGCAAATCAGCGCACACCCTCTAGTCGTGCGGACTTCGCGCCGATAACGACGGCGTGATGAGAAAGCATGTACCCGCCGTCGTCGTTGTGGCGCTTGCCACCATCGTCCTGGCCGGGCTCTGGGAGCCCGCCTCAGCCGACGCCAAGCGCCTCAGAGCATTCGTGTATCCCGATCGGGGCCGGCCCGAGATGTCGGTCGTCATCGACGACTTCCGCGTCAACGAGACCGTCTGGGACCTGGGCGGGGTGCAGTATGTCTGGGTGCGCGGACCAGCCGGCAGCTTCAAAGTGCCTCTCGAGAACGTCAGCCAGATCGAGGTGCTGAAGTTCGTGGGGCTGACCCAGGTTGACTGGGCCCGTTTCGACGTCAAGGTCACCGAGCACAACCCGGACGTCGTGCACTTCGGGACCATGGACATCCGCGTGCTCCGGGGCCAGGCCGGCGACGAAGCCTGGTACTACTACCCGGCGACGGTGAAGGACCGCGGCACGAAGTTCTGGCGCATTGTCATCGGACCGGACCGGATGCCGCCGACCATCCCGTGGGAAGAGCCGAAAGTGGCTGCCGAGCCGGTACCCGTGCCCGTGACGGCGGCGGCGGCCGCGCCCGCCGCACCTGCGGCCGAATCCGATGAGGACCGGTTCGCGCGCATGAGCGTCGACGAACTCAATGCCAGCAACCCGCTCGCGGACGTGTTCTTCGACTTCGACAAAGACGACATTCGCGTCGAAGCGGAAACCACGCTGCAGCGCAACGCCGCCTGGTTGCAGCGGTGGACGAGCGTGCTGGTGCGGATCGACGGGTACGCCGACCCGCGTGGCACCCAGGAATACAACGTCGAACTGGGGCAGCGCCGGGCCGAAGCCACGCGCAGCTACCTCCTGTCGCTGGGGGTTCCGTCGTCCCGCATTGTCATGGTCTCCCGCGGAGAGTCGCAGGCGTTCTGCACGGAGCAGACTGAAGAATGCTGGGCGCGCAACCGCCGGTCGCATTTCGTGATCACGGCGAAGTAGTCCCGGCAGGGCAGAGAACAGGCCGGCGACCGCCGGACAGACACATGGGGCTTGGGGGGCGACCCTCGAGCCCCATTCGTGTTTGTTCGCAGGTATAATGATTTCTTTGCCACGGGCGCGTGTAGCTCAGGGGATAGAGCAGCCGCCTCCTAAGCGGCAGGCCAGCGGTTCAAATCCGCTCACGCGCACCAGACTCAAACGAGCATACCGATGAAGCGAACCGAACGACACCACCTCAAAGAAAACGAAGTTGCCCACTGGGTTCTCGAACTCAAGGATCAGTACGAGGCGAACAGCAAGGCGATCGGCTACGGCCTGCTGGCGCTCCTGGTCCTTGCCGTGGCCGTGTTCGGCACGATGGCGTGGCGTTCGATGTCGGCAAACAAGTCGGCGGCCATGCTTGCCGAGGCGATGACCGTGGCTGAGGCGCCGGTGACGACGCCGGTGGCAGGCGAGGCGGGTAAACTCCCGGTGCAGCCGGCCGGCACCTATCCGTCGGAGCGTGCCCGGTTTGAAGCGGCCCTGCCCAAGTTCCTGGCGGTGGCCGACGCCCATCCGGCGGCCCAGGCCGGCCTGGTGGCGCGGTACCGCGCGGCCGCCGCGATGGTGGCACTGGGGCGGGCCGACGAAGGCATCCAGCAGTACCGGCAGGTGGCCGAGAAGGGTACCGGCGTCATCGCGGCGATGGCGAAACTCGGCGTGGCCGACGCGCAGCTGGCGGGCGGCAAGTTCGATGACGCTGTGGCAGGCTTGAAAGAACTGGCCGACAAGCCCGGGGACGACATGCCTGCCGATGGTGTCCTGATGCAGCTGGGACGGGCCTACCGGCTGGCCGGCAAGGCGGCGGATGCCAAGAAGTCGTTCCAGCGCATCGTCGACGAGTTCCCCACGTCGGTGTATGCCGCCGCCGCGAAGCAGGAGCTCGAGACGCTGTAGCTGAGCAGACGGAGCCGGGACACGGCGCCGGATTCCACGCGGTCGAGACATCTGCTCCGGATAGCTCCGGAGCAGATGCCCCGACCGCGTGGTCGTGTTTACCTCGCGAAAAACTTGTAGCCAATCAGTTTGTAAACCAGCCGCGCCGCCAGAAAGTTCGGGCCCACGAACCCCGGCAGGGGGCAGAGCTCGACGACATCACAGGCCACCACCTCCCGCTGCCGCATCACCTTCTTCAGCAACGCCGTCACCTCGCGCCACGAGAGCCCGCCGGGTTCGGGCGTGCCGACCGCCGGCATGATGGCCGGGTCGAGGCCGTCGAGGTCGATCGTCACGTAGACCTTGTCCGCCAGGCTGTCGACCACCACATCCATCCATCGCGGGTCGTCCCGCATGTTCCAGTCGTAGAACACCGTCGTCGGCAACGACGGAATCGCCGCCGCTTCGGGCGCCGACAGATTGCGGATTCCGACCTGCACGCACGGGGCGTGTTCCAGCGTGCGCCGCATGGCGCTGGCGTGGCTGTGAGGGTCGCCCATGTAGCTGTCGCGCAGATCCGCATGGGCGTCGATCTGCAGCACGCTGACGCCGGGGTGGTGTTCAACCACGCCGGCGACGAGCGGCGTCGTGAGCGCGTGTTCGCCGCCGAGCGCCACGAAGAACTTGCCGGCACCGGCAATCCAGGATGCGGTCTTGCGCATCTCCGCAAACGCGTCTTCCGTCCGCGGGAACGGCGATTCCATGGCGGGCAGCGTATGGATGCCGACTTCGTACGGCTCGAGGCCAAGCTCGTCGTCGTACAACTCGACCTGCCGCGACGCCGCGATGATCTCGCCGGGGCCCGCCTTGGTGCCCGCCCCATAGGACGTCGTCCGTTCGAACGGCACGGGCAGGACGACGGCGCGGGCACGTTCGAAGGTGTGCTCGTCGCCTTCGAGGCCGCCGAAGTTGTACGGGACCGCAGGATGGTAGGGCAATCGTGAACTCATCTTCCGATCTTAACTGAAGACGGAGTGGCTGGCCCATCAGCGCCCGGCAGCACGCGTGCGACCCGGACCGGGGCCTCGCCCTTCGCTCGGACTCGACATGCCGGAGAAA
Organism: uncultured Vicinamibacterales bacterium; assembly: GCA_964372095.1. Lineage (GTDB taxonomy): Bacteria > Acidobacteriota > Vicinamibacteria > Vicinamibacterales > JAKQTR01 > CAYJPV01. The sequence goes on along the minus strand of CAYJPV010000001.1, from coordinate 208,504 downwards.
CGACCCTCCGTCGCGCGGACGCGCTCCTGCGGGCCGTTTCTCAGACTGCCGCCTTCGGCATGCTCGTACTCGCTCCGGGCGAGGCCCCGGCCCGAGTCGCACGCTCGTGCGTCAGAAGGCGTAGCCGGTCCGGACGTAGACGCTCGCCTGGCCTCCGCGGGCGGTGCGGGCGTCATCATGCGTCCACGCCGCGCCGGCGGTGAGCGTCAGCGGGAACGAGTGGCCGACGGTGAGACTGGCAGAGAGTTCTCCTCCGGCCGACCACATCTTCCGGTCCAGCGTCTGCATGTCGGCCCCGAGTGTCCCGTAGTCGGCGAACACCGCCCCATACAGCTGGTTCACGAACAGCGGCCAGGTACCGGGGCCGCGTTCAACGGCGGCGATGCGGAACCGATAGTCGGCGCTGGTACTGACGATGGCCGTGTGGCCGGGCGTGTCGGCGTCAAGGCCGCGCAACAAGGCGACTGCCCGGCGATCGAACGACCAGGTGCTGGGCCAGGCCGCGTTCCCGCCTGCGGAGAACACCCGGCGCATGGTGCGATCGCCGACACTGAGCCCCGCTGCCGCCCGCACGGCCAGCACGGCGTGCGTCCAGCCTCCGGGCAGGTACAGGCGAACGTCGCCCGTCACGGTCGTGGCCGGGCCGTCCGCGCCGGTCGACGGCGTGCTGCGTTCCACCGTGGCGCCGGCGCGTACGCCATCTTCGAGGCTGATGGAGTACCCGTGTTCGCGGGCCGACGAGAACGCCCAGGCCGCGCGCAGAGCGGTGTGGGAACGCCGAAGCTCCTGATTCGGCAGCGCGACGCGCTCATCGTGCAGGGATGCGCCGGCCAGGAAAGCATGACTGGCGCGGACGCGCCGCACGGGGACAATCAGTCCCCCGAACAATTCCCGCGCCCGCGAATTCGCCGTGAACACCGCGGACGTTCCGGAAAAGGTGACGCTGACCGGATCGGTCTGATCGGACGCGGTCATGAAGAACGAGGGCCGCCACCGGTCGTAGGTGTAAGAGATGCTCCAGTCGAGGCGCGTGGAGGCCGGAAAACCTGCGCTTGGCGCCGGCCGCGACGCAGGCCACGTGGCCAGGGCCAGGTACGTGTGGCGGCCGAGCGGATCCGTGCCGCTGACGGCAGCGCCAAGATCGACACGTTCACCGTCAATGACGGCCCAGGGTTGCCAGGCGCGCGGCAGCATCGACGCCCAGGGCGAATAGCCGCGGTCCTGGGCCGCCGCACCGGCGCCGGATGCCGGAGCCCGTGTGCCCACCTCCCGGGTGCCGGTTCCGGCGGCGGGCGTTGCCGCCTCGGCCTGGATGTCCGCGCCAGCCGGTGCGGGGACCGAGAAACGCGGCAGCGCGTCCAGGAAGACCTCCTGGCCCTCCGCCGTGGCGCTGAGATACAGCAGCGAGGCGCCGTCGGCGGAGACATCCGGTGCGGTTGCGCCGCCTGGTGCCGCCAGCACTTCGACAGGCGGCCCTGCCGGTGTTTCGGCCAGGGCGGCGTAGATGCGGTACTGCCTTGCAGTCCGGTCCGATGCAAAGAGGATCCAGCGGCCGTCAGGAGTCCACGCGGGCGTGATGTCGCGGGCTGTAGTCTGCGGCGCCACGCGGGCCAGCGCGCCGGTGGCCGTGTCGACCAGGACAATGGCCGGGAGTTCGCCGAGGCAGTGCATGACGGCGGCGAGGCGCCCGCCGTCGGGTGACCAGCGCGGCGTGGCGAACGAGCAACCCGCGCGATCCAGATTGAACGTCGGCGTGCCATCCACACGCGGCTGGCCGCCAGTGTCCTGTGACACAGGCAGCACGACCAGCCGCCGCCTGCCGTTGCCGGTGACGACCGCGGCGACGAACCGGCCATCGGCCGACACATCGGGGTCAGCGATGCGGGCACCCCGGGTCAGGCGAACCGTGCGCCCGGATGTCACGTGCGTCGCCCACAGGTCCGAGAACAGCGCCACCGGGCCGTCGAACTCGAGCTGGTCGTACACCGTCCAGTCGCGCCAGAACCCGATGCCGTTGCCGAGGTAGCGGTCACGGACGCGGGTGTCGCCCGCGCCGTCGGCCCCTATCGATCGCAGCGAAGGAAACCCGTGCGGCGTATTGCTGGTGTAGAACACGGGGGTTGAGCCGGGGGCGGATTCAGGTGCTGCCCGGGCGAAACGCGGGCTCGACGACACGAAACCGCGCCGGGTCAATCGGACGGAGGCGGGACGATCGGGTGCAGCCGGGGAGGGCGAGGCCAGGATGTTCGTCCGGAAGGCTCTCCAGGTTGCGTCGGCCCTGGAACCGAACACCTTCTTGAACGCGCCCGCTCCGAGCGCCGGCAGGCGCCTGGCCGTTTCCCGGGCCAGGGTGCCAGGCGCGTCCTGGCCTCCGACCCGGACCAGGTAGTCGTAGAACACGCCGCCGTAGAAGTACGGCGCCGACCCGGAAGGCCAGGCCACCAGTCCGCCGCCCAGCTGATCGAGATGGGGCGTATGGCCCGCGGTGGTCTGGGCGCGCAGCACCGAGCGTACGTCCGCCGCGTGTACCCGTCCAAGCCCCGCGGCGCTTTCGGCGTAGGTTGCCAGTCCTTCAACCTGCCAGGCCGGGACGAAGAGATTGGGGAACGCCAGCGGATGGCGGCCCAGCACCGTCCGGAATACGCGCATCCAGCCGCCCACCAGGTCGAGGTGCATGGTGTGCGTGTATTCGTGGGTGAAGACCAGGCGCAGCCAGTCGTCATGGTGCCCCAGAAACGAATCCGGCGCGGGCGGGGTGAGCGTGATCTCGATCAGATTGTAGGGGAGCGGCGTGGACCAGCCGCTGGCGATGTCAGCCTGATCGACCAGCACGACGTGCGCGTGCTCCGGCGCAGGGATGTTCAGGCGCTTCTCGAGGTCGGTGCGAACCTGTTCCGCAAGATCGGCCAGCCGGCGGGCGTGCGTTTCCGTGCCCTGGTGGTAATGAATCGTGAAGTGATCGGTTCGAAGCGTCCGGAAACGCAGACGCGGGTCGTAGCGGCTGGCGGCCTGCGCTGGTGCGACGGCGGCCCAGCACACCGCCACCCAGCACACGATCAGCAGGGCCCGCCTCATGACTCGTCTGCCTCGCGTTTCAGATCGGCCAGCAGCGTCAGCGCCTCGAGCGGCGTCAGCCTGTCGACGTCCACTTCCCTGAGCCGCCGCGCCACGGAATCCATCGCCGTGGGGACTTCGAACAGCCCGAGCTGCTGCCGGCTGGCGGCGGGCTGGCCGGTGAGAGACGGGCGCCCGCCCCGGGCCATGGCGTCTTCTTCGAGCGCACTGAGGATGCTGCGGGCCCGGCTGATGACTTCGGCCGGCAGTCCCGCGAGCCGGGCCACCTGAATCCCGTAACTGCGATCGGATCGGCCCGGGATGACCTTGCGCAGGAACACGATGTCGTCGCGCCACTCGCGGGCGGCCACGTGCGCGTTGACCACACCTGCGTGCGTGTCGGCCAGGTCGGTCAGTTCGTGGTAGTGCGTCGCAAACAAGGTCTTCGGCCGCAGCCGCCGGCTCGACGCCAAATACTCGGCCACGGCCCACGCGATGCTCAGCCCGTCGAACGTGGACGTGCCGCGGCCGATCTCGTCGAGGATGACCAGGCTGCGGGAGGTCGCGGTGTGCAGGATGTTGGCGGTCTCCTGCATCTCGACCATGAACGTGGACTGGCCCCGCGCGATGTTGTCCGACGCCCCGACCCGTGCGAAGACACGGTCGACCAGGCACAGCTTGGCTTCGCGGGCCGGGACGAACGAGCCGGCCTGGGCCATCACCGAGATCAACGCGACCTGCCGCAGGTAGGTCGACTTGCCGCCCATGTTCGGCCCGGTGAGGATGACGAGCTGGCGCGCCGTGCCGTCGAGCTGGATATCGTTGGGCACGAACGGATCGGCGCAGTGGCGTTCCACGACGGGATGCCGCCCGTCGGCCACGCTGATTTCGTCGCCGTCGTGCAGGTGCGGCTTGACGTAGTTGTTGAGGGCCGCGGATTCGGCGAGGGCGGCGAGCACGTCGAGCGTCGCCAGCGCACGGGCGGTTTCCTGGATCCGCGGCGCCTCGGCACCGACCTTCGCGCGCAGCGCCTCGAACAGTTCGATCTCGCGCTCCAGAATCCGCTCGTCCGCGCCGAGAACCTTCTCCTCGTACTCCTTCAGGGCCGGCGTGACGAAACGTTCGCCCCCCGCGATCGTCTGCTTCCTGAGGTAGTCGGCCGGCACGGCGTGGAGGTTCGACTTCGAGATCTCGATGTAGTAGCCGAAGACGCGGTTGTACCGGACCTTGAGCGACGCAATGCCCGTCCGCTCGCGTTCGCGCTGCTCCATCTCGGCGATGACCTGCTTGCCGGAGCGCGAGATGTGGCGCAGGTCGTCGATCTCGGGATCGACGCCGTCGCGGATGTAGCCGCCTTCCCGCGCGAGCGCGCCCGGCGCGTCGATGACGGTGGCCTCGATCGTATCCCGCACGTCCGCCACGTCGTCCAGTTCCGCCACGAGCGTCGTCACCAGCGGCGCCTGCATGTCGCGTAACAACGACCGCAGCCGCGGGACGACCAGGAGCGACGCTTTCAGGGCCACGAGATCGCGGGGGCCGGCGGTGCCGAGCGCCGCGCGGGCTACCAGGCGTTCCATGTCACTGACGCCGGTGAGGGCGTCGCGCACCTTGCCGCGATCGGTCGTGCGAAACGCGAAGTCCTCGACGGCGTCGAGGCGGTCGCGGATGGGTTCGAGGGCCACGAGCGGCCTGAGCAGCCAGGCGCGCAGCAGGCGGGCGCCCATCGGCGTCACCGTCCGATCGATTTCGCCGAGCAGCGAGCCGGCCCGCCCGCCCTCCGTGGATTCCACCAGTTCGAGGTGTCTGATCGTCAGCGGATCGATCACCAGGCGATCCGCGTGTTCCTTGAACGACACCTCGCGGACGTGGGACAGTTCGGCTTTCTGCGTGTCCTGGAGGTAGCGGACCAGGGCGCCGGCGGCGCGGATGGCAGCCGGGTGGTGTTCGAGGCCGAATCCTTCGAGCGACTGGGTCCGCAGCTGCTGAAGCAGCGTGCGGCGGGCGCTTTCCAGTTCAAACGTCCACCCGTCGACCGTCGTCACCGACGCCGTGCCCCGAAGGACCGCCGGCACGACGTCGTCGATCGCCGACTCGGACGGCAGGACGATTTCACGGGGTTTGAGCACCGCCAGCTCGTCCAGCAACGCCCGGTGACCGCCGGGCCCGTGGTATTCCGCCGCCTGGAACTCACCCGTGGACAGATCGAGGAGCGCGGCGCCGACGGCCGCCGTGCTGGGGCTGGCCGGCCGCGCGTCGGCCGTCGCCGGCTGATCGCCGGTGGACACCGGGGCAATCGCCATCAGGAACGCCGGCTCGCGCGAGTCGAGGTAGTCGCCTTCCGTGAACGTGCCCGGCGAGACGACGCGCACGACTTCGCGGCGGACCAGTCCTTTGGCTTTGCGCGGATCTTCCACCTGCTCGCAGATCGCGACGCGGAACCCCTTCTTCACCAGGCGCGAGAGGTAGGTCTCGGCCGCGTGGAACGGGATGCCGCACATCGGGATGCTGCCGCCGTCGGCGTCTTTGGACCGGGATGTCAGCGTGAGGTCGAGGGCGCGGGCGGCCACGAGCGCGTCCTCGTAGAACATTTCGTAGAAGTCGCCCATGCGGAAAAAGACGATCGCGTCCCGATACTGCCGCTTCGCCTCCAGGTACTGCCGCATGGCGGGCGTGGCTGTCGCGGCAGGGCGGGGCGGAGCATTCCGTTCAGGAGAGGACACGTTCGGAATATAGGAGTGGCGCCATCGGCGCGTCAAGCATGACCCCGGACACGAACGCGGCCGGGTGGCGCTGCGGCCGTGGCCTGGGGCACAATGCGGGGATGTTCGTGCTGGCGCTGGATACGACGACGCGGTGGGGCAGTCACGCCCTCGTGCGGGACGGGGTCACGATCGCCCTGAGTGTCGGGGACGTGAACCGCGCCCACGCCGAACGGCTGCCGGGCGAGGTCCTCGCGCTGCTGGCCGGTCAGGGCCTGGGGTTGGATGACGTCGACCTGTTTGCCGTGGCGTCGGGTCCGGGGTCGTTCACCGGGTTGCGGATCGGGATTGCCTCGATGCAGGGGCTGGCGTTTGCCGCCGGCCGGCCCATCGTGGGCGTGTCGGCGCTCGATGCCCTGGCGCGGTCGGCGTTGCCGCACCTCCGGGCAGACACGGCTCACGTGGGTGTCTGGATGGATGGGCAACGCGGCGAGGTCTTTGCGGCGCGTTACGTCGTGCACCGCGAGGGCGACGGGGCGGTGACGCTCGAGCCGGCCGGCGAGGCCGCCGTCGGCATGCCCGCCGAGACCGCGCTTCAGTGGGCGGAGCGGGGCGTCTGCGGGGCAGTGTTCGTCGGGGATGGCGCTGTCCGCTACCGGGATACGGTCAACGGCTCCGAGGGCCTTGCGGCGTTCGTCGTCGATCCGGTGCCGTCCATCGCACCCGACGTCGCGGCACTCGCGGCAGAACGGTTCGCCCGCGGGGGCACCTTCCATCCGCACGCGATTGTGCCCCTCTACGTGCGCAGGCCAGACGTCGAACTGGCCCGGGACCGTCGTCCCGTCCGCCATGCCTGAGGCCTTCCGCGTAGTCCGGCTGACCGACACGGCGAAGCTCGACGCCATTCTCGTGATCGATCGCGAATCGTTCTCGCATCCCTGGTCGCGCCAGATGTACGAAGACGACATGCGGCAGCCGCAGTCCTGGATCTGGACGGCTTGCGGGCCGGGTGGAGACGCCGTCGCCTACTGCTCGGCCTGGATCGTGCTGGGCGAGCTGCACATCAACAATGTGGCGGTGGCACGCGCCTGGCGCGGGCAGGGGATCGGCACGGCCCTCGTGCTCCACGCGATCGGGGTCGCCGCCGGCTTTGGGGCGACGGTGGCGCTGCTGGAAGTCCGGCGCGCGAACGGCGAAGCCCGGCGGATGTACGAACGGCTCGGATTCGTCGAACGTGCTGTGAGGAAAGCGTATTACGACGATCCGCCCGACGATGCGCTCGTCCTGATGCGGCCGATCCAAGCCGTTGGAGACCGTTCGGACGCTTGAATCCTCGGGAGCCTTGTGGTAGCGTTCGGCGTGTCACCTGAACCGGTCTCGCAGCGCCCGCTGCAGCCGGCTCTGCTGAGTTTCTGATATGTATTGTCATCGATTGACGCATGCGCTTCTGAAGGCCCCTGACGGAAGGAGGCGGACCTCATGGCGGTAGAACCGACCGAAGCACAGCCCTCGCAGCTCCTGACAGACGCCGAGTACGTGGAACTGGCTGCCAAACATCGTGAACTCGAAGGGCGCCTGTCCGAACTCACCCACAAGGCGTACCTCTCGGAACCCGAACAAGTCGAAGCGGCTACTATCAAGAAGCGGAAGCTCCAGCTCAAGGATCGGATGGAAGACATCGTGCGCCGCCAGAAGACGATTGGAGGGGCGCAAGCCCTGACCGCATAGGCACTGGCGGGACCTTCCCGCACGGACGCAGGTCAGCAACGGAGCCAGCGCTCGACGAGTTCGGGCGCTGGCTCTGTTGTTTCTGCAGCCGATAGCCGATGGCCGATAGTCGATGGCCGATAGCCGAAAGCCGATAGAATAGACCCATGAGCATGGACCGAGCAGGCTGGCCCTTCGTGCTGGCCGGACTGGTGCCCGCCATCGGGGCCGCGTGGCTGGGCTGGCGATGGACCGCCGTGGTCTTCGCCGTCCTGGCGGTCTGCATGGCGCTGTTTTTCCGCGACCCCTCCAGGACCGTGCCGGCAGACCCTGGCGCGGTGGTGTCACCCGCTGACGGCAAGGTGATGATCGCCGGCGACGTGGAACTGAACGCCGCGCCGCCGGGCGACTGGACGCAGATCAGCATCTTCCTGTCGCCCCTCGACGTTCACATCAACCGGATTCCAGTGTCGGGGCGCGTGACCAGGGTGGAGTACAAGCGGGGCGCGTTTCTCGCCGCGTTCCGGCCCGACGCGGCCGTGAAGAACGAGCGCAACGAGGTCTGGATCGATCACGCGGGCCAGACGGTCGTGGTCAGGCAGGTCGTCGGGGTGGTGGCCCGCAGGCTGGTCTGCCGCGTTGGCGAAGGCGCGCAGGTGAAGGCGGGCGACAAGTTCGGCCTGATGAAGTTCGGGTCCCGGATTGACCTGTTCTTGCCGCGGTCGGTCGCGCTCAACGTGAAGGTGGGGCAGACGGTCCGTGGCGGCGAAACCGTCCTTGCGAGGTGGCCATGAGTACTGATGGTCCCGAGCCCACAGCCGGGCGGGGGAGACTTGACGTGTTGAATTCGTTTCGCAGCGGGCCGAACGGCGAACGCCGCCTGCGGCGAGGGGTCTACCTGCTGCCAAGCCTGTTTACGCTGGGAAACATGTTCTGCGGGTACGCCTGCGTGCTCTACGCGATGCGTGGTGACATCACGACGGCCGCGCCGTTCATCGGCGTTGCGGTCGTGCTCGATATGCTGGACGGCCGCATCGCCCGGCTCACCGGGACGACCAGCGCCTTCGGCCGCGAGTTCGATTCGCTGGCGGACGTGATCTCGTTCGGCGTGGCCCCGGCCATCCTGACGTTCGTCTGGGGCCTGCAGCCCCTGAACCGCCTCGGCTGGGCCACGGGCTTCATCTTCGTGACGGCCGCCGCCATGCGTCTGGCCCGTTTCAATATCCAGAGCGCGTCGGCGACGGACAAACGGTTCTTCGTGGGCATGCCCAGCCCGGCGGCGGCGGCGGTCCCGGCGTCGACGGTGTTCTTCTACCCGGAGGGTTTCTCGGACCCTCGCGGTGCCCTCATCGCCCTGGCGGTGGCACTGGTTCCGGCGATCCTGATGGTGAGCACCATCCGCTTCCGCAGCTTCAAGACGATCGATCTACGGGTGCGGCGTTCCTACAAGGTGCTCGTTCTGCTGGCCGCCGTCATCGCCGTCGTCCAGCTCGAGCCGCGCATCGTCCTGATCGCCATCGCGTATACCTATCTCGCCTCGGCGTTTATCGAATGGGGATGGACGCGGTTGCGCCGGCGTCCCGCGGCGGCGAACGAATAAAGACGGCCATCGGCTATCGGTTCTCCGCCATCGGCAGCGACAACGTCACGGCCGTGCCCTGCTGCACGACGCTGCGCACCGCGATCGTCCCGCCGTTCAGTTCGATATTCCGTTTGGCAATCGTCAGCCCCAGGCCGGTGCCGGTGGCTTTCGTGGAAAAATACGGCTCGAAGATGTGCGCCACGGCGGCGTCGTCCATGCCGACGCCCGTGTCGGTCACGGTGACGGCAACGAAGCGGTCCTGCCGTTCGGCCGTCACCGTCACGGAGCCGCCGTTGGGCATGGCGTGCAGCGCGTTGTCGATGATGTTCGTGAACGCGCGCCCGATCAGCGTGCGGTCGACGCGGACGGCGGGCAACGCGGCAGGCAGATCCACGCGCAGATCCACGCGTCCCGCCAGGCCGGGCCGGTACGGCTCCATCACCTCGAAGAGCAGTTCGTCCACCGCGGTCTCGACAGGCCGTGCGGTCGGTGACGACGCGAAACTCGAGAACTCGCCGGCAATCTGCCGGAGCAGGCGCACCTGCGTGAGGATCGAGTCGACGCAGTTGTCGAGCACCGGCGAGAGCGGGGCGCCCCGGTCGGCGTGCACCCGTCGCAGGTGCTCCGCCGAGAGCTGGATGGGCGTCAGGGGATTCTTGATCTCGTGGGCCACCTGGCGCGCCATGTCCGCCCAGGCTTCGAGTTTGTAGACACGCGCCAGTTCACCCTGCTGACGCTGCAGCTCTCCCGCCATCTGGTTGAAGGCCTCGACCAGGCGCCGCAGTTCGTCGGACGACGTGAGGGCAATGCGGACCGTCAGGTCGCCGCGGGCGATGCGCGCGGTGGCCCGCTGCAGCCGGTTGACGGGATCGGCAATGCGCTCCGCCATCCAGTACCCGAGGCCGGATCCGGCCAGGATGAATGCGAGCACGGCCAGGATGATCCGCCGGGTCAGGTCGGTGATCTCCTGTTCGATGGCCTGCTGCCGCAGGGTCAGCGGCACGGTCAGGATAGCTTCCCGATCACCGAGGCGGACGGGGGCCGACGCCGACAGGTAGTCGAACTCGCCCACGCGGTCGCGCGCCACGTGCGCGGCCTGCCGGTCGAGGACGATAGCGCGGTACGTGTCGGCGGAGGTGCGCGTTGGGAGCACGCCCGAGGCATACAGGCTGCGTTCGCTGGTGGCCATCAGCGTCGGGCCCTCGAAGACGTTGACGTCCTGGTCGATGACGCGGGCGATCCACACGAGGATGTCGTCGTCGACCGTGTCGACGCGCCGTTCGCCCTGCTCCTGGAGTTGCGCGTAGTCCTCGACGACACGCTGCGCCACCGATGCCGTTCGGGCGGCGGCTTCTTCGATGCCGGCCAGCAGGCGGGACGCCAGGTACGCCTGCGCGACGAACGCGAGCGTGATCACGGGGATGGCGGCCGCGGCCACGAACGCCAGGAACAGCTTCCGGTAGAAACTCGCCCGGACCTCCCGCAGCAGTTCGCGCCCGCTCAGATCGCGGTATCCGCCGGCGAGGGCGGTCAGCCACGAGAACGCGAGCAGCGCGATGAACGTCAGGCCGCCGAGCACGACCAGTTCGGCGATGTTGACGAGGTGCTCGACACCGGTCAACGTCGGATAGCCGAGCGCGTAGATGCCGCCGCGGTCGTTGGTGATGTGGACCGCGTACCGCTGCCCGGCAGACCACAAGGTGGTCCAGAACGGATCGCGCGACGCATAGACGCGCCGGAACGTCTCATCGTCAAGCGTCCATGCCGCGCCGGAGGCGTACACCGGGCGCCGGCTCCAGCCGTACTCCACGAAGTCCAGGTTGCGGCTCTGGACGGTTTCCGGATCGAAGGCGCGCTGGCCGCGGACCATCGCCACGTACGGATTCTGCGCCGCGATAAACGGCAGGTCGCCATGGTCCAGCATCGCGTAAATGGCGATAGCCCCGACCAGGCGCGGCCCGGCCGGCGTCGGCACGCACAGGCCCCGGCCGGCATACAGCAGGCGCCGCTCTTCCGAGAAGAACGGCGAGACCTCTTCGAACAGTTTCCAGTCGCAGCCTTCGCCTTCCCAGACCTGCTGCGCGGATGTGTAGTCGGGCAGTTTGAGCGCGAAGCGGCTGACCAGCAGCCGGCCTGGGCCGTACAACTCGATGGCGGACGTCAACCGGGCGCGCGAGAGATCCGTCTGGGACCAGACGTGGAACGCCGACTCGGTGGGAACCGACAACGCGGTGATGCCGGCTGGCGACTGCACCAGTTCGTCGAGCCCCTTGATGGCGTCGATCTCCGTGAGGGCAAACCGGACGCGTGCCTGGAGGTCGAACCGCTGGCTGATGGCCTGAGGCGCCAGACGTTCGGCGATCAGGACCCGCCGGGCGGCGTCGGACTCGACGAAGAGAGCCGGATACCACGAGACGACGGGCGCGACGAGCGCGCCGAACAGCATGATGAGGCGCGTGGCCTGCGACGCATGCCGGTACCCGCGCGCGATCCGGCGCCACGACGCTGCAACGGCAATGGCCACCGCCGCGGGGCCGGCCAGCGGTGTCAGGAGCGTGGCCACCGGGGGCAGCACCCAGGCCGCCACCGCCGCGGCACGCTGCGGCCGCGCCGCCTGAAGGCGGAACAGGATGAGCGGCGCGCGCAGAACGGTGATGCCGAGCCAGACCGCGGCCGCAGTGGCCAGCACGAGCCCCGTCTCGATGACCAGCTTCGACGGGGCGCCGTGATGGAGCGAGAACGTCAACAGGTCGGTCGTTGATGACGTGGCGAGCGCCCGGATGATCCAGAGCATGCCCCGGAAGATGGCGACCGCCAGCGCGGACGCGGCGAAGCAGGACCCGATCAACAGGCCGATGCGGGCCGCCGAGCCATCGACGGGCACGCGCGCGCCGCGCCAGGCGATCCGCGCGCGGGCGATGGAACTGCCGAAGACGAGCGCCAGGAGCAGGCCCGTTGCTGCGGTCAGCAGAAAGTCGATGGGCGATCGGAACAGCAGGCCCCGCAGCCCGTCATCGGCCAGGCCGGTCTGGAGGCGGGGGAGGGCGATCCAGGCCAGCGCCCGCGCCGCGAGGACCAGGCCGGTCACGCCTACCGTCGCGGCCATGTATCGGGTTGCCGAGCGCGTCCGCCCCCTCCACGCCGTGAGCGGCGCGGCGCCAAGGGCGCCGAACACGGCAGCCAGCAGGATCAGTGTGGCGGTCATGCGCAGATGCCAGACGCTCCGCGCGCGGCTCACGTCCTGGACAGCGACGCGGCCTTCGAGCAGCGGGGCGCCGTCCGGCGCGGCCAGCGTGAACGCCCCGGGTTGCTCGAGCGCTCCCGCGCCTTCGTAGCGCGCCCGCAGCTGAACGTCCACGTGCCCCACGCGCCACGTGACCGTCTCGTTGGGCGAGGCGCCGGTGTCGCGCCGCGTGGGAAGCGGAAGCTCTGCTACCAGGCTCGCAACCCGGACGGAGGCCTGCGCCGGCGGTGTGCCGGTGCGGTCGGCGTCTGGCCCCGGAATCGGTCTGACCGAGAACAGGCGGGGACCCATGGGACCCGGGGCGACGAAGAAGGCGGTGCCGCCCCCGACGCGTGCCCGTGGCAGGTCGGACGGCCGGCCCGTCCAGGCCAGAGGCGAGCCGGTCGGGGTATAGACCGACAGGGCGATGCCGGTGGCCGGGGGCGCGATCCGGCCCAGCAGGGCAAAGAGGTCGCGCGTGGCCCGCGGATCGGTGGCCGCGTCGGATACGAGCCGCCCTTCACGGACGACCGCCGCCGCCGCCAGGTCGAGTGTGCGATGAGCGTCCGCGAACTGCTCGGTGACGGACGCGCGCACCCGTTGGGTGCCGTCGCGATCCGTCCAGCCGAGGTAATAGGTCTCTATCGCGCGAAAGCCCAGAACCGTCAGCACGGCTGCCAGCAGCCACGCGCTCAGGAGCCGCCTCCACGGGCGATCGACGGGCCATGTCCACATAGGTCGAAGCCAGCATAGCCGCCGCGGGAGGCGGCGACAAGGGGCAGTCGGGCGAGTGGTGCACGGGCGGGCGTGTTATAAGGGTAAAGCCTGCGTCAGGCCTGAGGCCGGGATGGCCGGAACGTTGACGAGCATACCGACATGAGTACGAACGCCAGCGTCAAGACCGTCCTGAAGCGGGGGGCTCTCGTGGCTGCGGCCAACTGGCAGGTGATTGCGATCCAGTTCGTGGCCGACACGACGGTCAATCTGCTGCTGACCGTCCCGCTGGTGGGCGGCGGCCTGATGGTGGCCCTGGTCCTCGGACAGGACCTGCCGGACCTGTCGCTCGCCGACCTGCGGTCCAGTCTCACCGGCGTGGCGTCCGTGCTGCTGTCGGAGCCCATCGCGCTGGCGTCGTTCCTGCTCTCACTCGGTGTCGTCGGCGTGGCCGGCTCGGTGCTCCTGTTCCTGACGAAAGGCGGCACGGTGGCGGTGCTGGCGGAGGGCGAACGCGCCGCAGGGCCGGTGGAGGAACCGCCCCTGCTGCTGACCACGGTGGCGACGGGGAGCCGTTTCGGGCTGACCCGGTTCCAGGACGGCTGTCGGGCGTACTTCCGCCGATTCGTGCGGCTGGGTCTGGTCCTGATGGTGGTGTACGCCGGGTCCGGGGCGCTGTACCTGGGCGTGCTCTTCGGCAACCTGCCCGCCGCGCTGACGCCCGAATCGAACACGGCCTGGACCGTCACGGCTGGCATCGCGTCCACGGTCCTGGCGATCTGGCTGACGCTGGTGAACTTCGTCTACCTGCTCATCCAGATGGTGGTCGTGGTGGACGACTGCGGGGTCCGCCAGGCGTCACGCCGCGTGGTGGGGTTCCTGCGCGATCAGGCGCGCCCGGTGCTGAGCGTTTTCGGCCTGGTCGTCGTGCTCGTGGTCGGGGCGACGGTCATCTCCGTCGTGGCGACGACCAGCCTGGGGCTCATCGCGTTTGTGCCGTTCGTCGGGCTGGCGGTGGTCCCGCTGCAGTTGCTGGCGTGGCTGTTTCGCGGCATCGTCTTCCAGTTCATCGGGCTCAGCGCCCTGGGTGCGTACCTGCACCTGTATCGCCGGCACCTGAACCCGTGAGCGCCCGGCCAGGTCTTACGGCCTGCCGCCGATCACCGTCCGTTTGACCGTCTCCGGCTTGAGCGGAATGCCCGGCAACCCCCGGAGCGGTACCAGGGGAGGCTCGACCGTCTCGCCGACGGCGAGGACATGGCCGGCCCCGGTGACCACGACCAGCCGCCCGGGCTGATCGCCGAACGGGCCGGCCACGAATGGCCGGTGCAGGGCCCGGCCAGGGAGGCCGACGATACCGGCGGCCCCGCCGTCTTTCGCCGCATAGGCACGCAGTTCGTGTTCGATTCCGGCGACGACCACCCGGTCGCCGATCCACGCGGGGCCGCTCGTCGGCCGCGACACGAGGCCCTGTTTCCACGACAGATGACCGTTACGCCGGTTGTGCGCCCGCAGGGCGTTGTCCAGGGAGGCGTAGTAGATCCGGTCCTTGTCGACGGTGGCCGCCCCCACCAGGTCGCCGCCCGTTCGCCACTGCCACTTGAGGCCGCCCTTCTTCGCGTCGAAGACGTAGAAGAAGTTGTCCGCCGCTCCGGCAAACACCCGGTTGTCCGCCGTGGACAGTGTCAGGACGGTGCCGCCGACCGTACGGGTCCAGCGCGGCTGACCGGTCTTTCCGTCGAGGGCGATCACACGTCCGTCGGCGAGCCCGGCGAACACCCGCGTGTCGTCGTGGACGATGGGCGCGGCAGACGTTCCCTGAAGCGCGTGCCGCCACAGGAGCGAGCCGTCGGCTTGAGACAGACAGATGAGGTCACCGGTGATGCTCAGCAGCAGCACCGTGCCGTCGTTGCCCGGAGCCAGCCTCACCACCTCGGCGCCCGCATCCTGCTGCCAGCGGTTTTCGCCAGTGGCCCCGTCGCGGGCCCAGACGGCCGTGCCCGCCGCGCCGAGCACGAGCGTCCCCGTGGCCGCCAGGTCGACGGTCGACGCCTGGGGCTGCGTCCAGGCGACCGCGCCTGTTTCGAGGGCCACGGCGACCAGCGTGTCGTCGCGCAACGGGATGTAAACCCGACTGGGGTCGAATGCCGGCAGGTACACGGGAGGAGCTACGAGGAGCGTCTGCCAGACGATGCCGCCCGGAAACACCACAAGGGGGCGAAGTTTCTTGCGGCTGCCGGACTTCGCGGCGGTGCTGCGGTCGGCAGGGGCCTGCGGGGCCGCCTGAGGCGACGGGGTCCGGGCCATCACCGGGGTGAGACACGATGCCGCGTAGACGAAGGCGGCGCACAGTGCCAGTCTGGACACGCGGCGTGTGCGCGCTGCCGGAATGAGGGCGTCAAACAGTCGGGTAGTCGCGGCCGTGAACACCCCGGTATAATACGACAAAGCACATCACCGGACTCCCTGCGTTCCGTATTGTCTGAGTGCGCGTCATCCACGTGACCCATCAAACCATCGTCGTCATCGACTTCGGATCCCAGTACACCCAGCTGATTGCCAGGCGGTTGCGCGAACTGGCCGTGTATTCGGAGATCGTCCCGTTCCAGGAGTCTCCGGACGCCATCCTGGCGCGCAAGCCCGCCGGGCTCATCCTCTCGGGCGGTCCCCGCAGCGTGGCCGAGCCAGGCGCGCCGCGCGTCGATCCGCGCCTCTTCGAGGCGGGCATCCCGGCGCTGGGTATCTGCTACGGCATGCAGTTGATGACGGCCACGCTGGGAGGCGTGGTGGGCCGGGCATCCCAGCGGGAGTACGGGCCGGCGACCATCCGTGCGGCGCAGCCGTCGGGCTGCCTGTTCGACGGGTTGCCGGTTGACCAGGCCGTCTGGGCCAGCCACGGCGACTACGTCGAGAGCCCGCCCCCGGGGTTCCGTGTGGTGGCCGCCAGCGCCAATGCGCCGGTGGTCGCCATCGAGTCGCTGCCGCGCCGGCAGTTCGGCCTGCTGTTTCATCCGGAGGTCGTGCACTCCACGCACGGCCTGGCCATGCTGAAACGGTTCGCGTTCGACGTCTGCGGCTGTTCGGGTGACTGGACGATTGGATCGTACGTGGACGAATCCGTCGCGGCTATCCGTGCGCAGGTCGGGGACGGGCGGGTCGTCTGCGCCCTGAGCGGGGGCGTGGATTCAGCGGTGGCCGCGGTCCTGATCCAGCGGGCCATCGGCGATCGTCTGACGTGCGTGTTCGTCGACAATGGGGTGCTGCGCCTCGACGAAGCCGCGCAGGTGCGGCGCCGGCTGGCCGAGAAACTGGCGCTGCGCGTCGAATTCGTCGATGCGTCGCGCCGGTTCGTCACGGCGCTGGCGGGCGTCACCGACCCCGAACGGAAGCGCAAGATCATCGGCGGGTTGTTCATCGACGTCTTCGAAGAAGCGTCGGCGAGACTCGGCGGGTTCGAGTTCCTGGCGCAGGGAACGCTGTATCCTGACGTGATCGAGTCGGTATCGGTCATTGGTCCGTCGGCGGCCATCAAAGCCCATCACAATGTGGGTGGCCTGCCCGAACACATGCGGTTCACACTCGTCGAGCCGCTGCGGCAGTTGTTCAAGGACGAAGTGCGGGCCCTGGGGCGGGCCCTGGGCCTGGACGAGGAGTTCGTGACCCGGCAGCCGTTCCCGGGACCGGGGCTGGCCGTCCGGATCGTGGGCGAGGTGACCGAGGCGCGCCTGGACATCCTGCGGCGCGCCGACGCGGTCGTGGTCGACGAGATCCGGCGGCACGGGTGGTACACGCGGGTGTGGCAGAGTTTCGCCGTGCTCCTGCCGGTGAAGAGCGTCGGTGTGATGGGAGACGAGCGGACCTATGAATACACGATTGCCGTGCGGGCGGTGGAGAGCCTGGATGGCATGACGGCCGACTGGGCGCGGCTGCCCCCGGACCTGCTGGCGTCGATGTCGAGCCGGCTGGTCAACGACGTCCGGGGCGTGAACCGAGTCGTCTACGACATCAGTTCCAAGCCACCGTCGACGATTGAGTGGGAGTGACATGGCCGAGTTCGTCCATCTGCATCTGCACACGGAGTTCTCCCTGCTCGACGGCGCGTGCCGGATCGGGGAACTGCTGGACGAGGCCAAGCGGCTGAACATGCCGTCGCTGGCCGTGACCGAACACGGCAACCTGTTCTCGGCCATCACGTTCTACGACCAGGCGAAGAAGCGCGGCATCAAGCCCATCATGGGCTGCGAGGTGTACGTCGCGCCCGGCGCGCGCACGACCAAGAGCGGGACACCCGGCGAGACCGCCAACCACCTGATCCTCCTGGCCGAGACGAACGAAGGGTTCCGTAATCTCGTCAAGCTCACGTCGTCCGCGTACACCGAGGGGTTCTACTACAAGCCGCGAATCGACAAGGAGATTCTCGCGCAGCATGCCAAAGGGCTCATCGGGCTGAGCAGCTGCCTGAAGGGCGAGATCCCGTCGCACCTGCGCGCCGACCAGTTCCAGCGGGCCGTCCAGGCCGCGGCCCAGTACCGCGACATCCTGGGGCCGGAGAACTTCTTCCTGGAACTGCAGTTCCAGGGCATCGAAGAGCAGCGCCGGGTCAACGAGGGGCTGCTGCCGCTCGCGCGCCAGCTGGAGATGCCCCTGGTGTGCACGAACGACGTGCACTACCTCCGGCAGGCCGACGCCCGGCCCCACGACATCCTGCTGTGCATCGGGACCGGGAAGATCGCGAACGATCCCGAGCGCATGAAGTACTACGGTGACCAGTTCTACCTGAAGACGCCGGAAGAGATGGAGGCGGTCTTCGGTCACCTGCCGGACGCCATGCACAACACGGTGGCGATCGCCGAACGGTGCAACGTCAACCTGGACGACAAAGGACCGTACCTCCCGAACTTCCAGGTGCCGGACGGGTTCGATGTCGACGGGTACTTCGAGCACGAGGTCCGGAAGGGGTTCGAGGCGCGGCGGCCCCGGTGGCTCGAACTCGAGGCGCGGGGCGCTTTGCGCCACACCGTGGTCGAGTACGAAGAGCGGCTGCAGTTCGAGATCGATGTCATCAAGCGCATGGAGTACCCCGGGTACTTCCTGATCGTCTGGGACTTCATCCGGTACGCGAAAGAACGGCAGATCCCGGTCGGGCCCGGCCGCGGATCGGCGGCGGGCAGCCTGGTGGCGTTCTGCCTGAAGATCACCGACGTCGACCCGCTGCAGTTCGATCTGCTGTTCGAACGGTTCCTGAACCCGGAACGGGTGTCCCTGCCGGATATCGACATCGACTTCTGCGAACGCCGCCGCGGCGAAGTCATCGAATATGTCACCCGGAAGTACGGCCGCGAGAACGTGGCGCAGATCATCACCTTCGGCACGATGAAGGCCAAGGCGGCCGTCCGCGACGTCGGGCGCGTGCTCGACATGAGTTACGCCGACGTGGATCGCGTGGCCAAGCAGATTCCGGCGGCGCTCGACATGACGCTCGAGAAGGCGCTGGCCGAGAACCCGGTCCTCAAGGACATGGAGAAGTCCGACGCCCGGGTGAGCGAACTGCTCGGCATTGCCAGGCGCCTCGAGGGCATGGCCCGTCACGCGTCGGTCCACGCCGCCGGCGTCGTGATCGCGCCCAGGGCGATCACGGAGTTCGCGCCGCTCTACAAGGGGAGCCGGGACGAAATCACCACCCAGTGGAGCATGAAGGAGATCGAGCGGATCGGCCTCCTCAAGATGGACTTCCTGGGGCTCAGCACGCTCACGCTGATCGACGACGCGCTGAAGCAGATCGTCCGCACGACGGGCTCGGCGCTCGACATCGATAACCTGCCGATGGAGGACGCGAAGACGTTCGACCTGTTCTGCGACGGGCAGACGCTGGGCGTGTTCCAGTTCGAAAGCTCCGGCATGCGCGACATCCTGCGCAAGGCCAAGCCCCGGCGGTTCGAAGACCTCATCGCCCTGAACGCCCTGTACCGGCCCGGGCCGATCAAGGGCGGCCTGGTCGACGACTTCATCAACCGGAAACACGGGCGCGTCGAGATCACCTACGAACTGCCGCAGCTCGAACCGGTCCTGCACGAGACGTACGGCGTCATCGTCTACCAGGAGCAGGTCATGCGCGTCGCGAGTGCCCTGGCGGGGTTCTCGCTGGGCGAAGCCGACATCCTGCGCAAGGCGATGGGCAAGAAAGACGCCAAGGTCATGCAGGACCAGAAGGTGAAGTTCGTCAAGGGCGCCGTGGCCCGGAACATCAGCGAGAAGAAGGCCACGCGCATCTTCGAGCTGATCGAGTACTTCGCCGGCTACGGGTTCAACAAGTCGCACTCGACGACCTATGCCTACCTGGCGTACCAGACGGCGTACCTGAAAGCCAACTATCCCTGGCACTTCATGGCGGCGCTGCTCACCATCGAGTCGCAGAACACCGACAAGCTCGCGATGTACCTGCACGAGTGCAAAGAACTCGGCGTGCCGATCCTCGGTCCGGATCTGAACGCCAGCGATCTGGCGTTCCTGGTCACGTCCGACGGCGTGCGTTTCGGGCTCGGGGCCGTCAAGAACGTCGGCGAAGGCGCGATTGCCTCCATCCTGCAGGTGCGCAAGGAGCAGGGGCGCATCGCCTCGATGTACCGGCTGTGTGAAGACGCCGACCTGCGCCTCGTGAACAAACGTGTGCTCGAAAGCCTGGTGAAGGCCGGCGCCATGGACAGCCTCGTCTCGCCGGCCGCCGAGGCGCCCGCCGCTCTGCGCCCGCGGCTGGCGGCGGCCCTCGACGGCGCGGTGGAACACGGGAGCCGGCACCAGCGGGATCGCGAGAAAGGGCAAGGCGGGCTGTTCGGGCTCGAGGAGTCGGCCGCCGGCGGGTCGGCCGACCTCCCCTTGCCCGCGGCCTCCCCGTGGTTGGATGCCCAGCGCCAGGCCGCCGAGAAAGAGGCCCTGGGCCTGTACCTGAGCGGCCATCCCATCGACCGGTACGCCGACGCGCTGACGCGTTTCGGCGCGCGGTCGCTGGCGGAACTGCTGGCGTCGGGCGAACAGCCGGCCGGCGACGATGACGGTGCGGGCAACGGGGAGGGCAACGGGGAGGGCCTCGGAAACGGCGCCCCGGGACGCAGCGCGCGCGTCAGCGAAGATGTCGCCATCGGGGGCATTGTCACCGGACTGCGGCAGCTGAAGACCCGCAAGGGTGACCGGATGGCGGCATTCGTGCTCGAAGATCCCCATGGCACGGTTGAGGTCGTGGTGTTTCCCGACGCGTTCAGCAAGGCGTCGGCTCTCCTCCAGGCGGACGCGCCCGTGCTGGTCCGCGGACGGTTTGAACGGGACGACGATTCCACCCGGGTGCTCGCGTCCGAGATCCTGCCCATTGACGCCGTGCCCGAGTCGCTCAGGAGGGAAGTGGTTGTGCGCCTGCGTGTGCCCCCGGTGGACCGCAAGCAGCTCGAACGCGTCTCGGATATCCTGGGGCGGCACCGCGGGGATCGCAAGGTCGTGTTCGAACTGGACCTGCCCGACGCGGTGCCCCCGATGCGGGTCCGGGTGGACGTCTCGGGGCAGGTGCGGGTGCGGCCGTCGGACGCCCTGGCGGCCGAGCTTGATGCGGTGTGCGGCGCAGGATCGGTGACTCTGCGGTAGGATCACAACAGGACACAGATGGCAGCTGAATTACTCGAATTCGAAGAACCCGTCGGAATCCTGCTGAAGGAAATCGAGGCCCTCGGCATGATGCCGCACACCGAGGCCCGGGCCGCGGACATCGCCCGCCTGAAAGCGCGCGTCGAGTCGATGCGCGCCGAACTCTTCCAGTCGATTGGGGCCTGGCAGCGTGTGCTGGTGGCGAGGCACCCCAGCCGGCCCGTCACGCTCGACTACATCGAGCGGCTCTTCACGGATTTCGACGAAGTCCACGGCGATCGGCGTTTTGCCGACGACGCGGCGATCGTGTGCGGGTTCGCGCGGTTCCACGACGAGCCCGTGCTCGTGGTGGGGCACCAGAAGGGGCGCACGACCAAGGAGAAAATCGTCCGCAACTTCGGTTACGCCAGGCCGGAAGGATACCGGAAGGCCCTGCGGGCGATGAAGCTGGCCGAGAAGTTCGGCAGGCCCGTGATCGTCTTCGTGGATACGCCCGCGGCGTATCCCGGCATCGAGTCCGAAGAACGCGGCGTCGCCGAAGCGATTGCCCTCAACCTGCGCGAGATGGCGGTCCTCGACGTCCCCATTGTCGTGGCGGTGACGGGCGAAGGCGGCAGCGGCGGCGCGCTCGGCATCGCCATCGGCGACCGGGTCCTGATTCAGGAGTTCGCCATCTACAGCGTGATTCCGCCGGAGGGGTGCGCGGCCATCCTGTGGCGCGACTCGAACCGGAAGATGGAGGCGTCCGAGGCGCTCAAGCTGACGGCACCGGACCTGTTGAAGTCCGGCGTGGTCGACGAAGTCGTGCCCGAGCCTGTCGGCGGGGCCCACCAGGACCCGGCGCGGGCGGCCGAGATGCTGGACGCGGCGCTGGTGGTGGCACTGGCGCGGACCTCCGCCCTGTCGTCGGCGGACCGGCTGGAAGCCCGGTACCAGCGTTTCCGGAATCTCGGGCGGGCCGGGATCGATTTCGTCGATGAAGACGCGCGCTGATGGTGCCCTACGTCTGGGAGTTTGCGTCCCACGATGACGCCGGCGCCCGGCGCCTGGCCGAAGCCGTGCGTGTCGATCCGATGGTCGGCCGCCTCCTGTGGCAGCGGGGCCTGACCGATCCTGAAGCGGCCCACCGGTTCCTGTATCCGACGCTCGCGCATCTCCACGATCCCCTGAGGCTGGCCGACATGAGCCGCGCCGTGGACCGGCTGCTGGCGGCCGTCGCCCGCGGCGAACGGATCGCCGTGCACGGCGACTACGACGTGGACGGGATCACCTCCACCGTCATCGTACGCCGGGTGCTGGAACTGCTGGGTGGGGACGTCGGCCACTTCGTGCCCGAGCGGATCCGGGACGGCTACGGACTGAATATCCCGGCGATCGAACGCCTCCACGCCGAAGGGGCCCGGGTGATCGTGTCGGTGGACTGCGGCATCCGGGGCGCCGAGGCCGCGCGGCGGGCCCGGGAACTGGGGATCGACCTGATCATCACCGACCACCACGAGCCGGACGACTCGTTGCCGGATGCGTTTGCGGTGATCAACCCGAAACGGCCCGACTGCACGTATCCCGACAAGGACCTCGCGGGCGTCGGCGTCGCCCTGAAAGTCGTGCAGGCGCTGTGTACCCGCTCGGGGCACGACCGGTGGGTGCCGGGCTTCATCAAGCTGGCCGCCCTCGGGACGCTGGCCGACGTGGTGCCCCTGCTGGGCGAGAACCGCGTGATTGCCAGCCTGGGCCTCGACGCGTTGTCGCGGGGGCCGCACAAAGCCGGCTTGCGGGCGCTGCTCGAAGTCTGCGGGTTGTACGGCAAGCGCGTGGAGAGCCAGAACGTGGCGTTCATGCTGGCCCCGCGGCTGAATGCCGCCGGCCGGATGAGCACGCCCGACCTGGCGCTGCGCCTCCTGCTGGCCTCGGACGATAGTTGCCTGGACGAGGCGCGTGCCCTGGCCGAGCAGTTGAATCGCGAGAACGAACGCCGCCAGCAGGAAGAACGCGCCATGGTGGTCGAGGCGCGGCGGCTGGTCGATGGCGACCCCGACATCGGGGCGCGTTCCGTGCTGGTGGTGGGCGGCGACGGCTGGCACCGCGGCGTCATCGGCATCGTGGCGTCGAAGCTCGTCGAGGCGTATCACCGGCCGGCCGTCGTGCTGGCGATCGACGGAGAGACCGCGCACGGGTCGTGCCGCAGCATTCCGGGCTTCGACATGCTCGCGGCCCTCGATGCGTGTGCGCCGCTGCTGGAGCGGTTCGGCGGCCACAAGATGGCGGCCGGGCTCACGCTGTCGCGTTCGCGCATCAAGGAGTTCCGCACGGCCGTCGCCACCATCGGCGAAGACCGCCTGACGCCCGACGACCTGCGGCCGAAGCTGCGGCTGGACGCGCCCCTCGGGTTCCGGGCCATCACCGATCGGTTCTACGAGGATCTGGGCCGGCTGGCGCCGTTCGGGATGGCCAATCCGCGGCCGTTGTTCTTCGCGCGGGGCGCGGCCGTGACCGACGGGCCGCGCCGGCTGAAGGAACGGCACCTCAGCGTCGGGCTGCGCCACGAAGGCGTTGTGCTGCGGGCGCTGTACTGGCGGGGCGCGGAGCGGGAGAGCTTCATCGCCGGGGCCCGCGAATCGCTGGACGTGGCGTTCACCGTCGAGCAGAATACGTTCAATGGAAGGAGTACGCTCGAACTCTCGCTGGCAGACGTGACCGCGGGTTCGGGTGCGGCATGACACCCTGGCAGCGCAGGCTTCGTGGCGCGATTGCCATCTTCGGACTAGGATTCGCCGTCCTGGTGTACGTCGCCGTGCGCCAGCCGCGGGAACCCGTGAAGCCGCGAGAAGGCGTGGATCGGCTCGACCCGGCAGCGGCGGTCGAAGGCACCGCGGGACAGGTGCTCAGGTTCCGCGGTGAGCGCCAGGACCTCGAAATCGAGTTCGACGGCTCGCTCAACTATGCCGACGGCCGCCAGAAGCTGACGGGCGTGCGCCTCCGGATCGTGAAGCGCGAGGGCGGCGACATCCGGATCACCGCGGACGAAGCCCAGGTGTCCGATCCGGAACAATCGCACGTCAAGATGACCGGGCACGTCGTCATGGCGGGCAGCGACGGCCTGCGCATCGAGGCGCCCGACGCGACGTACGACAAGGCGGAGGGCGTGGTGCGGGCGACGGGCCAGGTGTCGTTCACGCGCGGGCGCGTGTCGGGCACGTCGCTGGACGCTACGTACACGGAGCCGCAGGATCTGCTCGAACTCCATCACCAGGCGGCCCTCCACTTCGCGGGAGAGCAGGCGACGGATCCCGTGATGGACGTCACGGCGGGGACGGCTGTCTTCCCCCGCCTCGAGCACCACATCCGGTTCGAGGACGGTTTCCGGCTGGCGCACGGCACCCGCGTGCTCGAGAGCGGCGCGGCGACCGCGTTTCTGACGGACGACGAATCCCGGGTGCAACTGCTCGAAATGCGCGGCCAGTCGAAGATCTCGGGTCTGGGCGAAGGCGCGGGGGCCGTGAAGGCCATGACGGCCCAGGATATGAGTCTCGAGTTTGCCGAAGACGGCCGGACGCTGGCTCGCACCACCTTGTCGCGCGAGGCCGTCATCGAGGTGGCGGCGGGCGCCGGCGCGAGCCGGCGGATCTCGGGCGGCGCCATCAATGTGGGACTGGGTCCCGATGGCGCCACGGTTACGGCGCTGACCGCGCGCGACGCCGTGCGCCTGTTGCTGCCCGAAGACGGCGCGGTGCCGGCGCGGACGATCACGGCGGCGAACCTGGTTGCGGCGGGCGAAGCCGGCGCGGGACTGACGTCCGCGTCGTTCTCGGGCGACGTGGTGTTTCGCGAACAGCAGTCGGCCGCGGGGGGACGGGCGGCCATCGCGCGTACGGCGCGGTCCCGCACGCTGGATCTCGTGGTCTCGCCGGGGTTCGGGAGCCTCGATGACGCGCGTTTCCGCGGTGCGGTGCGCTTCGAGGAGGGCTCGGTGCGGGCGAGCGGCGCGGAGGTGCGGTACCAGGTGCAGACGGGCGTCCTGAACATCGACGGGATCGACGATTCGACCGGCCTGGGCCCGCGGGTGACCGACCAGATGGTCACGATCGATGCCCAGTCGATCCAGCTGACGCTCGAAGGGCAGAAGATCGTGGCGACGACGAACGTACGCAGCACCATCCGGCCCGTCACCGGCGGCGCGGCCCGGGACGCCGGCAAGCGGCCCGCGATCCTGAAAGCCGATCAGGCCATTTTTGCAGCCGGGGAGACGCTGAACTACGACGGCGGGCTGCGGCTGGCCGTGTACGCCGGCGGGGCGCGCCTGTGGCAGGGTGATACGGCGATCCAGGGCGACACGGTGACGCTGGACGACGCCACGGGGAACCTGTCGGCCATCGGCCACGCGCGGTCGACGTTCATGCTGGACCAGCGCAACGAACAGACGAAGAAGACCGAACGGGTGGCGTCGATTGGCACAGCGGACGATCTGCTGTACGAAGAGGCGCTCCGGCGGGCGACCTACACCACGAATGCGCGGGTGTCGGGACCCCAGGGCGACCTGCGGGCCACGAAAGTCGAACTGTACCTGCGTTCGTCGGGCCGCGAGCTCGATCGCGCCGAGGCGTACGAGCAGGTGACCCTGCACGTCGGCGACCGCGACGCCACCGGGACCCGCCTCACGTACCTGGCGGCGGAGGAGAAGTACCTGATGCTGGGGACGCCCGTGCGCATTGTGGCCGAGTGCCGCGAAACCGAAGGCCGGGTTTTGACTTTCTGGAAGTCCGTCGATACGATCAGCGTCGACGGCGACGACGAATTCCGCACCCAAACCAAGGGCGGCCCCGCGTGCTGGGGGCCGCGCAAGTGATGGCCACCCTCCGCACAGAATCCCTCACCAAGTCGTACGGCGGCCGGACGGTAGTCAAGGGTGTCAGCGTCGAGGTCAGCTCGGGTGAGATTGTCGGGCTGCTGGGCCCGAATGGCGCCGGCAAGACCACGACGTTCTACATGACCGTGGGCCTGACCGCGCCGGATGCCGGCTGCGTGCTGCTGAACGGGCAGGACGTCACGTCGGATCCGATGTACATCCGCGCCCGCAAGGGCATCGGGTACCTGCCCCAGGAACCGTCCGTCTTCCGCGGTCTGACCGTCGAGCAGAACATCACGGCGATTCTCGAGACCCTGGGGATTTCCCGCGCCGAGCGCCGCACCCGGCTCCGCGATCTGCTGGCGGAACTCTCGCTGACGCCGCTGGCGGCCTCGCCGGCCTACACCCTGTCGGGCGGCGAACGCCGGCGCGTGGAAATCACCCGGGCGCTCGTGATCCGTCCGCAGTTCATCCTCCTCGACGAGCCGTTCGCCGGCATCGATCCCATCGCCGTGTCGGAGATCCAGAAGATCATCTTCCACCTGAAAGAACGGGGCATCGGCATCCTGATTACCGACCACAACGTGCGCGAGACCCTGCGCATCACCGATCGCGCCTATATCGTCAATGACGGCGTGATTTTTCGTAGCGGGACGCCCCGCGACCTGGAGGCGGACGACGAGGTCCGCCGCGTGTATTTGGGCGCCGATTTCCGTCTGGACTGACAGCGCCCGAAGGACTAGACTCCGACTGTAGACATGGCGATTCAGCAGAAGCTCCACACGAAGCTCGTCCAGAAGCTCATCTTGACGCCGTCGTTGCAGCAGGCGATCAAGCTGCTGCCAATGTCGACGCTGGAACTGGCCGATCTCCTGAACCAGGAAATCGTCGAGAACCCCATGCTCGAGGAGGTTCAGACCGAGGAACTGCAGCCGGCTGACGGTGGCACGCCCGACAAGAACGAGGTCGGGGCCGATGCGGCCGTCAACAAAGGCGACGCCTGGGAAGACTCGGACTACGCGTACTTCTTCGGTGACTATCTCGACGACGGGTATCGCCCCAAGACGCCGACCGAGGTCAAGGAACTGCCGCCGATCGAGAACACGCTGTCGACGACGACCTCGCTGGCCGATCATCTGCGCTGGCAGCTGTCGCTGTTGTCGGCGGACGAGGCGCTGCGAGGCATTGGCGACGCCATCATCGGCAACCTCGACGACGACGGCTACCTGGTGGCGTCGGTCGACGAGATCGCGGGCATGGGGGGCTGGCAGGTGGACCAGGTGGAGACCGTCCTCCGGCAGGTCCAGGCGTTCGACCCCATTGGCGTGGCCGCCCGCGACCTCCAGGAGTGTCTCTGGCTGCAGTTGCGGCACCTTGGGCAGGAAGGCACGCCGGCCGAGAAGATTGTCACCGAACACCTGCGCCTGCTCCAGAACCACCAGGTCCCGGAAATCGCCCGGAAGCTGGGCCTGACGATCGACGAACTGAAGCAGCACATCGAACTCATCCGCCACCTCGACCCGAAGCCGGGCAGCCGCTACAACCGCAGCGCGTCACCGTACGTGATCCCGGACGTCTACGTCGTGAAGGTCGAAGACCAGTACGTCGCCGTCCTGAACGAGGAGGGGCTCCCGCAGTTGCGCATCAGCCCGGTCTACCGGCGGCTGCTCGACAAGAACGGCGAGAACAGCGACGAGACGCGGGCCTACGTCAAAGACAAGTTCCGGTCGGCGCTCTGGCTGATCAAGTCGGTCGAGCAGCGGCAGAAGACCATCCACAAGGTCGCGACGAGCATCATCACGTTCCAGCGCGACTTCCTCGACAACGGGATTGAACACCTGCGGCCGCTCGTGCTGCGGGATGTCGCCAACGACATCGGCATGCACGAGTCGACCGTCAGCCGCGTCGTCACGAACAAGTACATGCACACGCCCCAGGGCGTCTTCGAACTGAAATACTTCTTCCACAGTGGCATCAGCAGTTCCTACGGCGAAAGCGTATCGTCGGTCACGATCAAGCAGCGCATCAAGAAGATCATCGAGGCGGAGGATGCGCGGAAACCCTTGAGTGACTCGAAGATCGTCAGCATCCTGCAAAAGGAGGGACTCGTGCTGGCGAGACGGACGATTGCCAAGTATCGGGAAGAACTGAAGATTCCCACGTCGAATCAGCGCAAGATGCTCTATTGAGGTCATCATGCGATTCACGCTCACCGGCAGACACATCGACATCACGTCGGGCCTGCGCCGTCTCGTCGAGAAGAAGATCGAGCGGCTCGACCGCGTGCTCACGACCAAGGCCGTGTCGTGCCAGGTCGAACTCTACATGGAGAAGTTCAGGCACGTCGCCGAGATCCACCTGCATGCCCGCGGCGGGCACATGTTCAAGGGGCGCGCGGTCTCGACGTCGTGGACCGAGTCCGTCGGTGAAGCCGCCGACCGGATCGCCCAGCAGGGGCAGACCCTGAAAGGCAAGTGGGAGACCCGCAAACGCGACGCGCGCCCGACCCGCAAGCGCCCGGCGCCGGCCGCCGCCGGCCCCGTGTCGTCCGAGACGGCCAGGCGGATCGTCCGGGCGAAACGGTACGCCGTCAAGCCGATGTCGATGGAGCAGGCCGCCGAGGCCGTCGGGCCGCGGGAAGACGCCTTCGTCGTGTTCCGGAACCCGATGACCGACGAGGTCAACGTCATGTTCCGGCGGCCCGACGGCGATCTGGGCCTGATCGAGCCGAAGTCCTGACCGCGCCGAACGGCCTGTCGCCCATGACTTCCCCCGCGCCGACCGTGACCGTCGGGTGGCTCGTGCGTGCGCGCACCGAAGCCTTCAACCTCGGCTTCGAGATTCTGGCGGGCGCGTCGGGCATGGACCGCACGATCGTCAATCCGTACGTCCTCAAGACCGGCCTCGCCCTGGCCGGGTTCGACGCCTATCTGCAGCCCGGCCGCGTGGTCGTGTTTGGCGCCAGCGAAGTCGGATACCTCGACAGCCTCGATCCCGGCGCCAGGCGGTCGAGCCTGGCCCGGGTGTTCCGGCATGCGATCCCCTGCGTCCTGGTGACCGATGGCCTGGCCGTGCCGCCCGAAGTGCCGGTCGAGGCGGATCGGGCGGGCGTCCCGGTCTTGCGCACCGCGCTGGCCACGCCGATCGCGATTGCCAAGCTCACGTCATTCCTCGAGGACCGCCTGGCCGAACGTACGATTCTCCACGCCGTGCTGATGGACATCCTGGGCCTCGGCGTCCTGATCGTCGGCGAGAGCGGCATCGGCAAGAGTGAATGTGCCCTCGACCTGGTGCTGCGGGGGCATCGCCTCGTGGCCGACGACACCGTCGAGCTCCGCCGCCGTGCCGAGTCGGTCCTGATCGGCACGTGTCCTGACCTCACGCGGTACCACATGGAGATTCGCGGGCTCGGCGTCATCAACGTCAAGGATCTGTTCGGCGTGGCCTCCACGCGCACCTCGAAGCGGGTCGAACTGGTCGTGCAGCTGGAACGCTGGGAAGCCGGGCGCCAGTACGAGCGCCTGGGGCTCGACGATCGTTTCTTCGAGATCCTGGGATTGCGGGTGCCGCTCATCGAAATGCCGGTGGCGCCCGGCCGCAGCGTCGCCAACCTGGTGGAGGTCGCCGCGCGCAACCAGTTGCTGCGCTCCCGCGGCCACCACGCCGCGCGCGACCTGGCCGAGAAGATCGACCGCCGGCTGCGTGGAGCCGTCGATGACACGCCCGGGGAGCACGACGCCCCCGATGAGCCGGAGAACGAATGATGGCGCGACCGCCGGTGCGCCCTCGCCCTCGTGTCGGGTCGCTGGCTGCCGACGCCCGCTTCGTCGTGCTGACGGGGCTCTCGGGCGCGGGCAAGTCGCAGGCGATCCACGCGCTGGAGGACCTGGGGTACTTCTGCGTCGACAACCTGCCCACAACCCTGGTGCCGACCCTCGCGTCGCTCGCGATGCGGGCGGGGTCGGAGCTCGAGAAGGTGGCGATCGTCCTGGACGTGCGGGAAGGCGCGTTCGTCCGGGAGTTTCCCGCGACCTGGCGCAAGCTGAGGCGCATGAAGGGGCTGTCGCCCACGCTGATCTTCCTCGAGGCATCCGACTCCGTACTGGTGCGCCGTTTCAGCGAGACGCGGCGCCCGCATCCCCTCGCCCACGATCGCCCGATTCGGGAGGGGATCGCCGAAGAACGAACCAGCATGATGGCGATCCGGGCCCTCGCCGACGAAATCGTCGACACCTCGTCGTTGACGGTTCACGAACTGCGCGAGTCGTTCATGGCCATCTCGCGCGGCCGCACACGAAGCCGGCGGTTGCAGGTGACGCTGCTCAGTTTTGGGTTCAAGCACGGCCTGCCGCTCGAGGCGGACGTCGTCTTCGATGTGCGGTACCTGCCGAACCCCCATTTCGAGCCGAAACTCCGGGACCTGACGGGCCGCGACGTGCCCGTCGCGGAATACATGGAACTGCACCCCGTGACGATGGAATCCGTGGCCCGCTTCACGGCCTTGCTCCAGTTCCTGATCCCGCACTACGCGGACGAAGGCAAATCGTACCTGACCGTCGCCATCGGCTGCACGGGCGGCCAGCATCGTTCGGTGTACATGGCGGAGGCGTTGCGCCGGTCGCTGACGCCGAGACGGGGAACCCGGATGCACGTGCGTCACCGCGATCTCGCACCGCGCACGTAAGCGCGCCCACGGGAGGAGACGGACTGTGATTGGCGTTGTCGTCGTCACCCACGGGCAACTGGCCCGCGAACTGCTCAATGCGGCCGAGGCCATCGTCGGCGACCTGCCGCAGTTCTCGGCGGTCTCGATCGGCTGGCATGACGATGTCGAGGACGCACGGGAAGAGATCAAACGGGCCATCCAGCAGATGCAGGACGGCTCGGGTGTCCTGGTGCTCACCGACATGTTCGGCGGGACCCCGTCCAACCTGGGCATGACCTTTCTGGAACCGGCCGTCGTCGAGGTCGTGACCGGCGTCAATCTGCCCATGTTGATCAAGCTGCCCGGCCTCCAGCGATCCGACGACCTCACGGCCGTCGCCCGCGCGCTTCGGGACACGGGCAGGAAGGCCATTCACGTGGCATCGGACCTGATGCTGGGCGAGAACCGGAGTTGATGCGATGCTGACCAGGTCCGTCGCCATCACCAATGCCCTCGGGATGCACGCGCGGGCGGCTGCCAGGTTCGTCCACGCCGCGGGTGCGTACCAGTCCCGCGTGTCGGTCAGTCGCGGCGGACAGACCGTGGACGGCAAGAGTATCCTTGGCATTCTGCTGCTGGCGGCGGCGCGCGGGAGCGAGATCGATCTGTGCGCTGACGGACCCGACGAAGCCGATGCGCTGGACGCGCTCTGCAGGCTCGTCGAGTCGGGGTTTGGCGAGGGCGCGTGCACCGCCTGACGGGCATCGCCGTCTCGTCAGGGGTTGCGGTCGGGCGGGCGGCCCTGCTCCTGCAGCATCCCCTCATCCTCCGGCACTCCGTGTCGGAAGGCCAGGTGCCCCGCGAACTGGACCGCCTCGACCGCGCGCTGGGGCAGACCCGCCGCCAGCTGGAGGCAATCGGGGCCCGCGTGAGCCGGAGGGTGGGACCCGAACTGGCGCGGATCTTCGAGGCCCAGCAGCTCATGCTCGACGATCGGCTCCTGGTCCCGCGGGCCCGCGACCTCGTGGCACGCGATCGCGTCAACGCCGAGTGGGCCCTCCAGCAGGCGTGCGACGACGTGTGCGCCGTCTTCTCGGATATGGGCGACGACTACCTCCGGGAGCGCCGCGGGGACGTCGCGGATGTCGTGGGGCGTCTGCGGAGGAACCTGCAGGCCGGCGGTACGCCGCTGCGGGATCTGCTCGGCGACCTGCCTGATGGCGCGGTGCTCGTGGCCGACGATCTCCCGCCATCTGTGGCCGGGCAGCTCGACCGCCTGCGCGTCGCCGGCCTGGTGATTGAAACCGGCAGCCGGACCCATCATTCGGCCATCCTCGCCCGGTCGCTGGGCATTCCGGCGGTAGCCGGCGTGGACCGGGTGACCGCCCTCGTCCGCCCCGGCGACCTGATCCTCGTTGACGGGAACACGGGCACGCTGCTGGTCAACCCGGACACGGAGGACTTTGAGGCCGCCTCGCGGCAGCCGGCCCGGATGAGGCAGGAACCGGAGAGCGGCCAGGAACCGCTGGCGCCAGCCGCCACACGGGACGGCGTGGTCATCAGGATTGAGGCCAACGTCGAGCGGCCGGCGGAAGCCGAGGCCGCCAGGCACGCTGGAGCCCAGGGGATCGGCCTGTTTCGGAGCGAATACCTGGTGGGCGCGCGGCCGGTCGACGCGGTTGATGAGGACTGTCAGTACCGCATCTATCGCGAACTGCTGGAGGCGATGGCACCGCTGCCGGTCACCATCCGGACCTTTGACCTGGACGAGGAGCAGGTGCTGGGGCGCGGGCCGGACGACAGGGATGGCGGGCGTCAGGCTTCCGGCGGGCCTCTCGGGATGCGGGCGCTCCGGCTCAGCCTCAGCCGGAGGGACGTGTTCGTGACGCAGCTCAGGGCGCTGGTGCGCGCCGCCCGTCACGGCACCTTGCGCGTGCTGTTTCCTTTCGTGACCACCGTCGAAGAACTGCAGGCGGCCCGGTCGGTGCTGCGCGATGTCATGGCCGACGTGACGGCGCACGATGGCCTCGCCCCCGCGATCCTGGTTGGCGCGATGATCGAGGTGCCGTCCGCGGCGCTGACGGCCGATCTTCTGGCCGAGGACGTGGATTTCTTCAGCATCGGTACCAACGATCTCGTGCAGTACTGTCTCGCGGTCGACCGCGCTGACGGGCGGATGGCGGCCTTGTACGAGCCGCTGCACCCGGCGATTCTCCGCGTGATCAGGCTCGTCGTGGGCTCCGCCCGCGCGAGGGGGCGGCCGGTGTCCGTCTGCGGCGAGATGGCGACCGATTCGGCGTCGCTCGTGCTCCTGCTGGGGCTCGGCGTGACCGAGTTGTCGATGGCGACGGGGTCGATTCCCGCGGCCCGGCAGCTCATTTCCCGCGTGGTCCTGAAGGACCTGCGGCGGGCAGCCCGGACAGCGTTGCGGCTGCGGACCGGGCGGGACGTGGCGGCGCTGGCGGCGGATGTGCTACAGCGAATAGAGGCAGAGACGACAGGCGGACGGCAGTCCGAGGGAGGAGTGACCGGTGAGTGACGTGTTGAACGGCAGCGTGACGAAGGTGGACAAGCCGTGGGGGTATGAACTGTGGTGGGCGAGGACCGAGCGCTACGTCGGCAAGATCCTGCACGTGACGGCCGGGCATGCCCTGAGCCTGCAGTACCACAACGTCAAGGAAGAGACGATCTACGTCTACTCGGGACGATTGCTGTTCGAGATTCAGGACGGCGAGCGCCTGGTCGGGCGCGAGATGGTACCAGGCGATCGTATCCACGTCACGCCGGGCCGGGTGCACCGGATGACCGCCATCGAAGACTGTGACCTGTTCGAAGTGTCGACGCCCGAAGTCGAAGACGTCGTGCGCCTCGAGGACCGGTACGGACGCAGCACGTAGCTGGGGATTGGGGGTTGGGGGTTGGGGGTTGGGGCAGAAGTGTGGATGTGCCCAATATACAGTTCAGAGTCCCGCCTGTCAGCGCGTCGGTTTTGTTTATTTT
>CAYJPV010000001.1:0-175398 GCA_964372095.1 uncultured Vicinamibacterales bacterium | reverse complement strand
GCGCCGCGGCCCGCCCCCCCCCGGGGGGGGGGGGGGGGGGGGGGGGGGGGGGGCGGTGGGCCCAATCTTGTGGATGTCCCCAATCTCCAGTTCTGAGTCCGGCGTGACTGCGCGTCGTTTCTGTTTCTTGGCTGTCGCCAACCCCCAACCCCCAACCCCCAATCCCCAGTCAGAACGGAATATCGTCCACGGCGGGATCGTCATGACCGCCATCGACGTCATCGGCGACGGGCGTCTCGCTCCGGGCCCCGTAGGTGCCGGACCCGCCGCCCGCGCTGCCGAGCAGCAGAATCTGGTCGACCGACACCTCAGGCGTGTACCGGTCCTTGCCGTCGCGGTCTTTCCACGTCTGGATCGACAGGCGTCCTTCGACGTACACCTGCTTGCCCTTCAGCAGGAACTTGCCCAGGTTCTCTGCCGTTTTCCCCCAGATCTTCAGGCGGTACCACTCCGTGCCCGGATTGCCCGACTCATCCTTTTTCGCCGGGTCATTGATCGCGATGCTGGTCGTCGCCACCGACTTGCCGCCGGGAGTCGCGCGCAGCTCGGCATCCTTGCCGAGATTGCCAATCAGGATGATGCGGTTGTGACTTCTCGCCATGTGTTCGTGTGCTCCTTGGTGGCCGCGCCGCGGGCCGGTTATTTCCTGGGGTTGTTCAGACGTTCCAGCGCCTGCTTGGCCAGCCGCCCGGCATCGCTGTCCGGGTAGGTCTTGATGACGAACTCAAACGACTCGCGGGCCTGCGGGGCCTGCCCCAGCGTGCTGAGCGCGAGCCCCCGCTTGTAGTACGCGTCCGGCAGCGTGTTGCTCGTGGGGTACGCCGCAATCACGCGATCGTACGCCGCGACGGCCTGCCGGTAATCATGCGCCATGTACTGCGTCTCGCCGATGTAATACTGGGCGTCATCTGCCAGATCGGATTTCGGGAACGTCTTCAGATACGTCTCGAATCCCTGGATCGCCAGGGCCCACTGGCCGGCATAGTAGTCCGCGCGGGCCGACTCGAACAACCGCTGCGGCGACATGCCGGGACTCGGCGGGCCGGTCTGTGCGGGGGCGGGCGCTCCGGCCGCCGGTTGTCCAGCCGCAGCCGGATCCGTGCCGGCGGGGACGGGTACCGCCGTCGGGGCCTGCAGCGCCGGCATCGTCCGGATCGCCTCGATCTCCTGAGACAGCGAACTCAGCCGGACGTTGGTCTCGTCCACCTTCTCGCGGACCACCCGGATGTCCCCGGCCACGCCGTCCACCAGGACTTTTGAGTCGGCGGCGGTCTTGCGGCTGAGCGCCGCCTGCTCGTCCATCTTCGTCGACACCGCCCGCAGCGCTTCCGTCAACGCCGCCAGCTGCACCTGGAGCGCCTGCGTCTGCTGCTGCAGCATGCGCAGGTCCGCCATCATCTGCTGCTGTTCGCGGTTCGCGGCTTCCATCGGCATGGACGTCGTCACCGCCAGCACGGCGGCGAGAACGAGCATGGTGCCTCGTCGAGTCATGATCGCCTCTCAGGCGGACCGCTGCCGGCCCGCGGTCTCTATTTGCCGGTAATCACGATATGCGCCCGCCGGTTGCGGCCCCATGCGCCTTCGTCGTGACCGGGATCGAACGGGAATTCTTTCCCGTAGCTGACGGTGCGAATCCGGCTGGCCGGGATGCCGAGCGACACCAGGTACGACTGCGCCGAGACGGCGCGCCGTTCACCCAGGGCCAGGTTGTATTCCGCCGTGCCCCGTTCGTCGCAGTGCCCCTCGACCGTGATGATCCACGACGTGTACGTCTTGAGGATGGTCGAGTTCTCGTCCAGAATCGCCCGGGCCTCCGGCGACAGTTCGGCGCTGTCGTAGCCGAAGAACACCGGCTTGAACGGTGAGTCCCGGTTCAGGTCGTCCACGCTTCGCCCGGCAAGCGCGTCTTCCGTCAGCGCGGGTGCCGGTGTCAGCGGTACCTCGCGCACGGGCGTCGGGGTCACAGGCCCCGACGGCGACATCGGCGCCGCGCCTCCGGCGCTGGTATCCGGCGGCTGGATCGGCCGCGCGACGGGCGGCTTCTTGTCGGCGCACGCCGCGGAAAGGCTCACCAGCAGGATTGCCGCGACACCCCAGCCCAGGATCGAGTCCGTTCGCTTCGCCATCATGTGCAGCTCCTCAGTGCTCAGGTGTTACTTCGACCAGTCCGGCATGGAGTTCGTGCCGTCGCGGGTGATCTGCCGCGTACCCCGTCCGTCACGGGCCATCGTGTAGATCTGTGCCCGTCCGCTGCGTGTCGACGAGAACGCCAGGTGGCGGCCGTTGGGCGAGTAGGCGGGGCTTTCGTTGCTGCCTTCGCCGAACGTCAGCTGACGCCGCACTTCGGTCGCCAGATCGTAGACCCTGATATCGTAGCCCGGGCCGGTGCGGGACACGTAGGCGATTTCGTTGAACGGCGCCGGCGACCAGGTCGGGCGATCGCAGTACGACTCCGACGTCACCTTGCGCAGATTGAGGCCGTCCGCGCCGACTATGTAGACCTGCGGCGATCCGGACCGGTTCGACGTGAACGCCACCTGCGTGCCGCTCGGCGACCACGTGGGCGTCGTGTCGTTGGCCGGGCTGGACGTGATCCGTTGCAGGTTGCTGCCGTCGCGGTTCATCACGTAGATGTCAGGGTTCCCGTCGCGGCTCGACGAGAACACCAGGCGCGTGCCGTCGGGCGACCACACCGGCAGCCAGTTCTGGGTCTTGCCCCCGGTGGGGTTCTCGAGCGTCCCGAGATAGATGTTCGAGACGTAGATGTCGGGGAAGTCGCGCCGGTACGACGTGTACGCGATCGAACGCCCGTCGGGGGACCACGCCGGCGACAGGTTGAGCTTGCGCGTGACGGTCACGCGCCGCTGGTTGGCGCCGTCGTAATCCGCGATGTAGATCTCTTTCGCGCCGCGCGATCCGACCGTGCCCGATACCCGTTCTCCGTCCCGATCCGAGACAAACGCCAGCTTGGTCCGGGCCACGCCGCGCAAGGCTCGCTGCTGCTGGTGAATCTCGTCGGCGGCGGTGTGCGCGAAGAGGCGGGGATTGGTGATCGGCCCGCTGTACTCCTTGGACATCGCCGAGCGGCGCGACCGCACGTCGAAGAGCCGCATCTCCACCCGGAAGGTCGTGGGCGATACCCGCTCGACCGTGCCTGTCACGAGGCCATCGACGCCCAGTTCCCGCCAGCGATCAAACGGGATCTCGTTGAACCCACGGGCCGCCGGGAGCGACTTGTAGGTGTCGCGGGGCACCAGATAGAACTCGCGCTCGAACGACAGGTCGTCCCAGAGCACGGCACCGATGGTGCGGGCCGCCTCCACGGTTTCGGGGTCGGACGTCCGCGCCATGAAGTCAGGAACGGCGTACCTCGGCCGCGCCCCTGATTCGCCGGACAGGCTCAGGATGATCTCCGACTGCTGCGAGCCTTGCGGCTGCTGGGCGTCGGCCCGGAGTGTGCTGTCGCGCGCAGGCCAGAGGACGGCCACGCACGCGAGCGCGGCCGCGAGCGGGACCGACACCGGAGAGAAAAGGCGCATCTTCATCGGTGGTATTCGAATCGCAGATGGACGGTCAGGTGATCGTCAGTGAACGCCGCGGGCAGCGGGGGAACCCGCTGCGTCAGGAACAACGCGCGCTGCGCCGTGATGTCGAGCGCGGCGTAGCCGCTCGACCGCTCGAGTTCGATTTCGGTGATGCGCCCGTCGCGCAGGATCCGGAACTGGATCAGCGTTTCGCCGCTGACCTCCTGACGGGCGTTCCAGTTCTTCTGGATCACCTGGAGCATCGTCACCAGGTAATCAGGGCAGCAGAAGTTCTTGACGTCCAGGTACCCCCCGGTCCCGGACCCGCCTCCCGTCGACAAGCCACCGAACCCCATGCCGCGCGCAGGGTTCGTATCCGCCGCGCCAGCGGCCGCCCCCCCGAAGGGTTCAGCGGACGGCTTCGGCGCGGTCTTCGGCACGATGTCGTTGGCCGGGCCCACAGGGCGGCGCGGCGCCGGGCGCGCCGGTCTGGCTTTCGGATCCGGCAGCACCATTTCCGGGGCACGTGCCGTGGGCGGACGCACCGGCTCCGGCCTGGCCACCGTGGGCAGGGGAGCCGTCGCCTGAAACGGGCGTCCCGCCATCGTCATGCCGCCAGCCTGAGGCCCGGGCGCTCCGCCCAGCGAAATCGTCATCACGGGCCTGAGGTGTTCGGCATCGTCTACGCCGCGCATGCCGGACCACACCACCAGCGCGGCGCCGAGCAACACGTGCCCGACCGCCGACACGGTGACCATCCGCGGCAGACCGCGCATGGCCGCTGCACGCTGGACCAGGACCCCGCTGACCGGTTCCATGTCCTATCGTTCTCCAGGCAGGCGCGCGACGATGCCGACTTTCTCGACGCCGGCTTCTTTCAGCCGGTCCATGACTTCGATGAGTTCCTGGAGCTGGACGCCTCCGTCACCGCGCAGGAACACGTCCCGGTCCGTCCGCCCGTCCAGACGCTGGCGGACCCGCTCGGCCAGCACGTCCAGCCCGACCGGTTCTTCGCCGAGCCGCACCCGATGATCCGTCCGGTACGACAGGGGCACCGTGACGAAGAGGCGTTCGGCCGCAATCTGCGGCGCGCGACGCGAGACGGGCAGACTCACGTCCACACCACGTTGCAGCATCGGCGCCGTGACCATGAAGATGATCAGCAGCACCAGCATCACGTCGACGAGCGGGACCACGTTGATCTCGGCCATCGTCGACGACACACGCCGGATGCGGCCTGTCCGGCCGACGGCCACCTCTTCGTTGCCAGCTACTTTCGGCATCTGGATTCCGAGTCCCCCGTCACCGTTGCTCTGACTCGGGACACTAGGTGAAGTTACGCTCGGCGATGTTGAGGAACTCGAGCGAGAAGTCGTCCATGGTCGCCGTGATCCGTTTCACTTCCGCCACGTAGTGATTGTAAAAGTAGACGGCCGGGATCGCCGCGAACAAGCCCGCAGCCGTGGCAATGAGCGCCTCCGCAATGCCAGGTGCCACGACGCCGAGATTCGTGGACCCCACGCTGGCAATCCGCTGGAACGACGTCATGATGCCCCAGACCGTGCCGAAGAGCCCGATGAACGGCGTGATGCTGGCGGTCGTGGCGAGGGTCGACAAGCCGCGTTCGATCTTCGTGACTTCGACCGCTGCGGCCCGCAACAACGCCCGGTCCACCGACGCCAGGCTCTTGAGTATTGGACGCGTCGCCGTGGCCGTTGGATTGGCCTGCGTCTGGCCCGACTGCTGCCGCAGTTGCGTATTCAGTTCGGCGTAGCCGGCCTGGAAGATCCCGGACAGCGGACTGTCATCGAACGTGCGGCAGACGGATTGCACGTCCGAGAACTTCGAACTGCGGCGGAAGACGTCGATGAAGCGGCTGGTCTGGGACTTCAGCCGGTAGAAGAACCACGTCTTGTGCAGAATGATCCCCCACGAGAGGATCGAAAACGCGGCAAGAATTGCCAGTACGAACTGGGCGAGCGGGCTGGACTTCAGTACGAGATCCAGGATCCCGGTTCCGGCGCTTGTATAGACATCCACTCGGGTGAGGCCCTCCAGAGGCTCCCCCGTCCCGGCGTGGACCCGAGACCAGGGACGGCCTCGCCGCTTCGTGCCGACAGGCGGGATTACCGGAGGATAACATGTGGGCCATACCCTGTCAAACCCGTGATAATATGAGAGTTCCGCGTTTTGAACCTACTCTGGGACAACGGCGATGCTGCGGTATCTGAACATCAAGAACCTGGCGGTCATCGAGTCGCTCGAGGTCTCGCTCCAGCCAGGCTTCAACGTCCTGACCGGCGAGACCGGGGCGGGAAAATCCATCGTCGTTGGCGCCGTGGGGCTGCTGCTTGGCGATCGCGCGTCACCTGAGATGATCAGGACAGGCGAAGAAATAGCGATAGTGCAAGCCGTGTTCGAGTTGGACGGGCGGGAGATTCTCATCCGGCGTGAACTGGCTGCGTCGGGGAGGAGCCGCAGTTTCGTTGACGACGTGCTGGTCACGGCCGGGTCGCTCCGCGAACTCGGCGCGCGTCTGGTCGATCTGCACGGGCAGCACGAACACCAGGCGCTCCTCGATCCGCAGGCGCACCTCGATCTGCTGGATCGGTACGCCGGCCTGACCGACGCGCGCCAGGGCGTCGCCGCGGCGTACGGAGCGTGGGGCACGGTCAGAGACGAACTCGAAGCAATTCGCCGGCAGGAACGGGACAAAGAACAGCGGGCCGACTTCCTCAGGTTCCAGCTCCAGGAGATTGACAAGGTCGTGCCGCTCCCCGGGGAAGACGAACAGCTTCTGGCATCCCGGCACCTGCTCGCCAATGCCGAAAAACTGCGTCGGCTG
This sequence comes from uncultured Vicinamibacterales bacterium, assembly GCA_964372095.1. Taxonomy (GTDB): domain Bacteria; phylum Acidobacteriota; class Vicinamibacteria; order Vicinamibacterales; family JAKQTR01; genus CAYJPV01. Next base: position 169,029 of record CAYJPV010000001.1, on the reverse strand, counting down.
TCAGACGAGGCGTACGACCGGCTCTACGAGGGGGAGGAGGCTGTTACCGGATCTCTGGCCGCGGTGTGGCGCCGCCTCGAAGAACTGTCCGACCTGGATCCTGGGTTCAAACCCTTCCTGGAAGGTCGGGACACCGTCGATGCCATCCTGGACGATCTCGCGGGTTTCCTGCGGGAGTACGGGTCTCACATCGAAGCGGCTCCTGAACGCCTTCAGGACGTCGAAGACCGTCTGGCTCTGCTCGAGCGCCTCAAGCGCAAGTACGGTCCGACGTTGGCCGACGTGCTGGCCAAACGAGGGGCATGCGAAGCCGAACTCGAGGCGATCGAGGGGGCAGGGGCCCGGCTGGTCGAACTGGAGGTCTCCCTTGGCGCGGCGGCAACGGCGTACCTCGACCTGGCGCGGCGGCTCTCGGCGAGCCGGCGAAGCAGCGCCCGGGCATTTGCACGCGCGCTCGAGGGCGAGCTGGCCAGCCTGGCGATGGAGCGCACCCGGTTTGATGTCCGCTTCGGCGCCACCGACGAGCGCCCGGAACGGTGGACGGCGCGGGGTCTTGACGAGGCCGAGTTCTTCGTCTCGCCGAACCCCGGCGAAGAGCTCAAGCCGCTGGCCAAGGTTGCCTCGGGCGGTGAGTTGTCGAGGGTCATGCTGGCCTTGAAGACGCTGGCCTCGACCGACAGCCCGGGCAAGACGCTGATCTTCGACGAGGTCGATGCCGGGATCGGCGGGCGAGTGGCCGACGTCGTCGGCCAACGGCTTCAGGCGCTGGGCCGGGACTTTCAGGTGCTGTGCATCACGCACCTGCCGCAGATAGCCGCCTGCGGCGTCAGCCACTACCGGGTGACGAAGGCCGTGCGGCAGAACCGCACCACCACGTCGGTCACGGTGCTGTCGGTGGACGACCGGGTGGACGAGATCGCCCGCATGATGGCGGGGTCGGTGCTGACGGATGGAACGCGGGCGAGTGCCCGCGAGATGCTGGCCGCCAGGCGGGGCGAAAGTGTCCGCGAGGCGAAAGGCGAAAGCGAAAGCCCGGGCGAAAGGCGAAAGCGAAAGTCGGCCGGCTGAAGGGGAGATGGATGGCGCGACGGTACCTGATTGAGACGTTCGGTTGCCAGATGAACTTCCACGATTCCGAGCGGATGGCCGGCCTCCTCGAAGCGGCCGGTTACGAAGCCGCGGACGAAGCGTCGGATGCCGACGTCATCGTAGTGAACACCTGCACGGTTCGTGAAAAAGCGGAAGACAAGATCTTCAGCCGCATCGGGGAACTGCGTGCCGACGCGATGGCCAGGGGGCTGGACCCCATCGTCGCCGTCACGGGATGCCTGGCCCAGCAGGAGGGAGGCAGCCTGTTCAAACGATCGCCGTTCATCGACGTGATTGTCGGGACCCAGGCCGAGAAACGGTTGCCGATGCTCGTGGACGAAGCGTCCAGGACGTCGGTGCGGCAGCTCGATATCAACCCGTACGACGACGTGTCGTTTCCCCTGGGGCTGGTCCGGCGTTCGGATCCCGTGAAAGCCTACGTGACGATTATCGAGGGCTGCAACGACTACTGCGCCTTCTGCGTGGTTCCCTATACCCGGGGGCACGAGCGGATGCGTCCGAAGGCCGACATCCTGGCCGAGGTCGGGCAGGCTGCGGCAGCCGGGTGCCGCGAGGTCCATCTCCTGGGGCAGATCGTGAATCACTACCAGGCGCCTGACGACCCGTCGTGCGATTTCGCGGGACTGCTGACGGCGGTGGACGGCGTGCCTGGCGTCGAGCGTATCCGATTTGCCAGCCCGCATCCTCGCCACGTCACGTCATCCTTGATCGAGGCGATGGCACGGTTGCCACATGTGTGCCGGCACATCCATCTGCCCGTGCAGTCGGGATCGACCAGGGTGTTGTCCGAGATGAGGCGTCGGCATACGCGGGAAGACTATCTGCAACTGGTGGATGCCCTGCGGGCCGGCATACCGGGAATCCATCTGTCGACCGATATGATCGTGGGATTCCCGGGTGAGACCGACGAGGATTTCAACGAGACGATGACCCTCGTGGAGCGGGTGGGGTACCACTCGATGTTCTCGTTCAAGTACTCGGAACGGCCGAACACCCTCGCGTCGAAACGCCTGCCCGATGACGTGCCTGAAGACGTGAAGTCGAGCCGGCTGGCTGCGTTACAAGAACTGCAGAAGGGTATCCAGGCGGATCTGCATGCCAGGCTGGTCGGGACCGACGTCGAGATCCTCGTGGACAGTGTCAGCCGGCGACGGGAAACGGAGTTGTCGGGTCGCACGTCCGGCAACACGGTTGTGAACGTACCGGGGCCTGCGGAGTGGCTCGGCCGGAACGTGGTCGTCCGGGTTGAGCGGTCCGGTCCGAACAGTGTCTGGGGTCGCGCCGTGAACAGCGAACCCGCGTGATCGGTCCCGGCATCCTATGTTGACAGAGCGGCGCGGGACGCCTACGTTGTAGGCGGTGGGCGAGCAGAACCCAGCGGACGGCGACAGGAGAGCGGATGCAGATTGAAATGGTCATCAAGGGGTTGATGGTCGACCCGATCACCAACATGCCGATCATTGTCCTGCGCGACAAGGACGGTGACCGGGTGCTCCCGATCTGGGTGGGGGTGTTCGAAGCGAACGCCATCGCCCTGCAAATCGAGAACATCGCGACCCCGCGCCCGATGACGCACGACCTGCTTCGTAACGTGATTGGCGATCTGAACGGCCGCGTGGACCGCGTGGTGGTGTCCGACCTCCGGGAGAACACGTTTTATGCGCTGATCTACGTGGCCATCGGCAACGACCTGGTGGCTGTTGACGCCCGCCCGAGTGACGCCATTGCCCTGGCGCTCCGCACGCAGGCGCCGATTTTCGTCGAAGAGTACGTCATCGACAACGCCAAGGGACTCGACCTGGCCCAGGACCGCGGCGATACCGAGCGGCTCCAGCGCTGGCTCGAGAGTCTCGACCCCGAAGAGCTCGGCAAGTACAAGATGTAACGGCCTGTTCTGGCCATTTCTTGACACGTCATTTGTCTCCTCCCTAGAATGACGCGTCCTCCCTCACTGCGCGCCGGGTGGTTCAGGTCCAGCCAGGCGCGTCCGGCGGGCTGCGTTTGATGATTATTGCCATAGCGAATCAGAAAGGTGGCGTCGGCAAGACGACCACCGCGATCAACCTGGCCGCCGCCCTGGCGCTGCGTGGAAAACGTACGCTGCTGATCGACATGGATCCGCAGGCCAACGCGAGCATGTCCTATCTGGACGTGCGGAGCCTCGACAAAGGCGTCTACGACGTGCTGACGGATACCAGCGTCTCGCTCGAGGACGTTGCGGTTCAGACATCCGTGGCGAATCTGTTCGTGGCGCCGGCCAAGATCGCTCTGGCCAAACTCGAAGCCAAACTGGTCGGCGAGATCGATGCCCACTATCGGCTCAAAGATCGCCTCGATGGGGTGAAGGACGCGTACGACTTCGTCGTCATCGACTGCGCGCCGACGCTGGGGCTGCTGACCGTGAACGCCCTCGTCGCGGCCACACACCTCCTGGTTCCTATTCAGGCCTCGTACTTTGCCCTCGAAGGCACCGACGACCTCCTCGAAACCGTGGACAAGGTGCGGAGCCGGGCGAACCCCTCGTTGCGCCTTCTCGGGGTGGTCATCACGCTGCACGACCGGCGGACGGCTCTGGCGCGGGACATTCGAGAACAGATCCACCGGGTGTTCGGCGAGAAGGTCTTCCAGACGTCGATCAGTAAGAGCGTGCGGCTCGAAGAGAGCCCCGCCTACAAGGAACCGATCTTTACATTCGCGCCGGATTCGAGCGGCGCCACCGAGTACTATCGCCTGTGCGAGGAGGTCATCGAGCGTGGCTAAGCGATCGGGATTGCCGGAAACGGTCCGGATGCGGCACGACGAACACTACGTCGATCAGCTGACCGGACCAGCCGTTTCGCCCATTGGCAGGATGGCCTCCATCGACCTGATCGATCCCAACCCCGACCAGCCCAGGCAGTCGATGGGTGACCTCTCGGAGTTGATGGCGTCGATCGCCGAGAAGGGCATCATCGAGCCGCTGATCGTGAGGAGCAGGGGAGACCGCTTCCAGATCATCGCCGGCGAGCGCCGCTATCAGGCGGCCGTCCAGGTTGGTCTGCAGGAACTGCCGGTTGTCGTCCGCGATGTCGATGAAGCCGAGGTGATCGAACTGGCGCTGATTGAGAACATTCAGCGCAAGGATCTGACCCCGTTTGAAGAGGCTGAAGCCTTGTTCTCGCTGGCGGATAAGAACGGTTATACGCACGAGGACCTGGCCAAGCGTCTGGGCAAGTCGCGCACGTCGATTACCGAGTCGCTTGCGCTCCACAAGATGCCAGACGAGATCAAGAATCTCTGTCGGCTGGCCGACATTTCTTCTAAGTCATTGTTATTGCAGGTAGTTAGGGAATCTGAATCCGATAAAATGGTCGCGTTGATCGAACAGTTGACCCGCGACGGCCATGTGACCCGCCAGAAAGCTCGCGAAGCCGTCGCCGCCGCTTCCAAGAAGGCGAAACGCGGCAGGCCCAGGGCGTTTGTGTTCAGCTACCGTCCGCCCACCAAAGCGTTCAACCTGCGTCTTGCGTTCACCAAAGGGCAGGTCGAACGCGATGAGATCATCGTCGCCCTCGAAGGCATCCTCCAGGAACTCAGGCAGCAGGGGAACTGACGCTCGCGGCCTTCAGAGCCGGCAGGTCACAGGCCCAGGCCCATTGGGTCACATAGGTTAACATAACATACATTATGAGACGTAATGCATTAGGCCAACATGAGGCCCCTGTTGATGCCCTGTGCATGGATTTCGTCGGTGCCTTCGGGCGATCGACCCATCGGGCTCCAGACTCTGGACTTCAGGCTCCAGGCTGCAAACTCCAGGCGACAGACTCTCAGGCCCGATGCCCGAAGCCCGGCGCCTGTCGCCCGCCAAGCCTGAAGCCCGGTGCCTGTGGTATCTTTCCGTAGGACCACCGTGCTGAAACTGATCGACCGCTACCTCATCCGCAGTTTCATTTCGCCCTTCGTCATCTCGCTGCTGATCTTCACGTTCATTCAGCTGGTGCCGTTCCTCGTCCGCCTCGTCGAGCCCCTCATCGCCAAGGGCGTCCCGGCCCCGGTCATCCTCAAGGCGATGGCCACGCTGCTGCCCATGGCCCTGGCCGTCACCATTCCCATGGCCCTCCTCGTGGCGCTGCTCATCGGCCTCGGCCGGCTGTCCGGCGACCGCGAATGGGTCGCCCTCCAGGCCTGTGGCGTCAGCGCCTACCGCCTGCTGCGACCGATCGCCCTCGTGTCGGTCGTGGCCTGGGCCATGACGAGCTGGGTGCTGATCTGGGGCGTCCCGGAAGCCAACCAGGCGTACCGCGAGATCACCTATAAGGTGCTCGCCGAACGCGCCGAAGCCGAGGTCCGCCCCCGGGTCTTCTTCGAGAACCTGCCGCGCCTGGTCCTCTACGTCCGTGACGTCCCCTCCGACCGGTCCGGCTGGAACGACGTGTTCGTGGCGGACACGACCAAACCTGACGCCCCCACGATTTATCTCGCGCAGCACGGCCGCATGCTGCTGGATCGCGAAAAACGGTCCGTCGAGCTGATCCTGGACGACGTCGCCCAGCATCAGAGCCAGCCGACGGTTCCCGACGAATACAGCGTCGGCAAGTTCGAGCAGCTCGTGCTCAGCGTCGACCCGTCGTTGATCTTTCCGCAGGAAGGCCCCGAAAAGGGCGACAACGAGAAGACCATCGCTGAACTGGAAGCCACCATCGTCGAGCTGCAACGCCAGGGCATCTCGACGCACAACGCCGTGATGGCGATCCACAAGAAGTTCTCGATCCCCATCGCCTGTTTCGTCTTCGGCCTGCTCGGCCTGGGCGTGGGCCTGACCACGCGCCGCGACGGCAAGATGGCCGGCTTCATCCTCGGCGTCGGGATGGTGTTCGCCTACTACGTGCTCATGAGCATGTCCATCCAGGCGGCCAAGGGAGCCAAGGTGCCGGCCTGGCTGGCCATGTGGATCCCCAATATCGTGCTCGCGGTCCCCGGCGTGGCCATCCTGCTGGCCCGCGGCCCCTGGGCCGGACGCTGGCAACAGCTGATGTCGTCCATCCAGATGCGCTGGGCGCGGATCTGGCCGGCCGGAACGGGCCGGCGCCTGGTCTCGACGGTGCTCGACCGGGCGCGGTCGCGGGACCGGGCGGCCGTCGGCGGGGGGCGTCCGTGGCTGCCCCGGCCGAGTCTGCTGGACGCGTACGTCACCCGGATGTACGTGCGGGTGGCTGCTCTGTCGTTCGTGTCGCTGATGGGAATCTTCTACATCTCGAATTTCATCGACCTGTCCGACAAGCTCTTCAAGGGCCGGACGACCGGGGCGGTGATGCTGCAGTACCTCTGGTACGCGTCGCCGCAGTTCGCCTACTACTGCATTCCGATCGCCGTCCTGATCGGCGGGCTGGTCACCATCGGGCTGATGACCCGTTCGAGCGAGCTGATCGTGATGCGGGCGTGCGGGATCAGCCTGTATCGCACCTCCCTGCCTCTCGTGCTGCTGGCCATGCTGGCGAGCGGCGTGTTATTCATGTTCGACGAAAACGTGCTGGCGTATTCGAACCGGCGGGCCGAGGCCCTGCGCCACGAGATCCGCGTCGGGTCGCCTCGCACCTTCGACATCCTGAACCGCCAGTGGGTCGTCGGCCGTGAAGGCGAGATCTACAACTACGTCTATTTCGACTCGCTGAACTCCCAGATCAACAACTTCTCGGTGTTCCGCTTTGCGCCCAAGTCGTGGCGCCTGCAGAGCCGGACGTTTTTCCGGACCGTCTCGTACACCGGCCCGGCGACTGCCGGGCAGGAGCAGAAAGTGACCTGGGACGGCCGCGACGGCTGGGTGCGCGAATTCGACCGCCAGGCCGAAGCGCGCGGGTTCCGCACGATCGCCCGGGAACCGGTCGAGATCGAACCGCCCGCCTACTTCGCCGCGGAGCAACCCGACGCCGATCGGATGACCTACGGCGACCTGCGGTTCTACATCCAGGAACTGCGGGCGAGCGGCTTCAGCGTCGTGAAGTACGAGGTGGCCCTCCACCGGAAGCTGTCCTTCCCGTGGGTGACGGTCATCATGATGCTGATTGCCATCCCGTTCGCCGTCACCACCGGGCGCAAAGGCGCGCTCTACGGCGTCGGAATCGGCGTGGCGCTGGCCCTGGGATACTGGGTGGCGATGTCGGTGTTCGTGGCCATCGGCCAGGGCGGCGCCATCGCGCCCATGCTGGCGGCGTGGGCGCCCAACGTGCTCTTCGGCGCGGCGGCCGCGTACATGCTGCTGACGGTCAGAACCTGAGGTCTCTCCCGGACCGGGGCCTCAGCGCCCGGTTTGAATCGTATCGATGCGCAACTGCCCCCGTTCGCCGGGGCGCGCGTTCGTCACGTCGACCACGAACATCAGGACACCCAGGCGGTCCCGCGGGAACGTGCCCGGCAGGCCGGCGACGACCGGCCTGAAGTCGGCCAACGGGATCGTGACAGTGCGCGGCTCGCGGTCGGCGTAGAAACTCCGCCGCCACCGTTCGTCCGGGTCGTCCGACGCGGCCCGAATCTGGACGGACGCCCGCATCGGTGCTGCCGCGGAGACACGGAACGAGATGCGCTCCGCTGCACGAATGCGGTCGACGTCTGGCGTGACCACGGCGACGAATGGATTCGCTGTATCTTCGCCGAGCGTGTAGTCGAAGGCCACACCGGGCCCGTGGTGCCCGAACGGCTCCGGAGCGAGCGTGACGGCAGACCCGGAGTTCTTCTCGACACGCCAATCCACCGCGGGCCACGCGGTGCCGTCGGCCAGACGCGGCGTTTCCGGCGATCGGTGGTCCACGCCGATGTAGATCGGATTCGAGAGCACCCACGGCACCGGCGGATGGCCCGGGGCTCCCGGGACCGCGATCTCGACGCGGTACACCCCGGGGCGGTCGCCGAACCACTCGAGGTGGGTCGCCTGCCTCATATCAACGGCCTGCCCGTTCCTGAACAGGACAATCGTGCTGCCTGCGGGCGCATTCGATCGGACGGTGATGGCGATCGGCCCGGACAGCGGGACCTGGTCGCCCATCCGGGCCGCCTGCTCCCCTACCGTTGCGGTGAACTGGAAACGGGCGGGCGTGGCGATGGCGTCGACCGTGGTGAAGACGCGTCCGGCGCGGATGGCCTCGAGCAACACGGCGGAATCCACACCGGCGTCCTCCCGGAACGGGTACGGCAGTTCGACGCCGGTCGTGAGTGAGCGGAACACGTACTCGTAAGCGGGGGCCTCGAGATAGAGCCGCTGCTCGCCCGGCTCCATCCCGCTGCGCAGCCCGAGGCGCTGGTGGGCATCGTGGCCGGCCAACGCGACGACGCGTCGCTGCTGCGTGAGCGCATCCCACCTGGCCAGCAGGGGGTCCGGGCGATCGAACAGCGCCGCCACGGTTTCTGCCGGCCGGCGCAGGTAGCGGACGAGCGACGGCGGCAGGCGCCATCGTTCTTCGTCCCGCCACTGCGAGTCGCCGTTGAACCACTCGAGCGCGGGGAACGGCGCGTCCCATTCCCGCCATTGCAGATCGTACTTCGCCGAGTCCGGATGCGCGGCAATGCCGAAGCCGCCCAGTCGCGCCACGTCTTCGAGGACATCGCGGCCTTCGCCCGCCAGGGGGTACGGGGCGGGCGGCAGGCCCAGCGCGGCGTAGTGGCCGTCGGCGGTGCTGATCTCGACGGCTTCCACGCACAGCACGCCGCTGTAGTACCGCGGGGCCCGTGCCCGCCGCGTGGCATCACCGTGGTCGGTCAGGATGACGAAGTCGAGCCCGGCCCGTGCGGCGGCCGCGCCAATCTCGGCGATAGACCCGGTGCCGTCGGACTCGAGGGAGTGGACGTGATAGGCGCCACGCACCACGGGAAACGTGCCGATCGCCGCGGGAGGCAACTGACGCGCGGGCGCCGGCGCAGTGCCGGCGGCCCACGCCAGCCACCCGGCGGCACACACGCCCGCGGCGACGACCCAGGTACGCCGGCGAATCACGCCGGGAGCCCCGCGTCCGCCCGCAGCGTGTCGGCCCGGTCGGTGCGCTCCCAGGTGAACGACGGCTCGGTGCGCCCGAAGTGGCCGTACGCCGCGGTCGCCCGGTACACGGGCCGGCGCAGTTCCAGTTCCTGGATGATGCCTCTCGGCGTCAGTTGGAAATGCGCCTTCACCAGGTCGGCGAGGCGCGTGTCCGGCAGCGGCGACGTGCCGAACGAGTCGACCATCACCGACACGGGATCGGCCACGCCGATGGCGTACGCGAGCTGCACCAGGACGCGATCGGCCAGGCCGGCCGCCACGCAGTTCTTCGCGATATAGCGGGCCATGTAGCTGGCGGACCGATCCACCTTGGTCGGGTCTTTTCCCGAGAACGCTCCGCCGCCGTGCGGCGCCGCGCCGCCGTAGGTATCGACGATGATCTTCCGGCCGGTGAGGCCGGTGTCGCCGTGGGGACCGCCGACGACGAACCGCCCGGTCGGGTTGATGTGCACGACGGTCTCGGCATCCATGAGCCCGGCCGGCATACAGGGCGCGATCACATGGGTGCGCACGGCCTGGCGCACGTCGTCGAGGCTGGCGTCGGGGCCGTGCTGGGTCGAGACGACAATCGTGTGGATGCGGGCGGGCGTGGTGCCGTCGTACTCGATCGTCACCTGGGCTTTGCCGTCCGGCCGCAGAAAGTCCACGACACCGAGGCGCCGCACGACCGACAGCTGCCGGCACAGGTTGTGGGCCAGCATGAGGGGCAGGGGCATCAACTCCGGTGTCTCGCGGCACGCGTAGCCGAACATCATGCCCTGGTCGCCCGCGCCGCCCGGGTCGACGCCGAGGGCGATGTCGGGCGACTGCTCGTGGATGGACGTCACGACCGCGCACGTGTCGGCGTCGAACCCGAACTTGGCCCGCGTGTAGCCGATGTCGCGGATCGTGTCGCGGACGATCCGGGGCACGTCGACGTAGCAACTGGTGCTGATCTCGCCGGCGATCATGGCCAGGCCGGTCGTGACCAGCGTTTCGCAGGCTACGCGGCCGACGGGGTCCTGCGCGAGGATGCCATCCAGGATGGCGTCCGAGATCTGATCGGCGATCTTGTCGGGGTGGCCTTCGGTGACGCTTTCGGAAGTGAACAGGTGCCGTCCGGTGCGGACCATGGTGTGCTCCTGGACCTGCGCCGTCAGCGGCGCGGATGGTACCGATCGTAGATCGAACGCATGCGTGTTTCGAGGACGTGTGTATAAATCTGGGTCGTCGAGAGGTCGGCGTGACCCAGCATGACCTGAATCGCCCGGAGATCCGCGCCCCGTTCGAGCAGGTGTGTCGCAAACGAGTGCCGCAGCACGTGGGGGCTGATGGCCCCGGTGAGCCCGGCCGCCCGGCCGTAGGCCTTCAGGATCTTCCAGAACCCCACGCGGCTCAAGGGGCCGCCCCGCGCGTTGACGAACAGCCGGGGCGTCGGCCGCCGGGCGACGAGGACAGGGCGTGCGTCGGCTTCGTACCGCCGCAGCCAGTCGGCGGCCTGGTCCCCGACGGGCACGATGCGCTGCTTGTCGCCTTTGCCCGTGGTCGTCAGGTAACCCGCGGCCAGGTTGATGTCGGCGGCCTGCAGACCCACGAGTTCCGACACCCGCAACCCGGTGGCGTACAGCAGTTCCACCATGGCACGGTCCCGCAGCCCCAGGGGGGTTCCGGTGTCCGGCAATGCCAGCAGGCGGTCCACATCGTCAATCGACAGGTACGTGGGCAAGGCGGGCCAGGGCCGGGCCGCCCGGAGGTCATCGGCGGGGCTCGCCGCGAGCAGGCCTTCGCGGACGAGGTGCTTGAAGTAGCCGCGGGTGCTGGCCACCAGGCGCGCCACGGATCGCGGCGAGAGCCCCTCGGACAGCAGGCCCCGTACGAACGCCTCGAGGTCGCCGCGTTCGAGCTGGATCGGGGCGCGGCGCGTCGTCCGGGCGAACTCGATGAGGCGCACGAGATCCCGGGCGTAACTCTCGACGGTGTGGGACGCCAGGCGCCGCTCGACCCGGATGTGGGTGATGTAGTCGTCCACGGTGCGGTCGGCGCTCGCACCCTCGGTCGCCACGGAGGTCTCGGGCGGCCAGGATCCGGCGCGTTTGACACTCCCCCGCCCCGGCGCTACCATCGGCGATTGCTTCGTTTTCGGAGGGGAGTTCATGCCGCTGCAGTCCAGGTGGCACCAGTTGCCGACGGAAGCCATCAATCCGTCCAGCCTCAATATCGACAAACTCGACTCGGCTGGCATCATCGATGTCATGCTGAGCGAAGACCGCAAGATGCTGGCGGCCGTCGCGCGGGAGCGCGAACGGATCGCCCTTGCTGTTGACATTATCACGGAGGCCTTGCGAAAGGGCGGCCGGCTGTTCTTCGTGGGGGCGGGAACGAGCGGCCGGCTGGGCGTGCTCGAGGCGGCCGAGATGCCGCCGACCTTCAGCACGCCCCAGGAGATGGTCCGCGCCGTCGTGGCGGGCGGCAAACAGGCGGTCTTCCGGACGTCGGAAGGCGTGGAAGACCGGTACGCCGCCGGCGTGCGCGCGGTGCGGCGGATCGTGCCGTCGAAGAAGGACGTGTTCGTCGGGGTGTCGGCCAGCGGCATCACGCAGTTCGTGCGCGGCGCGTTGTCGTCGGCCCGCAAGGCCGGCGCCCGAATCCTGTTCGTCACGTGCGATCCGGCCAGTGACCTGCAGACGTTCGTGGACCTGACGATCGCCCTCGGCGTCGGCCCCGAGGTCATCACCGGCTCGACGCGCCTCAAAGCCGGCAGCGCCACCAAACTCGTGCTCAACATGCTCACGACGGCGGCCATGGTGCGCGTGGGCAAGACCTACGGCAACCTGATGGTGGACGTCCAGGCGACCAACGAGAAGGCCAAGGACCGCGCGCGGCGGATCGTGACCATCGTGACCGGGCTGGACTACGACGCGGCCGATCGGCTGCTGCGCCGCGCGCATTGGAACGTCAAGGCGGCTATCGTGATGGAGAAAGTGAAGCTGCCGTACGCCAAGGCTCTGCAGCGCCTTCGGAACGCCGGCGGCCTGATGCGGGAGGCTATCGGCGAAGACGTCGAGCCCCGCCTGCGCGAACTGCTCGCCGCTGGCCCCGGCCGCCAGGACGCCGAGCCGCGGGAGTGAGGCCCCGGCTGCCGCGGCAGCCTGCGTTGACACGCTTCGGCGCCAGTTGGTACAGTCGCGCCGTCCGCATGCGTGTCCTGCTCGCCGCCGTCATCCTCGCTGTGAGTCTGCTCGCGGCGCCCGCGGCCCTCCCGTTACAGGTCGAGGAAACCCGGGCCCTGTGGGTGGTCCGCACGTCATTGACCTCGCCGGAACGCGTGCACGCCATGGTCGAGGCGGCACGGGCCAGCGGGTTCAACACGCTGTTCGTGCAGGTCCGCGGCCGCGGCGACGCCTATTACGACAGTCGCGTCGAACCCAGGGCGGTGCCCCTGGGAGCCGGGTCGGCCGCATTCGACCCGCTGGCGCAGGTGATCCGCGAAGCGGCATCGGCGGGCCTGGCCGTACACGCCTGGATCAACGTCAACCTCGTCGCGGATGCCGCCGACCTGCCGTCCACCGGCAAACACGTGCTCCGGCGCCATCCGGAGTGGCTGATGCTGCCTCGGGACCTCGTGCCGGCGATCGGCCGCATGAACCCGAAAGATCCCCGATACGTGGCGCGCCTGGCGGCGTGGACGAAGTCGCACGCGTCGGCCGTCGAAGGGCTCTACACGTCGCCGGCACACGCGGGGGCGGTCGACCACGTCCTGCACATCATCGACGACCTGGTCGGCCGGTATGCGGTGGATGGCGTCCACCTGGACTACATCAGGTACCCGGGCCCGCAGTTCGACTTCAGCCGATCCGTCGTCAACACGTTCGCGGACAGCGTGACACGCAGCCTGCCGAAACGTACGAAGCAGGAGTTGAAGCGCCTGGCGCGGACGAACCCGCTGATCTACGTGGACCGGTATCCGGCCACCTGGCAGGAGTTCCGCCGCGGGCGCATGACGTCGTTGTTGCGCCGCGTCGGCGCCCGCATCGAGGCCAGGCGGCCGGGCACGGTGGTGTCCGCGGCCGTGGTGCCCGACCCGGTGCTGGCCCGCGAGTCGCGAGGCCAGGACTGGCCGGCGTGGATGCGTCAGGGGCTGCTCGATGTGCTCTGCCCGATGGTGTACACGACAGACAGCGGGACGTTCCGCGAACAGGTGACCGGAGTCCTCGCGGCTTCGGCCGGCCGGCCCGTGTTCGCCGGGGTCGGCGCGTACCGGCTGACCCGCGACCAGACCGTGCGCCACGTGACGCTGGCGCGTGAGGCGGGCGCGGACGGTTTCGTATTGTTCTCCTATGACAGCCTCGTCGCGCCCGAACGAGGTCCTGGGTATCTCGCGCACATCGGGCGTGCCGTGTCGGGCCGATAACACGACCCGGATTCCGGCGCGCAGGAGGGACGTTCATGCCGGTGCTCGACCTGGCCATTGTCGGTATCTACCTGGTCGCGACTGTTCTGTTCGGTGCCTGGTTCTCGAAGGGCCAGCGCGACGTGAAGGACTATTTCGTCAGTGGCCGTGCGGTGCCGTGGTGGGCGATTGCCGGGTCGATTGTCGCGACGGAAACGAGCACGGTGACGTTCATCAGCGTGCCCGGAGTGGCGTACACGGGCAACTGGACGTTCCTGCAGCTCGTGATGGGCTACATGCTCGGGCGGATCGCGGTGACCCTGATCTTCATTCCCGCGTACTTCCGCGGCGAGCTGATCACGGTCTACCAGCTCCTCGGGCAGCGGTTCGGCGGACCCGTGAAACGCCTGGCGGCCGGAATCTTCCTGCTCACGCGCAGCCTGGCCGACGGCGTCCGCCTTTTTGCCACCGGGCTGGTGCTGGCCGCGTTGCTGCTGGCCATGCCAGGGACCGAAGCACTGGCCCTGCAATGGGCGCCGTCCTGGAGCCCGACCTTCACCGTGCTGATGGCGTCGGTGCTCGTGATGGGCATCACCACCATCGTGTACACGTATCTGGGCGGCATGAGCGCGGTGATCTGGACCGACATCATCCAGCTCGTGATCTACCTGATCGGCGCCGTGTTCGCCCTCCTGATCCTGCTCGACCGTATTCCCGGCGGGTGGTCCGCCGCGATGAGCGTCGCGGGGCCGGCGGACAAGTTCCGCGTGTTCGACTTCACGTGGGACATCGCCCGCAGTTATACGTTCTGGTCGGGCGTGATCGGCGGGGCGTTCCTGACGACGGCGACGCACGGCACCGACCAGCTCATGGTGCAGCGTTATTTCTGCAGCAGCTCGGCCAGCCAGGCCCGCCTGGCGTTGCTGTCGAGCGGCGTCATGGTGTTCGTCCAGTTCGCCCTCTTCCTGCTGATCGGCACGCTGCTCTGGGTGTACTACACGGGGCCGGGGGCCGCCGAGGTCGCCGGGTTCACATTCAACGGCCGGCTGCAGAGCGACCGGATTTTCCCCCACTTCATCGTGACGCACCTGCCGCCTGGGCTCGTGGGCCTGGTCGTGGCCGCCATCTTCGCGGCCGCAATGTCGACCTTGTCGGGTTCGCTCAACTCGTCGGCCGCGACCGCCATGACGGACTTCTATATCCCCGCGTTCCGGCGCGACGATGCCCATTACCTGACGGTGTCGCGCTGGATGACCGCCGGGTGGGGCCTGGTCCAGATGATCGTCGCGGTGGCGGCCATCCAGTTCTCGAACCGAGCCGTCGATGAAGTCCTGGGCATTGCGTCGTTCACCAACGGCATCATCCTCGGCGTGTTCCTGCTCGGGACCTTCGCGCCAGGCGTCCGCCAGCGCGCGGCGTTCGCCGGCATCCTCACGGGAACGATCGTCATGCTGGCCGTCAAGCTCCTGCAGCTGACGTCGTGGCAGTGGTACGTCCTCATCGGCTCGCTCGTGACCTTTGCTGCCGGCTGGCTGGCCAGCCGGGTGATGGCCACCGAGGCGGAGCCCACGGGCCAGTGATCGACTGGGCGCCGGTGCGCGTCGTGCTCGAGTGGGGCGTCCGGGACCAGGTGTTCCCGGGGGCCGTCGTCGAAGCCGGCCGCTCGGACGGCGCCCTGTGGCGGCACAGCGTCGGCCGCCTGACCTACGAGGACGGCGCGGCGCCGGTGACGAGCGACACCGTCTACGACCTCGCGTCCCTCACCAAGGTGCTGGCCACGACCACCGTGGCCATGCGCCTGGCCGATCGCGGGCAACTCGATCTGGACCGGCCGGTTGCCGCGTACGTCGCCTCGTGGTCGGCGCCCGACCGCCGCGCGGTGACCGTTCGCGACCTGCTCACCCATGCGTCCGGCCTGCCCGGATGGGTGCCCCTCCACGAAACCTGCCGCGGAATCGAGGCCTTCGTCGCCGCGATCTGCAGGACGCCGCTTGCATACGTTCCCCGATCGCAGAGCGTCTACAGCGACCTCGGGTACATTCTGCTCGGGCACATCCTGGCAGACGTGACCGGCACGCCGCTGGACGGCTCGGCCCGACAGGTCTGGGCAGCCATGGGCACGGACGTCGTCTCGGGCCTGGGGTTCAGGCCCCTGGCGGACTGGCTGGAGCGGACGGCGCCGACGCGCCGTGAAGACGACCGGGGTGTGCTCGTGCCGGGTGACGTGGACGACACCAACGCCTGGGCCCTCGGCGGCGTCGCCGGCCACGCCGGGATGTTCGGTGTGGCGGCCGGTGTCGGGGCCTTCGCGCGCACCCTCCTGCTGACACACGACGGGCGGGGGGCGGCGGATTTCGTGGCCCCGCGCACGCTCGCGCAGTTCACCGTCCGATGCGACGTTCCCGGCAGTTCGCGCGCGTTGGGATGGGACACGATGGTGCCGTCTTCGTCGTGCGGGACGCGCCTCTCACCCGGCGCGTTCGGCCACACGGGATTTACGGGCACCTCCGTGTGGATCGATCCGGAAGCCGACCTCTACGTGGTGCTGCTGAGCAACCGGGTCCACCCGCGAGCGGCAGGACCCGACGGGATCCAGACGATCCGCCGGGCCGTTCACGACGCCGTCGTCGCCGCCATCCGGCTCGAGTAGCACCCGGTTTCGAAACCTGCGTGCGCGGCCCGCGCGCGGCCGCATTCCCACAGACCCTGTCGGCCCCGATCGGCTCCGGGCCTCAATTCCCGGGGACTGCGTGCAATGGCGTGCACGGCCCGCCGCCGGCCGGATCCCCGTTCGGCGCGCCCGCGGACGACGCGCGCGCGAGTGCGACGGCGCGCGGTGGCGAGCAGCATTGTGCAGCCGTCCCGGCCGCTGCGGCGGGACGCAGGCTGCCGTGGCCATTCCCGGACCCGCCACGCGCGGCTGATGCCGTTCTGGCGCGGAGTTTGTATTGGAAGCGGTGTGGCGGCCGGCACCTGACGCCGGCCAGACGTACCCGGAACACTCTTGGCGAAGAGAACACCATGACTCGACTCAGCACCCGCTCCGACTCCCCCGCGTTCAGGTCCGTGATCCTCGGCGCGATTCTGTTCGCAGCCCTGTCCGTGACCGGCTGTGAACGCGCACTTCAGGTGGCGCCCTCGTCGTCGGTACTGGTGTTGACCGCCCCGGCGTCGACAGTGGCGCTGAACGGATCGATCACGGTCACCGCGACCCTGACCACCGACGGCGGCACTGCCGTTGCCGACGGCACGCTCGTGTACTTCACGTCCACGCTCGGGACCATCAGCCCGGTCGAGACGCGTATCAGCAACGGACGCGCCACGGCGACGCTCGCGGCGGGATCGACAGCCGGCCTGGCGACGATCTCGGCGAGTTCCGGCGGCATCTCCTCGAACAGCCTGAGCGTGCGTGTCGGCACGGTCCCCAACCGCATCGTCATGAGTGCGAGCACCGTCGGGACGGCCACGACGGTCGTCGCGAGCGTCTTTGACGTGACCGGCCTGGCGATGCCGTCCACCCAGGTGACGTTCTCGACGACGGCAGGCACCTTGTCGACGTCATCCGTGACGACCGACGCGTTCGGCCAGGCGACGGTCACCCTGTTCGCGACGACCGACGCCATCGTGACGGCGACCGCCACCGGCGTGAGCGCCTCACTGGCCGTGCGGTTTGGATTCAGCGGCGCGCTGGGCGTGAACCTGTCGATCGCTCCCACGGCGCCGACACGCCGCGACAACGTCATCTTCACCGCGGCGGTCACGGCGCCGAACAACCAGCCGGTGTTCGTGCAGCGGTACGAGTGGACGTTCAGCGACGGCACGGCCGTGACCACGACAGGTAACCAGACGGCCCGGGCGTTCCTCTTGGAGGGCAACTACGCCGTGACGGTCCGCGTCATCACGATTGATGGCGCAGTGGGCATCAGCCGGATCGAATTCCACGTCGATTGAGACGAAGCCGCCCCGGACCATCAGGTTCGGGGCGGCGTCGCAGACCTTCGAGGCCGGCGGGCCCTGAGCACGCCGGCCTCGCCGTCGTACGGCGGGGATCAGCGGCGAGGATCGAACGTGCCCGGCGATCGCGGCGGCGTGGACGCTCCACCGCGGCCGGCTCCTGGACCCTGGCCAGGCCTCATGCCCGGGCGCGGCGCTGTGTCGGCGCCGCCTGCAGCCGGCGACCACACAAACTGCCACTGGTTGTACAGCGTGCGGCCGTTGTAGACGCGAAGGGAGCTATCCTGGCTCTTGCTGGTGACTCCCACGATGCCGCCGGTAGGTCCGGCAGGCCTCGATCCCATCCCGGGCTGACTGAATCCTGTGCCCGTCTGCCCTGATCCGGGCCCGGACGGCGTGCCACCCGCGGTCGTTCCCAGGCCGCCCGCGGTCTGTGCACCTCGGCCGCCGACCACCCCGGCGGCGCCGCCGGCAGGCTGTCCGGGCCGCTGAGGAAGGCTGCTCTGGTACAACAACTGGAAGGCGCCTTCGCCGCCGTCGTCGCCTTTCACCATGGGATCGGTGTACTTCTTTCGCAGGAACTTCTGCTCGACGAGCACGTCGAGGCTGGGCGGATACGCGTTGGCGTACTTGCGCTGAAACAGGCCGATGGCCCGGGCGTACTGCTGCCCGCGGAAGATTAACTCCTCTTCCTTCTCGCGCTTCACCATCGTCCGCCACACAGGCATTGCAGCCGACAGCATGATGCCCATGACGGCCAGCCCCACGAGGAGGACCGCCATGGCATAGCCGCGCTGATCCGCCAGGAGCGCACCTGTCCTCATGTCACGTGGACCTCGATGATGGCGGTGCTGGTGCGCCCGTCCGTCATGTAGACCGTCACCGTGGCGATGTAGGTCCCTGGAGCAGAGGGCAACAGATATCGGTGCGTTGTGCTGCCCCCCGACGTCGTGCGCGGCGTGGAGCCGTCGCCGAAATCCCACACGTAACGGTCAACCAACGTACTCGCCGGGGCGACCGTGGCAGTGAACGTAAACGTCGTCGCCGTCGTTCCGGTGGTGGGGCTGGCTACCAGCACCACACTCACCGGCGTCTGGTCTGCGACGGTCACGCCGGCCGTGGCCACCGTGGTTTCGCCTGCGGCGTCCGTGGCCGTGGCCGTGACAATGTAGGACCGGGCGAGCGTGTAGGTGTGCGACGCCACGGTCGTGCCACTCGTGCCCAGCGTCTGGCTGGAGCCATCACCGAAGGTCACGGTGGCGCTGCGGACCGCGGCGCCGCCTGTACCGGGGGCGACGTTGAACGAGAAGCTCACGGGTTGACCCGCGGTTGGCGACGCGGTCAACACGCTGATCGACACCGTCGGTGCGGACCGGACCGGGACCTTCACCGTTCCGGTGATCGTCTTGTCGCCGGACGTGACGACGGTGGCCGTGACCGTGGCCTCGATGGTGGTCGTGAGGGTGGTGCGGGCTTCCCCGCTGCCGTCCGTGGTGACGGTGTTCGACGACAACGATCCTGCGGTCGTGCCAAAGGACACCCGCACCGACGGCATGCGGCTGCCGGTGCTGTCGTACGGGATGGCGAGAATCTGCGCCGTGCCTCCGCTGGAGGGCAGGGACGCCGGCGTGGCGAACACCTCGAGGCGGGAGGCGGCGGGTTCCGACACGGTCACGCCGAGGGTGGAGACCGTGGTTTCGCCGGCGGCGTCGGTCGCCGTGGCTGTCACGGTGTAGGCCCCCGCGCGTGCGTACGTGTGGGACGCCACCGTCGTGCCGCTGGTCCCGAGCGTCTGGCTGCCGCCGTCGCCGAAGTTCACCACCGCGCTGCGCACCGAGGCGCCGGATGTTCCGGCCGTCACGGTGAAGGTGAAGCTCACCGGCTGTCCCGCCGTGGGCGTGGCCGTGCCGGCCACAATCGAAATCGTCGGCGCGGATCGCAGTGTGACCTGCACCGTGGCGGTCACCGTCTTGTCGGTCGTCGAGACCACGGTGGCCGTGACCGTCGCCGCGAGGGTGGTCGTGAGCACGGCACGCGCTTCGCCGCTGCCGTCCGTGATGACGGAGTTCGACGAGAGCGTTCCCGCATCCGTCGCGAACGACACCTGAACCGACGGCAGACGATTCCCGCCGTCGTCGTAGGCAACGGCCAGCAACTGGACCGTTCCGCCGCCCGAGGGCAGCGACGCGGGCGTGGCGAACAGCTCGATGCGCGCCACGGAGGCGTTGCCCACCGCGATGCTCAGCTGGGGATCGATCGTGGTATTGCCGCCGGAGGTCGCCCGAATCGTCGCCACGCCGGATGCCGCGCCGGCGTGCAGCCGGACGGTGGCCCGGCCGTTCTGCGTGCGGGCTTCGGGCGGGTCGATCCGGCCGAGCGACGTGTAGAACGTGACGACGGTCCCGTTCTGAACGGGCGTGCCGGCCGACTCCGTCACGGTGGCGCTGATGTCGGCGGTGCCGTTGAGCGGAATACTGGTCGTGTTGGCGAAGAGGATGATGGTGCTCTCAGACGGCGCCGTCAGGGGCACCTTGTCGCAGGCCAGGCCGGCCGCCGCGGCCAGGGCCACCGCGGTCGCGCCTTGTTTCCACCACGTCCGCCACGCAGGAGCGTTCTTCGTCACGGCTATGTTCCGCATGTCCATCCGTCTCCGCCTGCCAGGGCCGGGCCCGCGCCCGTCCGGAACGACGTCCTACCAGTCCGCATAATTGCTGCCGTCCAGTGCCGCTTTGTCCGAGCCGCTCCGCACGTTGAACACGCCGGGCTCCACGGTCTGGTTGATCGGATCGGGCTCGGCCTCGACGACCTGCCACGTGTCGGACGCGCCGGTGAACGGGTCTTTCGGGATCTCCCGCAGGTAACCGTCCGTCACCAGCGTCTCGAGCGACGGCGCGTACTGCTGCTTGTCCGCGTAATACTGGTCGAGGGCGTCCCGCATCCGGTACAGGTCTTCCCGCAGCACGGCTTCTTTGGCCACGGTCACGCTGTTGCGGTACTGCGCGACGCCCATGCCGGCCAGGATGACGATGATCGACACCACCACCAGGAGTTCGATCATCGTGAAGCCCTGTGATCGCCACAGGGGGCCGCGCTGCTGTGCTGTGGTCATGGCCTTCAGTCCCACTCCCGGTACTTGATGCCGTCCAGACCCACGCCCGGGCTCTTCGAGTACACGTCGTAGACGTTCCCGCCGCCCCAGCTCGACGTGTCGGCGTCGTCCTGGTAGGCGCGCAGTCCCCATTCGGTGGAGCGCGTCAGCGGGTCCACGGGAATGCGGCGCAGGAATCTCAGCTTCCGGCCGGTGGCGTCGTTGAGCGGCGTGACGCCGTCAACGAGCGTCTGCAGGCTGGGCGGATACCCCTCGCTGCCGACTTTTACGTCGGTCCCGCCGATCCGCCCCTGATCGACGGCGTCTTTGTACTTGTCGATCGCCGTCCGGATCTCGCGCAGCGAACGGCGCAGTTCCATTTCGCGGTGGCGCTGCATGGCGACCCGCGAGAGGGGCATCACGGCCGAGGCGAGGATCAGGATGATGGACGTGACGACGAGCAGCTCGACGAGCGAATACCCGCTCGCGGCGCCCCGCCTCAGTCGCCACCACCCCGTTCGCCAGCCACCCGTCATGCCGTCTCCCCTCCCTTCCCTACCGCACGTTCACGAACGCCGGCATGAACTGCAGCGGCACGGCGACACCGCCCGGAGCGGTGGCCACGCCGGTGAGCGTCAGCGGCGAACTGCCCGGCGACACCGCGTCGAACTGCACGGCGGCCAGCATGCCCGCGCCCGAGGCGCCGACCGCGTCGCCCGACCGGGTCAGCGTGATGTCGATGCGCCCCGCGTTGCGGTCGACCTGCTGGGCGAAGGTCACGGTGACGCCGCCTTGCCGCATGAAGCTGCCTTCCTGGACCATCCGGACGTTCAGCACGCGCGGGTTGAACATCAGCGACACCGTGACGGTGCTGAGGCGGTTGGCGCCCGTCACCGAGAGAGGAACGGTATACGGCCCGCCGGCCACCATCAGCTCAGGCCCTGGAACGCCCACGGCCACCTGCGCGGCCGGGGCTTGCGACACCGGCGCCGGTTCGGCGGCTGGCGGCGGTGTCGCGGGCGGCTGGGCCGGCGGCGGCACGCCTGCTGTGGGCGGCGCGGCAGCGGCCGCGGCAGCCGGTGGTGTCGCAGGAACCCCGACGGTTCCGGGGATCGGGGAACTGCCAGGCGGCACGATCGCGACGGTCTGGCTTCCTGGCGGTCCGGGCACCGGAGTGCCGGGCGCGAGCGGGGACGTGGCCCGCGCCGCGGCCTCGGCTGGGGCTGCCGCCTCGCCGCCGACCGGGGCGATGAGCGGGGGCGGACCGCCCACACCGAGGTTGCCCTGCGACCCGATGTAGATGGGCGACACGTCACGCTGCGTCAGCTCGTGCGTGCGCACGATATGCGGCGTGAGCAGCATGACGATGTCCGTCTGCTCGATGGTGTCGTCGTTCGCCGAGAACAGCTGCCTGAAGACCGGCAGGTTCGCCAGCCCGGGGAACCCGCGCAACGAACGCCGCTCACCTTCCTGCAGGAGGCCCGCGAGCAGGTTCGACTCCCCGTCCCGGAGGCGCAGCCGCGTGGAGGCCTTGCGCGTGGCAAACGACGGCAGGTTCTGACCGGCGACGTTCGTGTCCGCGCCGACGTTGCTGACCTCCACGGTCAGCTGCATGATGATGTCGCCTTCGTAGGTGACCCGGGGCTCGATCTCCATGTTGACGCCCACGGTCTTGTACTGGAACGACGTCATGGGGTTGTAGGCCGTCCCGCCCGCGGCAATCGGCGTGAAGGTGGTCGAGGGCACGGGGACCTCCGTGCCAAGGTTCAACGTGAGCTTCGACCCCTCCGACCCGCGCAATTGCGGCTTGGCGACGACCTTCGTATTGTTGTCCGACGCGAGAAACCGGACGACAGCCGTGGGCACGGCGCCGTAGAAGTCGGCGGCGCTGACGCCCGCCGAGATGGTGTTCAGGTTGAACACCGGTGAATCGGCCGCCGTTTCAGGGCGTTGCTCCGGCGAGAACGAGAGACCGACCGCCAGACTGCTGAGGTCGAGGCCGTACTGCTTCGCGCGGGTGCGGTTCACTTCCAGGATCTCGACGTCGACCACGATCTCCGCTCGCGGACGATCGTTGGCTTCGACCAGGCGTTCGATAATCTGCAGCAGCGGCAACGTGGCCCGGGCCGTAATGGAGTTGTTCTCCTTGTTGGCCATGATCTGGGGCTGCACCGTGGCGCTGATGCGCGTCACCCCGAGCAGCAGCGCCACCAGCTTCTCGGGATCGGCGTTCGACAGGTAGAACGTCCGGATGGCCTGCTCTTCGTAGGCCTGGCGTTTGGCGGTGGTATCGGGCACGACGATGATGGTGCGTTCGTTCAGGACCTTGAAGAACAGCGTGTTCGCCCGGAGGATCTGTTCCAGGGCCTGCTCGAGGGTGACGCCCTGCAGGTCCACGGTGTACGGCCTCGAGGTGAAGGTGGAATCGTACGTGATGTTGATGCCCGTGGCGCTGGAGATGAAGCTGAGGATGCTCGTCAGGTCCTGGTTCACGAACTTGATGTCGAGCGGATCGCGTGACGCCGGGTTCAACGTGGGTTCGGCCATCTGCTGGCGGGCTTTGGCGCGCAGGGTCTCGATGGCCGGACGCGGACGCGACGCCTCGATACGGTCGCGCAGCGTCTGTTCCAGGCGCTGGATCGTGGCGCGGGCTTCCGCGTTGCTGCTGTCGAACTCGACGCCCATGCGGTATTCACGCAGGGCGAAGTCCAGCTGGTCCTGCTTCTCGAACGTGTGGGCTTTCGCGAGGTGTTCACGCGACGCGTTGAGCCGCGCCCGTTCCAGGGCAATCCGATAGTCGGGCCGGTCGGGCGCGGCCTGGACGGCCTTGGTGAAATACGTCACCGCCAGATCCCAGTCGCCCGTCCGCGCCGCCCGATCGCCGTGCTGGAACGCCCGGCCCGCCGCGCACCCCCACGTCGTGCCGAGCAGTGCCGCGAACAGCACCAGCCCGGCCGCCGTCGGCCGGTTCGTTCGTACTCGCCCCAGGAGACTCGACATGCCATGCTCCGTCTGGTCGCCGCCGTTCCGGCGCGACCAGCCATTCCGTCCGCCTTCGCTACGACCCCGACAGCCTGATCACCTGGCGCCCGCGGCCGTCCGCGTACGTCATTTCAATCGTCTCGTTCCCGATCCGGACGATGCGGTACCGTCCCTCGATGAGGTCCCCTTCGCGTCCGTGATAGATACCGCGGGCATCGCTCAGGACGGCGATCGGCGCGTCCTGTCCCGTCTTGCGCACGATGCCGATAAACTTCAGCGTGATCGGCGGCGGCGGCGGCGGGCCCGGCGGCTCTGCCGGCACGATGTCGGCCTGCGGCTCCCGCGGGCGGGTAGCGGGCGCGAAGCCGCCCGACGTCCCGTCGCTCGAGGTCGCGCGCCGGCTCCCGCTCCCGAACCGGAATGGATCCCGTCCCGAATCGACAGGTTCCGAACGGACCGTATCGAGCAACGCCAGCTGCACCACCGGCACGTCGGCAGCAGGCTGCGTCCGGACCGGCGCGGGAGGGGCGACGCCGCCAGCGCGGCCCGCCCGCGGCGGCTCAGCGCCGGACGCGGCGGTGTCGCGATTGCCCGACTGCCACCAGATGGCGACGGCCAGGACGCACACCAGACAGCCGAGTCCAATCAGCTGACGCGTCTTCGGCGTCATGGCGCGCCGCCCTTGAAATAAGTCGACAGCACGACGGTCAGCACCAGCGGAGACCCGGGTTCGGTGCCTTCGGAGAGCGCCACGTGATCGATCGTGATGAATTCGTCCGACGTTTCGACGTCGCGGATGAACTGACGGACGCTGTCGTATTCCCCGCGCAGCACCATCGTGATCTCGAGGCGCGTCAACACCGGGCCGGGCCCGGTCCCCGTGTTCTTCGGGACCTGCAGTTCTTCGATCCGCCGCTGCGCCTGCAGGTCCGCGTCGCTGGCGAGGCGGGCCAGCCGCACGTAGGTCTGCCGGCGTGCTTCGATCATGCTGGCGGGCAGGACGCTGCCGTAAAAACGCCCCAGGTCCTGTTCGGCCTGCTGCTTGTTCTGCAGCGTCGCGGCCTGTGCGGCCCGGTCGCGCTCGGCGGTCTGCAGCACCGCCATTGCCTGGGCTTCGCGCGTTTCCGCGCCGGCGACCCGCCGCGAGAGCGGCAGCACGACCGCCACCGCCAGGACGACGTTGACGAGGAGGGCCACGACGAGGGGCACGAACACCAGTCGCTTCTCGCGGGCGATACGCGTCAGGAGGGCCACGGTCATGGCCGCGCTCCTTTCGGCGTCGCCGCCGCCGGCGGCGTGTACCGCCCCACCAGCGTGGCCTGCAGGGTGCCCGTTTCGTCCGGGAACTCTTCGGTGGACAGGAAGCCCGAGAAGGCGCCGTCTCCTTCGAGGTTCTCGATGAACGCGTCGACCCCTTCGACCGTGCGCGCGAGCACGACGACCGTGACGGTGATGACGCCGTTCTTGTCGATCCGGGGCACCACCGAAGTGATGCGGACCGCGTCGGGCAGCGTGCTTTCGAAGCGGTTGAACAGATCCGTCCACGAGAAGGCGCGGCGCTCGATGATGGCGTTGGCTTCGCGGGCGGCCACCGACGCCGTCTCGAGTTCGCGGGGGTTGATGCCGGCGCGAATCCGCGCGGCGTCCGCGCGCGCGGCCGCCGCGCGGCCGTCGGCTTCCGTGATGCGGGCCTGCAACTGCGCGTGCCGGCCCGACAACACGAAGACCTGCCACAAGTTGAACACGGTGACGGCCAGCACGGCCAGCGCCAGCGTGCCCAGCACCAGATGGACGAGCCGCTCGTTGTAGAACGGCCTGGTCGAGAGGTTGGTCCGCAACATGGTTCCAGCCCCGCCGTTACGTGCGACACGCCATCGCCAGGCCCAGCGCCGGCGTCAGCGTATCGATGAGATCCCGGGACGGTGCAACCCGGTCGGCCAGCGGCACGCGCACCGTCGGATCGATGGTCTCGATGGCAACGCCCAGCCGTGCGACCAGCGCCCGCGTCGTGTCGCCGCGCCGGTCGTCGGGCAGCGCCCCGGCCACCAGCACGCGCGCGAACCCCGTGCCGGCCAGCCGGTCCTGGTAGTACATCGCCGTCTGATGCACGAGATCCGCCAGGCGCCCTTCCCCGTCGCCGGCCCGATGACGGAAGAACACCATGTGCGCGCCCCGCAGGATCGCCAGCGTGGCGGCCTCGCCCTGGGCGTGGATGAGCAGCCAGTCGCCGTCGGGCTGGGCCGCCGCCGCGAGCACGGCATTCACGACGTTGAACGTCGACAGGCCGACGACACCCGCGTGGGCGCCGGCGTCGGCGCACGCCCGCTCGTATTCGGCGATGACGTCGAGGCGTGCCTGGGCGACCACGAATTCGTGGCCATCGGCGGCGACCAACCCCGGCGCGTAGCTGACCCTGGCGTCTTCGATGCGGAACGGCGCGGCCTTGCGCACCTGAAACTTCACCAGTTCGTCGAGATCGGCGGCCCGGGAGGGGACGTTCGCGAACCGGACGAACGACACCTTGGCGACGCCGTCCGGCACGACGAGGGCCACGCGGCGCGGCCGCAGCCCCAGCGTCGAGAAAGCGCGCGAGACGGCTTGCGCCACGTCGGCCGGCCGGGTGATGTTCGACGCGTTCAGGGCCGGCGTCACCGCGCCGGGCGGCAGGGCCTCGACGGCGTGGGCGGCGACGCGGGTCGCGCCGCCCCGATCGCCCGTGACGGCCAGGGCCACCACGCGATCGGGCGCAATCTCCACGGCGACATCCGGGGGCGGCGTATGGAAGAGCGACAGGGCACTCATTCGACGAATGTCACCTTGTTGATTTCCCGCAGGGTCGTGAGCCCCCGCAGGACGCGATCCACCGCGCATTCGCGCAGGAACCGCATACCTTCTTCGTGCGCCGCCTTCTTGATCTCGGAGGTGGGGCGCCGCTCCAGGATCAGGTCGCGGATCCGGTCCGTCAGATCGAGCAGTTCGCAGATCGCCGTGCGGCCCTTGTACCCCGTGCCGCCGCACTCGATGCAGCCCGCGCCTTCGTAGAAGACGTGATCCCGCAGTTGCTCGGGATCGAGCGCCGATTCGAGCAGCAGGTCCTGAGACACCTGGACGGGCCGCTTGCAGTGGCTGCAGATCAGCCGCACCAGCCGCTGCGCGAGCACGCAGTTCAGGGCCGAGACGAACTGGTACGGCTCGACGCCCATGTTCAGGAACCGGCCCAGCACGTCCACCACGTTGTTGGCGTGCACGGTGGTGAAGACGAGGTGGCCGGTCAGCGCCGACTGGATCGCGATCTGGGCGGTCTCGGGATCACGAATCTCGCCCACCATGATCTTGTCGGGGTCGTGCCGCAGGATCGAACGCAGCCCCCGGGCGAAGGTCAGCCCCTTCTTCTCGTTGATGGGAATCTGCGTGATGCCCTTGAGCTGGTACTCGACCGGGTCTTCGATCGTGATGATCTTGTCTTCCGGCGACCGGATCTCGGACAACGCCGCATAGAGCGTCGTCGTCTTGCCGCTGCCGGTGGGCCCGGTCACCAGCACCATGCCGTACGGCTCGGCGATGTACTTCCGGAACCGCCGCAACTCCAGTTCCGGGAACCCGAGAATGTCGAGGCGCAGTTCGGTGAACTGTTCGCTGATGGACTCTTTGTCCAGGATGCGGATGACCGCGTCCTCGCCGTGCACGCTGGGCATGATCGACACGCGGAAGTCGATCGTCTTGCCCGGCACGCGCACCTTGAAGCGGCCGTCCTGCGGGACACGTTTCTCGGCGATGTCCAGCTCGGCCATGACCTTGATGCGCGAGATAATGGCGCTGTGGTGCTGCTTCGCGATCGGCGCAATCGCCGGCTGCAGCACGCCGTCGATCCGGTACTTCACCACCACCGAATCGTCCTGCGTCTCGATGTGGATGTCGCTGGCGCGGCGCTGCAGGGCGGTGTAGATCGTCGAGTCCACCAGCTTGATCATCGGGCTGATGTCGCTCGTCAGCCGCTCGACCGTCAGGTTGTCGTCGCCGTTGTCCGCGTCGCGGAGCAGCTGAATCTGGAAACTCTCCGTCGCCTCTTCGAGCACGCGCTGCGAGCTTTCGCTCTTCTTGAGAATCGCGTCGATGGCCGGGCGCGCCCCCACCATGACGCGGAGGGGCGACGACAGCACCACCTCCAACTCGTCGATCATCGGCAGGTCGGTGGGATCCGACACCACGATCGCCAGGGTCCGGCCGTCACGGCGGTACGGGACGAAACCGTAGCGCAGCATCAGGTCGGCGGGGATCGACCGAAACAGGTCGTGATCGATCCGGAAGTGCTCCAGATCGACGAAGTCCAGGCCGTAGCGTTGCGCCAGGCGCTCGGCCTGTTCCCGCTCAGCCGACGGATCGACCGCCGCCGCGTCGCCGCCGCGGTCGGCGTGCCCCGTGGTCACCGACGCGTGACCGGGCGTGTGTTGTGCGTCCACTGTGCCAGCCCCAGCCGCATCACACCGGCCCGCCGACCACCGCGGTCAGGCCGAAGAGCGGCATGTACAACGCAAGCAACAGGCCTGCGATGACCAGTCCCATCACGATCAGCAACGCGGGTTCGACCAGCGAGACGAACCGGCCCAGGTCGGTTTCAATCTCCTCGTCGTAGAAGTCCGCCAGGCTGCTGAGCATCTCCTGCAGTGCGCCCGTCGCTTCGCCGACTTCGACCATCTTGATCGCGACGTCGGGAAACACCCCGCGGGCGGTCAGTGCCGCCGCAAACGACTCACCTTCGCGAACCCGGGCGCCCACCGCCCGCAGTTCCCGCGCCAGGAACTGGTTCGACGCCGAACGCGAGGCGATGTCGATCGCGCTGACGAGCGGGAGACCGCCGCCGAGCAGCGTCGCCAGCGTCCGCGCGGCCTGCGACGTCGAAAACCGCCGCACCGTCGATCCGACCCACGGCACCCGCAGGATCCCGCGGTCGAACCGTGCCCGCTGTTCGGGCCGCGAGACCCAGCCCCAGAACGCCAGCCCGCCGAAGATCGCGGCCGCCGTCACCAGCAGCAGGTTCGTGCGCAGGAAGGTCGACCCTCCCACGATGATGCGCGTGGCCAGGGGCAGTTCGGCGTCGAAACTGGCGTAGAACTCGGCGAACTCCGGGACGACCTTGAGCACGATGATGCTCACCACCACGAGCGCGAGGCCGACGAGGACCGCTGGATACACCAGCGCGGCCATCGTCTTCCTTTTGACGGCCCCGATGACCTTCATGTACCCGACATACCGGCGCAACACCCCGTCCAGGCTGCCGCTCTTCTCGCCGGCCAGCAGCGACGCCAGATAGGCGCCCGGGAACAGGGCTTCGTGGGCCGAGAACGCCTCGGACAGCGCACTGCCCGACCGCACGCGTTCGTAGACGTCGTCAAGGACGCCGCGGAACGTCGGGTGCTCCACGCGGCCCCTCAGGATGTCCAGCGATTGCACGAGCGGCATGCCGGCTTTCAGGAGGGTCGCCAGTTCCTGATTGAACATCAGGAACTCGCGGGTCGGAATGCTCTTCCGCGGGCGCCCGACCGGGACGGACCACCGGCCCAGCACCCCGCGGGGTTCCAGGGTGATGACACAGAGGCCCTTCTGTTCGAGGTCATGACGCAGCCGTGCTTCGTTGTCGGCGACGTGAACCTCCTCGACGACCTGGCCTCCGGGAGTTCCGACCCTGCAGCGATATTCCATCGCAAGACACTATGAGTCAGTGAATTAGCGCCACCGCGCCATCCGGCCGATTATATCAGATAGGACCCGCCGGGTCTGGCGCACACCTGTGCCTGCCTATTAGACCTCCAGGATGGCGGATCGGATGGTACGGTGACCCGCCGCCGCGCGACGCAGAGACGGGTTATTGCGGTTCGACGTACGCGTGGTAGACGCGAATGCCCAGCTCACGGGGATCGCGGCTGCCACCTCCGGTGAGGGCCGGGACAAACGTCTTGTCGACCACCATCCGGATTTCGACGAGGTCGTCGCTGCCGAACTGGCCGGCTTTCAGCAGGATCCGTCTGATGGCTTCCTGCGGACCCGTCAACTGGAACGTATCGACGACCTCACCGTGGAGCTGGACCGACACCGTCTGGGGGGAGCCGGCGAGCGCGGGTTGTCCGTCGTAGTGCAGGAACAAGGTGGCGTTCTGCCGGGGATTCCGGAACGACAACGTCGATTCTTTCCGGGTCCACTGCCATTCGAGGGTCGGGTTGTCCGGGGAGGCTTCGGCGGGGTGCCAGCCGTCTTTGAACACCACAAGCACGCCATCGAACTGCGGCTGGAGTTGCAGCGTGGCGACGCGGTATTCCCGCTGGCCGAGCAGATCGCCGTTGAGCGGCAGCCGTTCGCTCGTGCCGGCCGCGTACAGCCCCACGGTGACAGTCGCCTGTCCCACATACGGATACACCGGCACGAACATCGTCCGCGTGTATTCGACCACCTGACCGGATTTCCACTGAGAGGTCGGGACCGGCGGCGTGTGGTCGTCCGTCCACATCAGTTCTTCGTCCGCATCGAGGAAGTGGACCAGCACTCGGTAGTCCTGGCCGAAGGTGGCGTTCGGCGCCACCTCGAAGCGGTATTTGATGTCGACCGGGCTGCCGAGCGGGACTTTCGTCTTGCTGAAGGAGACGGTGGCCCTGGCGACGGCAGGGGCCCGGTCCTCCTTGGACCCGCAGGCAGACACTGCCATTCCCGCAACCACCACCGACAGACATGCGACGCGGAATGCCTTCACCATGCTCCTCCGGAACCCGTAATGGTACGATACCCGTAGGCCGGGCCGCAAGCGCGCCGGGCCCCGGCACGACGATCCCGCGTGTGTTGCTTGCCCGCTACTGTTGAGCGGATTGGGCTTAGAGGGTGTCCGGACGGTTGACCGTCCGGCGCGGACCGTGTTACCGTCCGACAGTCCAGAACTTGGCACTGACGGCCCGAACCGAGTCTCCCAGGACTTGAGCACCCTCTGGACCCGTCCGACAGGTTTCCGAGCGAGCTGCTGATGAGTCAACGACGACAACCGCTGGCGTGTCCACTCCTTGCGCTGGCCTTGCTGGCTTCGGCCTGCGGGCTGACGGGGACGAAGACGCGCCCCGTGGTGGAGCCGCAGGTGGCGCGGCCCGCCTCGCTGCCGGAGTCCGCCGTGCCGCCCGCTCCGACCCAGCCCGATCCGGTCCAGGTGCTCATCGACCGTTCGCAGGCCCGGTTCGATGCGGGGCAGCGCGAACTGCAACTCGGGCACCTCGATCGCGCCAAAGCCGAGTTCAACGCCGCTTTGGACGTCCTGCTGGAGTCGCCATCCGGGGCGCGTGCGGACGCGCGGCTGCAGGAACACTTCGACCGTCTCGTTGACCGTGTCAGCGCGTACGAGATTCGGGCGCTGATGCTGGGTGACGGGTTTGCCGAACAGCCGGATCTACCGGCGTCCCTGGACGAACTGCTCGACCTCGCGCCAGTTGACATGGCACCGGCCAAGGCCGACCTGAAAGACGCGGTCGAACTCGACCTGCGGTCCACGGCCCACGATGTCCCGATCCCGCTCAACGGGAAGATTCTGTCCTATGTCGAGCTGTTCCAGGGACGCCTGCGCGACTGGTTTCAGGCCGCCCTCCAGCGTGGCCAGCCCTACATGCCGATGATCGAATCGGCGCTGCGGGCCGAGGGCCTGCCCCTCGACCTGGCTTTTGTCCCGATTGTCGAGAGTGCCTTCCATACGAACGCCTTGTCGCGCGCCAAGGCCAAGGGGTTCTGGCAGTTGATGCGCGGGACGGCTGTCGAACAGGGGCTCACGCACAACTGGTACATCGACGAACGGTCGAATCCGGAGAAGGCCACGGCGGCAGCGGTCAAGTACCTGCGGGTGCTAAACCGGATGTTCAAGGGTGACTGGCACCTGACCCTGGCGTCGTACAACGGCGGGCCGGGCAAGGTGCAACGGGCGATCAAGCGGCGCGGCGTGAGTGATTTCTGGAAACTCGCCGAGAAGGGCACGTACCTGGCCCGCGAGACGAGAGAATACGTCCCGATGGTGCTGGCGGCCATGGTGGTGGCGCGGAACCCGGCCCAGTACGGGTTTTCGGTGGAGCCCGTGCCGGCGCCCGTGGCCGAAATCGTCCAGGTGCCTGGCCCCGTTGATCTGCGGCGCATCGCGGAGTGGGCCGGATCTCCCCTTGACGAGATCCAGCGTCTGAATCCGGAACTCCGGCGGCTGACCACTCCCCTTCGCGGAGAGGGCTATGGGATCCGCGTCCCTGCCGGAGCGGCCGAAGCCGTGGCGATGCAACTGGCGGCGTCGGGCCCGGAAGACCTGGCCGCGCTGCAGTACCACACCGTCAAACGTGGCGAGTCCATCACCACCATTGCCAACAAACTCCGGGTGAAGAGGGCCGACCTGGCGGAGGCGAATTACCTGACGCTGCGCTCGCGGGTCAAGCCGGGCGACCGCCTCGTGATCCCCCGGACTCCGACCACGCTGCTTGCCGCGCGGACCGATCCGGCTCCCGTGACGCGCGCCGTGGCTGACAGTTCGACGTCGGCGGCCGGGCCGGGCGACCGCGTCAAGGTCACCTACCGCGTGCGCAAAGGCGACAGCCTGTATTCGATCGCCAGGAACTTCAAGACGACGGTCGAACAGTTGCGCGGCTGGAACGACATCAAGGGCAGCCACATCTCGGCAGGCGACCGCCTGACGGTGTACACGGCCCGCGGCGGCGGTTCGCGCCCCTGACGTCGTGGGGACAGGCAGTTTCTGCCACTCCTGCCTGCCCCCTCCCGCTGCACAATCCGCAACCTCGTTCCGGGCCCGGCGCCCCGCGTCACCTCATTCCCGCTGTTTCCGCGCGTAATCCGTCACCGCCCCTCGCCCGTGCGCCGGGACTCCATCTTGCACTGACACCTGGCCATGCTGGCCACGCTTCTCAGCGCCGCCGTGCTCGGCATCGATGCGTGCGTCGTGCACGTCGAGGTGGACGTCTCGTGCGGGCTGCCGGGGCTGACCATGGTCGGGCTGCCCGACCCGAGTGTGCGCGAAAGCCGGGATCGTGTGCGGACCGCGATTCGGAACTCCGGCTACGATTTGCCCATCCACCGCATCACGATCAACCTGGCACCCGCCGACCTGCGGAAGGTTGGATCGTCCTTCGACCTGCCGATCGCCATCGGCGTTCTGGCGGCCGATGGAGTCCTGCCGCGGCGGATTATCGACGACATCCTCATTCTGGGCGAACTCTCGCTGGACGGCGGGATCCAGCCAACCCGGGGCGTCCTGCCGGCGGCGGTCATGGCCAGGCGCAACGGCCTCGCCGGTCTGCTCGTGTCGAAAGAGAATGCCGCGGAGGCCGCCGTGGCGGGTCTTGGCGTGCTGGCGGCAACGTCTCTGGGCGAGGCTATCGCGCTGCTGGCCCGCGATGTGCCCACGCCAGCCGGACCGATGCCGGCCGACAGCCTGGCGGACACCGGCATTGAGACCTGGGGTGACTTCGCCGACGTGCGCGGTCAGCTGGCCGCCCGGCGGGCGCTGGAAATCGCAGCCGCCGGCGCCCACCACGTCCTGCTGGTCGGCCCGCCCGGATCGGGCAAGACGATGCTCGCCAGGCGGCTGGCGGCGGTGCTGCCGCCGCTGAGCGTGGAGGAATCCCTCGATACGACGTGTATCCACTCCGTGGCGGGACTGCTACCTCCGGGCAGCGGGCTGCTGCAGGCGCGGCCGTTCCGGGCGCCGCATCACACCATTTCCGATGCGGCGCTGGTGGGCGGCGGCGTCATGCCGAGACCGGGAGAAATCAGCCTGGCCCACAACGGCGTGTTGTTCCTCGATGAACTCCCGGAGTTCGATCGGCGGGCGCTCGAGGCGTTGCGGCAGCCGCTTGAAGAAGGCACCATCCGGATCGCGCGCGCGGCCCGGCAGGCCGAGTTCCCGGCCCGGGTATCACTGGTCGCCGCGATGAATCCGTGTCCCTGCGGGTATCACGGCCATCCGATCCGGGCCTGCACGTGCGCCGAGCCCCAACGCGCGCGGTATGCGAATCGTGTCTCGGGTCCCCTGCTGGATCGACTCGATCTGATCGTGGACGTGCCGTGGCAGGATCCGTCGGCGGCCGTCACGGGGGCCGCAGAAGGATCGGCGGTGATCCGCGAGCGGGTACGTGTTGCGCGGTTGATACAGTTGGAGCGAGCGCCATCGCCGCGAGAACTCGTCAACGCGCGGCTGGAGCCGCGGTCACTCAAGCGCCTGGCAGTGGTGGATCGCGAGGGGCGCAGCGTGCTGGCGGCGGCGGTGCGGAAGTATGGTCTCAGCGGCCGCGCGCACGACCGTGTGCTGCGGGTGGCCCGGACGATCGCGGACCTGTCGGGGGATGCGCAGATTGGCGGCGCCCACGTCGCCGAAGCGCTGCAGTACCGGCTGGCGGTGTGAGCGTCCTCTGGGCCGGTTGTCCAGACGTTTCGCCGTATGTTTGCCTGGCTTCAGCTTCGGGTGGTAGTCGATCCGGTGCTGTGTTAGACTCTCCCGAGTACACGCGGGCGGAGCCTGTTCACCGTAGGCTACTGTCCGCGACAAGATCGGCCGATACGAGACACAACTACAGATGCCAGGTTTCCTCTCCCGGCGCTACTCGCTGCTCGTCGTCGACCGCACCTCGGGGGTGGGCCGCCGGTTCACTATCCGCCTCGGATGGACCCTGGGCGTGTTGGCGTTCGTCTTCACGCTTCCAGTCCTGGTCGGCCTGGGTATCCGCTGGATGACCATCGCCGAACTCAGCGGATTGCGCGCCACCGCCGCCGGTCTCGAACTCGAAAACGCCAGTTACCGGGAAGCCACTGGCGAACTGGCCTCCCAGATCGTCTCGCTCCAGTCCACCATCGATGAAATCGGCGCCCGATCCACGGTCGACGCGGCCGCGGCTCGTGCCATGCAGAAGTTGCCCGCGGTCGTGAAATCCCGGGCCATGGGCGGCGGCACGCCGGCGCAGGCCCCGGGCTTCATCGCGGCGGCCCTCGCCTCCCCTGAAGACACGTTCGGGCTGTTGCGCGACGTGCTGGGCCGGCTGGAGAACCGCCTGCAGGTCGTGCGCACCGACGCGGAACGGCGCCAGGCGTTAGCGGCGTCGACGCCGTCGATCTGGCCGACGGTCGGCTGGCTCACCTCCGGCTACGGCTCCCGTCCGGATCCGTTCACGGGTGAATCGGCCAGCCATCCGGGCCTGGACATTTCGGCCGACCGCGGCCGCCCGGTGTACGCCACCGCGAACGGCACGGTCGAATTCGCCGGCTGGCAGGGCAACTACGGCAACCTGATCACCATCGATCATGGGTACGGGCTGAAGACGAAGTACGGACACCTCTCCGGCTTCAAGGTCAAGGCCGGAGCGACGGTGACCCGCGGCGACGTCATTGGATTCGTCGGCTCGACCGGCCGCGCCACGGGCGCGCACCTGCATTACGAGGTGCTGGCGAACGGGCAGCTGATCAATCCCCTGCAACTGCTCACGACTCCCCGCTAGACCGCCGGATCGCCCGGCGCCGCCGTTCGACTGGGCGTCTGGCGCGGCGGTGTGCGTGTGCTGCCCCGGTCGAGGGAACGCTTCCTTGACGCCTGCCGTGACGCTCTCCTAGAATCATTTGATACCCCGTTCGTGTGTAACCTCCCATGCTTGGTAACCTTCTCGCCAAAGTCTTCGGAACCCAGAACGAGCGCGAACTGAAGCGCCTGTGGCCCGCCGTGGGGGTGATCAACGCCCGCGAAGCGGCCATCAAGGCCATGAGCGACGCCGAACTGCGCGCGCAGACGGACGTGCTCAAGGCGCGTTACACCCAGGGCGAAACCCTCGACGATCTGCTCGTCGACGCCTTCGCCGTGGTCCGCGAAGCCGGCTGGCGCACGCTGCGGATGCGGCACTTCGACGTCCAGCTCATGGGCGGCATGGTCCTGCACAAGGGCCGCATCGCCGAGATGAAGACGGGCGAAGGCAAAACGCTCGTCGCGACCCTGCCGGCGTACCTCAACGGCCTGAGCGGCAAGGGCGTCCACGTCGTCACGGTGAACGATTACCTGGCCCGTCGCGACTCGGAGTGGATGGGGCGCATCTACCGGTTCCTGGGCATGACGGTCGGCGTCATCCAGCACGACCTGAACGACCAGGAGCGCCAGCACGCCTACGGGTGCGACATCACGTACGGGACGAACAACGAGTTCGGCTTCGACTACCTGCGCGACAACATGAAGTTCGAGCTCTCGCAGTACGTGCAGCGCGGGCACAACTTCGCCATCGTCGACGAAGTCGACAGCATCCTGATCGACGAAGCGCGCACGCCCCTGATCATCTCGGGCCCGGCCGAAGCGTCCACCGAGCTGTACTACGAGGTGGACCGGATCATCCCGAAGCTCACGCCCGGCGCGGTGACGAAGGGCGACACCAAGGGCGAAGACCGGGACCGGCTCGAAGCGACCGGCGACTACATTGTCGACGAGAAACACAAGACGGTCACCTTGACCGAGAGCGGCATGGCGAAGTGCGAACGCCTCCTGGCCTCGCGCCTGGGGCCGGGCGGGCTGTACGACCCGGCGAACATGCCCCTGCTCCACCACGTCAACCAGGCCCTCCGGGCGCATACGCTGTTCCGCCTCGACGTCGACTACATGATCAAGGACGGCGAGGTCGTGATCGTCGACGAGTTCACCGGCCGGCTGATGCCCGGGCGGCGATGGAGCGACGGGCTGCACCAGGCGGTCGAGGCCAAAGAGAAGGTCAAGATCGAGCGCGAGAACCAGACGCTCGCCACCATCACCTTCCAGAACTACTTCCGCAAGTACAACACGCTGTCGGGCATGACCGGCACGGCCGACACCGAGGCGGAAGAGTTCGCCAAGATCTACAAGCTCGACGTGATCGTCGTGCCGCCGAACCGCGAACTGCGGCGTGTCGAGCTGCCGGACGCGATCTACCGCACCGCGGCCGAGAAGAACTACGCCATCGTCGGCGACATCATCGAGCAGCAGGAACTGGGGCGCCCCGTGCTGGTGGGCACGGTGTCGATCGAGAAGTCCGAGAAGCTCAGCGGCATGCTGCGCCGCCGCGGCGTCAAGCACGTCGTGCTGAACGCCAAGTACCACGCGCAGGAAGCCGAGATCGTCGCGCAGGCCGGGCGGATGGGGACGGTCACGATCGCCACCAACATGGCCGGCCGCGGCACGGACATCCTGCTTGGCGGCAACGCCGAGTTCATGGCACGGCAGCGGTGCCTCGCCGACGACCTGGCGGATCGCCTGCCGAAAGGCGAAGAGAAGTTCGTCGACGACGACGAGTCCGTCTACTTCCACCACATCGACGGCTTCTACCGGGTTCGCCGCCCGGACTGGGAGCGGCTGTTCGGCGGGCTCAGGACCGAGACCGACGCGGAGCACGAAGAGGTGGTGCGGCTCGGCGGCCTGCACATCATCGGGACGGAACGCCACGAAGCCCGGCGTATCGACAATCAGCTGCGCGGGCGCGCCGGCCGGCAGGGCGACCCCGGATCGTCGCGTTTCTATCTGTCCCTCGAAGACGATCTCATGCGGATCTTCGGGTCCGACCGGATCGCGGGGCTGATGCAGCGCCTCGGCATGGAAGAAGGCGTGCCGATCGAACACGGCATGGTCACCAAGGCCATCGAACGGGCGCAGAAGCAGGTGGAAGGTCAGAACTTCTCCATCCGCAAACACCTGCTCGAGTACGACGACGTGATGAACAAGCAGCGGGAGAGCATCTACTCGCTGCGACGCGAAATCCTGGAAGGCCACGTCCGGATTGGCGACGACGAGACGGTCGACACCCGCGGATACCTCCTGGAACTCGGTGAAGGGCACCTGGACGATCTCGTGGCGACCTTCTGTGCCGAGGGCAATGACCCGGAGGCGTGGGATCTGGAGGGACTGCGCCGCGAGACGATGAAGGCCTTCGGTCTCGAGGCGTCGGATCTCGGCAGCGTGTCGTTCGACGGCAAGACGCGCGAGGACATCCTCGACGAGTTGTGGGCGCTGGCGAAGTCGCGCTACGAGCAGAAAGAAGCGCTGGTGGGCCGCGACGTGCTGGAGCGCGTCGAGCGGGACATCATGCTGCAGATCGTCGACGCGCAGTGGAAGGACCACCTCTACAGCCTCGACCACCTGAAAGAAGGCATCGGCCTGCGCGGGTACGGGCAGCGTGATCCGCTGGTCGAGTACAAGAAAGAGAGTTTCGGCCTCTTCCAGGACATGCGGGCGCGCGTGGACGAAGAAACCGTCCGGTACCTGTTCTGGCTGCGGCCCGTGTCGGGCGACGACGACGACCGCGGCATTCGCCGGCCGGCGGCGCGCCGCGCGGCTCCCGTCACGTTGAACGCGCCGTCGTCTGCGGGGGCCGGATTCTTCGGGTCGGCCCAGGACGGCAAGAGCGCCGCGGCTGGGGGCGCGCCCAGGCCGGCGCGAACGGGCGGCGACGATGCCCCCGTATCGACCGTGCGCCGGGACGAGCCCAAGGTCGGGCGTAACGACCCCTGCCCCTGCGGGAGCGGGAAAAAATACAAGAAGTGCCACGGCGCGCAGGCGTAACCGGCACCGGAGACGAACGACATGGACCTCAACGCACTGACCCCGGCAATGTTGTTCGCAGGCGGAGAGTTGGGCACCGCGCTGACGTTTGATGACGTCCTGCTGGTGCCGTCCCGGTCGTCGGTCCTCCCCAACCAGGTCGATGTTTCGTCGCGTTTCACCCGCCACATCCGCCTCAACGTCCCGCTGGTCAGTGCCGCGATGGACACCGTCACCGAGTCCCGCCTGGCGATCGCCATGGCGCAGCACGGCGGCATGGGCATCATCCACAAGAACCTGACCATCGAGGAGCAGGCGTCAGAGGTCGATCGCGTCAAGCGGTCCGAGAGCGGGATGATCGTCAACCCGATCACCCTGTCTCCCGAGCGCCGGATCTACGAGGCGCTCGCGCTGATGAACAAGTACCGCATCTCGGGCGTGCCCATCACGGAAGACGGCGCAAAAGAAGGGCGGCTCGTCGGCATCCTGACGAACCGGGATCTGCGGTTCGAGACCGTCACCGACCGGCCGATCTCGGAGGTGATGACGCACGAGAACCTGATCACCGTGCCCGTGGGGACGACCCTGGACGAAGCGCGGGAGATTCTGCACCGGCACAAAGTCGAAAAACTGCTGGTGGTGGATCGCGACTACCGCCTCAAGGGCCTGATCACCGTGAAGGACATCCAGAAGGTGATCAAGTACCCCAACGCCTGCAAGGACGAACTGGGACGGCTGCGCGTCGGCGCCGCCGTGGGCACGGGGAAAGACACCCTGCAGCGGGCGGCCGCGCTCGTGGCCGCGCACGTGGACGTGCTGGTCATCGATACGGCCCATGGGCACTCCCAGAAGGTCCTCGACGTGGTGGCGGACATCCGCGGCCGGTTCCCTGACGTCGACCTCGTAGCCGGCAACGTCGCTACGGGTCACGCCACGAAAGACCTGATCGGCATCGGCGTCGACGCGGTCAAGGTCGGCATCGGGGCCGGGTCCATCTGCACGACGCGTGTCGTCGCCGGGATCGGCGTGCCGATGATCAGCGCCATCCTCGACTGCGCCGCGGCCGCCCGTGACGCGAACGTGCCCATCATCGCCGATGGCGGCGTGCGCTACTCGGGTGACATCACCAAGGCCATGGCGGTCGGCGGCAGCTGCGTCATGATCGGCAGCCTGTTTGCGGGGACCGACGAGAGCCCGGGCGAAGTGGTGCTCTACCAGGGCCGCAGCTTCAAGGAATACCGCGGCATGGGCTCGATCGGCGCGATGCGCCGCGGCGCCAGGGACCGCTACTTCCAGGACGAGTTCGAACTCGAGTCCCCGAACGCGGGCGGCAACGAAAAACTCGTGCCCGAGGGCATCGAAGGGCGGGTGCCGCATCGCGGCACGGTCGCCGGCATGATTCACCAGCTGATGGGCGGCTTGCGCGCCGGCATGGGGTACGTGGGCGCCGAAAACGTCACGGCGCTCCAGGAACGCGCCCGGCTCATCCGCGTGACGCCCGCGGGCGTGCGCGAAGGACACGTCCACGACGTGGTCATCACGAAAGAAGCCCCGAACTACCGGTCCGAATAGGACCCGCGCATCCGGCTGAAGCCGGATGCCACGAAGAAGTGGCGGAGGCTGGTCAGCCAGCCCCGATCTCCACGATCGTCACGCGCCGGCGGGTCTCGCCGAGGTCCTCCAGAAAGACCTCGATCACGCGACCGGCGGGTCTTCCCCACTTCTCCGCCCACTCCACCGCGACGACGCCGCTCTGGGACAGTTCTTCGAGCCCGAGGTCCGGGACCTCGGCGTCGTGCAGCCGGTACAGATCGACGTGATACAGGCGCAGCCGCCCGCGGTACTCCTGCACCAGCGTGAAGGTCGGACTGCTGACCTCGTCCGGATCGACCGCCAGGCCCTCGGCCAGGCCGCGCACGAAGGCGGTCTTGCCCGCTCCCAGGTCCCCGTGCAGCAGCACCACGGTTCCGTCGGTCAGGGCACTCGCCAGATCGCAGGCGACGGCGATGGTCTCGGCCTCGGACGAGGTATCAATCGTCCGCGTCATGATTCAGTGTCGGCCGCGTCATCCTGCACCAGCGCCAGGAGCGCGCCGCCGAGGTGCGCGGCGATATCGGAGGCCGTCAGCGCGATCTCGCTCACATGCGCGGCAGCGCGGTCGCCCGCGGCACCGTGCAGATGGACCGCGAGGCAACACGCCTGGGCGGGATCGGCGACCTGTGCCAGCCAGCCGGCAAGCATGCCGGTCAGCACGTCTCCGCTCCCGCCCGTGGCCATCCCCGGATTGCCGGTGCCGTTGAGCCACACACGGCCATCCGGCGCGGCAATAATCGTCCGGTGCCCTTTCAGGACGACGAAGACGGCACGGTCTTCGGCCACGGTTCGGGCCACACCGATCCGATCGCGCTGCACGTCGGCAACGCTCAGTCCGGCAAACCGCGCCATCTCGCCGGGATGCGGCGTGATGACCACGACGCCTGCGGACGCCAGGCGCCCGGGCGGTCGCCCTGCCAGCACCGTGAGGGCGTCCGCGTCGAGGACCAGGGGGCACGGGCACGCGCCCAGGAGTCCCTCCACAAGGGCCGTGGCGTCCGGGCCGGTGCCCAGACCCGGGCCAATGGCCATGACGCTCGCGGGAGCAGCCAGGAGGGCCTCGAGGGCCGATGCCGCCATCGCGCCGTCCCCGTTTTCGTTGACGCCCAGCGTCATGTATTCGGCGCCCAGCGCAGCCACGACAGGCTGACACGACGACGCAGTGGCCACGGTGACGAGGCCTGCGCCGGCGCGGAGCGCGCCCAGGGCGGCCAGGTGGGCCGCGCCGGTCCTGCCGCGGGACCCTGCGACAATCAGGACATGGCCGTACGTGCCCTTGTGGGTCTCGGGGTCGCGTGCCGGCACCAGAGCGCGGAGCCCTTCCGGGTCCAGTACTTCGACCTGCGGTCCGGGGATCGCCGCCAGCACGTCACGCGGAATGCCGATGTCCGCCACCACGAGGGACCCGCACAGGGCCTGGCTCGGGGGGAGAACCAGCGGATACTTGGGCGCCGCCAGCGTGACGGTCATGGTGGCGAACATGTGGGGGCCGATCGGGTCCGGCGAGTCGGACGACAGGCCGCTGGGCAGATCGACGGCGACGACGGGCACGTCCACGTCGTTGACGTCGTCGACAATCCGTTCGTGAAGCCCGGTCAGCGGCTGATTCAGTCCGGTCCCGAACATGGCGTCGACGATCAGATCGGCCGCGAGCACGTGCGGTGCGTGCAGTTCCCAGTCGGACTCGGACC
Source organism: uncultured Vicinamibacterales bacterium (assembly GCA_964372095.1). Taxonomy (GTDB): domain Bacteria; phylum Acidobacteriota; class Vicinamibacteria; order Vicinamibacterales; family JAKQTR01; genus CAYJPV01. Next base: position 127,686 of record CAYJPV010000001.1, on the reverse strand, counting down.
GCAGTTCGACGATGGCCAGACCGAGATTGCGGAGGACCTCGAGGTTGATGCGCGCGTCGCCGCGGACCTCGTCACTCGAGCCGACGAGATAGGCCTCGACCTCCACGCCGCGCTGGAGGAGCGTGCGCGCCACCACAAAGCCGTCGCCGCCGTTGTTGCCGCGGCCGGCCAGGACGGCCACGCGGGCGTCGGCGAGATCGGCAAACGCCGCGTCCATCGCGGACACGACCTGACGGCCGGCGGTTTCCATCAGGACGATGGACGGCAGGCCGATGTCCTGGATGGTCCGCCGGTCGGCCTCGCGCATCTGGGCCGCAGTCAACACGCGCATGGTCTCGCGCCTCCTTGTTGCGCGCACTCTACCACAAGAGGTACGGTACGGAAGATCGCCCGCGCCCGTGCGGGACGGGCCCCCGCATCATTCATCCGGAGAACCGCCATCATGTCCGCCGTCGCCTACGTCAATGGCCGTATCTGCTCCGAGCAGGACGCCACCATCTCGGTCTTCGATCATGGATTCCTGTTCGGCGAAGGAGTGTACGAAGTCGTCCGCACGTACCATCACGAGCCGTTTCTGCTGGACCGCCACTTCCGCCGGCTGAGGACGTCGGCCCGGATGATCGCCCTGGACATCCCGCAGACCGACGCGGAACTCGAGGCGGCGATGCGCCAGACCATGGCGTACTATGCCGCCGGCCCCGGCGCGGGCAGCCCCGACGAACTCTACGTCCGGTTCCTGGTGACGCGCGGCCTCGGCGACATGAGCTACAACCCCGCCGGTTCGCCGGGGCCCAGCCTGGTGATGATCGTCAAGCCCCTGATCCCGCCCGCCGACCGGGCGTACACCGAAGGCGTGAAGGTGGCTCTGGTGTCGGTCGTGCGCAACCACCCGGGTTCGGTCAATCCCCTGATCAAGTCCAATAACCTCCTCAACAACGCCCTGGCCATGCAGGAAGCGATTCGCCGCGGCGCCTTCGAGGCGGTCCTCAAGAACTATCGCGGCGAAATCTCGGAGTGCTCGCAGTCCAATCTGTTCGTGATCAGGAACGGCGTCGCGCTGACGCCGCGCCTCAACGCGGGGCTGCTGGCAGGCATCACGCGCGAGTTCATCCTGGAAGTGGCCGATGATGCGGGCGTGCCGGTGAAGAACGCGGTCGTCAGCGAAGAGGATCTGTTCGCGGCGGATGAAGTGTTCCTCACCAGCACGACGCGCGAGGTGGTGCCGATCGTCCGCGTGGACGAACGCGTCATCGCGGATGGCATGCCGGGCCCGCTCACCCGCCGCCTGCTCGAGGTGTACCGGGAAAAGGCCGACCGGTTGACCCGGTCGGCCTTGACGTCCGCGTAACCGCCCCGGCGCCCCTTCAGGCGCCGTAGGCCTCGAGGGGCGGGCAGGCGCACACGAGATGGCGGTCGCCGTACGGGTTGTCAATCCGTGCGACGCTCGGCCAGAATTTGTTGGCGCGCACGAACGGGAGCGGATACACGGCCTGCTCCCGCGTGTACGGATGCGTCCAGACTTCCGCCGTCGCCTCCCCCACCGTGTGCGGGGCGTTTTTGAGGACGTTGTCCTGCCGGTCCGCCGTGCCGTCGATCACCGCCTGGATTTCCCCGCGGATCGCGATCATGGCATCGCAGAACCGATCGAGTTCTTCTTTCGGCTCGCTTTCGGTCGGTTCCACCATGAGCGTGCCCGGCACCGGGAACGACACGGTTGGCGCATGGAACCCGTAATCCATCAACCGCTTCGCGACGTCGCCTTCTTCAATGCCATGGGCCTTGAACGCGCGCAGGTCGAAAATCATCTCGTGCGCGACACGGCCCTTGGCGTTGGTGTAGAGCACCGGATAGTGGCCTTCGAGCCGCGACTTGATGTAGTTCGCGTTCAGGATGGCGTACTTGGTGGCTTCGGTCATGCCCGACGCGCCCAGCAGGCAGGCGTAGGCGTATGAAATGAGCAGGATGCTGGCGCTGCCCCAGGGCGCGCCGGCAACCGGCGCGATGCCCTGCTCGCCGCCCACGCGGGCGAAGCGGTGGCCGGGCAGGAACGGCGCCAGGTGCGCCGCCACGGCAATCGGCCCCATGCCCGGTCCGCCGCCCCCGTGCGGGATGGCGAACGTCTTGTGCAGGTTCATATGGCACACGTCGGCGCCGATATACGCCGGGCTCGTCAGTCCGAGCTGGGCGTTGAGGTTGGCGCCGTCCATGTAGACCTGCCCCCCGCAGTCGTGGATGATGCGGCAGATCTCCTGCACCGCGTCTTCGAAGACGCCGTGCGTGGACGGGTACGTGATCATCAGCGCGGCGAGGTGGTCGCGGTGCGCGTCAGCCTTCGCCCGGAGGTCGGCGACGTCGATGTTGCCGCGGCTGTCGCAGGCCGTGACCACGACCTTCATGCCGGCCATGACGGCGCTGGCCGGATTCGTGCCGTGCGCCGAGGACGGGATCAGCACCACGTTGCGTGCCGCCTGCCCCTGCGCGCGGTGGTAGGCCCGAATCACCAGGAGCCCGGCCAGCTCGCCCTGCGCGCCCGAGTTGGGCTGCAGACTCACCGCGGCAAAGCCGGTGACCTCGCGCAGCGCGCGTTCCAGTCCGGCGAACACCTCGGCGTAGCCGGCGGCCTGCTCCTGCGGCGCGAACGGATGCACGCCGCCGAACTCGGGCCAGGTCACGGCTTCCATGACCGTGGCGGCATTCAGCTTCATCGTGCAGGAACCCAGCGGAATCATCGACGTGTCGAGGCCGACGTCTTTGCGCTCCAGGCTCCGCAGGTACCGCATCATCGCGGTTTCCGAGCGGTAGAGGCGGAAGACGCCGTGCGTCAGGTACGGCGTCGTGCGCACGAACGGCGCCGGCCATGCGGGCCGTGCCGCGTCGAGGGGTGTCACGGGCAGCGCCGCGCTGACCCCAAGCCCCTTGGCCATGGCCGTCACGATGGCGTGCCTGTCGCAATCGTCCATCGTCTCGTCGCTGGCGATGAACACTTCGTCGGCCGCATCGCTGTACCGGACGTTGATGCCGGCGCCGAGCAGGGCCGCGCGCACGGCTTCGCGGCGGCCGGCGGGCAACTGGATGCGCACGGTGTCGAAGTACACCGCATTCGACTGGCGGCAGCCGAGCTTGCCGAGGTCCAGCGCCAGCGCCCGCGCCTGGGCGTGCACGCGGCTCGCGATGGCCTTGATGCCGTCGGCCCCGTGGTAGACGCCGTACATGGCCGCCATCGTCGCCAGCAGCGCCTGGGCCGTGCAGATGTTGGACGTCGCTTTCTCGCGCCGGATGTGCTGCTCGCGGGTCTGGATGGCCATGCGGTACGCGCGGTGGCCGTGGCGGTCGATCGACACCCCGATGATACGTCCCGGGGCCTGGCGCACGAACGGTTCGCGCGTGGCAAAGAAGGCTGCGTGCGGCCCGCCCGCGCCCATCGGTACGCCGAAACGCTGGGCGCTGCCGACCACCACATCCGCCCCGAGTTCGCCGGGCGGCGTCGTCAGGGCCAGCGCCAGCAGATCGGTGGCGACGGCCACCAGCACGCCGGCGGCATGGGCCCGCTCGATGATCGGCGCCAGATCGTGCATGGCGCCATTGACGTCGGGGGTCTGGAGGAATACGCCGTACACCCGTTCGTCGAACACCATGCCCGCGAGCGGCGCGACGACGAGCTCGATGCCCAGCGGTTCGGCTCGCCCGCGCAGGACGTCGAGCGTGTGCGGGTAGCAGGTGTCCGCCACGACGAACACGTTGCGCGTGGCGCCGCCCGTGTGGACGCGCCGCAGCATGGTCATGGCCTCGCCGGCCGCGGTCGGCTCGTCGAGCAGGGACGCGTTGGCGATCGGCATCCCCACGAGGTCTCCGACCATCGTCTGGAACGTCAGCAGCGCCTCGAGGCGGCCCTGGGCGATTTCGGCCTGGTACGGCGTGTACGGCGTGTACCAGCCCGGGTTCTCCAGGACATTGCGCAGGATGACCGACGGCGTGACGCACCCGTAGTAGCCCAGTCCGATAAATGACCGGACGCCCGCGTTCCTGGCGGCGACCGCGCGGAGCCGCGCGAGAAACTGGTGTTCGGACTCAGCCGGGGGCCACGCGGGCAGTTCCGGCAGCCGGATGCTCGGCGGGATGGCGTCGTCCATCAGGGCGTCCAGCGTGGGAACCCCGATGGTGCGGAGCATGGCGTCGCGATCCTCCGCGCGGGGACCGATATGGCGCGACTGAAACGAACCGATGGTATCAGGACTCATGACGTGACCTCGCACACCGATCCCGGGGCGCCGCAGGCCTCGGACGGGCGGTATGCCGACGTAAAGGTTCCGGCGCGTTACGTAAGCAGGGCTTCGTAGTCGCCGACGGCCAGCAGGCTGTCCAGCTGCGCGGCGTCCGCGATCTTGATCTCGATCATCCAGCTGGCGTGGGGCTCTTTGTTGACGGTTTCGGGGCGGTCGGCCAGCGCGGCGTTTACCGCAACCACTTCACCTGCCACCGGGCTGTAGAGTTCGGACACGGCTTTCACCGATTCGACCGTGCCGAACGTCTCGCCCTGCGCCAGCACGCGCCCTACCTGGGGCAGTTCGAGGTAGACCACGTCGCCCAGCTGCTTCTGGGCGAAGTCGGTGATGCCCACCTTGCCGACGGAGCCGGCCACACTGATCCACTCGTGGTCTTTCGAATACTTGAACTCGGCAGGATACATATCAGCCCCTTGGTCGCTTGTAGAACGGCAGTGGAACGACGCGGGCACGCGCCCGGTGCCCGCCGCCGTCGATGAAGAACTCCGAATCCGGCGCCGCCAGATCGACAGGCAGGTACGCCAGCCCGATGGCCCGGTCAATAGACGGGGTGCGGGCGCCGCTGGTGACCATCCCCACCTGCCGATCACCCGCGTAGCAGAGATCGCCGTGGCCCGCCACCGTGTCGTCGTCGAGCTCGAAGCCCACGAGGCGCCGGGAGGGCCCGGCCGCTTTCTCGCGGATGAGGGCGTCGCGGCCGACAAAGTCAGCCTTGCCCCACGACAGAATCCACTCCAGGTCAGCCTCGAGCACCGTGGTCGTCTCGTCGATGTCGTGGCCGTAGAGCCGCATGGCGGCCTCGAGTCGGAGGGTGTCGCGCGCGCCCAGCCCGGCCGGCACGACACCGTCGGCCTTGCCTTCGTCGAGAATCGCGTCCCAGACCCGCGGGGCCTCGGCCGGCGGCAGGAACAGCTCGTACCCGTCTTCGCCGGTGTAGCCCGTGCGCGAGATCGTGCCGCGTACACCGGCGACCTCGCCTGGGGCGAACCAGTAGTACTTGACGTCGGACAGGTCCATGTTGACCAGACGCTGTATCACGTCGCGGGCGCCCGGCCCCTGCAAGGCGAGCAAGGCGTATCGCGCGCTCGTGTCCAGGACAGCCGTTCCACCGAACGGCCGCACCTGTTCGCCGATCCAGGCCAGGTCCTTCGCCACGTTCGCGGCGTTGACGACCAGCATGAAGTGTTTGTCGGTGAGACGATAGACCAGGAGGTCGTCGACAAACGTGCCGGCGGGCGTGAGCAGTGCCGAGTACTGGGCCTGTCCGGTCTTCAGGCGGGAGGCGTCGTTGCTGGTCAGCCACTGCAGGGCGTCGAGGGCGCGCGGACCCGCAATCTCGATCTGGCCCATGTGGCTGAGGTCGAACAGCCCGGCGCGGGTCCGGACGGCCTGGTGTTCGGCCGCCAGACTGCTGTACTCGAGAGGCATGTCCCAGCCCGCGTACGAGGCCATGCGCGCGCCACGCGCCCGGTGCCGGGTGCTGAGGGAGGTGCGTCTTGGCTCGGACGGGCTGGTCTGCGTCATGGGGTGCGCGAGAGGGGCCGAAATCTCGCCCACGGTACTATGTGGGTGGTGAGCCGGTCAAGGTGTTGACAGGCCTGGCCGCTCCCCTCTCGCGCACGATCCCGCCGAAACGCCGGCTCGTTACCGGTCGTCAGGCATGCTCGACGTCAGACGGCCGCGCCGGCGAGGCGGGCGCCGGAGCAATGCCGAGAGACCAAGACCTGCCAGGCCCGCCACGACTGGAATCCAGGGGCCCCGCCAGGCCGGAGGCGCGGCAGCCACGGACAGGGCGGCGAGCAGGCCGCCCATGACGAGCCCGATGATGATGGTGACCAGGATGTATCCAGGGTTGCGAGCCATGACAGCCTCGTTTACTGCGCCTTGAAGCCGACGCAGGTCAGGAACTGGAACCAGGCGGCTTCCACGCGGAGGATGTACACGAACGCGCAGGCTTCCCGGCCGCCGGACCACCACGAGAAGTCGTAGTAACAGGCTTCATACCAATCCCAGGCTTCGATGACCTCCGTCTCCCAGGCCTCGAAACACGGCGCCCTCAGGCCGAATGCGGCACGAACGACTCCGCGCGTCCGCTCGCTGCGCCCGTGACGCCACCGCTCCACCGCTCCGGCATCGTCTTGCAGGACCCTGAGGAGCACGTCGCCGATTTCAAGCGCAGCGCCCCCGACGGTCTCTCGCGTGGACGGGTCCATGGCGGCCACGGCGCCGCGGAACGTCCGCAGGGCCGTCGAGCCAGCCAGCAGGCTGGCCGCCTTCGCGAACGCTCCCGGGCTGGCCTCGGCGGCATCCACCCGCACGCTCTGACGCCCGCGCGTGACCACCACGCCGCGGGCCGTCCCGGCGACCGCCACGGCGTCGCCAGCCGCCGCGATCGTCAAGGTGAACGAACCGTCGCGGGCTACGAGTTTCCGGACCTCGAGGCCGTGTCCCGACGCCGTCACCACAACCCCGCCCGATTCGCCGGCGATCACGTTCACCGCCAGCCCGTCCTGCCGGTCGGGAACCGCCCCGCTGCCAGCGGTCCGGGCCGCGGACGAACCCTCCGCGCGGCAGACCGCCGACCGCGTTGCCGGCCCGTCGTGCGCCGACACACCCGTTGCGGCGAGCGCCACGATGCCCGCCATCACCATCAGTGTCCGAACTGACCCTCCGACCATGTGCACCTCCGACACGACCTCCGTCGGCGTGCGACCCCGGCCGCCCGAGCGGCCCCTGTCTGCGCCCGCTGCTGCCGGCGACACCCGGCAAACGCCGAACCCCGGCGCGTGGCGACCTCCTGCCCAATGACCAACCGTCCGTCCCGGATGGCGCGCCTTCCGGCATGTCCGGCTGGCAGCTACGGCGTGCCAGAGGCCCCGCCATACGTGCTGCGTTCGTGCACCATGGCGGGAGCTGGCGCGAAGGCGGGGAGCGCCCGCCGGAGCTGCGATGCGGGCCCGCCGGCGGCGGTGCCGGCAGGCCTCAAGTGCGCCTGCAGCGTGTGGTAGCTGATGCCGAGCAATCGGCACGCCTCGCGTTTGTTCTCGCCGCAGCGCTGGAAGACGAGGCTGACGTACCGGCGGGTCCACTCGCGCAGCGAGTCCCGCTGCTGGACCGATGCCTGCAACACGTCCGCGTACGGTCTCCGGAACTCCGCAGGCAGATCGCTGACGTCGAGGCGCTCGCCGCTGGTCAACGTCAGCGCCGACTCGATCAGCCGCTCGAGTTCCCGCACGTTGCCCGGCCAGTCATAGACAGACAGGGCGTCCGCCGCGGCCGCCGTCAACTCCAGGGGACGTAAGAAACGATGACGAAGCAGGAAGTATCGTGCCAGCTCCGGGATGTCTTCGCGTCGGTTCCGCAGCGGCGGGACCACCAGCTCGACCCCGCTGAGGCGGTAGAAGAGATCCTGCCGGAACGTGCCGTGTTCCACGAGTGTCCGCAGCCGCTTGTTCGTCGCCACGACAATCCGGATGTCGAGACGCCGAGCCTGGTAGCCGCCAACCCGTTCGACACTGAGGTCCTGGATCGCCCGCAGCAACTTCGCCTGGGCGGGCTGCGACAGGTCCGCCACCTCGTCCAGGAACAGGGTGCCGCCCGCCGCCTGTTCGAATTTCCCCCGCCGGCCTCGTACGCCCGTGGCCGTTCGCTCTTCGATACCGAAGAGTTCCGCTTCGAGCAGCGATTCGACAATGGCGGCACAGTTGACGGCGATGAAGGGTCCCCGCCGGCGGTGGCTGAGTTCGTGGACCTGCCTGGCCACGAGTTCTTTGCCACTTCCGCTTTCGCCCTCGATCAGGACCGTGAAGTCCGTCGCGGCCACGCGGCCGATTCGTTCCCGCAACAGCTGCATGGCCGGACTGTGGCCCACCAGGGGCGCCGCGCCGTCCTTCACGCGGCCGTCTTCCGCTGTCAGGCGCCGTGAGCCGCTGTCGGCTCCGAGCGCCAGACCGTAGACCGCGGCCACGCGGCCGAGGAACCGCTTGTCAGCATCCGTCAGCACGCGGTCGGAGGCCAGACGAAGCACCAGGTGCAGCTGACGGATTCCGCATCGCCCTGGCACGGGAATCCGGTACAGTTCGACGCCCGGCGATCGCCAGCCGGCAGACACACCGCCGGACTCGGCGTCACCGACGGCGACGTCGACGTCGCCAAGACGCCGCCTGATCGTGTGCTCAACCACCGCCTTCAGGGACGGCTGAGACGCTGCGACGGCTGGACGAGCCGTCGCCGCTGCGAGCAGGTCATCGATGTCCATTGGCTCTGCCTCATAACCGATGACGGAGGATGCCGGGACGCTTACAAACCGTGTTCCAGCCCCCTGCCGCCAGACGCCCGGGGCGTTCCGTGGGTTTCGCGCAAACCGGAAGATATGCCCCGTGTAGGTGGTTCTCACCTGAGTAGTCAGGGACACAGCGCACTCGGTGCGTTGGCGCCGGCCCGCCCGGCCTGCAGGCGAACGCCGATGCGGAAGCGGGCCCCCTCGGTGGGGTGGAGCCGGCACACCCGCGCATGCACGACAAACGCACGGCGGGTCTGGCTGTGTTCGCTGCCGACCACGACGATGTCGACAGGGGCGCCGGGGGCCATGCTGGCGTCTGTCACGAATCCCATGCCGTCGGCAGACACATCGACGAGCGTGGTGCGGTGTCCGGTGCGGATCCGCACCGCCCGCACGCCCTGCGGGGAGCCGCCGTTGATCCTGACGGCGTGGCGGCGTTCCGGAGCGATCATGGTGTCACCCACGCGCGCGACGTGGCGTCGTAGCGCAGCAGCCTGAGACGACCGGTGGGGCCAAGAATCCGCACGGCGTACTGCTGCCGGCCCGGGCCGGCCAGGTAGATGGTGCCGGATGATGACGTGCCAGACGGACTGAAGGACAGCCAGTTGCCGCTGCCCAGTCTGAGGCCGTCTGCGGCGTCCGAGATGGCACCGTCGACGTCTGGCGTGCCGGGATTCAGGGCAAACCGCACGCCCTGGGCGACATCCGCCAGCCGTGTCGGTGGCCCCAGCAGGGTATCGATCCCACGGGCGACGTCGGCGGTCCGCACGCCGTTCCTGTTGCCGTCGGCGTAGGTCGCCCAGGAGGCCGCGCCGTTCGCGCTGGTGAACTGCATGGCGGCGTAGCGGCCGGCGGCGATGGCGCGGCCTCGTGCGTGCCGGACCGACCCGGCCAGGTAGCGGGCGGCGTGGCCGGCACGATAGGCGTCGAGTCCCGTGAGCAGCGACGGCAACGCCACCGACGACACACTCAAGGCCAGCCCGAGGGCCACGAGCAGTTCGAGATAACTGGCGCCGGCCGGCCGGGCCCGGCGGATGGGGCCGTGCCCGGCCGGCTCGCGCGGCAGGGTTCCGATGGTCACGGCGTGTCGGGCTTCGGGGCGGCGACAGTGACCTGGTTCTTGATGCGCAGGAAGCTCTTTTCGGCCAGGCCCCGGACGTTCATGAGTTCTTCCACCTTCTTGAACGCGCCGTTCTTCTGCCGGTACTCGATGATCCGCGCAGCCGTGCGGGGACCGATGCCCGGCAGTTTCTCGAGTTGCGCGGCCGTGGCGGTGTTGATGTTCAGCGGGGCCGCCGGGCTGGCCTTGGCCGGCACGGGCGGCTGCTGCGGACTGGCGTCGGCGCCCGGCGCGGCGGTGCCGAGGCCGAGGACGATCACGCACATCATCGCGACAACGAGACGCATGCACTCCTCCTGTTCGTGGGCGGGTCCGATGCGGACCCGGCTGGAACGCGCCGGGGTCGAACTCCGGTCCGCGGAGGTCGGGCACAGGCTGGAATTCGAGCACCCGGCTCGGTCCCGGCTATCGCAAGGCCTGCGCCAGCGCCTATCGACGTGGTCTGCAGCCGCAAGTGTCAGTGTGGCGGTGGGTTGCCCGATGACGTCCGCCGCACCGGCAGGGCCCGGCCCGGGCCGGGTGTCGGTCAAGGGTGACGGGGGTTGTCACCACGCCGGGGGGCGCGGCGAGCATGGCGGATCAGCCGGAGGCACCTCGAGTTAACGGCCTGTCAACCCGAGGTGCCGCTGGCGCGGAGATCAGGAGTGCGAGGATGACGGATGACCCTGGCGGAACCACTCGATGGTCTGCCGGAGGCCTTCTTCGAGGGGGACGTCCGGTGTGTAGCCCAGAATGGCCTCGGCTTTCGCGATGTCGGCCAGCGAGTCCTTGACGTCGCCCACGCGTGCAGGCTCGAAGTGCGGTTCGACCGTCGATCCGATGATCTGTTTGAGGATGGCCAGCAGGCCGTTCAGGGAGACCGTGGTTCCCGTCGCCACGTTGATGACCTGTCCGGCAGCACCGGGTGCCACACAGGCCTTTAAGGCCCCATCGACCACATTGGCGACGTAGGTGAAGTCGCGGGTCTGCTCACCGTCGCCGTAGATGGTGGGCCGCTTGCCTTCGAGCAGGGCCTGGATGAAGAGCGAGATCACGCCGGAGTACGGTGACGAGGGATCCTGCCTCGGCCCGAACACGTTGAAGTACCGGATCGTCACGGTCTCGAGGCCGTACAGCGCCCAGAACATCTGGCCGTACTGCTCGCACATCAGTTTCTGCAGCGCGTAGGGCGACAGCGGGTTCGTCGGCATGTCCTCCCGTTTTGGCAACGTCGGCATGTTGCCGAAGACGGACGACGACCCCGCGAACACCAGACGTGTGACCCCTTCGTCACGGGCGGCCACCAGCATCTGGACGGTGGCTTCGACGTTGGCCCGATGGCAGATCAGGGGCTCGGCGACGGATCGGGGCACAGACGGGATGGCCGCCTGATGCAGGACGTAGTCGACGCCGCGAACGGCGTCACGGGCCACGCCCGGGTCCGCCAGGTCGGCGTGTATGAATTCCACGGGGGCGAGGCCGTCGAGGTTGGCGCGTGTTCCGGTGACGAGACTGTCCACGACGCGGACCCGATCGCCGCGTTCCAGCAATGCCGCGACCATGTGAGACCCGATGAAGCCGGCACCGCCGGTGACGAGATACGTTGCCATGTCTGCTCCAGCGCGCGGGAGCCGGGAGGAGGCCCCGCGCGCCACTAGGTTCCGCCGCAGTCGACCGTAAGCCGAATTCTGTTCCCCTCGACTCGGCCCTTGCGGGCCTCGCTCGGGGTGACGGTCATTCCTCTAGCCCTGCCATCACTGGCAGGATCCAGCGACCGACCCGGAGGCATGGGGCGGGCCGCCCTCGTAACGCCTCCCTATTTGGTCTTGCTCCGTGCGGGGTTTTGCCTGCCACTCACGTTGCCGCGAGCGCGGTGCGCTCTTACCGCACCTTTTCACCCTTACCCTCCTTCGCCCTCGACCCTTCGGCCTCGGGGCTTCGGCGGGCAGGCCCTCAGCGCTGGCCGGCATCGAGTGCCGTCGGCGGAGCGGGCTTGCCCCGCCGTAGCTCGAGACGCGAAGCGTCGAGAGCGAAGGCGGGCGGTATATTTTCTGTGCCACTTTCCTTCAGGTTGCCCTGACCGGGCGTTACCCGGCGCACTGCCCTGCGGAGTTCGGACTTTCCTCCCTCCCGCGCCCGGCGCGAATGCCTGGCGCGGCACGGCGACCGTCTGTTCGACTGCGGCGGAATTGCCACACGATGTCAGGACTCGCCGTCCTGACGGATATTGTACTGCTCCAGCTTCTTGTAGAGATTGCTCCGGGGCGTTCCGATCGCCTCGGCCGTCTTCGAGATGTTCCAGGCGTTCTCGCGCAGCTTCTCGATCAGGAATGCCCGTTCGCTCAACTCCTTGAATTCCCGCAGGGTCCCGGCTTTCTCGGGAGGCGCGGCCGCGGCGGCCGCAGTGCCGGCGCCGGGCATCCGCGTCTCGCTGCGCAGCGCGTCGGGCAGATCCGTGAGGCCGATCGTATCGCCCGGCGTCATGATGATGAGCCGTTCGACCGCATTGCGCAACTCACGCACGTTCCCGCGCCACCGGTGGCGCTGCAACGCCGCCACGGCTTCCGGCGTGAAGCGCTTCAGCCGGAAGTTGTTTTCGCGGCTGAAGAGGTCGGCGAAGTGCCGCACCAGATCCGGGATGTCTTCCGACCGCTCCCGCAGCGGCGGCACGAAGATCGGAATCACGCTGAGGCGGAAGAACAGGTCTTCGCGGAAGGTGCCCTTCTCCTGCTCTTCGTCGAGGTCCTTGTTGGTGGCGGCGATCACCCGGACGTCCACCTTCAGGGTTCTCGCCGAGCCAAGCCGTTCAACCTCGCCTTCCTGAAGCACCCGGAGCACCTTGGCCTGGGTCTTCAGGCTCATGTCGCCAATCTCGTCGAGGAAGATGGTGCCGCGGTCCGCCAGTTCGAACTTCCCGAGCTGCTTCTCGGTGGCCCCGGTGAACGAGCCCTTCTCGTGACCGAACAGCTCCGACTCGATCAGGTCATCGGGAATGGCGGCGCAGTTCACCTGGACGAAACGTTCCCGGCTGCGCAGGCTGTTGGCGTGGATCATGCGCGCGACGAGTTCTTTGCCGACGCCGCTTTCGCCGCGAATCAGGACCGTCGCGTTGGTGGGCGCCGCCCGGGTGACGGCATCCAGAACCTCGCGCAGCACCGGTGCCGACCCGATGAGCCCGGGCATCGGCGGCTTCGACTTGAGCAACGTCCGGTTTTCGTCCTGGAGCTTGCTGAACCCGATCGCGTTCCGGATCGTCACCAGCACCCGATCGCTGGCCAGCGGTTTCTCGATGAAGTCGAAGGCGCCCAGCTTGGTGGCTTCCACCGCCGTCGCGACCGTGCCGTGGCCGGAAATCATCACCACCGGCAGGTCGGGGGACGAGGCCTTGATACGGCCCAGGGCCTCGAGCCCGTCCATGCCGGGCATCTTGATGTCGAGGAACACCAGGTCGACGCCTTCCCGTTCCACCGTGGCGATGCCGTCCTGACCCGTCGCCGCGCCGAGCACGTCGAACCCCTCGTACTCGAGGATCATCTTCAGCGAATCGCGAATCGCCGCTTCGTCGTCGACCACCAGGATACGCGGCTTCATCGGGCCCCCGCGTGTGTGTCGATCGGCACGTCGAGCCGCAGCGCTCTCACGGAACGCTGGCCGGTATCCGGCAGATACATGAGGAGCACGAGCACGTCGCCGGGTTTCATCGCGGCGGCGAGCCGTCGATAGTCGGCGGCGCTGCGGACCTGCTGCCGGTTGACCTCCAGCACGACCTCGCCGTGGCGGACGCCCGCGTCGTCTGCGGAACTCAGCGGTTCCACTTCGGCGACGAACGCCCCTTCGATGGTGGCCGGCATGTGGAATCGCGCGATGGTCGCCTGCGAGAGGTCACGCACGACCAGACCCAGCTGTCCGGCGGCGCTGTCGCGTGCGGCCGGCGTGGCGGCCTTGCCGGACGGGGCTGCGGCGTCGTCGTCGTCTTCCCGGCCCGGGCGTTCGGCCAGGCGGACCGACACGTTCTGCTCCCGCCCGTCGCGCACGTAGGCGATGCGTACGGGGGTCCCCGGTTCCAGACTGGACACCGACCGGATCAGCGCTTCGGTCGTCCCGACGGTGGTGGTGTCCACCGCCACGATCAGGTCGTAGGGCCGCAAACCCGCCCGCGCGCCTGGCGAGTCCGGCGTCACGTCTTCAACGAGGGCGCCCTGGATGTCTCTCAGCCCCAGTCCCTGGCGGAGCCCGGCGTCCACGTCGCGCAGCGTGACGCCGATGTAGCCCCGGGCCACGCGCCCGTCCCGGCGGAGCCGGTCCAGGATCTCGCGGGCCTGGTTGATCGGCACGGCGAAGCCGATGTTGTTGGCGTCTTCGCTGACGGCAGAGTTGATGCCGATGACTTCGCCCCGCGTGTTGATCAGCGGGCCGCCGCTGTTGCCCACGTTGATGGCCGCGTCGGTCTGGATGTAATTGTCGAGGCTCTGGTCGAACAGTTTGCGTCCCAGGTAACTGACAACCCCCACGGTGACGGTGTGTTCGTAGGCCAGGGGGTTGCCGATCGCGCACACCCACTCGCCCACGCGCACGGACGACGAATCGCCCAGCGGGGCCACCGGCAGGGTGCCGCCCCCGTCGATGCGCAGCAGGGCGACATCCGTATCCGGATCGGCCCCGACGACCCGCGCCCGGAAGCTGCGTCCGTCGCTGAGTTTCACCGTGACACGATCGGCCGCATCGATGACGTGCTGGTTCGTGAGGATCTCGCCGTCGGGCGAGATGATGAAACCGCTGCCCGACCCGCGGTCGATGCCGGCCCAGTCGTGGAACCGCTCATCGTTGGTCGGCGGATGCCCCGGAAACGGCGGGCGATCGTCGCCGCGTTTCTGGCGGGACGTGGCTTCGATGTTCACCACGGCCCGGTTGATGCGTTCCGCCACGTCGGCGAAGCTGGGCAGCCCCGCCGCCCCGGCGTGCAGCGCCGGCGCGGAGGCGCCGGCCCGGGTGGTCGGCGCCGCGGTCGACACCGGCCCCGTGGGGGCGAACGAGCCGGCCACCACCAGGCCGACAAAAAAAGCGACGCCCGCAGCAAGGGCCAGGGACAGGAGCGTAAATCGTCGGGTCACTCACCCATTATAAGGTGCTTGAACTGCGCTTCGTCCAGCGTGGGGACGCCCAGATCCCGGGCCTTGTCCAGCTTGCTGCCCGCATCCTCCCCCACGATGACGAACGACGTCTTGCGGCTGACTGACGACGTCACCTTGCCTCCCCGCGCCGTGATGGCGGCTTCGGCGTCTTCGCGCGTCATGGAGGGGAGGGTGCCGGTGAGCACGAACGTCTTTCCCGCCAGCGGCGATGCCCCGCCCGAGGGGACCGACTCTGCGACGGCGCGCACGCCGAACGCGATCAACTCCCCCACCAGCCTCGCGTTGTGGGGATCGCCGAAATAACGCCGAACGGAGGCCGCCACGACGGGGCCGACGTCCGGAATCTCCTGGAGGGCCTCCACGGGCGCCGCCATGATGGCGTCGAGCGACCCGAGGTGCCCGGCCAGAGCCTGAGCGCCCCGTTCGCCGACGTGGCGAATCCCCAGGGCATAGACCACGCGCCAGAGGTCGTTGGCTTTGCTGCCCTCGATCTGCGCCGCCAGCTTCGCCGCAGACTTCTGGCCCATGCGGTCGAGCGCTTCGAGCTGCCCGGGCGTCAGGCGGTACAAGTCCGCCACGTCGTGTACCAGGCCGCGGCTGACGAACTGGTCGACCAGCGATTCCCCCAGCCCGTCGATGTTCATGGCCCGCCGCCCCGCAAAGTGCTCGAGACTGCGCCTGATGCGGGCCGGGCAGTTCGTATTCGGGCAGCGCCAGACGACTTCGTCCTCGGGGCGCTGCAGCGTGCTCTGGCACAGCGGGCAGGCGGCCGGCATCGACCACGGCACGGCATCGGGCGGGCGGAGGTCCGGTACCGGGCCGAGCACCTTCGGAATGACGTCGCCGCCTTTCTCGATGATGACGGTATCGCCTTCCCGGATGTCGCGCCGCGCCACCTCTTCGGCGTTGTGCAGCGTGGCGCGCTGAATCGTCGACCCCGCCAGCCAGGCGGGTTCCAGCACGGCGAACGGGGTGACGGCCCCGGTCCGCCCCACGTTGACGTCGATCCGCAGCAGGCGCGTCCGGGCCTGCTGCGCGGGGAACTTGAAGGCCGTGGCCCAGCGCGGAAACTTCGCGGTGGCCCCCAGCCGGTCCCGCATCGCCCCGTCATCAACCTTGATCACCACGCCGTCGGTCTCGAACGACAGCGCGTGCCGCGCGTCGGCCCATTCGCGGCAGAACGCGATCACGTCCTCAATGCCGTCGCAGAGCCGCCAGTGCGGCTCGACCGGCAATCCCCACGAACGTATCGCGTGCAGCAGGGCGGCGTGGCTGGATGACGGCGGGTCGCCGGCCACCAGGGCCTGGTACACGAACACCGCCAGGCCGCGCCGGGCGACCAGCGCCGGATCCAGGTTGCGCATGGTGCCCGCCGCCGCGTTGCGCGGGTTGGCAAACACCGGCTCGTCGTCGCGGTCGCGTTCGCGGTTCAGCCGGTCGAACGCCTCGCGCGGCAGGAACACCTCGCCCCGCACTTCGAGGGCGGGCGGCGCGCCGGGCTTCAGGCGCAGCGGAATCGCCCGGATCGTGCGGACGTTCGATGTGACGTCTTCGCCGTGCGTGCCGTCGCCGCGTGTGGCGCCACGCACCAGGCGGCCGGCGGCATACGTCAACGCGATGCTGAGTCCGTCGATCTTGAGTTCCGCCACGTAGGACAGGCGATCGGGCACGACGCCGCCGTCACTGAGCCCCCGCCGGGCCCGCTCGTCGAACGCGCGCAGGTCGGTGTCCGTGTACGCGTTGTCGAGGCTCAGCATCGGCGCCGCGTGTTCGACGCTGGCAAACCCCTGGGCCGGCCGGCCGCCGACACGCTGCGTCGGCGAATCCGGCTGCACCAGCTCGGGATGTTGCGCCTCGATCGCCTGCAGCTCGCGCATGAGCGCGTCGAACTCGGCGTCCGTGATCTCGGGCGCCGCCAGGACGTAGTACCGGTCTTCGTGAAAGCGGATGAGGTCGCGCAGGTGCGCCGCACGTTGCTCGGGAGTCATGG
Source organism: uncultured Vicinamibacterales bacterium (assembly GCA_964372095.1). Taxonomy (GTDB): domain Bacteria; phylum Acidobacteriota; class Vicinamibacteria; order Vicinamibacterales; family JAKQTR01; genus CAYJPV01. The sequence continues at coordinate 110,900 of CAYJPV010000001.1, read as the reverse complement.
TGCAGGAACGGGCTTACCGATCCCTCGCGAGCACGAAATCGGGCAACGCCATCAGGGCGTCTCGTTCAGGACCCGGCGGGAAGATCTCCAGGTGACGCTTGGCTTCGAGCGCAAACTCAACCGCCCGATCGTACGCCGTGTCGGCGCACCGGTGCTCCGCCAGCCACCCGCTGATCCGGACCCATACCTCGTCAGTCATTGCCCGGTCCCGCACGACCTGGCGCACCACGTCCTGGTCGGCCGGGGCGAGTTTCGGCAGCAGATGAATGATCGGCAGGGTGATCTTGCCTTCGCGCAGATCGCTGCCCACCGGTTTGCCGAGGGATTCGGTCTTGCCGGTCAGATCGAGCAGGTCGTCGACGAGCTGGAACGCGATCCCGAGGTTGAAGCCGTACGCGCCCAGGGCCTCCGCCCGCTCGGCCGGAATGCCGGCCAGCATGCCGCCAATCTGCGAGCAGCCGCCAAAGAGATAGGCCGTCTTGCGGCGGATGATCTCGAAGTGTTCTTCTTCGGAGATGTCGGGGTCGCCGTTCTTCGTGAGCTGGTACAGCTCGCCTTCGATCATCCGCAGCGTGACGTCGCACAGCAGCCGGATGATGGCCAGCTCGTCGTGCATCAGCGCCATCGCCATCGACTTGATGTAGAGGTAGTCGCCGAGGAGCACCGAGACATCGTTGCCCCACTGCGAGTGCACGGCCAGCCGCCCGCGGCGCAGTTCCGAGTCGTCGATGATGTCGTCGTGGACGAGGGTGGCCGTGTGGATGAACTCCACGACCGCCGCGTACAGCACCGCCCGGTCGCCCGTGTACCCGCACAGGCGGGACGCCATCAGCAGCACGGCGGGCCGGATACGCTTGCCGCCGCTGCCGTGGATGTACTTCCCAATCTTGGGGATCAGGTCCACCTGGGACTGAACGTGGCGGACGAATTCCTCGTCGACCCTTTTCAGGTCTTCCCGGACGGGTTCGAATAGTTGTGCGAGGGAGACGAGGGTCTTTTCCACGGCGAATAGAAGTGTCCGACCATCACACCACATTCACTGGGGTGTGTCAACGCGGCCACACGGTCCTCCGCACGCCCTCGCGTGCGGTTACGGCATGAACAGGCGTCGATAGTTGGCGGTCGTCAGCGCCGACACGGTGCCGGCCTCCGACGTCCGCAGGACCGCAAGGCGGGCGGCCACGTGCGCCACCCAGGCGGGTTCGTTCCGCTTGCCCCGCAGAGGAACAGGTGCGAGATACGGACAGTCCGTTTCGATCAGAATCCGGTCATCGGGAACCAGCCTGGCGGCGTCATGAATCGCCGTCGCCTTCGGGAAGGTGACCATCCCCGAGAACGATATCAGGAACCCGAGGTCGAGTGCAGCGCGCGCAAGCGGGACGTCGCCCGAAAAACAATGAAACACGCCGCGCACCGCCCCCGGGCCCATGGCCCTGATGATGTCGAGCGTATCGGCGTCGGCGTCGCGGGTATGGATGACCACCGGCAGCGCCAGTTCGGCGGCCAGGGCCAGCTGACAGGCAAAGACCTCGCGCTGGGTGTCGCGCGGGGACAGGTCGTAGTGGTAATCGAGGCCGATCTCGCCAAGCGCCCGCACGTGCGGGTCGGCTGCCACTTGCGGGCGCACGTGGTCCGCCGCCCCGGCCGGCGCGGCGGCGAACGCCGCCGCGCGGTGCGGATGGACGCCAACAGCCACGCGCAGCGCAGGCCACCGTGCGCAGGCCTCCCGCACGCGCGTCCGTTCGTCTGGTTCCAGCGCGTCCACGACGCACAGGGCCTGTTCGACGCCGGCCGCCCTGGCCCTGTCGATGACGGCATCGCGGTCCCCGACAAACGCCGCGTCGGCCAGATGGCAATGCGAGTCGACCATCGCCTACTTGATCCGGGAACCCAGCACGGGCTCCTTGTCGAACGCCAGGACGATCGGCAGGCCGCCCGGATGGTTCGCCGCGAGGATCATCCCGTTCGACGGGATGCCCATCAGCGTAGCCGGCTTCAGGTTCACGACAATCGGTACCACTTTGCCCACCAGCGCCTCGGCCTCGTAGGCCTCCGCGATGCCGGCCACGAGCGTACGCCGCTCGCTCCCGAGATCCACCTCGAGTTTCATGAGTTTCTTCGACTTGGGCACCCGCTCGGCCGCCACAATCCGGGCCGCGCGGATGTCGATCCGCATGAACTCGTCGATGCTGATGCGCCCGTCATCGGCAGGCACCGAGGCGTCTGGCGGGGCCGGAGCGGCCGCGGCAGGGGCCGGCGCGGCGGGGGCGTTCTGCGGTTCCACTCGTTCATCCATGGTCGTGCTCTCCTCCTGCCGGCGTATCCGCCGTGCCGGCTTCGTGAACGTCGTCGGGCCGGGGCCCTGCGCCACCGGCCTGAAGCAGCTGATCGTATGCCCGCATCGCGGCGGCCTGCACGTCACGCACGGCGGCGCCGTGCTGGCGGGCCAGTCGCACGCAGTCGTCGAACTCCGGCGCCGCCTTGGGCGCCATGCCGGCGCGCCGGGCGACCTTGATCCGCACGGTCCCGAACGTGGTCTGGACGCTGACCAATTCGCGGTCCAGGCATTCGCGCACGGATTCCCGATGGCGAATGCCGATGGTGGTCGTCTCGCGAAACAGGATCTCCATCATGGCCTCCCGGCGATCCGGAGGCGCCACAACGGTCGCCAGCGTACCGGGACGGTTCTTCTTCATCTGCACCGGCGTATAGAACACGTCCAGCGCCCCGTGCGCGAAGAGTTCGTCCATCACGCTTCCGAGCAGTTGCGGGTTCATGTCGTCGACGTTGGTCTCGATCACGACCACGCGATCGACCGACGTGTCACGGTCCTCCTCGCCGAGGACCGCCCGGAGCACGTTGGGATGCGAGGGCAGTTCGCGGCCGCCCGCACCGTAGCCGACCCGCCGGATCGTCATGGCCGGCATCGGTCCCCAGGCGGTGGCATACCCGGTGACGAGCAACGCGCCGGTCGGCGTCAGCAGTTCGAAGGGGGTCCCGTCGGAAAACACCGGCGCCCGGTCGAGCAGGCGCAGGGTGGCCGGCGCGGGCACGGGCAGCAGGCCGTGCGCGGTTCGCACCCGGCCGCCACCGACGTTCATCGGCGACGCCACCACGCGATCGACACCCAGGGCATCGATGGCCCACACCACGCCGACGATGTCCACGACGGAATCGAGGGCGCCGACTTCGTGCAGATGCACTGCGTCGAGGGGCGTCTGGTGGATCTCGGATTCAGCCCGCCCCAGGCGCTCGTACAACGCGCGGGCCCGCGCTTTGGTCCGGGGTGCCAGCGCGGACGCCTCAATCAGATCGTAGATCGCCTGCAGGGGCCGGTGATGGTGCGTGTGGCTCCGGGCGCCCGTCTCTGCGTGGTCTCCGTGATGCTGGTGGCCATGCCCGTGGTGTGCGTGGGTGTGGCGGTGGCCTTCGTGCGTGTGGGCATGGGCGGGCGACGCCTGCCCATGGCCGGGCTCTGCCGGCTCGATCACCGAGAACCCGGTTGCCGCGATCCCGGACCGCATGACACGCTCGGCCCGCAGTTGCGTGCCCGGCGGCAGCAGCGGCCCCAGGGCCGCCCGCAGGTGGTCGACCGGGATCCCCAGTTCGATGAGCGCCCCCATCAGCATGTCGCCCGAGGCGCCCGACGCACAGTCCAGATACAGCACGGTTCCCATGTCTTCTGATTGTGCCCCATTCGGGAACCGCTTTCCTACCCTGGCGATCCCAGCTGCCCCGCCTCGCGCAGGCTGCAGTACCGGGTGGCGGTCAGGATGAGGTGATCGAGCACCTCGATGCCCATCAGCGCGCCGGCCTCGACGAGCCGGTGCGTCAGCGCCACGTCGTCCGCGCTCGGCGTCGGATCGCTCGACGGGTGGTTGTGAAACAGCACAATCCCGGCGGCCCGGGCGGCAGCGGCTTCCCGGAATACTTCGCGTGGATGGACGACGCTCCGGTCCAGCGTGCCCACGGTCAGGATGAGGGTCTTGAGCAGGCGGTGTTTGGCGTCGAGCAGGACGATCCCGAACTGTTCGACGGGGCGGGCGCCGTACTCGGGCAGCAGGTGTGCGGCGACGTCACGCGGTGACCTGAACTGCGCCCGATCCGACGGGTCGCGCAGCAGCGTCCGTCGTCCCAGTTCCAGCGCGGCCATGATCTGGGCGGCCCGCGCCGGCCCGACGCCCTCCAGGTGGCACAGTTCCTCGGGGCTGGACGCCACCACGCCGTGCAGGCCGCCGCACCGCTCGAGCACGGCATTCGCCAGCGCCAGCGAGTTGCACGACCGCGTCCCTGCGCCGATCACGACCGCCAGCAGTTCATGGTCACCGAGCGCGGCCGGTCCTGCCCGGGCGAGTTTCTCACGCGGCCGGTCCCGGTGCTCGATCGTCTTCACAGCAGCGACTCCAGGCGGGGGCAGATCAGTCCTGCCGGCCCGCGCAGGACGTACGTCGCGGCCGCCGAAAGCGGCGTCTCCTCAGGGTTGATCTCGATCACGGCACCACCCCTCCGGAGCGTCAGCGCCGGCAGGGCCGCGGCCGGGTGCACGAGTGACGAGGTTCCGATGACCAGCAGGACGTCGGCGCGCTCGGCCGCCTCGATGGCCGCGCCGACCACCTCCGCATCGAGGGATTCTCCGAACCAGACCACGCCCGGGCGCAGGAGCGACCCGCAGCGACACCGCGGCACACCATCAGCCGGGACGGGAGCGGTCTCTCGCGCCGCCTGCAAGGGAGACTCGTCGATGTCCACACCGCATCGGCGGGCGCAGACGGTGTGCCAGATGTTGCCGTGCAGTTCAAGCATCCGCGCGCTCCCCGCCTGCCGGTGCAACCCATCGACGTTCTGGGTTGCGAGGACGAAGCGGCGCACCCGCCGCTCGAGGCGGGCAAGTGTGTCGTGTCCGGCATTCGGCCGCACGCCGGCGATGATTCCCCGGCGCCACCGGTACCACTCCCAGACCAGGCCGGGGTTTCTCGCAAACGCATGGGGCGTCGCCAGATCTTCCGGCCGGTGGTTGTTCCACAGGCCTCCGGCCCCCCGGAACACCGGCACGCCGCTTTCGGCGGAGATGCCGGCGCCGGTCAGGACCATCACGGAGTCCGCGGCGGAGACGATTGAGGCGGCGTCACGCAGCGCCTGGTTTGACAGATGTTGACTCATCACGGGCACCCCGGGGGGCACTGCAAGAATCGGCGCATCACGGTCGGATGCCCGAGGCGAAGAATTCCGCCTGTCCGGCGGCACCGACACCGGCGCCGCGCGCCGGTGCTGCAGTTCGTGCCGCGTGGGGACGGCTCCGGAGTACGCGAAACCTGCGATGCGTCAGAAGACGACGGGTACCAGAAGCATGACCGCGCACACAATCACCACGAATCCCGCGACGTCAAGCAGGACGCCGTACTTCATCATCGAGGTGATCGGGATGTAGCCGGAGCTGTAGGCGATGGCGTTGGGTGGTGTCGAAATCGGCAGCATGAACCCCATGCTGGCGCCCAGGGTGGCCCCGACGGCCGGTTCGATCGGACTGATCCCCGCGGCCTGCGACACCGCGATCGCCACAGGGACGAGCATGCTGGCGGCGGCGGTGTTCGAGGTGGTCTCGCTCAACACGATGGCCAGCGCCGTGAACAGGGTCGTATACGCCAGTGTCGAGTGCGTGGGCAGCCACCCGGTGAGGCCCCGCCCCATCGTCTCCGCGAGGCCTGTCGAGAACGCCAGGGCGCCGATCGACAGGCCGCCGCCGAACAGCAGGATGGTGCCCCAGTCGATCCGCACGGCCTGTTCCCACACGATCGTGGGCTGCTTCGTCCGGCGATCGACGGGCAGCAGGAACAGCAGCACGGCGCCCACCATGGCGGCCACCGACTCGGGGACGGCGGCGGTGTACGCCCGGGCGAAGGCGGAACCCGCCGTGCCGGTCAAGGCGAAGACGCCTGGCACCACCCAGAGCATTACCGTGACACCGAAGGCCAGCATCACGTTCCGTTCGCCCCGGGTCAGCGGGCCGAGGCCGGCGAGTTCGTCGCGCACGTGGGTGTCGCCGGCGGTCGAGAGCCGCCCGGCGCCCCGGCCCGTCCAGGCCAGCCAGGCCGCCACCACGCAGAAGAGCACGGCCGCCACGGGCAAGCCGAGCAGCATCCATTGGGTGAACGAGATGTGGACGCCGGCCAGGCTCCGCAACATGCCCAGACCAATCAGGTTCGGTGGCGTGCCGATCGGCGTGGCCACACCGCCGATCGACGCGGCGAAGGCGACCATCAGCATGAGCGTCATCGCGAACTGCCGTACGACGGGCGCCTGTCCCCGGTGCCCCCTCGACAGGTGCGTCACGATCGACAACCCGATCGGATAGAGCATCGCGGTGGTGGCGGTGTTGCTGATCCACATCGACAGCGTGGCGGCCACGGCTCCGAAGACGACCAGGATCCGCAGCGGCTTGCCGGCCGTGAGGCGGCTGGCCAGGGCCGTATACGCGATCCGACGGTCGAGGCGGTGGACGTACATCGCCTCGGCCAGGATAAAACTGCCGATAAACAGGAAGATGATGGGGTCGGCGAACGGCGCGTAGGCTTCTTTGGCCGGGACCACCCGAAGGACCACGGCCAGCGTGGGGCCGAGAATGGCGGTGACGGCCACGGGCAGCGCTTCGGTCACCCAGAAGGTGAACATCATCGCCATGATGGCCGACAGCCTGTGCGCGGGCGCCGACAACTCCAGCGGGGCCGCCAGGATCGCCAGCAGCACGGCCGGTCCGAGCAGCAGCCCGACGGACCGCCGGCGGCGATTGAACTGCTGCTCAGCCGGCGAATACGCCTCCACGGCGTCGAACGCGTCCTGCCGGGTCCGAATCACCGGGTCCACTCACCCTCCCACAGCACTTCGGCCCATCCCGTCAGGAACAGACCGTCGGTTTCCCACTCCACACGCTGCGGTCCGCCGGGCGCGATGACGTCCACCGCGCGCGACGCGCCGCCGAACTGCATGGCGGCCACCGCCGCCGCGCACGAACCGGTTCCGGACGACAAGGTCGGTCCCACGCCCCGCTCCCAGATCAGGATGCGGACGCGGTTCGGCGCCTCGACGACGGCAAACTCGACGTTCGTGCCGTCCGGGAACGCCGCATGGTGTTCGAGCCGGGGGCCGAGGCGACGGTACCGCTCGTCCGACAGCGCAGCCTCCAGCACGACACACTGAGGGTTGCCGACCCGCAGCACGGCAACCTCGACCGGTTCGCCGCCGACGTCCAGCGTCTGCCGGCGGATGTTCTCGGGCTGCCCCATCGCTGCTCGGAAGGTGATCCGAGGGCCGTCCCTGTCCAGAACTTCGAGACGCTTCGTGCCCGCATCGGTGACGATCCGGACGGCGCGGGGCCCTGGCCCTGTGACCGGCGCCGTCTTCCAGACGAGCAGGGCCGCGAGGCCGCGTACGCCGTTCCCCGACACTTCAGACGGACTCCCGTCGGCGTTGAACAGCCGCATGCGGGCGCCGTCGGCCGTCGGCCAGTACAGGATCAGCCCGTCGGCGCCGGCGCCGGTGTGGCGCGCGCACAAGGTCCGCGCGTCCGCGCCCCAGTCATGTCCGTCCCAGTGCTCGACCGGCAGATAGAGGAAATCGTTCCCGTACGCGTGCGCCTTTGCGATGGCCCGGCCCATGATTCAGCCTCCGGATGTCGCGCTCACGGCCGGCAGAAGGCCAGCAGGTGCCAGCCGTAGCGGCGCACGAACGCGCGCGGGAGGGCATTGAACGTGCCGACGAAGACGCCGTTGTACAGCGCGCCTTTCCATCCCTTGTGCAGCCGGGAGGTCACGGGGAAGCGCTCGGGAATCACCTCGACGTGGCTGAAGCCGTCGAGCAGGCGCCTGAACTCGGAGGGGCTGTACTTCTTGAGAACCGGCGCCCCTTCGTGTTCGAGTCCGACCTTCATCACCTGCGACAAGGCGTTGAGCCAGGAAATCCGGTTGTACACCTGGAAGAACGCCGTGCCCCCGGGCGCGAGGACGCGCCGGCACTCGGCCACCAGGGCGCGGTCATCGGCCGTGTACTGCACCACGCCGTGCGCATAGACGAAGTCGAAGGCGCCTGCCCTGAACGGCAGCCGTTCGCCGTCCCCCACGCAGAAGTTCCCGGTCAGGCCCTGCTGCGCGAAATTCTGGCGAGCCAGGGCGATGGCCGAATCGGCCACGTCCACGCCCGTCACAACCGCGCCGCCCCTGGCGAACCGGACCAGGTCGACGCCTGCGCCGCACCCGACCTCGAGGACGCGGCGGCCGCCGTAGCCGCTGAAATCCACGAGGCGCAGCAGGTGGTGCAGTTTGTCGAAATGGTACTCGTCCAGATCCGCGAAAAAACCCGGCGACCCCACCGGGTGCGCGGTGATCTCCAGATCGTGGATATGGTGGTTCCAGTACCGCCGCACGTCGGCAATGCTGGCGGGGATTGTTGCGGGACTGTTCGGCACGGGCGCCTACTATAGAATACTTGCAGGCGGTTTCAAAACCCGCGCGCGCGGTTGGCAACATCCGCGGTCTCGGCGATCGTCACGTCGCCGCCGACATCTGGTAACGCGCCCCCTTCGCGTGAACAACTCCATGACCCGTAATCTCGCACTCCTGGGAGCCCGCCGCTTTGACATCCTGGTCATTGGCGGCGGCATTCACGGGCTGGCCGTCGCGTACGACGCGGCCCAGCGTGGCCTGACGGCCGCGCTCATCGAACGGGGCGACTTCGGCAGCGGCAGCTCGTTCAACCACGCCAAGACGGTGCACGGCGGCCTGCGCTCGCTGCAGACCGGTGACGTACCCAAGGCGCGTTTCTCCATGCGGGAGCGGCGGGCCATCGCACGCGTGGCGCCCAACTTCGTCAGACCGCTGGGCTTCATGATGGGCACCACGCGCAAGCTGACGCGATCGAAAGCCGCGCTGCGCGTGGGGTTCGCTCTCGACGCGCTGGTCGGCCACGACCGCAACCACGGCGTCGTCCCTGGCCTGCATCTGCCGGCAGGGCGGGTGGTGGGCGTGAACGCGTACCGCGCGACGTTCGGCGACAACGCATCCCCGTCCGCCACCGGCGGCGCCCGGTGGTTCGACTACCAGATGCCGGAGTCCGACCGCCTCACGCTGGCGTTCGCCCGCGCTGCGGTCGACCATGGCGCGGTGCTGGCAAACTACGTCGAAGCGGTCGAGCCGATCCGCACGGACGGCGTGGTCTCCGGCGTGCGGGCCCGGGACCGCGAGTCGGATGCGTCGTTCGATATCGAAGCGCGCCTCGTCATCAACGCGGCCGGATCAGCCTGCCGCGACTGGATCGCACGGCTCGGCGGCCGGCTGGACTACCCCCTGATCAAGGCGACCAACGTCGTCACGACACGCCCCGCGGGTCCGTCAGGCCTGGGAGCGCCCACGAGCGGCGGGCGTCTGCTGCTCATCATGCCGTGGCGCGGAGTGGCCCTGATCGGCACCTCCCACTCGGACGTGCCTGTGGATCCCGGCGATTCGTACGTAACGCCGGGCGAACTGGCCGCCTTCATCGACGAGATCAACAGTGCCTTCCCCGCCCTGCACCTCACGCCAGCGGATATTTCACTGGTGCATCGTGGTGTCGTGCCGGCGGAGCGGGCGAGAAACGGCACGCTGGGCCTGATGGGCCACCATATCGTGCACGACCACCTCGATGACGGCGTCGCCGGCGCCATCTCGGTGGTGGGCGTGAAATATACGACCGGACGCGGCGTGGCCGAAGAGGTCGTCGATCTGGCCGTGGAGCGCCTCGGCCGCCCGGCGGCGCCCTGCCGGACGGGGACCAGCCTGCTGCCGGGTTCGTTCGAACACACGTTTGACGAAGAACGCGAGCGGGCCGAACGCGAAACCCGGAGTCTCCTGTCTGCCGAAGCCGCCGAGGCCCTCGTCCGCACGCACGGCACGTCCTGGCGTGCGGTCGCCGACCTCTGCCTCAACCACAGCGGATTTGCGGACCCCGTGGATCCCGCTGGCACCGTCCCGGCGGCCGTGGTCGTGCACGCCGTCCGCGACGAGATGGCCCGCACGCTGCTGGACGTGCTGGTCCGGCGGACGAACCTCGGGTCTGCGGGTTTCCCGGGGGAACAGACGGCCCTGCAGTGTGCCGCCGTGATGGCCAGGGAACTGGGGTGGGCGCCGGACCGCACGGCGGAGGAACTTGCGGCCGTCCGGCGATTCTATGAGCCGGCAGGGGCTCAGCCAGAGGCCAGGGGCTCAGCCAGAGGCTAGAGGCTAGAGGCTAGGGCCGCTAGAACTGGCGGCGGCTGTCGAGGAGCAGTGTCACCGGGCCGTCGTTGTCGCTCGTCACGACCATGTGCGCCTGGAACTGCCCCGTCTCGACCGGCGCGCCCAGGGCGCGCATCCGGCGCACGACGTCGTCGAAGAGCACCCGGCCCGCATCGGCTGGCGCCGCCTGGTCGAAAGACGGCCGTCGCCCCCGGCGGCAGTCACCGTACAGCGTGAACTGCGATACCGCCAGGATCCCGCCGCCGATACTCGACAACGGCTGATTGAGCTTTCCCGCGTCGTCTTCGAATACGCGCATCTCGACGATCTTGGCCGCTATGTACTGCGCATCGTCCGGGCCGTCATCGCGCGTGACGCCGATGTACGCGAGCAGGCCCGCGCGGATCGCGCCGACGGTGGCGCCATCGACGGCCACCTGCGCACGGTGCACGCGCTGCACGACGGCTCTCACGGGGCGTCCTCGTCCGGCAACGGGGACAGGCCGGCGGCGTGCTCCGCAGGCGGATTGAGGCGCCGGTCGAGCAGGTGCCGGGGCGCCACGTTGCCGAGTGCCTTCAGCATCGAACTCTTCACGCCCGGGTGCTCCCGATCGAGATCGAAGATGAGGCGCTTGATACGCTGACGCTGCAGGCCGAGATCGCCGCACGCCGGACAGCAGCAGCCGATGATGGGCAGGCCCGCTTCTTTCGTGTACGCCCGCGCTTCGTCTTCGCCGACATACGCCAGCGGGCGGATCACGACGTGGCGCCCGTTGTCGGACACGAGCCGCGCGGGCATCGCCTTCAGCGCTCCGGCGAAAAACACATTCAGCAGCAGGGTCTCGATGAAGTCGTCCGCGTGGTGACCCAGGGCGATCGTCGTGGCGCCCAGTTCGGCAGCCTTGCGGTACAGCACGCCGCGGCGCAGGCGGGCGCACAACGAACACGGCGTGTCGCCAGGGTCGAGCAGGTCGTCGATGGTCTCACCGATATTCGTGCGCACGAGGTGGTGTTCCCATCCGCGCTCGGCGCAGGCCCTGGCCACGACGTCGCTGCGGAAATCGGTGTACCCCGAATCGATGGTCAGCGCCATGAACGAGAAGCGGATCGGCGCCCGCTTCCGCAACACGTCGAGGATCTGGATCAGCGCCCAGCTGTCCTTGCCGCCCGACACCCCCACGAGGATACGATCGCCATCGACGATCAGGCCGTGATCGACGATGGCCCGGGTGGCCTTCTTGGCAACGTGCGCTTCGAGGAGGGACGCGTAGGCCATCGGTCTACTGGAGGATCAGCTGTTCCAGCGTGCGTGTCCAGTTGATCCCGGCGGCCGTACCGGCGCCGGCCTCCCCCATCCGCTCCGCGAGGCGCCGGTCGTCAGCCAGCTGTCTGAGTGCGACAGCCAGAGCCTGCGGCTCGGGTGCGCACACGAAGCCATTGACGCCATCGCGGACCAGTTCGGCGGGGCCGCCGCTGTCGGTGCACGTGATCACGGCTTTGCGCGACGCGAACGCCTCCACGGTCACGAGGCCGTAGTCTTCGTTGAACACCGGGAAGGCGACGGCCCGGCAGTGCGCCATGTGGTTCACGAGGTCGTCGGTGGAGATCCCGCCGACCAGCCTGACGCGCTCCTGCAGTCCCAGGTCACGGACGAGCGTCCGCAGGTGCCCGGCCGTGTCGCCTTCGCCTGCGATCGTGCAGCGAAGGCCGGCGGCCTGGGGTTCGGCGAAGGCGCGCACCAGCAGGTCCATCCGCTTGAGCGGCGTGAGCCTCGAGACGGCGAAAAACTCGTCCCCGTACCCGTCGCACCGATACGCCCGCTGCGGGGGGGGCGGATACAGGACGGTCGAGGGGATGCCGCCGATGCGGCGCAGACGGTCCTGCACCGTGCCCGAGATCACAAAAAGGCGCGAGACGTTCCGCGTCAGCAGATAGTGGTCCACACGGTGGATCAACCAGCGCCGCACGTGTTCCTTCAGCTTGTGGCGGCGCGCCATCGGGCCGATGAACTGCTCCCACAAGTCGTAATACTCCCGCATCCGGTGGAACAGCCAGCTGACGTGGCGCGGATGACGCACCGCATAACTCGGAAACCTGAGCGAGATCACCTGATCCACCCGCTGCTCGTCCCAGGTGAGACCCACGTCGGTGAGCCAGTTCGCGAGATACGAGGAACTCTGGCGGCCGAAGCGGTTCTGCGGCGTCAGCAGCAGGCCCGCCTCGTGGCCGTGTTCGCGCAAGGCGGTGACCAGCGCCCGGGCCAGCACGGTGTGCCCGCCTTCGGCGAACAGCGGACTGGCGGTCACAACAGCGATGCGCATGGCGGGGTCAGTTCTGCAGTTCCGGCGTGACGCGCACGCCCAGGAATCGGTTGTCTTCGGACGCGGCGCTGACGAACGCCGGTACGAATCCGGCATCGGCCGTCACGGTGACGTGCCAGACGCGCGTGCCCTGGTACGGAAAGCCGGCGTCGAGGGGCACGCGCAGGAGGCGCGACTCCCCCGCTTTCAAGGCGACGTGTTCCTCCCACCACCCCCGTGTCACGGTCACCCGGGTATCGACCGCCCCGGCCTGCAACGTCAGGTCCAGGGAACTGGCGGGCTCGACGGTCTTGACGAGAACCTCCGCACGCGACCGCCCGCGCGTCCAGAAATGCAGATCCTCCCGGGCGTAGGCGTTGTCGTCGAGGAAGTAGATCTGAAAACGCCGCTGCACCCCGAACCAGATCCGTGCCCGGTTGGCTTCGGTGTTGATCGGCAGGTCGTTGACGAGCGTCAGTTCCACCGGCAGCAGGCGCAGCGGCCCCTGCTTCTGGTGTTCGGCAGGGTGGTAGGCCGAGAAAAACGGATTGAACGTCACCTGGGCGCAGAAGAGCGTGCCGACGACCCACGGCGCCACGGCGAGCCAGGCCGAACCGATCGGCGGCATCAAAAACAGGAACACGCCGTACGTGTTCATGAAGTAGCGGTTGCCGACTGATCCGCCGCCGCCATTGAATGAGTAGGGCACCCAGATGATGAGCAGCAGGATCTCGGCAACCGCTGCGCCGGCGACCAGCCACTGCCACGATCGGCGGTCCCGGCGGGTGACCAGGAACGCGACGAGTGCGAACACGCCCGGGAAAAAATACGGCACGAGCCCGGCGTTTCGGCCCACGAAGAAGTACGCGACATTGTGCGAGAACAGCGTCCCGAACACCCGGGGGTCGAAGATGACTTCCGTCAGCACCCTGTTGGTGGCGCGCCCCTGCCCGACGCCGTCCCACTGGATGGCCTGGTTCTGGAACGGGTACGGGCCGTAAAACGTCCGGCGTTCGCCGCCCTGGAAGTTCCACTCCCCCGTGACGGCGATGTTGCCGGCCAGCAGCAGGGCGCCGACCAGGGCGAAGAGCGTTCCCGTGACGAAGGCGGCGCGCCACCGCCTGCCAGCGATGAGCCAGATCAGCATCGGGCCCATCAGCAGGATGTTGGACGGCTTCGAGAACGTGGCCAGACCGAGCAGGACGGCCGCCGCCCAGTTCGATGCGGGGCCCAGCAGCCAGCGAGTTCCGCGCGGCGCCCCGTCAGGTGTCACGACTTCCTTGTAGAGCCAGCAGAAGTAGCCCAGCACGACCAGCGCCAGGTTGAACAGTTCCGGCGTCATCCACACGAAGTACGCGGGCGCCACCGACGCCATGAAGAATCCCGCGCCCAGCGTCACCGCGACGGGGGCGGGCGAGCGTGCGGCCAGGAATATGTACGCCGCCAGCACCATGGCGCCCAGGAGCAGTGCGTGGAACACCAGGAAACCGTTGGTGCCAAAGAGGAACACGAAGGGCGACGCCGCCAGCGGGTAGATGTAGGACTTCCCGAAGTACAGCTGGGCCGGGTCGGGGTCCGGCCGGGACTCGACATCCACGAACGGGAACGTCCCAGTCACGCGAACGTCGAGGTCGCGCCCTTTCTTCAGAAACACGCCCGACGGGCCCGACGGGAATTCGCGCCACACGCGCCCAAGGTCCTCACGGCGATAAGCGAGGTCCCCGTCGGACGCGAGGCTGTGGCCCATCATGTAGTACGTCGCTTCGTCGCTCTGAATCCCGAACGCCGCCGTGGGGAAATCAACGGACAGGGCCACGCCGCCGTAGATGCAGACGATCAGCAAGGCCGCCAGCAGGCCCGGCACGAGGTCGACGCGCCTGCCGGTGGACGCCACCTGGCTCATACGTTGAACTCCGGGCCATCCTCGAGGAAGGCGAGGTCCTGGTCCAGCACGCCTCGCCGGTGGGTCGGCCGCGACACCTCGTGCAGGATGCCGTACAGGCGCTCCATCTTCTCCACGAACCGGCGGATGTCGTACCGGCGACCCGTCGCACGCGCGTGCCCCGCCAGCCGGCGGCGTTCCCCGTCATCATCCATCAGCGCGACGATGGCGTCGGCCAGGGCGGGGGCGTTGCGCGTGGGCACGATGCGGGCGTCGTGACCATCCGTCAGGATGTCGAGCAGGCCGTCGGCGTCCGTGGCCACGATCGGCTTGCCGGCCGCGAGCGCCTCGAACGCGGTGAGCGGCGTGCCTTCCCAGAGCGACGGGAAGACGCTCATGTCGAAGGCGGCCAACGCCAGCGGGACGTCGCGGACGAAGCCGGCAAACACGAACCGGTCGCCCAGGTTGAGCTGCCGGGCTTGCGCTTCCAGCGCCGGCTGCAGCGGACCTTCCCCGACGAGATAGAACTTGGCCCGGGGCCGGATGTCGAGCACCCGTCGCGCCGCTTCGATGAGGAATTCGTTGCCCTTCGAATCGTGCAGGCGTGTGACCGTGCCCAGGGCGACGTCGTCGGGGCCGATACCCAGCGACTGCCTGGCGGCGGCGATCTCGTTCGCGGAACGGGGCTGGCTGAATTCGTCGAGCGGCACGCCGAGATATACGACCTTCACCTTCCGCGCGGGAATCTGCCGTGCCCGGATCACGAAGTCGGCCGTGCTGCGGGACACCGCGAGGGCCATGTCGGTGAACGGTTCGAGGACGCGGTCGGCCACCTTCTGGAACCACGGCGTGTCGGTCAGGTTGGCGTGTTCGTGCAGCACCGTCGGGATACGCCGGGCCGCCGCGACGGCCCGGCCAAACGTCGTCGCGCCGTACCCGTGCATGTGCAGGATGTCAATCTGCTTCCGGGTGACAATCTTGTCGAGCGCGGTGAGCGTCGCGGGGTCGAACCGGCCTTTGTGCAGATAGGTAATGTCGACGCCGAAGGACTCGAGTGTCTCTTCGGACAGGTCTTTCTTCCGCAGGCTGACCAGGGACACGTTGAAACGCGCCGGATCGAAACGCGGCAGCATCCACGAGAAGAGCCGCTTGACGCCGTGCATGCGCGACCCTTCCCAGCCGAGGTGGTCGCAGACCTGGAGAACGTTCAGCTTGCGCGTGCTCATGTCACTCCTGCGCGTCGGGCGGGGCGCCCGGCCGCATGCCGACGATCTTCGACCGGCCGCCGACCATCACGGCGTACGCCGGCACGTCCACGCGCACCACCGCGCCGGCCCCGACAATGGCGTGTGCGCCGACGGTGACGCCGTCGAGGACCTTCGCGCCGGCCCCGAGCCAGACGGCGTCGCCAATCGTGACACCCGCCGAATGGCGCCCCTGCGCGGCAATCGGGGTCGTCGGATCGCCGGCATCGTGTCCGCCGCCGACCACGTAGCAGTACGCGGCCAGCAGCGTGTCGGCGCCAAGCGTCACGCGGCTTGCCGAAAAGACTTCACAGTTAAAACCGATGTTCGCCCGGTCACCCAGTTCGATGTCGCCATTCTTGCACGACAGGATGGAGTTGCGGCCGATGAACACCCCGTTGCCGATGGTGATGCCGTGGTTCGTCTCGCCCTTGGCGTCGAGCAGGCAGTGATCGTCCACCACCACGTTGTCGCCGATCCGGATCTTGCCGGGATGGCGCAGCACGACGTTCTGGCCGAACACGACGTTCCGGCCGCACGCGCCGAGCAGGCGCGGATACAGCCATTTGCGCAGCACGAACCCGGCGGCGCCCGGTACCCACTGGCTGATCAGCGTGATCGTCTCGTGTCTGACCAACGGCCACCAGCCGCGGCGGCCCACGACGAGCGCGGCGTACTTGTCGGATGCCGAGGTCCGGGCATCGAACAGCTGATCCTGTGCTTTCGGAATCTCAGCCATCAGAGCCACCCGTGTTCGCGATACCACGCCAGCGTCCGGCGAACGCCTTCGCGCAGCGGGACCTGCGGGGCAAACCCCAGGTCCCGGCGGGCGCGGGCGATGTCGAACGCGCGGCTCTTGGTGAAGAAGTCCACGCGCCGGCGATACAGCGGCGGTTCGATACCCAGCGGCACGCAGACCGCCTCGCACGCAGCCCCGGCAATCCAGAACGGCCACACCGGCAGCGAGATGCGGGGCGGCGCCACCCGCGCCTCCTCGGCAATCACGGCCAGCAGGTCGTTCAGCGTCAGCACCTCGCCACCCGCCAGGATGTACGTGCCCCCCGCCGCAGCCGGCACCGTGCCGCACAACCGGAACCCGTCGTTCAAATCGTCGATGAACGTCAGGTGATAATAAATCCGGCCCGACCCCAGCACGACAAAGCGGCGGCGGGCCACCCCGCGGAACAGTTTCAGCAGGCGGCGATCGCCCGGCCCGTAGATCCCGCTCGGGCGGGCAATGACCAGTTCGACGCCCGTCCGCGCCGCCGCCGCACGCGCGACCTCTTCCCCGAGCAGTTTCGAACGTTGGTACTCATCGCCCGGCCTCAACGGCGCATCTTCGTTGCCGGGCGGATGTTCGACATCACCGTGCACGCCCACCGTGCTGCAGTGAACCACCCGGCGGACGCCCGCAGCGCTCGCCGCCTCAATCAGCCAGCCGACCGCCGTCGCGTTCACCGTGGTGTACGTGTCGTGGCCCGCCGCGGCCTGCCGGTACACGGCCCCGATGTTGTACACGACATCCACCCCGCGGACCGCGGCGGCCAGACTGGTGCGATCGGCCAGGTTGCCGAGGCGAACCTCGATGCAGGCGGATTCGAGCGCGGCGGCGCGTTCGTCGCGCTGGCGCACCAGCGCCGCAACCTGGTCGCCGTGCCGCTGCAGCTGGCGCACCAGATGGCCGCCCGTGAATCCGGTGGCGCCGGTGACTAGGACGCGCATCGGACGGCCACCACGGTGACAGGCGATCCCAGGAGCCGCAGCAGCCCCAGGCGGGCCAGGAACTGCTCCACGCCGCGTGTGAACCCGCGCGAACCCGCGAGTTTGTGCAGCGCGATCGGCAGGACGAACTGACGGTGCATCCGATCGATCCGGAACCCCTGCGCGGCAACGGCCTGCTCGATCGCCGCGTGTCCGAACACGCGGTACGCTTCGGTCCGGCTTCCCAGTGCCGCCGCCACGCGGCGCCCGACGGCCTGCAGGGCTGCGGCGCTCGTCGCCGAGGGGTAATCGAACACCACCCGTTCGCGGGACACGCGACACAACTCGGCCAGGCATGTCTGCCAGTCCGGTGTATGCATCAGGACCCGAAGACTCACGGCCATGTCGAATGCGCGGTCCGGAAACGCCAGCCGGTGCGCATCGCCTGTCGCAAACGTCACGGCCAGCCCTGCAGCGGCGGCACGCTCGCGGGCGACAGCCAGCATCTGCTCGGACGCATCCACGCCGGTCACGTCCGCGCCGCGGGCTGCCAGGATCATCGCCGCGCGCCCCGTCCCCGTTCCGACATCCAGAATGGACCGGCCGGCCACCTTCCCCAGGAACGCGGCCAGTACGGCCGCCTGGTCTTCGGCCAGCATCGTCCCGATTGGGCCACTGAAGCGGGAAGCGTCGAAGGCGTTCGCCATCGACGGGTCCGCATACACCCGATAGCTGTAGTGGTCGGGATTGCCGCCGGGCTCGCGAGGGGTGTCGGTCATGCGCGTGTATCCGCCCGGCCGACGTCGTCCGTCAGCAGCGACAGCGCCCGGGCGGTCTTGGCCAGATACGCTTCGTAGGTGTACCGCGTGTCAGCCACACGCGAGGCCTCTCTGGACAACGCCGTCGCGTAGGCGGCATCACTCATCACCCGCAGCATGGCGGCGCCGTACGCGTCGGCCGTCGCCTCCGACAGGCAGGCTATCGTCTCGTCGAGGACCTGCGTGTGCGTCAGGAGATTCGTGGCGACAATCGGCCTGCCCGCGCGGAGATACTGGTAGATCTTCAAGGGCGTGTTCTTGCCCCGGCTCCGCGGAGACGCCAGAATGTCCGCCGCCGCGAGAAATGCCGGGATGTCTTCGGACGGCTGCTCTCCCGTGAAGATGGCCAGCCCGTCGATGCCCGCCCACCGCGTCTCTTCCCGGGCTTTCGCGACCTGATCCGGGTGTCCGCCCACGATCATCATGCGCGCGTCAGGACGGGATGCCCGAACCACCCGCATGGCCTCGAAGAGCAGGTCCAGTCCCTGGTACGCTTCGAATGTCCCGGTGTAGAGCACCAGCGGCGCATCCGGCTCCACGCCGTATTGCGCCCGGAGCCGTTCCCGGCTGCCCTCCGGCGCCACGATGCCGCCCGAACCGGGCGCGTTTTCGATGAGCACCACCCGCGCATCCGGCTGCTGCCGCCGCACGAGTTCTTCCAGGTGCTTGCAGATGACGATGACCACGCGGGAATGCCGAATCAACTGACGTTCGAGAAAACGGAACAGGCCGAGCAGGAGGCGCGAGCGGCTGAACTTGAAATTCGACAACTGCTCGGGCAGGCTCGAGTGCATGTCGTAGAGATGGGCCACGCCCAGCGCCCAGGCGAGGACGAGCCCGATGGCGCCGCCTTCTTCGTGCGAATGCACCAGGCCGAACTGCCCCCGCCACTTGAAGGCCACATGTGCCGCTTTCAGCGCCAGCAATGCGTCCAGGGGCACTTTGGCCCATGACGGCCCGATCTTGGCCCGGTGAATGAACGGCGGCCGCAGGGCCCGGTGTACACGCATCCCCGGCAGCTCGACGTCGCGCCCGAATGGGTACGTCACGAGGTCCACGGTGTGGCCGAGGTCGGCCAGCGCCCGAATTCGGTGGTATTCGCTGAATGGCGTGCCGCGGGGCTCGAAAAACGGCTCCGGGGCGATCATGAGGATACGCATACGGTCCAAACACTTCATCTTAGAGGAGGCCCGTCGGGCCGTCAATCTCGCGAACCCTCGAAGTGCCCATCGTGCAAGTGTTTAGGGTGGACAGGCCCGGGGGTGGATGGTACGATTTGGGGTTTTCTGAAGGGGCGCGTCGCGCCACAACGTCCTCACACGAGCCTATCGATGCCCGACGCCCAGGTTTCGGTCCCTCTCCCCGTGCGCCGACTGCTGATTCTGCTGGCCAAGACCGTCGTCAGCGTCGGCCTGCTCTGGCTGCTGCTGGCACGGGTGGACCTGACCCGGCTCTGGGCTTACGCCCGCCACGCGTCCCTGCCGTGGCTCGCGGCGGCCCTCGTCCTGTACCTGGCCATGGTGCTGGTGAGCGCCTGGCGATGGGAATTGCTCCTGCACGCCCAGGGCATCCCGGTGTCCGGCGCCCGCCTCGTCAATTCGTATCTGGTCGCGACGTTCTTCAACAACTTTCTCCCCAGCAACATCGGCGGTGACGTCGTCCGCATCCGCGATACGGCTCCGGACGCCGGGTCGAAGACGACTGCGACAACGGTCGTCCTGGTGGATCGGGGAATCGGCCTGCTGGGGCTCGTTCTGGTCGCGGCCGTCGCGGCCAGCGCCGCGTCGGCAGGCGGGACAGGCGTGCCGGCGGCCGCGCCGGCCCTGTGGCTCGGTCTGGCCGGCGGGCTGGCCGTCGCCGTTCCGCTGGTGGCGAACCCGGCCTGGGTCGCGCGGTTGCTGGGGCCGTTGCGCCGGATTCACCAGGAATGGGTGACCGAACGCATTGCGCGCATGACGCGCACGCTCGCCCGGTTCGGCCGCGAGCCCCGGGCGCTGGCCGGCTGTTTCGTGGGTGCAGTCGTGGTGCAGCTGGTGCTGGTCGCTTTTTACGCGGCGATCGCCCGGAGCATGAACATTCCGGTTCCGGTCTGGGATCTGGCCGTCATCATCCCTGTCTCGTTCATCGTCCAGATGGCACCGGTGTCCGTCAACGGGTTCGGGGTGCGGGAAGCGACGTTTACCTACTACTTTTCGCGCCTGTCGCTGCCGCCGGAGTCGGCCCTGGCCGTCTCGTTCATCGGGGCGGCCCTCATCATGCTGTTCTCCTTGTCCGGCGCGGCCGCCTACTGGCTGCGTTCGACGTCGCCCGCCTGGGACACCGCACTTCCCGACCAACTTGACGAATAGCGTCGCCAGCCCCGGCGGACTATTCGACCGATTCATGAATAGTCCGGGCTAAAGGTGGCACGCTTCTAGCACGATAAGTGTAAGGGCGAAGGACCAGGTTCGCCCGACGTGTCGTTGCCCAGCGCCGGTGGAGTGACCGAAATGAAACGTAACCTCAGCAAGCTAGGCATGTTAGCCGGTTTGATGATCTTCTTTGCGGGGTGCGAGGCTGCCAAGAGCAGCAACCCTACAAGCCCCTCGGTCGCGGGGCCCATCCCCGGGGTGAACATCACAACGCCGAGGCTGCTCGAGCCCGGCAACAACTGGACGATTGAAAGCACCAAGCAGCCCATCACCCTGCTGATCGAAAACGCGTCCACCAACGGGCAGCGCACGGTCAGCTATCTCTTTGAAATTGCGGCAGATGTGGAGTTTGCGAACAAGGTGTTCGCCCGTGAGGGCGTGCCTCCCGGCACCGACGGCCGCACGAGCCTGCGGCTTCCCGACGCCCTGAGCGCCGACCGCACGTACTACTGGCGGGCAAGAGCGACTGATGGCGCGAATTCCAGTTCGTATACGGCAGCGGCCGCCTTCAATGTCGTGACGCCGGCGGTGATCGAGGCTCCGACACCTCTCGCCCCCATCGGGGGTGTCACGATCGCGTCCAGAAATGCGGAGTTCGTGATCCGGAACTCTGTCAGGAGCGGGCCGACCGGCCAGATCAATTACATTTTTGATATTTCGCAGAACGAATCGTTCACGTCGATGGTGGCCGTGGTCACCATTCCCGAGACGGCGGTCGAGACCCGGCTCGCCCTGGCCAACGAACTGCCCTACAGCACGCGGTTCTTCTGGCGCGTTCGGGCCTACGACTCGAACACCTCGAGCGGGCACACGGCGACTCAGACGTTTGTGACGCCGGATGAACCGCCCCCGCCTCCACCGCCTCCGACGCCGTCCCCGACGCCGTCGCCTTCCCCGTCGCCGTCGCCGTCGCCGTCAGGCTGGCCGCGCAACGGTGCGGAAGTGGTCGAGTGGGCCACGTACAACTATCCGGATCGACTCGTCGCGGGCGTCAGTGTGTCGGAACGCCAGTCGAACATGGCCTTCGTCCGGGACCGTATGATTGAAGCGGGGCTCTGCGGAGGCATGGAACTGGCCTGGAACATGAAACGCGGCGGCCCCGAACGGAGCATCGACTACCTGGCGTACCGGAAGAACGGCACATGGATCGGTGTCGACATCGGTCTTGCCTACGATGACACGAGCGTTCCCCTTCGCCTGCAGTGGGGCGAGAACCCGGGCGATCCGTACGTCTCTCCGGCGACCTACTCCCCCGCGCCGAGTTGCAGGTAGGACGTAGACAGTAGACAGTAGACAGTAGACAGTAGGAAGACCTCGAAAGGCGCACGGTGCCCAACAGCCCGTGCGCCTTTCGTGTGTACGGGCGCGGCGCCGCTAGGGGATGATCGTCTCGCGGATCTCGCGGATCGCGTAGGTCGCTTTGTCCTGAGACTCGTGATAGGTCCGTGCCTGCATTTCGGCCAGGAGTCCCAGCGTGATGAGTTGCACGCCGGTGAAGACCAGCAGGATGCCGAACAGGAGCAACGGCCGGTTTGCGATCGACTGGTAGCCGAACAGCCGCTGATAGGCCAGGTAGACCGTGATCAGCCCGCCGAGGCCGCCCATGATGATCCCGAGGAGGCCGAAGATCTGCAGCGGTCTGGTCGAGTAGCTGAGCAGGAACTTCACCGTCAGCAGGTCGAGTACGACGCGGACCGTCCGGCCCAGCCCGTACTTCGATGCGCCGTGGCGCCGGGCCCGGTGGTTCACCACGTGCTCGGCGATGACGACGCCCCGCTCGCTGGCGATAGCGGGCAGGAAGCGGTGCATCTCGCCGTACAGCCGCATGGACTTCACGACTTCGGCACGAAACACCTTCAGCGAACAGCCGTAATCGTGCAGCGCCACGCCGGTGGTCTTCGAGATGAGCCAGTTGGCGATCATCGACGGCAGCCGCCGCGTCAGGAACACGTCTTTGCGGTCCTTGCGCCATCCGGCGGCGATGTCGGCCCCGCCTTCGACCAGCGCAACCAGAGCCGGCAGGTCCGCCGGATCGTTCTGCAGATCGCCGTCTGACGTGGCGATCAGCTCGCCGCGAGCGTGGGCGAAGCCCGCGGCGAACGCCGCCGTCTGGCCGAAGTTCTTCCGGAACCGAATAATCCGCCAGCGAGGGTCGCGCGCCTGCAACTGGGCCAGCCTGGCGAAGCTGTCGTCGGTGCTGCCGTCATCGATGCACAGGACTTCGTACGGCCGCCCCCACGCTTCGAGGGTCGCCGTGATCTCGCGGTACAACTCCGGAATGTTCGCGGACTCGTTGCGGATGGGAATGACGGTGGAGAGATATGGAGTACTCAAGTCCCCGGGATTATATCGCGGCTCGTTGCCGCTGATGACGCCAGTAGTAGGCCACCGCTGCGACTGCCGAGAGGCCCAGCAGCCACCACGCAACCGTGGCGCTGTGCCGGTCCAGATACTCCACGGCCAGATCGCCGACGTAGTACGCCAGGAGGCCTTCGGCCAGGTACCGCACGCCGCGGCCGACGCCCGTCGCCATCGCAAAGGACGTCGGCGTCATGCCCGTGGCCCCGGCCGCGAGGCACAGGAGTTTGAACGGCGTGGGCGGCGGCAACATCGCGGGCACCAGAATCGTCGCCACACCCCACCGCCTGAAATACTCCATGGTCCGTGCGACCCGCTCCTCACTGAACCGCCGGCGGAGCAGCGTTTCCCCGCCCTTCCGCCCGACGTAGTGCACGCCCAGCGCTCCGAGGACCGAACCGGCGGTCCCCATGGCGGCGTAGTACACGACGAGGGACTTGTGCTGGATCGTCATCAGCACCACGAGCACGTCCACCAGTTCGGGCATCGACAGGACGGACGCGTCCACGACGGCGACCAGGAACAGCCCGGGCCCTCCCAGGGTGAGGCCGAATGTCTGCGCCCAACTGACCAGTTGTCTCATCGCGGTGTCGTACCTGACTTGACGTCCCGGCGATCCGCGCGCGGCCACCGCTGGTATACAGTGGAAGCACGTGACCGCGCAACCGTCATACTCCGTCGCCGCACCTGCAGCGAAAAGCCGCTCGATTATAGCCGACCCGCGTTCCGGACAGGTGTGGCTAGCCGTCGGGGTGCTGGCCGGCCTGGCTGGTATGCTCGCGGCCGCCCACTATGCGGGGGCCGGGCTCACGTTGAGCCACTACGACGCCAAAGGCCACCTCGTCGTGGCCCGGCGTATCCTGGACAGCCTGAATCCCGGCTGGGTCCAGATCGGTGCCGTGTGGCTGCCGCTGCCGCACCTCCTCAACATGCTACCCGTGCAGGTGGACGCCCTGTACCGCACGGGCCTCTCTGGCGTGGCGATCTCGGTGCTGTCGTTTGCCGTCACCGCCGGGCTGCTCTATCGCCTGATCTGGTGGGCGACCCGCTCGCACGCCGCAGCCGCCGTGAGCGCGGCGGTGTTCGTGTCCAGCCCGGACGTCCTCTACCTGCAATCCACGCCGATGACGGAGCCCCTGCTGATGGCGTTGATCACGGCGTCCGTCTGGACGTGTCTCGACGCCTGGCATGACCCCACCCCGGCTCGCGTCCGGCTCGCCGGACTGATCGTGGCCGGCGCCTGTCTGACGCGGTATGAGGCGTGGCCCGTCACCGCTGCCCTGCTGGTGCTGGGCGCCGTGTCGCTGGCGTGGCAGGGCGTCGCGGTGCGCGACGCGGCCCGCCGGGTGCTTCTGGTCGCGCGGTATCCCGCGTGGGCCGTTGCCGGATTTCTGGTGCTCGGCAAAGCCTCGACCGGAGCCTGGTTCACCACATCGGGCTTTTTCGTACCCGAGAACATCGCGACGGGCCGCCCCGCCAAGTCGGTCCTGTCGGTGTGGTGGGGCGCCCACGAGTTGACCAGCTACGCGATCGCGTCGCTGGGGCTAGCCGGGCTCGTCTTGGCGGCCGTGGCGGCCGCGCGCGATCGTGAGCGGCGCGCGCTCCTGGTGCCGCTGGCCCTCGTGGCAGTCGCGGCGCTTCCGGCCTACGCGTTCTACTCCGGACACCCCTTCCGCATTCGGTACATGGTGCCGCTGCTGCCAGCGATCGCGGCCGGCATCGGACTGTTCGTGGGCCTCGTCCCCGCCAGGGCCTGGCGCATCGGAGCGCTCGCCGTGTCGATCGTCGCGCTGGGGATGGGAACGCGCCCGCTCGATCCGACCGCTCCGATGGTGGTCGAAGCGCAGTGGGATCGCCCGAACCGGCTGGCCCGTCAGGCGGTCACCACGTACCTGGTCGGCCACTGGGATCACGGGCTGGTGCTCGCGAGCATGGGCTCCCTCGCCCACTACATGCAGGAGCTGTCGTCTGCCGGCTTCGCGCTGCGCGATTTTCTGCACGAGGGCAATGGCGAGATCTGGGATGCGGCCAGTGAGGACCCAGGCACGCATGTGAGTTGGGTCCTCATGGAAGAAGAGGCGGAAGGGGGAGACGTGCTGGCCCAGCGAGCCCGCGCGCGTCCCCACTATCTGGCCGGATTCGACCGGGTCGCAGCAGGCGGCGGGGTTGTCCTCTACAGAAAGACCGCCGCCCGCTGAAACCACCCGCTGACCGTCAGAACCGGAACTTCATCGTCGCCAGCAGCGCGCCGCCGCCCAGGTCGAGTTTGTCGCCGAGGAAGTCTTCGTTCAGGTCGGCCTCGGCCCAGCTCAGCCGGGCCTCGAGCCCCACGTCGAACTGGCTCATGAGCCGTCCCCTCACGCCGAAGACACCGACGGGGCCGAACGCCGTCCCGTTCGCCATGTACGAAGCCCGGTAGATCGTGTCGTCAAAGAAGTCGACAAACTCCCCGGTTTCGGAATACTTCCAGAAGTTGGCGGCAATGCCCACGCCGATGTAGGGTTGCACCACCCGGCGGTGACCGAGCGGGAAGATCCGGACCATCGCCGTCAGCGGCAGGATTCTCAGCTTCAGGTCCTGTTCGATCTCACGCCCGTCGCTGAAGACCTTGTCGGCGTACACGGCCCACACCGTCCGCTGGTATCCGCCGAAGCCCACGCTGGCCTCGAAGTACTTCCCCAGTTCGGTCGATACCGCCGCCTCTCCCAGGAACCCGGCGAAGTCCTCGAACTCGAAGTAGAGGTAGCCCCGGTTAATCGCGAGGACATCGCCCGCCACCCGGCTGTCTTCGGGCTTCGGGGCAAAGAACCCCAGGTTCACGTCGAACGATTGCTGCGCCTGGGCCGGCACGGACCACGCCAGCAGCACCACCACCACCATCGCGAACACGCTTCGATTCGTCATTGGATCCCCCCCGGGAACGAGTCCCTGCCCTGAAGGCTGCACAAGCGATGCCATCCAGATTTCTCCGCCAGGCGGCTGTTCCCTGCGGATGGCTGGCGAAGTGTCCTGAATGGATGTCAGTAGGGGACCTGCGTGCCCCGGACACTCTGGATGAGAGCCAGCATCGCGTCGTGGACAAGGCCGTTGGTGGCCAGGATCTGTCCCGCTCGCGGCTGGAACGGCGTCCCATCCATCCCGCTCACGCGCCCGCCGGCTTCTTCGACGAGCAGGCTCGCGCCGGCGATGTCCCAGACGTGGAGCCGCTGCTCCCAGAATCCGTCGAAGCGGCCGGCAGCCACGTAACAGACATCCAGCGCCGCGGAACCCAGGCGGCGTACCGCCCGCGCCTGGCCGATGAAGGCGCCGAATAGCGCCAGGATCTCCCCAGGGTTCGTGTGGATGTCGTACGGGAATCCGGTGACGAGCAGGCTGTCGAGCAGCGTCGTCGTCGTCGAGACCGACAGCCGCGCGCCGTTGAGGAACGCGCCGCGCCCCCGCTCGGCCGTGAACAGCTCGCGCCGCGTCGGGTCGTAGATCGCGGCCACATCCACGCGCCCGTCGATCTCGAGCGCCAGGGCCGCGCAGAATACGGGCAACCCGTGCGCGTAGTTCGTCGTCCCGTCGAGCGGATCGAAGATCCAGCAATACCGGTGACCATCGGGCGCCACGTCTGCGGCGGCCGCCCCGGCGGTCCGCCCGAACTCTTCGGCTTCGATGGCGTGCGACGGGAACCGTTCGGCGAGCACGTCCCGGCACATCCGCTCGACGGCGATGTCGACCTCGGTCACGAGATCGATCGGACTCTTCTTGCGTACCTGCAGGTGCCGATGCAGGCCTGCGAGCTGGATCTCGCCCGCTCGCAGGACGATATCGATGGCTGTCGCCATGAAACGCGGATTGTCGGGCATGGTGCCTACGCGGACGGGGCTCTCAGTTTCTTGAGCAACCGGACTTCCATCCCGCCCTCCGGGTGGCGGGCGATGCTGACGTCATCCATGAAGCTGCGCATGAAGAAGATGCCGCGGCCGCTGGACTTCAGGATGTTCTCGGGCGCGAGCGGATCCGGCAGTTCTTCAGGATCGAATCCTTCGCCTTCGTCCCTCACCGAGATCAGCAGTTCTTCCGGCACGACGGCGGGCGTCATCGCGAACTCCACCTGCACCTGCTTGGCCGGGTCGTGGCGGTTGCCGTGTTTGATGGCGTTGATGACCGACTCGCGGATGGCGACTTCCATCCAGACCATCGCGTCTTCTTCAAACTTGAGCAGGCGGCCGACA
This sequence comes from uncultured Vicinamibacterales bacterium, assembly GCA_964372095.1. Classification (GTDB taxonomy): domain Bacteria; phylum Acidobacteriota; class Vicinamibacteria; order Vicinamibacterales; family JAKQTR01; genus CAYJPV01. The sequence continues at coordinate 83,726 of CAYJPV010000001.1, read as the reverse complement.
TGATCGGCGACCGACTGCACGAGATCGAGCATCTCGAACGTGCTGCTGAAGCGCAGCCGGATGGTGTGGCCGTTCGTGTACGTGTCCATGTGGCGGCTGTGCCCCTCGCGCCCTCGCAGGGGTTCTCCTAACATAGCCCAAGTTGGTATCGGCACGCGACGCTGTTTCTCGGCATGCCGCCGACCGCCCCGCGCCCTGGTGTTATAGTGCCAGACGTGCGTGTTCGCGATGCCGCCATCGTTCAGCCTGCCCGTCGTGTCGCCGGACACGTCCGTGTCCCCGGCGACAAGTCCGTGTCCCATCGTGCCCTGCTGCTCGCCGCCCTCGCGCGCGGGCAATCGCACATCGAGAACCTGGGGCCCGGGGACGACTGCCGTTCGACCCGCTCCTGCCTCGAACGCCTCGGCGTGTCGATCGCGGACGGGCCGGGAGCGGCCCCCGCCGTGGTCGTGGCGGGTCGCGGCCTGGCCGGACTGCTCGGGCCACGCGACGTGCTGGATGCGGGAAACTCGGGCACGACGACGCGACTGCTGCTGGGGGTCCTGGCTGGGCATCCGTGGCCGGCCCGCGTCGTGGGGGATGCCTCATTGCAGCGGCGTCCGATGCGACGCATCATCGAGCCGCTCACGTTGATGGGCGCTTCGATCACGGCGACCGACGGCGGTCTGCCCATCGAGATCCGGGGGGGCGCGTTGCGGGGCATCGACTACACCATGCCCGTCGCCAGCGCGCAGGTCAAAAGCGGGATCCTGCTGGCCGGACTGCACGCGGACGGCATGACGACCGTCCGGGAATCGACGCCCACGAGAGATCATACGGAGCGCGCGCTCGAGCAGTTCGGGGTCTGCGTCGAACGAGGCCCCGGCGGTTCCGTCAGCCTTCGGGGCGGGCAACGTCTCGAGGCGATCCACCTGATCGTGCCTGGCGATCCCTCCTCGGCCGCGTTCTGGGCTGTGGCCGCCACGGCCCTGCCCGGGTCGGACGTGACCATCGAAGGCGTCTCGCTCAACCCCACCCGCCTCGGCTTTCTGGACATCCTGCGCAGGGCTGGCGCGCGCATCGACACGGCGATCGAGTCGGCAACGGCCGAACCCGTCGGATCGATCCGCATCAGGCACGAACGCCTGCTTCCCGTGACGGTCGAACCTCATGAAGTGCCAGGGGTGATCGACGAGCTGCCGGCCCTCGCGGCGCTGGCCACCTTCGGCGGCGCGATTTCGGTGTCGGGCGCGGCGGAACTGCGCGTCAAAGAAAGCGACCGCATCGTCGAACTCGTCCGGGGACTTCGCGCCCTCGGCGCTGCCGCCGACGAACGGCCCGACGGCTTCACCGTGGACGGGCGGCGCGCCTTGCGCGGCGGGTTTGCCGATGCGGCCGGCGACCATCGCCTGGCGATGGCCTTTGCCATCGCGGCGCTGGGGGCCGACGGCCCCAGCCAGATCGTCGGCGCCGACGCCGTCTCCGTCTCGTATCCCGGGTTTTTTGCGGCGCTCGAGGGGCTGCGCGGATGAAAGCCGACAAGGTGTATCTGGTCGGCTTCATGGCCGCCGGCAAGTCGACCGTCGCGCTGGAACTGGGGCGCCGCCTCGACTGGCGCGTCGAAGACATCGACGCGCGTATCGAAGCCCGCGAACGCCGGACGGTGGCCGACATTTTCGCGCTGAGCGGTGAAACGTACTTCCGGAATCTCGAGCGCGCCGTCGTGGCCGACCTGATTCCGCTGCGCCACACGGTCGTCGCCACCGGCGGCGGTACGTTCCTCAACCCTGACAGCCGGGCCCTGATCAAGAGCGACGGGGCCGTATTCTGGCTCGATGTGCCGCTGATTGAACTCGTTGAACGTATCCCTCACGACGGGAGCCGCCCCCTGGCAGCGAACCCGGCTCAACTCGAGCACCTGTACTTACTCAGGCGGGCGGCCTACGAAGAAGCCCACGTCCGGCTGGATGCCTCGCGGCAGCCGCCCGGTGCGATCGTGGATGCCATCGTCGACTGGCTCGACGTGTGACCCCGAGCATGCGATACCTGGTTCTGAGCGACATCCACGCGAACATCGATGCCCTCGAGGCCGTGCTGACGGCCGCCGCCTCGCGAGGCTACGACGAGGTGCTGCTGCTGGGCGACCTGGTCGGGTACGGGGCCGCACCCGATGCGGTGATCGAGCGCGTGCGGGCGCTCAACCCCGCCGCAGCGATCCGCGGCAACCACGACAAGGTGGCCACGGGCCAGGACGGAACCGAAAACTTCAACCCGCTCGCCCAGCAGGCTGCGCACTGGACTCGGGAGGCGATTGCCGCGTCGAACGTGGCCTATCTCGCAGAACTGCCCCGGGGCCCGCTGGCGGTGACCGACGAGATCGAGATTTGCCACGGCACCCCGGCCGACGAAGACGCGTACGTCTTCGACGGGCTCGACGCCGTCCGCGCGATCAACGCCGCGTCCCGCCCCATCTGCCTGTTCGGCCATACCCATATCCCGCTCATCGTCTCACTGAAGGACGGCGTGCTGGAGTATGACGATGTCGTGGATGGACAGGTGCTGGAGATCAGGCCTGGAGCCCGCTATCTGATCAATGCCGGGTCGGTCGGGCAGCCGCGTGACGGCAACCCCGCCGCGTCGTTCGCGATCCTGGATGCGGCCAGCCGGCAGATCGAGTTCGCCCGCGTGCCGTACCCGGTAGAAGCCGCGCAGGCGCGGATTCGGGAGGCGGGCCTGCCCGAAGCCCTGGCGTCCCGCCTGGCCGCCGGTCGCTGACGCGCGCCGCCGGTCAGGACGACGACGCAGCGGCCTTGGCGGCTTTTGCCGCTTTACGCGCGGCGTCCGCCTCGCGTTTCTTCATCTCGGCCGCGAAGGCGTCCCGCGCAGCCCTGGATCCGAGAATCCAGCCGATCACGATCCCGACAACCACGGTTGCGGGGATGTACAGAAAATGCCCGGCCCCCATCTCGTTCATGACGTCACTCCCCCACCCGCTCGCGCGCGCGCCGTTCGAGGTCGGCCAGTTCGCCTTCGACCTTCTGCATACGCCGCCAGATGAACCAGACATAGACCAGGAGTGCCGCCCAGACGAAGGCGTACGCCGCGATCACCATGGGTGCCGCGGGAAGCGATTCCGCCGCCGGCAAGGTTGCGGCCGGCACGAAGTCATCCTGGGGGGCCGCCGGCTGGAACGCGGAAAGTGCTCCAGCCAGACTGCATACGAGCGCCACAATCGTCACGACCAGTTTCATCGTCCGAACCTCGTTGCCTAATCTTCAAACGCCAGGTACAACGCCTCGACTCTGGCCCGTTGTTCCTCGAGCCGCTTGCGCAGTGTCAGCAGGAGCACGTACAGCAGGGTGAAGGCACCGACACAGAACCAGAACGGCAACCGCATCTCCGGCGCCAGGGACGGCACGACGCTGGTCTTCGGGTGCAGCGTGCGCCAGTAGTTCACCGAGACGTACACGAACGGGACGTTGGCCATGCCGAACAGCGCCATCGCCCCGGCCAGTTTCTCCGACCCGGGTCCGCCGTAACGGCGCACGAGCAGGTACGCCACGAACATCATCCACAACAGCAGCGACGAGGTGAGGCGGGCGTCCCACTGCCACCAGACGCCCCACGCTTTCTTCGCCCAGATCGGGCCGGTGACCAGCACGATCAGGCCGAAGACCACCGTCAGTTCACCTGCGGCGGCGGCCAGACGATCCGCCGCGGGAGACTTCCTGAAGAGATAGACCGCACTGGCGATGCCGCAGACGAACGCCGACACGAACAGCATCATGGCCGACGGCACGTGGAAGTAGAAAATCTTCTGGATGAGCCCCATGGTCGACTCGTACGGGGCCCGGGCAACCAGGACGGGGGCCAGGATGAAGAGCCCGGTGGCCAGCGCCAGCAACGGCACGTACAGTTTTCTCATACGAATGTCCTGTGGCTATTCCGTCATCAGCGGTTCGAACGTCCACAACGCCAGGGTCACGAAGACCACGTCGAAGAACACGAGCAGCGACACCCAGAAACGGGCCATCGGTTCGTCCGGCGTCGACTGCAGCAGCGCCACGGTGCCTCGCACGCCGGCGATGATCACCGGCACCGTGATCGGATACAGCAGCACCGGCAGCAGCACGTCGCGACTGCGGGCGCGCACGAGCATGGCGGCGAACAGCGTGCCGACCGACGCGAATCCGAGGGTGCCGGCCCCGAGCAGCAACAGCAGCCAGCCCGGGCTCGCCCAGAACACCGCGCCGAACAGCAGGCCGACCAGCGGCACGAGCACGCACTCGACCGCGCCCAGCAGCACCAGGATGCCGCCGAGTTTGCCTACGTAGATCGCGGGCCGGTCGCACGGCGCGAGCATGAGGGCCCGCAGCGTCTCGGACTGTCGTTCGCGCTCGAAGGTGCGGCCCAGCGCCAGGGTGCCGGCGAAGGCGATGGCGATCCACAGAATCCCGGCCGCCGCGTCTTCCATCGGCCGCCCTTCCCGAACGAGGGCGAAGGCGAACACCAGTACGCACGACACGGCGAAGAACAGTGTCGTGTAGAGGATCTCCCGGCTGCGGACCTCGACCGTGAAGTCCTTCCGCATGACGATCCAGGCCACCCGGACGAACCGGTTCACGTGCGCACCGCCCCGGCTGCCGCCGCCCGTGCCGCGTCCACGGTTCGGCGGTAGCGGTCGCGCAAGCTGGCCGTCCCGTCGTCGATAGCGAGCATCCGGCCGTCGCGCAGGACCACTGCCCGGTCGAGCAGGCCGTCGGCGAGATCCAGATCGTGCGTGGCCACGACGACGATCGTGCCCGACGACTTGAGGCCGGCCAGGCGGCGGACCAGGGCCTGCCCCGAGGCGTCATCGAGGCCCGTAAACGGCTCGTCGAGGAGCAGCAGCCGCGGCGCATGCAGCAGCGCGCGTTCCAGCGCGAGGCGCTGACGCATCCCGCGGGAGTACCCGGAGACGAGGTCGTCCGCCCGCTCGGTCAGGAACGCCTGTTCCAGGGCCCGGCCGACGGTGCCAGCCACATCGGCAAGGCCATACAGTCTCGCGAAGAACGTGAGATTCTCCCGGGCCGTCAGCTCCGGATACAGGTAAAGGTCGTGGCCCAGCAGGCCCAGCCGCGCTCGCAGCCCCGCGCCCGCCGTGGCGGCCGTGTGCGCGCCGTACCGCACCTCGCCCGACGAAGGCGACAGGAGCGTCGACAGGATCGAGAGGAGCGTGGACTTGCCCGCGCCGTTCGGTCCGAGCAGTCCCACGATCTCGCCGGCGCGGCAGTCGAGATTGACCCGCGCGAGGGCGCGGCGCCGCCCGAAATTGCGGCTGACATCCCGCACGATCAATGTCTCGAAATCGTGGTGCACGCCGGCTGCCTTGCTGCCTTACGCTGATGCCGACGGGCCGGCGTGCGTGTCGAGCTCGCCATAGACCCGCTCGAGCTGCCCGATCAGCTCTTCACGGCGGGCCGTGAGCTTCAGGCTGTCGCCTGCGCGCCGCTGCCCTTCTACACGTGCCAGTTCCTGCATCAGCTTCTGCCGGCGGGCTTCGAGTTCCGCGCGGCGGGCATCGGCCGCACTGACACGATTGCCGCCCCAGGCGGTCCAGGCCCCCCCGGCCAGCAGCACCACCGCCAGCAGCATCGCGAGCCAGCGGCCGGCACGGCTGCGGACGGGTAATCCGCTCAGGGTGACGCGGAGTTCCTTGCCCGCGGCCAGCGCCGGCCCCGTGCCCAGATGGAACCCGCGCCCCTCACCGGGCATCACCGTATTGGACGCGAACTGCTCGGACGCCACCTGCACGGCGCCCGCCTGCGACACGATCACCTGCACCTGTTCCCACGCCGCCGGCAGCGCCTGGCTCAGGACCCTGTTGGCGCGGCCGGGCGTCAACGCGAACGCCACCTGCACCGGCGTCGTGCCGGGCGCGAACGGGCCGCTGATGGTCACGACGTGGCCACGCACCTGCGCCTGGGTCGACGAACCTTCGAGCATCGCGGGTGATTCCGCGTCGTCGGGCAGGGTGAACGACAGCTCGCTCTTCGGGTTGACCGGGGAAGCCGTGCGGTTCACGACCTCGAGCAGATAGAACACTTCGACCCGATCGTCGTCGAACTCCACCTGGATGCGGCTCTGTCCGCCGAAGGTCACGTCGCCTTCGACCACGGGGCCCGCCGGCACCGGCGCCGCGGCGGCAGGGGCACCGGCACCCGCTCCCGCAGCCAGCATCACGCGGACGCCGGCGGCCGGACCGAGTTCAATGTGACTCGACTCCAGCCGTTCGCCGTCGACGGTGGTGATCGCGTGGGCATCGGACCCGATCGGCACGCCGCTGAACGTGGCGCGGCCCGTCTCGTCCGTCTCGGCCTTGAGGACGCGCCCGCCGACATGCAGTTCGACAGGCTGGTTCGGCAGGTTGTTGGACAGATCGCCCCGGATGACGCGGACGACGATGGTGCCGACCGGCACGTCCGCGCTGGGCATCGGAATGCCCGACATCTGGCGTACGTCCGGCATCTGGGCGCCGGCCGGGACGGCGACGGCAATCACGGCAGCCAGGGCAAGCACGACGCCCCTGACACGGACGCGGCTCACGACTGTTCTCCCAGGCGCGTCCCGCAGGCTTTACAGAAACGCGCGTCGGTATCGTTCACGGCGGCACACGCCGGACACGTTCCGGCGGCCGTGGGCTGTGGCGCGGAAGGCGCGGCGGGGGCGGCCCCGCCGATCTGCTTCGCCAGGTCGCGTTCGATCAGATCGCGGTAGCCCATGCCGCCATCGAGTTGCCGGATCAGGCCCGCTGCGCGCGCGCGCAGCCGCGTGCCCATCTCCTGGTAGTCCGCCGGCGAGATCTTGCGCATCGCGTGGTCGAACTCGAGTTCCTTGATGGAGCGCAGCGCCAGCATCTTCTCGCGCTCGAGCGCCGCGCGGGTCCGCCCGCCGAGCATCTCGGTCTGCTCGCCCGCGTCGCTGCCCGCAAACGGCAGCAGCGTCCGGAACGTCGCTGCGGCCGCCAGCCCGGCGGTCACGATCGCCACGACCACCGAGACCATGTTGACCGCGCCGGTCCCCCGCGTGACGAACACCGCCACGGCCGCCAGCGTCAGGACGCCGAGCAGCAGCATGTGCCCGGGCCTGATACCGCCGCGATCGCCGCCGGCGGCTGCCGGCGCCTGTTGTTGCCGTTTCATGTCGTACTCCAACTCGCTGTGTGCGCCGCGATCACCCGCGGACATCCGTCACGCCGTGGTCGCGCTGGCGGGCAGGCGGCTGAGCGCCAGCGCGAACGCGCGCTCCGGCAGCAACGCGATGCCCGTGCCGATGACGAGCAGGCCGAACCCGCCCCAGATCCAGTTGACCAGCGGGTTGATCACCACCTGCAGACTCATCGACTGGTCGCCGAGTTCGTAGGCGGGCATGACCAGATACAGGTCCTCGGCCACCGTGCGCCGGATGGCGACCTCGGTGGTGGGCTGATCTTCGTGTTTCCGGAAGAACCAGCGGGCGGGATAGAGCGTGCCCAGGGCCTTGCCGTCTTCGCTCACGGCGACGTGGCCGGTCACCATCTGCTTCTGGCCGTCGTCGGTCACCTTCACGCCCAGGTTCTTGACCGTGTAATGGCCGACAGTGGCTTCGTCCCCGGATTTGAGCAGGATCTGCTGGTCGATCTTGAAGCCTTCGCCCGCGAACCCGAGGAACATCAACACGATGCCCAGATGGACGATGTAGCCGCCGTAGCGGCGGCGTTCACGCGTGACCAGTCCGATGGCAGCCGTCAGGACATCCGTGCCGGTCGCCTCTTTCCGGACCGCCGTGCCCCGCACGAATTCCTGGAGCAGCGTCGTGAAGACGAACGCGCACAGCGCGAAGCAGACGCCGGACGACCACACCCGGACGCCGAGGGCCACCAGCGCACCGGCCACGACCACCGTGACGATGACCGGCCACATGAACTGGTCGCGCAGGTTGGCCAGCGACGACCGGCGCCAGGCCAGCAGCGGGGCGATGCCTGTGAGCGCCAGCAGGATGAGCCCCAGGGGTGCCATCCAGCGGTTGAAGAACGGCGGGCCGACGGTCAGCCGGTTGCCCGTGAGCATCTCGCTGATCGTCGGGAACATCGTGCCCAGCAGCACGAGCATCGCCGCAATCAGGAGGATCCAGTTGTTCGCGACGAACGCCGCCTCGCGGGAGATCCACGAGTCCATGTCGTAGCGCGGCTTGAGCATCGGCAGCCGGTAGATGATCCAGCCGAAGCTGAACATCAGGATGGCGATCATGAACACCGTGAACATCCACGCCAGCGCCCGATCCTCGCCGAAGGCGTGGACCGACTGCACGACGCCGGAACGGGTCATGAACGTACCGAAGATCGTCAGGAAGAACGTCGTGACCACGAGCGAGACGTTCCAGACTTTGAGCATGCCGCGCCGTTCCTGCACAATGACGGAGTGCAGGAACGCGGACGCCGTGAACCACGGCAGCAGGCCGGCGTTCTCGACCGGATCCCAGGCCCAGTAGCCGCCCCAGCCCAGTTCTTCGTAGGCCCAGATCATGCCCAGCGTCAGCCCGAGTGACAGCGCGAGCCAGCTGAGCATGGTCCAGCGGCGCACGGCCCGCAGCCACGAGTCGTCCAGATACCCCGTGATGAGGGCCGCCATGCCGAACGCATACGGGATGGTCATGCCCACGAAGCCGATGTAGAGGCTGGGCGGGTGCACCACCATGTAGATGTTCTGCAGCAGCGGGTTGAGCCCGCGACCGTCCGCCGGTACGTCCAGCAGGAACGTATCGAAAGGGTTCTTGTGGACGATCATCATGAACAGGAAGAACAGCTGAACGCCGGAGATGATCGCCACGACGTACGGGATCAGTTCCCGGTGCCGCTCGCGGTTCACGTGCACCGCCAGCGAGCCGAACAGGGCCAGCAGGAAGACCCAGAACATGATCGAGCCGTCCAGGCCGCCCCAGTACGAGGTCAGCTTGTAGAACAGCGGCTGCACCTTGTCGGAGTAGTGCTGGACGTACTTGATGCTGTAGTCGTTGGTCACGAACGCGTGCACGATGACCGCCGACGCGACGGTCATCAGGGCCGCGATGAGATGGAAGGCGCCGATGCCGCTTTCAATCAGGCGGCGGGAGCCGCGGCGCGCGCCAGCCACCGAGGCTGCAATCGCGTACGCGCACACGACAAAGGTCGCATAGAGCAGGAATGTGCCAAGAGACGCCATGGTGTCTGTACCTACCGAGGGCCGCCGGCAGATCGTTCCCCTCGCGGGGCGATCCCGGCGGGTAGGCTGAAGTTGGTCACGAAATTCGGTGAATGGGGCTGGTTCGCCGGGCTACGCACCCGGCCTTCCCTGCCCCTTCTGGGGTTCGTACTTCGAGGGGCACTTGGCCATCACGCCGTTCGGCGCGACGTGGAAAGCGCCGTCCTGGAGGCGGCCTTTCAGGACCACCTCGGAGTCGTCCTTGAAGGTGTCTGGCACGATGCCGGTGTAACGGGCGTCGAGCACCGCACCCTTGCTGTGGATCTTGAACTTATACTCCAGCGAATCCCGCTTCCGCAGGATGGAGTCCTTGACAACGAACCCGTGGAGTTGCAGGTTCTTGCCCTGCCACTCGCCAGGATCCGCCATGACTTCTTCCACGTGCATGTAGTATTCCGTGCCCTCGCTGAGGGTGGAATACAGCAGGCCGCCCAGAGCGACGACCAGGACCGTTGTAGTCAGAGCGATCTTGAGGGCTTTGTGTCTCATATGCAGCACCTCAAGGATACCCTTGCCTCGCCCGGGGGGTCAATCGGCGGACGGGCGACCGGAACGCTCCGCGTACCCCAGTTCGCGCAGGCACCGGCAGACCAGCGCCACCGGGAGTCCGACCACGTTGCTGTAGGACCCGACAATACCCGTCACGAACCTCGACGCCAGCCCCTGAATGGCATACGCGCCGGCTTTGCCCCGCGGTTCGCCCGAGCCGACGTACCAGGCGATCTCGTCCGGGGTGAGCCAGCCGAAGGTGACCTGCGTCGATTCGATGCCGCATCGTTCGTCGAACCCGCGCGTCACCACCACGGCCGTGACGACTTCGTGCACGCGTCCGGCCAGCAGGCCCAGCATCCGCGAGGCATCGGCCTCATCCTGCGGCTTGCCCAGGATCGCCCCGTCCACCACGACAATCGTGTCGGCTGCGATCACGTACTCGTCGGGATGCCGTGGCCGCACAGCCGCGGCCTTGTCCCGCGCCACGCGCAGCGCATAGTCGCGGGCGCCTTCGCCCGGATGCACCGACTCGTCGGTGTCGGCCGGATCGACATCGAACACATAGCCGGCGGCGGTGAGCAGGTCGGCGCGGCGCGGCGAGGCGGAGGCGAGCACGAGGCGCACGAACGAATGATACACTTGGGCGTTCTTTTCAGGTCCAACGTGGAGTCCATTCAAGATCTCCTGCACCCCGTCGTCGCCGGACTGCTGCGGCAGGCCCCCTTTTCCGAGGAGAAGCTGGCGTGCGCCTGGCGCATGGCCGTCGGCGCCGATCTGGCTCGTGTGTCGCTCGTGCACGCGGGCAGCGGAGGCGTCCTGACGGTGCGCGTCGACGATCGACGCTGGCAGCCTGAACTCGAGCGGTCGCGGGCGATGATTCTGGCGCGCCTGGAGGCCGTGCTCGGCCCCGACGTGGCAAGGACCCTGCGTTTCGCGGCGCCCGACGCGCCCGCAGCGCGCAAACGGCCGACCGGGCCTCCCGCTCGCGGCCGGCAACGGCATGATCGATGAGCAGGCGCGCGGCGTGACCGCCGCGCCAACTGGAGGAGCAGCCATGATTCGAACGGTGGGCGTCATTGGGGCGGGCACGATGGGCAGCGGCATTGCGCAGGTGTTCGCGCAGGCCGGATTCTCGGTCATCGTGCAGGATGTGGCGCAGCCTGCCCTGGATCGGGGGCGGGGCGTCATCGACAAGAGCCTGGCGAAGTTCGTCGAGAAGGCCAAACTGTCGGCGGCAGACCGGGACGCCGCGCTGGGGCGGATCGTATTCACCACCGACCTGGGGGCCCTGGCCGACGTGGACTATGTGGTCGAAGCTGCGGTCGAGCAGGCCGATCTCAAGCGCGCGCTCTTCGCGCAACTGGACAAGCTGACGAGGCGCGACGTGATCCTCACGTCGAATACCTCGTCCATCTCGATCACCATGCTGGCGGCGGCGACCACGCGCCCGGCCAACGTGCTCGGCATGCACTTCATGAATCCCGTGCCGCTGATGGTGCTGGTCGAACTGATCAAAGGACAGGCGACATCGGCGGCGTCCATGGCTGTGGCCACCGACTTGTGCACGCGCCTGGGCAAAACCGCCGTCGAAGCGGCCGACTATCCCGGGTTCATCGCCAATCGCATTCTCATGCCCATGATCAACGAAGCGATCTTCGCGGTCATGGAGGGGGTCGGCACGCCGGAGGCGATCGACGCCGTCATGAAACTCGGCATGAACCACCCGATGGGGCCGCTCACCCTGGCCGACTTCATCGGCCTCGACGTGTGCCTGGCGATCCTGGAGGTGCTGCACGACGGCCTCGGAGACCCCAAGTACCGGCCGTGTCCCCTGCTGCGCCGCATGGTGGCCGCGGGTCACCTGGGCCGGAAGAGCGGCCGGGGGTTCTACGCGTACTGACAGTAGGCAGTAGACAGTAGACAGTAGGCAGTAGCGGAGGCCGCCCCCTACTGTCTACTGCCTACTGACTACTGTCTACCTTCCTGCTTCCTGCTTCTTGCTTCCTGCTTCTTGCTTCTGTCCCTTGTGTCGCCAGTACCAGGCGCCGGCGGCAACCGGCGCCAGGATGGCGATCTCGCGGATGACCGAGCGCAGGTTGCCCCAGATGAACTCGTCCGGATTCCAGTACCGCCGGGACACTTCGGCGAACACGCCCACCCCGGACTGGAAGTACGCGTGGCTGAACGGCCAGAATGCCATCACGCCGTGCGGCGGCGACGAGTCGCGTCCGAGCCAGTCCAACGCCACGTGGCCAGCCCATACCAGGCCGCACGCCAGCGCCGCCGGGCCCGTGGCCGGATGTCCGCGAAACCTGAGCACCAGGGCCGCCAGTACCGCTACCACCGCTGCCGCCGTCAGGCTGTGCCAGGACGCGCGGTGCACGGTCACCAGGATGTCCACGTCCGGCGCGACAGCCAGGACGACGCAGGCGGCCGCCAGCCCGCGCCCGACGCCCGGGCCTCCGGCGGTCCGGCTGGCCGCGTCAACGGACCAGGCGACGGCCAGACCGGCAAGGGTATGTCCAACGGGTGACGGCACGTCCCTACCGTAGCAATCCTTGCCACGGAGGCGCAATGCCCGGGCCGGCAGATCTTGCCAGGCCTTCAAGATGGGGCGAAAGTCTGGAAAGCTGTAAGATATTGCAAATAAAGACGAAGACGAGCTGCGTGTATGGATTTTCGCTTGACTTGCACCCGGCACGCTTCTAGAATCAGTTGATTCGACACGAGCGTTGAGTCTCGCAAGGAGCGCACATGGCTGCTGACGAACGGAACGAGCGGGCCAAGGCCATTGACGTGGCCATGGGACAGATTGAGAAGCAGTTCGGGAAAGGCGCGATCATGCGCCTCGGACAGAAGGGGGCCATTGCCCCGATCGACTCGATTCCCACCGGATCGATCAGCCTCGACTATGCGCTCGGTATCGGCGGCGTGCCCCGCGGCCGCGTCATCGAGATCTTTGGTCCGGAATCGTCCGGCAAAACGACGCTGGCGCTCCAGATCATCGCGCAGGCGCAGCGCCTGGGCGGCATGGCGGCGTTCGTTGACGCCGAACACGCCCTCGACGCCAACTACGCCGTCAAACTCGGGGTCACCCTCGACGATCTGCTCGTCTCGCAGCCCGACAACGGCGAACAGGCCCTCGAGATCGTCGAAGTGCTCGTCCGTTCCGGGAGCATCGACGTGGTCGTGGTCGACTCGGTGGCGGCGCTGGTACCCCGGGCGGAAATCGAAGGCGAGATGGGTGATGCTCAGGTGGGCCTCCAGGCGCGTCTGATGTCGCAGGCGTTGCGGAAGCTGACCGGTGTGGTGTCGAAGTCGAAGACGGCGCTGGTCTTCATCAACCAGCTGCGCGAGAAGATCGGCGTCATGTTCGGCAACCCCGAAACAACCACGGGCGGGCGCGCCCTGAAGTTCTACTCGTCGGTCCGACTCGACATTCGCCGCATCGGCAGCATCAAGGACGGCGAAACGGTGGTGGGCGGCCGCACGCGCGTGAAGGTGGTCAAGAACAAGGTCGCGTCCCCGTTCCGCGAGGCCGAGTTCGACATCCTGTACGGCGAAGGGATTTCCCGGGAAGGCGACCTGCTCGACCTGGCCGTCGATCGGCGCATTGTCGAGAAGAGCGGGACGTGGTTCTCGTTCGGCGGCGAGCGCCTCGGGCAGGGACGCGAGAACGCCAAGCAGTTCTTGCGCGACAATCCCAACGTCTGCAAGACCATGGAAGACAAGGTGCGCAAGGAACTGGGCCTCCTCGTGAAGGACGGGCCGTCCGTCGAAGGGGAACCCACGCCCAAGCCGCCGTCTCGCAAGTAACGACCCTGATGCAGGGGCTTCCCACGAGTGGGCTCGCATGTTATAGTGCTGAGTCCACTTCGTGGATGGCCATCGCCGTGCCGAGGTAGCTCAGTTGGTAGAGCACCTGACTGAAAATTAGGGGGTCCCCAGTTCAAGTCTGGGCCTCGGCACCATCTCTTCCGGCACCCGCACACAATCAGACGTCAGGCACCCGGCCCCGGGCAGGCGCGCGCGCCTCCAGACCTCCGTACAAACACAACGGGGCGAGGCCGCATGGCCCCGCCCCGCCGATGCGTCAGTCGGTCCTATTCTTCGCCCTTCTCCGCGTCTTCATCGCCCGGTTCCGGCGCGGTGGCGAAGTCGTCGAAGTCGACGGCCACTGCCGACTCCTCCTCTTCGTCCACGTCGAACACGCGGCCGCCCCCCCGGACCTTGATGGGGCCCTTGGGTCCGCCGTCGCCGCGCGACTTCGCGGGGCCGCGGGCCTTGCCCTTCGGCGGAGCCGGCGGACCGAAGTTCCGCTCGCGACCGCCGGCGCCGCCCATCGGTGAAGGCGCCATACGGGCCGGCCCGCCCAGGGGCGGCCCCGACGGCCCGCTCCCCATTGGCGGGCGCGGGCCGCGGTCTTCGCGGGGCCGCGCCTCGCTCACGGACAACGTGCGCCCAAGAAAGAGGTTGCCGTTCAGCCGGCGGATGACCTCGGTTGCCGCCGCGAGGTCGTCGTAGTCCACGAACGCGAATCCTCGCGGACGACCGGTCTCACGGTCCATGGGGAGCACGACCGACACGGGCGGTGCCACAGAGGCCATGTGCGCGCGCACATCGGCCTCGGTCGCGCTGTAGGGTAGGTTTCCAATAAACAACCGGACTGCCACGCTGTTATTTCACCTCGCTGCTTGAGACGGTCCGCGGTGCCGAGACGGCACGCCGCCGTGATGTGGGATGGAGATACACTGCGGGATGGGTAGGATCTGGCCTCAATGGTCTTGGCTGACGCCGCCTCAGACTGTACCAAACCTTGGCGGCGCCTGCAACAGGAACACGCAGGTCCGTCAACAGGGCCTCCTTGCCTGCATCCGGGGGGTCTGTTAACGTGGTCAATCCACCCATTGGATCAGGAGTACCCGTGCGCACACGCCTCTTCGCCATCATCATGCTCATCACCCTGGCCGTCGTACCCGGCTGCAACAAGAACAAAGACGCGGATCCGTCTGCCGCCGCGCCGCCGGCCGCATCGCCAGCTGGCGTTCCCGGCGCGCTGAAGACGGTGCCGGCCCAGTTGCCGGATGTCGTCGCCAAGGTCAACGGCCTGCTCGTCAAGAAGGACGAGCTGCAGATGGCCATCACGAACCTCGAAGGCCGGGCGGGCGCGGCGGTTCCGGCCGAACAACGCGACACGGTCTACCGGCAGGTGCTGGATCGGATCGTCGGCTATCACCTGCTGGTGCAGGAAGCCAAGGTGCGGAAGTTCGAAGCACCGCCGTGGGACGTCGACAAGCGGCTCTCGGACATCAAGAGTCAGTTCCCCAGCGAGCAGGCGTTCAAGGACATGCTGCAGCAGCGCGGCATGACGGAAGAACGCCTGCGTCAGGAGACCGCCGAGACCATCGCGGTCAATGCGATGCTGGAGAAAGAGTTCGAGTCGCTCGCCGCCGCGACCGACGAGGAGGTGCGGAAGTTCTACGAGGGGAACAAGCCGCGATTCCGGGAAGAGGCCACGGTCCACGCCAGCCACATCCTGATCCGCCTCGAACAGAACGCCGACGCTGCGGCCCGCACCAAGGCCCGTGCTGAGATTGAGTCCATTCAGGCGCAGCTCAAGAAGGGCGGCAACTTCGCCGAGTTGGCCACGAAACGCTCGCAGGACCCCGGCTCCGCGACCAAAGGCGGCGACCTCGGGTTCTTTGGCCGCGGGCAGATGGTGCCGGCGTTCGAAGAGGCTGCGTTCACGACGAAAGCCGGTCAGGTGAGCGGCATCGTGGAGACGCCCTTCGGGTACCACCTCATCAAGGTGGCCGAGACCAAACCCGGCCGCGACGTGGGATTCGACGAGGTCAAGGAACAGATCCGCGAGTACCTGAAGCAACAGGTTCGTGAGCAGAAGAGCCAGGCTTTCATCGACCAGCTGAAAGCCAAAGGCAAAGTCGAGATCCTGATCTGATGGCAGGTGCGCCATGAGTCCGACACCCAAGGGCTACCGACATCGCGAGATCCAGGGACGGCGGTTGCATCCCGAAACCCTGATGATGAGCTACGGGTACGACCCGCGGCTGTCTGAAGGGTCCGTAAAGTGCCCGATTTTCCAGACGTCGACGTTTGCCTTCCGCACCGCCGAAGACGGCAAGTCGTTCTTCGAGGTCGCGTACGGCCTGCGCGAGAAGGGCCCGGCTGAAGACCCGGGCCTCATCTATTCGCGCCTGAACAATCCCGACCTCGAGATCCTGCAGGACCGGCTGTGCCTGTGGGACGAGGCCGAATCCGGGCTGGTGTTCTCGTCGGGCATGGCGGCCATCTCGACGACCATGCTGAGTTTCCTGCGACCGGGCGATGTCATCCTCTGCAGCGAACCGGTGTACGGCGGCACCGAGTTCCTCGTCGAGAACATCCTGCCGCAATTCGGGATTCAGCGTGTCTGGTTCGGATCGGGCACGATGCCGGTCACGCTGGACGAGGCGGTGGCCCAGGGACGGGCGCTGGGCCGGATCGGGATGATCTACCTGGAAACACCGGCGAACCCGACCAACGGGCTCGTGGACATCGCCGCCTGCGCCCGCGTGGCGGGCGACCTGGCTGCCGCCGGGGGACACCGGCCGCTGGTCGCCGTGGACAACACGTTCCTGGGCCCCCTGTGGCAGCATCCCTTGCAGCACGGCGCGGACCTCGTCCTGTACTCGTTGACGAAGTACGCCGGCGGACACAGCGACCTCATCGCCGGCGCGTGCCTCGGACCCGAAACGCTGATTGCGACCGTTCGCGGCATGCGCACCATCCTCGGGACGATTTCCGATCCCCATACGGGATGGCTGCTGATGCGCAGCCTCGAGACGTTGAAGCTGCGGATGACGAGCGCCATGAAGAATGCGCGGTACGTCGCCGACTTCCTGGCCGACCATCCGGCCGTCAAGACGGTGCACTATCTCGGGTTCCTGCCGGAGACGCACCCGCAGCACGAGCTGTTCCATCACCAGTGCCTGTCGCCCGGGTCGACGTTCTCGTTCGAGATTCACGGCGGTGAAGCCGAAGCCTTCCGGGTCCTGAACCAGCTGCAGTTGATCAAGCTGGCCGTCAGCCTGGGCGGCACCGAATCGCTGATGGAGCACCCGGCGACCATGACGCACTCGGACATCCCTCCGGCGCGGCAGGTGGGGATGGGCATCACGCCGGCGATGTTGCGCCTGTCGGTGGGCGTGGAGCACCCGGACGACATCATCGCGGATCTGACGCAGGCGCTCGGAGCCCTGTGAATTGGCGACGGCAGCAGTCCGGGATTCGCCGATGAATTGCCATCCGGCGGCGCGTGCCGCCGGGATTCCGGCGCCACCGTGTGGGCACGGGCCTATTCCCGCGAATTGCGGCCGCGACAGGCGGATCGATCTTTGCTATTGTTATGAACAGACGAGCATTGTTCCGGGCACTCTGACCGCACCGGATCTTACGGAGGACACATCACATGGCACTCTTGATTAATGAAGACTGCATCAGCTGCGGCGCCTGCGAGCCGGAATGCCCGAACGAGGCAATCACCCAGGGTGAGTCGATCTACGTGATCGATCCGGACAAGTGCACCGAGTGCGTAGGCGCGTTCGATACGTCGAAGTGCGTGGACGTCTGCCCGGTCGACGGCTGCATCATCCCGGACCCGGCCCACGCCGAGAACCGCGACGAACTGATGGCGAAGTACGAAAAGCTGCACGCGTAGGCGTCAGCCGCTCTGCGTTCTGCACGGGGGACCTGCTGGTCCCCCGTTGACCGTACGGCCCCCGCCTCGCGTCACACCAGCCGCTTTCCGGACCGCCCGCTCATGCGCGCTTCGACCGCCCGTCTGTCGTTGCTGACGACTGCCCTGCTCTTCTCGACGGGCGGCGCAGCCATCAAAGCGGCGTCGCTGACGAACTGGCAGATCGCCTGCCTGCGTTCGGCCGTGGCCGCGGTCCTGCTGTGGCTGGCCGCCGGCCGCCGCGTGCGCGTCACACGGGCCGTCCTGCTCGTCGCGCTTGCGCAGGCCGCCACGCTGGTCTCGTTCGTCACGGCCAACAAGCTGACGACCGCCGCGAACGTCGTGTTCTTTCAGGGCACGGCGCCCCTCTATATCGCCCTGATCGGGCCCTGGTGGCTCGGCGAACATCTGCCCCGCCGTGACTACCCGGTGCTCGCAGGCATTGCCCTCGGCATCGGCTTCCTGTTTCTCGGTCCTGCGGCCTCGACGGCGACGGCACCCAATCAGGCCCTCGGCAACGTGATCGGCGCGCTGAGCGGAGCTTCCTGGGCCCTGACGGTCATGGGATTACGATGGGTCGCACGACACGAACGTAACGCCTCGACGGCCGCCGCCGGCTCCGCCACCATCGTCGGCAACGGGCTCGCCTTCCTCGTCTGCCTGCCGCTCGCGCTGCCCTTCGGCACGCTCGCTCCCGGCGATCTTGCCGTGATCGGATATCTGGGGGTCTTTCAGGTCGGGTTCTCGTACCTGCTGCTCAGCCGGTCGCTGGCCCACGTACCAGCGGTGGACGCCTCTCTGCTGCTGCTGGCCGAACCCGCGTTTTCCCCCGTGTGGGCGTGGCTCGTTCACGGCGAGGTCCCCGGCGCCTGGCCGCTGCTGGGCGGCGTGCTGATTGTGGGATCGACGACGTGGAAGACGCTGCGCGATGCTGGAAGTAGTAAGTAGGAAGTAGGAAGTAGGCAGGAGGCCGGTCCAGCGTGGGTACGTAGCCCCGGGGCTCCCGCCTACGCGCCAAGCGCTCCGGCGAGGCCTCGATGAAGTTCGAAGAACGAAGTCCGGTCAGTCCCGGGGAGCCCGGAGTTTGACAGCCCTGCACCCTAGTGCTTGCTACTGCCTACTTACTACTGCCTACTTACTACTGCCTACTTACTACTGCCTACTGGCAACTCGTAAACCCGACTCTCTGGCGACGTCAGGGCCAGGCGAGCGCCGTGCGCCAGCAGCCACGCTTCGGGACTTCGTGCGGACCGTGCGAACGCGGACCCGTGCACGACCGCGTGCGTGGGTCCGGCTTCGCGAAGTGCTTCCCAGGCACGGTCAGGGTCGGCATTGACGTTGAACAGCAGCCCGGCCAGTTGATCGTACCGTCTGGGGAACCCGCCGCTAAAGCCATTCACCAGTGGCTTCCAGTGGAACGTCGAGTGGTAGACGGCCCAGAGGTCCCATCCCACGTCGCCGAGCGGGAACTCCACCACGACGGCCCCAGCGGGCAGTCGCGCCAGATACTGGTACTCCAGGGGCACGTCCGACACCACGCCGACGCGCGCCGGGATGGGTTCGAGTTCCGTGAACTTGGTGACCTGGTTCAGCGGCAGAGGCACGGCGGCTGACTCGGCCAGAATGCCGATGGCCAGCGCCCCGAACACCAAGACCGCGAACCGCCCCGACCGGGCCAGGAGCATTGCCGCACCCGTTCCGCCCACGACGGCCAGCGACAGAAACGCCATCATGGCGAATCGAGCGGGCACCCGCAGCCCATCGAATCCCGGAACGTGTGCGAAGAGCCACGGGTATACATCGAGGCCGCGCAGGGGCCAGCCATCCCATTGGGGGGAAGGGCCCAGCGAGAGATACGCCGCGCACACGGCGCACCCGACGAAGCAGGCCTCTCGTGTCCGCACCGCTGCGAGCAGTGCGGCGCGAAGGTGCGGGGACCAGGCCAGCAACACGCCGGCGGCCGCCAGTGTCGGCACGAGCAGCCGTTCGACGTCGCGGAACCGCAAGTGCAGCGGTCCCAGGTCGAGGCGTGGCGGCCCGCCGAACAAGTACGGGATCCACCCAAGCAGCGACACCGCGAGCGTCGCAGCGCAGAGCACCAGCAACGGCATGCGCCAGCGTGTCAGGAGCCGGGGCAACCCGGGCGCACGCCCCCGCTGTTGTGCCGTGTCGACCCAGGCATGCCGCAACGTCGCGACGACGCCGGCCGCGGCCAGCAGCAGCAGCGCGAGCCCCGGGAACAGGTTTCCTTCCGGCCGGGGATGGGCGGGCAGCGCCCGTGGCCACAGCCGCAGATCCGCGTCGGCATTGGCGTAGGCCGACGGCTCTGCGCCAAAGGAGGCGGCTTCCTCCAGTGTCCGCTGCTGTCCCGTCAGCGCGCGCAGTTCGAGGTACGGCAGCATGAACGGCACCGTGCACACCGCCACGACAAGCCCGGCTGCGGCCAGCGCGCCCCACATCCGCCAGTCCGCGAGGCGCCGCTGACTCAGCACCTCCCACGCCACGTAGATCGGCAGGAGCAGCGCGAAGTAGACGAGGTAGTACCCGCACGACAGGTTCTGCGCGACGATGGCCAGCACGCTGCCGGACAGGGCGCGCCAACTGCCGGTGACGAAGTAGCGCCGCATACCGTACAGCGCAAACGGCATCCACTGCGACGACAACACCTGCAGGTGGGGACCTTCAGCCGTGCGGTACGGCATGAACCCGTAGATCAGTCCCGCCAGGAACGCCGCCCGCGCGTCTCCAGTCAACTCGCGCACGAACAGGTACATCCCCCACGCCGACAGGATGAACGTCGACAGGAACAGCAGGTTGAACACCAGCACGGCGTTGCCCGTCAGGGCGTACACCGGCAAGCCCTGGATCGTCTGGGCGATCAGCAGTTCGGAATACGCCAGGGCGTAGGGTTCGGGATGGAAGATGTTGCCGTGCCAGAGCCCGGACAGCACGGACGGGTTGCCGCCGAGCGCCTCCAGGACATGTTCACTGTTCCAGGCCAGGATCCAGCAGTTGAGCAGCGCGTCGCCGAGGTCCCAGGGAATGTCGCGGCCGAGTCCGAGGGCCAGCGGCCATGTCATCAGCACCGCGGCCAGGCTGTACCACAGCGCGGCCCACCGCGGCGCAAGCGCTCTCTGCATGGTGGCAGTGTACACTGGGGTCGGGACGCTTTTAGTGTGGATGGGCACCGCGATGACAATACTGTCGTTCGCGTCGGCTCAGCACGGCCACCATTACATTTACGTCATCGTCAGGACCACCCAAAAGCGTCCCGACCCCTTCTCCTTCTTCTTTCTTCGTCCTGTACACACGAAAGGCGGCAAGTACCCCTGTGGCTACCTGCCGCCTCGCGATCTGGTCGGGATGACTGGATTCGAACCAGCGACCCCCTGAACCCCATTCAGGTGCGCTACCAAGCTGCGCTACATCCCGATACTGAACTTACTCGGCCGGCGGTTCGGCGGCTTTTCCCGCCCGGCTCCGCGCCCCGCCTCGACGTTTCGGCGCCACCGTCGGCGGCCAGGGCCGCCCGGCCTCACCCACGTCAAGCAGGTTCGGCTGCTCCCCTTCGACGGCCGCCACCGCGCCTGCGTCCGGCGCGTTCCGTCTCCCATCTAGCATATCAAGCAACGACCTGAGTTCGTGCCTGATTTCCGCAAGGCGGGCCCGGGTGCCTTCGTCCACGATCTCCGGAGCCTGCTCCGCCGCTTCCGGCGCCGGATCCCCTTCGAGTTTGCGCCGGACGCCCGCCAGCGTCAAGCCCTCGCCGAACACCAGTTGCTTGATGCGCAGCACGCGCTCGACGTCCGCGCGCCGGTACACGCGCGCGCCGCCAGACGACCGAGCCACACCCAGGTTCGGAAACTCCTGCTCCCAGGACCGCAGGACGTACGGCTGAACCTGCGCGATCTCGCAGACTTCCGACGCCTTGAAGACGTCCCGATCCGGAATCTGCGCAAAGGTCTCAGCCACTGATTCGTCCAGAGTATACCATGCCCACTCAGCCCTCCCGCCAGGCCCCAGGCCGCCTCGGCGCTGCTTACACCCGGGGTTTGCGCTTGCGCGCGCGTACCTGAATGCGGACCGGAGTCCCTTCGAACCCGAATGCCTCGCGAAGCCGGTTCATCAGGAATCGTTCGTACGAAAAATGCAGCGTCGTGGCGACGTTCGTGAAGAATACAAACGTCGGCGGCGCAATCATCGCCTGGGTCGCATAGAGCACCCGCACCTCGCGGCGATCCGGGCTGGCTGGCGGGTGCGCCGCCGTGATGGCCTCGACAAACCGGTTCAGCTCGCCTGTCGGCACGCGGCGCCGCCGCGCCGCCGCCACGCGGCCGACGGTCTCCAGCAACTTCGCCACGCGCTCGCCCGTGAGCGCGGAAATGTGGAGCACGGGCGCGTAGTCGAGGAACTTCATCCGGCGCTGCATCAGCGAGTCGAACTCGATCCCGGTCTCTTTCGACCCATCCTTCTTCAGGTCCCACTTGTTGACCGCCACGATCAACCCGCGACCCGCTTTGTCGGCTTCTCCCGCGATGGCCGCGTCCTGATCGGTGGCGCCTTCGACGGCGTCCAGAACCAGCACCACGACATCGGCCCGCTCGATGGCGCGGCGCGACTGGAGCACGCTCACGTTCTCGATCGCCCCGGAGCGCGCCACCTTGCCGGGCCGCCGGATCCCTGCGGTATCGACGATGCGGAACTGCCGCCGCTGCCAGCGCAGGACCACGTCAATGGCATCCCGCGTAGTGCCGGGCATGTCACTGACCAGCACCCGCTCTTCGCGCAGCAACCTGTTCACCAGGGACGACTTCCCCACGTTCGGCCGGCCCACGATGGCGACGGCTACTTCGTCGATCGCCGACCCCTCCCGGTCTTCGTCCTCGTCCACGACGTCGTCCGCCACGGCCTCGCCGCCGCCCGCGTCCGCCTCGGCCGGTTCGACCTGGCGCCGCCCTTTCTTCCCCAGCGCGGCGGTCACCAAATCCAGCAGGTCGTCGATGCCACGCCCGTGTTCGGCCGACACCTCGGTGACAGTCTCGAACCCCATCTTGTAGAACTCGAGCAGGCCGGCAGCGGCCCTCCGATCATCCGACTTGTTCACGACCAGCACGACGGGCTTGTTCGCCCCTCGCACCGCCGCCGCCACATCATCATCGCCCGGCACGTGCCCTTCGACGCCATCCACCACGAAGACCACGAGATCCGCCGACGCCAGGGCAGCTTCCCCCTTGTCCGACACGGCATCGTGCATCGGGTCGAGGCTTGCCCCGAACATGCCCCCCGTGTCGACCAGGCGGAAACGATGGGGCCCCCACGTGGCGACGTGGTCGATCACGTCACGCGTCGTGCCCGCGATCGGCGCGACAATCGATCGCCTGGTCCTGGCGATCCGATTGAACAGCGTCGACTTACCGACGTTGGGACGGCCGACGAGCACGACCGCGGGTAACTTGCGTGGCACTCAGCAACTCCTGACCCTGTGTGACCTTTCATCATAGCCTGTCCGGGGGAGTGCCGCCGACACCACGCCAGTTCACGCCCGCAAGAACGATTCGGGGCCGCCGCGCGCGCCCCCAATCCCCCCCCCGGGCGTCCCGCGGCACATACTGACGGCCCTTGACAGCGTAAGTGTCGGTATCTATAGTGGTTAGCAACTTTGAAGGAGTTCCGTCGGCATGATTAAGGTCGACATCGTCAACGAAGTCGCCAAGGCCGCCGACATCACCAAGGTCAAGGCCGAGATGGCTGTGGATGCGGTCTTCGACACGATGCGTGTTTCCATGCAGCGTGGCGAGCGCATCGAACTGCGCGGATTCGGGGTCTTCCAGGTGAAACCCCGGAAGCGCGGAATCGGCCGTAACCCACGGACAGGCAAGGAAGTCCGGATTCCGCCGGGTCGCACGATCCGGTTCAAGCCGGGCAAAGAACTCCAGGCGGTCGTGTGACCGACACGCAGGAGCCGGTTTGGATTGACGTCTCGCCTCCCCGGCCGAAACCTCCTCGCTACTGGCTCCACGGGTTGCTTCTCTTCCTGACCCTCATCACGACGACTGTTGTCGGTGGCGAACACTGGCTGTCGTTCGAGACGAACTTCCAACCCCAGCTGCCGCCGTTCACGTGGATGTCGTTCGCGCTCAACGGGTTGTGGTACTCGTTGACGATCCTGGCCATCCTGGGTGCCCATGAGGCCGGGCACTACCTGGCGTGCCGCTACTATGGCATCGACGCCACGCTGCCCTATTTCCTTCCGGTGCCGTTCCCGCTGACGGGAACGGCCGGTGCTTTCATCAAGATCCGTTCGCCCATCACGTCGAAGCGCGTGTTGTTCGACGTGGGCGTGGCCGGCCCGATTGCCGGGTTCGTCGTGACGATTCCTGTCCTGATCGCGGGCGTCTGGATGTCCCGGCTGGTTCCCCTGCCGCCCGACTTCTCCGGGATGGAACTGGGCGAGCCCCTGTTGTTCAAGGCGGTCGTCTGGCTCGTCTGGGGTGACGTGCCAACCGAACTCTCCCTGAACCTGCATCCGATGGCCTTTGCCGCCTGGTTCGGTCTGCTGGCCACCGCGCTCAACCTGATTCCGATCGGGCAGTTCGACGGGGGGCATGCGGTCTACGCCGTCTTCGGAAAACGCGCGTCCTGGATCACGATCGCGGCGGTTGCGGCGGCGATCGGCCTGAGCGTCTACTCGAGCAGCTGGATTGTCTGGACGCTGATCGCGGTCTTCCTGCTCTACAAGTTCGGGTGGCGGCACCCGCCCACCTGGGACGAGTACCTGCCGCTCGACAAGGCCCGCCTGTGGACGGCGTTCGCCGTGTTGCTGATCTTCGTGGCGTGTTTTACGCCGGCCCCGATCTCGCCGTTTGAACTGGTGGGGGCCCGCTGACGACCGCCGCGCCAGCGCCGCGTCAGAGCACGGTCAGCGGATCCACATCGATCGCCACGCGGCGCAGCAGATCCGGGCGCTCTTTGAGTGCCGCCTTCACGGCTTCCCGCATCACGACCCGCGCCGACGGGCGCCCCTTCAGGAAGAACTGCGCGCGATGTTCGCCACGCAGCCGCGCCAGGGGGGCCGTCGCCGGCCCAAGCACTTCGAACGCGCCGGGCCGGGCCGACAGCCTGACGGTGCGCGCCACGAGGTCCTGTGCCGCCTCCATCGCCGCCGCCATGGACGGGCCGCGCACCAGGCCGTTGATGAGCGCCACCGTGGGCGGGTACCGCATCGACTGACGGAATTTGATTTCGTCGGCATAGAACGCGCGGTAGTCCTGCCGGCATGCGTGACGGATGCTGTAGTGATCGGGGTAGATCGTCTGGATCACCGCCTCGCCCGCCAGGTCGCCGCGGCCGGCGCGGCCGACAACCTGGGTCAGCAGCTGAAAGGTGCGTTCGGCAGCCCTGAAATCCGCCAGCCCGAGGCCCACGTCGGCGGAGATCACGCCCACCAGCGTCACGCGCGGAAAGTCGTGCCCCTTGGCGATCATCTGCGTCCCCACCAGCACGTCGATGCCGCCGCGCCTGAAGTCGCCGAGGATCCCCGGCAGCGCGCCGCGACGCTTGGTGGAATCGCGGTCGAGCCGGGCGACACGGGCGCCCGGAAACGCGTCCGCGACCTCTCGTTCGACACGTTCGGTGCCGAACCCCATCAGCTCGAGATACGGCGCGCCACACGACGGGCACGTTCGCGGCACCCGACGCGTGTGGTCGCAATAATGGCACGACGCGACGCCCCGGCCGTAGACGACCAGTGAGACGCTGCAGTTGGGGCATTCGACGCTCCCGCCGCACTGGCGGCAGAACACGGCGGTCGAGAGCCCGCGGCGGTTCAGCAGCAGCAGCACCTGTTCGCGGCGCTCGAGGCGCGCCCCGATGTGCTCCAGGAGCAGCCGGCTCACGATCGTGTCGGGCCCGCACTCGGCGTACTCGACGCGCATGTTGACGGTCTGCACCTGCGCGAGGGGCCTGGCCAGCACCCGCTGATCGAGTTCGATCAGTTCGTAACGGCCCGCCGTCGCGTGCTGGTACGATTCCATCGACGGCGTGGCCGAGCCCAGCACGACCAGCGCACCGGCGTGTTTGCCCCTGACAATGGCCAGGTCCCGGCCGTTGTAGCGGGGAGATTCGTCCTGCTTGTACGACGCGTCATGCTCTTCGTCGACCACGATCAGCCCGAGGTGCTCCAGCGGGGCGAACACGGCCGAGCGTGTCCCCACCACGACGTCGATGTCGCCCCGCCGGATGCGGTGCCACTGATCGTGGCGTTCGCCATCGGACAGACCGCTGTGCTGCACGGCGACGCGGTCACCAAAACGTGCGCGGAACGCCGCCGCCACCGCCGGCGTCAGTCCGATCTCGGGAACCAGGACGAGTACCCGCCCGCCCGAGCCGACGACACGCTCGGCCAGCCGCAAGTACACTTCGGTCTTCCCGCTGCCCGTCACGCCGTGCACGAGGGCCACGCCAAAGGTGCCCGCCTGCCGGAGTTGCCAGCAGCGCTCCAGCGCCCGGGTCTGTTCGTCGTTGAGATCGACGCGCAGCGCGGATTCTCCCGCATCCAGTGGCTGGCCCCACGGTCCGGCGAACGGATCGCGATCCACGGCGCGCCGTTTCACGCTGATCAGCCCGCGCAGTTCGAGGCGCCGCAACCCTTCCGTCGGCAGATGCCGTTCGCGGAGGTCCCCGGTGGACAGGCCGGCCGCCGCGTCTCGCAGCACGGCGAGCAACTCGCGCTGGCGAGGACCGAGGCCCGAACCAACGCCCGGATCCGCCATCCGTCGCGCCACGTCAAACCCCTCGGCCGTCAGGGTTACGACACGTTCGCTCTTGTACGCGCTGCGCTCGCCTTCGAGGACTCGTGCGGTACTCACGAACCCCTGGCGTTCGAGGCGGCGCAGCAGCGACACGACAGGTACCGGCGTGGGCCTGCCCAGCACGGCGGTCAGCCGCGAGCCGAGCGTCGTAAACGGAATGCGCCGGGCGGTGGCCACCAGCCGCAACGCCTCGCGGGACACGGCGTCGAGTCCGTCGACGCCTTCCAGCGCGACCAGCGCCTGCCCCTCGGCGGTGATTTCGACAATGCGGCGGCTTTCAACCGTGGACAGGGGCGGGAGGGCCGCCGCCACGGCTTCGCCGGGCGAACAGGCGTAGTACTCCGCCGTCCACAAGACCAGGCGCAGGCAGTCGTCCGGAAGGTAGGCGCCGTCGTCCAGCAGGTCCGCGAGATCCTTGATCGCGGGACCTTCGACCGGGTTCTCCCCGCCCGCCGGCACGACATTCACCACGCAGCCCGTGAGCAGGCGGCTTCCCACGGGAACGAGCACGCGGGCGCCGATGGCCGGGATGTCGATGTCGTCGGGAACGTTGTAGGTCAGCAGGTCGAGTTGTGGGACCGGCACGGCCACGGAAACGAGGCGAGCCATGGCGCGTTACCCCTCACGGCCCGCATCCGCGGCAAGGAGATCACGCACCTTCTTCATGTCCTCCCACACCTCACGCTTGCTCGCGGGGTTACGAAGGACGTACGCCGGATGGAACGTCGGAATCAGCAGCGCGTCGCCGTACTTGAAGATCTGGCCGCGCAGACGGCTGATCGGCTCGTTGGAACGCAGCAGGGCCCGGGCCGCGAAGGTGCCCAGGGCCACGATCACGCGGGGCCGGATCGCCTGGACCTGCCGCACGAGAAACGGCTCGCACGTGTCGACTTCGTCCGGTTCGGGATTGCGGTTGCCCGGCGGACGGCACTTGATCACGTTGGCGATGTAGACGTCGTCGCGGGTGAGGTTGATGGCCTCGATGATCTTGGTCAGCAACTGCCCCGCCCTGCCGACAAACGGGATGCCCTGGAGGTCTTCGTCATGGCCGGGCGCTTCGCCGACGAACATCAGCCTGGCGTCGGGGTTTCCCACGCCGAACACGACCTGCGTCCGCCCTTGCCCGTGTAGTTTGCAGCGGGAGCAGTCCGGGCCGATCTCCGCCTGGATCTCCGCCAGCGTCTCGCGGGTCACGACGGCCAGCGGAGCGGGGACCGCCGCGGATGGCTCCTCGGGGCGTTCGGGGGACACCTCTGCCTCGGCAGTCCCGGCCTCGGCCTCGAGGTCCTGCCGCTGACGCCATTCGGCCTCCCGGCTGAAGCCGTCAACGCCCATCTCCGCATAGAACGAAAGATGTTCCCGAAGCTGGCGGTCGATGTCGTCCTGCGTGGCCATGCGTCTCCTGAAATCCCCTCAATAGTACCACCACGGGCTCTACGCCCGGGGCAGGCGCTCGGCCATCAGCGTCTCGACCTTGTCCATGATCGCCGCGGCGACCGCGGCTTTCGACTGCCGGGGCAGGTCCTCCTGCCAGTCGGCCCCCACGAGCGTCACGATGTTGGTATCAACCTCGAAACCCGCGCCAGCCTTCGTCACGTCGTTCGCGACGATCAGGTCCGCGCGTTTCGCACCGAGTTTCCGGCGGGCTCGCGCGACGGCATCGTCGGTTTCGGCTGCGAAACCCACCAGCACCGGGCCGGCAGCTCCACGTTCGAAGCGACGTTCGCCGAGCGTCAGCAGAATATCCGGCGTCCGCGTCAGCTCGAGCGTCAGCGGCCCGGCACTCTTCTGGATCTTGGAGGTAACGGTGTCGGCCGGCTGGAAGTCTGCGACCGCCGCCGCCATCACGACGGCGTCCATCCCGTCGGCGACGGCCACGACGGCATCACGCATCTCGACGGCGCGACGGACGCGCACGACGTCTAATCCGTCGGGGATCGGCAATGCCGACGGGCCCATCACCAGAATCACGTCTGCGCCGCGCCGACGCGCCTCAACCGCCAGCGCCAGGCCCATCTTCCCGCTGGAGCGGTTGCCCAGGTACCGCACGGGGTCGATGTCTTCATAGGTCGGCCCCGCCGTCACCAGCACGCGCCGCCCCGCCATGGTCCGGACCGGATCCAGCGTCCGTTCCGCCGCCTCGACGATGTCGTCCACCTCGGCGAGCCGGCCTTTCCCGACCCAGCCGCAGGCCAGGTAGCCGGACCCGGGATCGACCATGCGGACACCCCGCGACTCCAGCGTGCGCAGGTTCTGCTGCACGGCCGGGTGTTCGAGCATGTTCGTATTCATCGCCGGCGCGATGAGCACCGGCGCTTTCGTGGCCAGGAACAAGGCGGAGAGGAAGTCGTCCGCGATCCCGTTCGCGAACTTCCCGATGATGTTGGCCGTGGCCGGCGCCACGAGCAGCAACGCGATGTCGGTAGCCAGGGCGATGTGTTCGATATCGGCGTTGCCGCCTTCCGTCCACTGGGACGTGATCACGCGCCGTCGGGTGATCGCCTCAAAGGTGACCGGCCCGACGAATCGCCGGGCATTCCGCGTCATCACCGCCACCACGTCGTGGCCGCGTTTCTGCAGGCCTCGGGCCACTTCGACCGCCTTGTACGCCCCGATTCCGCCGCTGACGCCCAGCGCGATGAGTGACATCTCAGGCCTCCTTCCCCGCGGTCCCGTGCCCGGTCCAGCGCTCGAAGGTCGCCGCGATGCCGGCGGCCTTCGTTTCGCTGCGAGGCAACCTGGCCCGCTCGGCCAGCACGATCGCCCGGAGTTCCTCGACGCAGGCATCCAGGTCGTCGTTGATCACGACGTAGTCGTACTCCGAGTACGCCCGCACCTCGATCCGCGCCGTCTCGAGCCTCCTCGCGATGTCCTCTGCGGTGTCCTGGTTCCGATCGCGCAACCGCCGCTCGAGTTCCTCCGCCGCAGGCGGCAGCAGAAAGATCCCGACCGCATCCGGCTCGCGCCGGCGCAGCTGCCGCGCGCCTTGCACCTCGATCACGAACACCACGTCGAAGCCGGCCGCCAGCTCACGTTCCGTATCCAGCACCGCCGTACCGTAGAGGTGCTGGCCGAACTGCGCCCATTCGAGAAACTGGTCTCCGGCAATCATCGACTCGAACCGCGCACGCGACACGAAATGGTAGGCGTCGCCGTCCACTTCTCCGACGCGGGCAGGTCGGCTCGTGTAGGAGCGCGAGCGCACCAGCCCGGCCGTGCGGGCGACCACGGCATCGACCACGGTGGTCTTGCCCGTGCCCGACGGGGCCGAGACCACGAACAGGCGACCTCGCACGGCAGCGCTATTCGACATTCTGAACCTGCTCCCGCATCTTTTCGAGTTCCGCTTTCGCCGACACGATCAATTCGGGAACGCCGGGGCCATCGGCTTTCGAGCCCATCGTATTGATCTCGCGGTTCATCTCCTGCAGCAGGAAGTCGAGTTTGCGCCCGCAGGCTTCGGCCGAGTCGCTCAGGGCCGCCCACTGTGCGGTGTGCGCCCGGAAGCGGACGACCTCTTCGCTGATGTCGGATCGTGCGGCGAACCGGACCACCTCCTGCGCGAGCGCGGTTTTGTCCACGGACAGGTCGGCGGCCAGATCGTTGACACGCTGCGCCAGCCGGGCTTTGACGCCGGCTTCACCGGCCGCCGCCGCGGCTGCCACCTGCTCCACCATGTCTGCGACGGCGGCCTTCCGGGCGTCCAGATCGGTGCGGAGCATGGCGCCTTCACGCGTCCGCATGCCATCGAGGTCGGCCAGCGTCGCCGCCACGGCCCGCTCCACCGCTTCGGCGAGGGCGTCCACGCCCTCGGGCCCGGGTTCCGGCGGTTGTTCGCGCACGACGAGGGCCTGCGGAAACCGCAGCAGGTCACCCGGGGTGAGGCGGCCTTCGATCAGGCCGGCTTCGCGCGCCTGTTCCATGGATGCGGCCAGCGCGTCCGCCAGCGCCCGGTTCAGTTCGACCGAGATGACGGCTTCCTGCCTCGTCTGCACGGAGACGCTGACCTCCACCCGCCCGCGGGCCACGTGCTGCTGCACGAGGCCCCGCAACCGGGCTTCAACCGGACTGAGCGACGACGGGATACGCAACTGGACATCCAGATACCGATGATTGACCGTCCGCACCGTCACCGAAACGGTTGCCATCGTGTCTTCGTGCGACTGGTTGGCAAACCCGGTCATACTCTTGATCATGTCAGCCTTTGTGTTCCGCCGCGGCCCCCGCCCCGGGGCGGGGGGGGGGGTGGGGGGTGTGGACCGGCAGGGGGGCGGCGGAGATGCCGCCCGGCCGTGCCATGAGCTCGTCGTGGCGCCCCGATTCGGCCACGCGCCCGTGGTCGAGCACGATGATCTTGTCCGCGCGCTGGACCGTCGACAGCCGGTGCGCGATGACGATGGACGTGCGGTTCCGCATCAGGTTGACGAGGGCGTCCTGCACGAGAGCCTCCGACTCGGGATCCAGGGAGGACGTCGCCTCGTCGAGGATCAGGATCGGCGGGTTCTTGACCAGGGCCCTGGCAATCGCCAGCCGCTGCCGCTGGCCGCCCGACAATCGCTGCCCGCGCTCGCCGATGACCGTGTCGTACTTCCGCGGCATCGCCATGATGAACTCATGGGCGTTGGCCGACCGGGCGGCCGCCTCGATCTCCTCGCGCGAGGCCGTGGGCTTGCCGTACGCGATATTGGCCGCCACGGTGTCGTCGAAGAGCACGGTCTCCTGCGTCACCATGCCAATCTGGGCCCGCAGCGAGGTGAGGGACACCTCGCGCACGTCGTGGCCATCGACCAGGATGGCCCCGCCGGTGACGTCGTAGAACCGCGGCACCAGGTTGGCCAGGCTCGTCTTGCCGGCCCCGCTTCGCCCGACGATGGCCACTGACTGTCCGGCCCGCACGGTGAACGAGACGCCGTTGAGGGCGTTCTTGCCGTCGGCGTCTTCGTATTCGAAGGTCACCGAGCGGAACTCGAGTTGTTCCCGCAGCGGGCGCAGCGCCGGGGCGCCCGGCTTGTCGTCCACCTCGGTATGCGTATCGAGGATTTCGAAGATACGCTCCGAGGCCGCCACGGCCTGCTGGATGTTCGCGTTGACGCGGCTCAACTTCTTGAGGGGCGTGTACATCATCAGGAGCACGGCCACGAAGGCCGTAAACTTCCCTTGCGACATCCGGTCTGCGCCGATTTCCCGGGCGCCGTACCACAGGGCAGCCGCGATCGCGACGCCGCCGAACAGCTCCATGATCGGGGGCAGCATCGACAACGCGGCCGTCACCTTCATGTTCGCCCAGTACAATGCCCGCCCCGCCGCTGCGAACCGGCTGGCCTCGCGTGCCTCCGCCCCGAACGCCTTCACAATCCGGTGGCCGGTGTACGCCTCGACCGCCACGTGGGAGAGGCGTTCCTGGTGCTGCTGGCTCAGGCGCGTCGTGGCCCGCAGGCGCCGGCCGAGGTTCACGAGCGGATACAGGATGACGGGCGCTCCGGTCAGGCAGACCAGGGTCAGCCGCGCGTCCCAGTACAGCAGCAACGACACCGACCCGATGACAGCCAGCGACTCACGCACCAGATCGACCAGCGTGTCCGACGCCGCCTGCTGCACCTGGCCGATATCGTTGGTCAGCCGCGAGAGCAACTGGCCGCTGCTTCGAGACTTGAAGAAGGCCGCCGACTGCCCCAGCGTGTGGCGGAACATCCGGTTCCGCAGGTCTTCGACCACCCGCTGCCCGACATCCGTCATCAGGTACGACGACACGAAGGCGCCCAGTCCCTTTACGAAGTATCCGACGATGACGGCCGTCACGGTGAAGCCCACCTGCCGCTGGTGCGCCAGCACATCGTCGAAGATCGGCATGATCTGGTAGCCGAGGAACGCCTGCGCCGCGCCGTACGCAGCCATTGCGACCAGCGCCAGTGCCAGCCGGCCCCGGTATTTCTTTGCGCCGCTGAGCAGGCGGAGGAGTGGGTTCACTCGCTGAACCGGTACCGCAGGAGGACCCAGAGCGCCACGACGCCGTCACGCCAGGTGATCTTCTTGCCCTCATCGTAACCCCGGCCGTCGTACGTGATCGGGACTTCGTAGACCCGGTAATGCCGCTTGAAGATCTTCGCCGTCAGTTCAGGCTCGATGCCGAAGCCGTTCGACCGCAGCGTCATCGAGCGCACGACCTCGGTGCGCATCACTTTGAAGCACGTCTCCATGTCCGAGAGCATGGTGTTGTACAGCACGTTCGTGATGAACGTCAGGAGCCGGTTGCCGAGATAATGCGAGTAGAGGAACACCCGGTGGCGCCCCAGGAAACGCGAGCCGTAGACCACGTCGGCCCGGCCCTGGCAGATCAGCTCGATGAGTTGCGGGTACTCTTCGGGAGAATATTCGAGGTCCGCGTCCTGCACGATCACCAGGTCTCCGCTGACTTCGGGAAACCCTCGCCGCAACGCCGCTCCCTTGCCGCCGTTGCGCTCCTGCAGGAACAGCTTGAAGCCCAGTTCGCCGCGCAGGCGAGTCAGGATCTCGCGTGTCCCGTCTGTCGAACAGTCGTCCACGACGATCAGTTCGATCCGGATCGGCACGGCCAGAACGCGGCGGATGATCTCGTCGATCGTGCCGCGTTCGTTGAAGACCGGCATCACCACCGACAACAACGGATCCGTCAGCACGCCTCGCAGACCTGCCATGGGTGCTAGGCCCCCTTCCCGAAACCGGCCGGGTGCGCGCATCGCCACCGCCAGGCGGTCTCGACGACGTCCACGGGATCCGTGAAGGCGGGGCGCCAGCCCAGTTCGTCCTGAATCCGCTGGCTCGACGCGAACAGGATCGCGGGGTCTCCCTCCCGCCGGGGCGCCGCCGACCAGTTGACCCGCTGACCGCTCACGCGCTCCACCGCCCCAATCACATCCCGGACCGAGAACGGCCGCCCGTTGCCCAGATTGTACGTGGCCGAGGCCCCGCCGCGCTCGAGCCGCCCCAGGGCCAGCACGTGGGCCGACGCCAGGTCGTTGACATGGATGTAGTCGCGCAGGCAGGTGCCGTCGGGTGTCGGGTAGTCTTCGCCGAACACCTGGAGCGGCCGGCCGCCGCACGCCGCCTCGATAGCCCGCGGAACCAGGTGCGTCTCCGGATCGTGGTCCTCACCGATCTCGCCGTCCGGATCGGCCCCGGCGGCATTGAAGTACCGCAGCACCACGGACCGGAGGCCGTACGCCCGCTCGAAATGCGGCAACGCGCGTTCGATCGCCAGCTTCGTCTCGCCGTAGGCGTTGATGGGCCTGGTCGGATGCGACTCGTCGATCGGGGTCCGCTCCGGGTTACCGAACACGGCTGCGGTCGACGAGAACACCAGTTGCCGCACCGACTGTCCAGCCATCGCGCGCAGCAGCGCCAGCGTCCCTTCGACGTTGTTGCGGTAGTAGCCGGCCGGGTCCGTGACCGACTCCCCGACCAGCAGCCATGCGGCAAAATGCAGCACCGACGTGACGTTGTACTCGCGCAGGGCCGAGGCCACTCGCGTCTCGTCGCGGACGTCGCCGACCACGAGGTCGCCCCAGCGCACCGCCTCCCGGTGCCCGTTCGATAGGTTGTCGTATACGACGACGCGTCGGCCGGCCGCAGCGAGGGCCTTGACGGCGTGGCTGCCGATGTAGCCCGCGCCGCCGACGACGAGAACGGTCCCGTTATCGCCCGATGGAGTAGTACGTGAATCCATGGGTCTTCATCAATTCCTTGGAGTAGATGTTGCGTCCGTCGAACACGACGGGCGCGGCCATCAGCTTGCGCATCTTCGCGAAGTCCGGCTCGCGGAACTCGTTCCACTCGGTGACCAGGGCCAGGGCGTCCGCCCCGTTCAGGGCATCGTAACTCCGGGCCGTCAGCGTGACCTTGTTGCCGAAGATCTTGCGCGCGACGTCGGACGCCGCCGGGTCGAACGCCTGGACCTTCGCCCCGGCCGCCAGCAGCCGGTTGATGATGACGATGGACGGCGCTTCGCGCATGTCATCGGTCCGCGGCTTGAACGCCAGGCCCCACACGGCGATGGTCTTGCCCTTGAGCGACCCGAAGTGGCGTTCGATCCGTTCGGCCAGACGCATCTTCTGCTGCTCGTTCACGGCTTCGACGGCCTTGAGGATGCGGAAATCGTACTTCTTGTCGGCGGCGAACTTGATGATGGCCTTGACGTCCTTCGGGAAACAACTCCCCCCGTACCCGCAGCCCGGGAAGAGGAACGACGGGCCGATACGCCGGTCCGAGCCCACCGCGCGGCGCACCTGGTCCACGTCGGCGCCGAACGACTCGCACAACGTGGCCACCTCGTTCATGAACGAGATTCGCGTGGCCAGCAGCGCGTTCGCGGCATACTTGCAGATCTCGGCGCTGGCGCAGTCCATGACCATGATGGGCGCCCCGGTCCGTGTGAACGGCTGGTAGATCTGCCGCATGATCTCGGCGGACTTCTCGTCTTCGGCGCCGATCACCACCCGATCCGGCTTCAGGAAATCATCGACGGCCGCGCCCTGTTTCAGGAACTCCGGGTTGCTGACCACGCTGAAGGGGTGCGTCGTCTCGCGCCGGATCACCTCGCGCACCTTCTCGGACGTCCCCACGGGCACGGTGCTCTTGTCGACGATGACCTTGTAGCCGTTCATCGCGCGGGCGATATCACGCGCCACGCCCATGACGTGCTGCAGGTCCGCCGACCCGTCTTCGCCTTGCGGCGTCCCCACGGCGATGAAGATCACCTCGGACGCCCGCACCGCACGTGCGAGGTCGGTGGTGAACGTCAGCCGCTTCTCGGCGCGGTTCTGGCGCACCACTTCTTCGAGGCCAGGTTCGTAGATCGGAATCTTGCCCCGCCGGAGCATCCGGATCTTCGACTCGTCCTTGTCCACGCAGACGACATCGTTCCCGCTCTCGGCCAGGCAGGCGCCAGCTACCAGGCCCACATACCCCGTTCCCACGACCGCCAGCTTCATGATGATGACTCCAGGACCCTGACCCGCGCCGGCAGGCCAGCCGCGTAAAACACCCAACGTTACTGCATCCGCCAAAAACCTGTCAAGACGTTGATAGTCAATAGGTTGCGGCTTCCGACGACCTCCGTGACGGCGGTCCCCTGTTCGCGATACGATAACGTCCACCATGCGCCTGCTCGTCGACTATCGTCCGGCTCTGCGCGCCCGCACCGGTGTCGGCGAGTGGGTCCACCAACTCGTGAAGACGACGCTGTCTCTCGGCACCGGGCCGTCTGGTCCGGCCGCACCGGACATTGCCCTGTTCGTCAGTTCATGGAAGGATCGGCCGGCCCCGGACGCTCAGGCCGACTTGCCAGGCGCGCAGTTCTTCGACCGCCGGATTCCCGTCCGCGCGCTGACGTGGGCCTGGAATCGCCTGACCTGGCCCCCCGTGGAGTACCTGCTCGGTCAGCCTGCGTTCGATGCGACCTTCTCGCCAACACCGCTGCTGGTGCCGACGCTGGCCAGAGTCCGGGTGGTCACCGTCCACGACCTCGACTTCCTGGACCATCCGGAACGTACGTGGGGCGAAATGCGCCGCGACTTCCCCGACCTGGTGCGGAGGCATGTGTCCCGGGCCACGCTGGTGACCACCATTTCGCACTTCACGGCCGGTGAAGCCCGGCGGCGTCTGGGGGTCCCGCAGCACAAGCTGGTGGTCTGCCGGCCCGGAGTGCCCGAATGGGCGCGCGCGGCCGGGCCCCAGCCGCCAGCCTCCGCTCCCACGGGCTATATTCTGTTTGTCGGCACGCTGGAGGCGCGCAAGAACGTCGTTGGACTGCTCGACGCCTACGCCCGTCTGGTCGCACGCATGCCGGATGCGCCGCGCCTCGTCCTGGCCGGAGGGCGCCCGCCCGTCGTGGATCCCGCGTTGGAATCCAGGCTCAGCGGCCCGCTGGCTCCACGCATCGAGGCCCTGGGGTACCTCGATCCGGCTGCCCGGGCGTCGGTCTACGCCGGCGCCCGCATGCTGGTGCTGCCGTCCCGGATGGAGGGTTTCGGCCTGCCGGTCCTGGAAGCCATGGCCCTCGGCATCCCCGTGGTCGTGTCGGATCGGGGCGCTCTCCCCGAAGTCGCGGGCGACGCCGGCCTCGTGTGTGCGCCCGACAACCTCGACGGTCTTGCCGCATCCATGGAGCGTGTCCTGACAGAACCCGGCCTCGCGGCCTCAATGCGGGAGCGGGGATTCCTGCAGGCTGCCCGCTTCGACTGGCGTACCGCCGCCACTGAGTTCGTCACCCGCATTTCACGCGCCGTCGCCGACGGGCGACGCGCCGCCGCACACCGACCATGAAGATTGGCATCGACGCACGGGAATTGGGCGGGCGCCCCACGGGTGTCGGCCGTTACCTCGCGCAGCTGCTCGGCGCCTGGGCGGCCGAACCTTCGATGCGGCGTCACGACCTCGTGTGCTACGTCCCTGCGGCCCCCGCGCCATCGACGGCGGCCACACTGGCGGCTCTCGGCGCCACGGTCCGCGTCGTGCCTGGCGGGGCGGGCACGGCGTGGGAGCAGTACCGCCTGCCTGCGGCGGCTCGCGTCGATCGCCTCGACCTGTTTTTCGCTCCAGCCTACACGGCACCGCTGGTGCTCTCCTGTCCGATCGTCGTCACGATTCACGACCTGTCCTACGTTGCGCACCCCGAGTGGTTTCAGCCGCGCGAACGCTGGCGGCGCACGCTGCTTACCCGCCTGACCGCTCGGCGGGCGACACGGATCCTGACGGATTCCGAATTCTCCCGGGATGAAGTGGTTCGCCTGCTGGGCGTTGCGCCCGGACGTGTCACTGTCATTCCACTAGGGCTCGGACTTCCGGTGACCGCAGGCGCACCGCTCCCCCGCGATCCCCTCCTGCTGTACGTCGGTTCGATCTTCAACCGTCGTCGCCTTCCAGACCTGATCGCGGCCTTCGCGATCGTTGCCCGCAACCACCCGGGCGCGACGCTGGAACTGGTGGGCGAGAACCGGACATGGCCGCGGCAGGATCTCGAAGCCGTCATCGCAGCCATCGGGTGCGGCACCCGTATCCGCCTGCGCTCGTGGATCGCCGACGAAGAACTGGCCGCACTCTACGCCCGCGCGTCCGCGTTCGCCTTTCTCTCCGAGTACGAAGGATTTGGCCTCACGCCCCTCGAGGCCCTGGCCCGCGGGATCCCCGCCGTTGTTCTCGATACCCCCGTTGCCCGCGAGGTCTGTGCTGACGCCGCATTGTTCGTCCAGCCGGGCGACATCCCGGGTACGGCCGAGACCATCGAACGGGCGATGTTCGACCCGGACGTCCGGGCGCGGATCCTGACAGCCGCCCGCACGCAGGTCGCCCGGTATTCGTGGCCGGCCACCGCGGCGGCGACCCTCGACGCCCTCGAACGTGCCGGCGGGGAACGCCCATGACCCACGTCACGACCATCATCGTCAGTTTCAACACCTGCGCTGAACTGAGCGACTGCCTGCAGTCCCTGGACCGTTGCGGGCCGACGAGAGGCCACGATGTGATTGTCGTGGACAACGCGTCGTCAGACGACAGCGTGCGTCTGGTCCGCGAACGTTTCCCCGCGGTGCGCGTCATCGAGTCCGAACGAAACCTGGGGTTCGGCGCGGCGAACAACGTCGGGATGAGACTGGCGACGGGCGACCTCTGCCTGCTGTTGAACAGCGACACGATCGTGGGCCCGGGCGCCCTCGACACGCTGGTGGACGCCCTGCTGGCTTCGCCCGACCTCGCGGCCGTCGGGCCTCGCATCGTCGCCGGCGACGGCCGCGCCGAACTGTCGTTCGGCGGCATGATGGGCCCGTGGAACGAGTTGCGCCAGAAGATCGTCGGCCGGCTCTACGATCGGCAATTCCCGCCCGTCGTCGCCTGGGTGGACCGTGCGACGACGACGCCGGGGTACCCCGACTGGGTCAGCGGCGCCTGTCTGCTGGTCCGCCGCGACGACGCGCTGGCCGCCGGCCTGTTCGACGAACGGTACTTCCTGTATGCGGAAGACGTCGACTTCTGCGCCGCGCTGCGCCGGCAGGGCAAACGGGTGGGTTTCTGCCCCGCCAGCCAGATCGTGCACCTGCGGGGCCGATCGCGCCGCCATCGGCCGGCGGCGACCGAGCGCGCGTACCGGCAGAGCCAGATCCGCTTCTACGAAAAACACCACCCCCGATGGGCAGGCCTGCTCAAACTATACTTGCGGGTCAGGGGGCGTCTGTGACGGAGTCCTTCAAGCCCATGCGTATCGCCATCGATGTCCGGAAACTGCACGACTTCGGCATCGGGACCTACATCCGGAACCTGCTGCGGTACCTGGCGCAGATCGATCAGGCGAACGAGTATGTCCTGATCTGCCGGCCGGAAGACCGGGCACCGATCGCGGCTATGGCTCCCAACTTCCAGCCCGTGGTCGATCGGTCGGCGCCGTATTCGATCAGCGAGCAGCTCACGATTCCGGCAAAGCTCTTCCGGCACTCCGCGGACCTGTTCCACGCGCCGCACTACGTCCTGCCCCCGCTGGTGCCAGGCCGAGCCATCGTGACGATTCACGACTGCATCCACCTGATGTTCCCGCAGTATCTGCCCAACCGGCTCGCGTACGGGTATGCCAAAGCCAGTCTCTGGAGCGCGGCTCACCGCGCCGCCCGGGTCCTGACCGTGTCGGAAACGTCAAAGGCGGACATCGTCCGGTACTGCGGTGTCTCTCCCGACCGGGTCACCGTGATCTACAACGCCATCGACGAACGGTTCCTGCAGGAGCCGTCGAACACCGAGATCTCGAATACGCGGGAGCGATATCAGCTGGACGGGCCGTTCGTTCTGTACGTGGGCAACATCAAGCCCCACAAGAACCTCGAGCGACTCATCGAAGCGTTCCATCTGGTGCGGCGGGGAGGTTTCGAGCGCCTGAGACTGCTGATCATCGGCGATCAGATCTCCAAGTTCCCCAGGCTGCGCCGGGCGGTCGATCGGTACAAACTCCATAAACACGTCCGCTTCCTCGGGTACGTTCCCTACGACACGCTGGCATCGCTCTACCGGCTGGCCACGGTGTTCGTCTTCCCGTCTCTCTATGAGGGGTTCGGCCTGCCGCCGCTCGAGGCGATGGCCAGTGGCACCCCCGTCGTTGCCGCCAACTCGTCATCCTTGCCCGAGGTGCTGGGCGATGCCGCGGTGCTGGTGGATCCGTATTCGCCGGCGGCGATTGCCGAAGGGCTCACCCGCGTCCTGAGCGATGCCGACTTGCGGAACCGGCTGCGGGAGATGGGCCTGGCGCGTGCGCGCACGTTCTCCTGGGAAGAGTCGGTCAGGAAGGTCAAGGCCGTCTATGAGGCCGTGGGCGGCCAGCATGCGTGACACCGGGGCCCCGCGTCTGGCTATCGTCCACGACTGGCTGACGGGTATGCGAGGCGGCGAGAAGGTTCTCGAAGCCGTGTGCGCGCTCTACCCGGAAGCGGACCTGTTCACGCTGCTCCACGTGCCTGGTTCCGTCTCACCGGCGATCGAACGCCACCGCATTCAGACGTCGTTCATTCAGAACCTCCCCCTGGCGTCGAAACGCTACCGCCACTACCTGCCTCTGTTTCCGGCGGCGATCGAGTCGCTGAACCTCGACCGGTACGATGTCGTCGTCAGCATCAGCCATTGCGCGGCGAAGTCGGTGCTCGTGAAGGAGCCCCGGCGGCACCTGTGTTACTGCCTCACGCCGATGCGATACGCCTGGGATCAGTTCGACGCCTATTTTGGTCCCGCACGCGTCGGGCGGGCCGGCAGCGCCCTC
The DNA here is from genome assembly GCA_964372095.1 of uncultured Vicinamibacterales bacterium. Lineage (GTDB taxonomy): Bacteria > Acidobacteriota > Vicinamibacteria > Vicinamibacterales > JAKQTR01 > CAYJPV01. The sequence continues at coordinate 43,688 of CAYJPV010000001.1, read as the reverse complement.
ATGCGTCCGATTCTGGCCTCCCTCGCGCGGTGGGACGCGGCCACGGCGGACCGTGCCGGCAGCTACGTCGGCATCTCCCGCTACGTCGCGGGACGAATCGCGCGATACTATAATCGTGAGGCTGGGGTGGTGTACCCGCCGGTGGACACGATGTTCTTCAGTCCGGCGGACGTACACCGGGAACGCCATGCGCTGGTCGTATCGGCGCTGGTTCCCTACAAGCGGGTTGATGTGGCCATCCTCGCGTGCCGGCACGCCGGGGTGCCTCTGCGCGTCGTCGGCGACGGGCCGGAGTTGCCGCAGTTGCAGAAACTGGCCGGCCCCGGGGTCACGTTCCTGGGTCGGCTGACGGATGACGACGTCCGGCGTGAGTATCGGCAGGCCGCCGCGGTGCTCCTGCCCGGCATCGAGGACTTTGGCATCGTGCCCCTCGAGGCCCAGGCCTGCGGGACTCCGGTGGTCGCCCTCGCGGACGGGGGGGCCCTCGAGACGGTCGTCGACGGCGTGACGGGCGCGCTCGTGCGCGATGCGGGAACAGAAGCGTTCGCCGACGGGGTGCGCCGGGCCATCACGGGCCCGACCGACTCCGCCGCCATCCGCACCCACGCGGAACGTTTTGGACGGGAACGGTTCGACGCGGAGTTCCGGGCCCTGGTGGATCGGTTGTCAGCGTCAGCGTGAGGACATGGTCAAACGATACAAACGCACGCTCGCAACGATCTACATCGTCTCGGATGCCGTCCTCGGGGCGCTGGCGTTCGTGCTGGCCTACTGGCTGCGTTTCAACTCAGGCCTGCTCTCGGTCACGAAGGGCCTCCCGCCGTTCGAGCAGTACGCGGTGGTCCTGCCGATCGTCGCCGTGCTGGTCCCGGTGGCCTACTATTTCCAGGGGCTGTATTCCCTGCGGCGGAACCGCACCCGCGTCGACGACTTCTTCGCGGTCCTGGTCGGCAGCATCGTCGCCGTCATGCTCGGCGTGGTGAGCACCCTGTACTTCCAGGCCTACTACGTCACGAGTGAACTGAAGGGACGCGGCTTCCTGGAAGTGTCGCAACTTGCCTGGGCCATCTTCCTGTGCACGAACGTCGTCCTGACCTACGGGTCGCGCGCGGCCATCCGGCACAGCCTCGAACGCCGCTGGCGCGCCGGAATCGGCCTCAAGCGTCTGCTGATCGTCGGCGCCGGCGAACTGGGCCGCCTCGTGGCGGACAAGATTATCGAACACCGTGAGATGGGGTACCAGATTGCCGGGTTCGTCGACGATCGCGCCGAACGCGACCACCTGGCCTACCGCGGGCTGCCGCTGCTGGGAACGACGGGCGAGGTATCGGAGATCGTCCAGCGGGAACGAATCGACCAGATCTACGTGGCCCTGCCTCTCGAAGAACACCAGCGCATGCTGCACGTCATCGAGGTGGCCGCCCGGGATCTCATCGACGTGAAGATCGTGCCGGACCTGCTCCAGTTCATCGCGCTGCGCGCCCGCGTCGAAGACCTGGACGGCGTGCCGATCATCAACCTCAACGACGTGCCGCTGCAGGGGCTGAACGCCGTGGCGAAACGCGCCGTGGACCTGACCCTGGCGTCGCTGGCCCTGGTGCTCCTGGCCGTCCCGCTCGCCATTCTGGCCCTGGCCGTCAAGCTCACGTCGAAGGGGCCGGTCTTCTACAGCCAGGAGCGGATGAGCCTGGACGGGTCGTCGTTCACCGTCTACAAGTTCCGGTCGATGTACGACGCGGCCGAGGCCGAAACCGGGCCCGTCTGGGCGCGGGACGAAGACCCCCGGTGCACGCCGGTCGGGCGGTTCCTGCGCAAGACCGACATGGACGAACTGCCCCAGCTCATCAACGTCGTCAAGGGCGAGATGTCGCTGGTGGGCCCGCGACCCGAACGCCCGTATTTCGTCGAGCAGTTCCGCCACCGGTATCCGCAGTACATGCTGCGCCACAAGGTGCGGTCCGGGATCACGGGCTGGGCACAGGTCAACGGGTGGCGGGGCAACACGTCGATCGAGAAACGGATCGAGTACGACCTCTACTACATCGAGAACTGGTCGTTGAGCCTGGACCTCAAGATCATGTGGCTCACGGTCGTGCGAGGGCTCGGGCTCGTCAAGCAGGACTCCGCCTACTAGAGGTCAGATCGTCATGGCACAACCACGCGTCGTCATTACCGGCGCTGCCGGCTTCATCGGATCGCACCTGTCGGAAACGCTGCTCGACCGGGGCTACAGCGTCATCGGCATCGACAACCTGCTGACGGGCGATCTGGCTAACATCGCGCACCTCGCGAACCGCGACTTCCTGTTCATCAAGCACGACGTCACGAACTACATCAATGTCGACGGACCGGTGGACTACGTTCTGCACTGGGCCAGCCCCGCCAGCCCAATCGACTATCTCGAACTGCCGATTCAGACGCTCAAGGTCGGCGCCCTCGGCACCCACAAGGCGCTCGGGCTGGCCAAAGCCAAAGGAGCCCGGTTCGTCATCGCGTCCACCTCCGAAGTCTACGGCGATCCGCTGGAGCATCCCCAGAAAGAGTCGTATTGGGGCAACGTCAACCCGATCGGCCCGCGCGGCGTGTACGACGAAGCGAAGCGGTTCGCCGAAGCCATGACCATGGCGTACCACCGCTACCACGGCGTCGACGCCAAGATCGTGCGCATCTTCAACACCTACGGTCCGCGGATGCGGCGCAACGACGGCCGCGCGGTACCCGCGTTCATCTCCCAGGCGTTCGCCAACGAAGACATCACCGTGTTCGGTGACGGCACGCAGACCCGGAGTTTCTGCTACATCACCGACCTCGTGGACGGCATCATCCGTCTCATGCTGTCGAGCGAGAACGAGCCCGTCAACATCGGGAATCCCCACGAACTCACCATCGAGGAGATCGCCCGCACGATCGTCCGGATGACGGGGTCCTCCAGCCGGATCGTGTACAAACCCCTGCCGACCGACGACCCGAAAGTGCGAAAGCCGGACATCACGCGCGCGCGCACCCTGCTCGGATGGGAACCCAAGGTGGAACTCGAAGACGGCCTTGCGCGGACGATCGAGTACTTCAGGAAGAAGGCGGCGACTCGTTGATGATGCGGCGGACGTGGACGACGTAGTGGAACCCTGACACCAGTGTGATGGCCAGGCTGGCCCAGATGGCCGCATCCACGATGACCGACGTCCGGCCGAGGTAGTTGAAGAACATCACGACGACAGCCGTCACGATATAGGTGGCCGTCGCGAGTTTGCCGTAGATCGACGGACGGAACGTCCGCGGGCCGAGCCCCAGACTGACGATGGCCACGGTCAGGACGATGACCACGTCCCGCGAGATAATCAGAATCGTCAGCCACAGCGGGAACCGGTTGACGAGTCCAATCCCGGGCAGCGACAGCACGACGAACGTCGTGATCAGCAGCAGCTTGTCCGCGGCCGGGTCGAGCCACGCCCCGAGCGTGGTCCGCTGGTTCGTCAGACGCGCGATCAGGCCATCGAGCCCGTCGGTAATCCCCGCCGCCACGAACACGACCAGGGCCCATCCCTGCTGACCGTACAGGAGCAGGATCGCGAATGCCGGGATCAGCAGCATTCGCAGCAGGGTCAACTGATTGGCGACCGTCAGGGTTCCCATCACGTCAGTCCTTCGAAGGAGCCGGGCGCCTTCGGCGCGCGAGCGACTCGAGCCGTCCAATCACGTCGACGGCTTCGGCTCCGCTGACGATTCGGGAGGGTCTGAACAGGCCGCCATCGAGCGGCATGACGCCGGCCGTCACGGCGGCGGCTACCGCCTGATAGTTCAGGTTGTCGCCCGCCACATCGCCGATGACCGGTCGCGTGGCGCTGGCCGGCGCGTACTGCAGGGCCGCGAGGACGCGGTTCACGACCACCGCGAGATCGACCCGCTTGACGGCGGCGCGCGGCTGGAACGAGTGATTGGCGTAGACCTCCATCAAACCCGCCCGGGTCACGTTCAGGATCCAGATCGACGCCCAGTGCGCACGCGCGTCCGTCACCACGACCGCCGGCCGGTTCCGCGCCGGCAGGATCGGCGCCAGCCGGACGCCGATCAACGCCGCCAGGTCGCCACGGGTCACCTGCGACAGCGACGGGATCGCCCGGTACTGTTCGGGCAGGCGCGCAAGCTGGGCGCCTTCCTGGAGGCGTGCCAGCGCCGCACGGGACGCGTCGGTCGGGTCCAGCGCCACCACGCGTTCCATCGCGGTGATCGCTTCGAGCAGTTGGCCGCTCTTCTCGGCCGCCGCCGCAATTGTGCTCCATGCCCGCACGTCTTCCGGGTCCGCCTCGACCGCCCGGCGGAGGTGCCCCAGGGCCGCCTCCAGCGCGCCGGCGCGGACTTCAACCAGTCCCAGGTCGCGGTACAGGAATGCGCTCTCGGGCGAGGCGGCCAGCGCCTGTTCGTACGCCCGACGGGCTTCGTCCAGGCGACCCGCCGCCGCGGCGCGGTTTGCCCCGGCAACGAGGTCGTTCACGCGGGCAAAGCGGAGGACGTCGATTCGCCGCGACAGATCGACCAGGCGGGGGTCCGCACTTCGCGCAGCTTCGAAGCTGGCAATCGCGGGTTCAATCTGGCCGGACGCCGCCAGGGCTTCGCCCCGGCCCGCCAGGGCCGGCGCGTACGCCGGTGCCCGCTGCAGGATCCGGTCGAACTGCCCCACGGCATCTTTGTGCTTCGCCTCCGCCACCAGCGTGTAGGCAAGCCCGGCCTGGGACGGGTAAAACGCCGGCGTCCGGCGGACGATGTCGCTGAACTGGCGTGCGGCTTCACGGATGTCGCCAGCCTGGAGGTACCGCCAGGCGGTCGCGTGACGTTCCAGCAACTTGGCATCGCCGAGCGCATCAGGTGCCGCCGGATAGACGAAGTCCGGATACCGCGGCGCGCCTGGCGCGACCGGCGGCGGCACTTTCGGGGCGCAGGCAGCCAACACCAGCAGGAATCCGCCCGCCACGACCACACCCACTCGTCTCATCATGACTTCTTCCGCCCCTGCCGGCGTCTGGTGACCGGCGGAGCCCCCGGCACCGGCAGACCCAACGCGCTGATCAGCCGCCTCGGCATTTCGGCCGTGATCTCCGCCCGCCGGCCCCGGCCCACGTGGCTCAGCACCCGGCCGTGCCGGTAGAGGCGCGCCAGCGTCTCCCGGCCCCCGTCGCTGTCCAGATCCAGCTTGATGACGATCCGTTGCGTTTCCATCCCGATGGCGGCCACCACCCGTTTCAGCAGCACGTCGCGGCCGCTGCCGCGGAGGGCCGACAGCATGAGACTGTCCGGGTACCTCGCGCCCAGGTGTTCCCGCTCTCCGGGCTCCAGCAGGTCGGTCTTATTGTAGACGTCGATGCGGGGCACGGCGTCCGCGTCGACCTCCTGCAGGACCTCGAGCACCGCCGCCATCCGCCGTTCCCGATCCGGTGCAGCGGCGTCGATCACGTGCAGCAGGAGGTCCGCGTCTTTCACTTCCTCGAGCGTCGCACGGAACGCCGCCACCAGCGAGTGGGGCAGGCGGTCGATGAATCCCACCGTGTCCGACAGGAGCACCTCCCGCTGGTCGGGCAGCGACACGCGCCTGACCAGGGGATCGAGCGTCACGAACAGCGCGTCCGAGACATGCGCGTCGCCCTTGGTCAGGAGGTTGAACAAGGTGGTCTTGCCGGCGTTGGTGTAGCCCACCAGCGCGACGGTCGGCGTCTCCGCCCGTTTGCGGCGCTCGCGCAGCCGCGCCCGACGCTGCCGCACGGCGTCGATGCTCTCCGCGACCGTGGCGATCCGCTGGCGGATCCGCCGCCGGTCCGTCTCGAGTTTGGTTTCGCCGGGTCCCCGGGTCCCGATGCCGCCGCCGAGCCTCGACAGTGCGGCACTGGATCCCACGAGGCGCGGCAGCAGGTACCGCAACTGCGCCAGTTCGACCTGCCACTTCCCTTCCCGCGTGCGCGCGCGCCGGGCGAAGATGTCGAGGATGACCTGCGTGCGATCCACGACGCGCCGTGCCACGACGGGCTCGATGTGGCCAACCTGTGCCGGCGTCAGTTCGTGGTCGAACACCACGAGGTCGGCGTCAGACTCGTCACATGCGACCGCCAGCTGCTGAAGCTTCCCTTTGCCCAGATACGTGGCCGGATCGGGGCGGTCACGTTCCTGCAGCGCCCGGAGCACGACCACGCCGCCGGCGGCCGCCACCAGCCCGGCGAGTTCGTCCAGTGAACGTTCGGCGGCGTCACGGCCCGACTTGCTCTGGACGAGACCCACGAGAACAGCCCGTTCGCCGCCGGAACGGGACTTAGCAGCCATGCACACCGGTCATTGACCAAATTCTAACACGCGCTCCCACGGCACCGCCCCGGCCCGGATCAGGCGCAGCACCGGACCTGTTGCATCGACGATAGTCGACGGCAGCCCTCCGGGGCTCGGCCCCGCGTCGATCAGTCCGTCGAGTTGGGCGCCCAGCACGCGCCGGACCTCGGCCGGATCGGCGGTGCCGGGCTGACCCGAGCGGTTGGCGCTCGTCGAGGTAATCGGGTGGCCGAATGCCCGGGCGATCGCCCGGGCGATCGGGTGGTCCGGCACCCGCACGGCGACCGTGTTGCGGCCGCCCAGCAACTCGGGGCACAGGCCGCCCCAGGCCGGCACGACCAGCGTCAGGGGGCCCGGCCAGAAATGGTCCATCAGTCTCCGCGCGATCGGCGGCAGCTCCGTCCGGCAGGCATCGAGTTGCCCGACATCGGCCGCGATCAAGGGAACAGCCTCATCGACGGCGCGTCCCTTGATGCGATACAGTTTCCCGACGGCGGACGCGTTGCGCGGATCGGCAGCCAGACCGTACAGCGTATCCGTGGGGAACGCCAGGACGTGGCCCTTCCCCAGTTGGTCGGCGGCCTCAGTCTCCCAGGTCTTCGATACGTTTGCGGTCACGTCGCAGTACCACATCATCCCAGCCCCGTTCGGATGGATTCGATTGTGAAGTCACCGTCAGGATCTTCGAGTTCTTCGTCACGCTGGTCCACCGCACTCGGCGGGCGTTCAGCAGCCATCGGCGTAGTGCTGGCCGCGGCCGCCGTGATCGCGTTATGGCTTGTCCCCGCGCCGTCGCACGGCTTCGAGGCCGAACTGGCCCGCCTCCGGGAACACTTGCCGCTGTGGACGACGATCCCGTTTGCGGGCATGCTCCTGTCGATCGCCCTGTTCCCGCTCCTGGCCCCGGGCTTCTGGCACCACCACTACGCGAAGGTGGCCATCGCCTGGGCTTTTGTCCTCGCGGCACCCTGGCTCGTCCAGTTCGGATCGCTCGGGCTCTTCGTAATCCTCGAAGTGCTGCTGCTGGACTATCTGCCGTTCCTCATTCTCCTCTGGGGACTCTACACCGTGTCCGGGGGCATTCTGCTCCGGGCCCGGCTGATCGCCACGCCGCACCTCAATGTCGGCATCCTGGCGGTCGGGACGGTCCTGGCCTCGCTGATGGGCACGACTGGCGCCGCCATGCTGCTGGTTCGCCCGCTGCTGCGCGCAAACGCCTGGCGCCGCCACAAGGCGCACGTCTTCGTGTTCTTCATCTTCCTCGTTGCCAACGTCGGCGGCCTGCTGACGCCCCTGGGCGACCCGCCCCTGTTCCTCGGGTTCCTGAACGGCGTGCCGTTCTTCTGGACGCTGGCCCTGGCGCCAATGTACATCACGGCGTCGCTGGTGCTGCTCGCGGTGTTCTACGTGATGGACCGCCGCCTGATGGCCCGTGAACTGGACGCCCGCCCGACGCATGAACCGCCGCACCGCCGCACCTCGTTCGAAGTTCTCGGGTCCCACAACGCCGTCCTGCTGCTGGGCATCCTGGGGGCCGTCCTGCTGTCGGGCATGTGGCACACGCCGGCCTTCGAGTGGTTCGGCATCCACTTCCACTACCGCAACCTCGTCCGCGACCTGGCCATTGTTGCGATCGGGCTCGTCTCGATCGCCTCGACGCCCTCGGCGCTGCGGACCGAGAACGGCTTCACGTGGGACGCCATCAAAGAAGTGGCCTACCTGTTCTTCGGCATCTTCGTGACCATCATTCCGGCCCTGGCGATTCTGCGCGCCGGCGCCCAGGGCAGCCTGGGATTCCTCGTCGCAGCCGTCCAGGAACCGTGGCAGTACTTCTGGGTGTCAGGCGTGTTGTCGAGTTTCCTGGACAATGCGCCCACCTACCTGACCTTCATGACACTGGCACTGGGACAACTGGGGATCGACCCCGGCCTGGTGAACGCCATCCTCACGGGAGCGCTCGAGCACCCGTCGGGCCCGGCGTTCGCGTCGTTCCTGAAGGCCATCTCGCTTGGGTCCGTGCTGATGGGAGCCAATACCTACATCGGCAACGCGCCGAACTTCATGGTGCTGTCGATTGCCAAAGAACACGGCGTGCGGATGCCGGGCTTCTTCGGGTACATGCTGTGGTCGGGGTGCATTCTCATCCCGACGTTCCTGCTGATCACGGTCCTGTTCTTCTAGGGTACCAGTCCCCGCCGAGGTGCAGGAGCGTCGCGATCGTCACCAGCAGCAACATGTCGATCACGAACACCCAGCCGAGGGCGCTGCGGGAGAGCACCCCGGCAACAATCGGGCTGAGGGCCAGCCCCACCAGGTTGGCGGCGTTCAGGTACCCGAACCCTTCGCCGTGGGCATCCTGCGGCACGTGACGGCCGCCCTCCGTGTAGGCCACGGTGATGGCCGCGCCCATGGCGCCGCCGAAGACGAGCATCATGGCCGCCAGCCAGGCTGGTGACGAACCCCACACGAACCCGATCAGTGCGCCGGCGCCCCAGAGCGTTGCCAGGCTGATGACACGGACGGGGCCGTGCCGGCGCAGCCAGGCCTCGCAGAGGTAGTTGCCCAGGGCAGCGCCCATCGCGCCGGCGGAAAACAGCACGCCCGAAATCACGGCGACGCGCGACGCATGCACGCCGTGTTCGCCGATCCACAGTGGCAGCACCGGGCCGAGGCTGCGTTCGACGAACGTGATCGTGAAGATGGCCAGCAACATCCGCAGGAACCCGGGCAACGACAGCCACGTTCGCCAGGAGTGCCGGCGCGGCGCCGCGTCGGTCTGTGGCCGGCTTCCCCCGGGCTCCCGGTAGAGGACGGACACGAGGAGCAGGGAGACGGCATAGAACGCGCTGGTGACGAAGAAGGTCCGGCGGATGCCCAGGAAGCCCGCCAGGACGCCTCCGATCACGGGGCCGAGCGCCGGTCCCATTCGCTGAGCCGTCTGGACGAGCCCGATCGCCCGCGCCATCCGTTCGCGAGGCGCCGATTCTGCGGCCATCGCCAGCGTCAGGCCGCCATACCCGGCGAAGATCCCCTGAAACGCCCGGAGCGCGAAGATGTGCCACGGCCGCGTCACCCACGCCATGGCCGCCATGATGACGACGAAACTGAGCAACGACCGCTGAACGAGGAGCTTGCGGCCGTACCGGTCCGCGACCCGGCCCCACAGGGGCGACAAGGCGGCCGTCACCGCGGGCGTGGCGCCCAGGCTCAGGCCCGCCCACATCGCGATCTCGCCAAGGTCCTGCGCGCCCAGTTGACGGATGTACAGCGGGAGGAAGGGCATCACGAGCGTGAAGCCCATGAACCCCACAAAACTGGCAGCGGTCACCGCGAACTGGTTCCGCCGCCAGGATACGGGCGTGGACATCGCCGGGCCGGCCGTCTAGAAACGAATCCGGACGTGGTCCCCGGCCTGAACGTGAATGCTGTCGATGAATCGAATCTGGTACGGATGCGTCTGCATCACGATCGAACTCGTGCGCACGCCGTCGCCGAAGAAACGGACGCCGCGCATCAGCGATCCGTCCGTGACGCCGGTGGCCGCGAAGATGATCGATTCGCCCGGGGCGAGATCCTTGGCGCGGTACACCCGCCGGAAGTCGCTGATGCCCATCTTGCGGCACCGGTCTTCGTGTTCCGGCGAATCGACGACGAGACGCGCCAGAATCTCCCCGTTCAGGCACCGCATCGCGGCCGCGGTGATGACGCCTTCGGGCGCCCCGCCGATGCCCATGACCGCATGCACGCCGGTTCCGGCCAGCGCCGCGGCAATGCCGGCCGACAGGTCCCCGTCCCCCATCAGCTTGATGCGGGCCCCCGTCGCACGAATGTCCGCGATGAGCTGTTCGTGCCGCGGCCGGTCGAGCACCATCACGACCAGGTCCTCGACATCACGGGCGAGGGCCTTGGCGATCGCGTTCAGATTCTCAGCCGGTGACGCGTCCAGGTCGACGACATGTTTCGAGGTCGGCCCGACGACGAGTTTCTCCATGTATAGATCCGGCGCGTGGAGCAGGCCGCCCCGTGGGGCGGCCGCGAGGACCGTGATCGCGTTCGGCGCGCCGGTTGCACAGAGATTCGTCCCCTCGAGGGGGTCCACCGCAATGTCCACCTCCGGGAAGCGGGCGTTGATCTGGTGGCCGCCCGGCGTACGCGCCTGCGCCAGGCCCAGCTTCTCGCCGATGTAGAGCATGGGCGCTTCGTCGCGTTCGCCTTCGCCGATGACGATGGTGCCGTCAATCGGCACGGCGTCCAGTTCACGGCGCATCGACTCCACCGCCACCTGGTCGGACTTCGGCCGGTCGCCCTGCCCCATGGTGTGGGCGCTGGCAATCGCTGCCTGCTCGACCACCCGCAGGAACTCGAGCGACAGGTCGTTGGTATCCATCATGATCTCCTCCGCACCGCCGCGTGGGCCGAGTTACTTGGACGAAGCCTGGAACGGGGGCAGGTCGCAGCGCGTGGGCCGGTCGACCCGGTAGCCGAGCACGTAGTCGGCCTGCATCAGCGTGTGGACTTCGCGCGTGCCCTCGTAAATCACCGCGCCCTTGCAATTGCGGTAGAAGCGGCCAACCGGGTAGTCATCCGAGTAGCCGTTCGCGCCGTGCACCTGCACCGCGTTGCCAGCCGCCTTCTCGGACGCGACCGTCGCGTACCACTTCGCGAGACCCGTCTCGCGGGTGTTCCGGCGCCCCACGTTCTTCAGCCAGCCGGCGCGTGTCCACAGCAGCCGCGACACCTGGTAGTCCGACTCCATCTCGGCGATCATCTGCTTCACGAGCTGGTGCTGGGCAATTTCCACCCCGAACGCCTTCCGCTCCTTGGCGTACTTCGCGCTGGCGTCGCGGCACGCACGAATCAGGCCCGTCGCCCCCGCCGCCACCGTGTAGCGCCCCTGGTCCAGGGCGAACATGGCGATCTTGAAACCTTCGCCCGGCCGGCCCAGCAGGTTCGCCTCGGGCACCTCGACCTCGTCCATCTTGAAGTGACCCGTGTTGCCCGCGAGAATGCCCCACTTCTCCTTGAGCGTGCCGCTCGAGAATCCCTTGAACGACCGCTCGATCAGGAACGCCGACAATCCGGACGTGTCCCGCTGCTTCTTCTTCTCGAGATCCGTCCAGGCGAAGACCAGGAAGTTGTCGGCCACGTCGGCCAGCGAGATCCACATCTTTTCGCCCGTCAGGAGGTAGCGGTCGCCCTGCTTGATGGCCACCGTCTGGATCCCCCGGACGTCGCTACCCGCCGACGGCTCGGTGAGCCCGAAGGTCGCGATCTTCCGGCCCTGCGCCTGCGGGACCAGGTACCGTTGTTTCTGATCTTCCGTGCCCCAGGCCAGCAATGACAGGCAGTTCAGCCCGGCGTGGACCGACAGGATGACGCGCAGCGACGTGTCGACGTATTCCAGTTCTTCGCTGGCCAGGCCGAGCGCCAGGTAATCCATGCCCGCCCCGCCGTACTCGGCGGGCACCGAGATGCCCAGGAGGCCCAGTTCGGCCATCTGCGGCAGAATCTTCGGATCGAACTCATGCGCCCGATCCAGGTCCTTGATACGCGGAGCCACTTCGCGTGCGCCCCATTCGCGCACGGTCTGTTCGAGCAGGTGGTGTTCGTCTGAGAAGTCGAAGTTCATGGCAGTACCGGCTGTCGTCAGTGAATGAATGCGATGGATTGGTGGGTGACCCTGAACACCCGACGTTCTGATGCTAACACAAGGATTCAGCCCCACACTACCTCCACAGCCGCCCCGGGCGCCGCCCGGAATCGGTTCGCCGCGTGCCCTTCGCGCACGGCAATCTCGAGCTGGTCCGTGCTGCCGAACAGGACTCCGGGCGTGCCCGCGGCCAGATCGGCATAGGTCCGGACAGGCGCTCCCACACGTTCCCCGGACACCCAGACCACACCCGCGCGTCCCCGGCTCTCACGCAACCAGACACTGCGGCTGATGTTCGTCACCAGGTTGCCGAAGCGGTCCACCCACACGACGAATCCCGTCAGGACACGCCCGTCGCCGCAAGGCTGCGGCCGATCCAGGGGGACGTAGTGCGTCAGGGGCGAGCCCAGGTCGATCACGGCGGTCCCTGCGGCAATCCAGGCGGCCGCCGGGCCGAACCGATCCCGCCCTTCGAACGTCGCGCTCACCGACGCCCGGGCGAAACGCGGCTCGTCGATCGAGACCAGCGTCTCGACGCCCCAGAGGTCGAGCAACGGGGCCAGCAGGCCGTTGTCCGGTCCCAGGAGCACGTAGCCGCCGGCCTCGGCCGCCAGCGCGTGCCGCCCCGCCCCCACGCCGGGATCAACGACGGCGACCACGATCGTGCCCCGCGGCAAGTACGGCACCGCGGCCGCCAGGATGGCCGCGCCGCCGGCGATGTCGTGTGGCGGGACCTCATGGGTGACGTCGAGCAGATCCACGTCCGGGCAGACGCTCAGGATGGCACCCTTCATCGCCGCCACGTACGGCCCGGCCGTGCCGAAATCCGTGAGCAACGCGACGATCCGACGCGGCATCCGTTACTCCTGTTGGGGGGACCGGAGTTTGCGCAGCACCACTTCCCGAAGGCCGTGCGAGAGCAGATAGGTCTCGTCCACCCGCAAGCCGCTGAAGATCCGGGCAATGTCGCGGCCAGACCAGACCTGGCCTTGCGTCATTGCCGACGGCACAGGGCGGTACGTCAGGTGGTCGATGTCGTCGATGGCGTACCGGGTCAGTTCCGGCGCGGCGTACGCCACGGACGAAAACAGCGCGAGCGCCACCCCGCCGGGTCTGAGCACGCGTGCCACCGAGGCCCCCAGCAGTTGGGCTTCATCCCGGGACAGGTAATCGAACAGGTCCCAGCAGAGCACGCCGTCGGCGCTGCCGGCCGCCTGGCGGAGATTCTCCGCGAGCACTTTCCGGGCCGCTGCATCGGCGCCTGGCCCGGCCGCGGCGTCGAACTCTGCGTAGAGGTCGGCCACGACAAGCCGGCAGCCGAGTTCGTGTCCGAGGAAACTCACGGTCGGCCCGCACGCGGGTCCCAGGTCGAGGATAGCCGGGTTGTCGATGGAGCGGAGGGTCTCGACGAATCGGCGCAACGCACGGGTGACGCGGCGGCCAGGGGTACGGTGAGCCTCCGTGCGTGACCAGAGCGGGTCGCGCCGCCCAGGCCAGGAGATGCCGAACCGGCTCAGCCAGTCGGAAAGCGACCCGTCCCGTTCGTCGTGTGGCACGACGGCATCTCGAGACTAGATGCCAGGGCGCGCCGGCGGCGGTCCCGCCAGCGCCAGCGGGGCGGGCTTGGTGTCACCGTTCGTGCCCGGCTTCCCCGGCTGGCCTTTCCGCTGCATGTCGATGCTGCCACGGAAATGGGCCCCTTCGGCGATCGCGATACGCGGGGCGACGATGTCACCGTCCACTGCCCCGTTTTCGCGAATCTCGACGCGTTCGGCGGCACTGATGTTGCCCGTGAGTTCGCCGAGCACGATGACCGCCTTGGCGAAGACCTGCGCCTTGATGCGCCCGTTCGCCCCGATGGTCAGGGTGTGCTCGCGCAGTTCGATTTTGCCTTCCACGTGCCCGTCGATGACCAGGTCTTCACTGCCGTCCAGTTCGCCCTTGATGACCACCGACCGTCCAATGTGAGCACGTTCCGGCTGGGGGCGGTTCTCGGCAGGGCTGGGTTCTGGCGTCATGGACCGACCTCTTCGCCAGGCACGGGCCACGCCGTCGCCTGGATGAAATTCGCACGCACGTCCCGGTTCCGGACACCGTCGCGGACCGTGGCGCCAGTATATGGAAGCGTTCGGAACGTTGTCCAGTAGTCTCGTCGGGACATTCGCATCAGAAGAAAGTAGGCAGTAGGAAGTAGTCAGTAGGAAGTAGGAAGTAGGAAGTAGGAAGTAGGAAGTAGGAAGTAGGCAGTCGAGAGTAGGGACTGCCACTTCCTACTGTCTACTGACTACTGTCTACTGACTACTGTCTTTCCGAAAGCCGCAGCCTGATTGCCGGGGCAGGAACCCGGATGGTATCGTGAATCACGAACGTGCCTGTCTATCTCGATCACAACGCCTCGGCTCCGATCTGCCCGGCCGCCGCCGCGGCCATGGCCCGCGTGCTGGCCGGCGCCGTCGGCAACGCGTCGAGCATCCATCGGTACGGCCAGGCGGCCAAGGCGATCCTCGACGAAGCCCGCGACGCCGTGGCCGCCCTGATCGGCGGCGACCCGTCCGAGATCGTGTTCACGAGCGGGGGATCCGAGTCCGACAACCTGGCGCTGCGCGGCGCCTCGGCATCGGGCCGCCGAGGGATTGTCGTGTCCGCCGTGGAACACGAAGCCGTGCTGAACACGGCCAAGGCGCTCGCCAAAGACGGCTGGCCCGTGACCATCGTCCCCTGCGACGCCGACGGGCTTGTGGATCCCGACCGATGGCGCGATGCCGTCAGCGACGAGACGGCCGTCGCGTCGCTGATGTTCGCCAACAACGAGACCGGTGTCATCGAGCCCGTCGCCGCCTGCGCGCGCCACGCGCGCGAGCGCGGTGCGCTCGTGCACACCGATGCGGTGCAGGCCGCCGGCAAGATCCCGATTGACGTGGCCGCCCTTGGTGTCGACCTGCTGACGCTGTCGGCCCACAAGTTCGGCGGCCCCCAGGGCGCGGGCGTGCTCTGGGTGCGTCGCGGCGTGACGCTGGCGCCCCAGATCACCGGCGGGCGCCAGGAACGCGGCCGGCGCGCCGGCACCGAGAACGTGGCCGCAATCGCCGCCACCGGCGCCGCTGCCGTGGAAGCCCGGCGATCGCTGCCGGCTGCTGCGGCACGCATGCGCGATCTGCGCGACGTGCTCGAACGGGGCTTGCTCGACGCCGTCCCGGGCTGCGCGATCAACGGCAGCCGCGAGCACCGGGTGCCGAATACGACGAACATCAGCTTCGAGGGCGTCGAGGGCGAGTCGCTGGTGATCGCCCTCGATCTCGATGGCATCGCCGTCTCGACCGGATCCGCCTGTGCGTCGGGCACCCTGGAGCCATCACACGTGCTGCGCGCGATGCACCTGCCGCCATCCCGTGTCCAGAGCGCCGTGCGCCTCAGCCTGGGCCCCACGACCACGGCCGACGACATCCAGATCGTCCTCGACGCGATCGCGCGCAGAGTCGTGCGGCTCCGGCAACTGGCCGGAGCCCGGAGATAACCCATGCGGGTGGTGGTGGCGATGTCGGGCGGCGTGGATTCGTCGGTGGCGGCGGCGCTGCTGGTCGAAGCGGGCCATGAGGTCATCGGGCTGTCCATGCAGCTCTACGACCAGCAGCAAGGCGAGCGACGCTTCGGGACCTGCTGTACCATCGACGATCTGCATGACGCCCGGCGCGTGGCCCAGCGTCTCGGCATTCCGCACTACATCGTCAACCTCGAGCGCCAGTTCGAAGACACCGTGCTGGCGGACTTCCTGCGCGAGTACGACGCCGGCCGCACGCCCATTCCGTGCGCGCACTGCAACAGCGCCCTCAAGTTCGACACCCTCGTCGAACGGGCGGCCGGCTTCGGCGCCGAGGCGGTCGCGACCGGCCACTACGCGCGGATTGAAACCGGGACCGACGGGCCGCTCCGCCTGTTTCGCGGGCTCGATGCCTCGAAGGACCAGGGCTACTTCCTGTTCGGCCTCACTCAGGCCCAGTTGGCCCACGCGTCGTTTCCGGTTGGCCATCTGCTGAAGTCCGACGTGCGGCGGCTCGCCGAGGAACGGCACCTGCCGGTGGCGGCCAAACCCGACAGCCAGGAAATCTGTTTCGTCCCCGATGGCGACTATGCGGCGGTGGTGGAACGCCTGCGCCCGGCCGATCGGAGCGGGTTGTTCGTCGACGTGCAGGGACGGGTGGTCGGCCGGCACGACGGCGTCCATCGGTTCACCGTCGGCCAGCGCAAGGGACTGGGCCTGGCCACCGGCGAGCCGCTGTTCGTCGTGCGCCTCGACGCCGCCCAGCGCCTCGTCACGGTGGGTCCCAGGACCGCGCTCGATCGGCACGACCTGACGGCCTCACGGGTGAACTGGATTGCGGGCGCGCCGCCGGACGGGGCACGACGCGTGCAGGTGCAGATTCGCCACCGGCACACGCCTGCTGCCGCGACCGTCAGGCCCCGAGGGCCTGCGGCCGCGCACGTCGCGTTCGATGCCCCACAGCAGGGAGTCAGCCCCGGGCAGGCGGCCGTCTTCTATGACGACGACGAAATCCTGGGTGGCGGCTGGATAGACTAGGAACGGTTTCAAGACCTGCGTGAGCGGTCTACCCACGACCGCGGGAACGGGTCTTGAAACCGCCTTCTGAGGGTCGGTCCGGGGGAACCGCGACGAAATGCGGGCCCTACTCGGCTTCGAGGAACCGTTCGGCGTCGATCGCCGCCATGCACCCCGAGCCCGCCGCCGTGATGGCCTGGCGGTACACGTGGTCCTGGACGTCGCCACACGCAAACACGCCGGGCACGTTCGTCCGCGTGCCGCCGCCGGTCTTGATGTAGCCGTTCTCGTCCATCTCGAGCGCCCCGGTGAACAGGCGGGTGTTCGGCGTGTGCCCGATGGCCACGAACACGCCGTCGACCGGCACCTCCCGCAACGCTCCGGTCGTGACGTCGCGGAGGACCATGGCGGTCACTTCACCTTTCCCGACGTCCTTGATGTCCTCGATCACGCTGTTCCACGCGACGTCGATCTTGGGATTGGCCAGCGCCTTGTCCTGCATGATCTTCGATCCGCGCAGGCTGTCGCGGCGGTGTACCAGCGTGACCTTGGAGGCGAAACGCGTGAGGAAGATCGCTTCCTCGAGCGCCGTGTCGCCGCCGCCGACGACGGCAATGGGCCGTCCGCGGAAGAAAAACCCGTCGCAGGTGGCGCAGGTGGACACCCCGTGGCCCATCAGCGTCCGCTCGGCCGGGAGCCCGAGCAACTTCGCCGACGCGCCCGTGGCCACGATCAGCGTGCGTGCCAGGTAGGTCGCGTCGGACGTGACAATCCGGAACGGCCGCTGGCTGAGGTCGACGCTCGTGACGTCGCCCTGCACGACGTCCGTTCCGAACCGCTCGGCTTGCGCCCGCATCTCCCCCATCAGGTCCGGGCCCATGATGCCGTCCTTGAACCCGGGGAAATTCTCCACGGTGGTGGTCAGCATCAGCTGCCCACCCGACTGCACGCCTTCGATGAGCAGCGGCTTCAGGTTGGCGCGCGCCGTGTACACGGCAGCCGTCAACCCGGCAGGACCAGACCCGATGATGACCACGTCTCGCAATGTGTCCACAGGTGTACTCCGGGGGCCGGAAACGGTTGAATCAGGCGTGCGGCGTCACCATCTGCTTCAGTTCGTCCTTGCTGACGAGGCCCACCACCTGATCCACGGGCTTGCCGCCCTTGAACAGAATCAGCGTGGGGATGCCGCGTACGTTGAACCGGCCTGGCGTGACGGGGTTTTCATCGACATTCACCTTGGCAACCATGATCTTGCCGTCCATCTCAGCTGCCACCGCATCCACCGTCGGCGTCAAACGCCGGCACGGCGCGCACCACTCGGCCCAGAAGTCCACGAGCACGGGCACGGCCGATCCCTGGATCGTCGCGTCGAAGTTCGCATCGGTGAGATTGTGTACTTTGTCGGATGCCATAGATGCCTCGGAATCAGTAAGTTGAAGTCGACGGGACCGTGTGTCCCCTCTCAGAGATTCACCAACCGGGCTCCCGGTTTCATACCGGCCCTGCCCCACCGCCCGGACGGCGGCCGTCCAACGCCCGCTCGTACACTCTGACGTACTCCCGGGCCGACGCGTCCCACGAATGATCGAGCCGCATCCCGGCCACCTGGATCCGCCGCCAGGCGACCGGATTGCGGTACCACTCGAGTGCCTGCGTGAGCGTCCGCACGAGCGCCTCGGACGTGTACTCGGAGAACTTGAATCCCGTTCCGTCGCCCGTGCGGCGGTCGACCTGCGTCACGGTGTCGTCGAGCCCGCCGGTCGCCCGCACCACCGGGACGGTGCCGTAGCGCAGCGAATACATCTGGTTCAGCCCACAGGGCTCGAATCGCGACGGCATCAGGAAGAGGTCGGCCCCGGCCTCAATCAGGTGCGCGCGGGATTCGCTGAAGCCGACGGTGACCGACACCCGGTCCGGATGCTCCTCCGCGAGCCGGCGCCACATGTCCTGGTAACGCGCATCGCCAGTCCCGAGAATCACGAAGGAGGCATCGAGCCGCATCAGGTCCGGCACAGCCCCGGCGATGATGTCGAGCCCCTTCTGGTCCACCATCCGTGACACCATGCCGATGATCGGCCGAGTGGCTGCCGCTCCTCCCGCCAGGCCCGACGCCTCCAGCAGCGCGGCCTTGGCGGCCGCCTTCCCGCTCAGGTCGTCTGCAGAATACGGCGCGGGCAGGTATGGGTCGCGGGCCGGGTCCCACGCGTCCACGTCGATCCCGTTGGCGATGCCGACCAGGTGCTGCGCCCGGTGGCGAAGCACCCCTTCGAAGCCGAATCCCTGTTCGGCCGTCTGAATCTCGGCGGCGTACCGGCGGCTGACCGTGGTGACCATGTGGGCGTACGCGATACCGGCCTTCAGGAAGCTGATCCGGCCCCAGAACTCCAATCCGCCCTCCGTGAACGTCTCCCAGCCCAGATCGAGACTGGGCAACGCCTCGCGGGGAAACAGTCCCTGGTAGGCCAGATTATGGATCGTGAACACGGACGCCGCGCGCGATAACACCGGGTGAGTCGCGTAACGCGTCGTGAGATACGCCGGCGCCAGTCCCGCCTGCCAGTCGTGGGCGTGCAGGATGTCGACGCGCTCTCGCCCGCGCACGGCGGTTTCGAGCGCCGACCGGCTCAGCAGCGCGAAACGCCGATGGTTGTCCGGATAGTCGCCTGCCGCCGTGCCGTACACGCCCTCCCGCGCGAAGTACTCGGGGCAGTCGACAAAGCGGTACGTGACGCCATCGGCGCCCGCGTAGTCGAGCATCCGGATCGCCGGCGAGCCCAGCCACGCGCCCGGCGCGAAGGCCGCCACTTCCGTGCCGTCGGGCGACCCGGCGTACCGCGGAAGCACGACGGTGACGCGGTGGCCCAGCCGCACGAGTGCCGCAGGGAGTGCGCCTCCCACGTCACCCAGGCCACCCGTCTTCGAGAACGGCACGGCCTCCGACAGCACCATCAGCACATCGCGCGGCGTCACGGCAATCCAGTCTAGCCAATCCGCGGGGCGCGGCAACAAAAAAAGACCCGGTCTTCAACGGGCAGGAAACGATACACTGGGCTCTGGAACCGCCACAGACCACAGGACGATCACACGTGAACGATCCCGCCAAGCCCCGTTTTGAACGCCAGGATCCCCCGGAAATTGCCGCCCTGAAACGCCTGAAACACGACCAGCCCGAGCTGGCCGTCGCGGCCGAGATGCAGATCGATATCGTGACGCTCCAGCGCCGGATCCGGGGGCGTTTGAGCACGCCGTGGATCACCCACGAACCGGAGTGGGTTGCCGCCCGCCTGGCGGCTGGTGCGCCGCTGCTCCGGTTTGACGACGTGACCTTCGACTGGATGGAACTGCGTCTGCTGTTCCGGCAGATGGCAGACGTCCTGGCGCGGTTCGACACCCTCGAACCGGCGGATCACACGCGGTTGCTCGCGCTGGCCCGCGACAGCCACCCGACGGCGGACGAGGTGCGCAGCTGGTTCGACGCCCGTGCACGACGTGGGCTGGCCGACTGGTCCTGCCCGCACGGGGACATGTTTCCGCAAGTGCTGGATCTGTGCGCCAGACCCTTTATCGAGCGCGCGGCCGAGAGTGTTCGCGCCGGTGCGGACGTGACCGCCTGGAACCGGCCGTACTGCCCCTTCTGTGGCGCCGATCCGGAGATGGCGTCCTTGCCCCTCGAGGGCGGGCGCCGCCTCCATTGCGGCGGCTGCGCCACGGCCTGGCCATTCGACGCCGGCATCTGTCCCGCGTGCGGGGACGCCACGCCGCGGCAGCAGGTCTCGTACGCCAGTCAGGGAAGCCCGTACCGGCTCCTCGCCTGTAATGTGTGCCGCCGGTATCTGAAAGCCGTGGATGCCCGGCATCTGGACAGACCGATCATGCTGAGCGTGGACACGATCGCCACCTTGCCGCTCGACGCGGCGGCGCTTCAGCGCGGCTACGTGGCGTAGCCGGACAACCGGCCGGGATCGCGGGCGGGCGTGCTGACGAGGGGACTGGACGGCCGGGACTAACGGTCGGAGTCGTGGATGACCGGCTCGGGCGCCGACGAGGGCACGGGGTGCTGACCGCCGAACAGGCTGTGGGCCTTGGCCGTAATCCAGTTGAAGATATGGCGGGTTTCCCAGAAGCGGCCGGCGTTTGACCGGGCTCCCAGGACGACAACCGCCACCGTCTGATTGAGTTCCGGCAAACGCAGCAGCGTCGCCAGGCAGTGCCCCGACTTGTTGATGAAACCCGTCTTCCCGCCGCGGACGTCGATGTCGGCGGACCTCACCAGTTGATTCGTGTTGTGGACCGTCAACGTGCGGCGGTTCGTCCGCAAGGTGTATTCGGACGTCCGCATGATGCTCGACAACAACTCGTCTTCGGCCGCGTAGGTAATCAGGCGGGCCAGGTCGTACGCCGACGACACGTTTCGGGCGTCGAGGCCGGACGGATCGGTGAAGTGGGTGCTCGTCAGGCCCAGTTCGGCGGCCTTTTCGTTCATCCGGACGACGAAGGCCTCGGGGCCTCCCGAAGACGAGCGGGCCAGCGTGCGGGCAGCCACGTTGTCGGACGCGACGAGCGCCAGGTGCAGCACGTCCTGCAGACGGATTCGTTCGCTGGTACGCAGGAATGTCGTTGACGCGCCGCGCAGGTCCACCCGGTCCACCGTCACTTCACGGGCGAGGTCGGGACCGTCTTCGAGGAAACACAACGCCGTCATCACCTTGGTGATGCTGGCGATCGACCGCAGGCTGAATCCGCCCGTCTCCCAGAGAATCTCTCCCGTGGCGGGGTTGTAGACGATGGCCGCTTCGGCCCGCACATCCGGTACCAGATCGCCGTGGTCATCCAGCTTGAAGCGCGGCACCTTGGCCGCGGCGACGTCCCGGGCCTTGGCCGCCGCACGGGCACGAGCCAGCCGGGCGCGCCGGGCGGCGGCCGAGTTGCTCGAGTACTTGGCGGAGGTCTTGGTCGGCCCCGTGCTCTTGGCGGAGGTGGTCTTCCGGGCGGACGTCGAGCCCGACTGGGCCTTCGACGCCTGAGCCCCCGCGACACCGGTACCCAGCATGACCCCGACCAGGCAGGTCAGCCCCAGGCAAGCCGTGCGACGGGCGAGGCGTTTCAGGTTGTTCATGGCATCGGCGGCGGTTGACGGCGACGTGAAGTCGGATTTTACCAGAATCATGTTGTTCCGCAACCACTTGTTGCGATAACTGTTCCACTTTGCGGCATTGGGATCATCCGCGCAGCGACGTGCAGATCCGGTCTGGCCGGCGCAGGGCCCTCCTGCCGTGCCGAGGGGCTCCCCCGGTGGCGGCCTTCACAATTTGAGGGGGTCCTCGCCGAACTGCGCCGGGAGCCGCATCGGGTCGCGGCGCCGGATCTCGCGAACGTGTTCCAGGACTTCGAGCCAGCGCGGCGGGTCGAATCCGATGGAAGCCTGATAGCCGCCGCAGAGCGCCGGCACCTCTGTGCGCCCGAGCATGAACAGCATGTCCTGCAGGGCGATCGAGTCGGCCAGCACGTCCCTCTCCACGAAATCGACACCCCGCTCCTTGAGGAACAGTCGACCCGCTTCGCAGTGCGGGCAATCCCGCGTGGTGAATAACGTGATGGTGACTGTGGTCATCGGAACCTCCCGCCGGGTCGCCCGTGATCCAAAACTTTGGCGAAGGGAATTCAACAGCCGGGACGGGGTGTCCACCGTGTCGGAGTTCTGGACATGGCACGGGCACCGCAATGTCTCATGAGTGTGCAAAAAGTGCCGATAATCCAGACAGGACGCGTGAGGATCCTCCCGTCTTCATGCCGCCCCAAGGAGGCACGAGTTTTGCACACACGCTGGCAACAGGAGAACGTTATGAGTCTCGTCCGGCTACTTGGTTTCACGACACTCGAGTGCGGGTGCGTGGTTGGGCGTTACCGGGAACTCGCGACCAATCGCGAAGTGGCCTACGTCGAAGAGAAGGGCCAGAGCTGCGATGCCCACGCCCATCGGCGCAACCACACGCTGCCGATCGCGCGCACCGCACCGTCGCCCGCCGCGTTCGCCACCGCCCAGGCGTCGTAGCCTTCCACTCACGCGCGGCGGCTGACGTGACGTCCCCGCGCGTCCGGGCACGCCGCGCCCGGACGGTGCGCTGACACCCCCGTCGCGCTGGCGTCACAGCCGCACGGCGCCTACCGCGCCCGGCCCGGCCGCTTGATCGCGTACGACTTCCTCGCCCAGACATCCACGTCCTTGCGGTCCACCTTCACGTCGATCTGGCGGATACGCCGCAGCGGATCCGGGTTGCTGGAATAGTACCCGAGCATGTAGTAGTCGCTGGTTTCCGCGTCGATTCGCTTGAGGGCTTTGTCGAAGTCGTTCTGGTTGACGACGGCCACGCCGCCGGTCTGCTCGGCCAGCACACGGAGGCTATTGATGGAGTTGCTCATGTACTGCTGGAACTCGACGGGATCGACCTGCTCGTCGAGGTCCGGCATCCCGATGAGGCCCCGCGGATCGAGCGTGTAGATGGTGGTATTGGCCCGATTGGCCGCCCGCGTCAGGTCGGCCAGTTCCCGCGCCAGGTCGGCGTCGGCAAACTGGTTGCCCCGGCGGCTCGTCGGGTCATTCGGGTCCTGCTGCTGTTCCTGACCGGTATTCATCTGGTCGCGATTCAGGAACACCGAATCGGCCTCGCCTGCCCGCGACTTGGCGAACGGGTTGAAGTCGTAGCCGTTGCTCACGTAGATCAGCGACTTGCGGCGGTTGGTCACCTTTTCGAGTTGCGTCAGCAGATCCGCGGCGGTCGAGAACGCCACATGCGCGCGGTACCGCACCTCGCTGGGCCCCTCCTGCCCTTCGGCCCCCTGGATGATCTCCGACGGCTTGAGACCGCCGCCCATGATCTTCTTCGCGGCCTCGTCGACGCGCTTCAGGTCGTAGGTCAGGTCGATGGCGATGGACGACGTGCCCGTCGACACGATCCCGAACATGTCGCCGGGGTGGAACAGCGTGGTCTTGATCTTCTTGACGAGGTCACGCACCCGCGGCGTGTTCTTGAAGTCGAGATGCAGGTCGTCGATGAACAGCAGGAAGATCCGTCCGGCGGCGTCGTTGCGCGGTTGCGGCGGCGGCAGGATGATGCCTTCGCTGGGCGGCGGCGGCGGCGGCAACTGCACGTTGTACGCGCGTCCGCCCTGGACCAGCACCATCGACGAGATCTCCTGGGGCACGCCGTCTTCCAGCACGGTGAAGTCGCCGAGTTTCAGATCCGCCACGAATTGCCCTCGCCCGTCCCGGACAATGACGTCGGTGGTCACGAGGTCGACCGAGGCGCGGAACGTCACCTGCCCCTGGGACGACGGCTGCTGCACCCCTTGCGGGGGCGCTTGCGCGGCCAGTGCCACGCTGCCGGCAATCAGACCGCACGCGGTCAGCAAACGAGGGAACCATCGTCGTGTCATGGGTATCCTACCGCTCTCACTTCGCTGCGCTGGATGTCACCGGCCGCGCTCGCGCACAGCTTCCCGTTGATTCTAACAGGCGACACCGGGCGCGTGCCCCACAAATCCGGCCGGCGTCCTCAGGCAGGCTTGCGCCCCGGCTGCTGCTCACCTGCTGTTTGGACGTGCGGCCAGGGCGGACGGCCGGGCCGGCAGCCGGGCGACCCGGCTTACCGTTTCGGTGCCTTCCGGGCGGGACCGGCCGCCTTGCGCGTGGCCTTTGCCGGTTTCGCGGTCCGGCGCGACCCCGCCGTCGCGCGCGCGGGTTTCGCCGCGCGAGGAGCCGATGCCGTGCGTGCAGCCTTCCTGGTGGCCGCCTTGCGCGAGGCCGCCCGTTTCGCGGCCTGCTCGACACGTTCGGCTTCGCGCCGCTCCGCCGCGATGGCATGCGCGGCCGCGCGCGCCGCGGCAATCTTGGCTTCCACCGGCGCCCGGTGCACCTGGGTGAATCGAATCTGGTCGCCGACGCTGTGGTACGTCCAGATTTCGGTGACGCCGATCTGGTTGTCGAGGCACAGACGCCGCGCCACTTCGACCGACCCGGCCGGCACGTACAGCGAGAACTCGATAGGCAGGCGGCCGAAAATGGCCCACTGCGCCATGGCCTCGAGGGCGTTGACCGATTCCTGGGTTTCGACTTCGACGACGCCGACGACCTTGCGGCCGCGCCCGACGGGCGAGAGGACGATATCCGGGTAGAACGCGTCGGGACCTTCGCCGACCGCCTGGTTCATCTCGGACCCCGGGTTGATCGCCGCAACGAATCGCCGCTTGAACTTCGGCTGCAGCAACCGGATGACCCGGTCGTGTTCGAGCTGCTCGCGGACGGGACGCACCAGTATCGGACTCACGTCGTTCTCCCCCAGGCCGACAGGGTTATTGGCCGTGAGTCTAACACGAAACCGCACGCGTTATCCGGCCTGGTGATGCCGGCGTGTGCATCTGTGTGCAATCGGCGCCCTCCCCCTGCGGAACCGGCCCGGCACAGCCGATACCCCCTTCGGCGGGCACTGTCCAGAAACGTGACACGACACGGACGAGGTCAACATGGCGAAGACGACGACGACCCACGAACGTATTCCGGTTCCGACGATTCTGCTGGTCGAAGACCAGGAGAAGACCGCCCGCGGGCTGGAAGAACTGCTCGAGATGGAAGGGTTCGACGTCCGTGTCGCCAAAGACGGGCCCACGGGCCTGGCGGCGGCCGCCGACGCGCCCGTCGACGCGGTGGTACTGGACGTGATGCTCCCGGGCATGAGCGGGTTCGACGTCTGCCGCCGCCTGCGGACCGTCGCCCGGACCAGCACCGTCCCGATCATCATGCTGACCGGCCTGTCGGACACACCGTCGAAGCTGCAGAGCTTCGACATCGGCGCCGACGACTATCTGGTGAAACCCGTGCCCGCCCGCGAACTGGCTGCCCGGCTGCGCCGGCTCATCAACGGCCGCCAGGAGAACGCCGACCAGGTCCACCGGCAGCGTGTCCAGGCCATCGGCGAGATTGCCGCCGCCGTGGCCCACGAAGTCAACAACCCGCTGACGGCCGCCCTCGGCACCCTCGACCTGGTCCTGCTCCGCCAGGACCTCCCCGCCGACCTGAGGCGCGAGCTCTCCTCATCGCGAACCCAGATGTGGCGCATCGCGTCGGTGCTGGCCCAGTTGACCGACGTGCGTGATCGGACCGTGCCGTATGTCGGTCCTGATAGAATGATCGCGCTCGGGCCCGGCGGCCACGCGTAAGACCTGACATCCCGTCTCTTCGGCGATTCGGCACGCCCGGCTCCGGCTCACCTGTTCCGTCACCTGAGGTGTCCGCATGCCCATCCGTGTCTGGGCCGCCGTCCTGGCGGCCGCCGCCATGCTGTCCATACCCCTGTCTGGTTCCCCGTCCGCCCAGACGGCCGTCACGCCGTCGTCTGACGTTCCTCCGCAGGCCGCGGCCGTTCTGGCACGCATCAAGGCCGCCGACAGCGACATGCTGGCGGTCTCGGAAGAAGACGGCCGGATGCTCCGGCTGCTCGTCGCCAGCTCCGGCGCCCAGCGCGCCCTGGAGATTGGCGGCGCCAGCGGCTACAGCGCGATCTGGACCGCCCTCGGGCTGCGCGAGACAGGCGGGACGCTGGTCACCATCGAGTACGACCCGCAGCGCGCAAAGGCCCTCGACGCCAACATCCGCGCCGCTGGCGTCTCTGACATCGTCCGCGTGATTCCCGGCGACGCGTTTGCCGCCATCCCCACCGTGACCGGGACGTTCGACTTCGTCTTCCTGGATGCCTGGAAGAAGGACTACCAGCGGTTCTTCGATCTGGTGTTCCCGCGACTCGACCGGGGCGGCCTGTTCGTGGCGCACAATGTCGTGAACAAAGCCCGCGAGATGGGCGACTTCCTGCGGACCGTCCGCACGCACCCCGGTATCGTGTCCTCCATCGTGTCGCCGTCGGGTGAAGGCGTGTCGATCTCCTGGAAACGGTAGGGCTCCGTGCAACCGCGTACCGTCCACATCATCGGGGTGCCGCTCGACCTGGGACAAGGGCGCCGGGGCGTCGACATGGGGCCGTCTGCCCTGCGCATCGCCGGGCTCGACGGACGCATCGCCGGCCTGGGCCACGCCGTGGTTGACCGCGGTGACCTGGCCGTGCCGATTCCGGAAACGCGGAACCCAGGCAACTCGCGCAAGAAGTACGTCCGGGAGATCGCCCGCGTCTGCCAGCGCCTGCATCACATGGCCCTGGCCAGCTTCGAGGCTGGCGCGTTTCCGCTCGTGCTCGGCGGCGATCACAGTCTGGGTGCCGGATCGGTGGCCGCCGCGGCGGACTGGGCGCACCGGCGCGGCCAGCCGCTGGGGCTGATCTGGGTCGATGCCCACGCCGACATGAACACCCCGCAGACGTCGGAGAGCGGCAACGTCCACGGCATGCCCCTCGCGGCATTGCTCGGCCCGGAACCCCACGAACTGGCGCGAATCGGCACCCGCAGACCCGCGGTCCTGCCCGAGCACACCGTGCTCGTCGGGGTCCGGGATCTGGACGATGCGGAGAAGAGGCTGGTCAGACAATCGGGCGTCCACGTCTTCACGATGACGGACGTCGATCGCCTGGGGATGGCTGCGGTGGCTGATCGGGCCCTGGCGCTGGCGTCGCGCGGAACCGGCGGCGTTCACGTGTCGCTCGACATCGACGTGTGCGACCCGGCCCTGGCGCCCGGCGTGGGCACACCGGTCCGCGGTGGGCTGAACTATCGCGAAGCACACCTCCTCATGGAGATGATTGCAGACGCCGGCGTGCTGACCTCACTGGATCTGGTGGAAATCAACCCGATTCTGGACGCGCACAACGCGACCGCGCTGCTGGCCACGGAACTGGCGCTGTCCGCGCTCGGACAGAAGATTCTATGACCTCCAATTCCGTGGATATTGTCCAATTTATTGGACCAATAATGTCACGCACCGGAAACAACCAACCCCGAAAGAACTTGCTATACTGGCTCGGATTCCAATCGTACGCACCAGGCTCGCAATTAGGAGTGATCACATGAAGCGCTTGTTGAAAGGTAATGTCTGGCTCCGCGGCGGGACGTTTGTCCTGGCTGCGGTGTTCGCCCTTGCAGGGGCCATGCGGGATGCATCGGCTCAGGGCGTCACCACCGGCTCGGTGGCGGGCATCGTGAAGGACGCGCAGGGGCTTGCGGTGCCCGGCGCAACCGTGACGGCGGTCCATGAACCGTCGGGCACGACGTACGAAGCGTATACGCTTGCGGACGGACGGTTCTCGATTCAGGGTATGCGCGTCGGCGGTCCGTACGCCATCACGGCGAATCTGACCGGTTTCCAGCCGCAGACGGTCAAAGAGATTTACCTAAGCCTCGGCATGACGTCGGACGTGGCGCTGACGCTGGGCTCGGTGGCGTTGAGTGAAGAAGTCACCGTGTCCGGCAAGGCCGATCCGATTTTCAGTTCGGAGCGGACCGGTGCCGGCACCGCGGTCAACCGCGAAGCGATCACGACACTCCCGACGATTTCGAACCGTCTCGAGTCGTTCGTGAAGCTGACGCCGCAGGCGGGCGCGAACCTGTCGTTCGGCGGCGTGGACAACCGCCTCAACAACATCACCGTGGACGGCTCCTACTTCAACAACTCGTTCGGTCTGGGCGGCGCGCCTGGCGACCGCACGGGTGTGGCGCCGATCTCGATGGCGGCCGTCGAAGCCGTGCAGGTCAACATCGCCCCGTACGACGTGCGCCAGGGCAACTTCGTTGGCGCCGGCGTGAACACCGTCACGCGCAGTGGCACGAACTCGCTGTCGGGCTCGGTGTACTATCAGTTCCGCGACGAGAGCCTCGTGGGCAAGGACGCCGGCGACCTGAAGTACAACCCCGGCACGTTCGATTACAGCAACCTGGGTCTCTGGCTGGGCGGCCCGATCGTCAAGAACAAGCTGTTCTTCTTCGGCAGCTTCGAAGACGAATCGCTGACGGCGCCGGGCACCACGTTCACGGCGAACCCGGGCGGCGCGCCCGTGGCGGGCAACATGACCCGCGTCCTGGCGTCGGATCTCGATCAGCTGAGCGCGTTCCTGAAGTCGCGCTTCGGCTACGAGACGGGCCCGTATCAGGGGTACGACTCCGAGACGCCGGCCAAGCGCTACTTGGCCAAACTCGACTACAACATCAATCAGAGGAACAAGCTGAGCTTGCGCTACACGCAGCTCGATTCGTTCACGGACGTGCTGGCGTCGAACTCGTCGTCGTTGGGCTTCGGGAACCGCCGCAGCAACACGACCGGCCTGAACTTCGCCAACTCGAACTACCAGATCCTCGAGAACATCCGCTCGATCGTCGGCGAGTTGAACTCGACGATCGGGAACAACAAGGCCAACACCCTGATTGCCGGCTACACCTACCAGGATGAGAGCCGCGCCGTGCGTGGCGGGACCTTCTTCCCGATGGTGGACATCCTGGAAGCGAGTTCGGTGTACACGACGTTCGGCTACGAGCCGTTCACGCCGAACAACGAACTGCGGTACAAGACGTTCCAGTTCCAGGACAACTTCAGCTGGTTCCTGAACAAGCACACGCTGACGTTCGGCGCGAGTGTGGAACGGTACGAGTCCGAGAACGTGTTCTTCCCCGGCTCCCAGAGCGTCTACGTCTACAACTCGCTCGCGGACTTCTATACCGACGCGAACGACCTCGCGGCAAACCCGAACCGCACGACGTCGCCGGTCAACCTGCGCCGCTTCCAGGTTCGGTACATGAACATCCCGAACCTGGACAAGCCCGTGCAGCCGCTGGAAGTCTGGTACACCGGCGGCTACGCCCAGGACGTCTGGCAGGCCAAGGACAACATCAAGGTTACGTTCGGCCTGCGTATCGACGTGCCGAAGTTCGGCGACACCGCGTTCGCGAACCCGGACGCGGACGCCCTGACCTTCAGGGATGAAACCGGCGCCGCCGTGCAGTACTCCACCGGCAAGCTGCCGGATCCCAAGGTCCTGTGGTCGCCCCGTGTCGGCTTCAACTGGGACGTCACCGGCAACCGCAACACGCAGGTCCGCGGCGGTACGGGCGTCTTCACCGGCCGGCCGGCCTACGTCTGGATCTCCAACCAGATCGGCAACACCGGCATGCTGACCGGGTTCTCGCAGCTGGACAATACGAATCTGCGGCCGTTCAACCCGAATCCGGACGCGTACAAGCCGACCAGTGTCACGGGCGCGCCGGCTTCCTCGTATGAGCTGGCTGTCACGGATCCGGACTTCAAGTTCCCGCAGGTGTGGCGCAGCAGCATTGCCATCGACCAGAAGCTGCCCTGGGGATGGGCCGGCACGGCGGAATTGATTTACAGCCGTGACGTAAACGGCGTCTACTACATCGATGCCAACCTGCCAGCGGCACAGGCCACCTTCGCGGGTGCCGACGCGCGGCCGCGCTGGACGTCGAACCGCATCTACTCGAACGTCGCGAATGCGACCGTGCTCAAGAATCAGAATGAAGGCCGGGCCTGGACGGTGAGCGGCTCGCTCGAGAAGGCGTTCCGGACGGGCTTCTGGATGAAGGCCGGTTACCGTTACGGCGAAGCCAAGAACACCGTGGATCCCGGCTCGATCGCGCGCGGATCGTGGACGGGCAACGCGCATTCCGGCGACCCGAACAACCCGGGCCTCGGCTATGCGGGCGCGTCGCCGGGTCACCGCGTCTTCGCGACGGCCAGCTACCGCCTCGAGTACTTCAAGTTCGGTGCGACCACCGTGTCGGTCTTCTGGGAAGGCTTCACCGGCGGCAACACGAGCTATGTGTTCTCGGGCGACCTCAACCGCGACGGCGGCACGGCGAACGACCTGATCTACATCCACCGCAACACGTCCGAGATGAACTTCCAGACGTACACCTCGGGCGGCGTGACCTACACGGCGGCGGCGCAGGCCGCGGCGTGGGATGCGTTCATCAACCAGGACGACTACCTCAAGGAGCACCGCGGCGAATACGCGGAGCGCAATGCGGTCTTCCTGCCGATGGTCTACAAGACCGACCTGAACATCTCGCAGGATCTGTTCGCCAACCTGTGGGGCAAGCGGCACACGGTGCAGTTCCGCATGGACGTTCTGAACCTCGCCAACCTCCTGAACAAGGACTGGGGCGTCGGACAGCGTCTGGTGTCGAACTCGCCGCTGATTTCGCCGGCGGTTGACGCCAATGGCCAGACGACGTATCGCCTGCGCCTGGTTGGCGGCCAGATGATGACGAAGTCGCTCGAGCCCACCGCGGGCCTCGGTGACGTCTACCGGCTGCAGTTCAGCCTGCGTTACACGTTCTAAGGGGCCTCGGGCCCACGCAGACTCGGGCCGCCTTCCCCATCGGGGGGAGGCGGCCCGTTCTTTTTTTGGGATGAGTCGTCGCGGGCGCTGAACGTGTCTCCGGGAGCCCGCTGGAATGGGCTACAATGGGACCCGTGGGCCGGTAGCTCAGCGGTAGAGCACGTGACTTTTAATCACGGGGTCGTGGGTTCGAGACCCACCCGGCTCACCAGATTTCCTTGCCTCTTGCCTCTCCAGTGGATCCCGTCAGGAATCTCCCCACAGCGCGCCCAACTCGACGTCGATGTCTGCAAAGGGTTCCGCACGCACGACGCTCGCACACCCAGTTTCGCGACATCCGGCCAGTTAACAACCTGAATGCGTGACCACGTGCCAGATTCCGCCATCCTCGGCGTGCGCTGGATGTGGCACATCCTGCGAAGCCGTTGGTGACGCCTCCCGGCTACTTCGGCGGGCAACTCCCCGCACGCAACGCATCACGTCCATCCTGGCCTCCCGCGAATGTGCCTTCAACAGTACGAGTCTTCGACGCACGACAGGACCGCCGGAGAAGCGGCCGCCGGCACGGTGGTAGTATGGACCAGGTCCTGACAATTTCCCCATCGGAGGGCGACATGACGATGGTGTCGATCCAGTCGCGGAGGGTGGCCGTCGGCGTCATCGCGCTGATGGTCGTGCTCACCGCTCCGGCTCTCGTGACGGCCCAGACCTGCTCCGGCTGCACGACGAACGCGCCGGCCCCCGGCTGGATCTGCGTGAACGCGGGCTGGGTGCCCCCCGGCCATCCGCTCGCTGCCGGCTGCCCGGCCGGCGGCACACCCACGCCGACGCCGACGCCGACGCCAACTCCAACACCCACGCCGGCGCCGACGCCAGGCCCTGGCGTGTCGTGTTCCGGTTGCACCACCACGGCCCCGGCCCCCGGCTGGATCTGCGTCAACGCCGGCTGGGTACCACCCGGCCATCCGCTCGCCGCCAATTGTTCCGGCGGCGGGACGCCGGCGCCAACGCCCACACCGACGCCGACACCGACGCCAACACCCACCCCCGGCGTGTCGTGCTCCGGCTGCACCACTGCGGCCCCGGCCCCCGGCTGGATCTGCGTCAACGCGGGCTGGGTGCCGCCCGGCCATCCGCTCGCCGCCAGTTGTTCCGGCGGCGGGACGCCCACACCGACGCCAACGCCGACGCCGACACCCACCCCGACGCCGACACCGGCCCCCGGGGTGACGTGTTCCGGCTGCACGACGAACGCGCCGGCTCCGGGCTGGATCTGCGTGAACGCGGGCTGGGTGCCGCCCGGCCATCCCCTCGCTGCGAGTTGTTCGGGCGCGGGCGGCACGCCGACACCCACACCGACACCGGCGCCCACACCGACGCCCACACCGACGCCCACGCCCACGCCAGAACCGCCCGCCGTCCCGGATCCGCTGCTCGGCCAGCAATGGCATCTCAAGAGCAACACGCTGGAAGTGGCGGGCGCCAACGTGCAGCCGATCTGGCCGACGTCGCGAGGCTCGGGCATCGTGGTCGGGGTGGTTGACGACGGCCTGCAGCATACGCATCCGGATCTGCAGCCGAACTATCGCGCGGCCCTGTCGGCCGACGTCATCGATCAGGACGGCGATCCGAATCCATCGGGCAGCGACGAACATGGCACGTCGGTATCGGGGCTGGCCGCGGCACGCGGCGACAACGGCATCGGCGTCAGTGGCGTGGCTCCGCTCGCGGGCCTGGCGGGCATCCGCTTCCTGGACTCTTCCGGGTCAACCAGTGACCAGCAGGAGGCCCAGGCGCTGCAGCATGCACTCCAGGACGTGCATATCGTGAACAACTCCTGGGGCCCCACGGATTTCCCATCGTCCAATCGGATGGCACGACCCGGGCCGTTGTCGGCCGCGGCGATCACCAATGCCATCCAGAACGGCCGCGGGGGCCGAGGCCGCGTCTTCGTGTGGGCGGCCGGCAACGGCGGGGGGTCCGGTGACGACTGCAACTATGACGGATACGCCAACCAGCGCACCGGCATTGCCGTCGCGGCCCTGGCCGACTCGGGCACACGCGCGTACTACAGCGACACGTGCGCGGCCCTGATCGTCACCGCCCCGTCCAGCGGGGGCTCCCGCGGCCTGGTCACGACCGATCGCACGGGCACGGTCGGGTACGACGCCGGCGACTACACGACGGCGTTTGGCGGGACGTCGGGCGCGGCCCCGATTGTGAGCGGCGTGGTGGCGCTGATGCTCGGCCGTAACCCGAACCTCACCTGGCGCGACGTGCAGGCGATCCTCCGCGAGACGAGCCGCCGCGTGAATGCCGGCGACAGCGACTGGACACCGGGGGCGTACCCGCACCATCACTCCTACGGGTTTGGCGTCGTTGACGCCACCGCGGCGGTGCAACGCGCAGCCACCTGGGCTTCACTGAGCGCCGAGTTGAGCTACGACAGCGGCACTCAGCTGGTGAACGCGGCTATTCCCGATGCGAATGCGACCGGGGTGCAGCGGCAGCTGGTGTTCACGCCGCCATCCCCGAGTTTCGTCGTCGAGCACGTCGAGGTTGTCCTGGATGCCACGCACGGCTGGCGCGGTGATCTCGAGGTCGTGCTGACCTCTCCCAGCGGCGTCACGAGCCGGCTCGCTCCGCGCCGCCCATCTGATTCGGGAGACCACTTCACCAGCTGGTCGTTGTGGTCCGTCCGTCACTGGGGAGAATCGGGCGCCGGCGCCTGGACGCTCCGAGTGGCGGACCGCGATCCGATCGTCACGGGAACGGTGAACTGGTGGCAGATGCGTATCTACGGCCACCTTCAATAGGACCGGTTTCAAGACCTGCGCGAGCGGCTTGCGGAATTCGGCAGGGAGGACACGAATGAGACGCCAAAGTCACCTGGCGATTGTCGGTTGCGCGATCGGTCTCATCGCGGTTTCCGTGGCCGCGGTCGAGACGCGGCCCTCGGGCGGCCAGTCCGCCGGCGTGCCCACGGTGACTCTGCGGGTTCCCGAGGCCATCCGCCTCGAGCTGGCCCTGGACGAGTTTGTGCTGGACTGGTCGGGCGCCGACGCCGATGGGCGCGACCGCGCGCGCCAGCCCGCCGTCCCTGCAGGCGCCGACCTGACACGCAGTGACGGGCTGATGGCCGAGTTCGCGCTCGGGGGACAGGTTGGCAGCAAGACGTTGAAAGACGTCGTGAGCCAGGCCGAATCCGCCAACGGCGCGGCGGGTTACGTGGTCCTGTACGAGCCGGGCGTGCCCCGCTCGCGCCTGACACGGTTCCTGCTCACCCGCGAAGTCGTCCTCATCCTGGCTTCTCCGGACCGGCTCGCGGGCGTGCTCGACGAAGTCGGCGTTGAAACAGCCAGGGCCATCCCAGGGATGGCGGGCGCCTACGTCATCCTGGCGCCAAGCCCCCTCGAGGCCCAGGACCTGGCCGATGCCTGCCTGCTCAGGCCCGGTGTCAGCAGCGCGTACCCGTCACTGCGGCGCCCGGTGCAGCTGCGCTGAGCCGGCGGTGCCGTCGTGGTCGTGCGGTCGTGGCGTCCGGCTTCAGCCGGACGTCTCACGCTCACCAAGCACCGCGTCAGCATTGCCCGCTTCGCTGACGACGTACGCGTACAGCAGCTGATCGATCACGCGGCCGTCCTTGATGGCGCTCCGGCGCATACGCCCTTCGCAGGTGAAGCCTGCCTTTTCGAGCACGCGGAACGACGCCGGATTCCACTCGTAGGGCACGGCGAACACTCGCGTGAGTCCGTGGGTGGCGATCGCGTACCGCGTGACCGCCCGGACCGCCTCGGTCATCAGGCCGCGCCCCCGGAACCGCTCGCCCAGCCAATAGCCGATTTCGGCGGACACGCGCTCGACGTTCGGGTGGAGCACGAACCCGACGCTGCCCACCGCCTCACCCTGAACGACGATCGCGAACCGGCACAGCGGCTCGAGGGCCGCCGCGTGGGCGATGAAGCGCACGGCGTCCTCATACCCGTAAGGACACGGAAAGCCGTCACGCAGGTTGTGCCCGATATCCGGGCAGCTGGCGTGTTCGGCCAGGGCGGCCGCGTCAGACGACCGCCACGGCCGGAGCACGCACGACGGCGCCGGCAGCACGGGTTCGTCGAGTTGGCGGCTGACGAGGGCGTCGTGCTCGCCGCGCAGGACGCGGGCCCGGTCGTAGGCCGTTGAGCGGTCCGGAAAGAACTCGCGCGCGAGCAACGTCGTGCCCTGCTCGATGAGCAGTTCAACGCCGTTGCAGTCCGTCCCGATCGCGCACGTCACATCATCGACGGGTGCGCTGATGGTCCACAGCAGCCGAGGCGCGGTGCCCCCCATTGGTGGTCTCCCCTGCGGTTCGGGCGCCTGACGGCGCCGCGTTCGGACGGGTTGAACCGCCGACCGTGGCATGGTACTATGGAGTGTTGCCTTTACGTGCCCACGGTGCTCAAGGCAGCCCGCACTTCCGCCTTCAGAGTCCCCATCGTCCAGGGGTCAGGACGCGGCCCTTTCAAGGCCGAGACCCGGGTTCGAATCCCGGTGGGGACGCCACCAAGTAGGACGGGCATTCCGCCAGCCCTTCCAGCAGCCGTTCGGGTGTGATCGACGCTTCCCACTTCACCCATTCCGGCGACGTTGCCGCAGCATCCCACAGAGTCAGAGGCCCGACCAGCCGTCGCAGCAGCATACGGGCAACCTTGGGTTCCGCCCGCAGGTCTGCCCGCCACTGGGCCGTCCGCTGGTTCAACGCGTCCCGCAGCCGCTCGATGTTGGGCGGTGCCTGCCTGGGCATTCGCAGCCGGGCCTCCAGCTTGGCGATCTCGGTCTCCCGCTCACGGATCTTCGGGGCAACGGTGTCGGCTGGCACCCCAATCGCGATGGACGCCACCAGCCGGTCTACCTCCGTCCGCAGACGGTCACGGTCAGCGGTCAGCCGGGCACCGTCGTCGGCCACACCCTGGTCCACCAGCATCAGGAGTTCCTCAATAATGCGTGTGCCGAGCACCTCGCCCTCAACGACGGACAGGACGGCGTCGTCGGTGGCGGCAATCGGCAGGGCCAGGGTGTTGGTGCAGCAGCCGGGTTTACGTCGCAGTGTGGAGCAGATGTAGACCTCGCGACTGCCCCTCCACGGCGCGTTGCGGGCCTCGAAGTGCCCGCCGCACGTCGAGCAGACCAGCAGCCCACCCGACAGCAGGTACTTCCCGTGCGCTCGCTCGGGCACTCGCCCACCCTTCGCCACCGACGCCAGGTAGCGGGTGCGACGGTCCTGGCGCAGCGCATCGCAGCGTTCGGCCAGCACAGGGTCAACGATGCGGAGGTCTTCGTTCACCAGACGGACCCACGTGTCCTCTGGCTTCCGAATCTGCCCCTTCTCGCGTTTGGTGTCGCGGTAGACGTGGCGCAGTTCCCGGCCGTACGCCTTCGCGCTGCGGCCGTAGACGACGATGCCACGGTACAGAGGACGGTCCAGCACGGCCCGAATCGTGGAGGTGGACCAGCCGCAGGCGCGACCCTGCTGCGCTCGGGGCTGCGCGACACCCCTAGCGTTCAGTGCCTCCGCAATCGACCGGGCACCGTCGCCCGCAGCGGTGCGCTCGTAGATCTCGCGGACAACGACAGCCTCCGCTTCGTTGATGCGCCACTCGCGCTGGCCGTGGTCACCGACGTTGTCGTAGCCGAACGTCTTGCCGCCCGTCACGTAGCCCTGCTCGGCCTTGCGCCGCATGGCGTCGCGGGTGTGCTTGCGGACTTGGTCCCGGTACTGCTGCGCGAACCGGGCCTTCATGAACGTCATCATCTCGCCCTCGAACGAATCGAGGTCTACTGCCAGCCCGGTGCTGTAGTCCCAGATGGTCACACCCAGGTCGGCCAGGGTGTTCAGGGCAAGCATGGTCTGGCGAGCGTTGCGCCCAAAGCGGTCGAGGTCGTAGAACACCACGGCCTCGAATGCTCCGGCCTGGGCGTCACGCATCATGCGCTGGAACTCGGCACGGTTGGCGAACAGCGCACCGCTTACGCCGTCGTCGGTGTAGACGTGCCAGTCCATCACGGACCAGCCACGATCAGCGATGAAGGCCCGTGCGCCCTCCACCTGTCGGACGACGGACTTGGCCTCGTCCGCGACACCGTTCTCCTCGGTGGACTTGCGTGCGTAGATTGCTGCGTTCATTTGTCCTCCGGTCTCACGTCCACGTCAGACGACGGGAGTGGGCCGACCGAGATGTGGCTAACGACGGCACCCAAGCCCTCCAGCCAACTCTGCACTTCGGCTTTGATGGCATCTGGTGTGTGCAAGTGCTCGTCAGAGCGTTCGTCAACGGTGAACAGCACCGAAACGGCGTAAGTGGTCATGGTCGTCACCCTACTTCTTGGCCTTCGGCGCGACCGGCAGCGACGAGAACGCGTCCGGCCGGGCCTGGAACCCACCCGTTGGCTTCAGCCAGCCGAGTTTCGTGGCCTTCGACGCCAGGGCGTCCAGGGCGACCTTGGCCTCATCAAACGTGGCGTGGGCTTCGGTCATGCCGCGCACGTTCTTCCCGTCCTCGGCCTTCGTCGTCACGTAGGTCACGGCTGTTCCGTCGCCACGACGCACGGCCGTAATCCGCATCACGGACCCGGCTGCCTTCAGGGTTACGCTGGCGCTCTTCACGATCTTGGTGGTGTTTTCCATGGTTCCCTCGTGTTGGCCTAAGTCGTTATGGCTCAGGCAGTTCGAGAGAATCATCGTGGCGTTCTGGATACCGAGGCAAGCGTCTTTTTGCCTGCGGATAACCTCTGATCGCCGTGCCCGCTTCGGCACGGGCGCGTTTCGCCGCATCACCCCAACACTCGCCCTCGCGAGGGTCGAGCGCAGGAAGTCGGGTCACGGGCACCACGGATGCCTGCTGCCTCCGGAGAATCCGGCAGGCACGGCAGTAACGCGGCAGGGTGTAGTCGCCAGTACGGGAACCGTAGAGCTTGCGCTCCCCTGGCGAGACGGTGAACGGCTGGAAGCAGTGCCGACACACCACGTATTCGTCGCCATTGACTTGCATAGGTGTGCTCCGAAGAGTGCGGGCCGACGCTGCCGGGCCACGATGGCAGCGACAACGTCGGCTTGGGTCCGGGAGCCGCTCACCCGGTTGGGCGGATGTCCTTAGCGCAGTGGAAGGAGATGGTCACTACGCCGGACCGACACTGGCGCTCCGCGCTCACACCAGTTGGAAGTTGTGCCGACCATCGGGTTCCGTACCCGCAGCGAGTGCGGGCGGCGAAGGGACCGAGGATCGGCTGCCCCGAGCAGTTACCCACTCGGAGATGCGAGGCTCCCACTCGCAATGAAAGAGCCCCTTCGCCTTAAACCATCTCACCCGACTGCCGAGCGTGGATTTCTTCCCGTCGCTGGTACTCGGCTGCGTTCACTTGGTCGAGTGCTGTGCGCTGCTCCCGAGTCAACTCCGATTCGGGAAGTACGGTGCCGTCGGAACGGCGTGCCACAAATGGCTTGCGCGGGTCGCCGTCGGCGTTGGTGCCGCACAGGTTCAGACTCTCCAGGACAGCACGTCGAGCAGCGCCCTCGGCGTCGAGCTTGGCGCGTGTCGCGTCGTCCAACAGCGCCTCATCCAACTGGGCCTGTGCCGTGTCGATCTGTCGGCGCAACTCCTTGAGTTGCTGTTCCGTTGCCGGGAGACTGCCGAGCCACGCCACACCGGGAACGCCGGTGCGTGGCAGATAGCCTGCGGCCTGGATGGCTGCCGCCAGCGGAGCGCCGACCCCGGCCGCACCGTTGGCCCAGTACGTCGCCCCGCGATCGATGTTCGAGATGGACAACTTGAGTGCCTGCTGGAGGTCCATCGTCGCCCGGTCACGGTAGTCGGGCACCAGCGCAATCAAGTCGGCGCAAAGCTTGGGGCGCTGCGCTGCGAGGAAGTCGCGCCACGCCTCCAGGGGCGCGATCTGCGCCGTCAGTTCCGCCACGAGGGCGGCAGCGGAGCGAGCACGTTCGATCCGCATGTCGAGTACGCGGGTGTGCTCGACATAGGCATCGGTCTCTCGTGGGGTCATCGTGCGCGGGAGGTCGAGTTCAT
Source organism: uncultured Vicinamibacterales bacterium (assembly GCA_964372095.1). Classification (GTDB taxonomy): domain Bacteria; phylum Acidobacteriota; class Vicinamibacteria; order Vicinamibacterales; family JAKQTR01; genus CAYJPV01. Next base: position 4,826 of record CAYJPV010000001.1, on the reverse strand, counting down.
CCTTGCGCTTGGCGCGTTCGGCTTCGAGCTGTGCGAGAGTCATCGGCCGTGTCCTTTCTGTCGTTCAATGGCGATGGCGTAGCCGTTGGGTGCCGAGCCGTTGCCAGGGCGGTACGACTTGTCGTCGCACGGGCACGGCGGTGGATACGTGATGGGTTTGCGTGCGGGTTCCTCACGCTGCATCAACTCGTCCCGGTACGGGTCCGGAGGTTCGTACGTCCTCGGAGCAGCGGTTCTCAACTGCGGGGTCGTGAAATGCGCGGTCCTGAACTGCGCGGTGCGTGGAGTGAACTTCATACCTGTGTCCTTTCTAGGCCCATGGTCAGCATCATCACGGCCGTGGCTTCCTTGCGACGTCGTTCGTATTCCGCTGGCGTGTTCCACTCGACGATGCGGCGGATGTGTTCTGGTAACTCCGGCTCCGGAGGCTCTGGCTCCGGAGGTGGCTCCGGTGCGACTGGCGCGGGGACCGGAGCCGGTGGCGGCACATAGACGTTGTCCCGCACGATGGCTTTGATCTCCTGTAGGTGCTTCCGCCACGCCAGGATCGATGCGTCGGACAACTGCGAGTAGAGCTGGTGCGGGGCCAGGAACAGCCGCCCGGTCCCCGGTCCTCGCAGCGACAGCGTGCCGCCCTTGGCCCGGATCTCGGCGAAGAAGGCCAGCAGTTCGGGCGCGAAGCTCTGTTCGTCGTGGAGGTTACTCATCGCGTCCTGTCTCACTCGTCTCCAATCCCGTTGGGGACGCTTCGGGTTCCGGATCGGACTCGGCGACCTCACCCTCAATGCAGAGGGCGTCGTCCACGCGAGTGCTGTCGAACATGCGCTGCCGGGCTTCCTTCACCCACACGGAGATCTGCGCGATCTGGTCGTCGGTCAAGTACTGCGTCCAGGCAGGAATCGCTGGGGCCTGCTCGTGTTCGACTGTCAGCTTGGCGTTGTAGCCGCAGCGGTCCAGAATCATGCCCGCCGCACGCACAGCCGTCGGGTCTCGGTCTGCGTCGCTGCGCCCGCACAGTTCGCAGGGTGGCGCGTTCCGGGTTGCGCGGAACAACACGTCCATTGCGGGTTCCACCAGGGCGGCCATGCGCTCCCGTCCGGCAGCGATGGAGAGTGGAGCCTTGCCCCCATGTTGGTCGCACTGGAACTGCCCGAGCGCCGATGCCCGGCCGCAGCGTTCACCTTTGCGGTTCTTGGCCGTGCACTGACGGTCGCCGAGTAGCACCTTGCGGGCGTGTGGGCTCAACTGTATTTCGTTCATAGGGTTGCCTCCGTCGGTCAAAACGTCGGTGTGTTTTCACCGAGTGTGTCTCCGCCAACATCCGCGCATTCTTCCCTTTTCGCGCTATTCCTCCACACCGAGTCGATAGGTGGATTTTGAAAGTTGGTGCAGCTTCCGCTTGGAGAAGAAACCGCTAAAAGGTTAGAAAGCGCGGGGAGAACGGGCTGTTCTTCTTCGCATAGCCACCAGACCAACCGACGTCCGTCTTCGCAGCGCAGACTCCTCCCACCAACCACGCGGTCTTTGTTCCGGCGGAGCCACCAGCCGACAGACTTCCCGTTCCAATTGCCCCGGCAGGCGACCTCGACGAGCTTGTTGCGGAGCGCGACGGCTTTGGTGGGAGCCTCGAAGCCGTCGGCAATGCGGGCAATCTCTCCCACCTCAAGCCGGGCGTCGGCGAACGCGTCCTTCCACAGGTCCATCACCGCCAGGAGCTCGTCCTTGCGGGGATCGCTGGCCAGAATGCCGCTTCGCGACAACTCCGGGTCCGCGTGCCCGAGCCACGTCAGCGCACCGCGTATCCAGGCCCAGTCATCGAATCCGCCCATTGGCGTCAGACGTTCAGGCCGTCCCGCCACGTGGTAGGCGCGGAGCACAGTAAGGCCAGCCACGACGAGTTCCGGCCGCGACGCCAGCACTTCCGCGTGGCAATCGAAGTCAAAGGCCCGAGTGTCAGGGCGCTCCACCTTCGCATCAAGACGACAGTTCACGGACCGCCGCGACGTGTCGCCCGCAAAGGTCAGGTTGTTCCCGCTCGCGAGCACCAGCGCCGTGCTGGGTAGTACACGCCGTTCGCTTAGCCCAAGGATGCGTGCCGAGACCACTTCCTGCGTCAGCATCGAGCAGAGGAAGTCGCCCGAGATGGGCCGCTCGCAGTTGTCGATGTGGATAACCGGGTCGCCACAGAACAGGACGGTGGACAGCCGCTTCTCGTCTTCCTCGTCGCTCTTGCCCTGGCTCATCGCCGGAGGCTGCACGCCAGTCGCCAGCAGTCCCACCATTTCCGCCAACAACGACTTCCCGGTGCCGGCGGTCGGGGCGTCGTAGCCATGCAGCGGCGCAGTGCGGAGGCTCATCCGGACCAGCGCCGTTAGCATCGCGGACAATGCGACCGAGCGAGCTATGTCGTTGACGAAGGGGAAGCCGCGCAGCGGGTCGGCCAGTCGAGCCAGCGCTTCGACGGCGTCATCCTTCGTCGGCTCCAGCGGAACTGGCGGGAACGCCCCAACTGCCACGTCCACGAGCATCCCGGACTCGGCATCGAAGCCGTGGGCCTCGATGATCCGCCCGTCACTCGCGAGCGTCGGTGTGGTCACGACGCCACGCAGAACAGGAAAGCGCCACTCTCCGCGCCCGAGCAACGTCCGCGCATAGAGCGGTTGTGGGTCGCGCAGTATCTTGGTCCCCTTCGGGCCTTCCTGGTACCAGCGCAGTGCGCGGCCCATCTGTTCCACAAGCCACGGCTCGCGGACCGCCAACAGAACAGTCGAGCCAGCTTTCCGCCGTATGTCGTGCCGCTCGTCGATGGCGGTGTCGAGCTTGATGGCGCGGGTCAGCACTCCGCCGCGCTGGTAGATGGGAGTCGAGAGCAACGCGGCTTCTGCCCGGTCCACAATCGCGCTCAGATCTCCGCCACGCATCACGACACCATCGGCGACAAGCTCCGACGGAGAGAACCCCGGCCGGTCGGCTTCGTCCCAGCACCGCCGCAGGTACGAGTCGAGTTCGTTGCGGTCAATCGGTGGAGTGAAGTCCTCGTTTTCCGCGTGGCAGGTAGCCAACGACGCCTTCAGGCTTACGCCACGCGCCTTCTGGCTGCGCAACAGCCGGAACAGGGTGTCGTGCCGCTCGCCCCTCTTCACCTTCTCGGGCATGGTGAAGCCAGCCGACTCGTCGGTGGTCTCGGTGTCCTTCGTTAGCACGGCGTCGAACTGCTCCAGGGTGTATCGGAGCGACGGGTCGCACTTCTCGAGGATCACAAGCCGAGCAGGGTCGTACTTGTAGTTCAGCGCACCGGGCACCCGAAGCACGCGGGCAGGCTCCGACACCTTCTCGTCAACCACGTCGGCCACCTGTGCGGCCAGTCGCCGCAGCACCGACTTAGCGATGGCGCGTTCGTTCGCCGAGTGCAGAAACAGCGGGGTCTCAAGGAACCAGTAATAATGGATGCCTGCTCCGCTCATCACCATGGCCGACGGCGGCAACGGGAACGCCGCAATACGTGCGCGGGTCACGTCCTCGCCCAGGTGCTTGAAGTCGGCATCCACGAACAACGCGGTCAACACCTGGCAGTGCTCAATGTCGCCTTTGTGGTCCTTGGCGGCGTTCGCCGTGCGGGTTGCCACGCCAAAGAACGCACCGAGTTCTGCGACTGCGCAGCCACGGACGAAGTGGTCAACGCGGCTCGTGTCGCAGTGTCCAGCGTCCAAGGGCACGAAGTCCCGGAGGCGGGAGGCGTCCCGCTTCTGTTGCTGCGCCGCTGGTGTGTCCTGCTTGTCTGGCGGGAACGTCCGGAGTTCCAGCACTCCGGGCTGCCCGGCATACAGGGCCGAGAAGAACTCGGCCACGTCGGGCGTCATCGCTCTACCGCCATCACGGCGAACAGCTCGCCGGTGTAGCCGATGGTCCGAGCCAATTGCTCGAAGTTGCTCCGGTCCTGGGCGGTTACGGCGCAGGAGTTCTCGGAGACCTCGACGATCATTCGCGCCATCTTCCGTTGGCCACGCTTCCAGACTTCCTCCCAGTTGGCGGCTTTGATTGCCGCGAGGAACTCGGGCGTCGGCTTGTGGTAGGTGCGGGCCTTCATGTCCGCTCCTCTTCGACAATCCGGATGGGCTTCAGCAGCACGTCAGCCGGAAGGTCGAAGACGGCCGCCAGTCGTGCCAGCACCTTCGGAGTTGGGATGCGCTGGCCAGCCTCAATCAGGCCGATGTCGGATTGGCTCAGGCGTCCTGCCAACACACCTACGGCCTCCTGCGACAGACCACGGCGGATGCGTTCGTACTTGAGTCGGGTCATACGCCCTCCGGACGGAGTGGCGCAGGCGTACAAGAAAGAAGCCCGCGCCGGGATACCTACCCCAACGCGAGCCACTGGAGAAGCCGCGTAACCGAGGACTCCTAGCTGCCTGTTGCTAGGCACGTCGCCTAGCCGTCTTGCTTAGCTATAGTGGCCACACGCTAACGTGTGGTTGCCCCTTCCAGAGTCCACAACTAACTTCCCTCTTATCTTACGCTAAGTCGCCTGGTTAGTCAACCATTTTCGCATCCAGAGCCAAAGAAATATGGGCACTTCCCTCGCACGAGCAAACTACCACAGGAATTTGCCCGCGTGCGCTCGGAGGCAGGCAGAGGCACGCGGCGGGTGGGCCAGCCCATCGGCCAACCCGCCCACAGATCGTTGCTCTCCGACAAGCGGAGCAAGCCGGTTACGTGGCAGACGGACTCGGGCGAGCAAGATCCGACAATGTGCAATCCACGAGTATTCCGCGTGAGCAAACCGGCGTATAGTGGTCGGCGCAACGGCAATACTGAGGAGAAATGATG